>NZ_VWRQ01000090.1 GCF_008635795.1 Paenibacillus tepidiphilus | reverse complement strand
CGGCATATAATCCGTATTCGAATTTTTGTTCGCCTTTAATATTGCCGAACGAATTCTGACTACCTGTCTGCTCTTTACGCAGATTCACACCATATTTAAACAGATGCTCTCCGCCAAATTCGCTGGTAAAGCCTAAATTAGCCCCCGTTGTTTTGGTTTTAGAACTACGTTGATAACCGGTTAATTTATTTTGCTGATAATCTTCTCGCTTATCCGTCCCTAAAATATGGAACACATTCGCTTTAACGTCTCGAGCAAAGCCGATGTCTTTCGCATCATACTCAAGGTTGTAGGTACGTTTGGTCGTGTTCGCATTTACCGGGCGGCTATTAAAAATCATCTCGAAACGATCTTGTCCCGCACCATAAAACGACTCTTGACGGAAACTTAAGCCGATACGCTGTTTATCGGTAATATCATAGCCGAATTTCGCCAAATAATTACCTTGACGACGAGCGGTATTATTCACTACTCGGCTATTTTTATTCACCGCATCCGAATAACC
>NZ_VWRQ01000009.1 GCF_008635795.1 Paenibacillus tepidiphilus | reverse complement strand
ATTTCTTTGGCGTACAGCTTGCTCCATTTCGCTTTCACGGTGTCAAAAGCCGCACGGGCCAACTCTTCATCGGCAGCGTTGTATACTGTCTTCAGATCTTCAATGACTTCGGTCCGGTGCTGAACCCGGATTTTCGGAAACGTGGAGCGGACTTTATGAACGACGCAATGTTGCACATCTGCCTTCGGGTAGACTTCTTTAAACGCTGCATCCAGCCCGGGCAGACCGTCAAATACACCAAGTAGCACTTCCTGTGCTCCACGGTCATAGAGGTCTTTGAGCACTTCACGCCAGCCGTTGGCACTTTCCTGACCGCCCACATAGAAGCCCAGAATTTGACGGTGGCCTTCCGTGTCAATGCCCATGGCAAAGTAAACGACCTCGCCGCTGACAGTCCCACGCTTGAGTTTGACGTAGAGGCCGTCCAGATAGATGACAGAGTAGCGTTTTTGGAGCGGACGTTTCTGCCACTGGTGGATGTCCTCCAGCACCGTTGCGGTTATATTGCTGACGGTGGTAGGCGAGTAGTGACTGCCGAACATACTTTCAATAAACCGGGCCACGTCCCGGGTGCCCATGCCCGATTTGTACATCTGAATGACGGCTTCTTCCAGCCAACCGTCGCGTCGTTGGTACGGTTCAAAAAGCTGCGTCTGAAACAATCCCTGCCGGTCCCGTGGCACTTCCAGGTCTTCAATATTCCCGTAGCGGGTATGCAGATTGCGAGTGTAGTATCCGTTACGGCTGTTACGTATCCCGGCATCTTCCGAAGACATAAATGCCTGGATTTCAGCCCGGAGGATGGACTCTAAGTTATCTTTCACGAACTCTGTAACAAGATTTTCAAATAGATTATTTAGCATATTTTCGGGTACAATAGTCATCGAGTAGGGTTCCTTTCTTGGTGGACTTCAACAATCCCGAGAATACCCTACTTTTTTGTTGCCTGACTAGGCCCCAAATCTTGGTACACAACTTATTTTACGCCATCTCAAACCCTATCGGTTCCTGGGAATAGTTCGATTTTCGCACACTAATTCTTCCCTTTTTACGGATTTCAATAATCTAATTCGATTATCGCCACTTAATTTGGGCAATATTGGTGTGCTGCTTGATTTACAACCATATTAAGTGGCGATTATCCAACTAGAGCTGCGATCTACCTACATATAGGTGGAATTAAGTGGCGATTATCGAACTAAAGCCGCGAACAGGAGATGCCTTTCGTTCATCATAACTACATCCGGTCTTATCCGGGCTAATCTTAAGTGCAACTTATAAATGTGAAAAAAGCGGCCGTACGATCCCGGCAACGGGAGGTACGGCCGCTTGCTATGTTCCGGTCACCCCGCAGGCTATCCGCCGATCTGGGACATGCGGCGTTTGGTCGGGGTGTGGCTTTGCTGCTTGCGCTCAAGGGCGAGCGCCATTTCATGATTGTGCGGCTTGTTGCCGAGCGCCTTGCGGAACAGCGCCTGCACCGCAGCCGGGTCGCTGGTCAGCGGCCGGACGTTGTATTCGTCCTCCCAGTAGAGGCAGGCCTTGATGTGGCCGTCGGCGGTCAGCCGCAGCCGGTTGCAGTTGTCGCAGAAGTGCTCGCTGACCGGGTGAATCAGTCCGAAGGTGCCCTTGGCGCCGATTACGCGGCGGTTCTGCGAGGGGCCATTGCCGGAGGGGCCTTCATCTTCGGTCGTCTCCCACCCGGCCTCTGTACAGGCGGCGACCACCCGCTCCAGCGGCAGGTAGGTCTGGCGCCAGGCATCGCTGGCGCTGCCAATCGGCATATATTCAATAAACCGTACATTCAGCGGGCTATCCAGGGTCAACGCAATGAAATCCTGAATTTCATCGTCGTTGATGCCCTTCATCAGAACAACATTCAGCTTGATCGGCGACAGGCCTGCCGCTTGTGCGGCTTCGATGCCCTTGAGCACCATGGCGACTTTGCCGCCGCGGGTAATCCGTTCGAAGCGGTCCTGCTTGAGCGAATCCAGGCTGATGTTCACCCGCGACAGTCCGGCCTCCTTCAGAGCGGCGGCCTTGGCCGGGAGCAGCAGGCCGTTCGTGGTGAGCGATAAATCCTCGATGCCGGGAATCCCGGCCAGCATGGCGACCAGCTTCTCCAGATCCTTGCGGACCAGCGGCTCCCCGCCGGTAAGGCGGACCTTGCGCAGTCCCAGCGGCGCGAGCGCCCGGACGACAGCGGCAATTTCCTCATAGCTCATAATCTCGTCCTGGGGCTGGAATTGCATTCCCTCCGCAGGCATACAATAAATGCAGCGCAGGTTGCAGCGGTCGGTTACCGAGATGCGGATATAATCATGAAGGCGTCCAAACGGGTCCGTCAACGGTTCCATGGCGTTGCCCCCTTTTCTGTCAGTCTAGTTTATATCAAATTTTAAAGATTAGCCGGGTCCACGTCAATGGAGCAAGACAACCTTTATCATATGTGAGCCGGAAGAAATGGCAAAGGTCAATTTTAACAGAATTGTGACGGTTTGCGGTATTGGTCAAAGAATGCTCACCGAAAGCGCTTTATTAATCCGATATAATGATAGTGCGGAAGGAATCCAAGCGATTCACCGCTCACTTTTGCGAAGAGAACAGCTATGAGGCCGGATATACGCCCCCTGGATGCTACAGGAAACCTAGGGTGGTCGGTCAAATTTATAGGGAGGATTTGCAAAATGACCATATCAACTGTTCCACCGCTTGTCGTGCCGGAGACGTTTAACCGTTGGCTGGAAAGTCGGGGACTGATATATCAGCTGTTAGTTGATTTCTATGGAAGAAAGCCCAGTTTGTCGCTGGTGGCCCAGTGGAGCCGCAATCCGCAAATGAGTGTTGCTGCGGAGATGACAGAGGGAGGCCGTGAGCTGAAGCGGTACCTGTGCAGCCAGGAGCCTGCGAAGCTGCCGGGTATCTGCGAGAGGGAGAGCCTGGAATATACGCGGCTGATGAGCCAGCGTTCGGCAAGCGCCTTTGTGACGCGGGAGGCGGCGCAGCTCGGCCGGGAAGAAGCGTTCTGCAATGTACTGTCCGATGTGTATGCATCGGCCGGGGTAGTCTTTAAGAAATGCAGCGGCGAAGCCGATGACCATATTTCGATTGAGCTGGAATTCATGGCCGTGCTGCACGAACGGATGCTGTATAACAGCTTCTCGGCGCGGAGTGCCCTGCAGCTGCTGGAGATTCAGGAGAGCTTCCTGGAGGAGCATCTGCTGAAGTGGACACCGCAGTTCTGCGAACGGCTGAATGCAGCCACTGAAAGTCCGCTGTACCTGGGGCTCAGCCACATGCTCGAGGAATTCCTGCCGTATGATCTGCAAATGCTGCGTGCCTTCAAGGGTGCGCTGGAGAGCGACGCGGCGGCGATGGTGTAAGCGAATGAAATAAGGGGGTGTTCCAGGCAGCCATCACAATGGCGCTTGGAACACCCCCTTTCATGTACCCGGTGCTATTCCACGGTTTTGTTCTTGCGGAATTTCATCAGGAACTCATACACAATCGGCACAACAACCAGCGTCAGCAGTGTAGAGCTGACCAGACCGCCGATAACGGTAACACCAAGACCCTTGGAGATGATCCCCGCGCTGTTCTCCAGACCGGTAACGAGCGGCAGCAGTGCGCCGATGGTGGCCAGCGCGGTCATCAGGATCGGCCGCAGGCGGGTCGCGCCGGCTTCAAGCAGCGCTTGCCGTGTCGTCAGACCTTCGTTCTCCTTGTGAATAACCCGGTCGATGAGCACGATGGCGTTGGTGACGACAATACCGATCAGCATCAGGGCGCCCATCAGCGCCGAGACGTTCAGCGTCTCGCCGGCCAGAAGCAGCGCGACGAGTGCGCCGATGACCGTGAACGGCAGCGAGAACAGAATGGCAAACGGTGCGAGGCCGCCGCCGAAGGTCACAACGAGCACGAAATATACAATGGCAACGGCGGCCGCCATGGCGACGCCGAGCTGGCTGAATGTTTCATTGATTTGCTCGGTAACCCCGCCGAACGAGACGGTTACGCCTTCCGGCAATTCCATAGCTTCAATCTTATCCTTCACCTTGTTGGAGGCGCTGTTGACATCGCTGGAGGTGATTTCGGCAGTCACATCCACGGTCATCTTGCCGTCGATACGGGTAATTGTATCCGGCGAGGAGCCCTTCTCAATGCTGGCCACCTGTCCGATTGGCACGGTAATGCCCAGCGGCGAGGTCAGCGTGGCAGCCTCCATCTCCTCAATGCTGCTGTAGGTTTCGGTATCGGCTTCAATATAGACATTGTAGTTCTTGCCGTCCACATCGACTTCCGTCAGCACCGGGCGTGTGGTCACCGGCGCCAGCTTCATGGCGATCTGGCCTGCGGTCAGGCCCAGCGAGCTGAGCTTTGCCTGATCGGCAACAATGGTGTATTGCTCGTAAGACTCGGACAGACTGGTGTCGGCGTCCGTGAAGTTCTTGTTGTCCTCATTGACAATGGCGAGAATATCGTCGGCTACCGGCTTGATCTGCTCCAGCGTATCGCCGAAGACATTGACGGTCAGCGTACTGCCGCCAAGGCCGCCTCCGGCCAGCCCGGACATATCGCCCCATTCGCCGGTAGGCACTTCCTTCGTTAAGCCTTCGATCAGGTTCTCCTTCACGGTCTCGAAATCCGGAGTGTCGCTCTCATAAGTCAGATAGAACAGGCCGGAGTTGCCCGAGCCCATACCCATGATTCCGCCTCCGCCGATGGAATATTGCAGCTGCTCCAGGTGCTCCTGGGTCAGAATGTATTGCTCGGCTTTCAGTGCCTGCTCCTGAACCTCTTCCTTCGTCTGGCCGGCCTGCGGCGAGAAGGTCATAATAATGTTCTTCTCTTCCTGCTCCGGCATGAAGCTGACGCCAATCGGCTTGATCAGGAAGATACTGCCTACGAGCAGCAGTACGGCAGCGCCGAAGGTGATCAGCTTATGGTCCAGCGACCAGTTCAGAATCCGCAGATAGCCGCCCGCCAGCTTGCCCGGCTTGTCTTCGTGGGTCTGCTTGCCCTTCCCCAGTCCATTGCGGAAGAGCGTGTGCGCCAGGGCCGGCACAAGGGTAATAGCCACCACCAGGGACGCCAGCAGGGCGAAGACCATAGTGAGCGCAAACGGCAGGAACAGCTCGCCGACCATTCCGCTGACAAAAGCAAGCGGCAGGAATACGGCGATGGTAACGATGGTCGAAGACAGAATCGGTACGAACATCTCGCGGGTAGCGGCGCTGATCAGCTCGCGTCCGCGCAGCTTCTCGCCGCTAAGAGACAGGCGGCGGTAGATGTTCTCGATGACGACAATGGAGTCGTCGACGACGCGGCCGATGGCCACGGTCATCGCCCCGAGGGTCATCATGTTCAGGGTGATATCCATCTGCTTCAGCAGCAGCACGGCGATGAGCAGCGAGAGTGGAATCGAGATAATCGAAATAATGGTCGAGCGGATATTCCGCAGGAACAGCAGAATGATCAGCACGGCGAACAAGGCGCCGAAGACGGCTTTGGACAGCATCGTGCTGACGGAATCTTCAATCGGCTTGCCCTGGTCGAGCATGACACTGATGTCGGCGGAAGGATACAGCTCCTTCAATTCATCGACGGCATCCTTGACGCCGTTGACCACTTCGACGGTATTGGCGTCATTGTCCTTGATGATCTGGACGCCGATGGATTCTTTGCCGTTGGTGCGCGAGATGGATTCCGACGTGCCGACCACTTCAATGTCGGCGATGTCGCCCAGCTTCACCGTTGGCAGTCCGGCAGCGGCCATCGCTCCGGCACCAGCGGCGCCGGCTGCATCTGTGCTGCCCGCAGCGCCCGCTGCTGTACCGGGTGCCGCACTACCAGCAGCATCCGTGCCGGCAGCAGCACCAGCATTGCCCGCAGCACCTGCAGCTCCAGCAGCTCCAGCCGTTCCTGCACCCGAAGGAACAGCCGGGATGCTCAGGTTCTTCAGATCTTCCACGGTGGTCACGTTGCCGTCGACAACCACCGCCTTCTGCGCGTCCTCAAGCTGGAAGAGGCCGAGCGGCACACGCAGGGAGTTGGCCTGAACGAGCGTCTTGACTGTATCTTCGCTGAGTCCGTATTGATTTAATTTCTCCTGGTTAAACTTCAGGGATACTTCGTTGACATACTGGCCGGAAATCTGCACCGAGGCTACGCCCTCGACATCTTCCAGCGCAGGCCGGATGTCATTCTCGGCGATGCGGGTCAGCTCTTCCAGGTTCTCGCTGCCGTCTGCAGTCAGGCTGAGCGAGATTACGGGCAGGGAGCTGAGGCTGAAGCGGGAAAGGGACGGCTTCTGGGCGTCATCCGGAAGGTCGACCTCATTCAGCGCTTCCCGCACAGCTGCGGTTGCGTTATCCAGATTAGTGCCGTAATCGAATTCAATGGTGATGCTGGAGGCATTCTCGAGTGACATCGAGGTGACGGTCTTGACGCCGTCTACGTTGCGGAGCTTCTGCTCCAGCGGCTTGCTGACGTCATTGACTACCCCTTCGGGGGCGGCGCCGGGGTACACGGTGGTTACGCTAAGGAAAGGGATATTGATATTAGGCAAGGTCTCCTGTTTCATATTGAGTCCGCTGTACAAGCCTGCGAATACAATAATGATAGTGAGCAGCCAGATCGCGAATTTGTTCTTCAGCGAGAAATTAATCAGGCTCTTCATAAGTTACGTTTCTTCTCCTCTCGGGCCGTATGTATAGGCCGCCAGTATAAGTTCGGCTATGAGCACTGCTATCCGTGCTATTCTCTCTGGGCCGTCATCCGCGGCTAGCGGAAATAACAGGCCTGCTGCCAGTACGGCGAAATCAGCCGTTCCAATTCCGCCAGCTCCTTCTCCAGGAGCGGAACCTCCCGCAGATTCAGGAGCATTCCTCTGATAATCGCTTTGCGGGGGTGGGGCATGAGCATTTCATTCTCCATGATGTCCAGTGACTCCAAAGCTTCCGGGGCATGCTCCGCCTCCAATGTGCCGAGCAGCAGCTTCATAGACTTGATCAGCTGCAGCGGACTTTGCGGTGCAATGCTCTCGTGGTTCAGCAGCCAGGATTCAATCATCGCTGCCGAAATCAGCGGTTCAGGGCGGCGGTCCAGCAGGCCGGATACCACGATGTCCAGCAGGTCCAGCAGGTAATCGGCCAGACGCGGAATCGAGATCGGCGTATCCTGCTGGAAGAGTGCCATCACGCTGGTGTGCAGCATTCCTGATGCGAGCATGCCGACATCTCCCGTGTAAGCCAGCACCTCTTTGCCGTAGATTTCCTCAAGCTTGCTGCGGAACAGGACCAGCAGCGGTCCGTTGCCCTTGCGCAGCCAGTCCGGCGCTTGTCTGACGCCCTGGCCAAGATAATCCTGAATCTGACGCTGCAGAAATTCACGCAGCTCATAGACATGAACCAGGAGAATCTCGATCTGGTTGCGCAGCTTCTCGCGCGGGCTTCTCCGTACGGCCTGTTCCTCGCGCTCCAGAGGTTCGCGGATCATGCGGAAGCAATATATATAAATGCTGTTCTCCAGCTCCTCCTTCGATTTGAACACCAGATACAGGCTGCCTTTGGAAATACCGCAGAGCTCGGCAATCTCCTGCATGGAGGTAGAGGATGAGCCTTTGACAGCGAATAGCTGCATGGCAGTCTTGATAATTTGTTCCTTCCGGTCTGTATTCTTGTCGGCTGCTATGGAAATCACTTCTTTCTGACCGAGTAGTTTTTGAATTGACTTGATGGTCAGAACGATTATAGTACAGTTTATAATCCATTACAAATTACGGTGACGGGCGGGCTTGGTTACAGCCCCGGGACGATTTTTTTGCCCGGGAGAGCAGTAGGAAGAATTTCAATTCTCATGTAATATATAGATGGGTCATTTTAGAAGAGGAACGGTAGAAGAAGGAAGGTAGCTTATGAGAAGAGGGCTGCAGGCACTTGTCATTATTGCGGCATTAATTGCTTTTTATTATTTCGGCTTTGGCATATTCGGCAGCACTGCCGGCACGATTATCAGTATCTTCTCCACGTTGACGGTCATCTCTATCGGACTCGGGATATTTATGGAGAACCGCAACCCTTCGACCACCATTTCCTGGATTCTGCTGCTGGCATTAATTCCTGTGCTCGGCCTGATTTTCTACTTCCTGTTCGGACAGAACGTGTTCAAGAAACGCAAGTATGACAAGAAAGCTGAGCGGGATCTGCAGGCCTATGAACGGATTGAGAGCGATGCCTTGCGGATGCACCAGGACTGGTCGGTATTCACCCCTGAGCAGCAGAAGCTGCTGGGCCTGTCCCAGAAGCTTGCGCGTTCACCTATTTCCTTCAGCTCGGAGACGCGGATTCTGACCAATGGCGAGGAGACCTTCGGCACACTGCTGCTGGAGCTTCGGCGCGCCCAGCATCATATCCATATGGAATACTATATCTTCCGGGCGGATCATATCGGGACGCGCATTCAGCAGATTCTGATCGAGAAGGCCCGTGCTGGCGTGAGGGTCAGATTTATGTACGACGCAGTGGGCAGCATGCAGCTCGCGGGTTCCTTCCTGAAGGAAATGAGCGATGCCGGTGTGCAGGTTGCGGCTTACGGCAACTCTACATCCTTCTTCTCCAGCCGGGTCAATTACCGCAATCACCGCAAAATTGTCGTCATCGACAGCGATGTCGGCTTCATGGGCGGCCTGAATGTCGGGGATGAGTACCTGAGCCGCAGCAAAACGTACGGCTTCTGGCGCGATACGCACATGCTGCTGCGGGGCGAAGCGGTACGGACGCTGCAGATTATTTTCCTGCAGGACTGGATGCATACGACGGGAGAGAAGATTCTGGAGCAGGATTATCTTTCCCCGCAGCTGCGGTTCACCACCGGGGACGGCGCCGTGCAGATCATTGCCAGCGGACCGGACAATGAGCGGCGGGCGCTCAAAAATATCTTTTTCTCGATGATCACCTCCGCGCAGAAGTCAGTCTGGATAGCCAGTCCCTATTTCATTCCCGATGAGGATATCCTGACGGCGATCCGGGTCGCGGCGATGTCCGGGCTGGATGTAAGGCTGCTGTTCCCGGCCAAGCCGGACAAGTGGCTTCCCTTCCTGGCCTCGCACTCCTACTTTCCGTCACTGCTGGAGGCGGGTGTTAAGATTTATGAATATGAGAAGGGCTTCATCCACTCCAAGCTGCTGATTACGGACGGGGAAGTCGCCACTATTGGCACTGCCAACATGGACATGCGCAGCTTCCACCTCAATTTCGAGGTCAATGCGCTGCTGCTGCAGACGGAGAGCGTCGCCCGTGTCGTGGCCGATTTCGAACGGGATTTGCTGTCAACCCGGGTCATTGAGCATGAGAATTTTATGAACAAAAAATTCCTCGAACGCCTGCTGGAATCGGCAGCCCGTTTGATGTCTCCGCTGCTGTAGCCTCACCGCCCGCCGGGCGTGCGCAGGGATGAAATTATGCGCTGTCCGGCAGCATCTAAATTCATACACCGGAAAGAGGTATGCCAAGTGATCAGAGCTACTGAAGACAATGAGTTCTATGAACTGAACAGTCCGACATTGCTGCCGAAAGCATCGGGATTTCTCTGGAATGAGAAAATGATGATCCATATGAACTGCCGCGGCTATGCCGTGGCCCAGTTCATGCAGCCGGAGCCGGCCAAATATTCGCATGCCCCGAATCTGGAGGCCAAGACGTTCATGCAGCCGGAACAGCCGTATTACGCCCATCATCCGGGGCGCTTCGTGTTCGTGAAGGACGAGGAGAGCGGGGAAATCTTCTCGGCGCCGTATGAACCGGTGCGGGTGCCTGCGGACAGCTACACATTCGCAGCGGGCAAGAGCCGTATTCTCTTGAAGGTAGAGTGCCGGGGCATCCGCGTTGAGATGAGCCTGGGGCTGACGAAGGAGGAGCCGATGGAATTGTGGCGTGTCCGGATCACGAACCTCTCCCCCGAGCCGCGCCGCCTCAGCATTTATCCTTATTTTACAGTGGGCTATATGTCCTGGATGAACCAGTCCGGTGAATATAACGAAGAGCTGCAGGCTATTGTCTGCTCCTCCATCACTCCATACCAGAAATATAATGATTACTACACCATCAAGAACTTCGCCGACAAAACCTACTTGCTGGCTGAGCGTAAGCCGTCTGCGTGGGAGGTCAACCAGGAATCGTTCGAGGGTGAAGGCGGGATTATGCATCCCTCCGCACTGGACGCCGAGGAACTGGCCGGAGGGGATGCACGTTATGAGACGCCGGTGTGTGCGCTGCAATACCGGATGGTGCTCGCGCCCGGCGAGGCGGAAGACTACCGCTTCATCTTCGGGCCGGCGCATGATGAGCAGGAGATCGCCGGTATCCGCAGCAGCATGTTCGGCACGCCCGGCGGAGACGGACCGGACGGATTCGTCCTGGCGGAGCAGGAGTATGATGCCTACATCAGCGAGGGCAAGGGCTGCATCGAGATCAGCACTCCAGACCCGGATCTGGACAACTTCGTCAATCATTGGCTGCCGCGCCAGATGTACTATCATGGCCAGACGAACCGTCTGAGCACCGATCCCCAGACCCGCAATTATCTGCAGGACAACATGGGGATGAGCTATATTAAGCCGCAAACGGCAAGAGGCTCCTTTCTGATCGCCCTGGCACAGCAGAAGGCGAGCGGGGCGATGCCCGACGGCATTATTTTGCATCCGGATGCCGAACTGAAGTATATCAACCAGGTGCCGCATACGGATCATTGCGTCTGGCTTCCGGTATGCCTGAGCACCTATCTGGATGAGACGGGCGATTACGGGCTGCTGGATGAGCGGGTCCCGTTTGTGGACGACGGGCGTGAGGCCACGGTGTACGAGCATATTGACCTGGCCATGCGCTGGCTGATCAGCGACCGTGATGAACGCGGCCTCAATTATATCAACCAGGGCGACTGGTGCGACCCGATGAATATGGTTGGCTATAAGGGCAAGGGCGTCTCCGGATGGCTGACGATTGCCACGGCCTATGCCTTCAAGGTCTGGGCGGACATCTGCGAGGCGAGCGGCCGAGGGGATACGGCCCACGAATACCGGCTGGAAGCGGACCGGACGAACGAAGCTGCCAACGTCCATTTCTGGGACGGCGAATGGTATGCGCGCGGGATTACGGATGACAATGTACGGTTCGGCATCAGCACGGACAAGGAGGGGCGCATCTTCGTCAACCCGCAGGGCTGGTCGCTGCTGAGCGGTGCGGCGGATGCGCAGAAGCGGGAGAAGCTGCTGCGGGCCGTGGAAGAGCAGCTCGAGTCGCCATACGGCGTCGAGAAGCTGGCGCCTTCCTTCACCGCGATGCGCGAGGATGTCGGACGGGTGACCCAGAAGCATCCCGGATCGGCAGAGAACGGCGCGGTATACAACCATGCCGCCGCTTTCTACATCTATGCGCTGTACGCGGTGGGGGAAGAGGATAACGCCTACCGCCTGCTGCGCAAGATGCTGCCGGGGCCGACAGCAGAGGATATTATCCGGCGCGGGCAGCTGCCGGTCTTCATTCCGAATTATTACCGCGGGGCCTACCGGCAATTTCCGCGGACTGCCGGGCGCTCCAGCCACCTGTTCAATACGGGAACAGTCCCTTGGGTATACCGCTGCCTGATCGACGGATTATTCGGCGTGCAGGGGACGGCGGAGGGTCTGCGGATTCAGCCGCAGCTTCCTTCCGCCTGGAGTGAAGCCAAGCTGAAGCGGGAGTTCCGGGGCGCTGTGCTGCACATAGACATCCGCCGCGAGCCGGAAATCTCAGGTACAGAGGTCTATGTGGACGGCGTTCTCGTCCCGGATGGTGTGATCCGGGACTTGCAGCCGGCTTCCGAATACCGGGTGCGGGTGAGTGTTCCTGAGGCGGGCAGCAAGAAATCCTTTGACAATCCCCAGTAGATCACTTATATTTTAGATAACAATTGAATGATCTTCCTAAAGGGGAGTAGCTTTTACAACAAAGTCGTCATTTCGGAGGCGTCAATCTTCCGGCTTTGTTGGCGACGCTCAGCGTTGTTAGCCAGACCTTTACCTGTTAACGGTAAGGGTCTTTTTATGGATAAGACCTTTGCCATTAACCGGCAAGGGTCTTTTTTGTTAATTATTTCTGAAAAGGGGGATGCGGTACTTGCGCTGAAGCGGGTACACCAATGATTGTTTCGCTCGTTCACAGGGTACAATACCTCAAACTGATAATCAAAAAGGAGAGCTGCACTTCATATGGATATTTCGATTCTATTGGAATACGGATGGGTACTTTTATTATTAATTGCGCTGGAGGGCTTGCTTGCCGCAGATAACGCGCTGGTGCTGGCAATTATGGTCAAGCATCTTCCCGACGAGGAACGGAAAAAGGCACTGTTCTATGGTCTTGCCGGGGCCTTCGTCTTCCGGCTGGCGTCGCTGTTCATCATTTCGTTCCTGGTCGATGTATGGCAAATCCAGGCGATCGGCGCGCTGTACCTGCTGTTCATCGCCATTAACCACATCTTGCGCAAGATCATCTTTAAGCCAAAAGTGGAGAAGGCCAAGAAAGAGAAGAAGGCTACCGGCTTCTGGGGCACTGTCCTGAAGGTAGAGCTCGCTGATATCGCCTTTGCCGTTGACTCCATTCTGGCTGCAGTTGCGATGGCGATGACGCTTCCGGACACGACGCTGCCTGCCATCGGCGGGATGGACGGCGGAAAGTTCATTGTCATCTTCCTGGGCGGATTTATCGGACTGATTATTATGCGGTTTGCGGCGAATCTCTTCGTCAAGCTGCTGCAAACCAGACCCGCCCTGGAAATTGCCGCATTCGCCATTGTGGGCTGGGTTGGCGTGAAGCTGGCGGTGCTGACGCTGGGTCATGAAGATGTAGGTGTCATCTCGCATGATTTCGCTCATTCCACGCTCTGGAAGTTGATTTTCTACAGCGTTCTGATTATTATTGGTGCTGTTGGCTGGTTCACGTCCAAGGATAAGAGCGGCAAGCCTGAAGTCATGCATTAAGAAAAGCAACGAGCATATCAAAACTAAACGAACTTATAACTGGAGGGTACTAAAGTGGGCATAGAAATCATCGTGCTGTTAATTCTGATTCTGGTGAACGCATTCTTCGCCGCATCCGAAATGGCACTGGTCTCGCTCAATGATAACAAGATCAAGCATATGGCCAGCGAAGGCCATAAGAAAGCGCGGCTGGTACAGAGCCTGCTCGAGCAGCCCGGTAACTTCCTGGCGACGATCCAGATCGGCATTACGCTTGCCGGATTTCTCGCCAGTGCCTTTGCCGCTGACAGCTTTGCGGGCAGACTCGCAGAAACGCTGTACGGTTGGGGAGTACCGCTGGAGCTGAATGTACTGCAGACGATTTCGACGATTGTCATCACTTTAGTACTGTCTTATTTTACGCTGGTGCTTGGCGAGCTTGTCCCGAAACGGCTGGCCCTGCAAAAAGCGGAGGCAATAGCCTTCTTCGCAGTGTCTCCCTTGATAATGCTGTCCAAGTTCACGAAGCCTTTCGTCAAGCTGCTGAACGGATCGACCAATATACTGGTCCGTCTCTTCGGAGTTGACCCGAATAAGGAAGAGGAGCATGTGACGGAAGAGGAAATCCGCATGATGGTGGATGTCGGCAAGGAGAAGGGTACGATTCAGGAGCTGGAGAAGGAGCTCATCAACAACATCTTCATGTTCGACAACAAAACAGTATCCGACATTATGACGCACCGCACGCGGATTGCCGCCCTGCCGGCGGATGCGTCGCTGCGCGAGACGGTGCAGCTCATCAACACGGAGCAGTATACACGCTACCCTGTGTATGAAGAGAATATTGACCAGATTGTCGGTGTGCTGCATATCAAGGACCTGATTCGCTTTATCGAGGATGGCGACAGAGCGGATTTCAATCTGCGCAGCCTGATCCGTGAGCCCTTCTACGTGCTGGAATCGCTGCGGACCGATCAGGTATTCCAGGAGATGCAGAAGAACAAGGTCCATCTGGCGATCACCATCGACGAATATGGCGGGACAGACGGTCTTGTCACTATTGAAGATGTCATTGAGGAAATCCTCGGCAACATCTATGACGAGCACGACGAGCCGGAGACCTATGCCGAGGTTGAGCAAGTGGGCGAAAGCCACTACGTGATGTCCGGCACACTGCCGCTGGATGATGCGCAGCGCATCCTGAAGACGACGCTGCCCACCGGCGACTACGACACACTGAGCGGGTTTATTATCGGACAGCTGGGATATATTCCGGAGAACGAAGAACAGCCGACACTCACCTATGGGCAAATCGTGTTTACGGCCCATGAGGTCCGCGAACGGCGCATTGTGCGGGTGAAGGTCACCGTGCTGTCCGAAGAAGAAGTCACTGCCGAATCTTAAGAAGTCAGAACGTTGTGAACCCGAGCAGGGTTTGCAGCCGGAACAGTATATATTTCAGCCGGGTGATGTCACCCTGGTATTCCTCAAGGGGCAGAGTATACTCTGCTCCTTCGTTGTTCCACAGGGTCGTGAAATAGTCCTCCAGTTCAAGGAACAGCGGCTCGCCCCGCGGGACAGATACCCAAAGATTATTCTCCAGATTGTAGTCGTCCAAGTTGCGCTTGGTAAAATTGGTGGAGCCGCCGAGCACGATGGAGCTGCCGGAGGCTTTGGCCAGATACAGCAGCTTGGTGTGATACTGTTCGATGCCGGTATTGTACCAGCGGATAGCGATGCTGCCGCCCGAACGCTTGTGTAAATCCATAGCCACCGGACGGTTCGGAATGCCGATCTTGTCGCGTCCGAAGGCATTCTGGTTCGGGTCGAGCAACAGGCGGATCTCCGCACCGCGGGCTGACGCCTCAACCAGGGCGTCCAGGATGCCGTCGTCCGCCAGATAGAACATTCCCATCCATAGCACATCTCCGCGCTCTGCTGAAGCGATTGCTTCCAGGGCGTATTTGTATACCTTCCCTTCGGTCAGATACCTGACCGCAAGCGGCCCGCTTGACGCCTGCGCCTCCTGCGGAGCGAATACCGGCTCACGGCTGAGCAGCGGCCCCGACCCGGAGAGGTCGGCCGCCGCCTGCTCGGTGCGCAGAATCTCGGCCAGGATCGGCCCCTGCACCTCCAGAGCGATGTTGGAATGATACGCGCTGGCGTCATGGACATTGCCCGAGGACACCAGCGCCGTCTTCTCGCTGAGTACCAGCTTGCGGTGGTTGGCCTTGACGTTCAGCAGCTTCAGATAGGAACGGGCGGTAATATCCGGTCCCTCGCTGGCCATCAGATTTGGAATCCAGCCCTGGCCTGATTGGCCGAACCACTGGATAAAAGTCCGCCATACGGCAGAATAGGCCGGGGTGGAATCACGCAGGCTGTCGACATCGGTCAGGATTACCCGGATTCCGGCTGCCTTCATCTCTTCCAGCAGAGCATTGGGGGCGGAGCCGTAATTGGTATTGACTTCGTCGGTTATGAATACGATCTCCATTTCGGGGTAGGCCGCTTGCTGCGCAAGCAGCTTGTCCGTCAGCATGCGGCTGACCTTCGGGAAGCTCTGGTCCTTATGGGTGTAATCGTTGAACAGAAACAAATCCACGATCAGAAATTGGCGTGCCTCTCCAATAATCTGGAGCATCCGGGGAAGAATCTGCTCTTCTCTCCGCCCTTGCGCGCTGCCGTCCGGAACCGTCAGATCGTACCAGAAATCCAGCTTGTTACTCTGGTAAAGCCCGCTTTCATAGGAGATGCCCGGCGGAAGAGGCTTATGCGTCTGGTATACCATGACTCCGGCCAGCCAGCCTGCAAGCAGCAGAAGGGGGAGCAGGATCCGGATACGGCGGCGCCGTTTTCTTTTATGTATATGATGGCCATCTGCTGCGGAGCCGTCCGTATTTGCAGCGGCCGCAGATTCATGCGGTTGCGGGGTGTGGCGTATGTTCATGGCATTTCCTCCGTTCGGTTCCGTGACCTTGGCAAGAAGAATTAGTATGTCCTCTGCGGCACTGTAACAACCTATTAACACCTGCAGCAGGAATTTGAAGCAGCAGCCGGAGTGGAATGCCTGTTTCCCGGGGATGACATTTACATCCAAGCGATTGTATAATGAATGTAAATGATTTGTATAACGTTTGATCTTTAAGGTTATACAAATGCTGAGAGCGGAAACGGGAAAGCGAGTGAGCAATACATGTATTCCATTAAACAGGTCGCAGAAATGCTGGACATTCCTTCTGTCACGCTCCGTGCCTGGGAAACGCGTTATCAGGCCGTTACACCGGAGCGGACCGAGTCGGGCTACAGACTTTACACCCAGGAGAACATTGACGATTTGCGCTGGCTGAAAGAGCAGACGGAAACGCATAACATGAGTATCTCCCAAGCTGTACGCATGCTCAAGGAGAGCAGGCGCAAGGCGCTGGAGGACCGGATGACGGCTGCAAGCGGTACTCCGGGGGATGCCTTCGATAAAATGAAGGAGCAGATTTATAGCGCGCTGCTCGAGTTCCAGGGAGAGCGGGCCAACGGACTGATCGACTTCGGATTCTCGCTCTACGGCTACGAGGCTATGTTCCATCAGGTGCTGGTCCCCATTCTCATCAAGGTCGGCGATGCCTGGGAAGAAGGGACAGCCACAGTGGCGCAGGAGCACTATATGACGCATATGATCTCGAACCGGTTCTATCAATTCTTTCATGTATTCCCGGTACACGCCCATTTGCCGAAAGTGCTGGCCTTCTGTCCGGAAGGCGAACATCATCAGGTCGGTCTGCTGCTGTTCTCACTGTTCTTGCGCAAGAGCGGAGTTGAGGTGATTTACCTGGGAGCCAACACCCCGGAGGAGGGTGTGATGGCGATGCTGGACAAGCAGCACCGGATCGGTGCCGTGTGCATTTCGCTGACAGACAGAGAGCTGCTTCCTTATTCCGAAGCTCTGCTGGGCCGCCTGAAGCGGGAATTCCCGGAAATTAAGCTCATCGCGGGCGGCAAAGCCTATGATACAGACCCGTTGCCGCAAAGTGTGGCCGACGAGCTGCTGGGAAGCTCTTCAAACCGTTGGCAGCTTTGGTTTGATCAGACCTTTATGAAGCAGGGCAATAAACTTTAAACAGTACACGGAGACAACCCTTTTTGCCGCAGGCACGCGGTGAAAAGGGTTTTTTTGATGAATTCGAACCCACTCGGCGGCACTGCAAGAGTTTACTTCCTCCGCTAAAGATTGTATGATGTTTGTATCACTTATGTATAGAACTTGTATAATGTTTGCATATGGAAATAGCAATGCTGAAATCAGGCAAGGAGGAGAGTCAATTGGTGGGAAGAGAAGCTGCGAAGGTGGCTGTTGTCGGAGCGGGCCCGGGAGGACTCGCCGCTGCTATGCTGCTGGCAGCCCAGGGCTACGAGGTTGAGGTCTATGAGAAGCAGGGAACGGTCGGCGGCCGTTCGGGCCTGCTTGAATTGGGTGACTACCGCTTTGACCGCGGAGCGACTTTTTTGATGATGACTCATCTGCTGGAGGAGCTGTTCGAAGCTGCCGGACGTTCGCTGCATGACTATGTTTCCCTGAACAAGCTGGACCCGCTGTATTCGCTGCATTTTGGCGACACCATCTTCTCGCCTTCCACCGACCAGGAGGCGACTGCCGAAGCCATTGAGCAGCTCTTTCCCGGCAATGCCGGGGGATACCGCCGTTTCATGAAGGAGGAAGAGGAGAAGTTCGCCAGAGTGATGCCGCTGCTGCAGCGTCCTTTTGAACGGCTGGGTGACTATGCCAAGAAGGATGTGCTGCGCGCTTTGCCCAAGCTGCATGCAACCGATACGGTGTACAACCGGCTGGCTAAATATTTCGATGATGAACGGCTGCGCTTCGCGTTTACGTTTCAGGCCAAATATCTGGGGATGTCGCCGTGGGAATGCCCCGGCACGTTCACGATCCTCTCCTTCCTGGAGCACCGTTACGGGCTCTACCATCCTATAGGCGGGATCAACCGCGTGTTATCTGCCATGGGCGAGGTGATTGCGGAGCACGGCGGTACAGTCCATACCTCCTGCGGTGTGAAGCGAGTGCTTGTCAGAGATGGCCGGGCAGCCGGTGTGCTGCTGGAGAATGGCGAGACGGCCGAGGCGGATTATGTAGTTATCGGCGCGGATTTCGGTTCCGCGATGACCCAGTTGTTCGAGCCGGGAGTGCTGAAGCGCTATACCCCCGAGAAGCTGAAGCGGAAACGGTACTCCTGCTCGACGGCGATGCTGTATCTCGGTGTGGACGGCCCCGTGGATCTTGCCCATCACTCGGTGCACTTCTCCGGCGATTACAAGAGCAATGTGGAGGACATTACACGGCTGGGACGGCTGTCCCCGGACCCTTCTATCTATGTGCACAATCCGTCGGTCATCGACCCGACGCTGGCGCCTCCCGGCAAGTCGTCGCTGTATGTGCTGATGCCTGTCCCGAATCTGCAGGCGGACATTAATTGGGAACGCGAGGGGCAAAGCGTTCAGGAGGCGATGCTGGAGCGGCTGCAGCAGATACCGCAGCTGTCAGGCATCGCGCAGCGGGTGGAAGAACGGCTGTTCTTCTCGCCGCTCGACTGGCAGAACGGACTGAACGTGTACAACGGGGCCACCTTCAATCTGGCCCACAATCTGGGGCAGATGATGTATCTTCGTCCGCATAATACCTTCTCCGAGGTAGAGGGCATCTGGCTGGTCGGCGGAGGGACGCATCCGGGCAGCGGGCTGCCGACCATCTTCGAATCGGCCAAGATCAGCGCGCGCCTGCTGCAGAAGCATGATCTGGCGCGGCGGGGCAGAGCCGTGGTTCCCCAGTCCGCAAGGGCGGGGGTGCCCCTGTGAAGCAGGTAGCCATTGTCGGCGGAGGAATCGGCGGCCTTACGGCAGCGCTGCTGCTCAGCAAGCACGGCGTCCAGGTGACGCTCTATGAGCGGGAGGCCAAGGTCGGCGGGCGTGTCGCGTTTGAAGAGGAAGGGGCATACCGGATTGACCAGGGCCCGACGATTGTGCTGCTGCCGGAGATGCTGACCGGGATTCTTGCGGAAGGCGGTCTGCCGCCGGAGCGTCTGGAGCTGCTGCGCTGCGACCCGCTCTGCCGGATGCACTTCCGCAGCGGCCGGACGCTGAGCAAGCTCGGCGGATTGTCTGAGCAGGCCGCTGAAATCGAGCGGCATTATCCCGGAGAAGGCGGGGCGTTCCTGCGGTTCATGGAGGATATGTCCCGGCTGTATCCGCTGGGTCGCTCCGCTTTCCTGGAGCGGGGCTACCAGCGGCGCGGCGAGTTCTTCACTCCGGCCAATCTGGTGCTGCTGGCCCGGCTGCGTGCCTACAAGAGACTGCGCTCGGCGGTTGGGCAGTATTTCCGCAGCGAAGAGTTGATCGACGCCTTCTCGCTGCAGAGTCTGTATATCGGCGGAGCCCCCTTCCGTACACCGGGCATCTATACGATGCTGCCCTATGCCGAGAACGCCTTCGGCATCTGGATGCTGAAGGGCGGCTACGGGCGGCTGCCGGAGATCATCTCCCGGGAGCTGCTGGAGCGGGGCGCCCGCATCATCACCGGAACAGAGGTGCAGTCGCTGATCGTAGAAGACGGCAGCTGCCGCGGCCTGGTGACGGGCGGCATGGAACGGCGGTACGACGCGGTTCTCTATAACGGGGATTTTCCGCATCTGGAAGGGCTGCTGCCGCAAGCTTTGTTCAGGGGCGGCGGCAAGCCTGAGCTCTCCGGCAGCAAGTCTGAGCTCTCCGGAGGCAAGCCCCAAGGGCGCATCCGCCGGGGCAAGTTCCAGCCCTCATCGGGCTGCCTGCTGATCTACGCGGGTGCGGCCAAGCGCTGGAAGGATTCCACGGTGCATCAATTTTTCCTGCCGGACAGCCTGAACATGAATCTGCGTGAACTGTTCGAACAGAAGCAGATATCGTCTGACCCGTCTTACTATGTATTTAATCCGGTAGCTCTAGATGAAGAGGCGGCGCCTCCCGGGGAGAGCGTGCTGTATTTCCTGGTTCCCGTTCCGGCTGAGCCCGCTCTGAATTGGCACAGCCTTGCGGAGCGGCTGGCGGATAAAGTACTGGCAGATGCCGAGCAGCGGGGCTTCCCCGGCCTGCGCGCAAGCCTGCGCTGGCGCAAGCTCCGCACACCGGCCGACGCCCAGCGGAGCGGGCTGTTCGGCGGCGGCAGCTTCGGCCTGGCACCGGTGCTGAGCCAATCGGGTGTGTTCCGTCCTCAGCCGAAGCCCTACCCCTTGCGCGGCCTGTACGCCGCAGGTGCTTCCATTCATCCCGGCGGAGGTGTGCCGATTGTGATGCAGGGCGCCAAGCTGGCGGTTCAAGAGATGATGAAGGAGATGACTGACAATGGATAAGCAGAGCTTAAGGCAATGCGAGGAGTTAATGAAGAAGGCCTCCTCATCGTTTTACCGGGCGTTCAGTGTTCTGCCGAGCCCGCGCCGTGAGGCGGTGCATGTAATTTATGCTTTCTGCCGGATCATCGACGACAGCGTGGATGAGCCGCAGCATTCGCCTTACAGCATCTATGAACTGCGTCAGCTGTTCAGTGATCTGGATACGGCGGACGGGCATTTCATCTGGCCGGCGCTGCGCTGGCTGTTCGGCAGCTTCCCGCATCTGGAGCGGCAGCCGTTTCTGCTGCAGATGGAGGGCCAGCTCTCGGATTTGACCTTCACCCATTATGAAACGATGGACCAGCTCGAGAACTACTGCTATCTGGTGGCGGGAACCGTCGGCGAGATGCTGCTGCCCGTACTGCGGGAAGACACGGACAGCGAAGCACAGTCTGCGGGAATTGCCTTGGGCATCGGGATGCAGCTGGTCAACATCATCCGCGACGTCGGCGAGGATCTGGCGCGGGGAAGAAGATATCTGCCGCTGGAGCTGCTGCACAAGCATGGATATAGCCAAGGTGAACTGGAGCAGCATGAGGTGAACAACGGGTTCATCGGCGTCATTGAGGACCTGGCGGAGCAGGCAAGGGAATGGTTCAAGAAGGGAATGGCGAATCTGGACAGTTATCCGCGGGACAGCCGGCTGGCTGTAGAACTGGCTGCGCATTTCTACGCAGCGATTATCGATGCCGCCGCCGCTGCCGGATACGATGTCTTCCGGCGCCGGGTGTACGTCAGTGAACGTGCCAAGCTGCAGATGCTCCGGAGAACAGTGGCGCGGTACCGTGAGCTGCAGCCGGACGCTGCCGTCCACTAAGAGATAGCGGTTGAAGAGCAGGACCCGCCATCCGAGAAACGGGCTTAGCATGCACTGAAATGACCAATCGGTCATTTGGATTGCCGGCCGGGTGTACCGGTAACCGGAAGGCCCCGGGAAATCGGCTTTCCGGTTGTGCTATAATGATACGTACTTATCCTGCTGTACGGCCCGTCCGCCGCCAACCCGGCGGATGCCTGATACAGAGCGGAGAACGGAGGAAGACCGCATGTGCAAATTGCCGCAGGAAGATCTGCCGCAGGAGACAGAAGAGGGACGCGGCCCGGCTTCTGCACCGTCCAGAGAACCTGTGGAGGGAGGGGGGCTGCTGCCCTCTTCGGCCACGGGCGAACGCAAAATCGAGCATGTGCGCCTTTGCCTGAATGAGGAAGTCGGCGGGAGCGGGGTCACCGCGGGCTTTGAGCATTACCGCTTCCGGCATAACGCGCTGCCGGAGCTGGACTTCGGTGCAATCTCGCTGGAAGCGGAGTTTCTCGGGCGCAAGCTGCGCACGCCGCTGCTGATCAGCTCGATGACGGGAGGCAGCAAGGCCACCGGCGCGATCAATGAGCGGCTGGCGGAAGCAGCCGGCCGGCGGGGCTGGGCGCTGGGTGTCGGCTCTGTGCGGGCGGCAGTAGAACGTCCGGAGCTTGCCGGCACATTCCGGGTACGGGAACGGGCGGGCAGTGTTCCTGTCATTGCGAATATCGGTGCGGTGCAGCTCTCCTATGGCTTCGGCGTTGATGAATGCCGCCGGGCGGTGGAGATCGCCGGCGCGGACTGGCTGGTGCTGCACCTGAACGGATTGCAGGAAATCTTTCAGCCGGAGGGAAATACGGGCTTCAAGGATTTGCTGGAACGGATCGGGCAGCTCTGCCGGGTGCTTGAGGTGCCGGTTGGCGTGAAGGAGGTCGGCTGGGGCATCGACGGCGAAACGGCCCTTCGCCTGTACAATGCCGGCGCTGCCTTTATTGATGTGGCCGGGGCGGGCGGCACCTCCTGGAGCCAGGTCGAGAAATTCCGCAACCACGACCCGGTCAAACGGGCGGCGGCGGAGGCCTTCGCCGATTGGGGCATCCCTACCTCAGAGTGCATCGCGGAGGTCCGGGCGGCCGCGCCGCACGGCGCACTGATCGGCAGCGGCGGCCTGCACAGCGGCGTCGACGCCGCCAAGGCGCTGGCGCTCGGCGCTGATCTGGCCGGCTTCGGGCGGAATCTGCTCGGCCCGGCCGTGCAGTCGGAGGAGGCGCTCGACCGGGCGCTGGCGCAGGCGGAGTTCGAGCTGCGCACGGCGATGTTCGGGATCGGCGCCGGAGATCTGGCTGCGCTGCGTGCCACGCATCGCCTGGTGCGGCGCTAATGCGGAAGGAAATACCCGGCGTTGGCCGCCCGGAATGAATTCGCCTTGGTTCCACGCCGCTCTACAGTAATGCCGGACCTCGCAAGAGGTCCTTTTTTGTTCTGCGGATGTCCCCCGCTGGCCCGGCTGACCCCGGAGTGATATATTTCTTTGAAATATAAAGAGCGGAACAATAGGATAATCCTAAACCGAACTTTGGAGGTCTGGGATGAAACGAACGATGATGGCGCTGTCGGCGGCGGTTCTCTTGCTGCTGCCGCTGGCGGGATGTACGGGAGAGCAGCCGGGTGCTGGGAATCCGGTACCAGCGGATGAAGATAGCCCTGTGTTGTCCATAAATGCGGCTCCCACAGCGGAACCAGCCTCACCAGCAGCGGCACAGCCTTCTGAAATGCCTTCATCCGTCACTACCCTGACTGTGGAGCAGAAGCTGGAGGATTTTGATTATATCTATACGGTGCTTCAGCAGAATTTTCCGTTTTTTGAAGTCAACAAACGGGTCTACGGGGTAGATTGGCTGGCCAATAAGGAGGCGTACCGGGACACATTGGCGGCAACCGGAGATGATGCGCAGTTCTTCGAGAGCTTCAATCAAATCCTGGGTGAGCTTCATAACCTGCATACGTATTTACTGAATCCGGATATGTATGCATATATGCGCGAAAGCTACCGTAATGAGCCTACACTGCAGCCGTGGAATGACATTCTGCAGCAGCCGCAGGTAGAACGCCGTTACGGAGTCAGCGATCATGCTGCCGGACCGGGTGCTGAGACAGGCGGCAAGGATGGCACAATCCAGGCTATTCCGGTTAACAAGGCCAATGTGATGAAAAGGATATTGGAGCAGGGGCAGTCGGCCTACGTTTGGATCCGCAGTTTTGCAAAGGAGCAGATCGATTATGATGGACCGATGATTCGCGACTTTTTGCAGGAGATTAAGGATTACCGCACTCTGATTATCGATATCCGCGGCAACGGCGGAGGCAGCCAGATGTACTGGATGAATATGGTGGAGCAGTTGATCGACCAGCCGCTGCCCGACCGCAAATATTTATTGTTCACAGGCGATGAGTATCAGCAACCGTTCCTGAAGAGCATGGGCTATGAGACACAGCCGATCAGCCGGCTTGACCTGGACAGTCTGCCTAATCATCCGCCGGAAACGACTCAGGCGTTCACTTCCTATTTCGTTTCTTCCTACAACATCCCGCCGGCGCCCGTCGGGTTTAAGGGGGACATATATCTTATTGTGGACGAAGGTGTGTATTCCTCCTCCGAAAGCTTTGCCAGCTATGCCAAAAACACCGGGTTTGCTACCCTGATCGGCGAAAAAACCGGTGGAGACGGCATCGGAATCACGCCGATATTCGCCGCTTTGCCAAACAGCGGGTATGTGCTCAATTTCAGCTGGGTGCTTGGCCTCACCAAGGACGGCACCTGCAATGAGGAGTTCAAGACCGTCCCCGACGTGACGGTGGATGCTGAACGAAATAAGGACTGGCACCTGGATCCTGCGATTCAGAAGGCGCTGGAGCTGGCCGCAGCCAAGCGGTGACCGCCGTTTATTGGACACACCTGGGGGATATCCGCTGTTGCTGGCAGTTTTGTTCTAATATATAATGATTTAGATTGGCTTTTGTTGTAGTGACAGGAATAACCATACCCCCACAGAAATAGGAGTTGTCATATAAATGGCTTTGAAAGCAGGTATCGTTGGACTTCCCAACGTCGGAAAATCCACATTGTTTAACGCGATCACACAAGCGGGCGCCGAGTCCGCCAACTATCCCTTCTGCACCATCGACCCGAATGTCGGTGTTGTGGAAGTGCCCGATGAGCGTCTCGACAAGCTGACCGAGCTGGTGCAGCCGAACAAGACGGTTCCGACCGCCTTTGAATTCGTTGACATTGCCGGACTGGTGCGCGGCGCGAGCAAGGGTGAAGGTCTGGGCAACAAATTCCTGGCCCACATTCGTGAAGTGGATGCCATTGTACATGTGGTGCGCTGCTTTGTGGATGAGAACGTTACTCATGTCGACGGTAAAGTGAATCCGGTAAGCGACATCCAGACCATCAATCTGGAGCTGATTCTTGCTGACCTGGAGAGCGTGGAGAAGCGTCTGGACCGGGCCCGCAAGAACACCAAGGGCGGCGACAAGAAGGCGGTTTCCGAAGTGGAGCTGCTGGAGCGCATGAAGGAAGCCCTTTACAACGACATGCCGGCGCGCAGCGTGGAGCTGTCCGATGATGAGCGGCTGCTGGTCCGTGATCTGCATCTGCTGACGCTGAAGCCGGTGCTGTATGCGGCCAATGTCGGCGAAGACGAGGTGTCCACTGCCGACAATAACCCGTACGTACAGCAGGTGCGCGATTTCGCCGCCGCCGAGAACGCGGAGGTTGTGCCGATCAGCGCGAAGGTGGAAGCAGAGATCGCCGAGCTGGAAGGCGAAGACAAGGCGATGTTCCTGGAAGAGCTCGGCCTTGCGGAATCCGGCCTCAACCGGCTGATCAAAGCGGCTTACAAGCTGCTCGGCCTGTATACGTACTTCACAGCCGGTGTGCAGGAGGTCCGCGCCTGGACCATCCGCCGCGGCACCAAAGCTCCTGGCGCAGCGGGCGTAATACACACCGACTTCGAGCGCGGATTTATCCGCGCCGAAGTGGTAGCCTATGAAGACCTGTTAGCCGCCGGTTCCATGAACGGTGCCAAGGAACGCGGCCAGCTGCGGCTGGAAGGCAAGGAATATGTGGTGCAGGACGGCGACGTTATGCACTTCCGCTTCAACGTCTAAAGCGGAAGGGAGAGAGGCCATCCGGAGGCGGAAGCTCCGGGTGGCCTCTTTTGCCTAAAGATGCAGAGTTTCTGTTCTGCAAGATACGAGGGGCCTGATAACTTTCCGGCAAGCTTCAACCGTGCGGAGACGGCGGAAAGACAGGTGATGGGTGCGGCATCTCCGCATAAGTCTGTTTCCGCGTCTGCATACTAACCATAACCCTTGCCGGCAGGCCTTTGCCGCTTACATTTTGTGTGTTAGCCCTGTAGCCAACCACAGTGAACGGTGATATAATATATTGTCGTATATCTATAACGACTGTTGATTTTGATTTAGGAGAGGTGAATTCCCTTGTTGGACCGATTGCAATCACTGGCGGACCGCTATGAGAAACTCAGTGAACTGCTTTGTGACCCGGATGTTGCAAGCGACAGTAAGAAACTGAGGGATTATTCCAAAGAACAATCTGATTTGCAGCCTGCTTACGAGGCTTATACCGAATATAAGAACGTCATGGAAGAACTGGATGCCGCCAAGGCGATGCAGGCCGAGAAGCTCGACGACGAGATGAAGGAAATGGTCAAGATGGAGATCGAAGACCTGTCCGCCCGCCAGACAGAGCTGGAGGAGAAGATCCGTATTCTGCTGCTGCCGAAGGACCCGAATGACGACAAGAATGTCATTGTGGAAATCCGCGGCGCAGCCGGCGGGGATGAAGCGGCGTTGTTCGCTTCCGATCTCTACCGGATGTATACGCGTTATGCCGACAGCCAGGGCTGGAGAGTCGAGCTGATGGATGTCAATACGAACGACCTTGGCGGATTTAAGGAAGTCATCTTCCTGATCAACGGCCGCGGCGCCTACAGCAAGATGAAATACGAGAGCGGCGCACACCGCGTGCAGCGCATACCGACAACGGAGTCCGGGGGCCGGATTCACACCTCCACCTCGACGGTGGCGGTAATGCCGGAAGCGGAAGAGATCGACATTGAAATTCTCGACAAGGATATCCGTGTCGATACGTTCTGCTCCAGCGGCGCGGGCGGACAATCGGTCAACACGACGAAGTCTGCCGTGCGTGTAACCCACATTCCGACCGGCATCGTGGCTACGTGTCAGGACGGCAAATCCCAGAACTCCAACAAGGAGAAGGCGCTGCAGGTGCTGCGCGCGCGGATTTCCGATATGATGCGCCAGGAGGAAGAAGCGAAGTATGCCGGCGAGCGGAAGAGCAAAGTCGGTACAGGCGACCGCAGCGAGCGGATCCGTACCTACAATTTCCCGCAAAGCCGGGTTACCGATCACCGGATCGGACTCACGCTGCACCGCCTGGAGCAGGTGATGAACGGGGATATTACCGAGATTATTTCCGCGCTGTCGATTGCCGAGCAGGCCGACTTGATGGAAAAAGGAGAATAATGCTTTGAACCACGACGCTTATGTTATGCGAGTAGTGCGAAGCATCCGGGAAGCCTTTGCGGAGGCTTCTTCTTTTTTGGACCGCAGCGGCTGCCATGAGCCGCAGCGCAGTGCGCAGCTGCTGCTGGAGCATGTGCTCGGTCTGACGGGTGCGGCTTATTATATGGCGCTGGCCGACCCTTTCCCTGCCGGGCTTAAGGAGGCATGGGAAACGATGGTGACCCGGCGCGCTTCGGGTGAACCGGTGCAATATATCACCGGGGAGCAGGAATTCTACGGCCGGGTGTTCGAGGTGACGCCGGAGGTGCTGATCCCCCGTCCCGAGACGGAGCTGCTGGTCGAGGCCGTGCTGAAGTACGGCGCTGAACTGTGGCCGTCCGGCCGCGCGGCCGGCGGCCGGGCGCTGACTGCCGTCGATATCGGCGCCGGCAGCGGGGCCATCGGCGTCACGCTGGCGCTTGAGTCGCCGGCGTGGCGCGTGTGCGCGGGCGACATCTCGCCCGGCGCCCTGCATGTCGCCGGGCGCAACGCGGCCCGGCACGGCGCAGCCGTGGATTTCCGGCTCGGCGATCTGCTCGAGCCGTTCACGGGGCTGGAGACGGATATCCTCGTCTCCAACCCGCCGTACATTCCCGGCGGTGACATCGCCGGTCTGCAGCGCGAGGTGCGCGACCATGAGCCGCGCACGGCGCTGGACGGCGGTGCGGACGGGCTGGACCCGTACCGCCGCATGCTGGAGCAGCTGCGGCTGCTGCCCGCGCCGCCGCGGCTCGTGGGCTTCGAGCTCGGCCAGGGCCAGGCCGGCGAGGTGGCCGCGCTCCTGGACGCGGCCGGCCATTGGGATGAGATCGTCACAGTCGACGATCTTGCCGGCATTGCCCGCCATGTGCTGGGCATCCGGCGGCGGGAAGGGCTGTAACGCCCGCCGTCTGTCTTGATCGCGGCGTTAGCACGGCGAAACCGGGATTGTTGGGCGAATGAGGTCTGAGCAGTCCGGGTAACAGGAAAGTGAAGGCTTTCTGGCGTTGGAGCTCGCCCGGAGCTATAAAGCCAGTTCCTTGACCAAGCCGAATTTAAGGATGATATACACCTACATCCCTTTCCCCTGAACAGGCCGACCAACAGCACAGTCCGGCTGTTCATTCCTATTTGTAGGCGAAAAACCGACCATAATGGGCTACCGTGAAGGTAAACAGAGCAAACGTAGGCGAATAATCGACCATAATCCACAAACCAAGCTCACCGATCGAAAAGCAGGACTCTACCTTAAAGTTCTCATGGTGCTCTTTTGCAGGGTTAGTGGAAAACCTGTACGTTAGTGTTGGCATCGCCGAATCGGATGCTTAGAACGGCCAGCAAGAAGTGACTGCGTGGGAAGTGAAACGAAACCAGGCTCAGAAATCGGTGCAATGACACTTTATGACCGAGCAAGCTAAAGGGGAATTAAAGCATTAATACCTTGAAATATGTTTTGGTCAAGGTACTAGTACCTTGACGGCGCCAAACTGCAGCTATAGACCATAGCTTGCTAGTAAGAGCTGGGGATGGCGGCGCATGCCGTCCATAGATTTTGGCTTGGTCAACCTACTTGTCTGCGAAACGTAGCTGCGGTACGCGGCTGGCTTTCACGGCCCGAGCGCAGCATAGCCACAACAGAACCACAGCAGAACTGCAAAAGGTAATTATTACCTTGCCCTGCGCGGAATTGGTGTTTTGCGGATTCATCCTTTACAATGAAGGGGACGGGTCTTCCGCAAGAAGCAACCTGCGAAGATCCAGGACGGAGTAAGGAGACAGAATATGCTTCAGAAGATTAAGAAGATCGACGGCGTTATCGTTACGATGCTGGTGCTGCTGATGGCGGTCAGTATAATGGCCATCTACAGCGTGACCCACGGCAGGGCAGACCTTGACGGCTTTCACCTGCGGATGATCAATTATTACGTCCTGGGCATCATTGCCTTCATTGGACTGACGTTTCTGGATTACCGGCTGCTGGTCAAGTATGCCTTATATATATACATTGCGGGGATTGCGATATTGGTGCTGGTCAGCTTCGTCGGGGCCAGCCAGAATGGCGCCCAGGGCTGGATCAAGTTCGGGGGCTTCAGCCTGCAGCCTGCGGAGCTGTTCAAGCTGATTCTGATTCTGTTTCTGGCCGGAGTATTGGTGAAGAAACGGAAGAACAAGCTGGAGTTCTGGCATGACATTGTTCCGCTCGGCCTCCTTACATTGCTACCATTCATTATTGTGCTCAGTCAGAATGACCTGGGTAATGCGCTCGCATATATCGTCATTCTGCTCGGCCTGCTGTGGATCGGCAACATTAAATTCTCGCATGCGCTGATCGGTCTGGTTAGCATCGCCGCCGTTGCCACTGCGGGGATCATGAGCTATATTCATTATCACGACGAGATCAAGGATTTCCTGACCGACATCGGGCGTTCCCACTGGGTGGAGCGCTTTGACCCGTGGCTTGTTCCCGAGAAGGCGACGGCCAAGGCCAGTTACCATACGAAGAATGCCAAGCTCGCGATTGCCTCCGGCGGCATGAGCGGAGAAGGTTACATGCAGGGCAGCTCCGTACAAACGGATCGTGTGCCGTATACGTACTCGGACTCCATCTTTGTGGCAATTGCCGAGGAGTTCGGCTTTGTCGGCTCGGCCTTGCTGCTGCTGCTGTACTTTATATTAATTCACCGGATGATCTTGATTGCGCTGGAGTGCAAAGACAAGGGCGGCCCGTTCCTGATTATCGGGATCGTCGCTATGATGCTGTACCAGATCTTCGAGAACATCGGTGCCTTCATCGGCCTGATGCCGCTGACCGGGATTACATTGCCCTTTATCAGCTATGGGGGCACCTCACTGATGATCAACATGGCCAGCATCGGTCTCGTGATGAGCGTAAGGCTGCACGGACAGGATGTGGAAGAAGACCTGCCGAACCCGGCGCCTTATCCGGCGGCGGCCAAGCAAGGATGATAGACAAGACTGCGGATTGTCCCGGATGGGAGGGTCCGCTTTTTATTTGGCAGAACAGATATAATTCCCATCCCCCCCCCTAAAGATATCCAGGTAAAAACTGTATGCATCCGGCCCGGTGCGATATAATGGGGGTATGCTCGCGGTACAGTGTGCTGCTGCAAACGTCCAAACAAGGAGTTCTGCCATGCTGCAAAAGATCCGCAAGATCGACGGTGTTCTGGTGATTGTCCTGCTTCTGCTGATGTGCGTCAGCATCCTGGCCTTATACAGTGTTACGCACGGCCGCAAGCAGGATGGTATGCATCTGGATATGCTCGTTTTCTACGGGCTGGGCTTCGCCGTATTTTTCGTGCTGGCCCTGTTTGACTACCGTCTCCTGGTGAGATATGCTCCCTATTTCTATCTGCTGGGCCTGATGATTCTGGTCTTCGTAAGCTTGTTCGGCAAGACGAAGAATGGAGCCAAGGGCTGGATTGAAATTGCAGGCTTAACCTTTCAACCGGCGGAGCTGTTCAAGCTGCTGCTGATTCTGTTTCTGGCGTGGATACTGGTAAAGAAGGACAGGGAGAGCCTGCGCTTCTGGCGGGATTGTGTGCCCATCGGGCTGGCCGCCTTACTGCCGTTCGCCATCGTGATTCTGCAGAATGATCTCGGTAACGCGCTCAGCTATCTGGTCATACTGGTGGGTCTGCTCTGGGTAGGCAAGATCCGGTTCAGCCATGCGCTGATCGGATTTCTGCTTGTCGGCGGGCTGGTGCTGGCTTTTATCCTCAGTTATATTAACTATCATGATGCCACGGTCAGTTTTATCAAAAATACGCTGGGCCGCGACCATTTCATCGCCCGTTTCGACACCTGGCTCGTGCCGGAGCAGGCCAGCTCCGACGACAGCTACCAGGTCCGCAATGCCAAGATGGCCATTGCCTCCGGGGGGATGAGCGGGGAAGGGTATCTTGAAGGCAGCACGGTACAGTCCAACCGCGTGCCTTATATGTATTCAGACTCCATTTTTGTGGCGATTGCCGAAGAGTTCGGTTTTCTCGGCGCGGCGGTGCTGCTGCTGCTGTTCTTCATTCTGATCCATCGTCTGGTGCTGATTGCCCTCGCCAGCCGGGACCGTGCCGGTCCGTTTCTGATCATCGGCATTACTGCCATGTTGCTGTATCAGATTCTGGAGAACATCGGCGCCTACATCGGGCTTATGCCGCTTACAGGGATTACCCTGCCGTTCATCAGCTTTGGCGGCACCTCGCTCATTATTAACATGGCCAGTATGGGTATTGCCATGAGCGTGCTGCTGTACGGGCAGGAGGTAGAGGAGGAATTGCCGGTGCTTCCGGCGCTGCCAGCGATCTTTACTGGCAGCAGATCAGCCCGCGGGTAAAGAGAACAGAGAGGACATGATCCTACTTATATGATCGAGAATGAAATGTACCATCCTTACGACCTGGAAGAGCAGGTGGAGCATGATTGGGTAAAAGTCAAGACTGCGCTGGAGCTCCAGGAATAAGCGCTCCGCGCCGTGCTCCTGTAAGCGTCACCCTGAATGAGCTGAACACCGCCCGGATATTCCGTGGCGGTGTTTTCTATGTTTTTGTAAAAATAATAGATTAAGAGGTTTGCACCCGCTCTTTGCCGGACATACTGGGACTATCATAGTTTCAGAGGAGAGGGGAAGCCGGTGATGGAATTTCGCAGTTCGGGATTTCAGGATTCTTTGCGGGGAACAGTTAAGCATACAGCCATTATAATATCGGTCATGATGATGATTCTGATGATGTGGGAAGGGCAAAAGAGCGATGCGGCAGTAGCGGGGACAGGCATTCCGGAGGAATCCATTCGCCTGCGCATTCTGGCCAATTCGGACGGGACGGCCGACCAACTGGTCAAACGGCAGATCCGCGATGCGGTGGTGGCACAGATGAATGAGTGGGTGTCGGGGCTTCACAACCCGCAGAGTCTGGAGCAGGCACGGACCCTGATCCGCAGCCACCTGCCGGAGCTGAACGCACTGGTCGGGGCGGAGCTGGAGCAGCGCGGCATCAATTATTCCTATAAAGTCGAGCTGGGTGTGGTACCCTTTCCGACCAAGCTGTACGGCGGCACGGTTTATCCCGCTGGTGATTATGAGGCGGTACGGGTGACGCTCGGTGCGGGCAAGGGGCAGAACTGGTGGTGCGTGCTGTTCCCGCCGCTGTGCTTTATTGACGCAGGCTCGGGTGATGCGGCCGCTGCTGCGGCGCCGGCGCAGGGGGCGCAGACGGTATCTGCTGCCGGATCGGAGGATGGCGGCCAGACGGTTAATGCGGTGCAGAACCCGGCGGGCGCTGCCGATGCGGCTGAGGAAGATACCGAAGCGCCGAAGGTACGGTTCTTCCTCTGGGATCTGCTGCAAGATCTCTGGAGCTGGATCAGCGGATTATGGTCCTAAAGGCGCAGAAGGGCCGCAGGCTGGTCTAGCAGGTTCTCGCCGGCAAAAGGCAGCGCAGCAACGGGCGGGGCGTCCGGCGGTCTACTGTTTTGAGCAGGGATGTGGTACTATTATAGCTGCCCGAATGGATAACAGAGACAGTGAAGCTGCATGCTTGCCGTCTGTAACAGATAGTGAAACAGCTGCGGCTCCACGGGGTGGAGCCGTTTTAAGCTGTTCTGAAGGGGCCGGCCTTTGTGAGGACCGGAATCTGCATAACCATTGCCCCATTGAGCGGGATCATTATAGGATTGAAAACTAGCGGAAAGTCAGGGATGGGACATGGGAGATCAACAACAGCCGTCTTTTGCGGTTCAGCGCCATTTGGGCGGCGAGGCAGCTACGGTATACTGGGCAGTGGAGAATGAAGGCATTGCGGGTAGCGGTGCAGAGGCTTTGGCGCTGAATGCAGCGGACAAGGAAGCGCTCGCCGCGGCTGCCCGGATGCTGCGCGGGGGCGGTACGGTGGCTTTTCCGACCGAGACCGTCTATGGGCTCGGCGCGGATGCGCGTAATACCGCTGCCGTGGAGGCAGTGTTTGCTGCGAAGGGCCGCCCGTCGGACAACCCGCTGATTGTCCATATCGCCCGGCGGGAACGGCTGGAGGAGCTGGTCAGCGAGGTGCACCCGGTGGCGGAAGCGCTGATGGAGGCCTTTTGGCCGGGGCCGCTGACGCTGGTGCTGCCGGTACGCCCCGGCGTGCTGTCGCCGCTGGTGACGGCGGGGCTCGACACGGTTGGCGTGCGGATGCCGGCCCACCCGCTCGCGCTGGCGCTGCTGCGCGAGGCGGACTGCCCGGTGGCTGCGCCCAGCGCCAACCGGTCCGGGCGGCCCAGTCCGACGCTGGCCGCCCATGTGCTGGAGGACCTCGCCGGGTACATCGGCGGGGTGCTTGACGGCGGCGCGGCCGGAGTCGGCCTGGAGTCGACCGTCGTGCAGGTGCAGCCGGGCGGCACGGTCGCCGTGCTCCGGCCGGGCGGCATCACCGCCGAGCAGCTCGCGGCGGTGGCGGGGCCGGGCGCGGTCGACGCCGCGCCCGCTGCGCTGGCGGACTTTGCCGCAGGCAAGTCCGCGCTGCCGCCGGCCGCAGGGGCTGCGGCCGGGGACAGCGGCCCGGCGCCGCGCGCGCCGGGCATGAAGTACACGCACTACGCCCCGCGCGGCGCGCTTGGCGTAGTACGCGGCGGGTCCGCCCGGCAGGTGGCGGACACGGCCGCGGGGCTGCTGCAGGCGGCGAAGCGGCGCGGCGAGACGACAGGGCTGCTCCTCTTCGAGGAGCACAGGGCCCTGTATCCCGCCGAGCCGGCCGCCTGCGTCGTTTCCCTCGGGCGGCTGGCCTCGCCCGAGGAAGGGGCGCGCTCCCTGTATGCCGCCTTGCGGCGCTTCGATGAAGCGGGAGCGACCTACATTCTGGCCGAGGCCTGCCCGGAGACGGGCCTCGGCGCCGCCATCATGAACCGGCTGATGAAGGCAGCCGGTGGAAACGTTATCGACGCCGGCTGAGAACGGCGTCCCCGGCGGGCGGCTAACCACGCGCCGCCCTTCAGCCGTGCCGCACCGAATACTGCGTTACCGTGCCCGCTGTCATGTTTACCCCCTTGTCCGCATATCGTGGTTGTACAAGATATTTGTACTTTAGGGGGATGGGCACAGACATGGACATTACGGGAGTATTTGCGGGCTGGGGCCAGCTGATTACCATAGCCATCATGGCGGTTGCGCTGGGAATGGACGCCTTTTCACTTGGCGTCGGCATCGGGATGAAGGGCATCCGGCTGCTCCATGTACTGCAGCTTGGCCTGTTCATCGCCGTATTCCATGTGGTCATGCCGCTGCTCGGGCTCGTTACCGGCAGCTATGTCGGCCATCTGCTGGGCCGGGTCACGGCCTTTGCCGCCGGCGGACTATTGGTACTCTTGGGCGGCCATATGATCTACAACTCGTTCCGTGCCGATCACAGTAAAGGCGGGCCACCGCTCGACCACCGGACGATCTGGGGCATGCTGCTGATTTCGCTTAGTGTAAGCGTGGACTCTTTTTCCGTCGGTGTGTCTCTCGGCATGGTCGTAAGCAACATCGTTCTGACTGTTCTGGCGTTTGGCGCCTGCGGCGGGTTGATGTCGGTTACCGGCCTGCTGCTTGGAAGAAGAGTCAGCCGGGGGCTTGGGGATTACAGCGAAGCGCTGGGCGGAGCCATCCTGCTGGCATTTGGCTTGCTGTTCATCTTTTGATACAATGATCAATAACCCCGCAAGGCGGGGCTTTGCAAGAATTTATAATATCCTGAAATCTCAGACGGAGGTGGAAAGCATGCTGCATATTTTATTCGTCTGCACCGGTAACACCTGCCGCAGTCCGATGGCCGAAGGGCTCCTGCGGAAGCTGGCGAAGGAGCGCGGAATCGGGCTGGAAGTGCGGTCTGCAGGCGTTTCCGCCATTTCCGGCACTTCAATATCCCGGCATGCCGCAGGTGTTCTGCGGGATGAAGGCATACACGATCATATCACTTCTTCCCAGCTTAGCGGCGAAGCTGTAGCCTGGGCTGACCTGGTGCTGACCCTGACCGGCAGCCATAAACGGCATTTGCTGCAGTATTTTCCCGAAGCCGTAACGAAGACCTATACACTCAAGGAATATGTTCATAATGAGGAGACGGTGAACGAGGACCTGCGGGAACTCGACAGCCTGTATGCCGATGCCGAGCTGAGCATCGCCTTGGGAGGAGAGCCGGATGCCGCCGCGATGCAGCGGATTATCGAAATCCGCCAGCGCATTCCGAGCTTTGATATTTCTGATCCGTTCGGCGGGTCGCGGGAAGACTACGAGCTGACGGCAGCTGAAATCCGCACGGCGCTCCACAGCCTGCTCGACAAGCTGGAGTCGCTGCGGCGGCTGTAATGACGGTTGATTTTTGCCGGACTATCCTTTAAGATGAAATAAATATTACCCGGTTCCGGTGTGACTGGCGACAACTGTGGATACAAACCACGATGGAGCACCGGAATAAACGGCCGGTCGCCTGGGCGAAAGAGCACATCCGCGAAGTCATTCCGCGGACTGCTCTTTTTTGTTTAAATGAGTAGAATTCAGTTATAATGAACAAAGTTATGTCATTCGGTTTTTTGGAGGCGGAAGTGATGGAGGAAGGGATCAAACGGGACGCTGTCCAAGCTCCGCAGGGTACGGAGTCTGGACTAACCGGGGCCACGGCTGCTGCCATACGCGAGCTGGCGGATGCCGGCAAGCTGGGACCCGGCTCAGTTCTCGTCGTCGGTGTCAGCACCAGTGAGGTTGCGGGGGCCCGGATCGGAACTGCCGGTGCGCTGGAAGTGGCGGAGCAGCTGCTGCAGGGTGTACGTCAGGTGGCCAAGGAGCGCGGGTTTCATCCGGTGTACCAATGCTGTGAGCATTTGAACCGTTCTCTGGTCATGGAACGGAGCCTGCTGCAGGCGCTGGGACTGCGGGAAGTGTCGGCGGTGCCGATTCCCGGAGCCGGGGGCTCAATGGCCGCGGCTGCTTACCGCTCGATGGCCGATCCGGTACTGGCTGAAACGGTGGAGGCACATGCCGGTATCGACATCGGCGAGACGCTGATCGGCATGCACCTGCGCCGGGTGGCGGTCCCTTTCCGGCCAAGCGTGCGCTATATCGGCAGCGCCAGAGTAAATGCCGCCTGGAGCAGACCGCCGCTGATCGGCGGGGAACGAGCGGTATACCGTACTCCGGAGACCAGCGGTACGGCGCAATGCGATTGAAGATTTAGGCGATACTCTGCCGGGTACGGCAGCGAAAGACAGGTATGCATCAACACCACATACAACTAAAGCACTAGGGAGGAACTGAGAAACATGGAACATTTGCGTAAGAGTGACCCGCAAGTACTGGAAGCAATGGGGCTGGAGCTGAAGCGTCAGCGCGCCAACATTGAGCTTATCGCTTCGGAGAATATCGTCAGCAGCGCTGTAATGGAAGCAATGGGTTCCGTCCTTACGAATAAATACGCCGAAGGCTATCCCGGCAAGCGTTATTATGGCGGCTGTGAAGATGTGGATATCGTTGAGAACCTGGCCCGCGACCGCGCCAAGCAGTTGTTCGGCGCCGAGCATGTTAACGTGCAGCCGCATTCCGGGGCACAGGCCAACATGGCAGTATATCTGGCCGCCCTTAATCCAGGGGATACAGTGCTCGGCATGAACCTGGCGCATGGCGGACATTTAACGCATGGCAGTCCTGTCAATGCGTCCGGCTTGCTCTATAACTTCGTGGCTTACGGTGTACAGGAAGACACCTTCCTCATTGATTACGATGAAGTTCGTAAAGCGGCGTTCAAGCATCGCCCTAAATTGATTGTCGCCGGTGCCAGTGCTTATCCGCGCATCATTGACTTTGAAGCTCTTGCTTCCATTGCGAATGATGTGGGTGCCCTCTTTATGGTCGATATGGCCCATATTGCCGGACTTGTGGCTGCCGGTGTGCATCCAAGCCCGGTACCGCATGCCCATTTTGTAACCACCACTACGCACAAGACGCTGCGCGGTCCGCGCGGCGGTATGATTCTCTGCCGCCAGCCTTGGGCGGCGGCGATTGACAAGGCGGTATTCCCCGGCTCGCAGGGCGGACCGCTGATGCATGTGATTGCCTCCAAGGCGGTATCCTTCGGCGAAGCCCTTCAGCCGTCGTTCAAGACCTACGCTGAGAATGTGGTCAAGAATGCCAAGGTATTGGCTGAAACACTGATCGGCGAAGGTGTAAATATTGTTTCCGGCGGCACAGACAACCATCTGATGCTGATTGATACCCGTAATCTGAACATTACGGGCAAGGATGCGGAGAAGGTGCTGGATTCCATCGGCATTACCGTGAACAAGAATGCAATTCCGTTCGATCCGACGAGCCCGTTCGTCACCAGCGGTATCCGGATCGGTACGCCTGCCGTGACTTCGCGCGGGATGGACGAGCAGGCCATGGTAACCATCGGCCGTGTCATTGCCAAGGTGCTGAAGAATCCGAAGGATGACAGTACCCTGAGCGAAGCCGCCCGCGATGTCGCTGCCCTGACCGAGCAGTATCCGATCTATCCGGGACTGCAATACTAGAATCATTGCGCAATATCAGCCTCCGCCCAAGCCGATGTACCGGTTGTCGGCGGAGGCTCTTTTTTATAGTAGCCTTCTGTACTTTGACGGAGGCAGTGTTCGTTGAGTCTCACCGCAACTTGCAATATGCGTTGTCGCAGATTAAAGCTGCAGGAGCTCTTTGTTGCATAATGTTCACATATTTTCATTGAAAATGAGCCTGCTAATACTCTGAAATATTCATGAAAGTTCATGGAATTTTCAACAAAAGTAGTGAAAGAAATGTGAATTGTATAAAAGACGCAAATTGCCGCACACTAAATTTTGTTTTTAATGAAAAAAGAACCAATCTTGAAAATATATTATTGCCGGATATACGCGCTACCGCTTCGCAGCGGGCCTGCAGGCTCCTTTCCTTGCAAGGTGAAAAGCGCCACAGGTGATGATATAATAGACAGGATTTAGCCGCAGGCAAAGACAAAAGCGCTTTCCGGCGGCAAGACTTACAATTACCGGAGGGACAAGAATGGGAAAATTGGTGATTTGCGATCATCCTTTAATTCAGCACAAACTGACATTTATCCGCGATGAACGGACGAACACAAAAGAGTTCAGAGAGCATGTCGATGAGGTTGCCATGCTTATGGCCTATGAAATTACACGGGATATCCCGCTGGAAACGATCACTGTGCGGACACCGGTTGCCGAGACGGAGAGCAAGGTTATCTCCGGCCGGATGCTGGGACTGATTCCGATTCTGCGTGCAGGTCTTGGAATGACCGAAGGCGTACTCAAGCTGCTCCCTGCGGCCAAGGTGGGCCATGTCGGCCTGTTCCGTGATCCGGAAACGCTGCAGCCGGTGGAATATTACATCAAGCTTCCGACGGATGTGCAGGAGCGCGAGCTGATTGTCATCGATCCGATGCTGGCTACCGGGGGCTCTGCCATCGCTGCCATCACGTCGCTGAAGAATCGCGGCTGCACACAGATCAAGATGATGAATCTGATCGCCGCGCCTGAAGGTGTTGCAGCTGTACAAGCAGCCCATCCTGATGTTGATATCTATGTTGCGGCCCTGGATGATCACCTGAACGACCACGGCTATATTGTGCCGGGACTTGGCGATGCAGGCGACCGTCTGTACGGAACCAAGTAATTGACTGAATCCGGGTAACCGGTTGAAACCAAGGAACAACGGCGCAAGTATAGAACTGGCATGAAGCAAATACTGGATTTCATAGAAGAGAGGGTAGGGGATATGTCCAAGATTAAAGTAATGACGATTTTCGGCGTGCGCCCCGAGGCGATCAAGATGGCGCCTTTGGTCCTGGAGCTTGGCAAACATCCTGAACATATTGAGTCGGTGGTGTGCGTTACCGCCCAGCACCGGGAGCTGCTGGATCAGGTGCTGGAGGTATTCAAGATCACTCCGGATTACGATTTGGACGTGATGAAGGACCGCCAGACACTGAATGAGATTTCAATCCGTGTATTGCAGGGGCTTGAGCCGGTGCTCCGGGAAGTGAAGCCGGACCTTGTGCTGGTGCATGGCGATACCCTTACCACATTCCTGGCGAGCTATGCCAGCTTCCTGCAGCAAATTCAGGTTGGGCATGTGGAAGCGGGCCTTCGGACCTGGAACAAGCTTTCGCCTTATCCTGAAGAAATGAACCGTCAGCTTACAGGTGTTCTGGCCGATCTGCACTTCGCACCAACCGATTGGTCAGCGGGTAATTTGAGACACGAGAACAAAAAAGAGTCAAGCATTTATATCACAGGCAACACCGTAACCGATGTGTTTCAATATACCGTACAGCCGGATTACCGGCATCCCGTACTGGATTTTGCTTCAGGAAAAAGACTTATTTTGATGACGGCGCACCGCAGGGAATCACAAGGCGAACCGCACCGTCATATTTTCCGTGCTGTCAAAAGAATCGCAGATGAATTTGAAGATGTAGCCATCGTCTATCCCGTGCATCCGAGTCCGGCCGTTAAGGAACCGGCACACGAGATCCTTGGCGGTCACCCGAGAATCAAGCTGATCGATCCGCTGGATGTCGTAGACCTGCACAATTTTTATCCGCATACCCACCTGATTCTGACGGATTCCGGCGGTCTGCAGGAGGAGGCTCCCTCCTTCGGCGTACCCGTGCTGGTGCTGCGTGAAACGACCGAGCGGCCGGAAGGGATTGAAGCCGGAACGCTGGAGCTCGTGGGGACGGAAGAAGAGAAGGTGTATCAACGGACACATGCTCTGCTGACTGATCAGGAGCTTTACCAGTCGATGAGCCGGGCCGCCAACCCGTATGGTGATGGGAAAGCCTCTGAGAGGATTGTCAATGCGATTTTGCACCATTTCGGCGTCAAAAAAGACAGACCAGAGGAATTTCACAGAAAATTCACAAATAGTAAATGATGGTTCGCAACTAAGGATACTAAACGAATGAAAAAGAGCATACAGTAAAACTGTACGGTTTATATGGTTTTGGTGCATTTTGCTGTGATTATTTTCATGTTTTCATGCACTTTTGAGCAATTTTCAATGAATTGACAAAGAGTCTGGAAGTTCAGTAAAATTAGTTGGGATTGTAGCCTATGAAAGAACAAAAAGACGGGCCCGGTCTGCTGCAAACCGCCCTCGTTCTCGGCAGTGCCGGAACCTTGCTGGCCGTTTACATAGTTACCGGCTTTTTCGCGGCGAGGTGGCTTCAGCATTCCATGAACGGGCCGAGATCCTGGCTGGCTTTCGGGGCGATCACCGGACTGGTCCTTGGATCCGTCAATGTTGTTTTTTTGATCAAAAAATTTCTGGGGGAGCAAAATGGATAATATGACTCCCATGATCAATGCCGTTACCCGGGTAACCCTCGTGGTGATGGCGGGACTGCTGATGGGCTGGGCGCTTCATCATGAGACCCGCAATGTCACGCTGGGCATGTCGCTGGGACTCCTGGCGGGATTGGTCAATTTCCGTTATCTGGCCACCAAGATCAGGCTGGTAACGTTAGCGGTTGCGAACAAAGAGGGGAAGAGCTTCAGCCTTGGATTTGCGACACGGATCAGCTTTGCTATCTTGGTAACGATGTTCTCTATCAAGATCGAGCACTTCTCGCTGGAAGCGACCATCGCCGGATTGTTCATTCCCCAACTCCTCTCTATACCTGTAGGGATATATTTAAGTGTAAGGAACAAACTGTAACAGAATAACAGAGAAAGGGGGATGATACTATGCATGAAATGCCTTTAATCTATGTCGGCGGAATACCCATTGATTTATCCGCTGTGCTGATGCTGGTGGTCAGCTGCGTCATCGTGTTTGTTCTGGCGATGCTGGCGGTCCGCAACCTGTCGGTCGAGAATCCGTCCAAGCTCCAGAATTTCATGGAGTGGGTGGTCGAATTCGTACAGGGAGTTATCAGCAGTGCCATGGACCTCAAGAAAGGGAGACCTTACATTTCGCTGGGGTTGACGCTGATCCTGTTTATCTTTGTCTCCAATCTCTTGGGTCTGCCGTTCTCCTTCATCACCGAAGCGCATGAGCCGGTAACCATTTTCGGACATGTGATTGAAGCGACCAAACATCTGGCACATGGCGACCATGCGGAAATTCTGTGGTGGAAATCACCGACTGCAGATATTAACATCACTGCAGGACTTGCGCTCATCGTGTTCATTCTGATGAATTTCCTCGGCATCAAGAACAACGGCAAGCATTATTTCAAACACTTTATTGAGCCGTTCCCGATCTTTCTGCCGCTGAACATCATTGAGAATCTGGCTAAGCCGGTGGCGCTTGCCATTCGTCTTTTCGCCAACATTTTCGCCGGCGAAGTTCTGATTACGGTTATCTTGAAGCTTAGTGTTGTGAGTATACCGTTCCTGGCCATCTGGCAAGGCTTCAGTATCTTTGTCGGGGCACTGCAGGCGTATATCTTCACCATCTTGACGATGGTGTACATCGCGCAGTATACGATTCATGAAGAAGAGGCGCATTAAGTAACTGCCGTAAGCCGGCAGCCATAAGGCTGCTGTGCGCAAGCGGGAGATCTTATATCATTACAAAACTAAAATTGAACCTATTTAAAGGAGGATATTTACAAATGGAATTTTTGGCAGCAGCAATCGCGGTTGGTTTGGGCGCACTTGGCGCAGGTCTTGGTAACGGTATGATCGTCAGCAGAACGGTGGAATCCATCGCCCGTCAGCCGGAAGCCCGTAACGCCCTGCAGACAACAATGTTTATCGGTGTAGGTATCGTCGAAGTTATTCCTTTGGCGGCAACCGTTATCGCGTTCCTGATCATGTTTTCTTAATAAACCGTTCCTACGGTTTGGCGGGGAGGGCAAGTGCCATCCGCGCCTTACTTTTGTATACATCCGCACGCCGCGGTAACGGAAAGGAGTGACCTTAGTGACTATAGTATGGACAAATATAGTTTTTTCGATGGCTGCATTCATCATTCTGTACCTCCTGCTGAACAAGTTTGCCTTCAGTAAATTGTTCGGGGTCATGGAGAAACGCCGTGAGCTGGTCATGCAGCAGATGGATGAAGCTGCGAAGACCAGAGAACAAGCGGTAGCCTATGTGGAAGAACAGAAGCAGGCCCTGCAGCAGGCACGCCAAGAGGCTCAGCAGATTATTCAGCAGTCGCAGGTTACCAGCAGCAATCAGGCAGACCGCCTGATGGAGCAAGCCAAAGCCGAGGCGGACCGCCTGAAGAACGAAGCTGTCCGGGATATCGCGAACGAGAAGAACAAGGCTGTCGAAGCACTGCGCAGCGAGCTGGGCACAGCTTCCGTGCGCATTGCCTCCAAGCTTCTTGAGAAGGAAGTCAAGACCGATGGCGAACAGGAGCAGCTGGTTGACCAATACCTCAAAGAGGTAGGAGGCCGCTCATGAGCCGCGATACGGTAGTCGCCGGGCGCTACGCCAAGGCATTGTACAATGCTGCGGTTGAGGGCGGGATCATCCTCGAGGTTGAGGAGCAATTGAAGAGCGTGGTGGAAGTGCTGGATGCCGATCCGGAAGTGAAACGGTTCCTTCAGTCTCCGCGCATTTCCCAGTCCGACAAGCTGCAGGTGCTGCGCACCTCGCTTCAGGGCAAGCTCTCTACACCGGTGATGAACACGGTCGAGCTGCTGGTGCAGCGGAGCAGAACGGATATTTTGGCGGATCTGCTTGATTCATATATCAAAATAGAAGGGGACGCCCAGGGCATCGGCGATGCAAGCGTATATTCCGCTTATCCGCTCAGCCAGGCTGAGCAGGATCAGGTAGCGGCCGAATTCAGCGTGCTGACCGGACGCAAGATCCGGGTCACCAATCTGGTGGACCGCAGCCTGCTTGGCGGACTGAAGGTCATCATCGGCGATACGCTGTATGACGGCAGCCTGTCCGGTAAACTGGAACGTCTCGAGAAATCTTTTAACGATAAGCATAGAAGATAGGGGTGAGGATATTGGGCATCAGACCTGAAGAAATCAGCACTTTGATCAAAAGTCAAATTGAACAGTATAAAGCCGATATCGAAGTTGCCGAAATCGGCACCGTCATTCAAGTCGGCGACGGTATCGCCCGTGTCTACGGTCTGGAAAACGCAATGGCAGGCGAGTTGCTTGAGTTCTCCAACGGTGTAGTGGGCATGGCGCTCAATCTGGAAGAAAGCAACGTCGGCGTTGTTATTCTGGGGGATTACAAGGAAATCCGCGAAGGCGACCAGGTTAAGCGTACGGGTCAAATTATGCAGGTTCCAGTCGGCGAAGCCATGCTGGGCCGCGTAGTGAATCCGCTGGGTCAGCCGCTTGACGGCAAAGGCCCTATTGCGACTACCGAATTCCGTCCGGTTGAGAATAACGCTCCAGGCGTTATCGACCGTAAATCCGTGCATGAGCCGATGCAGACAGGTCTTAAAGCGATCGACGCCATGGTACCGATCGGCCGCGGCCAGCGCGAGCTGATCATCGGCGACCGCCAGACCGGTAAGACTGCAATCGCAATCGACGCGATTATTAATCAAAAGGGCAACGGTATGAAATGTATCTATGTTGCCATCGGACAAAAGCAATCTACTGTAGCACAGGTAGTGGAAACACTCCGCCGCCACGGCGCGCTGGAATACACCATTGTCGTGACTGCATCGGCTTCCGAGCCTTCCCCGTTGTTGTATATCGCTCCATACGCAGGCTGCGCCATGGGCGAATACTTCATGTACAAAGGCGAGCATGTCCTTGTCATCTATGATGACTTGTCGAAGCAAGCCGCGGCTTACCGCGAATTGTCCCTGCTGCTCCGCCGTCCTCCGGGCCGTGAAGCGTTCCCGGGTGACGTATTCTACCTGCACTCCCGCCTCTTGGAACGTGCGGCCAAGCTTAGCGATGAGCTTGGTGGAGGTTCTTTAACCGCATTGCCATTTATCGAAACACAGGCTTCCGACGTATCGGCATATATTCCTACGAATGTAATTTCGATTACCGATGGTCAAATCTTCCTGGAATCCGACCTGTTCTACTCCGGTCAGCGTCCGGCCATCAACGTCGGGATCTCTGTATCCCGTGTAGGCGGCTCGGCTCAGATCAAGGCGATGAAGAAGGTTGCCGGCTCCCTGCGTCTGGATTTGGCGCAATACCGTGAGCTTCAGGCCTTCTCCCAGTTCGGTTCCGATCTTGATAAATCGACGCAGGCCCGTCTGAACCGCGGTGCCCGCATGATGGAAATTCTGAAGCAGGGCGTCAACCAGCCGTTGTCGGTTGAACATCAGGTCATCAGCTTGTATACCGCCGTTAAAGGCCATCTTGATGATATCCCTGTCAAAGACGTTAGACGTTTCGAGAAGGAATTCCTCTCCTTTGTGGACAGCAGTGCTTCCGAAATCCTGAAATCCATCACGGATACGAAGGATCTGACAGCCGACAACGAAGCTGCTCTCAAAGAAGCTATCAATACATTCAAAAGAGGCTTTGCGACCAGCTAATAGCCTTCTATAAAAGCGGGCTTTGGCGTTCAGCCAAAGCTCTGCATATTCTCTGCGAAGTCAGCTTGACTTCGTCAAAGCTCAGTAACGCTAACGAAGCCAGCTTTGGCTTCGCCAAAGCTCAGAGGTGGTGAAATCATGGCAAGAAGCATGCGTGATATTAAACGTCAAATCAAGAGCGTTCAGAACACGAGACAAATTACCAAAGCGATGGAAATGGTCGCCGCCTCCAAGCTGCGTAAGGCCCAGGAGAAGGCTGAAGCCGCCCGTCCTTACTCGGAAAAGCTTAAAGAGGTAGTGTCCAGTATTGCCGCCGGAACCAAAGAGCTGTCCCATCCGATGCTGGTCAGCCGTCCGGTCAAGAAGACGGCCTATCTGATCATCACTTCGGACAGGGGGCTGGCCGGGGGCTACAACGCTAATATCCTGCGTCAGGTGACGCTGCTTCTGGCGGAGCGCCATAAGTCCAAAGATGAGTATGGTTTGTTCGTTATCGGCCGTAAAGGCCGTGACTTCCTGCGCCGCCGTGACTATCCGATCGTTGAGGAAGTAACCGAACTGTCCGATACCCCAACGTTCGCTGATATTAAATCGATTGCCTATTCTGCAGTCCAGCAGTTTGAAACGGGTGTATATGATGAGCTGTATATCTGCTACAACCGGTTCATCAATGCGATCAGCCAGGTGCCGACCGTAGAAAAATTGCTGCCGATGGATACGGTAAGCGGCGGGGAACATCATGAAGCAACCGCCAATTATGAATATGAACCATCACCGGAAGGTGTGCTTGAAGTGCTGCTTCCGAAATATGCGGAAACGCTGATTTACAGCGCAATTCTGGATGGTAAAGCCAGCGAGCTGGGTGCGAAAATGACAGCGATGGGCAGCGCCACCAAAAATGCGTCGAAGATGATCGGCAATCTCAAGCTTACGTACAACCGCGCGCGTCAGGCGGCAATTACCCAAGAAATTACCGAAATCGTGGCCGGAGCAAACGCACAGTCTTAATATAAGCAAAGTTAGGCTTTGCGCTTGACTTTGTCTTATTTTTCAAGGAGGGAAAATAGAAGATGAACAAAGGACGCGTTGTGAGCATTATGGGTCCGGTTGTCGATATTGAATTTGAACGCGGCCAGTTGCCCGAAATCTTCAATGCTATTAAAATTCAGGGTACCCTGCAGAACGGCAACCCTATTGATTTGACCCTGGAAGCTTCGAATCATCTGGGTGACAATCTGATCCGTTGTATCGCCATGTCCTCTACGGACGGTCTGGTCCGCGGTATGGAGGCCGTTGACCAAGGCGGACCGATCTCGGTTCCTGTAGGCGAAGCGACACTGGGACGGGTATTCAACGTGCTTGGCGCACCGATCGACAATGGTGCCGATGTCGTGGCTGAGAGAAATCCGATTCACCGGTCCGCACCAACCTTCGAAGAGTTGTCCACCCAGGCGGAAATCCTGGAAACGGGCATCAAGGTTATCGACCTCTTGGCTCCTTACGCCAAGGGCGGTAAGATCGGCCTCTTCGGCGGCGCCGGCGTAGGCAAGACCGTAACCATTCAGGAGCTTATCAACAACATCGCCCAGGAACACGGCGGGATCTCCGTATTCGCCGGCGTAGGCGAACGTACCCGTGAAGGGAACGACTTGTACCATGAAATGACCGACTCCGGCGTTATCAAGAAGACCGCTATGGTGTTCGGACAAATGAACGAGCCGCCGGGCGCACGTCTGCGTGTAGCTCTGACCGGTCTGACCATGGCGGAATATTTCCGCGATGTGGAAGGCCGCGATACGCTGCTCTTTATCGATAACATCTTCCGCTTTACCCAAGCGGGCTCGGAAGTATCCGCCCTTCTTGGACGTATGCCATCCGCAGTAGGTTACCAGCCGACGCTGGCTACCGAAATGGGTCAGCTTCAGGAGCGTATTACCTCCACCAAAAAAGGTTCCGTTACTTCGATCCAGGCTATTTACGTGCCTGCCGATGACTATACTGACCCGGCTCCGGCTACAGCGTTCGCCCACTTGGACGCAACGACCAACCTTGAGCGTAAAATCTCCGAAAAAGGCATCTTCCCTGCGGTTGATCCGCTGGCTTCCAGCTCGCGTATCCTCGCTCCGGAGGTTGTCGGCGAAGAGCACTACAACGTGGCGCAAGGCGTTAAGCAGCTCCTGCAGCGCTACACTGAGCTTCAAGATATCATCGCCATCCTGGGTATGGATGAGCTCAGCGAGGAAGATAAGCTGATCGTTGCCCGTGCCCGTAAGGTTGAACGTTTCCTGTCCCAGCCATTCCACGTAGCCGAGCAGTTCACCGGCTTCAAAGGCAAATATGTGCCGATCAAAGAAACTGTACGCAGCTTCAAGGAAATTCTGGACGGCAAGCACGACAATCTTCCGGAAGCAGCCTTCCTGTTCGTAGGTACAGTTGAGGAAGCGGTCGAAAAGGCAAAAACGCTGTAATTTGAGCATAGTATATGCTCACGATGCGGGCTTTGCGCGGTAAGGCTTACGTCTAGGCTTTCGATATGGGCTTTACTACGTAAAGCTTAAGTCTATGCTTTCGATGCAAGCTTTACTTCGTAAAGCTTTGAGGAGGAATGGAAGTGAATACCTTTCTGCTTGAGATTGTCACGCCGGAGCACCTCGTCTTCTCCAAACAGGTAAACAGCCTGGTCGTACGCGGAGTTGAGGGGGAACTGGGCATTTTGCCGGGGCATATTCCGCTGGTGACACCGCTTCAGGTTGCTCCGCTCTCCGTCAAGGTGAACGGTGAGACCATCACGATCGCCGTACACGGCGGATTCGTGGAAGTGCATAAAGATAAGGTGACGGTGCTGGCCGAAAGTGCCGAGCTCCCTAAAGATATCGACCTGGAACGCGCCGAAGCGGCCAGAGAGCGCGCTCAACGCCGTCTTCAAACGCGCAGCAAGCAAGACGAGATTGATCACCGCCGTGCGGAGCTTGCGCTGCAGCGTGCGGTTACCCGGATCAAGGTGTCCGCCGGTAAAGGACAACAATGAGGTTAAAGCGGCCATGCCTATGCGTGGCCGCTTTCTCTTTTTAGAAGGCAGCTTGCTGCTTTCCCCTGTAAAGTACTATTAAAATAAGTGTTGGTATACACTATAAACAACCCTTGAATTCTATTTCCCGCAGAAACAGACATCGTCCTTATCAGGCAGGTGCAACCGTTTCTTTCTGATGCGAATAATCAATCCGTCTGCTGCGCCCGCGATATTTCATTTTTGGTTTTCATTAATGAAAATTTCGTAACTTCCATGTAAATCCAGAGCGATAAAGTTTAAAAATTCGTAAAAGTACTGGATTCTTTTGGCCTTCGCAAGTATGATATAAGAGTCGATTTCCGAGCAGCAATTTGACACAGGAGGTTAACATGGAACAATTGCTCAATGCTGATTACTCAGGTGCGATCGGCACCAGCGGGCTGGTGTCTATGGTCGTTTCTTTGCTCTGTGTTGTATTATCCTGGTGGGCACTCCAGAACCTTAAGCTCGATTTGGTCATAAGATATCCCAAGAGCCCGCAAGGAAGACTGCTGCATTTGCTGTTGGCGATCGTCCTCGGCCATTTCGTGGCCGGATTTCTGCTGGATTATCTCGGATGGAGCGGGATGATGCGCAACCTGTTTTATTGAGAGTCGGTTTGGTTATATCTGTATAGGCCAATACGGCGAAAATGGTGTCGAATAATAACGAATTATTATGCGAAGACTGATGGTTATGAAGCATGCCCGTATACTCGGGGTAACAGACGGAATTTCCGATATTTTAACAAATGAATCTTACATTCAAAAAAATTAATTTCCGAAATAATGGACGCGGAGGGAACCCGACATGAGCAAATTTATCGTCCGCGGTGGCAACAGATTGACCGGGAGCGTGAAAGTCAGCGGCGCTAAAAATTCCGTACTACCAATCATAGCCGCCTCTTTATTGGCAGAAGAAGGAGTAAGCGTCATTGTCGACGCGCCTCCGCTTGACGATGTAATGACCATCAGCAAAGTGCTGGAATCTTTGGGTGCGGGCGTTACATATCAGAACGATATCATCGAAGTCGATGCGCGAACCATTGCAACCTGCGAAGCCCCGTACGAATGGGTCCGGAAAATGCGGGCATCATTTCTGGTGATGGGTCCGCTTCTGAGCCGTATGGGCTATACGCGTATTTCCCTGCCCGGCGGCTGTGCAATCGGCACGAGACCGATTGATCAGCATCTTAAGGGTTTTGAAGCGCTCGGCGCCGAGATCAGTCTCGGTCAGGGCTATATCGAGGCAAGAGCAAACGGACGTTTACGCGGGGCCAAGGTGTACCTGGATGTGGCGAGCGTGGGTGCAACCGAGAATATAATGATGGCAGCGGCACTGGCGGAAGGCGTGACGGTTATTGAGAATGCAGCCAAAGAACCGGAGATCGTCGATCTGGCCAATTTCCTGAACGGCATGGGGGCAATTGTCCGCGGAGCCGGCACGGGAATCATTCGCATTGAGGGTGTAGAGCGGCTGCACGGAGTAAGACATAATGTGATCCCCGACCGGATTGAAGCTGGAACCTATATGGCTGCTGCGGCCATCACCGGCGGCGATGTCTACGTGGAAGGCGCTATTGCCGACCATCTGGGCCCGGTTATCGCCAAGATGGAAGAGATGGGCGTCACCATTGTTCCTGATGAGAACGGAGTGCGTGTCATCAGCGACAAGCCGCTGAAGGCGGTCGACCTGAAGACCCTGCCGTACCCGGGCTTCCCAACCGATATGCAGTCCCAGATGATGGCGCTGCTGCTGCGCTCCGAAGGCACAAGCGTGGTGACGGAGACCGTATTTGAGAACCGGTTCATGCATGTGGATGAATTCCACAACATGAATGCCGAGATCAAGATCGAAGGCCGTTCCGCCATCGTGACGGGCAATGCCAAGCTGGTAGGAGCCAAAGTATGCGCGACCGACCTTCGTGCAGGTGCGGCGCTTATTCTGGCTGGTCTGGTAGCCGAAGGCACCACCGAAGTCAGCGGAACCCATCATATCGACCGCGGTTACGTCCATCTGGCCGAGAAGCTGTCGGCGCTTGGTGCGGACATCTGGCGGATCTCGATGGAGGAAGCCGCTGCAACGGTTAAGGAAGAGCAGGTCAAGAAGACGGATGAACTGAAGCCGCGGTTTCAGGTTCAGCCTTCCTGGAGCTGACCGTTTGTAGCATTTTCTATAGTAGAAGAGGGGTGCCCCGGATTGCGGGCGTCCCTTTTTTGTTGTTGCTTAGGAAATTATGATTTTCGTCGATTGTGGATAAGATGTGTATAAAGTTGGGGATAAGCTTTGATACACCCGTGGGTGATATTGTTCTGTAAGCGCTGGACAGTATAAACGAAAATTGCTATTTGCCGGTTGCCGATCATGCATTGAATCTCAGTAAGTCCTGGAGACAAAAACGCGCTGCTATAGCTGCGAGCAAGCTTCTTGGGTTAGCGGACCCTACAGCCGTTATTTGGCGGATCGCTTATTTCTGCTAACATTGCGGACACAGCAGATCCTATTTCAGTTCTACAGAGAAATGTATGCGCTATCATTTTGAAATATGAACATTGGTTGGACTTCCATAAGGGTTCTCCACAGACGCGCTTGGCCTTGGAAGGCGTCGGTACTCTCTTACTCTCAAAATAGCGTTCTATCAGCATCCCTGAATTCATATCTATAAGAATCACAGTTGCCCAGGAAAGGAGACCATAGAGATGAAAGAATTCCGAAGCTGGCGGAGGCACGGACGGAGTGCCGTGCTGCGCGCACGGTCCCTCTGGCGCGGTGCGCTGCGGCGCATGCGCCTGGACCCGCGGCGCGCGCCGGTCCGCGGACACCGCGCCGCCTCCCGCCTGCGGCGGCTTGTGCCCGCTGCGTGGCTGGCCGCGCCGCTGCTCGCCGCGCTGCTGCTGCCGCTCATCATCGTTCCGCTGCGCAGCGGCGGCGGAACCGAGCCACCGGCCGCGCCGCAGGCTACGGCCGGGCCCTCCCCGGCTGCGGCCGAGGCCGTGCAGCCGCAGGTATCCGTCTATTTGTCGCGCAGCGGACAAATAGAGACGCTGCCGCTGGAGGACTACGTCAGCGGCGTCGTGGCGGCCGAGATGCCGGCGGACTTTGAGCTCGAAGCGCTCAAAGCCCAGGCCGTGGCCGCCCGCACCTTCATCGTTCGCCGCCTTCGGGCCGGCGACCGCAGCGGGGTTCCCGTTCCCAGGGCGGATGTCGTCGATACGGTAAGCCACCAGGCTTACGTATCGCAGGATACGCTGGAACGGGAATGGGCGGCCGGCGGGCGGGGCGCCGACCTGGCCAAGATCCGCCGCGCGGTCCTGGAGACGCGCGGGGTCGTGATGGTCTACCAGGGGCAGCCCATCACGGCTTCCTTCTTCTCTTCCAGCGGCGGGTATACGGAGAACTCCGAGGAATACTGGAGCACTGCGGTCCCTTATCTGCGCAGCGTTGCGAGTCCCTGGGAACGGGAGATTACGCCGGAGTGGGCGGTGACCTATACCTTCACGGACAGCGAGCTCAGAAGCAAGCTTGGGCTGGGGGAAGAGGCCGTGCCTGTAACAGCAACGGCATCCGGGTCCCGCGCCGCACAGACGGTATCCTCCGGGGGCGGGGCCTTGCCGGCCGAGGTGCTGTCCTTGACCTCCGGACACCGGGTCAAGGAAATCTCGGTGGCCGGCACCGTCTTCAGGGGGCGCGAGATCCGTGAGAAGCTTGGGCTGCGCTCCAGCCAGTTCACCTGGAAGCGGGAAGGCGGCAAGGTGAGGATTACGACCTACGGCAACGGGCACGGCGTCGGTATGAGCCAGTGGGGCGCTAACGGCATGGCCCGTGAAGGCGGCACGGCCACACAGATTCTCAAATACTATTACAGCGGCGTCGGCTTTGCCCAAGTCTCGACTCTTTTGAAAAAATAACTTGCAAGATACGTATAAAAGCGATTCGCCCGGTAACACTTGTTACTGAGGTGATAAACATATGAATGAACAAGACAAAAACAAAGTAAACCATGATGAATCTCTCAAAAACAAACAGGGAGATTCCGGCGTGAAGCCCTCGTCATGGCGCAGAATGTTATCCAAGCGCTGGGTGTTCCCGGCAGTCTACACAGCGGCAGCGGCTATTATACTAACCTTGGTATGGGTCTATCAGGATGCCGGCCAAAAGCCGCTGAACGATGAACAGACCACCGCTGTCTCCCAGCAAGCCCCGTCCGGAAATGAAGCGGCTGCCAATGGCGATGAGCCTGAAGCGCTGGAAGTGGTAGCGTCGGCGGAATCCCTGGTGTGGCCGGTAGCCAATCCGGGTGAAGTAGAAGTCGTGAAGCCGTTCTATGATGAAAACGGTACGGAAGAGAATCATGTAGCCGCGATGGTGCAGTACAATGACACCTTTACGCCGAATGCCGGCATTGACATCGCCCGCGAAGACAACCAGACCTTTGAGGTCAAGGCTGCCCTTGGCGGTGAAGTAACCCGGGTAGAAGATGTGGCCGTGCTTGGCAAGGTGGTTGAGGTGACTTCTGCGGACAGCCGGAAGACCGTGTATCAAAGCCTCGGCGATGTCAAGGTGAAGCAAGGCGACCAAGTGAAGCAGGGCGACACGCTGGCTACGGCCGGACGCAGTGAGATCGAGAAGAACCTTGGCAACCATGTGCACTTCGAAGTACATGAAGACGGCAAGCCGGTCAATCCGACCGATCTGCTGCCGCAGCGTTAATCCATATCTGATCAGGCGGGGGCCATAGCCTCCGCTTTTTTTTGGAGATAAACCGCTCCTGGACAGGAACGGTAAAGCCGGTTCTTTTTGACGTATCGCTTCAGGTTACCGGGGTTATTGCGGCACTCCTTCAGGTTTGTCCAGGAAATAAAATGAGCCCCCTACAGCTTGTCACGCCCTGAAAGCGCGAATATCTAGGCCCGCCCCTCATATAATGTACCAAACTATCCACAGTTGGGAGGCGGGAGCGTGCACGATTACATCAAGGAACGTACGATCAAAATCGGACGCTGCATCGTGGAAACCAGGCATACGGTCCGGACGATAGCCAAGGAATTTGGCGTTTCAAAGAGCACGGTGCATAAAGACTTGACTGAGCGTTTGCCGGAGATCAACCCGGATCTGGCAGACCAGGTGAAGCACATTCTCGAATATCACAAACAGGTCCGTCATCTTCGGGGGGGAGAGGCCACTAAGATCAAATATAAAAAATCTTCAGGTAAAAAGCGGGAAGTCGCTGTAGCCGCAAAGCCATAAGATTGTCGCTATTTTAAGCAATTATTCAGGCATGATACATTGTAACCTTCCCCTAAAGTATGGTATTTTTAAATTTAGTTCCATCCAGACATTTCTTATTTAAAATAACACTTTGGGGGCTTTTTCATTATGCTTAGCAAGGATATCGGGATTGATCTTGGCACGGCCAATGTGCTTATTCATGTCAAAGGAAGGGGGGTTGTTCTCGATGAACCCTCCGTGGTCACGCTTGAAAGTGATACGAAGAGAATCCTTGCGGTCGGGGAACAGGCGCGCCGCATGGTCGGACGTACGCCCGGGAACATTACAACCATCCGTCCGCTCCGCGACGGCGTTATTGCCGATTTTGCCATCACTGAAACGATGCTTAAATACTTCATCGACCGCGTCGGCGGCCGCAGCTGGTACGCTAAGCCCCGTATTCTGATCTGCGCCCCCACCAATATCACATCGGTTGAACAGAAAGCGATCCGTGAGGCGGCCGAGCGCAGCGGGGCCAAGGATGTGTATATGGAGGAAGAACCGAAGGCTGCGGCCATCGGTGCAGGCATGGATATTTACCAACCGAGCGGAAATATGGTCGTCGATATTGGCGGCGGAACGACGGACGTAGCCGTGCTGTCCATGGGCGACGTCGTTACCGCCTCCTCGATTAAAGTCGCGGGGGACAAGTTCGACGAAGCCATTTTAAAATATATCAAGCAGAAGTATAAGCTGCTGATCGGCGAGCGCACCGCAGAGGACATCAAAGTGTCTATCGGTACGGTCCGCACCGGTATGCAGAAGGAAATTGATATCCGCGGCCGTGATATGGTCAGCGGACTGCCGCAGACGCTTACGGTAACGGCCGACGAGGCGCGTGAAGCGCTGTGGGATCCGGTTTCCATGATCGTGGCGGCGGCCAAATCGGTGCTGGAACGCACACCGCCGGAGCTTTCGGCGGACATTATCGACCGCGGGGTCGTGCTGACCGGCGGAGGAGCAATGCTTAACGGATTGGACGAGCTGCTCTCCGAGGAGCTGCATGTACCGGTCTGGGTGGCAGAGGATCCGATGCACTGCGTGGTCAAGGGAACGGGAATTATGCTTGACCATTTGGACAAAGTCTCTAAGAAAAAATTCTAGGCCGGCCGATAATAAGAGTAACAGACCGTTTTAAGGAAGGTGGATACTCCCCATGATCAGAGGTTTATATACGGCGGCAGCCGGAATGGTTGCCCAGCAGCGCATACACGATACCGCTACGCAAAATATTGCGAACGCGAACACTACAGGCTACAAACAGGTGAACAGCGTCAGTCACGCCTTTCCCGAGGTGCTGATTAGTGCAATGAGCGGCGGCGTTGCGAAGTCGGTAGGCCGGATGAACACAGGGGTGTTCGCAGAGCAATCCATTTCCCAATATTTGCAGGGCGACCTCATCGAGAGCGGCAAGTCGATGGATCTTGCGCTGTCCGCCGATTTGCAGGTGCAGAATCCCGACGGCGTCGGAAATGTTCTCTTTGACGGATCGGGCAAATATGTAAGCCCTGACGGTGAGGTTATTTATCAGCCGCAGGCGTTCTTCACAGTTCAGGATAATGAGGGCAACAATCTATATACACGCAACGGCAGTTTTACAGTCAGTCCGGCAGGTGAAGTCCTCAGCGCCGGGGGCTTTCGCGTTCTGGATGCCGGCGGCAATCCGCTGACCTTGACAGGGCCGGAGGATCAATTTAAAGTGGACGGGCAGGGCAATGTCATTAATCCCGGCACCGGGCTCCTGACAGGAACACGTGTAGGCGTAAGTATCGTGAGCCGGCCCATGGAGCTGGTGCGCGACGGCAATGGCGTGTTTCATGCCGATGATGTTGATGCGGCCGATATCCGCTTCGCCGCTGCGGGAGATAATCTGCAGGTCCGCCAGGGATATCTGGAGAATTCCAATGTGGATGTTACCCAGGTTACCGTGGATCTTAATGCTGCTTACCGGGCGTACGAAGCCAATCAGAAAGTGATTCAATTCTATGACAGCAGCCTGCAGAAGACCGTAAACGAAGTCGGCAGAGTATAGCGGGGAGGCTTAAACCATGAATAATTCAACGATCGGTGCCGCCGTCTCCATGTCCAGTCTGCAGCAGCGGCTGGACATCATCGCGGACAATATCGCCAATATGAATACCACCGGGTATAAGAGCAAGGAAGGCTCTTTCGAGGATGTGCTGACCCGTGTGCAGCAGCAGTCCCAGGATTATTATCAGACCGGACGCAGTATGCCGCTGGGCTTCAATATCGGGTATGGTGTCCGCGTCTCGACAATCAGCAATAACTGGGAAGAGGGGACACTCCAGGAAACGGGCAATCCGACCGATTTGGCGCTGCTGGGCAACGGCTTGTTCGGGGTTCAGGTAAACGGTGAGGTTGCTTATACACGCCAGGGAGCCTTCCATTTCACGCCCGATCCGGACAATGCCGACAGCATGCTGTTGGTCGACAATACCGGGAATTCTGTACTGAACACGGAAGGTGAACCCATCGCCGTGCCGGTGAATGTCAGTGCAGCTATCGATGAGTACGGCCGTGTACTGACCAAGAGATCAGAGAACGAGCCGGCTGTGATTGCCGGTACGATTATGATTGCGGAGCCGCTCAGCAAGAGTACGCTCCAGGCGGTGGACGGCAATTTTTATGTGCTGCCTGAAGGCGTTGCCGCCGAACAGGCTTTTATACAAAGAGCCCCGGGTGAAGCAGCGGCAGTAAGCGTGCGTTCGGGATACCTGGAACAATCGAATGTGGATTTGAGTAAAGAAATGACGGAAATGATGCAGATCCAGCGTATCTATCAGCTTGCCGCCCGGGCACTTTCCTCCAGTGACCAAATGCTGGGACTGGCCAATAATATGCGCGGGTAGGTGAAGGAATGAGTCCTCAGGGCACGCATAAACAAGAAGAAGCAGAAGAATCAAGACCGGCGGTGAAGAAGCGCCGTGTCTCTACCTGGAGCATCATTCAGTGGTTTCTGATTCCGCTTCTGCTGATTGCTGCGCTCGGCTGCGGTCTGACGGCCGGTTACGTGGTGCTCGGAAAGAGAGAACTGACAGAGGTGCTTCAGTGGAGCACCTGGAAACATGTATATGACCTGGTGTTTGCGCCCTGATCCGGGGCGTGTAGCCGCATGATATGCGACTCCCCTGTTGTGCAGGGGAGTTTTCTTTTTTATACTGGAAACTGTATAATGATGGAGGGCCGGAAGGAACGCCAAAAGGGCCCTCTCCGCCTCGCAGCTGCATGCGGTGGAGAAAGCCCCTTATCTTAACCTCCACTGCTGCAGGTGGTGAAGGATATTATAGTTTTGACCGAAGGGGCCCATATTTATGCAGGCTTTCCCGATTAAGCTTGAAACGCTGTTTGTGTAAAGATGCGGTTACATATTGAAAGGAGCTTCGCCCCCAATGATGAATATCAATGAAATCCAGGAGATTATCCCGCACCGGCCCCCGTTTCTGCTGGTGGACAAAATAACCGAGATTGAGATGGGCAAACGGGCAGTCGGCATCAAGAACGTGACCGTCAATGAGCCTTTTTTTGCCGGCCACTTTCCCGGTTATCCGGTCATGCCGGGTGTACTGATTACTGAGGCCCTGGCCCAGGTAGGCGCTGTCGCCATTCTGGGTGTAGAAGCCAACCGCGGCAAGATCGGCTTCCTGGCCGGACTTGACGGCTTCCGTTTCCGCGGCCAGGTCGTGCCTGGGGATACATTGACGCTTGAGGTGGAAATCACCCGGCTGAAAGGCAGCATTGGCAAGGGACAAGCTACAGCCAAGGTGGAGGGCAAGGTGGTCGCCTCCGGTGAAATTATGTTCGCGCTTAGCTGATCCCTGTTATACAATCACTTATTATATAGGAGAAGGAGAGATTTCATATGACGCAATTAAGCCAAGCAGCGGCAGAAACCCTGTCCCGCTGGTTGCAGGACCCTTCCGTAGATGAACTTACTAAGACAGAGCTGAAGGCGCTGGAGAATGATCCGCAGGAGCTGGAGGAACGTTTTTACCGCGATTTGGAGTTTGGTACAGGCGGCTTGCGCGGTGTGATCGGTGCGGGCAGCAACCGGATTAACAGATATACGGTTGGCCGCGCCACTCAAGGCTTCGCCAATTATATCCTGGAGCAGCATCAGGGAGAGGGCAGACCATCCGTAGTCATTGCTCATGACTCCCGCCGCTTCTCGCCGGAATTCGCCCTGGAGACAGCGCTGGTGTTGGCAGGTAACGGCATTGAGGCCCACCTGTTCCCTTCCCTGCGCTCTACACCGCAGCTGTCTTTCTCTGTCCGGCATTTGCAGGCTTCGGGTGGTGTCGTGATTACGGCAAGCCATAATCCTCCGGAGTATAACGGCTACAAAGTGTACAATGCTGAAGGCGGCCAACTGGTACCGGACGAGGCTGAGAAAGTGATCGCCCATATTCTTGAGGTCGATTCCTTCAACGGCGTGAAGCGCCTTGACCGTGAGAAAGCGGAAGCTGACGGCCTGCTCCACTGGCTGGGCGAGAAGGAGGATGAAGCCTTCACGGATACGGTGGCAGCTGTAAGTGTCGCCCGTGAAGAGATTGCCTCCACGCTGGGCAAAGACTTCAAGATCGTGTATACCCCGCTGCATGGTACGGGCAACTTGCCGGTCCGCAGCGTACTGGGCAAGATCGGCTTCACCCAGGTGCATATTGTGCCTGAGCAGGAGCAGCCTGATTCCGAGTTCTCGACGGTCAAATCACCGAATCCGGAAGAACGCGAAGCCTTCACCCTGGCGATCAAGCTGGGCGAAGAGCTGGGCGCTGATCTCTTGATCGGGACCGACCCTGATGCCGACCGGATGGGCGCAGTTGTGCGCGACAATGAAGGTAAATTTGTGGTATTGTCCGGCAACCAGTCCGGGGCACTGATGATTCATTATTATCTGAGCCGTCTCCAGGAGCAGGGTAAGCTGCCGCAGAATGGTGCGGTCGTCAAGACCATCGTGACCAGCGAGATGGGAGCGGCTGTAGCACAGCATTATGGCGCTACCGTGTTTAATACGCTGACCGGCTTCAAATATATCGGTGAGAAAATGACACAGTTCGAGCAGTCCGGTGAACATACGTATCTCTTCGGCTATGAAGAGAGCTATGGTTACCTGGCAGGCAACTACGCCCGCGACAAGGACGCTGTATTGGCTGCGATGCTGATCGCTGAAGCGGGAGCTTACTATAAGGCTCAGGGCAAGACGCTTTACGATGTGCTTCAGGAACTGTATGAGCAATTCGGCTATTTCCTGGAGAGCCTGGAGTCCCGCACGCTGAAGGGCAAAGACGGCGTTGCACAGATCCAGGGCATTATGACCGATTGGCGCAGCAACCCGCCGCAGGAAATCGCCGGGGCTGCCGTTACCCAGGTTCTGGACTACTCTTTGGGTCTGGACGGTCTGCCTAAAGAGAACGTGCTCAAATATCTGCTGTCCGACGGTTCGTGGTTCTGCCTGCGTCCTTCCGGTACAGAGCCAAAGATCAAGGTGTATTTCGCAGTACGGGGCGATTCGCTTCAGAACGCCAAAGATAAGGTAGCCGCCCTCACCCAGCAGGTTATGGGCCGCGTTGACGGGAAATAATACAAGATAAATCATAAACACGCAGAAACGGATACTGCGTCCTACGGGACGCACATCCGTTTCTGTATGAAATGGGACGGTAGTTAGGCAGATTATGGCTATTGCTGATGTGTCAGGCAACTACCCGGCAAAGTGGCTTTACAGCGACAGAGGAGGTACTTTTGGTGCAGCAGAAATGGCAAAAATGGAATACGGCTTCACGGAAATGGTTATGGATTCTGGTGGTGCTTGGCGTAATTGCTGCGCTTCCTGTAGTGTATGACCGTCTTCAGACCGAGAAGTCATCCAAAACGGTGGAATTTGTATTTGATTACCGCGATCTGGTGGAAGTGGCCAGCTATCGCAGCAACCCGCAGGATTATATCTCCGAGCAGCTTGACCGCTTGAAGGAAGCCGGCGTACAGAGCATGGCCATCTACGAAAATACGCTTGAGGATTTCCGAAAAGCGCGCCGCCTGATGATTTGGGGAGCGGCTGACATTGCCAATCTTACCGATAACGTGATTCCCGAGAATGAGAACTATACATATGTTCTCTTTACCAGTACGGAGAACAGCTCGGCGCTCGCTCCAATCATCCGGGAAGCTTTTGCAGGCCTGAACATTTCGACAGAGAGCTGGAGCTTCCGCGGCCAGCAGGGGCTGATTATTCAGACCCCGCTGGAGGATGCCACGCTCAAGCCGCTGCAGCCGGACCCGATTACACTGGAAATGCTGCATGACAAAGGCTTCAATATCGTACCGCGCCTGGTGGATTCGCTTCCCTACAATCAGGAGGCCATTACGAAGCTGCTGGACCGCTATGAGGAGCTAGGTGTTAAACGTATTCTCTTCGAGGGTGAATCGGTTAAAGGATTTAACGATAATGCTGATCTTAACAGTGTGGAAGCCTTCGCCGAGCTCCTGAAGGAACGTGGCATGGGACTCGCCGCCATCGAAAATATTAAAGCCCAGCAGAAAGGCTTTGCGAAGCTGGCTTATTTGCTGGATTATGATGTCACACGGCTGTATTCGCTCAGCGAAAACGATTCGAATTTGAGTCCGGAAGTGATTTCTGACCGCTTTGCGCTGGCCACGAAGGACCGGAATATACGGATGCTTTATTTGAACACGATTCCGCTCCGCGATACGTCCAAAGCACAGGTTACAGACAGTCTGGATAACCTCATTACCAGTCTGAGCGGACCGGATGGAGCAGTCGCGAAGATTGAGGATAACGGCTTTACGCTGGGACAAGCCACTGCCTTTGAGGTTGTGGATTCTTCCTTCCAGCGTTATTTCAAGCTCGGTGCTGTCGTCGGTGCCGTGTCTATGGTTGCCTTGCTGATCTCTTATTTCATTCCTTGGCTGACGCTCCCGGCCTGGGTGCTTGGTCTGGTGGGAAGCGCCGGATTGATTGTACTCAAGCCTACGCTGTTCGAACAGGCGCTGGCTCTGGCCGTCGCTATCAGTGCACCGACGGTCGCCATGGTTCTCGCCGTCCGCAAAATCAATGAGCAGGGGCCGCCGCTGGGAGCAGCTGCACGCAGCTATACGGCTATGAGCCCGCGCCGCCGCCTGGTACACAGTCTGGTGCTCTATGTGAAGACCGCATTGATCTCTCTGAGTGCTGTACCGTTTGTCATTGCCCTGCTCAACAACATCACCTATGCTCTGGTGCTGAACCAGTTCCGGGGGGTAAGTCTCCTGCATTTGGCACCAATCGCCCTTACCGGGATATACGTGCTGCTGTACCGCGGAGAATTCGCATTTAACAAGACCGGCAAGCTGCTGCGGACACCGATCACGCTGGCCATGGTTGTTGCAGCCGTCGTTGTGGCAGCAGTAGGCTGGTATTACCTGAAGCGTACCGGAAACAGCGGCAGCGCCAGTGCGCTGGAAATGTCCTTCCGCTCATTCCTGGAGAACACGGTCCATGTGCGGCCGCGCAACAAGGAATTCCTGCTGGCGCATCCGCTGTTTATTCTCGGAGCCTTTATGGCTTATAAATACCGGAACGCCGCCTTTATTCTGATTATTGCGGTCATCGGCCAGCTTTCGATGGTCGATACCTTTGCCCATATTCATTCACCGGTCCTGATTTCACTTGTCCGCGGCTTGCTTGGCCTGGGCCTGGGTCTTATCATTGGTCTGGTTGCAGTGGGAGTTTGGCAGATTGCGGAAGGGTGTTGGAAACGATGGTCGCCTCTGCTCAAAAGATAGTGATCTCCGGTTACTACGGGTTCCGGAACAGCGGGGATGAAGCCGTCCTGCAGTCGATCCTGCTGGCTCTGCGTAAATATTCGGAAGCGTCAGGGATCAGCCTGGAGCCTGTCGTTCTTTCGATAGACCCTGAGTGGACGAGCAGCACCTACGGTGTGAAGTCCGTGCACCGGATGAAGCTGATGGAGGTCCGGCAGGCGATTTACGAGAGCGCCGGACTAATCAGCGGCGGGGGCAGCCTGCTGCAGGATGTGACCAGCGGTAAGACCATTCCTTATTACCTGGCCATCATCAAGCTGGCCCAGTGGATGGGACGGCCCACCTTTATCTATGCCCAGGGCATCGGGCCGGTTAACCGGCAGCTGTTCCACCCGCTGATCAAATCGGTCTTCCGCAAATGTACCTACATTTCGGTGCGTGACGAGAAATCGCGTGTCCTGCTTGAGTCGATGGGCCTGCAGGGAGCACGTATCGACGTTGTCCCTGATCCTGTGATGGGCCTCGTGCTTCCGGCAGAAGACACTGCAGCCAAGGCTGCCCGCGAGAGCGCAACTCCCTCAGCCGGGGAAGCCCTCAGAACGGTAGGGATTTCTGTGCGTTACTGGGAGGAGTCCAGAAGAGAGCTGGACGCCATTGCCGACGGCCTGCTGCAGGCTGCGGCTGAGACCCCTTTGCACCTGCGCTTTCTGCCGTTTCATCATCCGCTGGACAATGAAGCCTCCCGCTATGTGATGCAGCGTGTGGAGGAAGGTGTTGTGAGGCTTGGCGGCAGCGTCAGTATTTGCGAGGATGCACTCCATCCGCTGCAAATGCTGCGGGAAGTCGCTCACTGTGATGCGCTGATCGGCATGCGGCTGCACAGTCTCATCTACGCTGCCGGCCGGCGTGTGCCGCTGATGGGCGTATCCTATGATCCGAAAATTGATCATTTTCTGGAACAAATCAATTGCCGTCCGGTCGGCTCGACGGCTTCTTTGGACGGCTCCCAGGTGGCGGGAGAACTGCTGCAGCTGCTCGATTCGGGTGAAGCGTGGAGGAGAGAGCGGGAACCGCTGATTGCCAGGCTGGCTATGGAGGCCGAAGCGCCGGCCCGGCAGATTACTGAATATTTTCACCGCAAAGGATGAGTGATTGTGAAAGAGAATAGCAAGCTGCCTACGGTGCCGATCTTCGGCATCCGGGTGTCCAAAGTCGATATGACCGCAACGGTTGCATACTTGACGGAGGCGATCCGGAATCGGGAAGTGCACCAGGTCATTACAGCTAATCCGATAATGGTTATGACCGCGCTGGAGAATCCCGCTTATATGGAAATTATGAGGTCGGCGGAGCTGGTTGTTCCTGACGGCACAGGCGTCGTCTGGGCGGCTGAGTATTGCCGTGAGCCTGTAGCCGAGCGGGTAGCGGGATTCGATCTTTTACATGAATTGCTCCGTCAGGGTGAAAGCTATCATTGGAGAATTTACCTGCTCGGCTCCACGCCCGAAGTGATTCGGGAGACGGCTGCACGGTTACAATCTCAATATGCCGGTGTTATCATCGCAGGATATCATGACGGCTTTTTTGGGGCGGAAGCGGATGATGCGGTCATTGAAGAGATTACGTCTGCCAAGCCGGATATTTTGTTCGTGGCCAGAGGTGCCGACAGCCAGGAGCCGTGGATTGCCAAGCACAAAGCCCGGCTGAATATTCCTGTCATGATGGGCGTCGGGGGAAGCTTCGATGTCATCTCCGGCAAGAGCAAACGGGCGCCTGTAGTGTTCCAGAAGCTGCGTGCGGAATGGCTGTATCGTCTCCTGAAGGAACCAACCCGCTATAAAAGAATGCTTGCGCTGCCGAAATTCGCAGTAAAAGTACTGCGGGAGAAAGATACAGTGACAAAAGTTCAATAAAATGAGGTTTTTTGCTGAAAAAGACGATTTTGCAGGCTGAAAATGGAATTGGAATTTACATTTACTTCGGCGTATAATTCATTGCGGTAGAGAAATGGGGGTCGACTGATCAAATGTTAATCATCTACATCGCCGGATTTATCGTGTGTATGGGACTCGCCCTGCTCATAACGCCGCTGGTGAAGAAATTCGCCATCAAAGTTGGAGCGACGGATGTGCCCAATGCCCGCAAGGTTCATACGACCATCATGCCACGTCTTGGTGGCCTGGGAATCTTTCTGGCGTTTGTGCTCGGCCTGCTGGCTGTGTTGCCGATAATCCCTTATGACTTTACTCCGCGTGAGGCTAATTTCATTAAGGCTTTGCTGTCGGGAGGCGGACTGATTGTTCTCCTTGGCGCATTGGATGACCGCTTCGAGCTTTCCGCAAAGGTAAAGCTGCTCGGTCAAATCGCTGCAGCTTGCATCGTGGTCTTTGGATTTAACATCACTGTGGATTTTGTGAATATTCCATTTAATGATACGTACTCTTCACTGGAGAGCTGGATTGCGATCCCGTTGACCCTGTTCTGGATTGTCGGTGTCACTAACGCCGTGAATCTGATCGACGGGCTGGACGGGCTGGCTGCCGGCGTATCCGGTATCGCAATTGCGACAATGGCGGTAATGGCCTTTATTATGGGCAATACAATGGTTGCGCTGCTGTGTCTGCTCCTGCTGGGCAGTATCGTAGGCTTCCTGTTCTTCAACTTTCACCCGGCCAAGATATTCATGGGAGACACGGGCTCGCTCTTCCTGGGCTTCTGTCTTGCGCTGCTCGCACTGCTCGGATTCAAGCAGATTGCGGTCGTATCGTTTATTACACCGCTCTTGATCATCGGAGTGCCACTATCGGATACGTTCTTTGCCATCATCCGCCGCAAGCTGCAGAAGAAGCCGATCTTTGCACCGGATAAAGGGCATTTGCACCACTGTCTGCGTGAACTGGGATTCAGCCACCGCCAGACGGTGCTGATTATCTACGGCATTGCCGCATTCTTCGGCGTGCTGGCTATTATCCAAACCTCGGCTTCGCTGTATGAAGCGAACTGGGTAACATTCGTTGTCATCTGCGTGATGCTGTTCTTCCTGCAGATTGGTGCCGAGATTACAGGAATCATCAGCAAGACCAAACGTCCGGTGCTCAATTTCTTCCTGCGGATGCGTGTGAAGCTTGATACCGAACGCGGCTCGAAATCTTAAGCTTCAGCACTTATTGTCAATTAAATTCCTGATTTTACAAAACTCATCCTTTTTAGGATGAGTTTTTTGCCGTTTTCCCTAAAAATTTGGGGACGATTGACCGATAAAAGACACAGTACAAGTCATGAGAACTTCAACTTAAAGGAGAGATACGATACATGTTACGCTTGAAGAGACCATTGGTCTGGCTGCTGATGGTGGCTCTGGTCGTTACAATGTTCCCGGGGAAATTCACCCCATTGGCTACGGCAGCGACGGCTACTACGACCTACTTTAGTCCGGATGATCTCACGTTACGGAATACGATTAGTTTAAGTCAAGATATTGCGCCAGCAGGCGATCCCAGTGCTGTATATAACATTACAAGAGAATCGGTATTCAAGACCAATAACCCGAACTTCACCATTACCGGTACTTATGCTCAGGTTACTGCGTCTACAATGAAGGTGACGGTACAGCAGATTACCCAAAGCGGGAGCAAATGGGTAACCGATGCTGCACATACGGCAACCGGAGCAGTTACAACGGATACAATGAATCCGGATAACCGCTTTATTGCCAGCGGACTGACTCTTTTTACCGGCTTCAATAAAGTCACACTGTCGGGTATGCAAGGTTCTATGGAACGCTCGGAGTCCTTCTATGTTCTCTATGATAAGGTTCCATACGTTACATCACTTCAGGTGCTTGGCGGCGGGCCTGCTGCCATTAACTTAAATGAAGGCACCAAGGTTGTTGTTCCGAACCAGCAGATTACTTTGCAAGGGAATGTGACAAATGCAACCAAAGTAGGGGTTTCCCTGAACGGCGGCTCCTCCCTGCAGACTTCACTTTTGGAGGACGGGACTTTCTTTACGCCTGCCCTGACCTTGAAATCTGGTGAGAATACACTGGAGATTGTGGTACAGAATGCAGCCGACTCCATTACAATCAAACGGTCTGTGTACTACTTTGATACGAATAAACCATTTACGGATTTATATCTCACACATGACGGGAAAGCCTACAACATTCTAGGCAATATTCCGACATTAACATTACCTGCTACAACCGGCAACCTCATGGGGCAAGTGCTATTGCCATACAGTGCAAGCATCAAGTCCTTCGAGGACGATCATACGGTGACAATTAACGGCCAAGCCACCTCTGTGAGTGTCCTGGAGTCGTATACCATTGCTTCAGACGGTTCGTTTACTGTTAATGCAGGAACATCTCCGCAGAAAGAAATTGTCATCCCGGCTCCAGACGGAGTTACACCTCAGTATCGTCTGATTACGTTTCAGACCACTACTCCGTTTACATTGACTGCGGGGTCGTCGTCTGAGATCGTTCTGGCGATTAAATACGGGTCATATACGACATCTGTTAAACAAAATTACAAGTACTTGCCTGGCGAGACCGTAATTAACAATATCTATTATCTCTCCGGCCATGATGGGTCGGCCAAGAATGTTGCTAACCTTTCGAAACTGGCGCTGAACGGAGCCCAAGTAGACAAGCCTGATTTCTACATTATGGTGGAATCCAGTGCGAATCCAACCAATACATTGGTAGCCTCCTATCTTCCGCTCGGTGCATCGCTGAAGCTGGAGCTGCAGACTAATATTGGAGGATTGACAGGGGCACAGGCTGTTTATAAAGTCGTAGGCTTCTCCACCGGTCAGCAAAAGGTTAAATTCCAATACAGCGGCTCGCAGTCTTTCTTCAATGCAGATATTGCGTATGTTTCAAAAAACTATATTTATGTAGCCAACCTGAATGACGGGCAGACCTACACATTTGACTCTTCGTCCAACAGTAATACTATGACATTATCCGGAGAGTACATCGGATTTGAGAATATCGCTAATGCGCAATTTTTCGTGAACGGGATCTCCAATGACAAGCTCGATCCTCCGATCACGAGCTTTGCCCCGACGGTATCCAGCCCCAAATTTTCATTTACATTGCCGATTTCCGCATCGGGGCCACTGGTTTATGGTGAGAATAAACTGGTATTTACCGGAACATCGATGGATAATGCGGGGAACAAGCGTGAAATCCGCAAAGAGTTGAGAATTTATATTGTGGATACTAATGTTTCGAACATCAAGCAATTCCATCCGGCCTTGTCCAAAGGGCGTGCTTCGCTCACCCATGATGATCTTAAGGATTATACGGACACAGAGTTGAATAATATCTTAGGGTTAACTTCTGAGTTCATTTATAAAGACGAAAAGTTCGTGACCAGTCAAACCTCCTATGATTTGGTGATCAGAGGTGGCGCAGCAAGCAAGCTGAACCTGTATCAAGGTTCGGATTTGTTCCTGTCACTTGATAACACAGTTCTTACTGGGACTCCTGCGCGAAAGGGGCCTACTGCTTTTACCTATAACAAAAAGACTTATTATTACGATTTTGCGGGTGGCAGTACGGACTTCATCCTGCGTATCATGGATATCCCTGCTGAAACAGCAGGGAGTGTAGTATACAATTTGGAGTTGGTTAACAATACAGGCGCGCGTACTAATCAGAGAATGGAAGTCCAGCGCGAAGTAGCTCCTTACCGTATTTTATCTCCGGTTACTACCGTCGGCGAGCAAATTGTGGTCAATAAAAACTTCGTCCGCTTCGATATTGAGGCTGAAGGTGCAACCAAGGTAATGATCGATAAATTTGAAGCGGTACAACGCACAGATCTGCCAAACCGCTTTACGCTGGATTATGTGGGCCTGAAGCCAGATAAAGCTACAGCAATCAAAATTCAGATTGTACGCGCCGATTCCACCTTAAATGATACAATATCGGTTTACTATGCCAGTGCTGTTCAGGTTGACACGCAGTATATGGCCGAGAAAGTAGCAACTAAATACTCCGTGTTTAATAAACAGTTGGAGCTGTCATTCCCTAAGGGAACCGTGATGAAAGGATATACAACATCCGGAGCCGCCAAGTATTATCCGGACACCAAGCTTCTGTTCGGCATTGCGGACCCGGCAGACGGTGTGGTTGAACGAAAGAACGACTACGGGAACACAATCAATGTTGATGCCGATGCCCGGACGCCTGGCGGCTTGAGCACACTGCTGATTCCGGCTGATCTGGTATTGCGCTTCAATTCTACTGTAGAGACTAATAACTTCTCACGCGTATCGGACATTTACTGGCTTAGCGGAGGTCTTGGGGAGAAGGGTGTCAAAGGAACGGCCACCTATAAACCAGGAACTAACGGTGTTACTCCATATTCAACCGAAGGGAATTTCACTCAGATTGAAGCCGAACGTAAGATTGTTCCTTCAGAGCGTGGAGAGCTGACACTTAAGTTTAATCAAAATGTAGTTGATGAAGTGGGTACAACCATTACCGTTTTCCGTTATACTGATGCGGGTCAATGGGAGAATATTGGCGGTGAGGTTGATACAAAGAGCCATACCATTACCGTACCTTTTGATCAATTTGGTTATTACACTGTAATGAAGCTTCGTAGAGGCTATACGGATATCACCAATCATCCGTGGGCGCGTAACATTCTGAACGGTCTGTATTCCAAAGGCATCATGAAGAACCTTCGGTTTGACCAATTCGGAGCCGACGACACGACCACGCGTGGTGAGTTTGCTACATTGCTTGTTAAAGGCTTGAACATTCCGCTGGACTATGATACGAATAAGCAAACTTTCTTTGATATCGTGCCTGAAGCCGTCTCGGCAACATGGAACTTCAAGACGATCGAGACTGCGGCACGGGCAGGGATTGTGACTGGTCTCAGTGACGGATTCTTTGGCCCGGATCAGGCGTTGACCCGGGAACAGGCGGCCGTTATGATCGCCAGAGCGCTGAAGCTCAAAATGAACGCCAATAATGACAAACTGACCTCCAGTCTTAGCAAGTCCTTCGTGGACGTGGGCAGCATGGATTACTACTCGCGTCCGGCGGTCGAGGCGGTCTCCAAGGCCAAAATCATGGAAGGCAGCGCAGTTACGGTGACAGGGCAGTCCAAGCCTGTATATAATTTCAATCCAAAGGGCAAGCTGACCAGAGCGGAAGCCGGCAAGATTTCGGTAGCTCTTCTTCAGAAGAGTACCAGTATTTTCCCGAAGACCTTTAATTAATTCAGCTGCAACCGGCCGGTCCGTGAATACTGTTCACGGGCCGGTTTAATTGTAACATCGTTCCAAGCCCCCACTTTAACTTTGTAATCCGGGACGTTTTACGTTACAATGTCTTAGAAGATAATTTTTTCTGAAAGGTGAAAGCCATCGATGAAACCGATTTTATCAAAAGCACAACTGGACTACACGAAGGCCAAGAATATGTTTGAGAATAGAGCGAAGGTTTTGGAGAAAGAAATTGCCGCAAAGCGTGCGCTTCAGGAAATTACCCAGGAGGTTATGGAAGAGCTTGTGCAAGCTACAGGATTCCATGATGCATATAATGAACTTGTTCTCGCAGAGAATGCTTTGATTGAATGGTCCCATTCCACGATTAAACATGAGAAGACCTACCGTGATAATCGGGTGGCCATCGATGCGCTGTATGAGAACGTGAATTCAAGTCCTGAGAAACGGCAGGAACTGATCCAGCTTTCCATGAAGATCCGTTAGCATCTATCTTTAATAGGATTGATCCCAAGCGCCGGCAACGGCGCTTTCTTCATTTTAGAGCTTACATATTATAAAGGATAAAAGAAGACTGTTTATTCTATAGAAACGTTCTTCCTTTATATGCGTATACAATGGAGTGCCAAATTGCTGATGAGTGCGTTTAGAACAGGAATATTCTGTTTATTTACTTAACAAATATTGCTTAATGACGTTGCCAAACCGCTATGCTATACTGATTCCCGTAGCCACCCATCATTAACAATAGTTAGTAGATCATACATAAAATCCTCTTCTATTGAGCGGGGCAGGGAGTCAAAAAAAGTTTTTCGAGCAAGCGCAACTTTTTTGAAACAGGCGCGTCTAAGGTTTAGAGTCAAACACACAGGTCGGCAGCACAGTAGTCGCCTGAACAAAGTGGTTGGCTGAAGTAGAAAAATTTTCTTTACGCGACTTGAGGCACAATGTATAATACTTAGGTAGAATTAGGAATCTAGTATTAGTATGCCCTCAAACATGTTTACAAGTTTCTGTGATACCCGTCACAGACATTATTTATACTTACTTGCTCAACTCGGGAAAGGGGGTGCATCGGCTAATGAGTAACATGAGCTACCCAACTAAAGAAAATTCTCAGTTCATGAATGTCCAAGGAGGAGAAAAAAAGGTTATGAAGAAAATTTTATCCGTAGCATTATCTACAGCAATGGCATTCTCGATGTTTGCCTCTGTAGCATTTGGTGAAACAGCAAAAGCAACTCCAGAAGAAGCGTTCAACGCTCTGGCAGCTAAAGGTATCCTGAACGGCTACCCAGACGGTCAGGCTCACCTTGAGAAAGACCTGACTCGTGCTGAGTTCGCTAAGATCATCACTAAACTGTTCGGCCTGCAAGAAGTAACTGGCCAACTGTCTTACAAAGACAAAGGCTACACAGCTACTAACTGGGCTGTTCCTTACATCGAAGCTGTAACTAAAGCTGGTTACATGCAAGGTCAAGATACTGTTAAAGGTATCTTCAACTACAACGGTAAAGTAACTGTTGAAGAAGTAGCGGCTGTACTGGCTCGCGCTCTGAAACTGGAAGCTCCTACAGCTACCGACAACTCGGCATCTGTTTGGGCTAAAGGCTATGCGCAAGCAGTAATCAACGCTGGCTTCATCGCTAAAGATGTTAACTTCAAAGCTAACGCTATCCGTTCCCTGGTAGTTGAAGCAGCTTATAAAGTTGACGCTGCGCAAACTAAGCCTGCTGTAGTATCGGCTCAAGCTACAAGCCCTACTAAAGTGCTTGTAACCTTCGCTGACCAAGGAACTCTGGAAGTTACTCTGACAACCGCTCTGGTTGCCGGAACTGAAACTACAATTCCTACATTCCAATACAAAGGCTTTAACTATTCCGACGTTAAAGTGACCCTGGCTGCTCCTCAAGTGGTTTCCGTTACTTCCGCAAACGCTAAGCAACTGGTAGTTAAATTCAACCGTCCAGTTGACGCTAGCACTCTGATCGCAACTGGTGACGTATTCGTAACTGACCTGGTTGAAATCAAGGAAGTTGCTGGAGCGAAAGTTGTTGACGAAACTAAAGCCAAGGTAGTGCTGAGCGACGACAAGACTACAGCAACTGTAACAGCTGCTGCTGGTGAAATCTTCGACGGTCAGTATGCTATCACCATCAAGAAGGGCGTTAAGACCAGCTCTGCTGAAGAAGTGCCAGCATTCACTGTATTGCTGACAATCAAAGATACTGTAGCTCCTACGCTCGTATCCACTACAGCAGTAGCTAAGACTACTACAAATCAAGTAACAGTTAAATTCAGCGAGCCAGTTCAAACTGCAGGTGTTATCGCATACGTGAATAACGCAGCGGTAACTATCGATCCTTCCAAGAATGCAGGCATCACTGATACACTCGTGCTGACTACCGGTAACCTCGATAGCGGCAAGACTTATGATGTTTCCTTGTTGAATGTTAAGGACTACGCTGGCAACGCAACTACACCTAACCCATTGGCCACTACTGTTGCAGTAGTATCCGATGTAGCTGGACCGGTTGTTAAGAGCGTAACTGTTGACGGAGAAAAGAACGTTAAGGTTGAGTTCGACAAGGCTGTAGACAAGGCTACTTTTGATAACAACGTGCGTCTTGTTAATCCAAGTAACGGTGCAGTTCTGACTCTCTTTGGTACACCAGTATTGTCCAATGGCGATAAGACTGTCGTATTCACACCATTTGACGCTTCTCAAATTGCTTTTGGTAAAGACAACACCTTCACAGCAACATTCTTCCTGGGAACAGGCGTTAAGGACAAACTTGGCAATGCACTGGCATCTGCCTATTCCACAAGCCTGACATTTACTAAGGATGTAGTGGCTCCAACTGTAACTGGCGTAACTTATACAAGTAAGGGTCTGCTCGTTACATTCAGTGAAGGCCTTACGAACGTTCCTCTCGGAAATGCTTATACAGTAATTGACGATGCAACTGGATTGGTCAAGAATCCTGTTGTCGGTGGTTCTGCAGCCGTTCAAGCTTCCGATGACAAAACTGTTCTGCTGCCTTACTCGCTTGGCACTGGCAACTACACACTGCGTCTGGGTGCTGAGTTTGTAACTGACAAGGCAACTGTTGGTAACAAAAATGCTGCTACAGTTAATAAATTCTCGGTAACAGCGGCGTCGACTACTGACTCCAGTGCACCAGAATTCAACTGGACAGATGCTTCCAAGACTTATGTTGTTGCATCCGCAAATGGTACGCTGAGTGCTACTCAAACTATTAGCTACGTAGTATACGATGCTAATGGTCTGGACTTCACTACTGTACTTGATGTGAATAACTACACTTTGGATGGCAAGGCTCTTCCAAGCGGCACTTGGTTCACAACTAACCGCGTAGATAACACTGCAGCGGATAGCGCAACCAACAAAACTACTGTGACCTTGAATATCCCAGCTTCCGGTCTGACTGAAACCAAGGATTCTTACAGACTGGTAATCAGCAACATCAAGGACAAAGCTGGTAACACAGCTGGACCACAGGTTTCCCAAGCAGTTAAACTGTTTGAAGGAACTAAGCCAGTATTCAACTCTGCAGTTATCGCTAGCGGTGACAATACAACTGTAGTTCTCGGATTCTCCGAGACCGTTAGAAATGTTAATGTTAAAGACTTTGATGTGATCATCAACGGATCGACTACTGCTGTTCCTGATGCTAGTCTGAATCTGGTTGCTGGTTCCGGTAGTGACGCAGGTAAATATCTGTTGAAGGTAGCTACTGAAGTTAAAACTATCGATTCTGTAAAGGGTCTGTTCGTTAAGGGAACAAACATCAGACTGACAACATTGGACAGCAATGCAAGCAATGCTGATGGCTGGTTGAACTTCAACAGCTCTTATGTTTCTTCCGCTTCCATTACGATTGCTTCTGACGCAGGTATCATCGACCTTGCTGACACAGCAACTGGTAACACAATTGTTAAAGGTACTTCAATCGCAGTTAAGTAATTCGGTTATACCGAAGCCCAGAATAGCCTCTTCGGAGGCTATTCTTTTTTTTAGCATTTTTTATAACCTAAAGGAGGAAGTGGATGAAGATCGTATGGAAAGTATCCATGGCTACTGCATTGCTGGCCGGAAGCCTGTGGGCTGGGTCGCTGTTAAACAATACGGCCGATGGGGCGAGTGTAGGTTCCCAACCAGGTACAGCCGATGATCCGGTAGTTACCAAGAGCTATGTAGACCAGCAGATTCAAAAGGCACTTCAAGGCGGTGCCATTGCTACGCAGGCTCCAAGTGCGACGGCGACACCGGCTCCAACGAAAGCGCCAGCAGCCACGGAAGCTCCTGCGCAAAGTTCGGATGCCGTAGACATTGTAGATGTTAAGCCAGGCCAGACACTGATAGCCGGAGCCGGAGCTGAATTTATCGTTCGGGCAGGCAAGGCTGTCATCTATTCACAGGATGTCAATGGCGTTGCTGATCTAACGGCCGGCGCTGATTTGCTTAATGGTCAGGCTGCACCGTCCAATCACCTACTGTCATTCCCTAGAGAAGGCCGTGGAATTCAAGTGCAAGAGGGACAGACTTTAGGGCTGGTCGTAATGGTTCGCGGTTCATACACTTTAAAGTAGGCGTTTAGAAATATAAATGATTCTCCGATAGTATGTGTTATAGGATGTCCGAACTCCAGGATACCTATACTTCCGGCATCCTTTTCCTCCACTAACAAACTTTTAATGGAGTAGGCATTTCACCGGTGCACATAATACTTCCTGTGATCTTAAAATTCATCAGGAGGTGCTATATTATGGCACGTAATAACCGTACTGTCGTTCCGGAAAGCCGGGCAATGTTGAAACAGATGCAATATGAAATTGCAGCCGAGTTTGGGCTATATGCTACACCATCAGGATTAGGAGCAGATACAGAGTTCGCCTCCGAGCTTGGTTCGCTGGGCAGTATGGGAGCAGGAAGCAGCCAGTATCTTGGACATCTCACTTCCCGAGACAACGGTTCTGTTGGTGGGGAGATTACCAAGCGGCTTGTAAAGCAAGCCGAACAAGGTTTAATTCTATAGAAAATATAGATATAACGAGAAGAATATATAATATTTTACAAAATACCAACAATTTGCTCTGCACGATCTATATACGCCGTCGTCATCCTGCCTTTAATTGACACCATCCGGCAAATAAGATAAGATGACTTTTGAGGAAAGCCTAAAACCTTTTCCACATGGAAAAGGTTTATTTTTTGACAATACCCGGTAATGCGCTCTATTTACTTTAGTATTTTAAAAACTAGCGAATACGGAGCTTTTATACACAGGATTGGATTTTTATCATGTGGGAGGTTGTTGTACATGTCTATTCAAGGACGTCATTTGTTTACATCTGAGTCTGTAACAGAAGGTCATCCGGACAAAATTTGCGACCAGATATCTGATGCTGTGCTGGACGCATTTTTGGCCAACGATCCCAATGCCCGCGTAGCTTGTGAAGTTGCAGTCGCTACAGGGCTGGTTCTGGTTATCGGCGAAATCAGCACCAAGTCGGAATATGTAGATATTCCGGCGATTGTCCGCAATACGATTAAAGAAATTGGCTACACCCGGGCGAAGTACGGCTTTGACTACAATACTTGCGCCGTGCTCAGCTCTCTGAATGAGCAGTCAGCGGATATTGCCCAGGGCGTTAACGCTGCTCTGGAGAACCGTGATCCGGCCCAAGTCGCCGAAGAAACGGCAAATATCGGCGCAGGGGACCAAGGGTTAATGTTTGGTTTTGCAACCAACGAGACCCCGGAGTTAATGCCATTGCCAATCGCATTGTCCCATCGCATCGCACGACGCTTGTCTGAAGTCCGTAAGAATGGAACACTGGAGTACTTGCGGCCGGACGGCAAAACTCAGGTTACAATTGAATATTTGGATGAAAAGCCGGTACGGGTGGATACGATTGTCGTATCGACTCAGCATGCCGAAGAAGTAACGCTCGAGCAAATTCAAGCCGATATCAAAGAACAGGTTATTTTACCGGTAGTACCGGCGGAATTACTGGACGAGAATACGAAATACTTCATTAATCCGACAGGCCGTTTCGTTATCGGTGGACCGCAGGGCGATGCCGGACTGACAGGCCGCAAAATCATCGTCGATACATATGGTGGATATGCCCGTCATGGCGGGGGCGCGTTCTCGGGCAAGGATCCGACTAAGGTGGACCGTTCCGCTGCATATGCTGCGCGTTATGTAGCCAAGAACATCGTCGCTGCCGGCCTGGCTGACAAGTGTGAGATTCAGCTTGCTTATGCGATCGGGGTTGCCAATCCGGTTTCGATTAATGTCGATACATACGGCACGGGCAAGATCAGTGAAGAGAAACTGGTTGCCCTGATTAGCAATAATTTTGATCTTCGCCCTGCTGGTATTATATCGATGCTTGATCTGCGCAAACCAATTTACCGTCAAACTGCGGCCTACGGTCATTTTGGCCGGGACGATATTGATCTGCCATGGGAACGTGTGGATAAGGCCGAGCTGCTTAAAGCTCAGGCTGAACTGTAGAAATATTTTATTCGGACAAGCCTGCTGGTGGTGTCTCTTATTAATAAGAGCAACTGCCGGCGGGCTTTTTGCTGCATTCATCGACTCTTGAAAGCACTCCTTCTCTGAAACAGCATTTATACCAGGAAGCTCTACTAAACTTTGGCAGCTTGCAAGCCGAAATATATTATAACGAAGAACGATAGCCAGGTTTGAGAGGAGTCTATTTCCGCATGAAAAGAAAAGCATCATTATTGGTCGCACTTTTTTTATCTATAGAATTGATTCTGAGTGCGGCAGTTACACCGATTGGGAATTGGAACCGGGCGGCTTACGCTGCCGATGAGTTTGCAATTGGCACTTCGCCAGCAGCCGGGGAGAACAACGTGGATGTAGGAACGTCCATAAAGCTTTCTTTCAACAAGCAGGTGAAACCGCAAAATGGCAATATTACACTTACAGCAGCGGGAGCAAGCTCGCCATATCTGACAATCCCTGTTGGCACATCCGGTCTGATCAGCAGCTCCAGTGAGTTCGAATTGAAGCTGGGCACGGATAAACAGCTGGAGAATAACACTACATATACAGTGAATATTCCTCAGGGGTTATTTAAAGATAGCAACGGCACATTATCGGCAGCAACGAACTGGACGTTCACTACCAAGCCGAGCATTAATCCCGATATCCAGGCAAGCGATTATGCTCCGGCCTCCAATTCACGCGTAGATGCGGCAGCATTGACAGAGCTGAGCTTCAAGCTGAACCGTAAGCTGCAGATGGGCGGGGGTTCTGTCAGACTGTTATCTTCGGCGGATAACTCGCTAGTGCAGGAATTCAAGATTAGGAATGGAGAAGCCGGGGTGAATGTGCAGAGTACAGACGCCTCCTCAACGACCGTTAAGCTGACTTTATCCAATAAATTGACAGCTGGCGGGAATTACTATGTCCTGATTGACTCCTATGCTTTCAAGGATGAGTCCAACAAGACCTTCCGTGGTATTACAAGCGGCAATACATGGAGCTTCTCCACCAAAGGATCGGCCGTGACGATGAATGTAGCACCAGCGCCCGGAGCAACGAATGTGTCTCCAAAAGGAGATATTGTGCTCAGCTTCGACCGTCCGATGCTGCCTGCCGCCGGTGAGATTACCTTGGCTTGGGGTTCCGGAAGCACCCGAACGTTTAATGTGAACTCTTCAGCAGTAACGGGAGGGGGAACACGGACCCTTACAATTGATGTTGCCTCTGAAGCCAGTCCCTTGCAGGGCAACGCAGACTATAAGGTTACAATTCCGCAAGGGGCCTTCTACGATCAGGACGGCAACCTGTTTCCGGCATCAGGAGAATATAAGTGGAACTTCAGCACCTCATTCTTGACCGGATATGGCATCAGCTCTCTTACACCTGCGGACCGCAGTGAATCGGTAGGCATTAATGATCCCATTAAGATTACCTTAAGCAGGGCCTCAAGTTATAACGACAATGTTGCCAATGGAGTTGTCTTATATAGAAGTAACGGCACAGTTGTGGAATCCAGGTTGGAAGGACCAAGCACAGACCGTAAAGAGTTCACCATTATCCCGAAGAGCCCCTTGGATTACGATACTACCTATTATATTGATATTGCCCAAGGAGCATTTATTGAAGATGGAAATGACCAGAACCGTTTTACCGGCTTGAGCGGCAAAAGCTCCTGGAGCTTTCACACCGTCGCCTTTGATAAAACAGCGCCGGCGCTGGTTTCCGCACAGCTGGATAACAACCGGACGATACGGCTGAAGTACAATGAGGCCCTCAATTCCTCGGTGTCGCTGTTGTTCTCCAGCTTTGCGGTTACTGTAAATGATGAGAAGCGCCCTATAGAGAGTATATATATACAAGGAGACAGTGTTTTTATTACCCTTTCCACAGGGATTGCTGTCGGACAAATCATCAAAGTGGGATACTCGGGCGGCTTGCGCACCATTCAGGATTTGGCAGGGAATGCGGCTTCTACCTTCTCGGGACAGCAGGTGGCTAATAGCCTCCAGTCCTCTCTGCCAACCCCGAAGGATGGGACACTAAATGGCAAGACGCTGGTGTTGAATTTCAATGATACTCTTAAAGCAGCTTCTTCCAGTGCTTTCAGCCAGTTCTATGTTTACGCGAACGGTGTTTCGCTTGGTGTGAACAGTATCAGCTCCAGCGGAGGAACAGTTACACTGGGGTTAAATAATACAGCCTCGGCTGGGGACATCGTCCGTGTTACTTATTATGCGGGGAATTATCCGCTTCAGGATACGTATGGCCAGAATGTCGCCAATTTCAGCGATTTCTATGTGCGCAATACCAGCGATAACGCTGCACCTGTTCTTCAGGGAATCTCTGGTTCCGGTAACACGATTATTCTGACCTATAATGAAGGGCTGCTGAACAGCAGCCTGCCGCTGATCAGCCAGTTCTCCGTACTTGTGGGTAATTCGCCCAACTATGTTACGAATGTGTCTGTCAGCGGCAACCAAATCCTTCTCACCTTAGCCAGCACTCTGACGTCGGGAAGCGCGGTAACCGTATCCTACGTTCCAGGTACGCTGGGTATCAGCGATCTGAATGGAAACCGCGCGGCATACGTTAACTTGCAGGCGGTATCCGTATCGGGGAGTACCGGTACCGGCACCGGCACGAGCGTCAGCGGGATAAACTCGGTTAGCGTCTCCGGAGATGAATTGACCATTACCTTCAGCAATATTATGCAGGCGACCTCCACACTGTCAAACAGCCAGTTTGCGGTAAGAGTGAATGGAGCGACTGTTGGCGTACAGTCCTACTATTTCTCGGGGTACACGCTAAAATTGGTGCTGTCGGTGGTTGTTACAGCGGGTCAATCCGTTGATTTATCCTTTATGAACGGCTCGGGCAGAATTGTTGACCTGAACGGGAATATACTGGCGCCATTCTCCTCGCTGAGTGTGTATAACTCGGTAAGCTCTACCAGCAGTACAGGCCGCCCTTCATATCTGGGTACGCTGGCGGCAAGCGAGTTTGGCAGTGAATATTATCTGCTGAAGAGCGACTCCGCCACCTTGGCCGACGACCGGACCGTCTACAGCCAATCGGTCAAGCGGTATACACTTGCGGCTGACCGTTTACGAGCAAGTTATGAGTACCTGTATAAGCTGGGCGTCTATACACTGGCGTTCGAAGTGCCTTCGACAGAGGCAGGGGCCTATGTTGTACTGCCGCTTAAACCGCTGCTGGAAGCGGTCAACCGCAACAGCAAGGCGACATTTGTCCTTCGTTATGGAGATGTGCTGTACCGGGTGGCGCTGAATGACATCGACATGAGTACGTTGTCGGCTACAATGGTAGCGGACAGCAGTAATATCTCGCTGATTTTGCGGCTGGAGAAGGTTCCTTCCGGAACATTTACACCGCTTGAGCAGAAGCTGAAGGCGCAGGGACTGCAAGGTGTTACCAGTCTGGTGGATATCCGGCTAACCGCCGTATTGGGAAGCAATTTTAGCAGCAGCATTGCATTGAGTGTGCCGGCGGAAGTCGTCGTACGGACGACTTCGACCTTGACTGCCAGCCAGACTTCGATGGCCAGGCTGGACCTGACCTACAATGACGCGACGTACCTGCCGACTCAGATAGGATCTCAAGGGTCCTATACCGTAATTCGGGCGAAGCTGAAGGGGAACCAGGTTGTCGGCGTATTCCTGGGCATCCGCAGCTTTAACGACATGAGTGCTCATTGGGGTAAATCCACAGTTGAGATACTTTACGCCAAGAATATTATCGACAGCAGTTACAGCATCACCTTCAAGCCTGGACAGAGAATTACCCGTTCTGAATTCGCCGTGATGCTGAGCCGGGGCTTGGGACTGGTCGGAGACCGGCAGACGGCCCAGCAGTTCAGGGACGTACAGGGCTCTACTCAAATCGGAGACTATATTGGCGCGGCGGCTAAAGCGGGTATCATTACCGGAAATACTGATGGCACCTTCCGCCCTAATGAGAATATTACCCGTGAGCAACTGGCTATAATGATCATCCGCGCCATGGAGTATGCAGGGTATCCGATCACGCTGAACGGCAACACCTCAACAGCTCTGTCCGTATTTAAGGATAAGAATAAAATTCAGAATCAGAGTGCCGAATTTGTGGCAAAGGCCGTGCAGGAAGGCATCATATTGGGCATGACCAAAACCGAATTTCAGCCGCAGGGCAATGCGACGCGCGCTCAGGCGGCAACGATGCTGCAGCGTATGCTGGAGGCAATTCAATATTTGTAATGACCTCCGCGTGAAGGTCTGAACCGGCATCCAAGCAAAGGCCCCACATTGTGGGGCTTTTTTGTGTTGGCCGGAAAACAATTAAAATCTGCAAATCTAGTAAAAGTCGCAACTTTTCCCCATGAATTTAGTCTATTAAAGAGTGGCGGGAAAACAGGGTCTGTTCGTACGCGCTAATCGGCAGATGAAGGACGTATGCCTGAGTGGCGCGTTTTTGAATGGAAGAAAGCCTTCCTGCGAAAAAAAGAGATGGGAGAGTTACACTGAAAATGAAAGAAGTGTTCATGGAGAAGAAGAGCGGCGGACGGACAAAGGGCAAAAGCAGACCATCGGCCAAACGGTGGATCGCCGCGTCGCTCGCGGGAGTATTGTGGATCATGCCGGTAGTTGGAAGTGAAGGGTTGCCACAGCTATGGTCCGGTTCTTCGCCGGTGGCCGCGGCAGCGTCCGCCTTGAGTGTAACCAAGCTGGGAGAAGAGGTCATTACTTCCGGTGCCATTATGATGAAATATAAATATACAACCACCCGCTCCGGAAAAAGTGCGGCCGGACTGGCGGATGTCATCCGGGTGGACTTAAATAACCCCTACGTCTCGCTTGATGTGATGACCGGCAAAAACGGCAACTTGACGACACGCCAAAGCACAGGCGGTATGGCAGCAGAGACGGGCGCAGTTGCCGCGATCAACGGCGATTATTTCAATACAGGCGGCGAAGGCGCGCCTATCGGCGGGCAGGTCTCGGGAGGTGTGGTAGTGTCCACGCCGTCGCAGTTGGACGGAATGTACGCTTTTGCCGTAACTAAAGACCGTAAACCGATTATTGATGAATTTACTTTTGAGGGCATGGTAACGGCAGCCGACGGTGCCCAGTTCCCTCTCTCGGGGATCAACAAAGGCGCTTACAGTCCGGAAGGTGGAAGCTCTACTTACAGCCATGCGAATGCTGCCTATATCTACACTGATGCCTGGACGGCACTGGAACGGCCGAAAAACAGTTCGACGACGCCAACCGAGGTGCTGGTAGAGAACGGTGTCATCACCCAAATCTCGGCAGAGGGCATGGGTGGACTACCGATTGCTGTCCCTGAAGGTGCCTATATTTTACGCACCCACGGCTTAGCTGCGCAGTTTGTCAGAGGGCATCTGGCCGTAGGCCAGAACCTAAACACTGTTTACTCGCTTCGGTCCAAGACCACCCAGCAGCAGCTTGATCCGGCCAGCCTGCAGACGATGATCGGCGGACACACCATCCTGGTAAATAACGGAAAAGCGGCAACCTTCTCCCGTTCGACCTCCAGTATTGGCGGTTATCGTGCCCGTACAGCACTCGGCTATTCCGAGAACGGACAGTATGTGTACATGATTGCCGTACAGAAGAACGACAACAGCTCCGGGATGTCACTGACTGAACTGCAATCGTTTATGACGAGTATCGGCGTCTATAAGGGGATTAACCTGGACGGCGGAGGGTCTACCACGATGGTCGACCGGCCTCTGGCGGAGACCTCTACCACACTTACTTTTAATACCGAGTACGGGACAGAGCAACGCAGTATCGTCAATGGACTGGGAGTATATACGAATGCTCCGCAGGGGGAAGTCAAAGGAATTAAGATCAGCGGCAGCAATGTGCTCCTGATCGGACAATCGGTGAATTATTCATTAAAGGGCTATGATACGTATTATAATCCGATTGATCTGGCGACCGCGAATCCGGCCTGGGCATCCAGCGGCGGTGCGGTGACGGTGAGCGGGGGCGTGGCCACCGCAGTGAAAAAAGGAACAGCGACATTGACCGCAACCAGCGGGGCGGCCAGCGCTTCGACTACGGTAACGGTATTGGGCGGAGAGGATCTGAGCAGCTTGACTGCCGGATCGGCCACTGCACCACTGGTGGCGGGCGCATCGGTAGCTGTTCCTGTAACGGCTGTGACCAAGGGCGGAGCCACGATTACGGTTCCGAATTCGGCACTGAAGTGGGAATTCGTCGGCTTTAAGGGCAGTGTCGCCGATGGCCAATTGAAGGTGGAGTCGGTAAATGCCGGAGCGACTACCGGCTATGCAATCGCGCGGTATGACGGCTTCAGCACAGCAGTCGTGCTGTCTACGGCCGCAGCTACACCTTGGGAGAATTTCGAGAATGTAAGCTATCCGATTGCGTTTACGACCAATGCGGCAGGAGTAACGGGAACCGCAGCGGTTACTGCGGGAAATGCCGAACGGGCAGGCTCCAAGGTGTTGTCACTCAGCTATGACATGACGGCAGGCAGCGGCAAAATGTATGCTTATGCCCAGCTCAACGGAAGCGCCGGCAAGAGCATTCCGGCCGCCGCTACCTCGATGTCGCTTGATGTGATGGGCGATATGAGTCTGAACTGGCTGCGCGCCGAAGTGGTGGACGCAGGCGGTTCGACCGTATATATTGACCTGGCCAAGGTGATTGACTGGAACGGCTGGAAGAGCCTGAATATCGACTTGTCTGCATCGGGTATTAAATTCCCGGCAAGCTTGAAGCGGGTCTATGTAGTCAATGTCGAAGAAGGGCAGGATGAACGGGCCAAGACGGGTACAGTAGCCTTTGATAATATCTCCTTTGTAATGCCATCGCTCTCCAGCGAAGCGGGTCTTCCAACGGGGACGGCTTCGATGGTGATCGGAGCGAAAGCGATGACGGTCAACGGCACGAAGAAAGCGCTGGATGTAGCGCCGATCGTTAAGGAAGGTACCACTTATGTGCCGATCAAATATGTGCTGGATGCCTTTGGCGGCAGTGCTTCGTGGAACCAGACCACCAAAAAGATTATGGTGCTGCGCGGAGCCAAGGCGCTTGATCTGACTGTCAACCAGAAGGAGTTCGTATTGAACGGGAAGCGGCAAAGCGCTGAAGTAGCACCTTTAATCCTGCAAGGCAGGACTTTAGTACCGCTCCGCCTAGTCTCGGAGCAGCTTGGATTAACCGTAAATTGGGAACAGAAAACGAAGACCGTAACTATCGAATCGTGATATGTTAATATAAAGGCAAGCCTTTATAACGATCCGATAGAAATGGGGCAGCATCCGTGGAATTTCAAGCCGATGCGATAGATCGCGTCATAAAGAATACCATCGACGTGATGGAGAGCAGCAAGTATCAGATATTTGAAATATTGCAGGTTGCACGGGAAGAGCATGCTGCACTCCAGAAAGAACTGCAGCGGGTGATGGAAGAAACGGATGAAACGGTTCAAAAGGTGGACAAGCTGGAGCTGCAATATCATCGTTCCCGCATCCGGCTGACGGAAGTCAGCCGGGATTTTGTCCGTTATACGGAGAAAGATATTCGGGTTGCCTATGAAAAGGCGACGGAGCTGCAGCTGGAGCTGATGATGACGAGAGAGCGGGAGGCGTATTTGCGGAGCCGCAGGGATGAACTGCAGATGCGGGTGCGCAGTGTCGAAAATTCTGTGGTCCGGGCAGAGTCCATTGGTTCGCAAATGAGTGTTGTGCTCGAATATTTGTCGGGAGAATTAGGCGAAGTGTCGAAAATAGTCGAAAGCGCCAAAAATCGACAAATGATTGGGCTTAAAATTATCCTGGCCCAGGAAGAAGAGCGCAAGAGAATTGCCCGGGAAATTCATGACGGTCCTGCTCAAATGCTGGCGAATTTAGTCCTAAGGACGGAAATTGTAGAAAGAATGCTGGTGAAGCAGGAATTTGGCTTGGTACAGGACGAAGTAATAGATTTAAAAGGGCAGGTCCGAGGCAGTCTGGAAGAGATGCGCAAGGTTATTTTTAATCTCCGGCCGATGGCACTCGATGACCTGGGGTTAATCCCTACCCTCCGCAAGTATGTGCATGATTATGAGGAGAAGACGAAGATCCGCACTTCTTTTGAGACCAGAGGCAAGGAACACCGATTGACCTCGGCGATGGAGGCTGCTGTATACCGTCTCGTTCAGGAGGCGTTGTCGAATGCGGCCAAGCATGCGTATCCGAGTTATGTTCTGGTGGAGATTACCTATCAGGCCCAGCTGATTAAGATTGTCGTAAAGGATAATGGAGTAGGCTTTAATATTAAGAAGATCAGCGAACAGACCAACAGGGAAAGCTTCGGTCTGGTAGGGATGCGTGAGCGGGTCGAACTGCTTGAAGGAAGAATGGAAATTCAGTCAGCTGAGAATCAGGGCACAACAATCATAATCCATATTCCGACGAATGTGGAAGGGAAGGGAGTCATGTGATGGAGAATCAAAATACAGGAAAGTCGCCCATTAAAGTTCTTTTGGCCGATGATCATCAGTTGTTTCGTGAAGGGCTGAAGCGGATTTTAAATATGGAGGAGGATATCGAGGTCATTGGTGAGTGCGGTGACGGGATTCAGGTGCTGGAGTTCTGCAATGTCAACAAGCCGGATATCGTACTGATGGATATCAATATGCCGATTGAGAACGGTGTGGAAGCTACTCAGAAGCTGCGGGAGATGTTTCCGGACGTCAAAGTAATTATTCTGTCCATTCATGATGACGAGAGCTATGTATTCGAGACGCTGCGCAAAGGCGCCAACGGCTATCTGCTGAAGGACATGGAGGCCGAATCGCTGATCAATGCTATCCGGTCCGTCTGTGAAGGCCATGCCTTTATTCATCCGAAGGTGACAGGCAAGCTGATCAATCAGCTGCGCCGCATGACCTACCTCAATGAGACCGGCGCGATGGCCGAGACCAGCGTGAAGGAAGCAGGCGTCAAATTCGTGGCCGGCGATAACAATCCGCTGACCCGGCGCGAAGCTGAGGTTCTCCGGCTTATGGCTGAAGGCAAGAGCAACAAGATGATTGGTGAATATCTCTTTATCAGTGAAAAGACGGTTAAGAACCATGTCAGCAGCATTCTTCAAAAGATGGAGGTTGACGACCGGACGCAGGCCGTTATCAACTCGATCAAATATGGCTGGGTCACATTATAGCCGTTTAAGGTTCAGCCGGTTCTAGGGGTTATTCCCAGACCGGGGGCAAGGGTACATACGTTGTATCACATATTCAGCATATTAGCTGGTATTCGGGCCATGCACGAATCCATGGGCAGTCACGGACCTTTTGCTGCCGGCATATAGTGTCGGTATAAGAGGAGGTGCAACGCCATGGTCATCCAGCTGATATGGATTGCGGTTGTTTATGCATTTGCGGCCATGCTGGTCCACATTCTGCATAACCGGGAGCGTACCCGGCAGAAGCTCCGAATCGGCAAGGTGCTGCATTATATAATGATTACCCGCAATCATGAAGCCGTTGTGGAATGGTATATCCGGATGCTGCCTGTTCAGGCTTTCCTGACCGGCAAGCCTCTGTATGTAACCCTGATAGATGACGGTTCGGATGACCGGACCGTAACGGTGGCAGCAAGGCTGGCGCTGGACGGCGCGTCGGTGGATATCGCTCCCCTGGCGCTTATGCAAGACATAGGGGAGCAGCGCGCAGTCTGGGGTGAGCATGTTCTCGACTTGCGGACCGCAGGCGGTCCGGCTGTGATGCCGTTGATGAGAATGCCGGAAAGCGGGCGATTCGGATCCAAACGCGAACATTAACCGAATATCGATTTATATTTGAGTGAAGCACACTCTCCGGCACGAAACGTGGAGAAGTGTGCTTTTTTGTGTTGGAAATGGGAGGGAGGGCAGAAGGGACGGTCATCAAAGCTGAGAAGGTTGCACAGGTATGTATACAATACTCTTCAATTAGCGCACGGAGTTTTGCTTATAGGAGCGAAATTAAGGATTGTTCAGGGAAGTGCAGAACTTCATAACAGTGGCTGACCAATAATTTAACAGTCGTGGTTATAGGCATGGCGCTTTTGTGGTGAATCTGCTGAATGTTTTAAAAATACTATTCTGCCGGAGGAGATACAGCAATGAAAGTAACCCTATATGCTGTAAGGCTGCAGGAACGCTGGGAACTGTGGATTTCACTGGATTTACAGGTAGACATGCTATGGTGGAGCGGAGCGGGGGCCGGTGTCGGAAACAGCATTATTGCTGAGCAGTTGGTGGTGTTATCCCCTAGCCTTCCACTGGGCTGGGCAGTAAAGCTAAGAGATAGCTGGAAGCAGGCTGTGGCTATGGAGTCATGGAGCTCTTTGCACTGGCGTAGCTATGCGGCAGCGGCTTTAAAGGCAGAACTTAAGCAGGAACAGAGGGGTGGAGGAACCCTGGAATGGCTGCCATTGCAGGCGGTCCGGCGCTATGAGCGCAGAGGAAACGGCTGGGCTGTGAATGAGACACAGCCCTGTGAGATTACAAATGTAAGCGAGGTGGCAGTGGAGACGGTAGCCGGGCCTGGGGCGGCATGGCTGGCAGGATTGGATGAGGCCGCCCGGCAATTGGCCGCTGCGCTGGAGGGACGCTCGCTCCTCCAGCCGGAAGTGGAGGCGCTGATTGAGGAGCGCCTCCCGGGCCTGGCCGGCCAATGGCAGGCGGCCGCCCAGCTGGCCCAGCTGCAGGGCCGCCTTGTACTGACGGCGGCCCTCGCCTGTGGGGAGCGCGCTGCGCCGCTCCGCCTGCCCTGGCGCGGCGCCAGCAGCCGCCGCGCCCTACCGCGCTGCCTGCGCTGCGGCAGCGCGGCCACCGGCGCCGCGGCATGCGCCGCGTGCGGCCTGGCGGGCTGCGCCTACTGCGAGGCTTGCCTCGCACTCGGGCGCAGCCGCTCCTGCGCGCTGCTGGTCCGCAGCGCGCCCCGGCCTGCCGTGCGCTGCACGGCAGGCGACGGCACCGCCGCCGGCTTGCAGCGGCGGTGGGGGCTTGGTGCGGCGCAGGCGGCGGCCGCCGCTGCCGCGCTGGGGGTGCTGGCGGAGCGGCGCGGGCGCTCCGCAGACAGCCGCCCGGAGCGGTTCCTGCTCTGGGCGGTAACGGGAGCGGGGAAGACGGAGATCACCTTCCCGCTCCTGGAGGCAGCGCTCGCAGCCGGCGGCCGGGCGCTGGTTGCGACGCCGCGGCGCGACGTCGTGCTGGAGCTGGCGCCGCGCATCGCGCGGGCGTTCCCGGCGGCGAATCTCGCCGTGCTGTACGGGGGGAGCCCGGGGCGCTGGGACCGGGCAGATATTACGCTGGCTACAACGCACCAGCTGCTGCGGTTTCACCAGGGGTTCGACCTGGTGATAATAGATGAGCTTGATGCATTCCCTTTTCACAACGATCCAATGCTGGCGTTTGCGGCCGAGCAGGCTTGTAAGCCTGGCGGGAGCTTTATTTACCTCTCCGCCACTCCGCCCTCAGACATGCAGCGGCAGACTGCTGCGGGCAGACTCCGGCATGCCAAAGTACCGGTTCGTTTCCATGGGCATCCCTTGCCGCTGCCAACGCGTCTTCGTGCGGAAGCTGTACATCATATGCTCAAGCGGGGCAGATTGCCCAAAGCTCTGCTTCAGGAATTGAAACACTCCATGGAGCGAAGCGCGCAGATTTTTCTTTTTGTATCGCGCATTGTACATATCGATCCGCTGCTTAACTTGCTCAGGCGACAGCTTCCCGGAGCCGTAATCGAGGGGACTTCCTCCAAGGACCCGCTCCGCGCGGAGAAGGTAGCGGCATTCCGGGAACGGCGGATCACTCTCCTAATTACAACGACCATTCTGGAGCGGGGGGTGACGGTAGCGCGCAGTGACGTATTTATCCTGGATGCGGACAGCAGCCTGTTCGACGAGGCGGCGCTGGTGCAGATGGCGGGCCGTGCCGGACGTTCCAAGGAGGACCCGGCAGGCCGGGTGTTTATGGTCTCACCTGAGCAGAACCGGGCGCAGCGAAGGGCAGTTGCTCAAATCCGGGCCATGAATGACGCTGCCCGCAAGCAAGGTTATTTGCAGAAGGAGAAACGATGAGAGTCGAATGGAGTAACTGGCTAAGTGCCGCTAAAATGCTGCTTGCCCCCGCCCACCCGGTATGCCTGTTCTGCGGGAAGGCGCACGCACCCTCTGCGCAGACTCCGGGAATATGTCTGGCTTGTGAATCGGCTATTCCCTGGATCAAGGCTCCGCGCTGCCGGACATGCGGGCGTCCGGTGGGTTGTCCCGATTGCAGCCGCAGCCGCCAACCGGGCCCCTTGCTGTATAACCGCAGCGCGGTGAGCTATACATCGGAGATGCGCGAGATACTGGGCCAATATAAATACCGTGGCAACGAGCGGCTTGCCCAGGTGCTGGGGCTCATGCTGGACCGGGCCTACAACGCCATGCAGGAAGCGATGGAGAACGGCAGCGTAAGCCGGTGGAGTTACACAGCTAACCAGAATGCTGTCTTAGAAGCAGATTCCGGACTAATTATGGGAGCTGCATCTCCTCACAAAATCTGGTCCTCTCTGCTTCCCCGCAAACGGACAGACCGCTGGCAGGCCGATTTGCTTGTCCCGGTTCCGGTCAGCAGTACCCGTCTGGCCGAACGGGGCTTCAACCAGGCAGGGCAGCTGGCGGCGGTGCTCGCCGCGCGGCGGGGAATTCTCCAGCTTCCGCTGCTTGTCCGTACACAGCATACCGCCAAACAGAGCTTCAAGAGCCGGGCGGAGCGGCTCGCTGATATGAAGCATGCTTTTGCCGCCAGTACCGATTCGGCATTACAGGGACAATTTGCCTCCTTGCTGCGCAACTCCCTTGACTCCGGCCGTCCGCTGCGGATTGTCATTGTCGACGATATCTATACTACCGGCAGTACACTGAGGGCATGTGCCGAGGCATTGATCCGCCAGCCGGGCGGAAGCTTAGAGGGTAAAGTTGAAATATGCAGCCTGACCTGGGCGCGATCCTAGAGCATTTTTGCCGGGGAATTATGGTGCTGGGACCTTGGCTGATGCAGATTTGGAGTTGCGACAGTCCTGATACAGGAAAAATTATCAATTCAAATGATATCCATTAAAATAATCCAGGGCTCTAGCCGATAGTAATCGTAGACTAAGTTTTTGAAATCAGTTAATCTTAGCATAAGGATTTTATACCTTGTACACAATGTATTGAAGGGAGCCGCTATTGAAATGAATGTAGACAATTGCCCTAGATGCGGCCGGTTATTTGTCAAGAACCCCTCGGATATGTGCCAGCCCTGTCTCAAGGAGCTGGAGCACCAATACGAAATCTGTGTGGAATACCTCCGCAAGAACAGAGGAACCAATATTCAGGAGCTGTCCGATGTTACGGAGATTCCAATCAAGGAAATTACGCGGTTCATCCGCGAAGGACGGATTTCGATTGCCAATGCCCCTAATATGATGGTTCCCTGTGAAGTCTGCGGAACTTTGATCAGAGAAGGACATATGTGCGACAGCTGCCGGAGCCGCCTGAGCAAAGACATCAATCAGATTAAGCAAACCATGGAGAGCGCGAGTACTCCTAAGCCTACAGAAGCAGCATATCGTGCGGTTGACAAATTCCGGAAACAATAATTTCGCAAAATAACGCTTGCAACTATTAAGAATGTTTCAGCGATTGCCGATAAACTTAGTAAAGATTATCGGTATTTTTATTTATTCAGAAGGAAGGTGAAGTTGTGAAGATTAACGAGAGCGGACGAATTAACGCCATCAATCCATACCAGCGCACCGCTGAAACGCAGAAGCAGGACCAGATCAAGAAGAGCATGCGCACCGACGAGGTGTCCATTTCAAGTGAAGCGATGAAGCTTCTGGAAGCCCAGAACAGCGGTAAAGTGGATACAGAACGCGCGCAAAGAATTGAAAGCTTGAAGCAACAAGTCTCCGCAGGTACCTATCAAGTAGACGCAGCCAAACTCGCAGAGAAACTCGCCCCTTACTTTAAGCAATCCTCCGAGAATTAGGTGATCCCATCCATGCCATTGACAACTTTGATTGAATCGCTTGAACGGCTGGACGAGGCTCATCTCCGGATGCTCGATCTGGCCGCCGTCAAGAAACAGACGATAATGGACAACAAGGTTAACGGCCTGATCGACATCATGAATCAAGAGTCGAAGCTGATGAAGCAAATTGGCATACTTGAGGAAGCACGGTCAGAGGCGGCTTATGCCTATATTCAGTCTGTAGGCATCCGTTCCAATCTACAGCTTAATCTGACCGAGCTTACCCGTCTTGTATTTGACCCTGAAGACAAAATGCGGCTGCAGCACATTCAGCAGAAGCTATCAGACACCTTGCACCGCTTGAAGCATGCGAATGATCTGAACCAGAAGCTGATTGAGCAGTCGCTTTCATTTATAGACTATTCCCTGGATTTGCTGGTCGGCAGACCCAACCAGGAGTTTACGTATCACCATCCGTCCGATAAGAGCAGCGGCAGCGCGCGGCCGGGGATTTTTGACGCCCGCGGATAACACTGTCCTTAAGGCAGAAAGTATTGCCGGGTCCAAGACAAGGGAGGAACTACCAGCATGACATCCACATTTCATTCAATCGAGACGGCCAGACGGAGCTTGTTCACCCAGACCGCGGCACTGAATACAACCGGCCATAACATCGCCAATGCCAACACGGAAGGGTACAGCCGCCAACGCGTCAATATGACTGCTTCCATTCCTATTGAAGCCTACGGCCTCAATAACTCGACAGTTCCCGGCCAGTTGGGTACCGGCGTAGAATTCGGTTCGATTGACCGTATCCGTGAGACGTTCCTGGACGACCAGTACCGCGGTGAGAATGCCTCGCTCGGCAGTTGGTCCATCCAGTCCGATACACTCGACAAGCTGGAAGCCATCTTTAACGAGCCTTCGGATACCGGGCTTAATACAGTTCTGGATAACTTCTGGAAAGCATGGTCGGATCTCAGTAAGAACCCGGAGGATAGCACTTCACGGAAGATTGTCGCCCAGACTACCCAGTCCTTAACTGATGCCTTGAATTATATGAGCAAGCAGCTCGATAGCCTGGATAAGGATCTATCCTCCAATGTTGCCGTTAAAGCGACTGAAATCCAAGGATATTTGTCCTCAATTACCGACCTTAATGCGTCAATCTTCAAGATTGAGAGCATGGGAGACCGCGCTAATGATCTTCGTGACCAACGTGATCTGTTGACAGACAAGTTATCCAAAATTATGAATATCAGTGTTGTCGATACGGATTACGGATACAGCATTTCTATGGGTGGACAAGCCTTGGTCACTCCTAATGGGCCGCCGGCTACCATCGACAGTGCATTCCTTAACGCTGCTTTTGCCTCCGGTGATTTGAAGTCGGGCGAAGTGCATGGAATGATTTCTTCCCAGCAGAAATATGTGGCCGATTATAAGGGGCAACTCGACAATATTGCCAACACAATCGCCAATGGTGAAATTGAGGTTACTCTGCCTAGAGGATCGGTCCTGCCCGAAGGGACGGTTCTGAGCACTGAAGCAACAGTAACTAATGCTGATGGCTCGACTTCCACCATTTCGGCTGGAAGTGCCTTTCCCAAGGGTGCTGCGCTTAGTGCGGATGTTAAAGCAACTGTGGCAGGGCTTAACGGACTCCATCAATTGGGGTACACCATGGATGGAACGATTAATCCCGGTAAACCTCTGTTCACTATCAATGGAGACGGAACTCAGATCACTGCAGGTAATATTATGCTCAATCCTCTGATTGCCGCCGACAGCAGCCTGCTTGCAACTTCATTGCGGACATCGGGAACTGGTGATGCAGAAGCAGTAGTCAAGGGGAATAATACGATTGCGTTATTGCTCGCCAATCAGCAAATCGGCACGTTCACCTCTCCGACTACCGGAATCAAGGGGACGGCAGGAGCCTTTTATAAGACGTTGGTAGGGCAGCTTGGGATCCAGTCCCAAGAAGCTACCCGCCAAACGGAAAATTCGGATTATCTGGTACAGCAGGTCAATGCCCGCCGTCAATCTGTAAGCGGGGTTTCCCTGGATGAAGAAATGTCGAATATGCTTGTGTTCCAGCATGCTTATAGTGCCGCTGCCCGTTTTATGACGACGTATGACGAAATGCTGGATAAATTAATTAATTCCACCGGTACCGTGGGCAGATAGGAGGAGGCTTAAGAGATGTTAAGAGTAACTTCAAACATGATGAATTCACAGCTGCTGCTTAATCTTAACCGGAACGCGCGTACGATGAACGAAACGCAAATTCAGCTTGCTACCGGACGTAAGCTCAACAAGCCTTCCGATGATCCTGTAGGTATTACCTATTCTTTGCGCTACCGTGCTGAATTGTCGGCGAATGAACAGTATCAGGAGAACGTGGATGATGCGACTTCATGGTTGGAATTTAATGATACGATCTTGACGCAGACTGGGGCTGTAGTACAGCGTTTGCGTGAAATCTCTGTAACCGGGGCCAACGGATCTAATCCTCAAGAGGCACTCAATAGTATTAATGCCGAGGTTAAACAATTGAAGGAACAGCTGGTTGATATCGCCAATAGCCAGTTCAAAGGTAAATATATCTTTAATGGCCAGGCTTATATGGATAAGCCATACCAGTTTGAGACAGGTGAAGACGGTAATGTGGATTTGTCCAAGGCTTCATCAATTAAGACAGACGACGGCCTGCTGTATTATACGGTGGGGGACAGCGTACAGCTGCCGATTAATATTACAGGTAACTCGGTATTCGGCGGTGAGGACAGCGATAATATATTTGCTGTGATTGACAAGATTTCAGAGGCCCTGGCCAATGGTAATACAGCAGATATCTCCAGCGAGCTGGGTAACATTGATACACGGTACGATAAAATCCTGGCAGTGCAAGCGGATATCGGGGCTAAGTCCAACCGGGTAGAGTTGATGAAGAACCGGTTAAGCGATCTAGGGGTCAACATCACCGACCTGCAATCCAAGACAGAAGATGGCGATTATGCCGAACTGCTGACACAGTCCAAGATTCAAGAGAATATTTATAACGCCTCGTTGTCCGTCGGCGGCAAAATCATTCAGAACACATTGATTGATTTCATCCGATAAACGGGGAAGGTGATACGCATTGAAAGTCGAAGTGCAGTATTCTCAGACCCGGGCATTAATCGGCATTGACACAACGCCCGGCAAATTGGAGATGAGCCAACCCAAAGCTGATCTGCAGATCACGACGACGCCTGGAAAATGGAATATTCATCAGGCTCCTGCCGAGGTTATCATAGACCAGTCCAAAGCCCGCGCGGTGTATACGGGCGGAACTTATCCGGAAATGAGCCAGCGGATTTATTCCGGAGTGGAACAAATGTGGCTGCAGGCCATTGCTAAACGGATGGAGCAGGGAGAGCGGATGGCCAACTTCCATAAGCCAGGCAATACGATTGCTGAAGTGTATGGAACGGACTGGCAGCCGGTTTCGTATCCAGAGATTCGGGAGACCCCTTCCTATGATAATGTAGATATCCATGTTACACCGTCGCCGGTGCAAATGGAGTACACAAAGGGTGAGGTGCATTTCCAGGCGGAGTCTCACTTGCCCGAATACCGGTATTCACCGGCATCGGTTGAAATTTATATGCGGCAAAAGCCTTCGCTGAGCTTTACGCCGCAAGTGATTGATACTCAAGTATAGTAACTATAAGCTAAGGCTATAGATGGGTTTGAACCGTCTATAGCCTTTTTAATAACTAAATTTAAGATACAAGGAGTGCTGCTTGCAATGATTATTGAAACGGCGTCAATGGGGCAAGTGGAGGTTGAAAGCGAACGGATTTATCATTTTGCCAAGGGAATTCCCGGGTTTGAGCAGGAAACGGATTTTGCTGTCATCGATCTGGAGGGTGGATTGTTCTCTTATTTGCAATCTCTGCATACGGAGACCTTGTGTTTTCTGTTAACGGACCCATTTATATTTTATCCGCAATATGAATTTGAATTACCGGAGTCTGATACGGAAGAATTGCAAATAACCGAAGCCGTATTGGTGAGAACAATCGTGACCTTAAGGGAAACGTTAGAAGAATCCACGTTGAACTTGCTTGCACCCATTGTTCTCAATCCGGATAATCAATCCGCCAAGCAAGTAGTTCTCCATAAATCGCACTATTCCACCAAACAATTTCTTTGGGTGAGCGACAATGCAGAAGGGGAGGAGACGCCATGCTAGTACTCTCGCGTAAGAAAGGTGAGTCTATTGTCATACAGGACCATATTGAGGTTACTGTTCTGGCCGTAGAAGGCGATACGGTCAAGATCGGAATCAATGCGCCGAGGCATGTAGATATCTTCCGGCAAGAGGTCTACTTGTCCATTAAAGAGTCCAACGTTGAATCGGCAGCGCCAGCTCCCCAGACCTTGAATGCACTACTTGACCGGTTGAAGCAAAAATAATTTTTCGTGTGAAGCTCAAAAGCTATAAAAATTGTTCGGAAGCGGACGATATATATAATAGGCAATGATTGGCGGGGCGGCCGACCTTAACAACATTGTTACCACATGGATGTGGATCAACCAATTTCAGGGAGGAAATAACCAATGATTATCAACCACAATATTGCTTCGTTGAACACTCAGCGTCAATTGAGCGTAAACACAACGAACCAAAGCAAGAACATCGAGAAGCTGTCTTCCGGTCTTCGCATTAACCGTGCAGGCGACGACGCTGCCGGTCTGGCGATCTCCGAGAAAATGCGCGGCCAGATCCGCGGTCTGGATCAAGCATCCCGTAACTCGCAGGACGCAATTTCCATGATTCAAACAGCTGAAGGTGCACTGAACGAAACTCACTCCATCCTGCAGCGTATGCGTGAGCTGGCTGTTCAATCCGCGAACGGAACGAACACTGACAGCGACCGTAAGAGCATTCAGGACGAAGTTAACCAATTGGCCGACGAAATCAACCGTATCGGTAACACTACTGAGTTCAATACTCAGAAGCTGATTAATGGTTCGAAGGACAAGACCGAAGCAACTGCAGCTGTAAAGAATGCTAGCTCGATTGATAAAATCGGTACTGGTGCTGACTTATTGGAAGTTCGCAATGCTTCAACTTCAGGCACAGGAACCGGTTTGGCTCAAGGCGCAGCAGTCACAATTCATAGCGGCACTTCTGGTAAATTGACCAGCGGCGTTGCATTTGACGATACCTTAGCAGATTCTCTGGCAGCTGGAAGCAACGAATTGACCGTCAAAATTGGCAATGCTGTTCGTACGATCGTCATTGATGACACGCAGACAACAGCTGCTGGTGTTGCAGCCAGTATTCAAACACAGCTTCAGGCTGCTTTCGCTTCAGGCCATACTAATACGGCAGCGGACTCGGGTACTTATCACGGTACAGACGCAGATGCTGCGGCAATTACTGTTTCTTCAGTGGGCGGCAAGTTGGTTATTACTGACGGTGGCAAGGGTGCGGACAGTAAGATCTCCATCACCGGTGGTAATGCTGCTAGCATTCTGTTCGCTGGTGGAGCTGCTGATGTTGCTGACAACGGTAATGCTGCCAATAACAAGATGACTATTAATTACACCAAAGACGGTGGCACTACTATTACGCCAGTAAACATCACTTTAGGTGACGGTACCTACAATGATGCACAGGCTCTGGCGGCAGAAATTGAAGCTAAGGCTGACGCTGTTTTGGGCGCTAATTCAGGCGATATTACCTTCTCTGCTGATGCAGGCGCAGGTCAGGCTATTAAATGGACAACTGCTGCAGCGGGTAAAGGCAATGGTATTACTTCCATTACCGGTACAGCTGGTGCTTTGGCAGGTCTGACTGAAGCTAACATTGAGCTTGGTAAGGCCAAAAATGATACTTTGACTGTCAATGTTGACGGCGATGCGTACACTGTTTCGATCGGTGCTACTGATTACTCCGATAAGGATGTATTGGCCAACACGATTCAATCAGCGATCAACACTGCTATCGCAGGAGCTGGTAAGAACAACTTCGTTGAAGTGAAGACTTTGGCTGTTGCTGATACGGATCGCGTGAGATTCCAGGTAAGCAGCTCCAAAGAAGGCGCAGGCAGCAGCATTACTTTCACCGGTACTGAGCTGGCCGCTAATCTGGGCTTCAACACCACTGCCGCAACTGGAGCTGCCGGTGCGGATGCTTCTGTAAACTTCCATATCGGTGCCAACAAGGATCAGAATCTGAAACTTGCCATGTCTGATATGCGTGCTGACGCTCTGGGTATTACTTCAAAATCCAGTGCAGCTGGACAAACTCAGACTCTTCAAGACGGTGTTACTGTTGCAGACGTAAACTATGGAGCGAACGCCATCAAGAATGGCACTACCAATGAATATGTAATTGATGTTTCCACGATCAGCGCGGCTAACAGTGCTATCACTGTTATCAACAACGCTATCGAAGTAGTATCCCAAGAAAGAAGTAAACTGGGTGCTAACCAGAACCGTCTGGAGCACACTATCAACAACCTGGGTGCAGCTTCCGAGAACCTGACAGCCGCTGAATCCCGTGTCCGTGACGTTGACATGGCGAAGGAAATGAGCGACCAGACCAAGAACTCCATCTTGGCACAGGCCGCTCAAGCGATGCTGGCTCAAGCTAACCAACAGCCGCAAGGCGTACTGCAATTGCTTCGTTAATTTTATCCGCTTTATCTTGCATTACTCTCAACCGCCAAAGTTATCTTTGGCGGTTGTTTTAGTGTCTAAATCTTGTGTTTAGGCAAATCTTTCTAATTATTTTGCACTATACATATTAAATACTGGCCCGGAAATCCGATAAATACTATATATAATAATGTTACGGGGGTTTCTCTCATGGATGTCCGTTTACCCACATCAGGAGGATACAGCAGCTCTAATCAAGATTATTCTGTAAGACCTGCAGCCAGAGCTCCGGAAACCGATTACGTTAATATTGAACAGATTCATACGACTTCCCAGCTCAAAAGGCTCGAGAATCAGGGAATCAGTGTCTCGAAGGGCGACGAACAGGTAGTGAAGGCGCTGGATAAGGTGCTGAAGGCACTGGAAGGACCCGGCACAACACTCGAAGTGAGCGTGCACAAGGAGACTAAAGCGATAATGGTCAAGGTTCTTAACAAAGATACCGGAGAGCTGATCCGGGAGATCCCCCCTGAGAAAACACTGGATATTGTGGCGAACATGATGGAGATTGCCGGCATTATCGTGGACGAGAAGGTTTAAGAAGCAGGAGGAATAGCTATGGCAACGCTTAGAGTGAGTGGATTCTCTTCCGGCTTGGACATCGACAGCATCGTTAAGTCGATGATGACGGCCAAGAGGGTTCCGATCGATAAATTAACGCAACAGAAGCAGAGCATGGAATGGCAAAGAGATAACTACCGTGAAATCAACAGTAAATTTGTTGATTTTAAGACGAATAAGCTGACTGCCTATCAAAAGTCAACGGCTATGAACACCCAAAGCGCTACGGTTACTGGAGATACAACAGCTTTTAAAGCAGAGGCTTCAGCAGACGCCAACAATGTCAACATGGAGATCAAGGTTACACAACTCGCAAGACCAGCCACACTTCAGACATCAGGCGCAACTATGAGTAAAGACGGGGGTACCCGTTTAACCTCTAGTTCTACATTGGCTGCCCTCCAGAAGCAAAGTGGCGGAACGGAAGTTGAGACTTATACCGTCACCATTAATAATACTAAAATCAGCTTGGCCAGTAATCTTACTATTAACGAAGCTGTGGCAAAGATTAACGGAACGGATGGCGCCAATGTAATGGCCAGGTTTGACGAAATTACCGGCAAGCTGTCTATTGAATCCAAAACATATAGCTCGACTGCTAAACTGACAGTCAGTGACGATAACTCATTCCTGAAGTTATTTGGAGGGAAAGTAACCCCTGCTGCTGAAGACGATACGAACAATGACGGGATTTTCGATTATAAGCCGGCCAAGATTGAAGTCAAATCTGCTGATGGAACCACTACCGCCCTCCAGTTTGACAGCAACAGTATTAGACTAAATGGTATCAGTATCACACTGCTCTCAGAGAACAAGACGGCTACAGTGACAACTTCAACAGATCCGGCAAAGGCGCTTGAGTCGATTAAAAACTTTGTCTCTGACTATAACACACTGCTCAGTACATTAACTACTAAAGTGAATGAGGAAAGAGATTCCGATTATTTGCCGCTGACTACAGAGCAAAAGGCCGAAATGAGCGAATCCCAGATTGAAGCCTGGGAAAAGAGAGCCAAAAGCGGACTGCTAAGAAACGATGAGATATTAAAGTCAACGATTGTTGCCATGCGCTCTGCATTAACGGAAAAGCTTGGGCAGCTCAGTGCATTTGGCATTACAACAGGACAGTATTACGAGAATGGTAAGCTCACTATTGATGAAGAAAAGCTGAATAAAGCATTAACAGAAAATCCCCAGGGTGTAGTTAGTGTCTTTCAGGGTGCTTCCGGAAGCTCTTCACCTGGTCTGTTCAGTAAGCTTACAACTGAAATGACTAATGCTATTGAGAAATTATCAATTCGGGCCGGTACTTCCAAGTTCTCTGCCGACCTTACAGCCGATTTCAAAATCGACAGCATGATGGGTAAGGAACTCAGTGATTATACCAAGAGAATATCCAATATGCAGAATCGTCTCGATGATTACGAAGATAGCTTGTATAGAAGATTTACGGCGATGGAAACGGCAATCAACCAGTACAATAGCCAATCAAGCAGCCTGGCAAGCTACATGTCTTCATAAGAGATTGAAAGAAAGGTGAGTGTAAATGATTAGTTCTCCTTACGAAAAATATCGTCAGTCTTCGGTTCAGACCTCCAGTCCGGCGCAGCTACTGCTAATGCTATTTGATGGAGCAGTACGCTTTGCCAAAATGGCGATAGACGGAATAGAGAGTGCCGATATGGATAAAATGACTGTCAATTTCGGTAAAGCCCAGGCTATCGTCAGAGAGTTAACGAATACATTGGACCACTCCTATGAAGTATCCAAAGGTTTGGCAACGATGTACGAGTATATCAGCTACCTGTTCACAGAAGCCAATCTCAAAAAATCCAAAGCCCAGGCTGAAGAAGCCATCGGCTATCTGCAGGATTTCCGGCAGACCTTTGCCCAGGCTGCTAAGCTGGCAGCAGGGCAGAATGTACAGCATGGATAAACTGATTGGGGAATTGGAGCAGCTTACGATACAGATCATCTCTAATATAGAAGTTGTTACGCAAGAAGAGCTTGAGAACTTTGTCGCAGAACGTCAGCGAATTATCGATGCTATCGGAACAGAAGTCGAATCAAGTCCTTTTAACGCTGCGCAAAAGGATAAACTGGCTCGAATAATGTCGCATGATTCAGCAATCGTCGCCCGGATGAACGCTTATCGGCTGGATGCGCTGGAGGGCTTGCAGAAACGTAACCAAGCCAAAATGCAGCGCAGCGCCTACGAATCCGCCTACACCCCCGACAGCATCCTGATGGACCGCCGCAAATAAATAAATTTCCTAATGTTTCATATTAGGAGCAGCCGGGTATTATATAGCGTCTGCTCCTTTTTTGATAAAATATAACCGGATGGACAATCTCGGGGCGTAATTTACAATGGTAAATAATTGCAAGTAATCATTTACTATTCCAATTGACAACGGAGAAGCCGCGGTGGTATAGTCAGGTTGTGAGCAAGACTCACGTTCATTTGATGACGAAGGGAATGTTTAATCAATGGAAGGTAAAGTTAAATGGTTTAACGCAGAAAAAGGCTACGGCTTCATCGAAACTGCTGATGGCGGCGACGTATTCGTTCACTTCTCCGCAATCCAGACTGAAGGCTTCAAGACTTTGGACGAAGGTCAATCCGTAGAGTTTGACATCGTTGAAGGTGCACGCGGACCACAGGCAGCTAACGTCATCAAATTATAATCATCCGGCGCAGCCGACCTACATATATGGTAGATGGTTAACAATTGAGACAACGCTTGCGTAGATCTCGGAAATTTTCCGGGGTCTTTTTTTGTGTTCAATGGCAGAGCAATATGAGGGCAAAGGGAACTGCAAGAAGCTTGATTATTAGTGTAATACGGGAGTTAGTTAGAGTTTCATGTGAGCTTTTTTCAAAGAAATTGTTATCCTCCTCCCAAAATTGGGTAATGTAAGTCGTTGGGCCATTGCTCTCAGCCAAGAGATGTTGCGCTCCAAGCTTAGGCGGATGTTTCAACGTGGAAGCGAAAGGATGCTAATTTGCATTTTGAAGTAACGGAGATCTTATTGTCTTATCTTAAGTCTTGTGTCATGAGTCATGATTGATCAGCAAGCTATTCATGCTGCCTAAGCTGACAACAGACTGGGACAATGCTTCCACACGTACCTTGTACGAAGCCTCATTACGAGGCGATATTACAAAACGTATAGGAGGATGGACAGCAGAATGAAGAAAACATGGCGTGCATTATCCACTGCAGCACTCGGCGTTAGTATGTTGTTCGGGTCCCTGGGCAGTATTTCCGCCGCACCCGTACCGAAGGATATTCAGGGGCACTGGGCACAGGGCCAGCTGCAGGAATGGCTTGACCGGGGGATTCTGGGCGGTTATCCCGATGGAACGGTTAAGCCTAACAAAGCCGTAACCCGCGGGGAATATGTAGCCCTTATTAATCGTGTATTCGGATTCACGGATACCGCTTCGATCACCTTTACGGATGTGAAGAGCAGCAATTGGGTCTACAGCGAAGTGGCCAAAGCGGTAAGTGCCGGCTACATTGGCGGTTATGAGAATAATACTTTCCGCGCCAATAATCCGCTTACCCGCCAGGAAGCGGCTGTAATTACCGCCAAACTGCTTAAATTGAATACAAACAGCACGGCGCTATCCTTCAAGGACAGCGCACAAATTGCCGCTTGGGCGAAAGGTGCAGTCTCTGCTGCGTCAGGGCTTAAGGTGCTGAACGGATATCCGGATGGAACCTTCGGACCGAAGAGGGCATTGACCCGCGCTGAAGCCGTCGGAATCATCAGCAACTCTTCGGCCCATAAGCCGTCGACCGGTGGAGGTACTACAACGCCTACACCTGCACCAACGGCTACGCCGGCACCTACTGCAACGCCGACCCCGACACCTAGCGCTACGCCAACACCGGGAACCGGTGGCGGAGGAGGCGGCGGTGGCGGTGGTGTTACACTGCCTACAGTGAGCGGAGCAACGTACGGCCATGTCGGCTCTGTAACGGCTGACGTATATTTAACTCCGTCGGTCACCGGCGCCGTTTACTATGTGGTAGCACCATATACCGATAGTGCAACCATACCAAGCGCGCTGCAAGTCATTAACGGGCAGACCAGCGCAGGCACCGCAGGTACGAACAGCGGACGACAGGCTGTGACCGGTGGTACTCAAGTTACAATGTCGGTGTACGGACTCAGTCCTGATACGGAATATGTAACTTATGTAACCCTTGCTGATACGACCGGCAACTGGTCGAGTGTAACGTCGCTGCGGCTGCATACAGCTGCAGGCAGCGCGTTCTCCATTGACCGCGTGGAACCAGGGAACATCGGTACAGTTACGGCTGATGTCTACCTGTCGTACGGGGATGCAGGCGGTCCATCCGCGAATCTGCGATATGTGGTATTGCCATCTAGTGCGGCACAGCCTACCGCTGAGCAGATAGCGGCCGGACAGAATGCCTCAGGCACTGCATTGTTGGCTCCGTGGACCGGAACCATTACGCAGTCTCCGGGTGTCCGTGGAACACTAAGCCTAGAAGGATTGTCCGCAAATACAGCGTATAAGGTGTATTTCATTGCCGGTAACGGTACCCAATGGTCGCCGGTAGAAATTCTGCGCATTCACACCAAGTAATAACTGCCATGTTGCTTCATAGTGCTCCCCTGCACGGGGGAAGCTAAACAAGACCCGGATAGAGAGCTAATACTCTGTCCGGGCTTTTTTATCCGTTAGAGAGGATAAGGGGATGCCTGAAAAGGTATCCATGTAAATTAGGGGCATTGTCAGCGGATTGTTAAGTTGAGCAGCATTTGCTTTTTACTTAGCCCTGACAATTTGGTATAATGGGGATGTAAACAAAGGAGGAGTGCCCATGCAATTCAGCATTCGAGGTCAACAGATTGAAGTGACAGGCGCTTTGAGAGATTATGTTGATAAGAAGCTCAGCAGACTTGAGAAGTACTTCGATGCACCTCCCACCTCAGAAGGATATGTAACACTTAGCGTTGTCCGTGGGATTCATACTGTGGAAGTCACGATTCCGCTGGCCGGAGTAACGCTCCGTGCGGAGGACCGCAGCGATGATATGTATGCTTCCATTGATGCTGTTGTGGACAAGCTGGAACGCCAGATCCGCAAGCATAAGACCAAGCTTAACCGCAAGTTCCGCCAAGAAGGAAGTCTGAAGACACTCTTCGTGGAAGAACCGGCAAGCGCGGTCGCTGTGGAAGAACCGGATCTTGACGATCTGGAGGTCGTACGCAACAAACGCTTCACCTTGAAGCCGATGGATGTCGAAGAGGCGATTCTGCAGATGAACATGGTAGGACATAACTTCTTCGTGTTCTCCAATATTGAGACTTCTGAAGTCAGTGTTGTTTACAAACGCAATGACGGCAAGTATGGACTGATTGAGCAGAATTAAAGCACATACACAGAGCCGTAAAAGTGATTCATCCGCTTCAACCAACGTAGATAATTAACCGAGCCCCTATTCGCCCTGAGGCGAATAGGGCTCTTGTGCGTATAAATAGAGCATGAAAAATAAGGCTGTGTCCGCCTGTATTGCGGCTTGTCTTACAAACTGTTACAATTTATGAAGCAGCGGAATCGAAATCAGTGAATAGAGGCCCTTTCAATTTTGTGAGGATGGGCTCGATTCCACCATCTGTGTTGCATGAAAGGGGTTAACCATGCTAGGACTTGTGAAGAAAATTTTCGGCGACTCCAATGAACGGGATGTCAAACGTCTGATGAAGACGGTCGAAATTATTAATGGAATGGAACCGGAGTTCCAGGCGCTCTCCAATGAGCAGCTGCAAGCCAAGACCGCGGAGTTCCGCGCCCGTATCGAGAAAGGCGAAACGCTGGAAGAGATTCTTCCCGAAGCCTTTGCCACCGTGCGTGAAGCATCCCGGCGGGTGCTGAACAAGCGGCATTTTGACGTTCAGCTGGTTGGCGGTATGGCGCTGCATGAAGGCAGAATTGCCGAAATGAAGACTGGCGAAGGCAAGACGCTCGTAGGAACACTTCCGGTATACCTGAATGCATTGCTCGGCAAGGGCGTGCATGTGGTAACCGTCAATGACTATCTGGCCCAGCGCGACAGCGCAGAAATGGGTCAAATCTATAATTTCCTGGGTATGACGGTTGGCATCAACCTCAATGGTATGGACCATGCCGCTAAACAGGATGCGTATGCCTGCGATATTACGTACGGCACGAACAATGAATTCGGCTTCGATTATCTGCGCGACAACATGGTGCTCTACAAGGAGCAGATGGTACAGCGCCCGCTATATTTCTGTACTATTGATGAAGTGGACTCCATTCTGATTGACGAAGCGCGGACGCCGCTGATTATCTCCGGCCAGGCCGAGAAATCCACCGAGCTGTATTATTCGGCAGACCGTTTCGTGAAACGGCTCAATGCAGAAGAAGATTACACCGTCGACATTAAGGTAAAATCCGTTGCGCTGACTGAGAAGGGCGTAGCTGCAGCCGAGAAGGCTTTTGGCATTGAGAATTTGTACGACCACAGCCATGTTACATTGAATCATCATATCGTTCAGGCTCTTAAGGCGAATGTTATTATGCGGCGGGACGTGGATTATGTTGTAAATGAAGACGAAGTAGTCATCGTCGACGAATTTACCGGCCGTCTGATGGCCGGACGCCGTTACAGCGATGGGCTGCACCAGGCGATTGAAGCCAAGGAAGAAATCCAGGTGCAGAACGAGAGCATGACGCTGGCAACGATTACGTTCCAGAACTATTTCCGGATGTACCGCAAGCTCGCCGGTATGACCGGTACTGCGAAGACCGAGGAAGAAGAATTCAAGAAGATTTACGGCCTTGAGGTTCTGCAGGTGCCGACGAATAAACCGAACCAGCGCGAAGACATGCCTGACGTGGTCTACAAGAGCGAGAACGGCAAATTTAACGCGGTTGTCGCAGAGATTGTAGAGCGCCACAAGAAGAACCAGCCGGTGCTGGTAGGTACGGTGTCGATTGAGAACTCCGAACGCGTCTCCGAAATGCTGAAGCGTAAAGGTGTCCGTCACCAGGTACTGAACGCGAAGCATCATGCAGCAGAGGCCGAAATCATTACACATGCCGGTCAACCGGGCATGGTGACGATTGCCACGAATATGGCCGGACGCGGTACGGATATTGTACTCGGCGAAGGCGTAACCGAATTGGGCGGTCTGCATATCATCGGTACGGAACGCCATGAATCACGGCGTATCGATAACCAGCTGCGCGGCCGTGCCGGACGCCAGGGCGACCCGGGTTCGACCCAGTTCTATCTGTCGCTGGGCGATGAACTGATGAAGCGTTTTGGCGCAGACAATGTGCTTAATATGATGGACCGTCTCGGATTCGAGGAAGATCAGCCGATCGAGAGCAAGATGATCACCCGCGCTATTGAATCCGCCCAGAAGCGGGTCGAAGGCAACAACTTCGATATCCGCAAGGTGGTTCTGCAGTATGACGACGTGATGAACCAGCAGCGCGAGATTATCTACAAGCAGCGCCGCGAAATTCTGGAGTCCGAGAACATCAAGGACATCGTTCTTGAGATGATCAAGCCGGTTATAGAACGTGTAGTAGCGGCCCACTGCAGCGATGAAATTCCGGAGAACTGGGAACTGCAGGAAGTTGCCGACTATGTGAACAGCAAGCTGCTCGAGGAAGGCGCCCTGACCCGCGATGATCTGTGGGGCAAGGAAGTCGAAGAAATGGTGGAGTATATCTTCGGCCGTGTACTTGAGAAGTACGCAGCCCGTGAAGAACGGCTCGGCGCCGAGCTGGTCCGCGAATTCGAGAAGGTTATCGTGCTGCGTTCCGTAGACAGCAAGTGGATGGACCACATTGACGCGATGGACCAGCTGCGTCAAGGGATTCATCTGCGCGCTTACGGCGGCACTGATCCGCTGCGTGAATACCAGTTCGAAGGCTTTGAGATGTTCAATGCGATGACGGCCGCCATTCAGGAGGAAGTCTCCACTTACATTATGAAGGCCCATATCGAAACCAACCAGCAGCGGCAATCCGTTGTAGACGAGGACAAAATCTCGACCAACGGTGAACCGACCGAGAAGCGTCCTGTGCAGGTGCAGGCGGCGATTGGCCGTAATGATCCATGCCCATGCGGCAGCGGCAAGAAATATAAGAACTGCCACGGCCAGAGCTAAGCGATTGGCCGGGCAATGAATAGCGGCTGGGCCCGGGGATTTCCCGTCTGCGGTCCGGCCGTTTTTTATGAAGCATATTTAAGCTATAAAGCGAACAAAAGATCAACACAAAAAGATGGAGTGCGGAGGGGAAGTTTGGAACTGGAGGAGCGATAGCGTCCGCCTGAAAGCTTTCCAAAGGAAAGCTCGCATCGTAAGCTCAAGTTGTCACCAGATTTCAACCGAATAGACGGGTAAAATCATGAAATCTGGAGACAACAGCGGCCGGAAGTCCAAACATTCCCCGCAGTTACGACTAAATCTCATGTGGATTTCAAAAGTTCAACTTATATAGATTCAAGCAACGGAGGGATTTAACAGTGATTGATTCCAGTGTGAAGCAGGATCTGCGTGAAATCGGCAAGAAATTAACTAACCTTAGGGGGTCTCTTTGACTTAGACCTCAAGAAGGAAATGATCGCTAACTTCGAAGAGAAGATGTCGGCGCCGGATTTCTGGGATGATCCCGAGAAGGCGCAGGGTGTTATCTCCGAGATGAATGCCGTCAAAGCCAGTGTGGACCAGTATGAGAAATTACAGCAGGAATACGATGACACCTCGATGATGCTGGAATTGGCTGACGAGGAAGGCGATGAGGAGCTGGCGGCGGAAAGTGCAGGCACGCTTAAGGCTCTGGTGAGCAAGGTCGATGAGTTCGAGCTTCAACTTCTGCTGAACCAGCCTTATGATAAGCTGAATGCTATTCTTGAGCTGCATCCGGGAGCCGGCGGTACGGAATCCCAGGACTGGGGACAAATGCTGCTGCGGATGTACACCCGCTGGGCCGAGAAGAGTGGCTTCAAGGTCGAAGTTCTCGACTATTTGCCTGGTGATGAGGCCGGAATCAAGAGTGTCACTCTGCTGATCAAGGGCTTCAATGCCTACGGCTATCTGAAAGCGGAGAAAGGTGTCCACCGGCTGGTGCGCATCTCGCCGTTCGACGCTTCGGGCCGCCGCCACACGTCTTTTGTTTCTTGCGATGTGGTGCCGGAAATTAATGACGATGTAGAGGTTGAAGTCCGTACCGAAGATCTGAAGATTGACACGTACCGGGCCAGCGGCGCAGGTGGACAGCATATTAACACCACCGATTCCGCAGTGCGGATTACCCATATTCCGACCGGCGTGGTTGTTACCTGCCAGAACGAACGCTCACAGATCAAGAACCGGGAGCAGGCGATGAAGATGCTGCGCTCCAAGCTGTATGAGCGTAAGCTGCAGGAGCAGCAGCAGGAGCTGGATGAGATTCGCGGCGAGCAATCTGATATTGCCTGGGGCAGCCAGATCCGGTCCTACGTATTCCATCCCTATAGTATGGTAAAGGATCACCGTACTTCCGTGGAGACGGGGAACGTGGGTGCAGTAATGGACGGCGATATCAATCTGTTCATCGACGGCTATCTGCGCAGCCAGATCAAGACAGAAGTTGAATAATAACAAGAATTCCTACGCGTCTTCGGAGGTGTAGGAATTTTTTGTGATCGGTCTAGAAAACATATATTGGGGTCCCCGCAAAGTATCCGGAATAAGCTTTAGAGCATTGCGTCAATTTGTGGAGCTTATTATTGGGGTCCCCGCAAAGTACCCGGAATGAGCCACAGAGCTTCACGTCACTTTGTGGGGTAAAGTTTTGATTACCGCTTAAGGAGAACCACACATGGAAAAGATCAACAAACGCAAACAACCGCCGCTGATCCCGCTGAACGGACCGGTCCGCCACGCCGTGGATATCGCGCTTATCCTGATTGGCTCGCTGATTACAGGCGTCGGATTCAATCTGTTCTTCCTGCCGAACCAGATTGCCTCCGGCGGAGTGTCGGGCCTGTCCGTCCTGGCCGAGGCCTGGTTCGGTGCCGAGCCGGCATTCACCCAGTGGGCGCTTAATATTCCGCTGTTTATTCTGGGCATCATCTTCCTAGGGAAGCAGTACGGCATGCGCTCCCTGCTGGGCAGTATTGTGCTTCCGTTGTTTATTTATTTGACCAAGGACGGTCCGGTGCCGACCACCAACCCGCTGCTGGCGTCCATTTACGGCGGTATCGCCGTGGGACTGGGACTGGGCCTTGTATTCCGGGGCCGCGGCTCTACAGGCGGGCTGACTATCCTGGCGCAAATTATCCAGAAGGTGACTGGCTTCAGCTTCTCGCTGTCTGTAGTACTGCTGGATGGTACGGTCATTACACTAGCGGCATTCGTGCTGGGCATGGAGCAGGCGATGTATGCGCTGATTGGACTTTTCGTTACCGGAAAGGTTATTGATGCCCTCGAAGTGGGATTCAGTGTTACCAAGGTGGCATACATTATTTCCGATCAGACGGAGGAAATCTCCCAGGCCATTCTCAATGATCTGGACCGGGGGCTGACCAAGCTGAATGCGCAGGGCGGTTATACCGGCGATGAACGTACTGTGCTGATGGCTGTTGTCGGGCAAAATGAAATCACCCGCCTCAAGGCAATCGTCCGTTCCGTCGATCCGGAGGCATTCGTCATTATTACCGAAGCGCATGAGGTGCTCGGCGAAGGATTTAAGAGAGAAGCGTAAGCCCAGGGAAGAGGGCTTGCGCTCTCTTTTTATGGAGAGTAAAAGGGTCTGTGTGCAGGAAAGCTCCTGAAAAAAGGGAAAATAAAAGTTAACGCAATATGTTGTATTTATATTAATAGGGTCGTATAATAATACATATTTGCAGGACGGTATTCATTATAGCATGCAGCGGGAAGCGGGGATGTACAGTGCAAGGGAAGCTTAGGGCAGCGATTGTCGGTTCAACGGGATATGGTGGTGTGGAGCTGATCAGGCTGCTGCAGAACCACCCGGATGTTGAGATAACCTCAGTAATCTCCTCTTCCAGCAGCGGGGAGCCGATTGAAGCGGGATTTCCGCATTTGACGGGATTGTTCGCGCAGCCACTGGACGGAGTTGACCCGGCGGAGATTGCCGGCAAGGCGGATGTGGTATTCACGGCAACACCTTCCGGTGTAAGCGGAAAGCTCGTGCCGCAGCTGCTGGAGGCAGGTCTCAAGGTCATTGACTTGTCCGGCGATTTCCGGCTCAAGGATAGAGCTGAATACGAACAGTGGTATAGGCACCCGGCTCCGCCGCCGGCATATCTTGAAGAGGCGGTCTACGGGTTATGCGAGGTGTATGGAGAGCACGCTGCTGGTGCCAGATTCATCTCCAATCCCGGATGCTATCCGACGGCAACCCTGCTGGGACTTCTTCCGGCGCTGGAGGCAGGCTGGATTCAGCCGGAGAGCATTATTATTGATGCCAAGTCGGGTGTATCGGGATCGGGACGCGGAGCCAGCCTTGGGGTGCATTTTGCCGAAGTGAACGAGAATTTCAAAGCGTATAAGGTCAACAAGCATCAGCATATACCGGAAATCGAGCAGGTGCTGACAGAGGCGGCCGGCAAGCCGGTGACGGTGACATTCACCACTCATCTGGTGCCGATGACCCGAGGGATTATGAGCACGATGTATGCAGGAATGAACGGCCAGCACAGCGAAAGTGAATTTGTGGAATTATACCGTAATTATTATGCGGGACGGCCGTTCGTACGGGTGCGAAGCGAGGGAGTGCTTCCGGCGACGAAGGAGGTCAGCGGCTCGAACTATTGCGATATCGGCTTTGCCGCCGATCCCCGCACAGGGCGGGTTACGATTGTGTCGGTAATTGACAATGTAGTCAAGGGCGCAGCAGGCCAGGCAATTCAGAACCTTAACTTGATGATGGGATGGGAGGAAACCCGCGGGCTGGGATTCACACCGGTGTATCCTTAAGGGCGAAGCGGTTACGAGAACATGAGCGAACAGCTATTTACCGTCGTGGAAGGCGGAGGCATCACCACACCGAAGGGCTTCATCTCCGGAGGACTGCATTGCGGCCTCAAAAAGACCGACCGCAACGACCTCGCAGCCATCCGGTGCGAGGTTCCGGCAACTGCGGCGGCGGTGTATACGACCAATGTGTTTCAGGCTGCGCCGCTGAAGGTGACGCGGGAGAGCCTTGCCGACGGCACGCTGCAGGCGGTTATCGTGAACAGCGGCAACGCCAACGCCTGCACAGGCGAGCAGGGCGAAGCCGATGCCTATGAAATGCGCGCTGCCGCAGCCCGGGCGCTGGGCGTCAAGGAGCAGGATGTCGCGGTCGCTTCGACCGGCGTGATCGGTGAGCTCTTGAAGATGGACTGCGTGCGCGGCGGCATCGCCGCTTTGCCGGAGAGGCTGGATGGCGGAAGCGCCGGGGCGGAGGAGTTCAGCCAGGCGATCCTCACGACCGACCTGGTTAAGAAGGAAAGCTGTGTAGAGGTGCTCGTAGGGGGCGTTACAGTAACCATTGCCGGAGCCGCCAAAGGCTCGGGGATGATTCACCCCAACATGGCCACGATGCTCGGCTTCATGACGACCGATGCCGCTATCGGCGGGGAGGATCTGCTCAGCCTGCTGCGCGCTGCGACGAACACTACTTTTAATATGATCACGGTGGACGGGGATACGAGCACCAACGATATGCTGGTGACGATGGCCAGCGGACTGGCCGGGAATGAGCCGCTTACGCGGCTGCATCCGGATTGGGATGCTTTTGCCGCGGCGTTCACGCATGTGTGCAAGGTGCTGGCCAAGGCCATCGCCCGTGACGGCGAAGGCGCGACGAAGCTGATTGAAGTGCAAATCAACGGAGCGGTGCATGATGAGGCTGCTGCTGCGATCGCAAAGACGGTGGTCGGCTCAAGTTTGGTGAAATCGGCGATCTTCGGCGCGGATGCGAACTGGGGGAGGGTCATCGCCGCAGTAGGGCGTGCCGGAGTTCCGGTGTCGCCCGGGAATGTGGATATCGCGCTGGGAGACATTGCGGTGCTTAAGGCTTCGCGGCCGGTCGCTTTTGACGAAGAGCAAGCGCTGCACTACCTGCAGAAGAGCGACACTGTGCTGATCACGGTAGACCTGTCCGACGGCGACGGCAAGGCAACCGCCTGGGGCTGCGACCTTACGTACGACTACGTACGCATCAATGCCGCCTACCGTACCTGATCAGGACGGCTGTATAAGCCACAAGGAAGGATACCGATACTTATGACGCGAGAAGCTATAGCGGAGCTATTTGTGATGAAATGCGGGGGCAGCACGCTGGCTGCACTTCCGGACTCTTTTTTTGCTGATTTGCGGGAGCTGCAGAAGGCATGCGTTCAGCCGGTAATTGTCCATGGCGGGGGCCCGGCGATTTCCGGCAATCTGGAGAAGCTGGGGATCGAGAGCCGTTTCGTGAACGGCCTGCGGGTGACGACCGAAGAAGTGCTGGACGTGGTGGAAATGACGCTTGCCGGAAGCATCAACAAGGCGATTGTGCGGCGTATCCAAGGCAGCGGCGGGCAGGCTCTGGGTCTCTCCGGTGTGGACGGCCAGCTCATTACGGCACGGCCGGTGGCAAACGCCGCTGAGGTGGGTCAGGTCGGCGAAGTGACTGAAGTAAAGGCGGGACTTATAAAAGGCATCCTCGCTATGGGGTATATACCGGTCATCGCTCCTATTGGTGTGGATGCGGAGGGACGGCGCTACAATATCAATGCCGACACGGCAGCAGGCGCAGTAGCTTCGTTCGTGGAATCGCCCAGAATGATTGTGGTGACCGATGTGCCGGGCATTATGCGGACCCTTGAGGGTGAGAAGAAGGTACTGCCGTCCGTGACCGAGACGGAAATTGAAGCGCTGATTGCCAGCGGAGAAATCTATGGCGGAATGATTCCCAAGGTGCGTGCGGCTATGGATTGCCTGCAGGGCAGCGTATCCGAAGTGGTGATCGTGGACGGCAAGGAGCCGCAGGTGCTCAGCCGTGTGCTGGGCGGGGAAGCAATCGGGACGAGAATACTGCGATGAAGGCGGATGAAATCCGGGAGTGTCTACGACGGGAAGCTTGCGGGAAGCCTTTTCCTGGAGCTATGACCAGTCTCGTGTGCTACTAGGTTGTTCTAATATAAATAGTTGGATTTCCGCACACTAATCTAGTCTGTTTTCCTGATTTCTGCAATTTAATTCGATTATCGCTACTTAATTTGAACGTTTTTGCTATAATCATCACTTTTCGCCCATATTAAGTGGCAGTTATCCAACTAGATCCGTGAAACCCATGATGTGGGTGAAATTAGGTTGCGATTTTCCAACTATATAAGTTGAACAAAAGAACAACACAAAGAGATGGGAGTACGGAGGGGAAGTTTGGAACTGGAGGAGCGATAGCGTCCGCCTTTGTCACCGGATTTCAACCGCTAAGAGCGGTTAAAATTTAGAAATCTGGGGACAACAGTGGCCGGAAGTCCAAACATTCCCCGCAGTTACTACCTAATCTCATGTGAATTTCAATAGTTCAATTTATATATATAGAATTATTATTAAAATGACAGCCCTGACGGATAACCGCAGCGGCCTGGTGGGAGAGTGACTAAGAATGAGTGAGCTTACACAAGCGGAAAAAGATTCTTTGACAGGGGAGCCGCAGGCGCGCCGTCTGCAGACGGAAGCGCAGGAGTCCGCTCCTGCCAAGCTGGGTGCGGTGTTCCCGTCCTACGCCAGATATGATATCAGCCTGGTCAAGGGTAAAGGCAGCTGGGTCTGGGATGATCAGGGCAATAAATACCTGGATTTCATGTGCGGTCTGGCTGTAACGAGTCTCGGGCATGCCCCGGAGAAGATTGGCGCGAAGCTGAAAGCACAGATCGATACGCTGTGGCATGTGTCGAACCTGTTCCATATTCCCGGCCAGGACCGGGTGGCGAAGCTGCTGACGGACAATAGCTGCGCGGATCAGGTATTCTTCTGCAACAGCGGGGCGGAAGCGAACGAGGCGGCTATCAAGCTGGCCCGCCGCTACCACCAGAAGGTCAAAGGGACCGGACGTTATGAGGTCATTACCTTCGAGCAGTCTTTCCACGGACGCACACTGGCGACGCTGACGGCAACCGGCCAGCAGAAGGTCAAGGAAGGCTTCCTGCCGCTGCCGCAAGGCTTCAAGACCGTGCCACTCCATGACCTGGACGCGCTCAAAGCCGCCATCAGCGAGAATACGGCGGCCATCATGCTGGAGATGGTGCTGGCGGAAGGCGGCGTGCTGGTCGTAGAACAAAGCTTCCTGGATGCCGTTGTTGCGCTGTGTCAGGAGCATGGCCTGCTCTTGATCGTGGATGAAGTCCAGACCGGCATAGGCCGTACGGGTAAGCTCTTCGCCCATCAGCATTACGGCATTGAGCCGGATATCTTCACACTGGCCAAAGGCGTGGCAAGCGGCTTCCCGGCAGGTGTGATGCTGGGCAAGGGATACCTGCGTGAAGCGTTCAGTCCCGGCAGCCATGCCAGCACCTTCGGCGGCACACCGCTGGCTGCAGCAGTTATGGAAGCGACAATTGAGACGATGCTCGAAGACAAGCTGCCGGAGCGTGCTGAGGAGCTGGGTGAGTACTTGCGCGGACTGCTGCGGGAGAAGCTGGCGGATACGCCTTTTGTGCAGGAGGTGCGCGGAAAGGGGCTGCTGATCGGCATCGAATGCGCCGGCCCGGTCAGCGACATTGTTCTCGCCGGACAGAAGCAGGGCCTCTTGTTCGTTCAAGCCGGTCCGAACGTCATCCGGCTGCTGCCTAACCTGTACGTGAGCCATGAGGAGATTCACCTGGCGGTGGACATCCTCGAACAACTCATTCATACTTATGCTAACAAAAAAGACGGGGAGGCACATTGATGAGCCAGAGTGTACACAGCGGCGCGGACAAGATTGCGAAGCAGCTTAAAGGCCGCGATCTGCTGGAGCTGAACGATTACAGCCAAGAAGAGATCATTTACTTGATCGACCTGGCCATTGAACTGAAACGGAAACAGAAGAACGGCGAGGTGTACCATCCGCTGAAGGGCAAGACGATCGGGCTGATTTTTGAAAAATCCTCGACCCGCACACGCGTCTCTTTCGAAGTAGGGATGTTCCAGCTCGGCGGCCACGCCCTGTTCCTGAGCAAGAACGACATTCAGCTTGGACGCGGTGAGACCGTCGGCGATACGGCGCAGGTAATGTCCCGGTATCTGGACGGCATCATGATCCGTACCTTCGGCCATGACAAGGTGGAGGAGCTGGCGCGCTATGCAACGGTGCCCGTCATTAATGGCCTCAGCGACTCAGCCCATCCCTGCCAGATACTGGCCGACTACCAGACGGTGTATGAGCACAAAGGCAAGCTGAAGGGCCTTAAGCTCGCTTATATCGGGGACGGCAACAACATGGCCCACTCCCTGATGATTGGCGGCGCCAAGCTGGGCGTGCATGTTGCGATTGCCAGCCCGGAAGGCTATGAGCCGGACCCGGCTGTGGTAGCGGAGGCCCAGGCTATCGCCAAGGAGAGCGGCTCCACGATTACCGTCACCCGAAGTCCGCAGGAGGCGGTGCAGGATGCCGACGTCATCTACACGGATGTCTGGGCGAGCATGGGCTTTGAAGCCGAGCAGAAGGTACGTGAGGTTGCGTTTAAGGACTATCAGGTGAACGAGGAACTGGTAAAGGGCGCGAAGAGCGACTACCTGTTCCTGCACTGCCTGCCGGCACACCGTGAGGAAGAGGTCAGCACGGGCGTCATCGACGGCCCGAACTCGGTCATCTTCGACCAGGCGGAGAACCGGCTGCACGCCCAGAAGGCGCTGATGGCCGCCCTGATGGGTTAAGGCATTTGAGAAATTATATAATATAAAAATATAAATAGGCTGGGGTTATAAAAGTAAGCGATGGAATCCTGGTAGTAGTAGCGCAGAGAAAGTTTGAAACTGTAGGAGCGTTAGCGTCCGCCTTTGTCTCCAAGTTTTATCCGCCGATTGCGGTCAACAATTTAAAAAACTTGGAGACAACAGCGGCCGGAAGTTCAAACATTTCGCGGAGATACGGATGATGTTACCAGGGTTCTATGAGCGCATTTTTCGTACCCGGCCTATCCACCCACGAAAGGAAGAAGCATTCCCATGGCAAAAGAAAAAATCGTACTCGCCTATTCCGGCGGTCTGGATACCTCGGTAATCCTGAAATGGCTGAAGGAGACCTATGACGCCGAGATCATCGCGTTCACCGCAGATATCGGCCAGAAGGAAGAGCTGGAAGGCCTGGAGGAAAAAGCGCTGGCTACCGGCGCCTCCAAAGTATACATCGACGACCTGCGCGACGAGTTCGCGAACGACTTCATCTATCCGATGTTTCAGGCGGGCGCCTTGTATGAAGGCCAGTATCTGCTCGGTACCAGCATTGCCCGTCCGCTGATCGCCAAGCGCATGGTTGACATCGCCATTGCCGAAGGCGCAACGGCGATTGCCCACGGCGCAACCGGCAAGGGCAACGACCAGGTGCGCTTTGAGCTGAACGCGGCTGCGCTGTCTCCAAGCATCAAGGTGATTGCACCTTGGCGTCTGGAGGAGTTCCGTAACCAGTTCCCGGGCCGCGCCGAGATGATCGCTTATGCGGAGGCCAACGGTATTCCGGTACAGGCTTCAGCAGCCAAGCCGTACTCCATGGACCGCAACCTGCTGCACATCAGCTATGAGAGCGGCGTGCTGGAAGACCCGTGGTTCGATCCGAGCGCACCGGAGAACAAGGGCATGTTCCTGCTTAGCAATGCACCGGAGGATGCTCCGGATGAGGCGGAATATCTGGAGCTGGAATTCTTCCAGGGCAACTGCGTTGCGCTGAACGGCGAGGCGCTGAACCCGCTGCAGGTGATGGAGAAGCTGAACGAGCTGGGCGGCAAGCACGGCATCGGCCGTGTCGATATGGTCGAGAACCGTTTTGTCGGCATGAAGAGCCGCGGCGTGTATGAGACTCCGGGCGGCACGATCCTCTTCACCGCCCACCGCAAAATGGAGTCCATCACCATGGACCGCGAAGTGATGAACCTGCGCGACAGCCTGATTACCCGTTACAGCACACTCGTGTACAACGGCTTCTGGTTCGCTCCGGAGCGGCTGGCGCTGCAGGCGCTCGTGACCGAGAGCCAGAAGAACGTGACTGGTACCGTGCGCGTGAAGCTGTATAAGGGCAACATCATCGGCGCAGGGGTTAAGAGCCCGGTCAGCCTGTACAACCCGGATATCGCGACTATGGAAGCCGATCCGACCCAGGCGTACGACCAGGGCGATGCTACAGGCTTTATCCGCTTGAATGCCCTGCGTTTGAAGGTGTCCGCAGGCGTAGCTGAATCGAATAAACAATAAATCGTCTGCAGCAGCCAGCTCATCCCTTCAACGGGAGTGTTGTTTTGACTGAGGGCGATGTAATAGAACTAAATACCATGCGACAACCGAAGGCCGTTCCTCCCGCCGGGACAGGAGCGGCCCTTCTGGCGTCTATCGAGGAGGAAACATCAAGTGAGCAAGCTGTGGGGCGGACGTTTTACGAAGGGTACCAACAAGCTGGTGGAGGAATACACGGCATCCATCGGATTTGATCAGGCTTTGGCCGAAGAGGATGTGCAGGGCAGCCTGGCCCATGTAACGATGCTGGGGAAGTGCGGCATCCTGCCGCAGGAGGATGTGGAGATCATCAAAGCCGGATTGAACAAGGTGCTGGCGAAGGTCCGCGCGGGAGAAATTGAATTCTCCGTGTCCGATGAAGATATCCATATGAATATCGAAAAGAACCTCATCGAGGAAATCGGCCCGGTCGGCGGCAAGCTGCATACAGGGCGCAGCCGTAACGACCAGGTAGCGACGGATATGCATCTGTACCTGCGTAACCGTGTGGTGGAGCTGGTTGCTCTGCTGCATGAGCTGCAGGGAGCCCTGATCACCCAGGCCAAGGACAATGTAGAGACGATTGTGCCGGGCTATACGCATCTGCAGCGGGCGCAGCCGATTCTGTTCGCCCATCATCTGCTGGCCTATGTCTCGATGTTCCGCCGCGATGCGGAGCGCCTGACCGACAGCTACAAGCGGATCAACGTGCTGCCGCTGGGCGCAGGCGCGCTGGCCGGAACGACCTTCCCGATTGACCGCCATTTTGTGGCGGAGCAGCTCGGTTTTGACGGCGTATATGAGAACAGTCTCGATGCGGTCAGTGACCGGGATTTTATCGTCGAATTCCTAGCGAACGCTTCGCTGATCATGACCCACCTCTCCCGGCTCAGTGAAGAGCTGGTGCTGTGGAGCAGCACCGAATTCAGCTTCGTGGAGCTGGACGATGCTTTCTGCACGGGAAGCAGCATCATGCCGCAGAAGAAGAACCCGGACGTTCCGGAGCTGGTACGCGGTAAGACCGGACGTGTCTATGGAAACCTCATCGGTCTGCTGACTGTGCTGAAGTCGCTGCCGCTGGCGTATAACAAGGATATGCAGGAAGACAAGGAAGGCATGTTCGATACGGTGGCTACGCTGACGGGTGCACTGCAGCTGTTCGCGCCGATGATCGCCACGATGAAAGTTAACAAAGGCCGGATGCGCGAAGCGGTGAACACGGACTTCTCGAATGCTACGGACATCGCCGATTTCCTGGTCGGCAAAGGACTTCCGTTCCGCCAGGCCCATGAGGTCATCGGCAAAACCGTCCTTTACTGCATCAACGAAGGCAAATTTCTGCTTGATCTCAGCCTGGATGAATTCAAGCAGTTCTCTCCGCTGTTCAACGACCAGATCTACGCAGTGCTGCAGCCTGAGGCTGTCGTGAACGCGCGCAACGTCTATGGCGGCACGGCTACCGTTCAAGTTGTAGCGGCTATCGGGCGGGCAGAGGCAGCGCTGCAGGAGGCCGGGGAATGGGTGGCATTGAAAACCAACTAAAGTAGTGTCATAAAATAATTAAGGTGGCGGCTCTTAAGCGGAGCGGCCACCTTTTTCGTTTACTTGCTCAGCGGAAGCCAGGCCAGCACATCGCGGATTTTGGCGTCCCAATAGCCCCATTCATGTTCTCCGGGCCCTTCGTCGTAAGTCAGGGACAGTGAGGTTTCAGCACAGGCCTGGCGGAACACCTGATTGTCCTGGTACAGGAAGTCCTCAGTCCCACAGCATTGATAGAGCAGCGGCTTCGGCCCCGGAGAGCGGTCAAGCTCCTGCAGCAGCCACAGCAGGTCTTCCGGTGTTCCAGCGATGTCTTCCTCGCCAAAGATCCGTTTATACTCCTCGCTCTTCTGCGCGGGATCTTCCCAGTTCAGGGTATGATGCGCCATATCCAGCGCCCCCGACAAGCTCGCGGCTGCGGCGAACATCTCCGGCTTACGCAAGCCCAGCTTGAATGCCCCGTATCCGCCCATCGATAGACCGGCTACGAAATTATCCTCGCGCTTTCCCGACAGTGGGAAGAATGAACGCGCCAGCGCCGGCAGCTCCTCGCTGATGAACGTCCAGTACTTGCCGCCCTGGTGCATATCCGTGTAGAAGCCCCGGTGCACCTGCGGCATGACCACGGCAATGCCCATCGAAGCGACATACCGTTCAATGGACGTCCGGCGCAGCCAGATGGAATCGTCGTCCGACAAACCGTGCAGCAGATAGAGCGTCGGGTGCAGCTCACCCCGCGTCACATTGTCCAGTCCAATCTGCGTCCTCGTCTGCTGCGGCAGAATCACCGTCATCGACGTACTCAGTCCGAGTACTTCGGAATAAAACCTGCATTCGATTAAAGCCATACTAACTCCTCCCTTCATCTGTCAGCACAAATGATATCACACCCCGAAACCGATATATAGTATAGAAAATCGCTAGATTTACACGAATGATGCCGTAATTCTTCGTATACGGGATTGCTGGGTCTTTAGGGGAAAGAATATAATGGAAGTGGGTAGAAAGAATCAGAGATGGGAGCGAACGGAATGCGGAAAAAGGGCTGCGGGGAGATGTTCCTGGACAGGCGTGCAGAGGCACCATTCATAGGCCTCACGCATACGCCTGCGGATAAACTAGAAGCGCAGGAAATTATAGCTCTTCGCCAGGTAACAATAGAAGACAGGCTGTGTCATGAGGGCCAGGCCCAGCGAAGTCTGACGCAGCACAATAGGATTAAGGCCAACTTAGGCCGAGTGTATAGTCAGAGTGGATTTACCCTAGTTGAAGTTCTAGCCGCTATTGTTATACTGTCGATTGTCTCCCTGGTGCTGACCTCCTACTTTACCAATGCTATGTCCTATTCTAAGTCTAATCAGAACAAGACGATTATGGTTAATCTGGCGCGGAACGCGCTTTTTTATATGGAGAAGCAGGATTTTGAAGCTGTGAAGACTTATTTTACGAACCATCCGGCTATCGAAGCGGATGACTGTAGAACTGCTGGTTGTACATTGGCGGATCCTATCCCCTTTACCGGTTCACCCACCGATGTCTTTAATCCTACGGTTAACGGCATCAAATACCAGATTGATGTAGTATATCAGCCTGAAATATGGTCTGAGAAGACGCAGCCTTCACCCTCTGGGGCAGCTTCTTCTATCGACTTGTCCAAATCCAGAGACTACCTGCTTCCGGTCTTGGTAAAGGTTAGACGCGCTGACCCGGGGAATCAGCCTGTATATGACGTAAAGGTGGAGGGATACATCACCGATGAAAGAATTCGCTAAGCGGATACGGATCCGGGAGCAGGGTTTCACATTAGTTGAGCTGATTGCGGCGGTCACGGTTTTTGCCATGATTGCAGGAATCATTTCAGGCCTTATTACGTTTGGTATGCGGAGCTACGAGAGAATTTCGATACAGAATGAATTACGGGATGAGGCAGATTTCATTATGTCTTCCATTATTACTAAACTGTACACTTATGCCCCTGATAAGGTCCAGAATACGTCCAACGGCAATGGCATCGAGCTCATCCGAAGCGGAGTAACTCAGGAAACTATTGAAGTCGTCGGCAATCAAATCATTATATCTGGAAATGGAACCGGACAAGGAACCAATTCACCGCTTGAGGTTCGTTCGGAGCTGGGTGACTCCGAGATTACTGCTTATACTGCTGACGGTCGAAAGTGTACGATCAGTTCGCTTTGCAGCTCAGGGACGATTGAAATTAAGCTGGTTCTGAAATACGAAGGCAGCAATGAGAACAAGCTGGAACTAAGAAGCCAATTTGGATATTAGGAGGGGCGGCGAATGTGGTGCAATGGTAGCTCCAGAAACAGTAGGAAAGATGATATAGCGCTAAAGAAAAGGCTATCGTCTGAGCAGGGATCAGTGCTTGTACTAGTGATGTTTATTGTCCTGCTGCTAACCATCATGGGAGTTGGTGTGCTCAGTGCAACGGTAGGCGGGGCACGCCGTGCAGAGACACGGGAGAATGACGTCCAGAGTCTGCATTTGGCACAGAAAAAAATAGATGAGGTTATTGCGTATATGACGGAACGCTTAAATCTCATGCTGATGCAAGGCGCTGATACTCCACAGAACGAGTTGAATAACAAGATTCAGACATTCCTCACTGGTCTGGAAAACCAAGCTGGAGAGTTTAAGTCTGCAACCAATCTGGATGGGGCGGCAAATCAAATTACCAGTATCACTTTAGATAAATCGGCGTCAACCGGCAGCCAATATGCCATTGTTATCCGGGCCAATGCTATTGTGAATGGAGTTTCGCGTAATCTGGAGCAGCGGGTAACGGTGACGACGTTCCCTGATTTTCTGAATTATTCTCTGGGGTCGTCTGAAGGAGATGTGATCCTGAACGGTGCCCCGTATATTAAGGGGAATGTCTACGCCGGCGGCGAACTGAAGCTTAGCCCGGTGGCTGAGTATACGCATAATGGAGCAGATCTGACCCAGCCCTCGCTGTTTCCTTTAATTGAAGGAGAACCACACATCCAGAACCTGAACAGCATTCAGTATTGGAATGGCGGAGGGTATACTAAGGTTCCAAGCGGCGATGAAGAGCAATATCAATTACTGGATAATCGGGTGAAACAGGCCTACGAGAACTCTCTGATCAAGAAGAAGGCCACTTTTGTACAGATCGATGTAGAGGATTCCTTTCTGGATAAGATGGCTGAAGCATCTGGTGCGGAGAATAACAAAAGCTCTTTTGCCACCACCTATTATGGTCTTGGAGGGAAGGGCAGCGGAGAAGAACCAAAGGTACGGGGCGGCCGTCTGGTGAATTCATTGATTAATAACAGAACTCTTCCGGTTCTTAAAATGCCCGAGCGAAGCGATTATGAGAACGACCATGATGAAGAAGGCATATTGACCGGAGTGGAGCTGGAGAACTGGAGGGAGCAGCAGTATCAGTCGGCTTTTCAGGCATGGAAGACGAAGCTAGCCAACCTTTCCACCAGTGTTATTTATGATGGCAGCCTATTCCTAAATGGTAATACGTTAAATAATATTACAGATGTAACGAAGGCTAACCGCCCACAGGATACAGGTTCCAGTACGATTCCGTCTAACTGGCTCATCATTAATGGAGACCTCAAAATTGTTAATGATACACATAGCAAGGTTGTTATACAAGCTAATCTGCTAGTGACCGGTGACCTGTTCATTGAGGGGGATGTTCAATTTGACTCCACACTATTTACCCTGGGTAAAACCGAGATCATTAATGCCAGCATTACAGGAAAAGATGAGAAGGAGCTAGTGCTAATCTCCAAGGGCTCGATCTTATTGAACCGAGTGGATGAATTTAAAGACAAGAATCAGGTTACGGAGCTGGAGGCTTTCTTCTACACGGACAGTACCGCGGATCTCTACGGAGTCGGATCTATTTTTTCACTGAATGGGGGCTTCTTTGCCAGAGGAACACTCACTATCAATGCTGTAGCAGGAGAGGTGTCCGAAAGAACCGGACAATCTAAATTTGAATTTGAGGATCAGCAACACTTGACTGATCCTGAAGATTCCAGATTCATCATTGACTATAATGAGGCGGTCTTTGAGCATCAGAAGATCGGACTGCCGCGCGTCAAGCAAATCAACATTAATGCCGGACCGGTAGAGTTGAAGCCGTTATAAAAAAAGGATATTAAAACAAAAAGCACTGGCCCCGCGATGTGGGCCAGTGCTTTTTGTTTGGCTAATACCGGTTATCTCCGGAGGTTTCAGGACCACGAACCGTCAGGGTATAAACGGCCGTTTGGTCTACACCGCTAAAGGTCTTATACTTAACCTGAATTTGTACAGGCTCGCCGGGTTTTGTAGGAGTTATTCCGGTAACGACTCCATTAGAAGACAGATGGATTGCCGAAGCGGTACCTCCCGCAATAGACCATTGAAGTCTGGAAATAATGCTGTCAGAGAGCGGACCATAGGGTTTTGCGAACAAGTTCTGATTAGGAATGAACTCTAGCGTTTTCCCCACGCTGATTGTTCCTTGGGTATCTGGAGAGAACATCAGGCCTGGCTCGTCTACAACACTGACCGGGTGAGCGGCACTGGTGATTCCGGCTGCTTTGACAACGATATCAATCCCCTCTTTTACACCGGTTCCCTTGAATTCAACAGCATTTCCGGAGGTAGTCAGTGTGGCTACCGTTCGGCCCTCTGCATTCACAAACCCTCCATATTGCAATTCATCGGCGTTAGCGAGGCTCCATTCATAGTGCTCATTATTGGCAGTAAGGGGATCCGGAACGACTCTAAGGGTAATCTTGTTATTAAGGTAGACTACCTCTTCTGCTTGGATACGAAGGCTATTCAGACCAACGGTGATTGCCTTGACAGCCAGGACCCCGTCGGGATTTGCATCGGTGGTAACCTTCACGATAACTGTGTATGTTCCGGATTGGCTTGCCTGGAATCGAACAGTGCTATTGTCATCGGTAACTGAAGTTACGGCTGCTTTGTCTGCGTTGTTATTACTGTTCTGAATGGACCAGGCATACCCGGTTACAGTTTCTTGAATAGTATTATAGATGGCACTTAAATCAATGCTCTGGTTTACTTTGGCACTCCCAGGACCGCTTATGGACAGATTAGGCGATATTACCCGGATTGTGGCTGTTGCTGATGTTTTGCTGCCGTCGCTTGCCGTAACAGTGACTGTAGTTTCCCCCACGGAAATCCCTTTAACTACTCCTGTACCTGCATCCACTGTTGCTATAAGGGGATTGTCCGATTGCCAGCTGACATTTTGATTATTGGCATCCTCGGGAGTGATAACCGGGAATAGCTTAATCTCATTGCCGATCCGGATGTCGGTGCCATTGACGGAAATGCCGCTAACCCTCACGATGCCTTCAAGCGTCAACGGGCTGAAATATAAAGTTTTTGTTTCTCTAGGCTTTGCCGATGCTGCAGGCGATGTCGCTGTAGGCGCTGGAGTTAGCGTCTGGGTTGGCGTCATTGTTGGCGATGGTGTAGCTGTAGCCGCTGGTGTGTCCGGAAAAGTACCTGTGAAAGGTGCCATGGAGATAAAGTGTCCACCATTGAGCTCACGAATAGAGCGGCCGATAAATGAGCCGTACAGGTTTCCAGTAAAAGAAATATCCGCTAAAGGAGCAAATATTGTACCCTGAACATCACCATATTGCAGTATAGAAAGACTATTGGCTTCAAAGAAATTATAAATAACTCTTGAGCGCCCGCTTACTGTAACTCCATTTAAATCTGTAATTTTCAAACTTCCGTCTTTAAACTGGTTGGCGGTTCCAGCAATATTGATAAGAACAGTTGATTCTGCTGGTGCAGCAATGGTAATACTGTGTAATTCTCTGGCAGCCTCAGCTTTTATATAAAATACGTTTAAATCTGAACGCTCACCTTTCAGCTCTACAGATCCGTTGCTGTCATACTTTGTATCTGCTGTTTTGGATAAGGTAGAGAGACCGTTAGAACGTGAAATTAGAGAGTTTCCTACACTATTAAAATCAATATAAGAATTTGGCGCAGTCATTTTTTCTGTTTGTCCGCTCATGTAGCCAGGAACTGTTACCGTGCCGCCATAGTACGCCTTTCCTCTTAGAGTGCCTCCGTTTGTACTGAGTTGTAAATTTCCGTTGGCCACAATAGTAGCACCCGTTGGATTCTCTCCTAAACCGGTACCTAAATCAAACGAGCCGATGGAAACATGGCCTCCAGCCGCCATTCGGCCAGTGTTTGTAAAACCATTATTTAAGAAAGTGATATCACCCAACATGAAGATTGAATAATCATTTGCCAGGCCTAGCGCATTTACCGGAGCTGATGAGCCCGGGAAACTGGCAGCCGGCGTTGATACTGGTGTCGTCAACGGAGTAGGACTCGAGCTAGGTGTAGATGTAGGTGTAGCAGTAGCCACTGGTGCTGCATGTATATCTTCAAAAGTGATTTTTGAATTGTCCATCAAGTAAGACTGCTTGACCTTCGGAATGACATTCAAACTGAAAGCATAAGCACTTGAATTTTGCGGAATGTACATTTCTAAGCCATTCACTTCAGTCAATTGATAAGTGATGGTACCGAGGTCTCGGGTCAAAGTATAGCCTTCCGCAAGAGATCCAGTTCTGGTGAATTCTCCGCTGCCACTAACCTCCAGATTTGCCGGAAAAGTCTCCTCAAACTTTACATTCGTAATGACAAGCTGTTCGATTCCACGTTCTTCGCTATCGACTGACAGGTACGGAACGGGATTAGGTGTAACCGTGTATTGAATGGCTGTAGGCGTGTCCCGTTCTACCGCAGCGGACGATACGGTTCTGCTGATCGCCAGGTTTGAGTCGATCCGTGTAATCGGAACGTTCACAGTCTTGATGGCTGCAGCCCCTTTTGTGTCTTTGACTGTAATTTCAATGGTAAGCATTCCGCCCTCGGGTAGGGGATTGTCAAAATTAAATGTTACGGTTTCGCCTGACCATACAGCCTTGTTGTCTACAGAATATCCACTTACAGGAGTATCGCCAACCTTGAACTGAAGACTGGTGGTCAACTGCTTGTCTTCGAAATCATAATCTTTTACGGTGTAGCTGACTGTAATTTTATCCTGGTAGGAAGGCTTTTCTTTGTTGTCTGTTGGTGTTTTTACAGTAATCTCGGGCGCATGGTTGGCACCCACAAATGCTCGGTACATCGTATTAACGAACAGCATTTGCTCCCATTCGGGGAAGTTAGTGCTGGTATGGCCTGTTCCCGAGAATGTGATATTGCCCACTGAATACGTATAGAAATGGTTCCGGCTGTCGTTGACATCACGGCTGCTGCCGGAGATGTTGTACCAGGGAATTACGTCAGCCCGCTCCAGATTCAGCGGGAAGAATTGATCGTGTGTTAAAGCTACAGCGTAGCGGGACTGATTAGGTGACATTGTAACGGACGACAAATTGAACGGATATTGTGTTAGCAGGCCGTTATTCACCGGTACTACTGTTTTGGAGGTAGCCACTGCATTACCGCCTAAATAGGTGCGCGGCATATCCTGGCCGACCAGATTGTGAAAGTAGTAACTCCAATAGTTAGTGTTGGGCACCTTGTTGGTATAGTTCTCGATAGTCGGGTTGGCCGGATCATTATAAATAGTATCGTGTGTAAGCATGATGCTTTGCTTGGTTTCTTCAGCGAAAGCTTTAACCGCCAAAGCTGCGTCTTTCGATATCATGGGATTGGTTACACGGTCGTATTGATCCTGAAATCCGAATACCACCATATCATATACGCCGTTCAATCCCGAGGTTTTGTCATTGGAACTGGCTTTCTTACTGATGTAATCATTAAACCAGGCCATGTCACGAGCTTCGATTTGAATCTCATAATCCGGATTGGACAGATATTGTGTCTTCATATTGGACGTGTTCAGCAGACTGCTGCCGGTCTTTCCGGCGGGCATAACCTGGAGAACTTTAATCACTGGCTTAAGCCCTCTGAACCGGATGACCCCGCTGTCGAAATCCTTGAAGCCTGTTGTGGTATCGTTCACTTCGAGCTTCCAGTAGAGCGGGCCTGAGTAAGTTGCGGGCAGCGTGTAGGAGAGCGTTCCTGTCGGAGTACTCAATACCTCTGTGGCGACCACATTGCTTTCAGCCATAGGAAGCGATGAGTCCACATTCATATATAGCTTCACCCGGATAGGACTGGCAGGCAGATTCGGTGTATTACTCATCTTAATTGAGAAATTCAGCTTGTCCCCGGCGGCGTATGTGTAATTCGGAGTAGTAAGATAGCTCTTGATATCCGTTGTATTCGAAATGGTGAGCCGCGGTCTCTGGGTTAAGCCGGCTATAAATGGCGATGTGCCGCTCTTGATCTCAGGGGCGAGATTATTAAATCCGGTGGCATCCAAAAATACAACGTTAGCCTTGGAACTGCCTGTCCGGTAGGTATTGAAGCTATTGTATAGATTTCCTTGTTTAGCGGAGCTTGCGGCCTGAGCACTGAACGTTTCTTCTCTAAAGAAGACGTAGAGTCCTTTATTGATGTAGTATTCTGTGAGCTCTTTGGCTTTCAATCGTGTAATATCATTCTCGACGGCGCTGGTATTATGGGCATCAGTGCGCGTCTTAGTGTCGGAGCTGCCGTTGGTGGATACGGCCTTTGGAGTGTATTCACCTAGACCGATATAAACGGCGTCATACTTCCCATCCCAGTCCTCACGAAGCGAGACGAATTTCTTCATCGTAACGGTATCTATAGTGACGTTAGGGAGCTTCTTAAGCTCGTCCAACTCGCTGCCGTCCGTTCCCAAGCTGGAGTTAGTGGGGTCTGTAATTTCCAGGATGCGGATCGGATAGCTGTTATCCGATGCTTCAACATCTGCACTGAACCATTGAACCAGCAGGAACACTAACAATAAGGACAGTGCAGCCCCGGAAAGAAAAACAAGCTTTCTCCGTTTGAATATTTCCATTCCCATCGCTCCCCGATTTGTCGATAAATTGGTATATATAGTCTGAAAATATAGCATTATTCACCAAGTTTTATTGTAAGATTACCTAATATATGCTATATATCATTCTAGGATAATTTTCACAGTTAGGCAATGAGCGAAAGTGTAAATATACCCTGAAATTTAAGACTAATGAATCAGAGATTTATCAGAATTTAAAATTTGAACCAGTAAGCCCGGTTTGTCAAAACGACTGAGACATACATACCTAATTTCATCGGCAAAAGTGCAAGAGGAATGTAGGAACTTAGCCTGATTAATTACTTCATTTTGAGCGAAAAAAGACCGATAAACCTTATACATACTACACGGCATGGAGATGAGCTTAGATTGGCAATCGTTAAGAAGAGACTTGGAGACTTGCTGGTAGAGAATGGGGTCATTTCACAGGAGCAGCTTCAGGAGGCGCTGGCCGATCAGCGTAAATCCAAGCGCAAGCTGGGCGACCTGCTGATTTCACAAGGCTATATAACAGAACAGCAATTAATAGAGGTACTGGAGTTCCAGCTGGGAATTCCGCATGTCAGTCTTTTTAAATATCAGATCGATCCGGCGATTACGCAGATCATTCCGGAAAGTATGGCCAAACGCTACCAGGTGCTTCCTTTTCTGAAGGAAGGCGGGAAACTGATGGTGGCCATGGCGGACCCGTTGGACTATTTTGCAATTGAAGATTTGCGCATGAGCACCGGGTTCCGGATCGAGCCGGCCATTGCTACCAGGGACGAACTGCAGCGTGCTATTGCCCGCCATTACGGCATGCGTGATTCTATGAACCAGATGCTGGTCGAATTGCCGACCCAGGAAGAGATTGAAGAGACGGAGATTACCGACGAGGATTCGCCGATTGTCCGGCTCGTCAACCAGATGATTCAGCAGGCGGTTCAGCTGCGGGCTTCCGATATTCACGTTGATCCGGGTGAGAATAACCTGGCCATCCGCTACCGGATTGACGGAACGCTGCGGACCGAGCGGCTGATTCCGAAGCAGATGCAGGGCTTTATTACCGCTAGACTCAAGATTATGGCACGTTTGAATATTGCCGAGCGGCGGCTGCCCCAAGACGGACGGATCAAGATGCAGTTTGACTATAAAATGATTGATATCCGTGTCTCCTCCCTGCCGACGATGCATGGCGAGAAGATCGTGCTGCGGCTCCTGGATCTCAGCACCGGTGTGAAATCGATTGATACACTGGGCTTCAGTGACAGCAATGCCGTCGCCTTCAAGGAAATGATTAGCCGCCCTTACGGTATTATGCTTATCACAGGACCGACAGGGAGCGGTAAGACAACGACGCTGTACTCGGCGCTGAACCAGCTCAATCAGGAGACGGTCAATATCATTACAGTAGAGGACCCGGTGGAGTATCAGCTCGAAGGGATTAATCAGGTTCATGTCAATCCGTCCATCGGCCTTACGTTTGCAGCAGGCCTGCGTTCCATCCTCCGCCAGGACCCCAACATTGTCATGGTAGGGGAGATCCGGGATACCGAAACTGCCGAGATTGCGGTCAGAGCCTCTCTGACCGGTCACCTGGTGCTGTCCACGCTGCATACGAATGATGCTGTGAGCAGTGTAACCCGTCTCCGGGATATGGGGGTTGAGCCGTACCTGATCGCTTCTTCCCTGATCGGCGTTGTTGCCCAGCGGCTGGTGCGCAAGATTTGCACCGATTGCAAGGAGACCTATAGGCCTTCGCAGCAGGAAGCCATTATGCTGGAACGCCATGGCCTCAAGAGTGAAGTTCTTCACAAGGGCCGCGGCTGCGGGAGCTGCAACTCCACCGGCTATCGCGGCCGGATTGCCATTCATGAAGTACTAACCATTGACGATTACCTCCGTCAGCTGATTACAGACTCTGCTTCAATCGAAGAGATGCGTTCGGCTGCCAAGGCACGCGGCTTGATTCAATTGATGGAGGACGGACTGCTTAAAGTGTCCCAAGGGATGACCACACTCCAGGAAGTGCTGCGCGAGACGGTATCCCATTAACCAAAGGAGGTGATGCGAATGCCGACTTCATCCAGAAATATTACGCAACTTCTGCACATGGCCTACTCCTCCAGAGCATCCGATCTGCATATATCTGTGGGTTCCCCTCCTGTGCTGCGAATTGATGGGAGACTCCAGAACGTGGAGGGTCCGCTCGTCGGTCCGGGCGAAGCCGAGGAAATGGCGCTCAATTTGCTGGGACCGGAGAGAGAGGCCGGGTTCCGTGCGGCGGGAGAATATGATTTCTCCTATCCCCTGGAAGGCGGAGTCCGGTTCCGCGTTAACGTATACCGTCAGCGGGGCGGCATCAGTATCGCTGCCCGCAGCATACCAGCCGATATTCCATCTCTGGAGCGGCTGGCGTTACCGCCCATTCTGTCCTCTCTGGCCACGAAACCGCAGGGCTTGATCCTGGTAACCGGTCCGACAGGGAGCGGCAAGTCATCCACGCTTGCGGCGATGCTCAACCATATTAACCGGAGCGAACGCAAGCATATCGTGACGCTGGAAGATCCGATTGAGTTTCTGCACAGCCATGGCACCTGCATCATAGATCAGCGGGAAGTAGGCAACGACACTTCCAGCTTCGCCAGCGGCCTCCGGGCAGCGCTTCGTCAGGACCCGGATGTCATTCTGCTGGGGGAAATGCGGGATTTGGAAACTATCTCGGCAGCGGTAACTGCAGCAGAGACAGGCCATCTGGTGCTGGCTACCCTGCATACCTCCGATGCACCGCAGACGATTGACCGGATTATCGATGCGTTTCCCGGACATCAACAGAACCAGATTCGTCTGCAACTGGCTTCTGTACTGCTCGCGGTTGTATCTCAGCGGTTATTCCCACGGGCTGGAGGGCAGGGGCGACTCTGCGCTACTGAGATTCTGATCAATACCCCGGCGGTCGGGAACCTGATCCGGAGTGAAAAGACGCACCAGATCAAGAATATGATGCTGACCGGCAAAGCGCTGGGCATGCATACGCTGGATATGACCATACGCGAATATTTGGGGCTGGGGCTAATCGATCCGGCTGCGGCTAAGGCGTATCTCGTTGAGGTGAAAGCCGATGCCGCAATTTGAGTACGAGGTCAAGACGGCGGCCGGGAAGCCGCTCAAGGGTAAGCTGACCGCATTGGACAAGTCCACGGCGATGGAGGAGCTTCGTAAGCGGGGTCTTACTGTGTTCTCGCTGAATGAGCAGAAGAACTCCATTCTGTCGATGGAAATCTATATCGGGAACCCGGTCAAGACGATCCATTTCATTATTTACTGCCGCCAGTTCGCCACCTTGATCCGGGCGGGCGTTTCCATTGTCGATGCCACCCGTATCCTGGCAGATCAGACGGATAGCAAGCCTTTGTCAAAAGCTTTGCAGGATGTAAGCTCGAGCCTTCTACGCGGGATATCTTTCTCGCAAGCCGTGCAGGAGCATAAAAAGATTTTTCCGAATCTGTTCGTTAGTATGGTGCGTGCAGGGGAAGAGTCTGGTGATCTGGAAGGGACGCTGGAGCGGCTGGCGATTTATTTCGAGAAACAGCATACGACGACCGAAAAGATCAAATCTGCACTGATGTACCCGATTACCGTCGCCGTGATGGCGGTAGCCGCAGTAGTTTATCTGCTGTGGGCTATCGTGCCGCAGTTCGTATCGATGTTCGAATCGATGAATGCTGAGCTCCCTGGGATTACAAAGATGGTGCTTGCCCTAAGCAAGAGCATTCAAGGACAGTGGTATTTCTGGGGATTAGGGCTTGTCATAATAATCGCTGCGTATCAGATCGCGAGACGTACGGAGAAGGGCGCTTACGCTCTGGACTACGCCAAGCTGAAGATGCCGGTGTTCGGAATGTTGAACCAGAAGGGCTCGATTGCCCGGTTCACACGAACTTTCTCGTCTCTCTATGCAAGTTCTGTGCCGATTCTGCAGTCGTTGACGATTGTCGAAGAGATTGCGGGCAACAAAGTGATTGGGAAGTATATCCGAAGTGCCAGTGATTCACTTAGGCAGGGGAAGCCACTTTCTGAGCCGCTTAAGAAGGCCTGGGTTTTTCCACCGCTGGTGACGCAAATGATCGCGATCGGGGAAGAGACTGGGGCATTGGATCAGATGCTGTCCAAGGTGGCGGACTTCTATGAGCTGGATGTTGAGAATACCGTTGACCGCCTGAAGTCGCTGCTGGAGCCGCTACTGATTGCTTTCCTAGCGGGAGTTGTCGGGGTGATTGTAGCGGCGATTATGCTGCCGATGTTTAGTATTTACAGCAATATGTCATAGAAGTCCAACTTTGAGAGGGGTGACGCCGGGCGAAAGGAAATGACCCTTCGTGCTGACGAATGAAGAAATCAGAGAGCAGCGTGGGCAGCTATCTTAAGTAGGCAGTCACTCATTCATTTATAATAATTTTAGGAGGAGATTAAATGTTAGCAAATGCGATTAAGAAGAGATTAAATAAAGAAGAGGGGCAGAAGGGCTTTACGCTGATCGAGCTTTTGGCGGTTATCGTAATTCTGGGGATTATTGCGGTTATTGCGATTCCGTTGATCGGTAATATTATTTCTGACGCCAAAAAAGACTCAGACGTAGCCTCAGCTCGGCAAATTTACGATGCAGCACGTTTATACATTGCTGGTGAGAGTGATGGTAAATTTAATAGAGACGCATCTTTTCAGATTACCATTGCTGAAATGCAGGCTAAAGGATATCTGGATACTGCCTTAAGTCTTCCAAGTTCAAAAGATTCTATAACGGGTGGTGCAGTGCTCTTTACTAAAGATGGTCAGTTATCTTCAGTGCAAATAGCTCCACAGCCACTTGGTTCAAAAGCTGAAACAAAGGTACCCACGAATGCAGATGGAACAGCGACGACAGCTGGAGGCAGCTTTACAGCTTCACAGGTATTGAAGTCCGTCGCAGCTACTCCTGCTCCTTAAGTTGGAATAGAATATAAACAGTATATAATTCACTAAAGGAATCGGACCATTCCGATTCCTTTTTTAAACACCACCTCAAATTTACTCTGTCAGGGTATCAGTTCTATATCTATTCCTGACAGTTTAATCCCACACAAAGGAATCTACCATGACCATCATTATCGCCATTTACATCACACTACTCGGACTAGTGCTGGGCTCCTTTTATAACGTTGTTGCGCTGCGGGTGCCAGCGGGGGAATCGCTTATGTCTCCGCCGTCACACTGCACCGGGTGCGGAGCTCGCCTGACGGCGCGGGATTTGGTGCCGGTGTTCAGTTGGCTGGCCAGTCGGGGGAAGTGCCGGCATTGCGGAGCTAAAGTGTCCGTGCTGTATCCGCTCGGTGAGCTGGCGACCGGACTGCTGTTCCTGTGGGCTTACCTGGAGTTCGGCCTCACCGTCCGGGGAATCACGGCAATCGTCTTGTCGAGCCTGGCCGTGATTGTGACGGTGGCGGATCTGAAATACATGCTGATTCCGAACAAGGTGCTGCTCTTGTTTGCACCGCTCCTGCTTGTGCTCACCCTGCTGAATGCCGATGGTTCCTTGTGGCTGTATGTACTTGGAGCGGTTGTTGGCGGCGGGATCATTCTGCCCTTCGCCTGGTTCGGCGGGATGGGCATGGGCGATCTGAAGCTGTTCACGCTGCTGGGGCTGGTTATAGGGTTCCCTGGCGTCCTGCTTGCTTTCTTCACGGCCTGTTTCCTGGGAACGCTGGTTGGCGGCATGCTGCAATTGACGGGTGTCGTGAAGCGCGGACAACCCGTTCCGTTCGGCCCTTGGCTGGCCGTGGGAGCGCTGCTTGCCTACGGTTATGGCTCACAGATTATTGGCGGGTATCTCTCGCTTATCCATTAGGAGGATTATCGCTCATATGCTTGGACTACAGAATTCTGCGGCCGGTCTTGCGATTGAGCAGACAGGTATCCGCTATATCAGCTTAAAGAACAAAAAGTCATGGGAGGTCCGCAAGAAGCGGTATCTTCCGCTTTCGCCAGGCATGATTGTGGAGAATCAGGTTGCCGACAGTGCAGCCCTTCTGGAACGGGTCAAGCAATGGGTCAAAGAGGAGAAGCTGCGCGGCAGCCGGGTCGCCTTGTCCATTCCGCCTTCGCAGATCATCATCCGTAAAATGAGTATTCCGAGCACGAACCCGAAGCAGGTGGAGCAGCTCGTGAAGCTGGAGGTAGAGACAGGGCTGCATCTGCCTTTTGAGAGTCCCGTCTACGACTATGTCACCATCGATGTCGATGAAGAGACCAGCCATTTGCTTGTGTTCGCTGCGCCCCGCAAGCCGATCCAGGATTACATCGATATTCTGGAAGGTGCGGGCTTGCGTGTAAACAGCGTTGAAATTGCAGCGACCGCTCTGGCCCGCAGTCTCGCGCTTGGCCAGAAAGCCCAGTTCGAGGAAACCATGCTCATTAATATTGAGCGGACCACACTCGACGTTTATATGTTCCGCAGCGGAAATCCGGTATTCATCCGGACAATTAACCAAAGGGATATGAATAGTGGAGCCCAGCCTGCCTTTCATCCGGATAGAGGTTACGCTCAGGAAGCGGCAGCTTCGTCCGAATTTGCTGACGATTTGCTTATGCCCGGCCAAATGGTGGAGATCACTGCAGAAATCTCACGGATGCTCAACTTCTATCAGTACAGCCTTCATGACGGAACCACCAGAATCCAAAATGTGTTGATCGCGGGCCCCCAGCGGATCCGCCGCCAGCTGTTTGAGGAATTAAATCAGTCCTTAACGGAGCTGGAGGTAGCTACAATCGGGCTGGAGTATTCTGCTGACGGCGGCGCTACTGATCCCGAGTTGAATGATTATCGGGTAGCAGCCGGTGCCGCACTGCGGGGGAGTAATTTTCTAACGATTAACCTCCTCCCCAAGGAAGACCGGGAAGCTGTTCTCTTTCCCTACGTTGCCGCCGGGCTTGCCGGAGTTTTCTTGCTGGTTGCGCTTGGAACCGGATATTTTTATATGTCTAACAAAGGGCAGATCGCCGATAATGAACAGCAGCTCCAAGGTGCCCAGGACCGCTCTCTGATGCTGCAGGCTGAACTGGCCAAGCTGAACGGAACCTCCGGTGTGCTGAACCGGAAAGCAGCAGTAGATGAAATTATGGCTTATAAAATGGATATCGTAGCCGTCATGACTGAGTTGGCTTACGGCCTGCCGCAAGGCAGTATCATGCGCAGTGTTAACTATACGTACCGCACCTCTATTGATCTGACCGTAAGGGTTCCCAGCATGGAGGATGCCTCGATTTATTTGGCAAATCTGCGCAAAATGTCCTTCACGGTTAGTGCGGAAATCCAGAAGCTGACGGAAGGGGATACGGCAGCGGAGTCTGGCGCAGCTTCGTCATATGGTTCGTATACCGCCGTGTACCATGTAAGTCTGATCAAGCCGGCAGCAGGCGGACAAAGTGCCACAGGAGAGGGGGATGGCAGTGGAACAACTGAATAAATACCGGTCGCCCATTGTGCTGGGCTTGCTAATCCTCTTCCTGCTGCTATTCGCGTTCTTCATGCTGGGGGTGCAGCCTGCTAGTCAGGAGATCAAGGAACAGGAAGTGCAGCTTAGCCAATTGAACGAACAGAATGAGTTACTTGAGAAAAAGATCGATGAGAAGATGAATGACAGCTCCCAGCAAGCCGAACAGGCTGAATTACTCGCCCAATTGCCGAAAGGGGACAACAGCGAACAGTTGATTCTGGATCTGCGGGCAATCGGGTCCGCTACCGGTACGAGATTGAAGGATATCAGCTTCAGTGTAGGAGATACGAATCCGATTCAAGAGATGACAGGCTCCAGTACGGCATTTTACCCGACAGTGAAACAGCTCAACATGACGGCGGTAGTGGAGGGGGACTACCCCGGAATTATAAGTTGGTTGCTGGCGCTTCAGACCATGCCGCGTATTGTCAATGTCGATACGTATTCGTTCCAGCGGTCGTCCAACAATGATAATGCCCAGGAAAGTTCAAACATCATTACCGCAAACGTCACCTTCACCGCTTATTTTGAAGATGCACCTGCGTCTGAAGAAACAGAAGAGCAAGTGACCGCGTTTAATCAAGATCAGCCATAATGATGCCCTTAATCCGCCTTTCCAGGCGGATTTTTGCTTTCATACATAATTTTCAGCAGCCCACCCCGCCGAACCCGTTTCTCACCCCGGCGGGAGTGGGTATTTTTGCTTACAGCCTATCGTAAGTTATATCGTGCTAATTGCGGAAATTCAGGTATTTGCAATGGACTCTGATGGACTACACTACTGGGAGGAATGGAAAATGAACAAGCAGAAATGGCTGAGCGGAGTATTGGCGTTGTCACTGGGATTGGCAGGCGCTTCGGGTAGTGCGGTGGCAGCGTCTGCGGGCGCTGTAGATGGCGTAAAGACAGTCGCGGCTGTAGCCGCACCGACAGGCAAGGAAGGTCCGGCTACGATTAACAATTTAACGGTGAAGAGCATTATCCCGCTGGTGGTTCATGCCGAGAAGATTTACACTTACACCAGCCAGGGCGGCAATGTGTATGCTCCTGAGCTTGTAACGTACAACGGGACGGAGTACCGCTTTCTAATCAGTAATCTGGGCACGAAGACACAGCTGATGAATTATGTGAAGCGGGCGTTCACGCACAATGCAGCGGCCTTCTATGTATCCTCACAGTTCCTGGAGTATAAAGGACGGATGGCGCAGGTTAATGCCAATGTGGGCACTCCGCTGCATTATGATCAGGCTACGGCCCGAATGGTCTCGAAGAATGCGACCAATGCAGTATTTGAATTAACCATCCCGGTAGCAGGGGTGCAAGGAGAGACGGTAACCGCTGAGGTGAAGCTGAAGAAGGTGGAAGGGTACTGGCGGATCGACATGTCGCCGGATACGCTTTTTAGACGGGGATAAGGTCCGCGGGATATACGACACCGGCATACTTGCCTTGGTCCGTAATAATGATGCTGTCGTTTCTCATCGCTTCGGGGCGGCCGTTTGCTGCGGCTCTGGCGGCGTCAAGCGGGGTGGTGAGGTCGAGTGTCAGCGTCTGGCGGTTCATCAGCTTCGCTACCGGCTCCCGGTAGATCATATCGCTGCCCATCCGTCCGGTGGCCTTCAGGAAAAAGCGCTCGCTCATCAGCAATCCCGCCGGCTCCTGTCCGCCACTGCAGACGACGATGCATTTCGATTCCGGATGCTGGAACATGACGCGCAGGGCTTCACGGCAGGTCTGGGAAGCATTAACGGCGGGAGCGCTGCGGAGAAACGCGGAGAGTGGACTTACAGTTACGGTACTCATAATCGGTCATCCTCTCTGTATTAGGTGTCCCTCCAGTGTACAGTAGTACCGTTAACGGCAATGGCTGCATAGATCAGCGGTATGTAAAATCAATTATGCGGATGAACTGCCATACTATTCACTATCTGCGAACAACGAACAACAAACGGCTGCTCCTCCTGTCATAACAGGTGGGCAGCCGTTTGTTTATTTCCGCGTACTTCCAAGGTCAACTGTCCTTCACGCCATCCTCGACCAGCGGCTTCTTGGGGGGCTCCGGCTGCGCCGTTCGGCTCATGCCGCCGCGGTTGATGGCGATGACCCGTTTCTGGGCATGGTAGACATCGCGCGAAAGCTGCTTCTTCTCCACAGCTTTGCCGTCGACGAATTTGGTAATATAGGTCTCGACGATATAGCCGGTTTTGCCGGCTTGCAGGACACGCGTCCCGCCTTTGGGCAGCGAAGGATCGCTGACATATTTGTCGGTCGGCGGCAGCACCTCTACCGTCCGCGACTCCACGCTATAGGTGACATTGCGCGGAAAGGTGCCGAACAGCTTGACCGTCAGGCTGCGGCCCTGCACCGCAGTCTTGATAATCAGATACTTGCCGGTATTGTTGCGGAAGCGGAAATTGATGTAGCCCTGGGCAAAGGTGGCGTCCCGCCCCTTGGGCAGATAGTTGACCGGCAGGGAATGATTGCGCCGCTCGACGATCTCCAGACCCGCATGCAGGGCGGCATTGTAAAGGGTACTGGACACCTGGCAGATGCCGCCGCCCGTTCCCGGCTGCAGCTTTCCGTTGACAATGACCGGCGCTTCGCGGAAGCCGTACTCTGCCTGCGCCTTCTCAATCGCTTTACCGTAATCGAAGACGGCTCCCGGGGGCAGCACGGTACCGTTGACCGCTTTGGCGGCCGCTTCCACGTTGTAGGAGCGGCCGGGACCGCTGACACCGAGCGAGGTGCTGAATTGGGCGATCCGCCGCTCGACCCCCTGCTCCTTGAGCAGCTTCAGTGTAACCGGGGGATCTTTGACCGTCAGCGGAATCTCCAGCCGGATCACCAGAGCCTGCAGTTCTGCCGGATCTTTGAACCGGGTGGGCACAGCGGCGCGAAGAGCTTGTTCGAGCGCAGGCCAATCCACTGCGAACGAGGTCGTTTCTTCCGTATAGACTACACGATCATCTGCTGTGATCTGCCGGGTGGCGTTGACGGGGGAACCGAAGCTTTTCTGTTCCCAATCAGCACTCAGGCGCTTCTTCAGCTCCGACAGCTCCAGATGGATACCGAGCTCCCAGCGGCGGGGGAAGCTGCGGCGGGTGCGCACACGGTCCAGCAGCTCACCGGAGGTCAATGCGCCCAGGCTGCGCAGGAAGTCTTCCGCTTCGTAGGCGATTCCCGCCTTTTTCAGCGTCAGCTTCATCTCTGCCCCGTTCTGTGCCGTCAGTACCAGGGGAATTGACGCGAGCGCCGCCAATCGGGCGCGCGTCCCCTCCGCTGCCTCTTCCGCATGTAACCCGCCGATCTCCCATCCGGCCAGAGCCGTCCCTTTGGGCAAAGCCGGCGAATGGCCATATAAGTACAGCCCGCCATAGACAAGTGAGCCGGTCAGAATCAGGCTGATGATGGCAATGAGGGCGGCGTGAATTTTGGTCATGAGTGATTCTCCTTTAGAGGGGTGAATTTTTTGCTCCGGGCAAGTGCCGTATGGGCTGAAACGCTTATGAAACAACAGCCGCAGCCCGATATAATGGAGTAGCAGTGTCCTAATATCCATGTATATGTTAAGAATCGGTAAAACTTTCGGGTACTCAAGCGGTTACGAATTTGTTACAATAGATACGTCTGCGGTTTATGCATTTTATGGAAGGACCGCATTCCGCCGGCTCCATTGCGGCCTTTATGCGTACAAGTCACAACCGGGAAGTGATAGAGTTCATGATAGAAATGCAGGATGTATGGAAGACCTATCCCAACGGAACCAATGCGCTCCAAGGGGTATCCGTCAAGATTGACAGCAACGAGTTCGTGTATGTCGTCGGGCCTTCGGGTGCGGGGAAATCCACGTTCATGAAGCTGATTTATAGAGAAGAGACGCCGACCAAAGGGCAAATTTCCGTGGGCGGCTTTAACATAGGCAAGCTGAAGCCGCGCAAGATCCCGTATGTCCGCCGCAACATCGGTGTGGTATTCCAGGATTTCCGGCTGCTGCCCAAGATGACCGCCTATGAGAATGTGGCTTTTGCCATGGAAGTTATTGAGGCGCCGAAGAAGATTATCAAGAAACGCGTCAACGAGGTGCTCGATCTCGTCGGACTGCGGGCCAAAGCGAACCGTGAGCCCTCACAGCTCTCAGGCGGTGAGCAGCAGCGGATTGCGATTGCGCGGGCCATCGTCAACAATCCGTCGGTCATTGTGGCGGACGAGCCTACCGGCAATCTGGACCCCGAGACGTCATGGGGGATCATGCAGCTTCTGGATGAGATTAATTTTCGCGGGACGACCATTGTTATGGCGACGCACAACCGCGATATCGTGAACAAGATGCGCAAGCGGGTGCTGGCGATTGAGAGCGGACAGATCGTCCGGGACCAGCAGAGAGGGGAATACGGCTATGAATTTTAGAACCTTCTTGCGGCATGTGCGGGAAGGCTTCAAGAACGTATTCCGCAACGGATGGATGTCGGTGGCGTCGGTCACCTCTATCGTGGTCTCGCTGTTTGTGCTGGGTGTATTTATTTTACTCGTGCTGAATGTGAATGCTGTCGCCGACAAAGCCGACAGCCAGGTGCAGATCAACGTGCATTTGGCACTGAACATTGATCAGAGCATGATCGACACCGTTCAGAATGAAATCGGCGCTATGCCGGAGGTCAGCAAGATCGAATTCATCTCCAAAGAGCAGGGACTTAAGGAATTCCGCGAGGATATGGGGCCGGATGCGGCCGAGCTGCTGGACGGCTTCGATGTAGACAATAATCCGCTGCCGGACAAGCTGCTGGTGGAGGTTATACAGCCGACGACGGTGCCGTTTGTGTCCGAGAAGATCGAAGCACTTAACGAGAAGCACCCCGAGCAGCCGATTTTCAAAGTGAATTATGGCAAGGGCTCCGTGGAGACCCTGTTCAAAATAACACGTGCAGTGCGCAATATCGGTCTTATTTTTGTAGCCGGCTTGGCCTTGATTTCGATGTTCCTCATTTCCAATACGATCCGGGTAACGATTCTCGCCCGCCGCAAGGAAATCGGCATTATGAAGCTGGTGGGAGCGACGAATTACTTTATCCGCTGGCCGTTTTTTGTCGAGGGGGCGCTGATCGGTCTGATCGGATCTCTCGTCACCTCGGGTGTTCTGTATCTGGGCTATACGGCACTGACCAATTCCGTTCAGGGTGACCCGATGCTGGGTCTCTCACTGGTGCCTTTTGCCGATATTTGGCTGTATCTGTGCGGACTGCTGGTAGGACTCGGCGTTTTGATCGGCATTTGGGGAAGTACGGTGTCGATTCGCAAGTTTTTGAAGGTTTAAGAGACATTATGGCGAATTCATATATACATTTGGAACAAAGGATGGGGAGTGCGAGTTGAAGAAGATTGCTGCCGGATTGGCTGTTGCATTGCTGGCTGTCACTTTATGGGGACCCTCTGACGGATATGCCAAAAAGACAAGTGTAGCGGAAATCGACCAGCAGTTGAAGAAGCTGCAGCAGGAAGTGCAGGCGGCCAAGGCTGCTCAGGAGAAGGCGGCTGCAAAGACGCAGGAGGCCCAGCACTATAAGAACAAGACTACTCTCAACCTGGAATATGTGTTGTCGCAAATTGCTGAAGTGAAGGGCAAGATGGATACGACTTCCGCCAAAATCGCCAGCACGGAGCAGTCGCTGACCGCGACGGCCACCGAGCTGGACGAAGCCGAAGAGCGCGTCGAGGCGCGCAGCAAGCTGCTGGAATCCCGTGTCCGCTTAATGTATACGGACGGGGCAGTCTCCTATCTGGATGTACTGCTGTCCTCCAAGAGCTTTACCGATTTCCTGGACCGGGCCGATTCGCTCAAGATGATTGTGGATCAGGACCAGGACCTGCTTGTGCAGCATAAGCAGGACAAGCAGATTGTTATCGAGAAGAAGCAGGAGCTTGAGGGGCAATATGCCCAGGCCAAGCAGCTGTATACGGAGCTTGAAGGCCAGCGCAGCCTGCTGAAGGAGAAGGAAGCCGAGAAGCAGGAGCTCATCGCTTATTATGATGATGAAATTCAGGAGAACGGCGAAATCAGCGAGGAGCAGGAGGCCAAGCTGGTGCAGCTGGCCAGCGAACGCTCTGCACTTGAGAAGCAGAAGGATAAGCTGAAGGCGGAGGAAGCGGCGCGCAAGGCAGCCGCTGCCAAGGCTGAAGCTGCCCGCAGAGCCGCAGCCGCTGCTGCAGCCGCGAAGAAAGCAGCTGCGGCAAGCAGCGGCACCGCTTCGGTATCTTCCTCGTATATGGGCGGAAACGGCCCGTTCCTGCTGCCGGTAGGACAGGCGAGAATTTCCTCGGGTTACGGCAAACGTACGCATCCGGTGACCGGTGAAATCGGCAAGATGCATACGGGTGTAGACTTTGCAGTGCCGCAGGGAACCTCGATTCACGCTGCTGATTCCGGCACGGTGCTGGTGGCGGAATGGTGGAGCGGCTACGGGTACTGCGTCATTATTGACCATGGCGGCGGTGTGTGGACGCTGTACGGACATATCCGTGAAGGCGGCCTGAGAGTTTCAGCCGGCGACAAGGTAGATCGTGGACAAGTCATTGCAGAGTCGGGTTCAACCGGCCGTTCGACCGGACCGCATTTGCATTTCGAAGTGCGGGTAGACGGTGTTACTGTAAATCCGATGCCTTATCTGTAAATTTACGCGGCTGTAAATATAAAGCTCCTCTCCGGCATATACTGGAAGAGATGCCGTTCCTCAAGCGAACGGGACTTTTCTTTACGGTGTCAGAGGATATGAAGGGACGGTGGGAGCATCATGTTGAAGAAGAGCACTGCGGCTATTATGATTGTGGCCGCGCTGCTGTGCGGCAGCCTGCTGACCTTGGGAATAACAGGCTATGCCAATGTGTTCGGACAAGCTGCCGGGCAAGGGCTGGCGGCTGTTCTGCCAAGCACAGGCGGGCTGGAGGACAAGGAAGCGCAGAAGCTCGGCACGGCCCTGAGCCTGATTGAGGGCAACTACTATGAAGACGTGAACCGGGACAAGCTGATCGACGGAGCGGTCAACGGCATGATGGAAGCGCTGGGCGATCCATATTCCAACTATATGGGCAAGGAAACGGCTGAGAAATTCGAGGAGAGCATTGAAGGCTCCTTCTCGGGCATCGGCGCCGAGGTCTCTTCGGAGAACGGCAAGGTTGTTGTCGTCTCCCCGATCAAGGGTTCACCGGCAGAGAAGGCAGGAATTCAGGCCAAGGACATCATTCTCTCGGTCAACGGCGACACGCTGGAAGGCCTGGAGCTCAATGATGCCGTGGCCAAAATCCGCGGACCCAAGGGCAGCGAAGCGGTCCTGGAGATTCAGCGCTCCGGTTCGGCGGAGGCGTTGAAATTCACAATTGTCCGCGATGATGTGAAGCTGGAGACCGTCTATGCGACGATGGAAGAGGGCGGAGTCGGCATCATTGAAGTGACCCAATTCTCGGTGAATACGGCAGATCGCTTTAAGGAAGAGCTGGCGGCCCTGGAGAAGAAGGGCATGAAGGGCCTGGTGATCGACGTCCGCAATGACCCCGGCGGTGTGCTGCCGGTCGTGATTGAAATGGCGGAGCAATTTGTTCCTTCCGGCAAAGCGATCGTACAAGTGGAAGACAAGAACAAGCAGCGTGAGGTCAGCAATTCCAAGGGCTCCAGCAAGGATTATCCGGTGGCTGTGCTGATGAACAAAGGCAGCGCCAGCGCCTCCGAGATTCTCGCCGGCGCACTGCAGCAGTCGGCGGGAGCCAAGCTGATCGGCGAGCATTCCTTCGGTAAAGGCACAGTGCAGACCAGCTTCGACAAGCAGTTCGGCGACGGCAGCCTGCTGAAGATTACCATTGCCAAATGGCTGACGCCGGACGGTACCTGGATTCACGGCAAGGGCATCGAGCCGGATATCTCCGTGGCCCAGCCGGATTATTTCGCAGTAGCCCCTATTAACAAGAGCAACACCCTGCAGTTCAACATGAACAGCACCGACGTCAAGAACGCGCAGATCATGCTGGATGGGCTGGGCTATAAGCCGGGCCGCAAGGACGGATATTTCGATGCCGCCACGAAGAATGCGGTCAAGAAATTCCAGACGGCTTCCAAGCTGACGCCGAGCGGCATCATCGACGCCAAGACGGCGGAGGCGCTGGAAGCGGCGCTGATTAAGGTCATTCAAGACCCTACCCGTGATAACCAGCGGAATACGGCGATTGCCGAGATCCGGAAGGAGATCACGGCGGCGGCGTCGAACAAGTAGAAGGCTGAGACCCAGCCTTCTTTTTTTCTAAATAGATAGTTTGAACCATAAACAACACGCAAGGTGCGATTGCAAAGGTGCGATTGCAGTGGACTGATCCTCATGGGAAACTCTAACGTTCACTGCCGATCGAAATAGTTCGATAATCGCACACTAATTTAGCCTATTTCATGGATTTCAGCCATCTAATTCGATTATCGCCACTTAATTTGGACGAAATAGGTGGAAACATTAATTTTCACCCATTTTAAATGGTGATTATCCAACTAGGTGTGGCTTCATTCACCACATAGGTGAAATTAAGTGGCGATTTTCCAACTACAGTGTACGAAAGCGTACGAACTGGAGCTGCCCTTCGTTCAGCATAAATGTACTGAGCCGCCCATCGTTCAGTGTAAGCATACTGAACAACCCTGCGTTCAGCTAACTATACTGAACTAGTGCCAGTGGTTTCTACATCATGTTCTACATATTGGAACTCAGGCTTGCACGCCTGTGGATAAGCAGATCATAATTAACCGGAGTGAAGGAGTGTGACGGACGGTTTGAATGTGATGGCTGATTGGTTGACGACTTGGGGCACAGCGTCTTTGAAGCTGCTGATTCAGCCCTATTACTATATTGCATTGCTCTTCGTTATGTTGTACTACCGCAGACAGCTGGCGCAGGAGCGGGATCTGATCCACGTCAAGCTGCACAGCTGGGGCAAGGAAGCCTGGCTAAGAATATGGAGCGGCTTGGCAGCGGCGCTTCCGCTGTCCCTGGCCGCCGTCGGGCTTGGAATTACGCTGCCGCCCGCAGCCGTAGGTCTGATCTGGGCGGTAAGCCTCCTGCTGATGCTGTTCCGGGTACGCTACCTGTGCTTCGCCTATGCCATCGGAATACTGGGCATCGCGAAGTTCGTGCTCTCGTTCTTCCCGGATACACTGCAGAGCGGCTGGGCAGGAACGGTGGCCGGTGCGCTGCGGGCCATGGATATTCCGGCGCTGCTGGTGCTGGCGGGGCTGCTGCACCTTAGCGAGGCACTGCTGGCCCGCTGGCAGGGGGCCGCACTGGCCACGCCGCTGTTCCTTGCCGGCAAGCGCGGCAAGGTGGTCGGCGGCTACCGGCTCGAAGCCTTCTGGCCGGTGCCGCTGTTCCTGCTGCTCCCGGCGGGGCCCGGCGCCGGGGAGCTTCCCTGGCAGCCGCTGCTGGGCGGCGGCCTGGGGCTGGTCGCGCTGCCGGTGCTCATCGGCTTCAGCGACGTGACCCAGGGCCTGCTGCCTGCGCGCAAGGCCACCCGCATCTCCGGCCGGCTGGCGCTGGCCGGCCTGGCCCTGCTCGGCGGCGCTGCACTGGCCGCCTGGTGGAGCCCGCTGACGCTGCCGGCAGCGCTGCTGGCGTTGCTGCTCCGCGAAGGCCTGTTCCATTACGGCGCGCTCGAGGAGCGCGGCCTCAGTCCGGCCTTCGTGCACCCTCCCGCCGGCCGCAAGGTACTGGCGGTCCTGCCGGGCAGCCCGGCCGAGGAGCTGGGCATCCGGCCGGGCGAAGTGCTGCTGAAGGTCAACGGGATGCTGTTGACCGGTCCCGCAGCGCTGCATGAAGCGCTGCGCATGAACCCGGCCTTCTGCAAGCTGGAGGTGCAGAATCTGGCCGGTGAGAGCAAGTATCTCCAGCGTGCGATCTATGACGGCGACCACCACCAGCTCGGGATGATTCTGGCTCCGCAGAGCGATGAGCCGATTACCGCCGGTGCGAAGCCGCCTGGCATCTTCGGCATTATCGGCAGGAAGACCGGGACGCTGCGCCGCCGTCCGGCAGAGGTCAGCCTGGCCCGGGGACAGGCTGATGAGCCGGTCCGGAAGCCGGCCAAAGGCTAGTAGGCCGCTGAGGCAGAAGCCGACCGACCGGAAGATTACTGGCCGCATACATTAAAGCCTGCAGTCCGCAACAATTTGCGGACTGCAGGCTTTTTTACGGTGCGGGCGTTGAGGCAGGCAGGAGCAGATCATTGCCCCTGCCGCTGCTTCCAATAGAGAATAGCGATCTGCGTGCGGTCGCGCAGCCCGAGCTTGCCGAGAATCTCGCTGATGTAATTCTTGACCGTGCCTTCGCTGAGGAACAGCTCGGCGGCAATTTCCTTGTTGGTGTGGCCTTCGGCAATGGAAGCGACAATCGTCAGCTCCGCCTTGGTGAGCCCGTAGCTTTCCAGCGGGGCTGGCGCTTCCGGCCGGGGAGAGGACTGGAGGAAGCCCGTGAGCTTACGGGCGATGTCCGGATGAATCAGCATATTGCCTTCATGGACCGTCTTGATGCCCTGGATAATCCGGTCCGGGGGAATATTCTTCAGCAGATAGCCGCTGGCCCCGTTGCGCAGCGCCTCGATAATATATTCATCATCGTCGAAGGTGGTAAGCATCAGCACCTGAACCTGCGGAAAGGCAGACTTGATCAGGCGTGTGCCCTCCACACCGTCACAGCCCGGCATGCGGATATCCATTAATACGACGTCGGTCGGAGCCTGCTCCTGCAGCAGCGCCAGCGCTTCATGGCCGTTGCCTGCAGCACCGGTCACCTGGATCTGCGGATCGAGTCCGGCCAGTACCTTGAGGCTCTCGCGGATAAAAGGATCGTCGTCGACAATTACGATATTGATCATGGCTGGAACAAGCTCCTTTAATTACAGTAAATTTATTAATCCATCTATAGATCGGCCCTGGCGTGCCTTAGCCAATCTCCTGAATGCAGGCTACACAATCTCCCGCTGCCTGTAAACGGGAAGCCGGGTCACCACACTGAACGGCGCAGCGCCTTTGCATTCCACAGTGCCGCCGATCAGGCGGGCACGTTCCTTCATCCCCCGCATGCCCATGCCTCCACCGCCGCCGGACAAGCGCTCCAGCTCCTCCCGGCCGGGCGGCACGCCATTATTGGCTACTTCCATGATCACCTCGGCTTCGCGATAGATCAGCGTAATCCAGACGGCATCCGCCTTTCCGTGCCTGAGCGCATTCGTGATGGCTTCCCGGGCATTTTTATAGAGCACGACCTGAACACTCGGATACAGCGGATAGGCCATCCCCTGCACCTGGCAGGCTGTCTTGATCCCGGTATCGCGGCCCGTCTCTTCCAGCAGCTGGTCGAGATCATAGGTTCTTTCCAGTTTCGGGTCATGGTGAATCCGTTTGACGGCGGCGCGCATTTCGTCCATGCTGGCCGCCAGCTGGTCACGGATCTGATTCATCATGCCCAGCCCGGTCTCGGGGGAGACCGGCAGGGTGTGGATCGCCGCCTCGACCATCATTTTGACCCGGATCAGCCGGTGGCCGATATCATCGTGGAGCTGGCGGGAAATCCGGACACGTTCCTCCGTCTGGGTGGCGTTCTCGATCTGGGCGGTAAATTGCAGCAGCTGCGTCCGGGCCTCTTCCAGCTCGAAATGCTTCCGCCGCAGCTCATCGTACAGAAACAGCGTCTCTTCGCGTCCGCGTCCGGCTTTATGCAGCAGTCCATTCAGCACCCAAGCCAGCAGCAGCGTCAGGTTCATCGCCGCCCACTCCAGCAGATCGATATGATTGATGGCAAAGGCCAGGTTCAAGAAGAGCAGGTGGAGACAGGAGAGACAAACCGATGTCCGGCGCTCGCGCAGAGCGGAGTAGCTGAGCAGCGTCGAAACGGCGGGAAAAATCATCAGGAACCCGTAATGATAGCACAGCCAGGAGGAAAGAAACAGCTCGCAGGCGGCAGCCGGTACAGGCAGAAATTTCGGAATCCGTGCGCGTACCGTTACGAGCAGCAGCAGCAGCAGAAAATGGAGGGTGAACAGCTCGTAATCATAGGTATACACATAAATCGTAAGAATTGCCGGAGCGATGATAAGCCCGTAGCGCAGCAGAGTGAATTCGCGGTTCAAATCAGTTCATCCTTCGCTGTATGCCATCAATGCCTCAGGAAATTACCTGGTACAGGTTCATCTTAGCATATTTTACCGCCTGATCAGGAGATGACTTTCGTCACCTTTAGAAAATGACGCAGGCTACCTTCGCGAAATTCGTTACTGTACTACAATGATTACATCGAGAACAGGAACAGGAGTGATATGGAGATGGCGATTGCGGAACTGAGCAATGTCGTGAAGCGGTACGATCAGAAATTAACGGTGGATCATGTCAATGTCAAGATCGAGGAAGGGGAAATCTTCGGTCTGCTCGGCCCGAACGGCGCGGGCAAAAGCACAACCATCAGCATGATCTGCGGCCTCCTGGAGCCGGACGGCGGGGAGATCCTGATCGACGGGCTGTCCGTCAAGGCCAGACCGCTGGACGTCAAGAAGCGGATCGGGCTTGTGCCGCAGGAGCTCGCCTTATATGAGATGATGAGCGCTGCAGAGAATGTCGCCTTCTTCGGCAGACTGTACGGCCTGCGCGGCAAGCTGCTGAAGGAACGGGTGGAGGAGGCGCTGGCTTTTACCGGATTAAGCGACAAGGCGAAGGAGAAGCCGTCCACCTTCTCCGGCGGTATGAAGCGGCGGCTCAATATTGCCTGCGCCATTATGCACCGCCCCAAGCTGATTATTATGGATGAGCCGACGGTGGGCATTGATCCGCAATCCCGTAACCACATTCTGGAGTCGGTGAAGACGCTCAATCAGATGGGCTCCACCATCATTTACACCAGTCACTATATGGAGGAGGTCGAGGCGATCTGCGACCGGGTAGCCATTATGGATAAAGGCCATATCATTGCCTGCGGCACAGAGCAGGAGCTCCGGGAACGGGTGGCTCATGAGGAGAAGATCGTCATCAAATCCGGCGCCGGGCCGCTGGCCCCGGAACTGCTCGATGAGCTGAATCTGCACCCGCGCATCAACCGTGTGAAGACCTTGGAGGAGACGGTGGAGCTGTACTTGCCTTCCTCGCAGAGCGAGCTGCAGGATATCCTATTTATCTTCGCCAAGCACGGAGGCGTGATTGCTTCGCTGCAGATTGAAGAACCGGACCTCGAGACGCTGTTTCTGAACCTGACGGGCCGGACTTTACGGGATTAGCGAGAGGAGAGAAGAGTCATGGCAAATATATGGACGATTGCGGCGAATGAGCTGCGTATGATGTTCCGGTCGCGCTCGGTGATGCTCAATACGTTTTTGCTGCCGCTCGTGCTGATCTTTCTGCTCGGTGCGGCGTTGTCGGGTGTGGTTGGGGTAAAGGGCGATTCGAGCATTGACCCCGTGCGGGTAGCCGTTGTCTATACGGGAGGCGACCCGCAGGAGGCTTCGGCGGTAGCCGATTTTATGAAGTCGCCGGAGCTTGACGGCTATATTATTCCGGTGGAATCCTCCAGCCGGGATGAGGCGGAGAGCGGACTGAGAAACGGTAAATACGGCTACGCGGTAATAGTTCCGCAGGACTTCGACGGCAAGGTGCAGCGCGGTCAGGAAGTGAAGCTGGAATATATACTGGGGAAGAACAGCATGGACAATACGGTTGCCGGAACCGTGTTCGATAACTTCCTCGGCGCCATCAATTACCGCCAGGCGGCGGTCCAGGCACTGGGCCCGCAGGCGGCGGTGGCAGCAGCGGCCGCTGCTGAACCGGCCAGCAGCAGGGAGACAGCGGTGAAGCTGGGCGACCTGAATAACGGGGGGCAGAGTTATACGGCATCGCAATATTATGCGGCCTCCATGCTGCTGATGTTCCTGCTGTACAGCGGACTGGATGTCAGCGGATCGCTCTTCGGCGAGAAGGACCGGCATACGTTGTACCGCCTGGGCTCGACGCCGGTTACCGGACGTGAACTTTTCTTCGGCAAAATTCTCGGAATCGGCATCGTTGCGGCGCTTCAATGTGCGACGATTATTATCCTGAGCAATCTGCTGTTCGGCGTCTATTGGGGCAACCGGCCCTGGCTGCTGATTCTGTTCTGTCTGCTCATGATTGTAGTCTCCATGACCTTCTCGATCATTGTCTCCATGTTCTGCAAGACCTTGACGACCGCCAATACCATCGTTAACTTTGTCACTGTCGGAATGACGTTCCTTAGCGGCGGCATGAACCCGCTCCCGGATGAATGGGTTCACAGCGTGGGTCTCTTCACGTTCAATCACTGGGCCATGGATTCCATCATCCGGATGATGCTGCATTCGGGGCTGTCCCAGCTGCTGCCGAATTTGTGGGTCATGTCACTGATTGCGCTGGTGTTGCTCGGAGCCGCTATTTTCTCTTACCGGAAGGTGGGTTATCATGCATAAAATATTGGCAATCGCCTGGAATATGATCAAGCGGACGATCGGTTCGCGTAAAGGTCTGCTGATTCACATTCTTGTACCGTCGATCGTTGTAGCCGGAGTGATCTTCATTACCGGCGGGATGGAGGCCAGCAACCCGGTTCTGCTGTACGGCAACCGCGATGCGGGAACGGCCGGAGGCCATTTGATTGCGGAGCTGGAGCGGACGGGGGCCTATACTTTAAAAGAAGTAAAGGATGAGGCTGAACTGAAGGAAGCGGTCATTGCGCAGGAAGGCTCTGCCGGGCTGTGGATTCCCGCTGATTATACTGCCAATATATTACAGGGTAACCGGCCGCAGGTGGGGATGTATGAGCTTAGAACCAGCGAATCCTCAATTCTGGTCAAGATGAAGGTCGATACCATTGTGTCAGAAATGACAGCCGCAGCGGGTCTGATTCAAGCGGCCGATACAAGCGGTGAGGCGGATCAGACAGCGCAATTCGCCGCAGTTCTGGAGCAGGCCAGGGAGCATAATGTCGGCAGCATCCGCACGGATTATGATTTGTATCCCCGGCAGACGCTTGGGGTCGCGACCGGCATGACGCTGCTGTTTCTGATGAACCTGGTATCCAGTACAGTAACGCAGATTCTGAAGGACCGCACGGGACGGACGATGATGCGGATGTTCAGCGCTCCGGTGCGCGCCTATGAGATTACCCTTGGGAACTTTCTAGGCAGCTGCATGGTCGGAGTGATTCAGATTCTCGTCGTGCTGGTGCTCGGCAAATGGGTGCTCCGCTACGACTACGAGGTACCGATGACCTTCTATTTCCTGGTGCTGGCGACCTTTATGCTGGTGGCAATGGGGATCGCCTCTACCATTGCCGGGCTCTTGCGCAATCCGAAGAATGCCGGCATGATTAATATGCTGATTCTCACGCCTACCTGCATGCTCGGCGGCTGCTTCTGGCCGCTGTCCATTATGCCGGAATATATGCAGAAGGCAGCCAACTTCGTTCCGCAGAAGTGGGCGATCCAGGCGGTGGATCTGGCTTCGACCGGCGGCGGCTGGGATGTGCTCTGGCAGCCCTTCGCTGTGCTGGGACTGATGGCGGCGATTCTGCTGGTCATCGGCTCCTCGGTGATGCGCCCAAGCGAGGCGAGTATCGGGGTTTAGCCGGGATTGCATGGTTCAAAGCGGCTTCCCGGCTACAATCGCAGCTATCTGTGCAGCCGACCCAAAGGCTTTTACCAGAAGGATACGGTTTACAGCCGGTGACTTTACCGGTATAATTATTCGTAATTGAACTGAATAAAATGATCCTTTTAGGAGGAGCCTGTCACCAAGGGCTCCTTTTTGTCTTTTTTGGGTCAAGGGGGCCCTTCCGTTCAGTTCCGACAGCTTAGAGAAGGAGGGGATGCCCCCAATGGAATTCATTCTGACGCTTATGCTTATTCTGTTGTTCACGAAGTTGGCCGGCGATCTTTCGGTGCGCTTGGGCCAGCCTGCCGTCCTCGGCAAGCTGCTTGCCGGGATCATCCTGGGTCCGGCGGTACTCGGCTGGGTGCAGGACGGCGAATTCATTCATTACATGTCCGAGATCGGCGTGCTGCTCCTGATGTTCATTGCCGGGCTGGAGACGGATCTGGAGCAGCTGCGGCGCAACTGGAAGTCGGCGGTCGCGGTTGCCGTGGGCGGTATTGTACTGCCGTTTCTCGGAGGGCTGGGGATCGGTGAGGCCTTTGGCTTCGCATACCACAACTCCCTGTTTCTTGGAGTGGCGCTGAGTGCGACATCGGTCAGTATTTCTGTACAGGTGCTGAAAGAGATGGACCGGCTGAATTCACCGGAAGGCACGACGATACTCGGTGCCGCTGTGGTCGATGATATTCTCGTCGTCATTTTGCTGGCCGTGCTGATGAGCTTTTTTGGCACCGGGAGTGATATTTCATTAAGTCTGCTGATCGGCAAAAAAGTGATCTTCTTCGCGGTTGCACTGCTGTTCGCCTGGCTGCTGGTGCCGCGGATAATGAAGTGGTTCGCTCCGCTTCGCGTAACGGAAACCACGGTCACGGCTGCGCTGATTATCTGCTTCGCCTATGCCTATTTCGCCGAGCGCATGGGAATGGCCGGTATCATTGGATCGTTTATGGCCGGCATCGCCATCGCTCAGACTTCATTTAAGCATGTGGTGGAGACCAAGGTCGAGCCGATCGCCTATTCACTGTTTGTGCTGGTCTTCTTCGTCAGCATCGGCCTTAGCGTAACCTTTGAAGGGATTGGGCAGCAGATCGGCTTTGTCGTGATCCTGTTTGTGGCTTCCGTACTGGCCAAATTGCTTGGCGGCGGAATGGGGGCGCGGCTGACCGGGTTTAGTATGCGTTCTTCCGCGATAATCGGTGCGGGTATGGTGTCGCGGGGCGAAGTTGCGCTGATCATTGCCGCCACCGGGCTGGAGAGCGGACTGCTGGTCCCGGAATATTTCACCTCGGTCATCATTGTGGTGATATTGACCACACTGGTCACGCCTCCGCTGCTGAAGGCTTTGTTCCGTGCACCGAAGGAAGCGCGGATAGCTGAGAAGATGTAGGCGCAGATTTTGGCCGTCCGCCAGGTACAAGTGAATACCAGGAAGCCATTCCATCCGGAATGGCTTTTTGGCATGGCCGGTTCTGCCCAGGGAACGACTCCGAAATCCGCCTGCGGACGGAGACGGAAACCGTGCGCCGGAAGGTGTTGGCGGAGGCATTCTGCCACTACACTTAATCAAGGAAAAGAAAGATACATACGGGGATTAGAATTCAATATCAGATTGGGGAATGGAGGAGTGAAGGATGGCCTGGTTATCGAAATGGTCGTTCGGCTACAAATACACTGCGGGTATTCTTGCGCTGACGGCTCTATTAATGGGGGTACTCCATTATACCTCGCTGCCGATGGAGTTTACGCCGGAAGCAGGCCGGCGGCTGGGCGGCGGCACAGGGCAGGAGACAGGGCAGAATATCCGGCATGCGGTAAAAACAGACGTGAATGGAACGGGTGAAAGACAGAAGTGGAGCGGGGAGAAACCGCATTGGAGCGGACCGGAAACCATTGAGAGGCTCGCTCTTACTGAATAAAAGAAACGGGCCATCCCGTAAGCCCGACAGGCTTTGGAAGGGATGGCCCGTTCAGTTCGAGACGAACATCATCGGTATGCGGCTAAGGCTCTGTGGACGGTCCGGGGTCAGTTCCCCGTGCTCTCATACCTTGACAGGCCGAAGCGGAAGATGCCGTAGGAAGCGAAGGCCATGGCTATGGCCGCTACAGGTGCGAGCATCCACCAGCCGGACCATTCGCTTTTGCCGAAAATATAAGTGGCAGGAAAGAAGCTGATAAAGGCATAAGGCAGGATCGTAGAAATCAATATCCGGATGGCCTGCGGGAACAGGGTAATCGGGTACTTCGCCAGATCGGCCAGGTTATGCACCATCAGCGGGAAGGCATTGCCGGCATTGCGGATCCAGAAGGCGGCAGAATTGCCGGCCAGGTTGATCGCCACCCGGATAATGACGGCGGTCACCAGCAGCAGTACGATCACCGCCGCTTTGCCGGCAGTCCATTCCACCTGGCCATGCGCCAGCGACTGCCAGATAATCACTCCGCCGATCAGCAGGTTGCCGAGGCCATTGATGCCGATCCCAGTGCAGAACACCTGCAGCACCACCGGCACCGGCCGCAGCAGGTAGCGGTCCATTTCCCCGAAGTTCACCAGCCTCGCCATGCGCCAGGTCCCCTCGAAGAACAAGGAGGCTACGCCTTCAGTCAGAAAGATCATCGCATACATAAACGTGACCTCCCAGAACTGCCAGCCGTTGATATCGGGAATGCGGTCATAAATGACCCATAAGAATATAAAACCGAGTACCTGGGTCAGCGCCGCGGAGCACATCAGGATATAGAAGTCCTTGTTGTATTCCAGAATGGCCTTCAGCTGCTGCACATAGAGCCTCCGGTACAAATAAAACATCCGCCCTAAGGACATGGATTTCCCTCCCTGTGATTTATCCGCCATGAATGGTCACCTGCCGGACGGCCCAGCTCCACATGGCTTTGCCGGCCAGCCAGAGCAGGATGCCCCAGAACCACTGCAAGCCGATCAGCGAGAGGCTCTCCCAGGTTCCGGCCTGCTCCAGAAAGATCATCGTCGGTGTATGAATAATGCTCTGAAACGGCAGCACCAGAGCCAGACGCTCCAGCCAGTCCGGGAAGAAAGCCAGCGGCACCAGCGCACCGGACAGCAGATTGGTCAGGGCAATCCGGGTCCAGACAATGCCCATGGAGCCGGTGGACCAGAAGCAGACCAGCGCCGCGAGATACACAATGCCGAATTTGACCAGCACTGCCCCCAGCAGACTGAAGATAAACAGTACATAGACAAGGGCAGAGTCCGGAAACGCGATGCCGGTGATGCATAGGGCGAACACGGTAATCAGAATCAGGCTTTGCGCCCCTTCAAACAGGCTGGAGCCCAGCGTCTCCGCGAAGCGCGCACTTTGAAAGTCAATTGGTTTTAGCAGGTCGACAGCTACGCTGCCGTCGAGGATTTTGCCGGAGATGGCTGTCTCGGAGTACCAGGACAATACGGAGTTGGCCAGAAAGGTGACCAGCAAATAAGTCTTCATCTGATCCCATGTGTAGCCGCCCACCTCGATCCGGCCGCTATAAATCCCTTTCCATAAGAAGTAAATCGCCAGCAGGTTGATGGTACCTGCCAGAAAATTAATGACATAGGAATTCCGGTAGGCCAGCACATTCTGCAGGGAACGGTTGGCGATGCTGCGGTACATTTTAAGCCTGGCTGTGGGCATGACTCTGTGCCACCTCCCCGCTTTCGGCGTGATTCAGCTCCAGATTGCCGTCGTAGACTGCCTTGATCACCTGCTCAATCCCCGTCTCCTCCATGCGGAAGTCGACGACTTCCCCCTGACGCATCACACGGCTGACGACATCGCTGGCCGTGTATTCGTACCGGTCGAACGCTACAGAGAATTCCAGCTCGCTCTGCTGTACCAGCTTCATGCCGGGCGTGGCAGCAAGCTGCTCCATCAGGAGCGGCAGCGGCTCGGCTATCTGGAAGAAGATCAACCGGTTTCGGGCGAACCGCGACTTGACCTCGCTCAGGCTGCCGTCATAAATAATGGACCCGTGGTCGATGATGACCAGACGCTTGCAGAGGTCCTCGATATCGCCGAGATCATGGGTGGTCAGCATGACGGTGGTCTGCTGCTCTTCGTTAATTTTTTTAATGAACTCGCGGATCTTCTGCTTCACGGATACATCGAGACCGATGGTGGGCTCATCCAGGTACAGGATCGGCGGATTATGTAAGAGCGCGGCTGCGAGATCGGCACGCATGCGCTGGCCGAGCGACAGCTTGCGGGCGGAGAGGTGAATGAATTCATCCATACCCAGCAGCTCGATGAATTGATCCAGGTTGCGGCGGTACACCGCTTCGGGGATATGGTAGATATCCTTCAGCAGCGAGAACGATTCGACAATCGGGATATCCCACCACAGCTGGGTGCGCTGGCCGAAGACGGCGCCGATCTGGGCGGCGTTCTCCATTCTTTTTTTGTAAGGATTGATACCGTTTACAGAAATGCTGCCTGCCGAAGGGGCCAGAATGCCGGTCAGCATCTTAATCGTGGTCGATTTGCCGGCACCGTTCGGTCCGACATACGCTACCGTTTCACCGGCCTCCACGCTGAGGTTCAGCGGCTTCACCGCCACCTTCTCGATATGCTTCGGGAACAGCAGATGCTTGAACGCACCCGCAAGACCCGGTTCCTTCACAGCCTGCATGAAGGACTTGGACAGCTCTTTGGCTTCGATAATACTCAAGACGCGAACCTCCCTTTAATAGCTTTTTCACATCTCCAAAGACATGCCTAGTCAATATAGCACTCCAGCTTTGTCGAAAACTAGCGGATTATAGCGAGAAAGCAAATTTATTTGCAGCGGAACATAGGAAGGGAAGACGCCGGCAGCGTATATTTACTTTGTTTATGGTTTGCGGTAAAATTTAGAGTGGATTTTTTTACAGGAATATACATAATAGAATAATCAATCGTTGTTTATGTCAAAATACGGTCTGGCGAGGGGGGAATGGGTTGAACACTTCATTTACAGACCGCAAAGCCTGGTGTACGCCGGGGGATCTGAATTTCCAGCCGTTAATGCCTGCAGTCCAGAAGAGAGGCGCTTCCACAGATACTCTGCAGCATGCCTACCATCATGCTATGATCCAGTTAATCCGCAAGGAGATTGCCGATATTGAAAGATACATATCTATTCCGCACGCTTTTTTTCTGACAGATTCATCCGGACGGCTACTGGAGTTCTCCAGCTCCTCCCTTGACATCCAGGCCGAAATGGAGCAAATAGGTTTTAGCATCGGCAAGAGCCTCTCTGCAGACCACGCCGGCTTGAATGCGGTCTCGCTGTCCATGGAAATGAACCGGATGGCTGTGGTGAAGGGGGCGGAGCACTCCAATCCGGCTTTGCAGAGCTGGAATTGCGTCTGTGCGCCGGTTCATCTGGACGGAATGGTCCGGGGCTATCTGGATATTTCTTTTCATCAGGGACAGCAAATTGAATTCGCCATTCCGTTCGTCCGGCAAATCGTCTCCAGCATTGCGGGCAAGTGGCTGAACCATACCCCGGATCTGCAGCGCTGCAGTCAGGAAATCCTGTTCCTGCAATACCGGCTGACGGCCCGGGAGCGGGATGTGGCCCATTTGTGGTCCCACGAGAAGAGTGCGCTCTACATTTCCAATGAGCTGGGGATTAGTGAAGGCACGGTCCGGAACATGGTGAAGAGTATCTACTTAAAGATGAAGGTGAACGACCGGTCGCAATTTGTGAAGAGACTGGTACGGTCTTCGGGGGATGAAATGTAACGTATTTATACATAGAGGTTGTCTATACGACTCAAAGAACGGGTGTACTTTCCTTGACCAGGAGAGTACACCCGTTGCTGTTTAATCTAACCGGTATGCAGATATTGGGAGCCTTACGCAAAGCGCCAATATGGGTTGTTATTTAGCCGCAGGCGCAGTTCAGCACCGGCTTGCGGGCCGCCTGCGTCTCGTCGAGCCGGCTAATCTCCGTCGTATGCGGAGCGTTGATGACAATCTCCGGCGTTTCCTGCGCTTCTCTAACGATCTGAATCATCGTGTCAATAAAGCCGTCCAGCGTTTCTTTGCTTTCGGTTTCGGTCGGCTCAATCATCATGCATTCCTCAACGGTCAGCGGGAAGTAGACGGTCGGCGGATGGTAACCGAAGTCAAGCAGCCGTTTGGCCACATCCAGTGTCCGTACGCCGTACTGCTTCAGATTGCGGCCGGACATGACGAATTCATGCTTGCAGACGCCCGGATACGGGATTTCAAAATATGGCGCCAGCCGGTGCATCATATAATTGGCGTTCAGCACGGCATTCTCGGATACTTCGCGCAGGCCTTCGGGACCATAAGTGCGGATGTAGGCATAAGCCCGCACAAGGATGCCGAAGTTGCCGTAGTAAGCCTTCACGCGTCCAATCGACTCCGGTCCGCCTGAATGCAGCGAGAAGCTGCCGTCTTCATTCCGGACTACGGTCGGCTGCGGCAGGAACGGAATCAGCTTCGCCTTTACACCGACCGGACCGGCGCCCGGGCCGCCGCCGCCGTGCGGGGTGCTCATCGTCTTGTGCAGATTCAGGTGCACGACGTCAAAGCCCATATCGCCGGGGCGGGTGATGCCCATAATCGCGTTGGAGTTGGCACCGTCGTAGTAGAGCAGGCCACCCGCTTCATGCACGATGGACGCGATCTCGACAATTTGCGTTTCGAACAATCCCAGTGTGCTCGGGTTGGTCAGCATCAGGGCGGCGGTGTCGCTGCCGACCGCCGCCTTCAATGCTTCCAGATCGACCATTCCCAGAGCATTGGACGGAATCGTCACGGTGTCGAGACCGGCGGCTGCGGCACTGGCCGGGTTCGTGCCGTGCGAGGAATCGGGCACGATGACCTTGGTGCGGGTCTCGCCGCGGCTCTCATGGTAGGCGCGGATCATCATCAGGCCGGTCCATTCACCGTGGGCGCCGGCGGCCGGCTGCAGGGAGACGGCATCCATGCCGGTCAGGGCGGCGAGGTCCTGCTGCAGGGTGTACATCAGCTCCAGTGCGCCTTGAAGGCTCTCTTCCGGCTGGTAGGGATGAATCTTGGACAGGCCGGGGAAGCGGGCAACATCCTCGTTGATCTTCGGATTATATTTCATCGTGCAGGAGCCCAGCGGATAAAATCCGTTGTCGACGCCGAAATTGCGGCGGGAGAGGGCGGTATAGTGGCGGATGACATCGACCTCCGACACTTCCGGCAGCACCGCCGGCTCGCTGCGCAGAAGTCCGGCGGGAATCAGGCTTTCCAGGGCTTCACCCTGCGGTACGTCACAGACGGGCAGAGAGTAGGCCGAGCGTCCGGGGCGGCTCAGCTCGAAGATCAGACTTTGTTCCGGTTTCATAGACAGCCCTCCAGTGCGCTCGCGAATTGGTCGATTTCGGTCTTGCTTCTCTTCTCGGTAACGGCAATCAGCATATGTCCGGCCAGCTCGGGATAATCACGGCCGAGGTCGTAGCCGCCGAGAATACCGGCCTTCAGCAATTGTCTATTAATTTCTGGGATATTTGCGCCTTCCGGCAGCTTCACGACGAATTCATTGAAGTAAGGTGCAGTAAAGGCAGCTTCGGCTCCGCTGATTCCGGCGAGCTTGCCAGCGGCATAACGGCTCTTGCGGATGTTCAGCTCGCCGACCTCGCGCATGCCTTCCTTGCCCATGATGGACAGGTAGACCGATGCGCACAGCGCCAGCAGCGCCTGGTTGGAGCAGATATTCGACGTCGCCTTCTCGCGGCGGATATGCTGCTCGCGCGCCTGCAGCGTCAGCACGAAGCCGCGTTTGCCGTTCTTGTCGACCGTCTGGCCGACGATGCGGCCCGGCATGCGGCGCATCAGATGCTCGGCGACGGCGAAGAAGCCGCAGGTCGGCCCGCCGAGCGAAGCCGGGATGCCGAGCGGCTGCGCATCACCGACCACGATGTCGGCGCCGAGCTTGCCCGGCGTCTCCAGCACCCCGAGCGCCAGCGGGTTCGCGCTGACGACGAGCAGGCCCTTGGCCGCGTGAATCAGCGGCTCCATGGCCGCGAGGTCTTCAATCGCGCCGAAGAAGTTCGGCGATTGAAGTAGCACGGCCGCCGTCTCGCCGTCGATGGCGGCGGCGAGCTGCTCCTGGTCGGTTACACCGTTCCTGTAACCGACCTCGACAATGCTCAGCCCCAGCGCGTGGGCTGAGGTGGCCAGCACCTGGCGCGCCTCCGGATGCACGGTGCGGGAGACGACCAGCTTCTTGCGCTTGGTCGCTCCCGAAGCCAATACAGCCGCCTCCGCAAAGGCTGTAGCTCCGTCGTACATGCTCGCGTTGGCGACCTTCATGCCGGTCAGCTCGCAGATATAGGACTGAAATTCGAAGATGGCCTGCAGTTCGCCCTGGCTGATCTCCGGCTGATAAGGCGTATAAGCGGTATAGAATTCCGAACGGGAAATGACATGGTTGATCACGACCGGAATGTGATGGTCATAGAGTCCGGCGCCCAGGAAGCTGGTGTGGGTGTCGAAGTTCGCGTTTTTGTCCGCCAGCTCCTTCATGTGGCGCAGGAGTGCGTATTCATCGAGCGCTTCCGACATCGGCAGCGTGCCCTGATATCGGACCTGCTGCGGGATGTCGGCGAACAGCTCCTCTACGGACTGAATGCCGACGGCCTCCATCATTTCCTGGCGGTCCTGCTCGGTCATGGGCAGATAGCGGTGCTTCATTGCGGGTTCACTCCTTGGCTCTTTTTGTAGAACGGCGCCTTGACTACGGCCGCTTTCAACTGCTTGCCGCGAATCTCAACGTATACTTCGGTGCCGATGGCGGCATAGGCGGCGTCCAGCAGTGCCAGCCCCAAATTGCGCTTCAGCGTCGGCGACTGAGTCCCGGTGGTGATCTCGCCGATCTTCACGCCGCCCGCGTAGACCGGATAGTGGGTGCGCGGGATGCCGCGGTCGATCATCTCCAGGCCGACGAGGCGGCGGGGAAGTCCCGCTTCCTTCTGCGCAAGCAGGGCGCTGCGGCCGATGAAGTCCGCTTTGTCCAGCTTCACGAAGAACTGGACGCCTGCTTCGAGCGGCGTAATGTCCGCCGCCAGCTCCTGGCCGTACAGCGGCAGCTTGGCCTCGAAGCGCAGCGTGTCGCGGGCGCCGAGACCGGCGGGCGTCAGGCCATGCGGCTCGCCTGCAGTGAGCAGGCCGTTCCAGAGCGCTTTCGCAGTGCCGGCGGAAGCGTACAGCTCAAAGCCGTCCTCGCCGGTATATCCGGTACGGGAGAGCAGCACGGATACGCCGCAGACTTCGGCATGCTCGATAAAGTGAAAGGGGTTCAGTTCATTCAGGGGGGAAGGGGTGACGGACTGGAGAATCGTTTCGGCCAGTGGGCCTTGCAAAGCGAGCAAAACCGTCTCGTCCGAGACATTCGTCAGGCTGACGCCGCTGAATTCGGCGGTGAGATGCTCCTGCAGCCACTGGAAATCCTTGTCGATGTTAGAGGCGTTCACGACAAGCATATAACGCTCTTCGCCGAGGCGGTATACGAGAAGGTCATCGACGACACCGCCGGAAGGATAGCACATCAGCGTATATTGTGCCGCACCGTCCGTCAGCTTGGATACGTCGTTGGTGGTCATCTTCTGCAGGAACGCTTCGGCGCCGCTGCCCTCCGCGATGAACTCGCCCATATGCGAGACATCGAACAGGCCTGCCTGCCGGCGTACCGCTTCATGCTCCTTCACAATGCCGGTGAACTGCACCGGCAGCTCCCAGCCGCCGAAATCGATACAGCGGGCTTCTGCAAAGGCGGAATAAAATTCATAAAAAGGCGTTCTCTTCAAAGCATCCATGTGGTCACTCCCTTAGTCTGTTTGGCGGGAATTGCACCCAGGCATTTGCCGGGCCGGAAGAATATAAAAAAAGGACAGGCGGATGCCAAAGATGCACGCGCACGCGCATAATCAGCTTTCCGCTCTGTCCTTTGTACCTGAGAGTTACCCTGCATACCTGCATGAAGCCGCTAGGCAGGTTTCCCCGTTGGTGACCAGTATCCTGCTGCTGCAGTCTGATGCTCTCCAGAGATGCGTCCGGCACAGGTCCTTTTGCCTGAGAGATTCACCCAACCCCGGGCTTACTCCTTCGGCGCTGTCTTCTTGTGAGACAGTCTCTCCCTGTACCCTCATTCGCAAACCGTATGTTGTTATTGGGACCCCTTCAAAGTGCCCGAAGTAAATCCCGTTGAAAGGTGTTTCACTTCGTGGGGTTCAATTCTGCTGACTCCATTAAACCGGGTAATCCATCCCACTGTCAACAAAAAAACGTCAAAAAGCTGACAAAATTTATTTTCCTGTCAGTTATATTGACATAGGGCCGAGCCATAACTTAGTCTATAACTGAATTTACATATCCATTCCGGAAATGAGGCGCGAGAGAATGAGTGAAGTGCTGGACAACCTGCTGTACAGCGAAGAGCATGAATGGGCACAGCAGGGCGAAGGACGCGTAGTACGTGTTGGGATTACGGATCATGCCCAGCATCTGCTCGGCGATATTGTGTTCGTGGAATTCCCGGAGATCGGCGCATCCATTGCCGCAGGCGACAGTGTAGGCAGCATTGAGTCCGTCAAGACGGTTTCCGAATTATATTCACCGGTAGCGGGAAAAGTGACCAGAATCAACGACGCACTGGAAGCGAGCCCCGAGCTGATCAATGACGAGCCTTACGGCGGCGGCTGGATTTTCGAGCTTGAGCTTGAAGGGGAATTTGCGGAGTCGGCTTCCGGCCTGCTGGACGCGGCGGCATACCGCGAGCTGGTTGCGGAGTAATTTTTACGCCAAACAAGGATAAAGCAAACAAGGCAGATTTCGCGGGAAGGGCGGGGTCTGCCTTGTTGTGTCTACAGATCTGTTAATTAAGTTGTTATTGGTCCGGAAATTCAAGCAGTGAAGGATAGAAAGACGGGGCGATTTCCCAGAGCAGCCGGAGCAGCGGCAGCGCCAGCAGCGCGAATACAAGCAGGAGCAGCAGCAAGCGGTACCTTTTGCGCAGGCGCATATCCGGCTTGAGCACAAAGTAATAGACCCCTGCGGAATAAAAGGGGAACAGGATGACCGCCGACCAGCCCATGCAGACGATAAGTATGGAGTGGCCGACTCCATAGGGAATCATGGCATCCGGGTTATAAGACGGCTTGATCTGCAGGATAAGCAATATCAGAGGGATGCATGCAGCGGCCAGTCGCAGCGGAAATAAGGAAATCTGCTTGTTTCCCGCCGCTTCGAGCTGCATCCACCAGACGCCGAACCAGCAGAGCGCGTACATTGCAGCGGGGATGAGACAGGAGACGGCTATAGAAGGCAGGCCCTGCCAAGGGAAAAGGGTAGATGAATCCCAGCCCGGAGCCGCGAAGCTTTCACCGAAGAACAAGAATATTGCCGAAAAGGCGCCAAGCAGAAAAGTAATGAACCCCTGCGCAAACATAACGATAAACAGTGCGGCCAGCAGCCGCAGCGCACCGGATAACCGGGCAGGACTGCGGGGAGTTTCATCCATGGTATGCATAGTCCGTTCAAGCTCCTTATCCAGCATAATAAAATCTGTTGCCTCTGCCGATCTCTGGGTTGAATGGCGATGGATCTACTCTTCTTCCTGCAGCTGCCGCAAGACAATAATCTCCACGCGCCGGTTCTTCTGCCGGCCTTGCGCCGTGCCGTTATTATAGGCAGGCCGGGTATCCGCATAACCGGCGTACTGGAATTCCTGCGGATTCAGACCTTCACTCTCCAGAAAAAATCGCAGTACGGACAGCGCGCGCGCACCCGACAGCTCCCAGTTATCATTGTACTGCGAGCCTGCCGAAACGGGCGTATTGTCGGTATGCCCCTCAATACTGACCACGGCTCCGATATCGCCGAACAAGCCGGACAGCTGGCGCAGGACCGGCAAGGCCGGGGCCTTCAGGTCTGCTCTGCCGAGGTCGAACAGGAAACGGTCGCTGAGCGTAATGGCGATGCCCTGCGGCTTGTCGGCGACAAAGATCTGATCGCCCAGCTCATTGTCCTGCACATAGCGGGTAATCACACCCATCAGGGCGGCCAGCTTGGTTTCCTGTTCCCGGAAGGCCAGCTCGCGGGCCGAGGGCTGGTCCTGCTCTTCGGGGGCTTCAACGGAGCCTGCGGCAGTTCCGCCGCTGCCTGCTCCGCTGTCGCTGCCAGTTCCGCCTTGCCCGTTGCCTCCCGCCTGATCCTCCCCGGCATTTCCCGGATTAACGGAGTTCTCCGCGTTTCCGCCCTCAAGTCCCTGTTCGCCGTCCAATATACCACTTCCGCCCTCCAGCACCGGATTGCCGTTCCTGAAGGTCTCGGAGAGAGAATCCGTGACAATCTTGTATTTCTCCGTATCCAGACTGCTCATGGCATACATGACGACAAAGAAAATGAGCAGCAGCGTTATTAAATCCGCATAGGTAATCATCCAGCGCTCCTGGTTATCCCGCCCGTCTGCGCGCCGCCGCTGTCTCCGTTCGCGTTGCCTCATCGCCGGCCCCGCGGTTCTGCGGACGGCTCAGGCGAAGCGGCCGCGCCCAGGAAGGAATTCAGTTTTTTGCGTACCAGCTGCGGGTGGTCGCCGTTCTGCAGGGCGAGAATGCCGACCATCAGCATTTCCATGCTGCTCAGCTCGCTTTGGCTGCGGGATTTGATCTTGGAAGCAATGGGTAAAAAAATTAAATTAGCGCTGGCTACCCCGTACAGCGTCGCCGTAAAGGCAACGGCAATCGAGGACCCCAGCGTGGATGGATCGCTGAGACTGCCGAGCACATGGATCAGCCCCATCACGGTGCCGATGATGCCCATGGTCGGGGCGTAGCCGCCAGCCGCCTCAAAGATCTTGGCATAGCCTTCATATTTGGCTTCGGCCGCATCCATCTCCAGCTCCAGAATTTGCCGTACCTGGGAAGGATCATTGCCGTCGACAATGAGCAGCAGCCCTTCGCGGGTGAACGGGTCGGGATGCTCCTCGGCCCGTTTCTCCAGTGCCAGCACGCCGGTGCGGCGGGTAATGACAGACATGGCGATCAGCTCTTCAGCCTTCGCTTCATCGTCGTCCTGCCGCCGGCCGAAAGCCATGCGCAGCGCAGAGGGAACCGTGCGCAGCCGCGAAGCCGGAAAGCTGACCAGCACGGCGGCAAGCGTGCCGCCGAACACGATCAGGGCGGCGTTCGGCTGCAGCAGCCCGGAGAGGCTTCCGCCCTCCTGGAGGAAGCCGCCGACCAGGGCCGCCAGCCCGGCGAGCAGGCCGATAAGGGTAATGATATCCATGAGTTCAGACTCCTAACATTTCTCTAAGATAGAGTTTGCAACACTGTAGTCTACACTGTATAATAAACGGGAACAAATATTCCTATCCGTTTTGTTTTCCGGGTTTCGTATGGACAGGAACCAATCAGAGAACAATTATAATATATTTGTATATTTTAGACGATAGAGGGGAGACGGGCAAATGAGTGATCTTGTCGTCAGTACGAAGACTTTTAAACTGGAGTCGGAGTATACACCCCAGGGCGACCAGCCTAATGCCATCAACGAGCTAGTGGAAGGCATTCGGGCAGGCAAGAAGCATCAGACGCTGCTGGGCGCGACCGGTACAGGCAAGACGTTTACCATCGCACATACCATCGCCAAGCTTAATCGCCCTACGCTGGTTATTGCACATAACAAGACGCTTGCGGCGCAGCTGGCGAGCGAATTCAAGGAGTTTTTTCCAAGCAACTCGGTCGATTACTTCGTCAGTTACTACGATTACTACCAGCCAGAAGCTTACATTCCCTCCTCCGACACCTACATCGAGAAAGATTCCAGCATCAACGAAGAGATCGACAAGCTGCGCCACTCCGCGACCAGCTCCCTGTTCGAGCGGCGCGATGTCATTATCGTAGCCAGTGTATCCTGTATCTACGGCCTCGGTTCGCCGAAGGAATACGGCAGTCTTCTGTTGTCGCTGCGTGTAGGAATGGAGAAGCCGCGTAACCAGCTGCTGAGCCGGCTTGTAGACATTCAATATGAACGCAACGATATCAATTTCGTACGCGGGACTTTCCGGGTAAGAGGCGACGTGGTGGAGATATTCCCTGCCTCCCAAGGCGAGCATGCGATCCGTGTGGAGCTGTTCGGCGACGAGATTGAACGGATCACCGAAATTGATGTCCTTACCGGAGAACTGATCGGCGAACGCGACCATGTTGCCATCTTCCCGGCGTCCCACTTTGTCACCCAGGAAGAGACGATGCGGGTCGCTCTGGTCAACATTGAGCGTGAGCTGGAGGACCGGCTGAAGGAGCTGCGCGACGCCGGCAAGCTGCTGGAAGCCCAGCGGCTGGAGCAGCGGACGCGTTATGATATCGAGATGATGAAGGAGGTCGGCTTCTGCTCCGGGATCGAGAACTATTCCGGACCGCTGACCTTCCGTGAGCCGGGGGCAACCCCGTATACCTTGATGGACTACTTCCCTGACGATCTGCTGATCGTCATCGACGAGTCGCACGTAACTCTGCCGCAGATCCGGGCGATGTACAACGGTGACCGGGCGCGGAAGACCGTGCTGGTGGACCATGGCTTCCGCCTGCCTTCGGCGCTGGATAACCGTCCGCTGAAGTTTGAGGAGTTCGAGGAGAAGGTCGATCAGATCGTCTACGTCTCCGCTACACCAGGTCCCTATGAAATGGAACATTGCGACACGATGGTAGAGCAAATTATCCGGCCGACAGGCCTGCTTGACCCGATCATTGACGTTCGCCCTACCGAAGGTCAGATCGATGATCTGATCAACGAAATCCGCGAGCGTGTCGCCCGCGACGAGCGGGTACTGGTCACGACGCTGACCAAGAAGATGTCCGAGGATCTGACCGACTACTTCAAGGAGATCGGCATCAAGGTGCGCTACATGCACTCCGACATCAAGACGCTGGAACGGATGGCGATTCTGCGTGACCTCCGTCTCGGTACGTTCCATGTGCTGGTGGGTATTAACTTACTAAGAGAAGGCCTTGATTTGCCTGAAGTGTCGCTCGTGGCGATTCTCGATGCCGACAAGGAGGGCTTCCTGCGTTCCGAGCGTTCGCTGATCCAGACCATCGGCCGCGCCGCGCGTAACTCCGACGGCAAGGTAATCATGTACGGCGACCGGATCACTGAGTCGATGGAGAAGGCGATCGGGGAGACCCAGCGCCGCCGGGCCATTCAGGAGGCCTACAACGAGAAGCATGGCATTACGCCGACAACCATCAACAAGAAGATCCGCGATATCATCGAGGCAACCAAGGTCGCCGAATCCAAGGCCGACTATCTTACCGGCGTGGAGGGCAAGCTGAGCAAGAAGGACCGCCGCAGCCTGATGCAGCGTCTGGAGGCCGAGATGAAGGATGCCGCCAAGAACCTGCAGTTCGAACGCGCCGCCGAGCTTCGTGACGCACTGCTGGAGCTGCAGGCTGAGTAAGGCGGCCTGGGATGTTTGGAATTAAGCTAGTAACGGAACGGTGCTATGACAGGCCGTTCCTTTACCTCTTTTTGCTCTATGCTGTTTTATATAGGTAGTAGGCTTCTAGGTTCAGCCAGTGCATCTGCAGAGACAGAATTTCGTTGCGCAACCCACGGGATTTGTTTTTTTCAGTAACTTTGTGCGCATCCCGCAGGGACAGCACCCGTTGCACATACGAAGTGTGCAACAACCGCCTGTCGCGCCAAAGTCAAGCGGTCCCGTCAGGGATAAGCGTTCCTTGCACACAGCAGCTAAGTCCGTCCCGCCGTAACTCCTCCGCCAGCCTTGCGGGTGTCCAGAGGGCGCAGCCCTTGGGGCCCTCCCTTGGAAGGGAGGGTTTGGGAGGGATCGAAAATAATTTAAAAGATTTTGGTATTTCACATTGGGAGGTTTTACCGTTGGCGAATGAAAACATAGTAATCAAAGGCGCGCGAGCGCATAATCTCAAGAACATCGACGTGACGATTCCGCGTGACCGCTTCGTCGTGCTGACGGGACTTAGCGGCTCGGGTAAATCCTCGCTGGCTTTCGATACGATTTACGCCGAAGGACAGCGCCGTTACGTAGAATCCCTTTCCGCCTATGCCCGCCAGTTTCTGGGCCAGATGGAGAAGCCCGATGTCGATTCGATTGATGGCCTTTCTCCGGCGATATCAATCGACCAGAAGACCACCAGCCGCAACCCGCGGTCTACGGTAGGTACAGTCACCGAAATTTACGACTACCTGCGTCTGCTGTTTGCCCGGATCGGCCATCCGCATTGCCCGGACCACGGTATTGAGATTACGTCGCAGACTGTCGAGCAAATGGTGGACCGGATCATGCAGTATCCCGAGAAGACCAGATTGCAGATTCTGGCCCCGGTCATTTCCGGCCGTAAGGGCGAGCATAAAGGCGTCTTCAGCGACATCGCCAAGCAAGGCTTTGTCCGTGTACGGGTAGACGGCGAATTGCGTGAGGTTTCGGAAGAGATAGAACTGGAAAAGAATAAAAAACACACCATTGAAGTGGTGGTCGACCGCATTGTCATCAAAGAGGATGTCCAGACCCGGTTGACGGATTCTCTGGAAATGGCACTCAAGATGTCGGGCGGACAAATTCTGGTCGATATCATTGGTCAGGAAGAGCTGCTGTTCAGCTCTAACTTTGCTTGTCCGGTGTGCGGCTTCAGCATCGAAGAGCTGGCGCCGCGGATGTTCTCGTTCAACAGCCCTTTTGGCGCCTGCCCGGAGTGCGACGGTCTTGGCATGAATATGGTGGTAGACCCGGAATTGCTCATCCCTGATCCGGAGAAGTCGGTGGAGGATGGGGCATTTCTGGCCTGGACAGGCAGTACCTCCAACTACTACCCGCAGTTTCTGAAGTCGGTCTGCGAACATTTTAAGATTCCGCAGAATGTTCCGGTCAGTACGCTGACTCCTGAGCAGATGAATAAGCTGATGTACGGAACCGGCAGCGAGAAGATCCGTTTCCGGTATGAGAACGACTTCGGACAGCGGAAAGAAGCGCTTGTGGCCTTTGAAGGCATCGTGCCGAACCTGGAGCGGAGATACCGGGAGACCGCCTCGGAGGGCATCCGTGAATTTATCGAAGGCTTTATGAGCGCCAAGCCTTGCAGCACCTGCAAAGGCAAACGTCTGAAGAAAGAGATACTTGCCGTTACAATTAACGACCGCAATGTGGCGGACGTTACAGATCTATCCATCGGTGAGGCCCAGGATTTCTTCAAAGGTCTGAACCTGACCGAGAAGGAACAGTCCATTGCCCACCTGATCCTGAAAGAGATCAGCAGCCGCCTTGGATTCCTCGTCAATGTTGGACTGAATTATTTAACGCTCAGCCGTGCGGCAGGCTCGCTATCCGGCGGGGAAGCGCAGCGTATCCGGCTGGCTACGCAGATTGGTTCCAGCCTGATGGGCGTGCTGTATATTCTCGATGAGCCCAGTATTGGACTGCATCAGCGGGATAATGACCGCCTGATTGCCACGCTCGGTCATATGCGCGATCTCGGTAATACACTGATTGTTGTCGAGCATGACGAGGATACGATGCTGGCCTCGGATTACATTATCGACATTGGTCCGGGTGCGGGGATACATGGCGGGCAAGTGATCTCGCAAGGTACGCCGCAGCAGATTATGGATGATCCGAAATCGTTGACCGGCCAATATTTAAGCGGACGAAAGTTTATCCCGGTCAATCTCAAGCGCAGGGCGACGGATGACCGCTGGATAGAAATCCGCGGCGCCAAGGAGAATAACCTGAAGAACGTCAATGTCAAAATTCCACTCGGTGTATTTACTGCGGTGACAGGAGTCTCCGGTTCGGGTAAATCATCGCTGGTCAACGAGATTCTGTACAAGAGCTTGGCCCGTCAATTGAACCGGGCGGTGAAGGTTCGTCCGGGTGCGCACAAGGAGATCCGCGGGCTGGAGCATCTTGATAAAGTCATTGATATCGACCAGTCGCCGATCGGCCGTACGCCGCGATCCAATCCGGCTACGTATACCGGAGTGTTCGACGATATCCGAGACCTCTACAGCAAGACCAATGAAGCCAAGATCAGAGGCTACCAGAAAGGCCGTTTCAGCTTCAACATCAAGGGCGGACGCTGCGAGGCCTGCAAAGGCGACGGCATCATCAAGATCGAGATGCACTTCCTGCCCGACGTATATGTTCCTTGCGAGGTCTGCAAGGGCAAACGGTATAACCGCGAGACACTGGAAGTGAAATACAAAAGCAAGAGCATTGCTGATGTACTGGAAATGACGGTCGAGGATGCCACGGAATTCTTCCAGAACATTCCGAAGATTCACCGCAAGCTGCAGACGCTGCTTGACGTCGGGCTGGGCTATATCAAGATTGGTCAGCCGGGAACAACGCTGTCGGGCGGTGAGGCGCAGCGGGTGAAGCTGGCTTCCGAGCTGTACCGCCGCAGCACCGGCAAGACACTATATATTCTTGATGAGCCGACCACAGGCCTGCATGTCGACGATATCGGCCGCTTGCTGGAGGTGCTGCACCGTCTGGTGGATTCCGGTGAATCTGTGCTGGTGATTGAGCATAATCTGGATGTCATCAAGACGGCCGACTATCTCATTGATATGGGACCGGAAGGCGGTAGCGGCGGCGGTACAGTACTGGCCACCGGTACACCGGAGAAGCTGATAAAGGTCGAGGAATCCTATACAGGTAAATACCTTAAACCGATCCTGCTCCGTGACACCGAGCGGACGAAGGCGCTGGAGCTGGAGCCTACGGAATCGGTATAAATCATATGCACATGACAAGAGCCACGGCATAACGCCGTGGCTCTTTGCCGAGCAATCTGCTTATCTGGATTATATTCAGGGCTAAGCCTGAACGGCAAGGATGTCCGTTAACCGTTCTTGCAGTACGGGAATGCCTACGCGTTCCACAAAAGAATGGAAGCTGTCCGCTTCCCGGCGTTCCTGCTTGTAGAAGGCTATGAGCTGTGCCAACACAGGGCCAATCTCATCACTCCGGATACGGCCTTTTAGCGGACGTGCAAACTGTGCTGCCGGACTACTCTCTCCGCCGCCCAATGTTCCGCCTACGGCCAGGTCGAACGCCTCAACCATTCCTTCCGGTGTCTTGATCAGCGAGCCTTGCAGGCCGATATCGGCGATCTGTTTATGCCCGCAGGCATTAGGGCAGCCGACCCAATGAAGCCGCAGCTTCTCATCCAGTTCTACATTCTGCTCCAAATAGTCGGCGGTTTGAACTGCCCGCTGCTTCGTTTCCACCAGGGCCAGATTGCAGAATTCGTTGCCGGTGCAGGAGACGGTGCGGCTGATGAAATGGTCTGCCGACGGTGAGAGCCGCTGCAGCAGCGGTTCCTGCAATAAGGACTGCAGCTTACCTTCCGGAACACCGCTGATAATGATATTCTGCGACATGGTGGTGCGCAGCCGTCCTTCACCGTAGTGATCGGCCAGATCTGCGAGCTGCAGCAGCTCATCTGCATTCAGTCTGCCTACGGGAACATTGAGGCCGATATAGTACAGCCCTTCTTGGCGCTGCGGATGCACGCCGTCGAAATAGGCGGCATGCCAGCCTGCGGTTTTGTCTTCTCCGCGCGCAGGCAGGTCTCCGGTTAATTCAACCAGCTTCTCCCGGAATTTCTCCGCGCCCCAGTCGGCGATGAGGAATTTCAAACGGGCATGGTTGCGTTTCTCACGGTAACCATGATCACGGAATAAGGTGACCGCCGCAGACGCCACCTTCAGCGTATCCTCCGGCCGGACAAAAATGTCCAGCTTCTGTGCCAGCATCGGCTTGGCCGAGAGGCCGCCGCCGACCATTACGTGGAAACCGGCGACCTCTTCATCGCCAATGATTTTGACAGCAGGAGTAAATGCCAGATCGTTAATCTCCGCCTGCCCGTTATTATAGATATTCGCTGATACTGATATTTTAAATTTGCGCGGCAGATTGGAGAAATCGCGGTTCAGCAGGAAATAATCATTGAGCTCCTCGACAATGCCGGCGGTGTCGAACAGCTCATTGCTATCGATGCCGGCCAGCGGATTGCCGACAATCGTGCGCGGACAGTCGCCGCAGGCTTCATAAGAGTAAAGGGTGGCGGCCTCCAGGCGGCGGAAAATATCCGGGAAATGCTCCACCTTTAGCCAGTGGAACTGCACAGCCTGGCGGGTCGTCACATCCACCAGTCCCCGTCCGTACAGCCGGGAAATTTCAGCGATCGTTCGGGCCTGCTCCGTAGTCATTATTCCGGTGTTGATGCGCACACGCATCATAAAGTGTCCGTCGCGCGGCTTTTGCTGATAGACACCGGCCCACTTGAACAGATCAAGCTCGTCGGCCGGGATGGAGGCGAAGCCTTCCAACGCGTATTTTTCGATAATGCTGCGGATAATCTCCAATCCGTCCTTCTGCAGCTTGACCCATTCGAACTTGGCCAGCTTATCCGGCTCGTTTTGCCAAATCGGTTCATAAGCCATGGTTAATCTCCCCCTGTGCGATACTGTCGTCTACGCTTGATGGTATCATGGCCACAGGGCGGGGGCTGTGAAGGTTGTGGCTTTTGCTATTACGATTGTTTATGAGAAATATAGGCATTGCTGATAGATGCCATAGCCATGGAACCTCCGGCGGAGCAGATTCAATTGCGGCGGAATGCGTTGAATGATTAAGAGGGCCCGGGATGATAGAACATAGAGCCTATACATATATTTATATAATCTTGCACGTGCACCAGCTAAAGCTGGGCAAGAGATTTCACTGCCGGACGGTTTATAGCATTTTGCAGGGTGGAAGTGCATATATGTAGACTGAAGTTAAGAGAGTACAAGCTAGCCACGAAATCGAAATGGGGAATGAGTATGGGTCAACAAATTCGGAAGCTGCTGCTATGCACACTGCTGCTGGCCGGATCGGGCATTGTGGTTCCGCAAGTGCACGCTGCAGGACAAGCCGCAAGCCGCCAGGATACAAGTGATGTGGTGCCGCAAATCATCAAAGCGGTGTCTCCCTCGGTGGTCGGCATTATCGGAAAATATACCGGGGATACCGCCGGACCGGATTCCCGCTACAACCTGACCCATGGCTCTGGCATTGTGGTGAAAGCGGATGGCTGGATCATCAGCAATGCCCATGTCATGAAGGATCTACAGGATGCGGTGGCGGTCACATCGGACGGCAAAACCTATGATATTGTCAAAACTGTCCTGGACGAAGTCAGCGACCTGGCACTGCTCAAAGTGAATGCCAAAGGACTCAAGCCGGTGAAATTTGCCGCCCCTGCGGCCAAGACACAGGTAGGGGACAAAGTCATTGCCATCGGTACGCCGGTCTCTTTCTCGCTGCGCAACTCAGCCACGGTGGGAGTCATCAGCGGGCTTAACCGTTCCGTCGATGCAGCTTACCGTCTGATTCAGAGCGATACGGCAATCAATCCCGGCAACAGCGGCGGGCCGCTGGTCAACCTGAAGGGCGAAGTGCTGGGAATTAACACCCTGAAGTATGCAGCTGTGGATGTTGAGAACATGGGCTTTGCCATTCCCGCCGACACGGTACAGTACATCGTCAGCCAGCTGCTGAAATCCGGGGAGGTCATCCGGCCAAGCCTGGGCCTGGAGCTCGAAGAGAGCTGGCCGGCAATTGTCGGCTTGCCGACGGAAGCGCCGCTCACTGTTACCGGGTTAATCTCGGACGAAGCACGGGAAGCGGGTATTGGGGAAGGCGATGCGCTCTATGCCATCGACGGCCATCGTGTATTTTCACAGGTGGACATCAATGAGCTGTTCAAAGCATATACACCGGGGAAGACGGTCAAGCTGCTGATGCAAAGCGGGGGCGACATCGTAGCCCGCAAGCTGGTGCTCAGCCAAGGAGATCCCTTATTGAATGTAACTGGAGCAGAGGGGGATTCCGATGGAAATACGGAGGAATAGTACCGTAGCTTCGGCAGGCGCCCGTAGAGCGGAGCATAGGAGATTCTACCGGGCAGCTCATCTACTTCTTGCGTTCTTGCTTGCGGTAATGATGCTGCCACTCGGCAATGCGCAGGCGGCTGAGAGTGCCGTAAAGCGGCTAACGCTTAAGGTCGGATCTACGGCGGCGACGGTGAACGGCAGCAAGATGACCATTCCCAAGCCTGTCATGCGGAAGGGCGTTGTTATGGTGCCGCTGGGAATTTTCGGGCAAGCGTTCGGCAGTACCGTTACGCTTACAGGCACCGATGTAGTGAAGGTGATGTACGGCCCGCATACCGGAGCCATGATGATTGGCAGTACCACCGCCTGGAAGGATGGGACGAAGATTCAGCTGGCTGCCCCGCCGCAGATGGTGTCGGATGTACTGATGGTGCCGCTTCGATTTGTAGCTGGAGTGCTGGGAGCACGGATCGCACCGGGAACGAACGGCGAGCTTGTCGTTACGCTTACCCGCCAGGCCGAGGAGAAGGAGCCATCGCCGGCTGGGGGCGGAATCGACAGCAGTGTCGGCAAGAAGCGGATCGGCAACAGCTATTATCAGTGGAGCTTAAGCTATCCCTCTGAGCTTGTTGTAGGGGACAGCGGCGGCAATGAGAGTGTAGCGACTTTTGTCAGCGCGGAGAACGAATATTATCTGGAGGTACATGCCTCTCCGCTGGAGACACCTGCTACCGCCGAAGAGCTGCTGGAACGATTGGTCCGGGCGGCAGAAGAAGCCGGAGAGCTGGTACTCGACCGCGAGGCGTTCCCCAAGGCGACGGTTCCGTATGCGCGGGTGATCAGCAAGGATACCAGCGGCGCGTTATGGGAGGGCCGGCAATATGCGGCAGAAGGGCGGCTCTATGAGCTGTATCTGACCGATGACAGGGCGGTAAATTATAAAGACCTGACGAAGCATGCGGAACTGCTGGATTCGTTCCGGCCCAGCTTTGATTCCGAAGATCCGGGCAGCCGCGATTTGTCCACGGTGCAGGATGGGCTGCGCGAAGGGTACAACGGGGATTACGGCATTGGACTTCTTGTTCCCGCCGAATGGAGCATGGATGATCTGCACCTCAATTATGAGGGGAAGCAAGGCAGCTACCTGCGGTTGAGGGTCACCTCGTCTCCCGCCGGCTCCACGCTCGACAGCTGGCTTGCCGGTCTGGATGCCCGTATCAAGGACAGCTATGTGGAGGGGGCATACCGTCTCGAACACAGCGCCAGGGTCCAGGTCTCCGGTGAACCGGCGTTGATGCGGGAAGCTTCGCTGAATTCCGGGAACGGCTGGGGAACATTGACTCAGGTTCTGCTGCAGAAGGAGGGATACCGGTACTTCCTTGAGTATTATGCAGCGGCCGGGCGGGAAGCGGACGAGAGGTATTTTGCAAAAATTATAGAGTCTGTAGACATCGACTTTACAATGGTGACGGAGAACTTCGGCAAGCTGCCAAGCGAAGATTATACTGCACTTCATCATGCAACTACGCATAAAATCTCCAAAGCCTACGGCTATGCTGTCGATATCCCGCGGCTGTGGACGCCGGTCCAGGATATTTTTGAAATGACGAATGTGGAGTACCGCTTCACCGGGGGGCGCTTCCAAATCGCCGTGAATCCGGAAAGTACGTCTGAGTACACCGTGGACCAGCTGCGCCGGTTGTACCAGAACAGCAAGAACGATCCTGCGGGCCCAAATCTGGAAAGTGTGGAGGAAGCAACTATTGCAGGTATCCCGGCAACCGTTATCACCGTACATCAACAGAAGAGCGGAATTCCGCTCCGTATCTGGCACTTCGTTCTGGAGTATAACGACAGGGTCTACACCCTGACATTGACATTGAACGATGCCAACGCTACAGCTGCCCAGCAGGCGCTGGTGGAGAAGGTGGTAGGGTCGTTCAAGGTGGTGGATGCGGAGTAGGCAGTCCCTGAATTGCGAGTCATCGGGAATGACCATAGCTCCGGTAAATGAAACAACGCCCCGCTCAGGCCAACTGGTCTGGAGGGGCGTTGTTTTGCTGAATATTAGCCTTTATTGTACACAAAATTATGCTTCGAGTCCTTTAACAAAGGAGCCTGCTCATCCTTCGCCGAAAGTACAGGCTGAATGTCCATCGGCCACTCCACGCCAATCTCCGGATCATTCCACAGAATGCCGCCGTCGCATTCCGGTGCGTACAGCTCATCGCATTTATACTGAACCTCTACATCCTCGGTCAGCGTCATAAACCCATGGGCAAAGCCTTTAGGGATGAGAAGCTGCTTCTTGTTCTCTGCAGTCAGCTCAATGCCGAACCATTGTCCATAGGTAGGGCTTCCCCGGCGGATATCGACCGCCACATCAAAGATGGCTCCCTTGGTGCAGCGGACAAGCTTGGTCTGGGCCTTGGGATCGGTCTGAAAATGCAGTCCGCGCAGCGTTCCTTTGGCAGCCGAAAAGGATTGATTATCCTGCACGAATTGCAGCTTCAGCCCCTGCTGTTGAAACTTGGACTCGCTGTAAGTCTCCATAAACCAGCCCCGGTGGTCTCCAAAAACGGCCGGTTCTACAACCAGAACACCTTCCAGATTTGTTTCGCTAAATTTCATCGCAGTCACCTTTCCTTCGGTTGATTAGTATTGGATTTTGCCGGTGGCCACTTTAATTAAATATTGTCCGTAACCCGTCTTGCCCAGCTTCTGGCCGCATTCCAGCAGATGTTCCTTCGTAATCCATCCGTTAATATATGCAATTTCCTCCGGTGCGGAAATCTTAATGCCCTGATGATCTTCAATGGTCCGTACGAAATTGGTGGCATCGACCAGACTCTGGTGCGTTCCCGTATCCAGCCAGGTAAATCCGCGGCCCAGCAAGGCGACGTCCAGTTCCCCCATCTTCAGATAAGCTTCGTTGATCGAGGTGATCTCCAGCTCGCCGCGCGAAGAAGGCTTAACTTCCTTGGCTAAAGACACCACACGATTGTCATAGAAATAGAGACCGGTGATGGCGTAGTTGGACTTAGGCTGCTTTGGTTTCTCTTCTACGCTAAGCACCTTACCGTCAGCATCAAATTCGACCACGCCGAAGCGTTCGGGGTCCTGGACATGATAGCCGAACACTGTCGCCCCTTGTTTCTTATCAGCCGCTTGTTTAAGCAGTTTAGTCATTCCGTTGCCATAGTAAATATTGTCTCCGAGGACCATGGCGACCGAATCGTCTCCGATAAAAGACTCGCCCAAAATAAAAGCCTGGGCTAAACCATCTGGACTAGGTTGAACAATGTATTGCAGCGAAATCCCAAAGTGTGAGCCGTCGCCAAACAGATTTTCAAAACGGGGTGTATCCTCTTCAGTAGAAATTATGAGAATGTCTCTAATGCCTGCCAGCATCAGGGTAGACAACGGATAGTAAATCATCGGCTTGTCGTAAACCGGAAGCAATTGTTTGCTCGTTACCATCGTAAGAGGATAGAGACGGGAACCGCTGCCTCCCGCAAGAATTATGCCTTTCATATAGCGTAATCTCTCCTTGAATATATGAAATCTGTTAATATGATTCAGCGCGTTACACTTACATGATATTTTACGCTGTAGATTCTTAATCTGTCCATTGAGCAAGGACTTACCTATCTTGTTGCGAGGTGCTGCTTAGTGAACAAGATAACCAAACTTTTCTAAATCACTGGAAGCTCACTGTGATATTTGATACAATTAATAAGTTACAGGTATGGAAATGTTCCGCCACAGTGGCGGTTTAGGAGGATATAAATGAACAAGCAAGACATACGCAGGGAAGACGTGGAGCTGCTCGCTCCGGCCGGGGACTGGGACTGCATGCGTGCGGCGGTGGCCAATGGGGCGGATGCTGTCTTTTTTGGCGTAGAGAAGTTTAATGCCCGGGCCAGAGCGAATAATTTCCGGATGGACGAGCTGCCGGAGATTATGGCCTTTCTGCACAGTTACGGTGTGAAGGGATTTCTGACCTTTAATATACTGGTTTTTGAAAATGAACTGCCGGACGCGAAGGTACTGATTGACGCTTGTGTCGACGCCGGTGTGGATGCGGTTATCGTGCAGGATTTGGGTCTGGTCAAAATGATCCGTGAAATTTCACCCGATTTCCCGATTCACGGCTCCACACAAATGACTATTACCTCTCCGGAGGCGGTAGAGTTTACAAAGCCTTTTGATATCGAACGCGTCGTACTGGGGCGGGAGAACAATCTGAAGCAGATCCAGACCATTGGCGAGCAGGCCCGCCTGCCGATGGAAGTGTTCGTGCACGGAGCGCTGTGCGTCTCTTACTCCGGGCAGTGTCTGACGTCGGAAATGTGGGGCGGCCGCTCCGCGAACCGCGGGGAATGCGCGCAGGCCTGCCGGCTTCCTTACGACCTGATGGTGGACGGCGAAGTGAAGCCAATGGGGGACATCGCCTATCTGCTGTCACCCAAAGACCTGGCGGCCATTGACCTGATGCCGGAGCTGATTGAAGCGGGTGTCACTTCTTTTAAAATTGAGGGCCGGCTTAAAAGCCCTGAGTATGTAGCGAATGTGGTAGGCAAATACCGCAAAGCGATTGACCGTTATTTCGACGGGGAATGGTCCAAGCCGACCAAAGAAGAGATGCGCGAGCTGCAGCAAAGCTTCTCCCGCGGCTTTACCCACGGCTTCCTGGAAGGCACGAATAACAAGAAGCTGGTGGACGGGAGCTTCCCGAAAAGTCGGGGTGTCTATCTGGGAACGGTGGAGCAAATTCTCCGCGACGGTGTCGTCTGCAAAATCAATGCTCCGCTGAAGCGGGGCGACGGGATTGTATTTGACGCCGGCGATCCGACCAAGAAGGAAGAAGGCGGCCGCGTCTACGATCTTCGCCGTAAAGGTGTGAAGCTGGAAGGCGAAGCAGGAGAGGGCTGGATCATTGATATCGTCCCTGGCCGCAATGACGTTGACCTGCGCCGCCTGCATGTCGGCGACCGCATCTGGAAGACCAATGACCCGGCGCTGGACAAGGCGCTGCGCCAGACCTTCGAGACCGAGAAGCCTTACCGCATCTTCCCGGTGCAGGTGCAGGCTTCCGGCCGCGCCGGTGAGCTGCTCTCCACTTGGTGGACCGATGTGCAGAAAGGCATCACCGTCCAAGTGGATTCGGAGCTGCCGCTGGAGACAGCGCAGAAGCGGCCGATGGATGCCGCCCTGCTGGAAGAGCAGTTCGGCCGTCTCGGCGGCACGGTATTCCAGCTGGAGGCGCTAACGTCGGAGCTGGAAGGCGACGTGATCGTGCCGATGCGCGAGCTGAACAGCATCCGCCGCCGCGCGGTGGAGCTGCTTGCGGGCGAGCGCCCCAAGCCGCCCGTCTATGTGAAACGGGCGGCCGAGGTGTATGGCGACGCTGCCCGCAGGGGCGCCACTCCGGTGCGCGGTGAAGCGGAGCTTACCGCGCTGTGCCGCAGCCTGCCGCAGGTGCAGGCTGCGCTCGAGGCCGGCGTGAAGAGCATCTACGCCGACTTCGAGTTCATCAAGCAGTTCCCGGCGGCGGTGGACGCCGTACGGGCGGCCGGCGCTTCGATTGCGCTGGCTACGCCACGGATCCATATGCCCGGCGAGAACGGCTACCACGCGAATATCCTGCGTTTGCAGCCGGATGCCGTGCTGGTGCGCAACACCGGCGCGCTGTACTATTATCTGCGCCGCCGCCAGGAGCAGCCGGATGCGGTGCATCCGCGCCTGATCGGCGATTTCTCGCTGAATATCGCCAATCACAAGGCGGTTGACCTGTTCCTGGAGGCAGGCTGTGATATGGTTACTCCATCCTACGATTTAAACATTCAACAGATGGTCGATCTGCTGGAACGCAGCGATACCTCGCGGATGGAGGTCGTCATTCATCAACATCTGCCGATGTTCCACACCGAACACTGCGTATACTGCACCTTCATGAGTGAAGGGACGGATTACACGAACTGCGGCCGTCCATGTGAAGACCACCGCGCTTCCTTGCAAGACCGCATCGGTATGTCCCACCCGGTACGGGTGGACGAAGGCTGCCGGAACACTGTCTACAATGCGGTAGAGCAATCGGGTGCCGAATACCTGAATAACTTCAAGGAGCTGGGCGTATCATCTTACCGTGTGGAATTCCTGGAAGAGACCCCGGAACAGGTAGCGGAGGTCATCAGCCTCTATACCCGCGCGCTTCGCGGCGAGATTTCCGGAACGCAGGTGTGGAAGACGCTGAAGGCAACCAATCAGCTTGGAGTTACTCGCGGGCAACTGGTGAATGCAAAATAGGCTTCAATATCAATCACTAAATTACGATAGCAACAACTCATTGCCGTGCGAGGAAGGACAATACTGTTCTTGAATCGCCCGGCTTTTTGTATAGGGCATATGACTCTTTATGTTTACTAATTTATACATCCGATCTGCCAATTACCGGCGATAACTGCTATAATTAAAGCAATTATGCCATTTTGTATGGATTAAGGTGAAGTTGGAGAAAAGAAGACCAGAAGGAGCCATGAGATGAAAATCCGTAAAGCCATTATTCCTGCCGCCGGCTTAGGTACCCGTTTCCTGCCGGCAACGAAGGCAATGCCTAAAGAAATGCTGCCCATTGTCGACAAACCCACCATTCAATATATCGTTGAGGAAGCCGTTGCTTCGGGGATCGAAGATATTATTATCGTTACCGGTAAAGGCAAACGCGCCATTGAGGATCACTTTGACAATTCATTTGAGCTGGAATTTAACCTCGCGGAGAAACAGAAATGGCAGCTGCTGGAGTCCGTTCGTAAGTCCTCCGAAATGGCAGATATTCATTATATCCGTCAGAAGGAACCGCGCGGCCTCGGACATGCTATCTGGTGCGCACGGAAGTTCATCGGTGATGAACCGTTCGCCGTATTGCTCGGCGATGATATTGTCGAAGCGGACAAGCCCTGCTTGAAACAAATGATTGAAGTATACGATCAATATAAGTCTTCAATTGTAGGCGTGCAGCAAGTGCCTTGGGAAGAGGTTTCGCGTTATGGTCTCGTTGACGGTGCTCCACTGGCAGATCGTGTATATAAGGCTAACCGCCTGGTAGAGAAGCCAAAACGGGAGGATGCTCCTTCGAACCTTGCTATTCTCGGCCGTTATATCCTGACTCCGCGGATTTTCGATATGCTGGAAGAGCAGCAGGTCGGTGTCGGCGGTGAAATCCAGCTGACCGATGCTATTGCCCGCTTGAGCGAAGTAGAGCGGATCATTGCTTATGACTTTGAAGGTAACCGTCATGATGTGGGAGAGAAAATGGGTTTCATTCAAACAACCATTCACTATGCGCTGCAGCATGAAGAGTTAAAAGAGGGGCTCCTGCAATACTTGCAGGAAGTGATTGAGAAGGAAACGCAAAAAGCGGCCCAGTAAATTATTTTTAATAACCTATGAAAAGGCCTGCGATTTCACCCTTGCCAGTGAGATTCGCAGGCCTCTATATTAATTAGTTATTGGCGTGTTTAAAGATACAATACAGACGGAGCCCGTTGGAGTCAGTCATTACTTCATTTAAATACTTTACATAGATGATAGTGTTGGAGAACCAGCCTACCGGACAGCCGCCTAAGCATGGCGTTTTGAATGACAACATTTAGTTGCTTTTGCTTCAAGAGATATAACGATATAATGAATACTGCAGTATATACGCATTGTACAAACAGTAGATTCATCGCCATTAAGTGTGAAGCTGCGACAAAGAGTGACAGGGAGCAGCTAGGAGGAAGGAGATAGCACTGATCCTCCAGATTTGGAACGGGGTCCAAACCAGAAAGGCAGTGAAAGTAACGGTTAACAACCATAAGTGTCTGGATATCTTTACAACATTTCTCGACTGTACCGCGCATTTACCGTATACTGGTTTCGACAGAGGACTAAAAACAAATATGATGTTTTAATATTGAAATATATAATTTTAATATTTATTAATAGTTTTGGGGATGTATTCATTTTTTAGGAGGTTAGTAGTTCATGAGGATCGCAGTAACTGGCGGAGCAGGGTTTATCGGCTCTAACATTGTTGATGAATTGATTCAATTGGGTCACCAAATTTTAATTGTGGATAATTTATTTACCGGCAAAGAAGAAAATATTAATAAAGCAGCCGCTTTTGCTTTAATAGATATAAATTCACCGGAATTATTCGAAGTTTTTATGGATTTTCAACCGGAGGTTGTCATCCATCATGCTGCTCAAGTAAGTGTCAGCAAATCGTTAGCGGATCCATTGTTGGATCAGGAACTAAATATCAGGGGAACATTGAATTTACTACAGGGTTGTGTTAAATCCAACGTTAGAAAAATTATTTATGCTTCTTCTGCTGCAGTATATGGAAATCCTCAATATTTACCTGTTGATGAAGAGCATTCTACCGTCCCCACTTCATTTTACGGTATTTCTAAATATGTCCCTGAATCATACTTAAAGATTTATTTCGAACTTTATGGTTTAGAATATACTATTTTAAGGTACGCCAATGTATTTGGCCCGAGACAAGATCACTTGGGTGAAGGTGGAGTTATATCGATTTTCGTAAATAATGTCCTTGAAAATAAAACATTAAACGTTAATGGTGATGGTTCTCAAACTAGAGACTTTATATTTGTAAAAGATGTAGTTTCGGCGAATATAGCGGCGCTTAATGCAGGGGATAGGGAGGTTGTAAATATTGGTACAAATTATCGTGTATCTGTAAATGGTTTAGTGGATGTTATGTCAGCAGTCATAGATCAGACTATTCAATGTAAGTATTTAGACCCGAAACCAGGCGATATCAAGAACAGTTGTTTAGATAATAATAAAGCTGCTAATGTGCTTGGATGGGGGCCTGAATATACTCTTGAAGAAGGCCTGAGGCTCACGTTTAACTATTATGAACAACAAAGAGCTATTAATTCTTTAAGGGGGCTCTTTAGTTGAGGATATATATTCAAAATTTTTTAAAGTATCGCTATTTATTAAGCCAACTTGTTACAAGAGATTTCAAAGTGAAGTATAAAAGATCTGTTCTGGGAGTTCTATGGTCACTTTTAAACCCGCTTTTAACGATGACTATCCTGACTCTTGTTTTTTCAAAACTTTTTAAATCAAATATTCCTAACTATCCGGTGTATTTTTTATGCGGCTCTGTAGTTTTTAATTACTTCTCTGAATCTACTAATCTGGCTTTAGGGTCAATTTATTCTAATGCCTCCTTGATAAAAAAAGTTTACTTCCCAAAATATATGTTTCCATTTTCTAAGCATATTTTTAGCTTGATTAACTTACTAACCTCTTTTATTGCAGTGATTATAGTTATGCTTGTTACAAAAGCTCCATTCTATTCAGCGGGATTATTGTTCTTTATCCCTGTATTCTATCTTTTTGTGTTCAGCATTGGAATTGGATTAATGTTGTCAACTGCAGCAGTTTTTTTCAGAGATCTTGCACACCTATATGGAATATTAATAACAGCTCTGAATTTTTTGACACCGGTGTTTTATCCGATTGACATTATGCCTGAAACTATGCAGTACTATGTTGGCTTGAACCCGTTAACCCAAATTATTCAGATGCTGCGTCAACTTATCATGTATAATGAGCTGCCTAGCCTTAGACAAAACTTGGTTTTATTAGCGATATCAGGTGTTACTTTTTTATTAGGCGTGTTAGTTTTCCGGAAAAAGCAGGATAAATTTATTATGTATATTTAAATACATATTATAGGGAAGGGAAAATATGGAGGATATTGCTGTCTCAATTGAGGATGTTTCTGTTCGTTTTAATATGCAGACTGAAAGAATCGACGGTCTTAAAGAATATTTTGTTAAGTTGTTGAAGGGCGAAGTCAACTATAAAGAGTTTTGGGGTTTGAAAAATATTTCTTTGAACGTTAAAAAGGGAGAAATATTTGGGCTTGTTGGACTTAACGGTGCGGGGAAAAGCACATTGCTGAAAGTAGTTGCGGGTGTTCTTAAACCGACTAGCGGTAAAGTATCAATTAACGGTAACATAGTACCACTTATTGAACTAGGTGCTGGCTTTGATATGGAACTGACTGCTAGAGAAAATATATATTTAAACGGCGCTATTTTAGGATATACGAAGAAATTCATAGCTGAAAAATTTGATGAAATCGTTGATTTTGCAGAAACCAGAGAATTTCTGGACGCTCCTCTGAAAAATTATTCATCAGGGATGCTGGCGCGAATAGCTTTTGCCATTTCGACCGTCGTTGAACCCGATATTCTGATCGTAGATGAGATATTGGCAGTAGGAGATTATAAGTTCCAGCAGAAGTGTATGAATCGGATTCAAGGAATGCTGGATAAAGGGGTTACTGTTCTTTTTGTGTCCCACAGTGCAGCTCAAGTTGAGCAGTTGTGCTCCCGTGTGGCTTATCTAGAAAGAGGGCAAATTGTTGAAATAGGTGAAACTAAAGAGGTAATGGAAAAATACTTAAAAGAGTAAAGGTGGATATTATGTCAATTGTCGAGAGGTTAGAATTTGGAGAAGATTCAGAATATAATGCTGTGGAAATGTCAATTCATCTAGGGCGTTATCTTCTGGCGAAGCAATACTGTCATGGGAAAAAGGTGTTGGATATTGCTTGCGGTGAAGGTTATGGCTCTTATGTGATGGCTCACAAATGGGGAGCTAAGGAAGTGCATGGAGTAGATGTGTCACAGATAGCAATAGATAAGGCACGCAATAATTTTCAAATAGAAAATGTGGCGTTTAATACTTTGGATGCCGAAAGTGGTACGACACATTTCGAAGAAAATTATTTTGATGTAGTGGTATCTTTTGAGACTATTGAGCACTTGAACAACCCGAAACAGTTCCTTCAGAATATCCGGAAATGGGTTAAAGAAGATGGAGTTATTATTATATCCTGCCCGAATGATTACTGGTACTACAAAGAAGAGGGACAAGGTAATCCGTTTCATCTGAAAAAATATGATTTCCAACAATTCCTCACGCTGTGCGAAGGCGTTCTTGGCCCTGCAAATAAGTATCTATACGGGTTGCCTGTGGCCGGATTTGCTAATGTCGAGGCAGACCATGCTCTTCTATACAAGCGCACAAAAGGCAATGCGGAAACAATCAGTAATTTTGTTGATGACCTGAATACTATAATGATACCTACCACTTATGGGGTTAGCAGTTCTAACGTTAGTTATTTTGTTGGAGTATGGGGAGATAAAGATATCTCGGTCAAAAATACTTCCTCTTTCTATGGTACTTCTATGGAGGAACTGCGAGTTATTTCCTATGACTCATATGTTGAGTTAGGAAAACAGATTGAACAAAATAATATTGCGTATAACGAGCATGTTAAATATATAGGTAATCTTCATGATCGAATCGATGAACTGAATAGCCAAATTGCCGATATAAATAACCAATTGGACGGACTGCACAAAGATAAAGACAGAATCGAGCTGATTCTTGATGCGACCAACAAAGAAAATAATGTTCTAAAAAAGAACTTTTGGCAGAATGCGGTTACTATTAAGACTGTGGAAAAAGTAGTAAAGGATGATTCAAGAATTAAAGCTCTTGAGGCTGAAATAGATTCGTTAATGAACTCTAAAAGTTGGAAGATCACGTCTCCATTACGAAGAATGTTTAATTTTTTCAGAGGGAAATAAAATAATTTCTGAATCTAAATCTAAAAGATAGGTGAGTTTATTGAATATATGGATTATAACTAGTGAATATCCTCCTGATTTTGGCGGGGGAATTGGAATGTATGTTAACCAATCGGCTGAAATGTTCGCAAAAGGCGGACATCAAGTTACTGTAATGGTTAGAGACCCTCATAAATCATCTGTTACCTATGAAAGACCTCATTTAAGAGTGGTTAGATTCCAACATATGCAAGGAGAGTATTATAACTTCTTGGGGTATTGGACAGCACTCTCCTACCAATATGCCGAAGAGATTGCTGCTTTGATTAAATCTGACGGTAAGAAACCTGATATCATAGAGATCCAGGACTATAACGGTCTGGCTTACTATATGCTTATTCGCAAATGGGAATTGGACCCTGTGTTTGAAGATATCCCTGTTGTCCTCCATCTACACACTCCAACATTCGAATTAGACAAAGTTAATCAAGTGCCAAGATATAGATTCCCTAATTATTGGTTGGGTCATATGGAGAAGTTCTGTATGAAGGCTGCAGATGCCTTGCTCAGCCCAAGTCAATTTTTAGCCAATCAAATCCAAGATGTTGCCCCTCAAAATCCTATAACAGTGATTAATTTGCCTTATGAACTTGAAACATACAGCGATGGTTATGAAAGAGACTTCGAGTCGGATACCTTTTTGTATTTCGGACGGACAGAGTATAGAAAAGGTGTATCTCAAATGTTACAAGGTGTGGAAAACCTGTGGACTGATGGACATGATTTTAAATTGAAGATCATTGGTGGGGACACTTATTTTCACCCTAAAGGCAGAAATCTAGGAGAAATGTTGAAGGAGAAATATGATCATAGAATTAAAGAGGGCAAACTTATCTTCAGAGATTCTATCCCACCCGCTGATTTGAATCCGGAAATTTTAAACGCAAGGGCAGTTATTGTGCCTTCTTTATATGAGAATTTTCCATATACTTGTTTGACCTCTATGTGGCTGGGGGCTCCGATGTTAGTGTCCAGTGCCGGAGGCCAGGCGGAAATGGTTGGAGCCGATGAAACTTCGGGTCTTGTTTTTGACTGGAAAGTTGATGGGGATTTTGAAGCGAAATTATTAAGATTAATTAAAGCTGACACTGATCAATTAATGACTATGAGTAAGAATTCACATTCGAAAATCAGAAGTTTATGCAATGTGGAGGATAATTTGAGAGCCAGGGAGGTATACTTTTCTCAAGTAATTGAGACTGCTAAGATTAATTCAAAAGACCTCTTTCCTTCACTGCTTGAAGTCGAGAAGCAGAATGATTTCAAACTTACTCAGGACGTAAAAGGAAAACTTTCAATAATCATTCCCTACTATAATCTGGGTGTTCACTTAGATGAGACAATTGCAAGTGCTCTTCAGGTAGATTATCAAAATGTTGAAATTATAATAGTGAATGACGGGACATCAGATACAGACAGTCTTGTTGTTCTGGATAAATACAGGGAAGGATTTCCGCAAATTAAAATCGCAGATATTAGAAATCAAGGATTGGCCAATGCTCGAAATATTGGTGCTTCTCTGGCTGATGGTGAATATCTGGCCTTTTTGGATGCGGATGATCTTATCGACAGTTCATTCTACTCAAAAGCTATAAAAATACTGGACAAGTACAGTAATGTATCGTTTGTTTACAGCTGGCTTAGATACTTTGGGAACTCTAATAATGTATGGCCGACATTTAATACAGAGTTTCCGTACTTGATGGCTTCGAACATGCTCTCAGCATTTGTCGTTGTCAGAAGAGATGATTTTATAAGATATGGAATGAATAAAAAAGAGATGGAATATGGCATGGAGGATTACGAAGGGTGGCTTTCCATGTGTGCCAGTGGATGTCTAGGCGTAAGTATCCCGGAAACTTTGGTGAAGTACCGTGTGCGTAGTAATTCAATGGCGCGTCAATTCAATCGTGATGTAGTTATTTATTTACGTGAGCGCATGGCTAGCATTAACTCTCAGGTTTATGATAAATATGGAGCGGAACTATTCAAATTGATCGATGCAAATGGTCCTGGTTATTTATGGGATAACCCCACGTTTACATATCCTGTTATCGGTTATGGAGTGAATAATACGGATGATTTCAGCGATGTGAATGCACAAAAATATGAATTAATAAGACTGGCGAGTTCTAAATGGGGGTCCCGTTTAATTAAGTTAGCCTTCAAATTAAAGCTCAATAGATTATTGAAATAGTCTATTATAAAGGGTGGCCAAGAGTGAAACCAGACAGCGGAAGCTTGAATGTGAAAATAGGAATTTCTATTCTATCCTTATTTTTTTCTTTATTTATTTTCAATTTTCTGTATCAGAGTTTCCCTCTTAATAACTTATGGAATGTTGTTATATTAGTAATTCTGTTTTTTGTATTTTTTTTGATTTTCTGTTTTATTTTTAAGTCGGATTTTACCCGCTTTAGATTTAACCGCAAGGCTTCAATAGTTATATTGATTTTAAGTGCCCTTTTAAGCCTTGCTTTAGCAACCGTAATGAACAAAACTATATTTATCCAAGGTATCTCAAATCAACAAGAAAATGTAAAGGTGATAGTAAAGGTTCTTGGAGAGAAAAATAAGCTATCTCAAGGGTCGGAGGTCTGGATTGAACAACTTGAAATTGATGGCATCGAAAAAGATATAATAAATGGAAATGAAGTAACTATTGATGAGGGCTGGCAAACGCTTTATGGATCTCTTGAATCCGCTCAACAAGGTGCAACCTTTATGTGGTCTGGACAAGCTAGTTCAGAAATAACACTTACTTTTAAACATCACCCATGGAGTGGGAAAGCAGAGGTTCTTTTTAATGGTGAACCGAAGGTATACGATTTATACAATAACAAAGATATAAGTAAAGCATTTCATTTTGATGTTTCCAACAATCCGATTAAAAATTTGGAGAAAGTCGGACTGATGGTTATCAATTCAATTGTATTGATCATTCTTATTTTTGCATTGCTTTCTTGGGTATTTAAGAAAAGCTTGGATCGTTCTCCCCCTGCCAAAAGAATAGTTTGGATTTACATTGCCTTCTTTCTGTTTGTGCATACGGTATATTTTTTAGTTTTTTTTCCGGGGAATATGAGTGCAGACTCTCTGTTTCAATGGAATCAGGCGCAGACGGGGCAATTTAGTAATTGGCAACCCTTTTTTCACACATTATTAATATGGTTTATTACAAGAATATATAATTATCCAGCTATTATTACACTGTTTCAAATTTTTTTAATGTCTATTGCTATGGGGATAACCGCGTATAAATTGCAAACTTTAGGGGTTAGGAAATTTATAATATATCCTTTAATGTTATATTACGCTCTTAACCCTGTAAATGGAATGATGTCTGTAACGCTATGGAAGGACATTCCGTTTGCAATATTCACTCTTATTTTGGTTAATTTTTTAATAAATGTTTATCGGACGAATTACAAATGGCTGCTTAAAAATAGAAACATGTTCTTGATGGTTTTTGTGTTGGTATTTGTAGGTCTTCTTAGACATAATGGAATAGCAAGCGTGTTTGGAGTACTTGCAGTTCTTCTATTATTTTATAGAGAGTTTTGGAAAAGAAATATGCTAATCGCATCGATCATTGTTGTATCAATTGTTCTTTTTAAAGGGCCAATTTCTAAAGTTATGGAGGTTACCCCTGCTCCGGCTCATTTTACGCTTGCGCTTCAATTACATCAAGTAGGGACAATGATTCACGAGAATGTTGCGTTAAGCAGAGAAGAAGAGGAATATTTCAAGGAGATACTTCCTTTGGAGAGCTGGAATGGAAGCGACAGTTATTATTCTAAATACACAGCAAATTATATTCTCTTTCATCCGAAGTTAAATCCTGAGCCTATCATACAGGACAGAGTGGAGTTTTTGAAACATTGGATTCACTTGGTACAAAGGAATCCAGCGGTCGCCATAAAGGATTGGATGTCAATGACCTCGTTAATATGGCAGTTGAACACGCCTGCTGATGGATACCTGTATACTGTTCATAGAGGCATAGATGAAAATAATTTTGGGATTACTCAACAAAATTATTTGCCTTCGCTAAGAAACGAAATTATTGATGTAGTTCAACTGACTGAGAAAAGTAATATCAGTTGGATGTTTTGGCGACCCGCATTATTTCTATATTGTGTTATTATCTTCGGGTGTCTGTTAATTAGAAGAAATGATCTTAAGGCTGTGATAATTTGTTCTCCAGTGTTATTTGAAGCAGCTGGTTTAATGATATCTACGCCAGCGCAAGATTCCCGATACTTCTACTCTGTAACGTTGGTAGCTCCGATAATAATAATATTGGCATTTGTGAAATTTAAAAGAGATTATGTTGAATAATAGTGTGAAATGCAAATTGATTTCTTTTAACGGTTATCGGGAGGAGTGCTCATTTGTGGTACCTAATTATTATTTCTGTACTGTTTAATATAACAGCACAGTTAGTATTAAAACATGGGTTGAATATTGTGGATATTAAGGGAATGAATTTTGGTAATGTTATTCGGCTAGCCTCCTCTCCTTATGTATGGTCGGGTGCTATAATATATGGAGCAAGTTTTTTTGTGTATTTATTTGCCTTATCCAAAGGAGAACTGGGACGTATTTCCATAGGGGCACAGGCATTGACTATTGTCGGCTTGTTCTCTGCTTCAATTATTTTCTTTCATGAGCCTTTAACGATAACAAAGGTACTCGGGGTTTTGCTGGTATTATGTGGGATCTTTTTCATTTTTCGCTGAGAGGGAGTTTTAAGCAGTGCATTTTGATTATGTCATTTTTGGTGCGGGTATTTATGGTTTATATGCTGCCAATCTGCTGGCCCGTAAGGGCTTAAAGGTAGCTGTGATTGAATTTGATAATAGTCCTCTACAAAGGGCTAGTTATATTAATCAAGCCAGGGTTCACAATGGGTACCATTATCCAAGGAGTGTCTCGACTGCAGCCAAATCAGCAAGTTATTACGAGCGATTCTCCAGAGATTTTTCGTTTTCTATAAATGATCGTTTCAAGAAAATTTATGCAATATCCGCCAATGACTCCCTGACGAATGCTGAGCAATTCCTTAAATTTTGTGAATATGTTGAAATTCCTGCAAATGAGGTGAGCAGCAGACCCTATTTTAATAAGGGGACAGTGGAAGCTGTTTACGAAACTGTAGAATATAGCTATGATGCTAATTTAATTCGAAACTGGTATATCGAAGAGCTAAAGAAATTTAAAAATGTAGACATATATTACAACAAAAAAATAGTACAAGGACTTAATGAGGAAACTCATTTTAAACTGCATTTTCAAGATGGTGAGATTATGACAGCTCAAAAGGTCTTGAACGCAACTTATGCAAGTATAAATCAGATCCTGAAGTTATTTAACTACGAATTGTTTACAACAAAATATGAAATTTGCGAAGTAATTATGACGAAGGTATCACAAAATGTGAATAATGTGGGTATTACGGTGATGGATGGCCCTTTTTTCTCACTAATGCCATTTGGTGTCAGCGGGTATCATTCACTTACTTCAGTAGGCCATACACCTCATGAATCGTCCCATTATTCATTGCCTAAATTCGCATGCCAAGATTTTCGTGAGGATTGTTCATCAGAACAGCTTCAGAATTGCAATACATGTTTTGCCAAACCTCAATCCGCTTGGAACAGGATGCATCAGTTGGCAAAAAAGTATTTAATTCCAGATATATCAGTTACGTATGAAAGCTCCTTGTTTGCTGTTAAAGCTTTAATCAGTGCTTCTGAACTTGATGATTCGAGACCGACAGTGATAAAAGAATTTTCAGATTCACCATCATTTATCTCTGTATTTTCAGGGAAATTCAACACTATTTATGATTTGGAGGATGTACTATGAAGGAGCAAGTCTTTGTTTCCGTCGTATTCTATGTCCATAACAATGAATCAACTGTGGCTCAGACGTTAATCTTACTCGATCAGCTGTTTGACAGGCACTTCAAAAGTTATGAACTGATCATTGTCAATGATTTTAGTCAAGACGCTACATTATCAAATGCCAGAGAAGCCATAAAACTCATTCATGGGGATACTACTATTATTAATTTATCCAGAAAGCATGGTGTTGAACATGCAATGATGGCTGGATTAAATAAATCTATGGGCGATTTTGTTTTTGAAATAGAGTCCGCTGCAGTAGATTATCCGATAGAACTGCTTTATGAAATTTTCCAGACTTCAACACAAAAAGGGTTTGACATTGTAGCTGCAACTTCGGGATCGACAGACTGGAAATCTAAAATGTTTTACAAAATGCTAAATAATTTGTCTTACATGAAGCTTTCTTTGCAAACTGAAACTATTCGTCTTGTTACCCGCCGGGCGCTTAATTCAATGTTAAACCTAAAAGAAAAAGTGCGGTATCGTAAAGCTCTATACGAGCTGACAGGTTACTCAAAGAGTATAGTAACCTATGAATCTGTATCTAAGGGAAAAAGCAAAAAGGTTACTCGGGAAAATGTATCGCTGGCGATCGATGCACTGGTCTCGTTTTCAAATGCGGGCTTAAAGGCTGCTCATTATTTAACTATTGCTTTCTTTGGATTCTCTTTGCTTATGGGGGCCTATGCTCTTTATAACTATTTCTTCAATCAATCCGTTGTTGAAGGATGGACTACGCTAATGATTTTAATTTCATTTGGGTTTGCAGGCCTATTCTTCATATTTGGAATTATTGGAGAGTATATTTCTAGAATCCTAACCGAGATTCAGAACCGGCCATTTTATAGTACAAGCTCTGTAGAAATGTATAAAGAAAAAAGACAACATTTACAATTGGTTGAACGTAATAAAGATAATTATTCTGTTTAATCGGGAGGGGATACTTTGTCAACTTGTTTAATTGGTTTTACTGGTTACGTTGGTTCCACCTTACTTGCACAGACTACATTTAATGATCTCTATAATTCCAAAAATATTGCTGATATTACAGGAAAAGAATATGATCTTATTGTCTGTGCCGCTGCTCCGGCGGTCAAATGGAAGGCTAATCAAAACCCTGAAGAAGATTTTAAAAATATAGAAAGCATTAAAGGTTATTTGAAAACAGTTAGTGCAAAGCAATTCATACTTATATCTACAGTGGATGTATATAAAGATCCTAGAGGAGTAGATGAAAATACAGAGATTAACCCAGAAGAGGTGGCCCCTTATGGCCGCCACAGATTCTACCTGGAGGAATTTGTCCGTGATACATTTGCTAACCATCTCGTTGTTAGACTTCCAGGATTATTTGGTCCGGGTTTGAAAAAGAACTTTATCTATGATCTTATTCATACAAATTGTCTTCATTTAACACATCATAAAAGTGTATTTCAGTTTTATAATTTGGAGTCATTGTGGAGCGATATTAAACTTGCCCTTTCGCATTCTCTATTCTTGGTCAACTTTACAACAGAGCCTGTTAGCGCTAGGGAAGTAGCAGAGTCCTCATTGTCTGTATTATTTGATAATGAAACGGATAATGCTCCTGTATCTTATGATATGCAGAGTCGGTATAGTCACTTTTATAATGAACATGGACAAGGGTACTTTAAAAACAAGAAAGAAATCTTATTGGAAATAAGCGAGTTTGTTAATAAAGAGAGGGCTAGATTATGAACCTCTCCATCTCAAATATTGCTTGGAATGCAGAAGAAGATGATACTGTATTCCAATTACTTAATGCTTATAATATAACTGCTTTGGAATTTGCTCCAACAAAAATATGGAGTACACCTATTGATTGTTCAAGGGAAGAGATTTTAGACTATCGTCTGAAATGTAAAGATCAAGGAATTAAAATTGTTGCCATGCAATCCCTTCTATTCGGGCAACCCCAATTAACTTTATTTGAAGATGAAAATGCTCGGAACCAAATGAAGAAATATCTGAAAAAAATAATTGAAATGGCAGGAGTACTTGGTATTAAAGCTGTAGTATTCGGTTCTCCTAAAAATAGATTGTCCAGAAGTATGAGTAAGTCGGAACAGTTGTCAATTGCCAGCGGTTTTTTTTATGAAATAGGACAGTATGCTGTAGATAATAATCTGAAGTTCTGCATAGAACCGAATCCACAACAGTATGGTTGTGACTTTGTTACAAATACACAGCAAGGAATAGAACTAGTCAAAGAAGTGAATCACCCCGGATTTCAGCTTCATTTGGATACTGGTGCACTGATTCTGAACGAAGAGAATTTTGCGGAATCAATTGAAGCAAGTTTGCCGTATTTAGCACATTTCCATATCAGTGAACCTTATCTGGAGTTAGTAGGGTCAGGTAAACATAATCATCACCATGAAATTTCGAAAATATTAAAAGGGTTACATTATGAGAATTACATCTCAATCGAAATGAAAAATGCAATACTTCCTTCAAATATAGAAAGCGTTAAAAGAGCTTTGAATTTTGTGAGTGAATTATATTAATTGGGGGGACTACTGGGCAATGAGCAAAGAAAACTGGGAAGTTCCTAATTATGTAGCAACTGAACTGAATGATAACGCTAAAAGTCAATACTGTATATGTGTTCCTGTTATTAACGAAGGGGAAAAAATACAGAAACAGTTAACTAAGATGTCTGCTTTTTCTAAGGAAATAGATATAATTATATTAGACGGCGGTAGCACAGATGGTTCTTTAGATTTGGATTTTCTAAGAAGTGCGGGCATAAAGGCGCTCCTTGTAAAAAAAGATATGGGTAAATTAAGCGCACAGCTTCGAATGGGCTTTGCATACGCACTTCAGCAAGGTTATGAGGGTGTTCTGACTGTTGATGGTAATAACAAGGATAGTATTGAATCGATCCCGGCTTTTATACAGAAACTCAATGAAGGTTATGATTTTGTGCAAGGTTCCAGATACGTTCCGGGCGGAAAAGAAATCAATACACCACTATCTCGAAAGTGGGCAATTAAGCTGATTCATGCTCCAGTAATCTCGTTAATTGCAGGGTTTCATTATACGGATACTACGAATGGCTTTAGAGCACATTCAGCAAAACTATTGTTAAATGAAAAAGTTCAACCCTTCAGAAAAGTATTTAATACTTATGAGCTCTTGGCATATTTATCTGTGAGGAGCGCCAGAATAGGCTCTAAGGTAATAGAGATTCCTGTTACAAGAGCCTATCCGAAAGGTAAAGTTCCTACGAAGATCAGTCCTTTAAAAGGGAATATACTTCTAATGAGGATATTGTTGGATTTGGCTCTCCAAAAGTATAATCCCAATGTAACGGTTCAAGATAATAAATATACTCAATCCCTCTGAAATAGCAAAACTATAAATTAGGAGTTTAGTTATAAAGTCACTCCTTTAGATCTTCAAAGCGTAAGCTTACTCGAACCGGTGGTCCATTGTGACAACCGGTTTTTTTGGGGGTAAGCTGATCCGTGTCCAGTCCGGTGTTCTTTTAGGATGTTATTGTCGATGTCCGTCACGGCTCGCCTGCATATGGGCTGTGCTTAAAGTTAATCTCAGCGAATACATTCCCTTGTGAATGACCGTAGCATATCATGAAATAATCCTGTACTCAGACTAGATTGGCAGTATGATGGTTTACTCTATTATAAAGGTGGTTATCCCATGAAACTTCTCGTCACCGGCGGCGCCGGATTTATCGGCAGCAATTTCGTAATATACATGCTGCAGCAGCACCCGGATTATCAAATTGTCAATGTGGATGCATTGACTTATGCAGGCAATTTGGAGAATCTGAAGTCGGTGGAGAATCACCCGAACTATACGTTCGTCAAAGCAGATATCACCGATGTAAAGGCGATGGATGAGCTGATTGGCCAGGGTGTGGATGTGGTGGTCAATTTTGCGGCGGAGTCGCATGTGGACCGGAGTATTCTGGAGCCGGATGTGTTTGTAAAGACGAATGTGCTGGGCACGCAAGTGCTTCTGGATGCAGCCAAGAAATACAGCGTGACCAAGTTTGTGCAGGTGTCCACCGATGAGGTGTATGGAACGCTGGGTGCCACCGGATTGTTTACGGAGGAAACGCCGCTCACGCCGAACAGTCCGTATTCCGCCAGCAAAGCGGGCGGCGATATGCTGGTCCGTGCCTACCATGAGACTTTCGGTCTGCCGGTGAACATTACACGCTGTTCGAATAACTACGGGCCTTATCAGTTCCCGGAGAAGCTGATTCCGCTGATGATCTCGCGTGCGCTAAACGACGGGGCTCTGCCTGTGTATGGTGACGGGCTTAATATCCGTGACTGGTTGTACGTTGAAGACCACTGCAGCGCCATTGATCTGGTTATTCATAATGGTGTTATTGGCGAGGTCTACAACATTGGAGGCAACAACGAGCGCACCAACGTGCATATCGTAAAGACCATCCTGCAGGAGCTCGGCAAGCCGGAATCGCTCATTACGTATGTCCAGGATCGCCCCGGACATGACCGTCGTTATGGCATTGATCCGACGAAGATTACGCGTGAGCTGGGCTGGAAGCCAAAGCATACCTTTGAGACCGGCATCAAAGAAACGATCCGCTGGTATCTCGACAACCAGGAGTGGTGGACGCGGATTCAATCCGGCGAATATCAGAAGTATGCCGCGCTTCAATACGGCAGCCGTCTGGGGGATTCGCTGTAATGTCGAAGCTGAAGGTTTTGGTAACCGGTTCGGCGGGACAGTTGGGTCAGGACCTGGTATTGCTGCTGACTGCTCAGGGTCATGAAGTGATGGGCTGCGACCGACAGGAGATGGATATTACCGATCTGGATCAGTGCAAAGAAGTAATTGGCGGCTTTGCGCCCGATGCCGTAGTTCATTGCGCTGCGCACACAGCAGTAGATGTCGCGGAGACAGATATCGATGGCGCATATCTGATCAATGCCACGGGAAGCCGAAACGTCGCACTGGCTGCGGAGCAAGCCGGAGCGAAGCTGGTATATATCAGTACCGATTATGTATTCGACGGCATGGGTACGAAGCCATACCACGAATACGATAATACAGACCCGCAGAGCATTTACGGCAAGTCGAAACGGGCCGGAGAGATTCTGGTTCAGTCGCTGTCGTCTAAATTCTTCATTGTTCGTACTTCCTGGGTGTACGGCAAATACGGCAACAATTTCGTCAAGACCATGCTGAAGCTGGGACAGGAGAAGCCGTTGCTCCAGGTTGTTGACGATCAGAAGGGGTCACCGACCTATACCGTTGATCTGGCCCGCTTTGTACTTGAGCTGATCCAAACGGAGAAATACGGAGTCTACCATGCCTCTAACAGCGAAGCCTGCACCTGGTATGAGTTTACGCAGGCGATCTTTGCTGAAGCTGAGGAGCTTCTTGGAATTAAGTTTACCGCTAAGCTGGAGCCATGCACGACCGAACAGTTTCCGCGTCCGGCGCCGCGTCCGCAGTATTCCGTTATGGAGCATCTGTCGATCCGTACGAATGGTTTCCAGGATATCCGGCCATGGCGGGAAGGTCTGCGGGATTTCTTGCTGGAATTGAAGTAAACACTAGCCGAATAGGTAATGAGATCACTCCCGGACCGCGACTGACGGTACGGGAGTTTTGCTTTGACAGACCCATGCATAGCAGACCCGCAATGTTTTCGATATAATGGACGAATAGAATTACCAATCTTGTAAAGATGCGGAGTTACTAATGAACATGAAAGCGGTCAGCGTACATATCGTTACCTACAACAGCGGGGACGACATTATAGATTGTCTTCAGGCGGTGGTTGCCCAGGATTACCCGATAGAGCGGATGGTTGTGGTGGATAACGCCTCAACCGATGGCTCAGCGGACAGAGTACGTGAGTGGTACCGCGGGATGGAAGCACAGCAACAAGAGGCAGCATTCCAGAAAGGGCCGATGATTAGCCAAACAGGAGATCAACTGTCGAAGGCTGAGCGGCATAATTCAGACGAATCGGCTGGGAACCCGCTGATGGAGAAACATCCGGTAGTGAGACATTACATTACTCTCCCTGGGCTTACCCTCATCGAAAATACAATCAATACCGGCTTCGCTCCCGCACACAATCAAGCGATTGCCGCCACGGATACGGACTACGTGCTGGTGCTTAATCCCGATTTGGAGCTGGCGCCTGATTATGTATCACGGCTGGTTGCGGTCATGGAAGCCGATTCGCGGATCGGCAGTGCGACGGGAAAGCTGCTCCTGAAAGCCAATCCGGCGCTGCTGGACAGTACGGGGCTGCGGATGAACCGGGCCCGGCGGGCGTTTGACCGGGGAGCGGGGGAAGCGGCGGCGCTGGGGCCGGACTCGGGCACTGTGTTTGGCGTATCTGGAGCGGCGGCGATGTATTCCCGGAGGATGATCGAGGATATCAGCGTCGAGGATGAATTCTTTGACGGAGATTTTTTTGCGTATAAAGAAGATGTGGATGTTGCCTGGCGGGCGCAGTTGTTCGGCTGGAACGCATTCTACGATGCAGAAGCTGTAGGCTACCATGAGCGGGGCTGGAAGACAGCGGGGCGCAGCGGCAAGGCGCTATTTATCCGGCGGATCTCCTATATTAACCGTTACAAGATGCTCTATAAAAATGAACCCGCGCGTACGCTTCTACCTACACTCATATGTTCGCTGCCGTACGAAATTGCCGCCAATGGTTATATGCTCCTGAGGGAACCGCAGTTGCTCAAAGCCTGGACGACCTTTTGGTCGCAGCGCAAGGAGCTGCGGCGGAAGCGGAGGTATATTCAAAAGCGGGTGAAGCAGCGGGAAAAGTAGCTGTAGTACGGGCCGAAAGAAATATAGTATAAGCCGAAATGTTGAATGCATTAAGACGGTTACCGGAAGAGCTATGCGTAAGACTCTCGGCTGGTAGATTGTCGGGAGCGTGTCGCAACAGGGATTCTCTGGATCAGCGAGCCGCTCCATTATTGTTCCCTAATCCACTTGCATTCTGCATAAACCTCCCATTCATAGGCGGTCCCTATGAGGGAGGTTTTGTGTTATAATGGTTGTCGATAGATTACTAATTTTGTCAGGAGCGTTATTGCAGTGAGTGTAGATGTAAGCATATTAATACTCAATTACAACACATGCCGCCTGACGATGGATTGTATCAGGTCGGTCTATGATTCGGAGACAGGCTTTTCCTATGAAATTATTCTAATAGACAACAACTCCCATGATAACTCGGTGGAGATGATCCGGCAGGAGTTCCCGGATGTGCGGCTGATCGCCAACACGGAGAATGTCGGATTTGCCAAGGGCAATAACCAGGGAATGGAAGTGTCAACCGGCCGGTATGTATTGCTGCTTAACTCCGATACGGTGGTGCGGAAGGATACGCTGGAGACGATGGTGGCCTTGATGGACCGGCGTCCCGACCTTGGAGCGGCTGGCTGCAAAATCATTCTGCCGGACGGCTCCCTCGACAAAGCCTGTAAACGTGGATTTCCAACCCCAATGGCGTCTTTCTATTACGCATTCGGCTTCAGCAGACTGTTCCCGGATAAGCCCAGATTTAATGGCTACCAGCTCGGTTACCTCGACCCTGATCAGGAATATGCAATTGACGCGTTGGTGGGGGCTTTTATGCTGGTTCGGCGGGAGACGCTGGAGCAGGTTGGCGGGCTGGATGAGGAGTTCTTTATGTATGGGGAGGACTTGGACTGGTGCTACCGCATCAAGGAGGCCGGATGGGGCATTTATTATTACCCGCGGACGTCGATCGTCCATCTCAAGGGCGGAAGCGCCCGGCGCAGACCGTTCAAGATTGTGTATGAGTTCCACCGGGCGATGATTTTATTTCACCGGAAGCATTATGCCGGCCGTTATAACATTATGATTAATGGAGTAGTCTATGCGGGTGTCGGCGTCAAATTTGCACTTTCACTGCTCAAGAACGCTTTGATTTCACCACGCGCGGTCCCGTCCCCGGCTCAAAGTCTTTCTGGCACCGGAACGAACACCGGTCGACAAGATTCGAATACCGAGGTGAGATTATGATCCGCCGGAATCAGAAGTTTCTGACCAATCTCTATATGGTGGCCGATTTCCTGGTCATCCAGCTGTCGTTTCTGGCGGCCTGGTGGCTGAAATTCAGAAGCGGCTGGCTGGAGTCCTATAACACGCTGCCCGTTGAATCGTATGCATACTGGAGCTTACTCTACGGTGCTATAGCCGTAATGATCGGATTCTTGCTTTCGCTGTACCTGCCTAAACGCAAGAAGCGGTTCGTTGATGAGTTTCTAAAAATATTCCAGGTACACATCATGGCGATCTTTATTCTGCTCGGTCTGATGTTCTTCCTGAAGGAAATCGACGTTTCCCGCCAATACCTGGCCATCTATATGGGCTTCAATGTCCTGTCCATCATGCTGTACCGTTATGTGCTGAAGAAGATGCTGAAATCACTCCGCCAAAAAGGCTACAACCGCCAGTTCGTGCTGATCATCGGGGCGGGCACACTCGGCAAGCGGTTCTACAACAATCTGGTGCAGTATCCGGAGCTGGGATACGAAACGATCGGCTTCCTGGATGACTATCATAGGTGGGACGGAATTGAGGCGCAGCGTTACAAGCCGATTCTCGGCAAGGTTGATGAGCTGGAAGGAATGCTGGAGATGCTGCCGGTGGATGAGGTCATTCTGGCACTTCCGCTCGACGCACACTCCAAGTATCCGGCGATTATCGCTGCTTGTGAGAAAGCCGGTGTGCGCACGCTGATTATTCCCGACTTTTTCGACTATCTGCCGGCCCGGCCGTACTTCGATAACTTCGCCGGAATGCCGATGATTAATGTACGCGATATTCCGCTGGATATGACGGGCAACAAAGTCGCCAAGCGGGCGTTCGATATTATTTTCTCCTTATTTGCAATTATTATGATGTCACCGGTGATGCTGCTGGTCGCGCTTGGTGTGCGTCTGACCTCTCCGGGTCCGATTATTTTCAAACAGGAGCGGGTCGGCCTGAACCGTCATAATTTCATGATGTATAAATTCCGCTCTATGCGGATGCAGCAGGACGGCGAAGAGGACACCGGCTGGAGCACGCCGCAGGACCCGCGCCGCACCCGGTTTGGCAGCTTTATCCGCCGCACCAGTCTTGATGAGCTGCCGCAGTTCTTTAATGTACTGTTTGGCCAGATGAGCGTGGTGGGTCCCCGTCCGGAGCGTCCCTTTTATGTGCAGCAGTTCCGTGAAGAGATCCCCAAATATATGGTCAAGCATCACGTGCGGCCGGGGATTACCGGCTGGGCGCAGAGCAACGGGCTGCGCGGCGACACTTCAATCGAGGAGCGGATCAAGCACGATATATTCTATATCGAGAATTGGTCGCTGCTGTTTGATATCCGGATCATCTTCAAGACCATCCGCAACGGCTTCAAAAATGCGTATTGAACTCATTCATCCAAACGGTTGCCAACCTTGAACAAGGGCACAGCCGTTTTTTCTTTTTCTACTACCAACTGTGTAAAGGAATCTGCAGATATGAAAAAAAGAATGCTGGCCGTCGTGATGATGATATGTGCAATAGCGCTGCTGTTTGTCTTCGCCCTGAGCGGCAGGAAAGAGCCGGAGACCGGGTTTGCTGCATACAAAGTGATTGCCCATGCTTTGGGCGGCATTAACGGATACACCTACACGAACAGCTATGAAGCGTTTATCGCCAATTATGAGATGGGAACCCGGGTGTTTGAAGCGGATTTGCTGCTGAGCGCCGATGACAAGCTGGTTGCCCGCCATGAGTGGACCGGTAACATGAGCAAGCTGCTGGGCCAGCTGACGGTCCTTCCTGCGGCTAAGCAGGGGGCCGTTCTGACCTACAGTGATTTTATGGACAGTCCGATTCTGGATTTATACTCGCCGGTCGATATTGATAAGCTCATGGATTTGCTGGGGGCCTACCCCGACGCCTATATAGTCACGGATACGAAGGAGCTGAAGCCGGAGCTGGTGACCCGGCAGTTTGAGCTGATTGTGGAAGCCGCGGAGAGCCGTGATCCTGCACTGCTGGCGCGTATTGTGCCGCAGATTTACAGCCGGGATATGCTGGATATGGTGAACAAGGTGCATGAGTTTCCCGAAATTATATATACGCTTTATCAGTCGCGGGACAGTGAGGAACAGGTTGTTGATTTTGTAAAAGAGACCGGCGTAGACATCACGATGCCTGTCACTAAAGCCAGCAAAAGCTTCGTGCGCCAGCTTAAGCAGGCCGGTGCCCGGATCTATGTGCATACGGTCAACGATCAGAAGGAGATTGTCAAGCTGTCGCGGCTTGGGGTAGACGGGTTTTATACCGATTTTGTGCCGGAGGATGAGCTTGCAGGTTACCCGGGTATACGCTGAATATCCCCACAAAGTGAAGCGATCCTCTGTAGCTTATTCCGAGTACTTTGCGGGGGCCCCGATTTATAACCCCACAAAGTGAAGTGCATCTCTGTAGCGTATTCCGGGTACTTTGCGGGGACCCCCACAGATGCCCCACAAAGTGAAGCGAAACGCTGTAGCGTTATCCGAATACTGTGCGGGGGCCCCGATTTATATCCCCACAAAGTGAAGTGCATCTCTGTAGCTTATTCTGTGATTTTGCTGGGCTCCAAATACACTGTATGTGAATATAAAAAAGCGAAAAAATGTTCGCATTTTTTCTGCCCGATAAATTGACACCCCCTTGCCGCTGGCATATGCTAGAGTTACGGTTTTGGGGCCTGCGAGTACGGCCTGCAGGCTGTGAATTAATGAATGAGGATGGACGGCCATGAACGAAATGCGGCAACTGATCAAGCCCTGGCGGCATGTATTTAAGCTCGACCCGGATCGGGAGCTCGGCGAAGCGGAGCTCGCGCTCGTCTGCGGCTCCGGAACCGACGCCATTCTGGTGGGCGGCTCTACCGGTGTGACGTACAGGAATACGCAGGATCTGCTGCACAGGCTACGCCCCTACGGGCTCCCATGCGCGCTGGAGGTATCCGATCTGGCGGCGGCGGTCCCGGGCTTTGACCTGTATATGATTCCGATGGTGCTGAACACCGCTGATACCGCCTGGGTTCTCGGACAGCACCGCAAGGCGATTGAGCGCTATGGAAGCCTGATTCCCTGGGATCTGCTGCTGACAGAGGGTTATATCGTGCTGAACGCCGATTCCTCCGTGGCCAGACTGACGGGAGCGGACTGCGCGCTGAACGCCGAGGAGACGGCTGCCTATGCGCAGATAGCGGACAAGCTGATGCAGCTGCCGGTAGTGTACCTGGAATACAGCGGTACCTTCGGCGATATGGAAACCGTACGCACGGTTAGGGAAGTGGTTGAGTGCAGCCAGCTCTTCTACGGAGGCGGCATTAAGAGTGAGACTGAAGCTAAGCAAGCGGCCGCTCTGTGCGATACGGTCGTGGTCGGCAACATTATATACAGCGATGTGCAGCAGGGGCTGGCTACGGTTGAGGCCGTGAAGAATACGGTGAAGCTTGCTGTTGATTAAATAAAAGAAACTTTATAAATTGGACTTGTAAATAATCTTAAAGGAAGAAGTGGCGGAGGAGAAGTTTGGAACTGGAGGAGCGATAGCGCCCGCCTTTGTCTGCGGATTTCTACCGCGAATAGCGGCTACAATTAAAGAAATCTTCAGACAACAGCGGCCGGAGGTCCAAACATTCTTTGGAGTCACGGCAAATCCGATATAGAATAAATTAGTTCAATTTAATAAAGGTTTATTTGCAGAAAGGAGCATGTTTACCATGCAGCTTGTTAACATACATGACGCCATAAGCCGGTTGAATCCCCCGCAGCGGCAGGCGGTCGAAACAACGGAGGGCCCCCTTCTGATTATGGCCGGTGCAGGCAGCGGCAAGACCCGGGTACTGACACACCGGATCGCTTATCTTATAGCCACCCGCAAGGCGCCGCCATGGGCTATCCTGGCGATTACCTTTACCAATAAAGCGGCACGCGAAATGCAGGACCGTGTCTCCAAGCTGGTGGGTCCGGAAGGCCGTGACATCTGGGTCTCGACATTCCACTCGATGTGCGTACGCATTCTGCGCAAGGATATTGAGCGGATTGGCTTCACCTCCAATTTCTCGATTCTGGATTCAGCGGACCAGCTGTCTGTCATCCGAAACTGCATGAAGGATCAGAATATTGATACCAAGAAATTCGAGCCTAAAGCCGTACAGGCGATGATCAGCACCGCCAAGAATGAACTGGTGACTCCGGCGCAATACGAGCAGAAGATCGGCGATTATTTCGAAGGTATCGTCGCCAAGGTGTATACGATGTACCAGAAGCGGCTGAAGAGCAACAACTCGCTCGATTTCGACGATCTTATTATGAAGACGATCGAGCTGTTCAAGACTGTGCCGGAAGTGCTTGATTTCTACCAAAAGAAATTCAAGTATATTCACGTCGATGAGTATCAGGATACTAACCGGGCGCAGTATATGCTCTGCCAGATGCTGGCGGACGGCCATCACCGGATATGCGTCGTCGGCGACAGTGACCAGTCAATCTACCGCTGGCGTGGCGCCGATATTTCGAACATTCTCAATTTCGAAGAGGATTATCCTGAAGCGAAGACAATTCTGCTGGAGCAGAACTACCGCTCGACTTCCAACATACTGAATGCCGCCAACGGCGTAATTGCCCGCAACTCCGGGCGTAAGCCGAAGAAGCTCTGGACGGATTCTGCCGAGGGCGAGAAGATCAAGGTATACCGCGGGGATACGGAACATGATGAAGGCTATTTCATCACCGGAGAGATCAGCAAGAATGTAAAGCAGGGCCAGGCCTACCAGAATCACGCCATTCTGTACCGCACGAACGCCCAGTCCCGTGTTATAGAAGAAATTCTGATTAAATCTGATATCCCGTACCAAATTGTCGGCGGCATTAAGTTCTATGACCGTAAGGAAATCAAGGACCTGCTGGCTTATCTGCGCCTGCTCTCCAATCCCGACGACGATATCAGCCTGGTGCGTATTATCAACGTGCCGAAGCGGGGGATTGGCGATACGACCGTTGCCAAGCTGGCTGCAGCTGCGGGCGAACGCGGCGTATCCATCTTCCGGGTGCTGGAGACTGTCGATGATCTGGGCTTTGCCGGGAAGACGCGTAACGCCCTGGTCGAGTTCTACGATATGATCGAGGCGCTGCACCGGATGGTGGAGTTCCTGTCCGTAACGGAGTTAACGGAGAAGGTGCTCGAGATGTCGCAGTACCGCCTGGAGCTGCAGAACGAGAACACGCTGGAATCGCGCGCGCGGCTGGAGAACATCGACGAGTTCCTGTCCGTAACGATGGAATTTGAGAAGAACAACGACGACAAGTCGCTCGTGTCCTTCCTGACGGATCTTGCGCTGATTGCCGATATCGACAGCGTGAACGATGACGAGGAAGAGCGCAGCGATGCTGTTGTACTGATGACGATGCACAGCGCCAAGGGCCTGGAGTTCCCGGTTGTCTTCATCATCGGCATGGAGGAAGGGGTCTTCCCGCACAGCCGGGCTTTCCAGGACGATCAGGAGCTGGAAGAAGAACGCCGGCTGGCGTATGTGGGCATTACGCGTGCGGAGAAGCAGCTGTTCCTCAGCTGCGCGCGCAGCCGCACGCTGTTCGGGCGGACGACCGCGAATGCGCCGTCCCGCTTCCTGGAGGAGATTCCCGAGGAGCTGAGGGAAGATACCGGCTCCGGGGGCGACCGCTTCCGGCGCGGCATTGACGCCGGCGGAGCCTACGGCAGCCGCGGCTTCGGCAGCGGCAGCCGCAGCAACTTCGGCAGCCGCACAGGCGCTGCCGCAACTGGCGGAGCCGCCGCAGCAGCAAGCGGCGGCAGCACAGCCTCCGCGGCCCCGTCAGCGGGCCGCGTGACCGTGACGACCGGAGCCGCAATGCGCGCTCCGGGAGCGGTGTCGCCGGACGGCTTCAAGGCCGGCGACAAGGTGTCCCACGGCAAATGGGGCATCGGCACCATTGTGGCCGTGAAGGGCAGTGGAAACGATACGGAGCTGCAGATTGCTTTTCCGGCGCCGACAGGCGTGAAGCGCCTGCTGGCCGGGTTCGCACCGATTACGAAGGTCGAATAATCGGCAGAATAAGCCGCAGGATAACCGCATACGGTTAACGAATGCGATTATGGAATATAAAGATACTAAGAAGCGGTACTTTAACCCCGATACGGAGGGATCTGCCCGGATGGATCAAATGCATACCATGGAAGAGCTCGTCGCCGAGCTGAATAAATACAACTATCATTACTATACGCTCGACGCGCCGCTGGTCAGCGACAAGGAATATGACGTTCTCTATGATAAGCTGCTGGCCCTGGAGACACAAAGCGGGATTGCTTTGCCCGATTCGCCGACCCAGCGGGTAGGCGGGGAGCTGCTGAAGGGCTTCACACCGCACCGGCATCTGGCGCCGCTGTGGAGTCTGGATAAAGCGCAAAATATTGAGCAGCTTCGCAGCTGGAACACACGGGTGCTTAAGCTGGTGAATGACTACAACACCAAGAATCCGGAGCGGCCGCTGCCTGCGCCCTGCTATGCGGTGGAGCTGAAGTTCGACGGCCTGACGCTTAATCTTACCTATGAGGGCGGCAAGCTGGTACAGGCGGCTACGCGCGGCAATGGCGTAGTCGGCGAGGGAATTCTGGCCCAGGTGAAGACGATCAAGTCCGTGCCGCTGACCATTCCGTTCAAGGACGGACTGATCGAAGTGCAGGGCGAGGGGATTATGAATTTGTCCGTGCTGGCAGACTACAATACCCGCGCGGCAGAGCCGCTGAAGAATGCGCGCAACGGTGCGGCCGGAGCGCTGCGGAATTTGAATCCGAAGCTAACGGCCGAGCGCAGGCTGAACGCCTACTTTTACAATGTGGGGTATGCGGAAGGCACGCAGTTTGCCGATCATCAGGAAATGATGAATTTCCTGCGGACCAACCAGTTCAAGGTAAATCCATACCTGACCTATTTCGAGAACTTCGATGATGTGACCGAGCAGCTCGCGGAGATCGAAGAGAAGCGGGCCAGTCTGGACTACCTGATCGACGGGGCCGTTATCAAGGTCACCGATTTCCGCATCCGTGAGGTGCTTGGCTATACCGATAAATTCCCGCGCTGGGCGGTAGCTTACAAATTCGAGGCTGAAGAGACGACAACGATCCTGGAGTCGGTCAGCTGGAATGTGGGCCGTACGGGCAAGGTCACCCCGCTCGCCCGTGTGGAGGCGGTGGAATTGGCTGGGGTTACCGTGCAAAACTGCACGCTCAACAACGTCGGCGATATCGAACGCAAGAATCTGAAGTTTGCCCTGGGCACGCGGGTCTTCATCCGCCGCTCTAACGATGTCATTCCGGAGATCCTCGGCAAGGTTACGGAAGAGAGTGACGGCGGCGAGATTATCTATCCGGTTGATTGTCCGGCATGCGGTTTCCCGCTGGAAATGCGCGGCGCCCATCTCTTTTGCAACAACAAGCTGAACTGCAAGCCGCAGATTATTTCGCGGATCACCCATTACGCGTCCCGCGACGCCATGGACATCGAGACCTTCAGCGACAAGACGGCCGGACAGCTGTACGAGGAACTGAATGTCCGTGAGCCGGCGGATCTGTATGAGCTGAAGCTGGAGCAGCTTGTGAAGCTGGAACGCTTCGGTGAGAAAAAGGCCGACAATCTGCTCAAGGCGCTTGAGGAGAGCAAGGGGCGCGACCTCGCCTCCTTCCTGTACGCCCTTGGTATCCCGAATACCGGCAAGGCGACCACCCGGATGCTGGCCGATCATTTCCGCAGCCTTGACGCAGTGATGAACGCCACCGTGGAGGAACTGACCGGATTGCCCGATGTCGGCGGCATTGTCGCTGAGAGCATCGTCAGCTACTTCGCCGACCCGTTCATCGTAACGGGAATCAACCGTCTGCTGGAGCTGGGTGTGCAGCCTAAAGAGCCGGAGGCGCCGCGCCAGGTCAGCACAGATTCCTTCTTCAGCGGCAAGACCGTTGTTCTGACCGGTACGCTGCACAAGCTTACCCGGGATGAGGCAGCCGAGCGGCTGGAAGCGCTGGGGGCCAAGGTGTCCGGCAGCGTCTCCAAGAAGACGGATCTGGTCATCGCCGGGGAGAAGGCGGGCAGCAAGCTGGCCAAGGCGCAGCAGCTTGGCATCACCGTCATCGACGACGAAGATGAGCTGCTGCGGCTGCTGGAAAGCTGAACACTGAGCAATGAGCAATGAGCTATAAGAACAGGAGAAGGGCAGCCTTACAGCCGAATTGGCTTGATGGAGGCCCAACTCTCTGCATACGAAAGCCCTGTGGGACATTCGCTTAACGGCGAGGCCCACAGGGCTTTTTTATAATATAGGCGTTTATAAGCTCTACCCCTGGAGATGTTTCTCATACACTACGATAGTCAATTTATCATTGATGGCTTTGGGCTCTCCTGTTCGTACATAGCCCAGCTTCTCATACAGGTAACAATTCCGTTCCTCCTGGAGGATGGTAGCCAGCCCCCACAGCCGGGCATCGGGATAGATCTGCTCAAGGATTGCAAAAACGCTTTGGGCAATGCCGTGGCCCTGGTACTCAGGCAATATAAATACCGGGCTGACCCAATGCAGGTGGTTTTCCTTTTGCACGACCCGGACTCCGCCGACCGCTGCCTCGCCATACTTAATAATGTAATAATCGGACAGTGGCTGACTGATGCGCGCGCTCACCCGTTCTACGGACTCATTCGCAGGGCTTGTCTCGAAATCCTGGTATTTTTCGAGTAAAGGCATAAAGGCTCTGACCTGCATTTCGTGAATAAGTGCCGCCTCGCTTACGTCGGCTTTACATAATGAAACTTCCATGCGTATTTCCCTCCATTAAGACAGTTCAGAATCATAGGTGTAATTGGTCTGACTCTCGTAATCTCTTTCAACTATTCGGCAATTCGGCACAGTCTTCCCGGATTCCTCGTATTGAATGACGTCTCTCCAATGGTAGCTACCAATCCACCTTAGCGCCATGAAGGATTTAATACAACCCTTAACTTATTTTGACAATTCCATAACCTTCCTCATGTAGAATTGGTGAAGATATCCATTACAAGGAAGGGGAATACCATGAACAAGTTAATGAGGGGTATGGTAATTGGAGGTTTGGCGGCAGCTGTCGTCTCCGGGGCAACACTGGCAACGGCGGCACAGAGCAGTAATACGGCCGGGGGAGCGGCTAAGGCGAAATCCAAAAACCTGATTGTACTGATCGGCGACGGCATGGGTCCGGCGCAGATTTCTGCAGCGAGATACTATCAGCAGTACACCAAGAATATCAGTCACTTGAACCTGGACCCCTACTATGTGGGACAAGCTACTACATATGCGGACCGCGGCGAAGACGGCGGAACGGTAGTATCGGGAATCGTCACGGACTCCGCGTCGGCGGGCACTGCTTTTGCCACAGGCCACAAGACGTACAATGCCGGCATCAGCGTCTCCAATGAGGATGTGTCGAAGCCGTTTGCTTCGATTATCGAAGCGGCTGAAAGCACCGGTAAGGCGACAGGACTCGTTACAACGGCGCGGATTACGCATGCCACTCCGGCAGTATATGCATCCCATGTCCGCAGCCGCGACAATGAGGCAGCCATTGCATCACAGTATTTGGAGAGCGGCGTCGATGTGCTGATGGGCGGGGGCAAGCAGTTCTTTGTCACCAAGGATGAGAAGGGCAAACGCTCGGACAAGAACATTCTGGGCGATTTTACCGCCAAAGGCTATATCGTCGTGGAGAACACCAGTGCACTGAGTAAACTGACCTCCAAGAATGACAAGGTGCTCGGCCTCTTCGGCAGCTCCCATGTGGCCTATGTACCTGACCGTACAGCGGAAATTCCCAGCCTGTCGCAAATGACCGCTAAAGCGCTGAATATCCTGTCCGCAGACAAAGACGGCTTTGTGATCATGATTGAAGGCGGACGCATCGACCATGCGGGTCATGCCAACGATCTGCCGACACTGGTGCAGGAAGCGCTCGACTTCGACGCGGCCTTTAAGACAGCCATTGATTTCGCCAAAAAAGACGGCAATACCTCTGTAGTCGTTACAGCCGACCACGAGACAGGCGGTCTGTCGCTCTCCCGCGACAATATCTATGAAATCAATATCGATCTGTGGGATAAGCAGAAGCATTCCTCGGAAAGTATCGCCGCCTCGCTGGAAGCCGCCCAGACTGCCGAGGAAATCCGCAGCATCGTGACCCAGAATACGTGGATTACCGATCTGACCGACGAAGAAGTGGCGCAAATTATGGCGGGCGACGGCTCCTCCTATAAGCGTGAGGGAGCCTATAATGCCGTGGTATCCAAGCGTCTGTTGGTCGGCTGGTCAGGACATGGCCATTCGGCTGTGGATGTTGGGATCTGGGCGTACGGTCCGATTGCCGATCAGGTCAGAGGGCAGGTGGACAATACGCAGATTGCCAAAGCGGGCGCTGCTACACTCGGCCTTGATTTGAATAAGCGTTCCAGTGAGCTGCAATCGAAATATGTGTATCCGAAATTTAAAATCAGCCGCGACAACGAAGTGCTCTATCCTGCATCCGCACTGGTTAAAGCGCTTGGCGGCTCGTACACAGGCAATGCCACCACTGCGAAACTGACGCTGCAAAAAAATACGCTGAACGTTAACCTTACAGCCGGTACGGCAACCTTTAACGGCAAAGCTGCATCCTACACCGTGGATGTAGATAACGGCGTGCTGTATCTGCCGCTTGGCGCATTCAGCCAGTTGAAGGGCACGACTTTGAAATGGGATTCGCTCTCCGAACGGATTTCACTGAGATAGGAGTGGCAGGCCTTGCTCCAGATTCATGAGCTGAACAAGCATTTTCGCGTAGACGGAAGAACGGTGCCCATTCTTGATATTCCAGAGTGGCGTGTAGAGCGCGGGGAACAGGTAGCGATCACCGGACCGAGCGGCTCCGGCAAAAGCACGCTGCTGCATCTGGTCAGCGGCATTCTGCAGCCGGACAGCGGCAGCATCCAGGTGGACGGGACACCGCTGCAGCACATGAAGGAGGCGGCGCGGGACCGGTTCCGCGCCGCCCATATCGGGTATGTGCTGCAGGAATTCCATCTCATTCCTGCGCTGACGGCCAGGCAGAATGTAGAGATTGCCCTGACCACCCCGCTTGCCCACAAGCAGCGGCGGCAGCTTGTGGACGATTGGCTGGAGCGGGTAGGTTTAAGCGAGCGCGGCGGGCATCTGCCTTCCCAGCTCTCCCGCGGCCAGCAGCAGCGGGTGGCAATTGTGCGCGCACTGGTCAACCATCCCGCGCTGGTGCTGGCCGATGAGCCCACCGGCAGCCTGGACTGGGAGACCGCAGATGAAATCTCCTCTCTGCTGCTGAATTTGAGCATCGCACAGGGGCATACGCTGATTGTGGTCACCCACGACTTGAATATGGCGGCCCGCTTTCCCCGGCGGCTGAACATTCAGGACATTAACCGTGTCCGCCGCGAGAAGCCGCAAGGCAGGCCGCCCGGAGCGGAGCAGCGGAAAGAAGGGATTGTATGAGCTTATTCCACTTGACACTGCGCAACATTTGGCACCGGCGCTTTCTGTCCTTGCTGACGGTGGGGGCAGTCGCCGTGACGGTCGCTTTTATCGTACTGCTGTCGTTGTCCAGGGAGAGTGTCGAGGAAGGAGCCAAGCGGGGCTACGGTCCCTTCGATCTGGTCATCGGGGCAGCGGGCAGCGAGACCCAGCTCGTGCTGAACACGTTCTATCATGTCGGCGCTCCGACCGGCAATATCCCGCTTGCGGTGCTGGAGCAGGCCCAGGCGGATGCCGGTGTCGATCAGGCCTATGCGATGACGGCCGGAGACAACTATAAAGGGTTTCCGATTGTCGGCATCGACCCCGGATACTTTGCTGTCCGTTATGACGGCGGACGTCTGCAGGAAGGTGCGATGTATGCTTCTACCGGTGAGACGATTGTCGGCGCCTATGTCGCCAGAACACTGGGGCTTCAGGTAGGGGATACCTTTGCCGGAGCGCATGGGCTGGTGCAGGAGGAAGGCCATGAAGATCATCATGACGATGATCATGATGATGTACACGGCGGCGGAGCAGAGGAGCATGAAGACCAGCATGAAAGTGCAGCCGGGGGGCATGGAGAAGAGCAGACTTCCGGAGCTGGAGAAGATGGAGATGCACACGCAGCCGGCGGAACGGAGGAGGCGCATGCCCATGAGAGCTTCCGGTATACGGTAGCCGGCATTCTGCCTGAGCTGCATACGCCCGATGACCGCGCGGTGTTTACAACGACCGACTACGCCTGGGCGGTGCACGGGCTGACGCCCGAAGAGCGCGAAATTACGGCGGTCCTGGTGAAGCCCGCCAGCCTGCTGGGCGCCCATGCGCTGAAAGAGGCGCTGGACGGAGAGAATGGTGTACAGGCCGTCTATACGAGCCATGCCGTAGGCGATGTGCTGAACGCCGTAGACCAGGGCTCTAAGCTGGTTGGCGTGCTAACGGCCATCTGCGTGCTGCTGGCAGCAGTTGCGATCCTGCTCTCATTAATTGCGGCAGCCGGAGAACGGACCAAGGACGTGGGCCTGCTCCGCCTGCTCGGTAAATCCCGGGCCTATGTCTGGCTGACGCTGACCAGCGAGGGCATATTGGTAACGGCTGCAGGACTACTTGCCGGTCTTGTGCTGGGACATGCAGGTGCAGCTATGCTCAAGGATGCTTTATTTGCACAGGCCGGCATCCAGATTCAGCCTTTTCATTTCACTTCGGAGCATGTGCTCATTATTCTGGGCGCGCTGGCGATTGGACTGCTGTCTTCGCTCGGGCCGGCTTTCCGGATGTACCGCCAGCATCCGCTTGCGTTGTTCAAATCTTAGGAGGTACACCACGTTGAGAACAGTACAGAGCAGGTTATGGCCGCTGACAGGAGTGCTTATTGCCATGCTGATGCTTGGGGCTTGCGGACAAGACCAAGACTCCGCCGGCGGAGAATCCTTCGCTGCGGCTGCCGGCAATGGCACACCGGCGGAAGCTTCAGCCACGGCAGCTGCCGCTGCGGAAGCAAGCCAGCCGGCAGCCGAAGGTGCGCTGCCGTCGGCTACCGGCAATGCCGCCACGGCCGCTGCGCCTGCCGGCGGGCCGGCCTCGGCGGCAGCGTCGCCGCCAGCAGCGTCGCCGCCAGCAGCGGAGGCCGCCGCTGCCGTTTCCCCGGCGCCGCGCAGTGCCGCGCCGGCACCGGCCGCCTCCGGCCAGCCGGGCACCGCGCCGGCTGCGCCGCAGGCCTCCCCGGCGGGGGAGCGCCCGCCGGGCAGCGCGGCAGCGGCCAGCACCGCTGCCGCACCGAAGCCCGCAGCGGCGCCTGCAGCCGCTGCAAGCGCCGCCCCCGGCTCAGCGACGCCGGGGGCCACCGAAGCTGCCGCCGCGCCAAGTCCGGCGGCCACCCAAGCCGCAAGCGCGAAACCGCCCGCGCCCGCGGACAAGGCGCCAGCCGGCAATACATTGATCGGCTGGGACGGCTTCTTTGACGGCGACGACCAGACCCGGCCTTCGGAGGAGTTCTGGGATCTGAGCGGCAGCAAGGTGACCATTAAAGGCTTCATGGGCGAGGTGCTGTCGTTCGAGAAGAACTGGTTCCTGCTGATTCCGGAGCCGGGAGCAGAATGTCCGTTCGACAACGGCGACGAGACCTACTGGAACAAAATCATGATCGTATTTGTGCCGGAAGGCAGCAAGCTCCGCTATACCTCCGGTGCGCTGGAGATCAGCGGACGCCTGGATGTCGGCATCAAGATCGACGAATCCGGCTACAAAACAATGTTCCGGCTCTATGACGCCTCCTTCAAGAGCCTGTAATCCTCTGTCAGTATGCCATAAGCCTGTGTTGGTCCGGGACATGTGTCCGGTCACGCAGGCTTTTTGCTTTTTCGTTCGGGCAGCTTCTCATAGTATGATAGAGGCAGTGCTAACTGAACCCGGATCAGGAAAGGATTGCTGACTGTGAGACAAGAAACGATACTGCTGGTGGATGATGAACGTGAGATCGTGAACCTGCTGGAGATCTATTTAAGCAACGAGGGCTACCGGCTGCTGAAGGCTTTTGACGGAATGGAAGCCTTGGCCTGCCTGGAGCAGGAGACGGTAGACCTGATTATTATGGATGTGATGATGCCGAACCTCGACGGGATTGCCGCCTGTATGCGGATCCGCGAGGAGCGGAACATGCCGATCATTATGCTCTCCGCCAAAAATACCGATATGGACAAGATCGCCGGGCTCAGCATCGGGGCGGATGATTATGTCGGCAAGCCGTTTAATCCGCTGGAGCTGGTAGCGCGGGTCAAGTCCCAGCTGCGGCGCTATCACCGGCTGAATAAGGATACGACGGCGAAGAGCAGTGAGAACGAGCTGGTGTTTGATGATCTGGTAATTGATATATTGAAGCATGAGGTGAGTGCCGGCGGACGGAAGGTCAAGCTCACTCCGCGCGAGTTCTCCATTCTGGAGCTGCTGGCACGTCATCAGGGGCAGGTGCTGAGCATGGAGCAGATCTACCGGAATATCTGGAATGAGCCCTTTCTGGACGGGGGAAGCACCGTAATGGTGCATATCCGCAACCTCCGCGAGAAAATCGAGCCGGAACCCAAGCAGCCCCGCTATATTCAGACCGTCTGGGGCGTCGGTTATAAATTGGACGGGCCTTATTAAGGCGGAGGTGAGCAGATGAGTGTCAAATATATAAATACCGTACGCTGGAAGTTCATCTGGGCGTTTATTTTAAGTATGATGACCGGTGCCGTCATCCTCCTGGGAGGCTACCGGCTAGCCAGTTTTCTGCTGCTTAACAATCCGGCGTCGCCCGCAGCACCGGTGCTGAAATGGATCGTCATTCATATCGGGTCTCTACCGGTGATGGCGGCGGTGGGTATTGCCAGCTTTGTGCTGTTCTTTTTTCTCTATACGCGCAAAATCGTTTCCTACCTTGAGGAAATTACCCGCGGCATCCAGCAGATAACGAAGCTGGGGGAATTCCAGCCGATCGCGGTCAGAACCGGCGACGAGCTCGGGGTACTGGCGGAGAATATCAATATCATGTCTGAGCGGCTGAAGCAATCCCTGCTGGAGGAACGAAAGGCCGTCCAGGCCAAAAACGACCTTATCACCGGGGTCTCCCACGATTTGCGCACACCGCTGACCTCAATGCTGGGGTATCTGGAATATATCGAGCAGGACCGCTGCCGGGAGGAGACGGAGCTGCGCTATTATGTCGCCATTGCCTATCAAAAAACACTGGTCCTGCGCAAGCTGATCGACGACCTGTTCGAATACACCCGGGTGAACAGCGGCGGGCAGCCGCTGGTGGCCGAGCCGCTGGATCTGAAGGCCTTCATCCGGCAGCTGGCGGAGGAGTCGGTGACAGAGCTGGCCCGGGCGGGTATGGTATATGAACTTCACGATACCCCGGATGCGCTCTGGATTCAGGGAGCCCCCTTCGAGCTGCTGCGTGCGTATGAGAATTTGATTACCAATGCGATCCGCTACGGACAAGACGGCCGCAGACTGGAGATTGTCCTTCTCCGGGAGGAGGAGGAAGCCGTTGTGCGGATCAGCAACTTTGGGGAGATGATTGCGGAGAGCGACTTGCCGCTCATCTTCGAAAGGTTCTACCGAGCCGAACGCTCGCGTTCGCGGCATACCGGCGGTTCCGGTCTGGGTCTGGCCATTGCCAAAGGCATTGTGGAACGCCATCAGGGCAGCATTACAGCGCAGAGCGACAGCAGCCGCACTGATTTCATTACCCGCTTTCCGCTGATTCCGCCGCCGGCTTAAGATGGGGAAATCTTAAGAGGATCTTTAGAAGTTTGCGGGGGATTCTTTAGATTTTACAGGTATCCTGTTGCTTACGGGCGGAAGCGGCGTCCGGGTAACGGGAGGGGATTGTCTTGTTCAAAAGCAATAATTGGTTTAACAAAGGAAATGAGTTGTTCAACAAATACACAGTGCGCGCCGTATATCTCTATATCTGCATAGGGAGCTTGCTGCTGAGCGGAGCCGCCATTCTGATCCTGCATTCAGCGGCAGGCTATCTGTATGCACGTAACACGCCGGATTCTGCCGCTATGGCCATCCGTCTGCTGCGCTGGATCATTAATCATATCGGGCGGACGCCGGTGGCACTGCTGCTGTTCGCCGGACTGTTTGTGCTGTTCTTTCTGCTGCGTTCGCAGAAGCAGGCGGATGATCTCCGTTCGCTCGTGCAGGCGACGGGGGATCTGGCGCAGCGCGGCTCACTGCGGGAGCTGAAGGTTATGTCCGGCGGGGAGCTGGGGTTGATCGCCGAACACCTGCGGATACTGGATTCTCGTGAACCATTCCCGCCCGCTGCAGCCCCGGCAGCTCCTTCAGCCATGGAGTCCGCAGGGGTGGAGAGACCCGGACATGAAGAGCTGCTTACGCTTGCTCTTCGGCTGCGGACATTGCAGCGCATGCTGGACACTCTGACGCACAATGCGTCTCTTGAGGGCTGGCCTGCGGAGCAGTTGAAGGCGCTCCGGCACGAAGCGGCGGGTATGGAGCAGGTCCTGGCAAGCCTGCTGGCGGAGTCATGAGAGCCAGACATGGAGCCGCCTTCCGCCGGAGGTTTCCAGGACGGGCGGTCTACATCGGCTTTGATCTGGCTGTGCTTGCTGCGCTTCTGTTCTTAGCGCTGCTGTTATACATCCATACCTATGGGCAGACGGTTGTGAACCGTGCCGCCGACCGGCTGATTCTTCAGGAATCCAGCGTCATTCTCGGCGCGGATGGAACGGTTCTGCGCAGAATCCGCCTGCCGGAATCGGGGTACCGCAGCATAGCCCGTCTTACCGAAATGCCGGAGCTGCTGATACAGACTGTTCTGGCAGTGGAGGACCGGCGGTTCTACACCCATAACGGACTCGATTATTCCGGAATTGCCCGCGCGGCTGTCCGCAACACGCTCAACTTGCAGATTACGGAGGGCGGCAGCAGCATCACCCAACAGTTGGCCCGTAATCTGTATCTGGACCGGAGCCGGACACTGCTGCGGAAGCTGAATGAAGCCTCCATTGCGCTGACGCTGGAGAGAAGGCTGTCCAAGGATGAGATTCTGGAGCTATATCTGAACCAGATCTATATGGGACAGGGGCAGTACGGAGTGAAAACCGCTGCCGAATACTATTTCGGTGTAACGGATTTACGGCAGCTTGATATAGGGCAGATTGCCGCTCTGGCAGCGACCCCGAAGGGGCCCTCCATTTACAACCCTGCGGAGAATAATGCCGTGTCTTCCGCGAGGCAGGAGCTGGTGCTGCGGATTATGGAGCAGCAGGGGTTGATTACTGCACAGGAACGGGCGCTGGCCGCCCGCGGAGAATACCATCCGCCCAAGGCCGCTGGTGAAAGCAGCTACATAGGCGCTTCTTATATTGATGCGGCGCTCCAGGAAGCGGCCCGCCATACCGGCATAACTCCGGAAGAGCTGAAGACCGGCGGTTACCGGATACTGACTGCCATGAACGCCCAGGCACAGGGAGCGCTGGAGCAGGCCTTCCGCAACGCAGACAATTTCCCGCCTGACGGTGCATCTGCCCGGGTTGAGGCGGCGATGGTCATTATAGACCAGCACAGCGGTGAAGTGGCTGCGCTGATCGGCGGCAGGGATGCAGCCACAGGCAGCCTGAACCGGGCCATTATTGACGCACGCCAGCCGGGCTCCGCTTTTAAGCCGATTATAGCCTATGGGCCGGCGCTGGAGAGCGGACGGTATACAGCGGACAGCATATTACCGGACCGTAAGCAGAAATACGGGGGTTACAGCCCGGAGAACGTGAACGGTGTCTACCGGGGACAGGTCAGTATGCGTACGGCCCTCCGGGAGTCGATCAACGCCCCTGCCGTGTGGCTGCTGAAGCAGGTGGGGATATCCCCGGCACGGCAATTTGCGGCCAGGCTGGGTATTGCGCTGCCGCCGGAGGACAGTCATTTGTCCATTGCACTCGGAGGGCTGCACCAGGGAGTATCGCCCTTGAAGCTGGCGCAGGCTTACAGTGTTTTTGCCAGCGGCGGGATATATCAAGAAGCCCATACCGTGCGGAGCATTACGGGTGCGGATGGGCGGCTTCTCTACCGCTACGAGCCGGAACCGCAAAGGGTAATCAAGGCGCAGACAGCGGAGAGCATGACCCGAATGCTCCGCGAAGCGGTGAACGGAGGGACGGGGAGGAAGGCGAGACTGGCCGTTCCCGTGGCCGGGAAGACCGGAACCACCCAGGCTGGCCTGCCCGGTGTCTCCGCCAAGGCTAACCGGGATTTGTGGTTTGCCGGCTATACGCCGGATTGGACAGCGGCTGTCTGGATGGGCTTCGACCGCACCGACAAGGAGCATGTATTGTACGAAGGCAGCGGCAAAGCCGCCGCCTTGTTCGCGGCCGTGATGTCAAAGGTTGTAACGGGAAGCGGATCTTGGTAAAGCCCGTTACAGATACTGCTCGTGTACAGGTACAGAGCTTCCAGTGCAGGTGGTTTTACCGCCCGTTCCTGTACAGGGCGTTTTATGAAGCCTGTTCTACACCCGTTTGGCTCCGGGCAGCCAGGCATCCTTGTCATACCCGCGCTGCTCCCAATAGCCGACGTGATCCTCGGCAATCAGCTCGATCCGGTTCAGCCACTTCACCGACTTGTAGGCATACATCTGGGGCGTGACAAGACGGACCGGCCCGCCGAGCTGATTGGGGATCGGCTTGCCGTCATGCAGGACAGCCACCATTACATCCTCCATCCGCGCCTGCGGAAGCGTCAGAGAATCGGTATAGACGCCGTCGCCGGAGTAGAGCTTGACCATGACCGCTTCAGGCCGCACGCCGGCCATGTCCATCAGTCTGGAGAGCGGGATGCCCTCCCAGGTATTCTTATAGACCGACCAGCCGGTAACGCAGTGGAAGTCGCTGACCTGGACTTCACGCTGCAATTGTACGAACTGCTCCCAATTCCAGTGCAGCGGTTTGTCCACGAGACCATCGACAGTAAACGACCAGTTGGAGTTGTCGAACGCCGGGATATCCGTCACGGTATATACACGGAAGTATCCGTCCGCTCCTCCGCCTACCGGGGGAGAGGAATCTGCCAGAGGGACGGGGTCTGGGAGCAGCGCATTGGCATTCTCTGCCGTGTAATCCACCGCGCCCGGCAGCTGCAGGGACCTGCCGACCCAACGGACAAAGGTGGGGCCGACGGTAACAGCCAGTCCCGCCCCCACGGCGACCTTAATAAAACCGCGCCGAGTATAGATAGGCTGCGGGCCGCTGCTGGGCAGCTCCTGTTTGGCCGATCTGTCCCCCGCCTCCGTGGACATTGCCTCAGCCGTGACCGAACGCTTCTGCGGCTGGTTCAGCCACTTGACCCGCGTTACAGAATGATAGATGATGACCGGAAGACCGACCCAGGTCAGCAAATCGTGTATGATCAGGGCGGTATTGGCCGCGCGTGGCCCGGCCAGCCGGAATTGCCACAGCACAATGCCTGACAGCAGCCAGCCAATCAGGAGGGCCAGCACGAAGATCACATTGGCTTTCTGTGCCGGCTTACCCTTCAGCCGTTTCCAATGCTTGGCTGCGAGCAGCAAATAGTAGACGACCGGGACCAGCAGTGCCAACCCAAGGACAATATGCGCCCATTTGAGCCACACCCGCCCTTCGCCCAGTACCTCCCGCCAGAAGCCTCCGATCAGCACAAGGCCGCTTATAGCCAGAAACAACACCAGCCAGGCATTCCATTTGTGAATGGACACCAGCTTTTTCCCGTATCCGCGCCGGATGGTTGCAAGCGCCTTTTTCAAGCCTATCCCTCCTGCTTGCCCGTGGGCCATTATAGATAGTTCAAGTTTTAATTAATTGTACCCTAGAAAAGAGCCGCTTGATATTGGATCGCAGAGCTTCCTGTAACAAGTCCGGGATACAACAAAAAAGGATCCATCACTCTCCCGGAAGAGAAGATGAATCCTCAGGCAATATTATTCAGCCGCCCACTCCTCAAGCTTCCGGTCATTCGGCAGCAGCAGAGTAAGCAGGCCAAGCAGCGGAAGGAACCCGCATGCCACGAACACCGTGACGATACCGATCCGGTCGATCAGTTCACCAATGACCACAGATCCGATGCCGCCCAGCCCGAACGCCAGACCGGTGATCAGGCCGGATACGGTGCCGATTTTGCCCGGGTACAGCATCTGGGCGTAGATAACGGTTACCGAAAAGCTTGAGAGCAGGATGAATCCGGAGATGATCAGAAGTACTGCCGCCCAGAACGGATTGACAAAAGGCAGCGCCAGCGCAAAAGGGACAGTCCCCAGCATAGAGGCCAGGATCAGATTGCGCCGTCCGAAACGGTCGGCCAGCGGTCCGCCGAAGAATGTGCCAACCGCCCCCGCAGCCAGGTACATAAAGATATACACCTGAGCCTGATCCAGTGAGATACCATACCGGTCTATCAAATAGAAAGAGTAATAGCCGCCGATTGAAGCGCCGTACCAGGAACGGACGAATACAATAAAGACGAGGATTACCGTTGCGGTCAATATGCTTTTGCGGCGGGCCGGATCCATTGTACGGGAGGATGATTTGCTCTTGAAGCTGTAACCCGCATTCAGCATCTGGGCGTACCATCTCGCCACATAGGACTGAACCGCGATGCCGGCGGCAGCAATGACTGTGAAACCAAGCGCCCCTATTTGCCCAAAAGGAATAAAGATCCACTTCATTAACAGGGGGCCGAGTGATTGTCCGGCGTTACCGCCTACCTGAAAGATAGATTGGGACAAGCCCTTGCGCTGACCCGCGGCCATATGAGCCACGCGCATGCCTTCCGGATGAAATGCGGCAGAGCCGAAGCCAACAAGCATTACCGAGAAGATGACCAGTACATAATTCCCGGCAAAAGCCAGCATTAACACGCCGAGGAAAGTACAGCACATGCCCAGCGGCAGCAGGATAGGGCGGGGCCTGCGGTCCGCTGCATAGCCGATCACCGGCTGAATTACCGAAGAGGTCATATTGAGCGCGAAAGAGATCCAGCCAATCTGGGCGTAACTGAGCACGAGATTATCTTTAAGGATAGGAAACATCGCCGGAATCAAGGCCTGGATGGAATCATTGAATAAATGCACAAAGCTGATCGCCAGCAAAATCCGGTAAACCGTAGTCTGCTGACTGTTCCGCTGCTGCTCGCCTGTCAATTTCAGCGGCTGTGCAGCCGGAGTAGAATCGTTCTGCATATAATCTCCTTTCGGGACAGTCGTAATAGTAATAGAAGGAATCAGGGTGTAAATAACATCCTATGTAACCACTATCCGTGTAACCTCTATTGTAGCGACAGCTTCGATATTATGGAAATCAATTTGTGCGGCTAGAAGGCATGTAATACATTGAAATTGGGTCTTGATAAAAAAGTGTTGCATACCTGAGCTCAGCGTGATATATTAGCTCTTGTGCTTATGAGGCATCGACGCTGAATTGATAAAGCGAAGAAGAAATAAGTTGACAAGAAGAAACACAACATGATATACTCTAATTCCTGTTCAAAAAAAACGAAAGTTGATTGACGGGAAGCAAGTTCTTTGAAAACTGAACAAATGGAACGCTTTAAAAGTAATAGATTCATTTAATGAATCGTCAGTTTCAAAATGAGCTATCAGCTTATTCGATAGATTTTCGGATGGTTATTTTCTCGAAGCAATTCGAATGAAGTAACCGCTTGAAAAAACCTTATTGGAGAGTTTGATCCTGGCTCAGGACGAACGCTGGCGGCGTGCCTAATACATGCAAGTCGAGCGGAGTTATGATGGAGCTTGCTCCTGATTAGCTTAGCGGCGGACGGGTGAGTAACACGTAGGCAACCTGCCCCTTGGACTGGGATAACTACCGGAAACGGTAGCTAATACCGGATAATTTCTTCTGCTGCATGGCGGAAGAATGAAAGGCGGAGCAATCTGTCATCAAGGGATGGGCCTGCGGCGCATTAGCTAGTTGGTGGGGTAACGGCTCACCAAGGCGACGATGCGTAGCCGACCTGAGAGGGTGAACGGCCACACTGGGACTGAGACACGGCCCAGACTCCTACGGGAGGCAGCAGTAGGGA
>NZ_VWRQ01000089.1 GCF_008635795.1 Paenibacillus tepidiphilus | reverse complement strand
GAGCACTGTTTCGGCAAGGGGGTCATCCCGACTTACCAACCCGATGCAAACTGCGAATACCGGAGAATGTTATCACGGGAGACACACGGCGGGTGCTAACGTCCGTCGTGAAGAGGGAAACAACCCAGACCGCCAGCTAAGGTCCCAAAGTCATGGTTAAGTGGGAAACGATGTGGGAAGGCCCAGACAGCCAGGATGTTGGCTTAGAAGCAGCCATCATTTAAAGAAAGCGTAATAGCTCACTGGTCGAGTCGGCCTGCGCGGAAGATGTAACGGGGCTAAACCATGCACCGAAGCTGCGGCAGCGACGCTTATGCGTTGTTGGGTAGGGGAGCGTTCTGTAAGCCTGCGAAGGTGTGCTGTGAGGCATGCTGGAGGTATCAGAAGTGCGAATGCTGACATAAGTAACGATAAAGCGGGTGAAAAGCCCGCTCGCCGGAAGACCAAGGGTTCCTGTCCAACGTTAATCGGGGCAGGGTGAGTCGACCCCTAAGGCGAGGCCGAAAGGCGTAGTCG
>NZ_VWRQ01000088.1 GCF_008635795.1 Paenibacillus tepidiphilus | reverse complement strand
CGCCGAAGGTGGGGTAGATGATTGGGGTGAAGTCGTAACAAGGTAGCCGTATCGGAAGGTGCGGCTGGATCACCTCCTTTCTATGGAGAATCGTTTCCTGCAACGGAAACATTCAAATCTTAAATGGCGTTTCCATTTGTTCGGTTTTGATGGAATTTGCGGGGCCATAGCTCAGCTGGGAGAGCGCCTGCCTTGCAAGCAGGAGGTCAGCGGTTCGATCCCGCTTGGCTCCACCAACAAAATTCATCTAATGAATTACAACTTGATCCTTGAAAACTGGATACCGAAACGAATTTGCGTTTTAGAACATTCCTTTAAGCTGAACTTGTGTAAACAAGTTTAATATTAATGGCGATGCTAAAGATGGATTCTGAAGAAGTTGATAACCTATGGTTTGATATTTTTCCTTCAGAAAAAATCATGGTTAAGCTACTAAGAGCACACGGAGGATGCCTAGGCGCCAGGAGCCGACGAAGGACGTGGCGAACAACGAAACTGCCTCGGGGAGCTGTAAGC
>NZ_VWRQ01000087.1 GCF_008635795.1 Paenibacillus tepidiphilus | reverse complement strand
CTAAAATTTCAACGAAGCAACCGTAGTCGGTTAAGTTAGTTACTTTACCGGTTAATTTGCTGTTTACCGGGTGGTTTTGAGCGATTGCAGCCCATGGATCTTGACCTAATTGTTTTAAGCCTAATGATACACGAGTTTTCTCTTTGTCAAATTTAAGTACTTTAACAGTTACTTCTTGACCTACAGCAACCACTTCGCTTGGGTGTTTAACACGTTTCCATGCCATATCAGTGATATGTAATAAACCGTCCACACCGCCTAAATCAACGAATGCACCGTAATCCGTTAAGTTTTTAACCGTACCGGTTACAACAAAACCTTCAACTAAGTTCGCTAAAACTTCGTCACGATCTTGGTTGCTTTCAGATTCGATTACCGCACGACGAGAAACAACTACGTTGTTACGTTTTTGATCGAGTTTGATAACTTTGAATTCTAATTCTTTACCTTCTAAGTTTAAAGAATCGCGAACCGGACGAGTATCAACTAATGAACCTGGTAAGAATGCACGAACACCGTTTAAT
>NZ_VWRQ01000086.1 GCF_008635795.1 Paenibacillus tepidiphilus | reverse complement strand
AAAACACGTAAGTATGGTATCAACCGTAATTCAGTAACTTACGGCGTATTCGGCGGTTACCAAATTTTAAACCAAAATAACTTCGGTTTAGCAGCTGAATTAGGCTATGACTACTACGGTCGCGTACGTGGTAACGTAGATGAATTCCGTACAGTTAAACACTCTGCTCACGGTTTAAACTTAGCGTTAAAACCAAGCTACGAAGTATTACCTGACTTAGACGTTTACGGTAAAGTAGGTATTGCGGTTGTTCGTAATGACTATAAAAAATATGGTGCGGAAAACACTAACGAATCAACAACAAAATTCCACAAATTAAAAGCATCAACTATTTTAGGTGCAGGTGTTGAGTACGCAATTCTTCCTGAATTAGCGGCACGTGTTGAATACCAATACTTAAACAAAGCGGGTAACTTAAATAAAGCATTAGTTCGTTCAGGCACACAAGATGTGGACTTCCAATATGCTCCTGATATCCACTCTGTAACAGCAGGTTTATCATACCGTTTCGGTCAAGGCGCTGTAGC
>NZ_VWRQ01000085.1 GCF_008635795.1 Paenibacillus tepidiphilus | reverse complement strand
CCGGCTGCTCCCCGATTTGGGACAAGAGCTGTACAAAGTGCTGCAGGTACCGCCGGGCCGTCTCCTCGCCAAACAGTGCACTGCTGTATTCCAGCGTCAGGTTAAGATTGTTCTCGGCTTCCGACATGTTCAGCGTCAGATCGAACTTCGTCGCCCGGTGGTCCAGCTCGACCCGACGAACGTCTACTCCCGCCAGCCCAAAGCGCGCCTGCTCCATGTTCTGCAGCACCAGCATCGTGTCGAACAAGGGGTTACGGCTCATATCGCGCCGCATGTTCAGCTTCTCGACCAGTTCCTCGAACGGATAATCCTGATGCTCGAATGCCGCCAGCGTCTGCTCCTTCACTTCGCGCAGGAAGGCTATAAACCGCTTGTCCCCGGACGGGGCATTGCGCAGCGCCAGCGTGTTCACGAACATCCCGATCATGGGCTCCGTATCGGTATGCGTCCGTCCCGACACCGGCGTCCCGACCACAATGTCGGTCTGCCCCGTGTATTTGTGCAGCCACACGTTATAGGCCGCCAGCAG
>NZ_VWRQ01000084.1 GCF_008635795.1 Paenibacillus tepidiphilus | reverse complement strand
CGACACGGGAACGCCAAACTGCATGCAATGCCATGCCGGCAGTCAGGGAACCGTGCTCGGCGCCATCTCCATCGACATCCCCCTGGATGATGTAAAACAACAGGCCATTACCACCGTTTCCCTGCTGGGACTGTTCATATTCCTCACCGCCCTGTTTGCGCTGTTCTTGTTGCGGCGGTTGCTTCAACCACTGGTTGAAACCGCCAACGCCGTGAAGGATGTGGTGGCCCAGGCGGTCGGTGGCGTTTTTAGAGGGCGGATCGAACCGCACACTTCCGACGAGGTGGGCGAGATCGCCAGCCAGCTCAACCGTCTGATGGCATTCCTCGACGAGGGGATAAGCACCATCGGTCAGCGCGTGGGTGAATTGATGGGCCATCAAAACCCGAATGTCTGCAACCAGCTCGTCACCGCCACCGAGATGGTGGAAGGGCTGGTGGAAGCATCCCATTTCAAGCAGGCGATCGAGGAAGACCAGAGTAAACTGGAGGTCTACCAGCGCCTGGCACTTGTGCTTGGCGACAAGTTCGACTTCC
>NZ_VWRQ01000083.1 GCF_008635795.1 Paenibacillus tepidiphilus | reverse complement strand
TACCGAAGAACCTAAGGACAACATAACCTTAGGGAGGGAAGGAGCCCTGCTTTGTTTATGCTTTTGGAGGAGGTACGAGTGAGTGAATGCCAATCGGCTAACGACACCTAAAGAAAAAGTTCAAGAACTCCAAGAAAAGCTAGGTCATGCGGCCAAGGAGAGCAATAAGCGTAAATTCCATGCCTTGTACGACAAAGTTTACCGCTGGGATGTGCTGTGTGAAGCCTGGAAACGGGTGAAAGCGAACAAGGGAGCTGCGGGAGTAGATGCTGTGACGCTCGCAGATATTGAGGAACAGGGAGAAACAAGATTTCTTAAGGAATGCGAGCGAGAACTAAAAGAAGGCAGCTACCATCCGCAGCCCGTGCGGCGGCACTATATCCCAAAGAAAGACGGGAAGCCAAGACCGCTGGGTATCCCCACGGTGCGCGACCGAGTCATACAAATGGCAACGAAACTCGTCATTGAACCCATCTTTGAAGCAGACTTCGAAGAAGTATCCTTCGGATTTCGTCCGAAGCGGAGTGCCAAAGGAGCACTGGATCGAATCCGGAAAGC
>NZ_VWRQ01000082.1 GCF_008635795.1 Paenibacillus tepidiphilus | reverse complement strand
TGGGCTTCTATGTGGGTGGCCAGGAAAGTGCCAATGGCTGGCGTGAAGTGCTCAAAGACCTCTATGACCGTGGAGCTCAGGAGGTATTGCTAGGCGTGTTTGACGGTCTGCCTGGGCTGGACGCAGCGTTTAAAGAAGTCTACCCGAAGGCAGATGTGCAGCATTGTGTGGTCCACAAAGTCCGCTCCACGTTTCCGAAAATCCGGGTTCAGCATCGGACCGAAGTCATTGAAGACCTGAAGACAGTATACAACGCTGCCGATGAAGAGTTGGCCCGTGCGGCTTTTGACACCGTGAAAGCGAAATGGAGCAAGCTGTACGCCAAAGAAATGCGGTCCTGGGAAGAGCAACTCCCCACCTTGCTGACGTTCTACAAGTACCCGGCACTTATTAAGGAAGCCATCTACACCTCGAATCCGATAGAGCGAATGAACAAGGAGATCCGCAAGCGACTGAAGCCGATGAACAGTCTAACGAACATGGACGCAGCTGAAAAGGTCATCTACCTCGACGTCATTGACTACAACGAGCGATTTGCAGAACGCGTCATTCGCGGCTTTGGAGA
>NZ_VWRQ01000081.1 GCF_008635795.1 Paenibacillus tepidiphilus | reverse complement strand
TCCGATCTGGCTGAGCTGTGATGGCGAGCGAAATATAGTAGCGAAGTTCCTGATTCCACACTGCCAAGAAAAGCCTCTAGCGAGGTGAGAGGTGCCCGTACCGCAAACCGACACAGGTAGGCGAGGAGAGAATCCTAAGGTGATCGAGAGAACTCTCGTTAAGGAACTCGGCAAAATGACCCCGTAACTTCGGGAGAAGGGGTGCTCTGTTAGGGTGCAAGCCCGAGAGAGCCGCAGTGAATAGGCCCAGGCGACTGTTTAGCAAAAACACAGGTCTCTGCGAAGCCGTAAGGCGAAGTATAGGGGCTGACGCCTGCCCGGTGCTGGAAGGTTAAGAGGAGCGCTTAGCGTAAGCGAAGGTGCGAATTGAAGCCCCAGTAAACGGCGGCCGTAACAATAACGGTCCTAAGGTAGCGAAATTCCTTGTCGGGTAAGTTCCGACCCGCACGAAAGGCGCAACGATCTGGGCACTGTCTCAACGAGAGACTCGGTGAAATTATAGTACCTGTGAAGATGCAGGTTACCCGCGACAGGACGGAAAGACCCCGTGGAGCTTTACTGTAGCCTGATATTG
>NZ_VWRQ01000080.1 GCF_008635795.1 Paenibacillus tepidiphilus | reverse complement strand
CCCGCACCTACTGTACGACCACCTTCACGAATCGCAAAACGTAAACCTTCGTCCATCGCGATTGGGTGAATTAAGCTCACAGTCATTTTGATGTTGTCGCCCGGCATTACCATCTCAACACCTTCCGGTAACTCGATTGTACCTGTTACGTCCGTTGTACGGAAGTAGAACTGTGGACGGTAACCTTTGAAGAATGGAGTATGACGACCACCTTCTTCTTTTGATAATACGTAAACTTCTGATTCGAAGTCTGTGTGCGGAGTGATTGTACCCGGTTTCGCTAATACTTGACCACGTTCGATTTCTTCACGTTTTGTACCACGTAATAATGCACCAACGTTTTCCCCCGCACGACCTTCGTCTAATAATTTACGGAACATCTCAACACCGGTTACGGTTGTTTTCGTAGTTTCTTTGATACCTACGATTTCAACTTCTTCACCTGATTTGATGATACCACGTTCAACACGGCCTGTTACTACCGTACCACGACCAGAAATTGAGAATACGTCTTCGATTGGTAATAAGAACGGTTTATCAATTGCACGCTCCGGCTCTGGAATGTATGTATCTAAGTGGTGTGCTAACTCAAGAATT
>NZ_VWRQ01000008.1 GCF_008635795.1 Paenibacillus tepidiphilus | reverse complement strand
AGACAAGACCTCTTGTGCAGCCTTTTCTCTCTGTGCGGACATTTTTCCCATTAAGCTCATCCTCCTCCATGTATTAAGTCTACATTTTCGTGGGGAGGGCTCCAACTTAATTAGGGGGCTGTGGAGACACCAGGCCCGTCTACCCTCGCACTAGCTCATTGTGGTCAGTTTTTCGCCTACATTTAGCCCTTTTACCCTCGCGGTGGCCCATTATGGTCGGTTTTTCACCTACATTTAGCCCTTTTACCCTCGCGGTGGCCCATTATGGTCGGTTTTTCACCTACATTTGGCCCTTTTACCCTCGCGCCAGCCCATTGTGGTCGGTTTTTCGCCTACATTTAGTAACGGTCGGCCGGTACTGTGTTGTCTATCGCCCTGTTCGCGTTATTAACGCCCTCATCGCACCGCACATAGCAGTAACGAACGGACGGCTACCGCTGGAAGCCCGCAACTTGATTGGAGCCACCTTCCCGCCTCATGCGGGTAACTCATAAGTTCAGCTTATCTTAGTTAATAGTTGCCGATTAGCTTAACAGGCCCGGCAGCGGCCAAGCCGTGTCTCAGTGTCTGGCAACTGCGCACCCTAGCGGCATGCATCAAGGTATATTATCCCGGATAATATGCCTGTGCAGCTCTCAGCTATCATCCCCGCCGCTCCAGCGGCAGGCGCACCCTTACCGCCGTACCCTCGCCGGGGCGGCTTAAGGCGCTGATCGTGCCGCCGTGAATGTCGACGATCTTCTTGGCGAGAGACAGGCCCAGCCCGCTGCCGCCGCCGCTGGCGCTGCGGGCCTTGTCGGCCTTGTAGAAACGCTCGAAGATGCGCGGCAGATCTTCCTCCGCGATGCCGATGCCGGTATCGCAGACCTCCGCTTCGGCGGAGTCTCCGTCCCGCCGCAGCCGTACCGTAATGTGTCCGCCCGGCGGCGTGAACTTGATGCTGTTATGCAGCAGGTTCGTCCAGACCTGGCTCAGCAAATCCTGCACAGCGGGTACCGCAAGCTCCTCCAGCTCCGCCTCCACCTCGATGTCCTTGCCGAGCCATTGCGGCTCGCAGGCCAGAATCATATCCCGCAGCTGCCGGTCAAGCCGGTAGGTCTTTATTTCGAGCGGGGCGCTTTCCGCCTCCAGTGCCGACAGCTTGAGCAGGTTATCGCCAAGGCCCGACAAGCGGCTTCCCTCCGCTTCGATAATGTCGAGGTAATGGCGCTTGGTCTCCGGGCTTAGATCCTCCCTGCGCAGCGCACGGGCAAAGCCGCGGATCGAGGTCAGGGGCGACTGGATTTCATGCGAGACATTCGAGATGAAATCCTGGCGCATGGTCTCCATCCGGCTCAGCTCGCTGGCCATCTCGTTGATGCCCTCCACAATTTCGCCGAACTGGCCGTAGCGCTTATCATTTTGGAGGGCGACCTGGAAATCCCCCTTGGATATTTGCCGGATCGCCGTAATGATCGGGATATAGAAGGCGCGTTCTTTGCCGCGCGTAGCAAAGGCGATAATTCCGGCGCCAACAATCAGCAGCACGAAGTGTCCCACCATCACCAGCAAATACGCATTATATGCCGAGAGCTGCCAATGATAATGCTGAATCAGCCACTCCACACCGAAATAAGAGCCGTTCCACAATAGATATAAAAGGGCGCTCCAGGCCATTACACCCAAGGTCGCTTTGATTACCATCTGCAGTCTGGTCATTCCGTGTTGCCCTCCAGCCGGTAGCCCAGTCCGCGGATTGTGCGGATGCTGAAGCCGTATTTCTCCTTCGGAAAACGCTCGCGCAAGCGCCCAACATGCACGTCCAGCGTTCGCTCGTTCCCCTCGTAATCATAGCCCCAGATTTCCTCGATCAGCCGGTCACGGGTCAGCGTCTGGCCGGGGTAGCTCGCCAGCTTGAACAGCAGCTCGTATTCCTTCAGCGGAAGCGTCATTTCGCCATATTCCGAGGAAATCTCGTAGGTCTGCCGGTTCATGCGCAGCCTGCCGACAGTGACGCTCTGTGCAGCCGAAATCCGGTACCGCTTCAGCAGGGCCTTGACCCTTGCCATCAGCACCGGAGGTTCAAAGGGCTTGACGAGATAATCGTCTGCCCCCAGCTCAAAGCCCTTCACAATTTGCGTGGTCTCGCCTTTGGCTGTCAGCATAAGAAGGGGAAGATCATATTTCTGCCGCAGCGCCCGGCACAGCTCCCAGCCGTCCATCTTCGGCATCATGATGTCGATAATCGCCAGATCCGCCCCCTTCTCCTCCATCAGCGCCAGCGCTTCTCTTCCATCGGCTGCGGCAAGCACTTCATCCATGCCCTCCGCCTTCAGGAACACCTCCACCAGCTCGCGGATATGCGGATCATCGTCCACTACGAGTATTCTAGCCATCTTCTGTCCCCTCTTCTCACCGACTTCTCAGGATAATCCTGCAGTTAGTATACTTCCGCCATTTAAACGGAAGTTAAACTGCCGGACGGGCTCCCGCTTCAATTCCCCGGCCCTTCTAACCTCATGCGCACCAGCTCTAAATCCTCCGGTCTGTTCACATTCAGCAGCGCCTCGGCAAAAGCCTGCCGCTCACCCGGATATTCGCTCTCCCGGAGGTAATGGACTGCAAGCTCCGCCAGCCAGTCCATTACCCGCAGCCGGCCGCTCTCCAGCGCCGCCGTAAGGCCGGGGAGCACGCTGCGGTGATATAGCCCGATGAGCGGCTGCACCCGTCCGTCTTCGCCGGCCGGAACGACTGCCTGGAGCCCGGCCCGGCCGCGGGCCAGCTCCAGCATGCAGTGCAGCAGCTCCTCCGGCACAAGCGGGAGATCGCAGGCCAGTACAGCGATCCATTCGGCGGATGCGGGCGCGGCAGTGAGCGCAGCCTGGAGTCCGGCCAGCGGTCCAAGTCCCGGGTAGCGGTCCGGAACCTGCGGAAGTCCCAGGAAACGGTAGCCCTCCCGGACCTCCGGCCCGCAGGCGATCACGACCGGCCCGGCAACCCGCGACAGAACGGACACGCAGACGGCTAACAGCGGGCGGCCTCCGGCCTCCAGCAGCGCTTTGTCTGTCCCCATGCGCCGGGAGGCGCCGCCGGCCAGAATTACACCTGTTATCTTCATCTTTGCCCACCTCTTTCCCATTGATTTGTAAATCTCCACAAAAGTTGGTTTGTATCCCTTTACAACAAATGATACAGTGAAGGAAGCAGGCATGTTTAGCGGCAGACATATAATATGAAATGCACGGCATCTGGCAGAAAGGAGTGCCTAATTTGCGGGCGAACCTTGATAAGCAGCCTTCTCTTCCTTCACTGAAATGGTTCAACTTCTTCGTCTATGGAACTGTCGTACTCTTTACCAGCTTCTTTCCGCTGTACCTGCAGGATGTCGGAATGAACAAGCTTGAGATCGGAAGCGTCATGTCGGTCGGGGCGCTTGTGTCGATTATCGCCAACCCGTTCTGGGGTATCTGGAGCGACCGCTACCAGAATCTCCCGCGGATCGTTCTGATGATGCTCACAGGCACGCTGGTCTTGTCGCAGCTGGTGTTCCAGGCCCATACATATGAGATGGTGTACGTTTCCATCCTCTTTTTTTATTTCTTTCAGGGACCGTTGTTCGCACAGAGCAACACTCTGATTCTAAGCTATATTGAAGGGACCCGCCACGGCTTTAATTCCTTCCGGGTCTGGGGCTCGCTCGGCTGGGCGCTCACGGCGATCACCGCCGGTCCCATTATCGAATGGGCGGGCGTATCCGTGCTCTCCTATCTGTTCGCGGCGCTGCTCTGCGCGGCCATGCTGGCACTGGTGGCATTGCCGAAGCTGAAGGCCTCAATTGGAACCGCACCGCTGCCCTTCCGGGGACTGCAGCAGCATTTCCGCCACCCGTTCTTTCTGGGCTTCATCTTCTTCGGGATGCTTGTGGCCTTGCCCAACACGATGAACAATACCTTCGTTTCACTGTATATTACGGAGCTTGGCGGCAGCAAATCAATTATCGGTCTAGCTGTCTTCCTCTCCTCGATTCTGGAGTACGGCGTGCTGCTCCTCTGCGGACGGTATTTGAAGCGCCGGATTTCTGTGCTGCTCGGCTGGCTGGCGCTGGTCAGTGCGCTGTTCGTCCTCCGCTGGTGGCTGATGGCCGGGGCGACCACGCCGCTTAGCGTCGCTTTCATTCAGATTTTGCACTGCATTACCTTCGGCGGCTTCTTCTATGTCGGTACCCAGCTGACCATGCTGCTCGTTCCCCGGCCGTACCGTTCCTCGGGACAAGCCCTGTACACCCTGTGCTGGAGCGGCGTGTCCGGCATTCTCGGCGGCATTCTCGGCGGCTGGCTGTATCAGTATCTGGGGGCACAGAATATGTACCTCTCCGCCGGCTTCCTCACCCTGATCGGGACCCTGGGCTTTGCCTTTATGTGGCTGTTCGTCAGCCGCGGCAGCTACCATCCGCCGGCCGAGACGGAGGAAGATGCCCTGCTGCAGCACCCGGCTTCCAGCAACTAAGCACCTCAAATAACACAGGCTTGGCTCCATCCGTAAGGAAAGAGCCAAGCCTGTTGTTTTTGTTGCTTTCTTATTCCGCAGAGGTTTCCCGGGGTCCCCGCAAAGTATTTGGAATAATCCTCAGAGGTTCACTTCACTTTGTGGGGTTATTTACGGGGTTTATTTCCCGGGCTGAAACGAGCTTTTGAGAGACACGACCAGATTGAACACCGGCTGTCCCGGCGTCGAGTACTTGCTGTCCACATTGAAATATCCGTGGCGGAAGAACTGGAACTTGTCCTGCGGCACGCTGTCCTTCAGGCCCGGCTCCACGAAGCCGTGCAGAATCTGCAGCGAATTCGGATTGAGCTGGTCGAGGAAGCTAGGCTCCGGCTTGCCCTCGGCAGTCTCCAGACCCTCAACCTCGGCGTCGCTGTCGGCCTCTTCGGCCGAGATCAGCGGCTCATAGAGACGGAATTCAGCCGGTACAGCCTGGCTGGCGTCCACCCAGTGGATGGTCCCCTTTACCTTGCGGCCGGTAAATCCGCTGCCGCTGCGCGTCTCGGGATCATAGGTGCAGTGCAGCTCCACGACTTCGCCGTTCTCGTCCTTCACAAAGTCGGTGCATTTAATGAAATAGGCGTTCTTCAGGCGCACTTCATTGCCGGGGAAGAGCCGGAAATATTTGTTCGGCGGATTCTCCATGAAGTCGTCACGTTCAATATAAATTTCACGCGAGAACGGAATCTGCCGGTTGCCCATCTCCGGATTCTCCACGTTGTTCTCGATTTCGAAATATTCGGTCTGCCCTTCCGGGTAATTGGTGATGACGACCTTCAGCGGCCGCAGCACGGCCATCGTCCGTGGCACTGTCAGCTTGAGGTCTTCACGGATGAAATGCTCCAGCATTTGCAGATCGACCAGGCCCTGGCTCTTGGAAATCCCCGTCTCATGCACGAAGCTGCGGATTGCTTCCGGCGTATAACCGCGGCGGCGCAGTCCGGAGATCGTCGGCATGCGCGGATCATCCCAGCCGTCCACATGGCCTTCATCGACGAGCAGCTTGAGCTTGCGCTTGCTGGTCACCGTCTGGGCCAGATTGAGGCGGCCGAATTCATATTGATGCGGCTCGGCTTGCATGTCGCATTCGGCGATGACCCAGTCGTAGAACGGACGCTGATCCTCGAACTCCAGCGAACAGAGGGAATGGGTGACATGCTCGATTGCATCCTCCAGCGGATGCGCGAAGGTGTACATCGGATAGATGCACCAGGCATCTCCCGTATTATGATGATGCGAATGCGTAATGCGGTAGATGACCGGATCACGCAGGTTGATATTCGGGGAGGACATGTCGATTTTGGCGCGGAGCACCTTCTCGCCGTCCTTGAACTCGCCTGCCCGCATCCGGCGGAACAGGTCCAGATTCTCCTCGATGCTGCGCTCACGGTAAGGACTGTTTTGGCCCGGCTGGGTCAGGGTGCCGCGGTATTCACGGATCTGATCAGCGGTAAGGTCATCGACATAAGCCTTGCCCTTCTGAATCAGCAGCTCGGCGCGCTCATACATCTCTGCGAAATAATCGGAGGCGAACCGCAGCTCTTCCCATTCGTAGCCGAGCCACTTCACATCCTCCTTGATGGAATTTACGTATTCCGTATCTTCCTTCAGCGGATTGGTGTCATCGAAGCGCAAATTCGTCTTGCCGCCGAACTCATCGGCGAGTGTGAAGTTGATCCAGATCGCTTTGGCATGTCCGATATGTAAATAACCGTTGGGCTCCGGCGGGAAGCGGGTAACAACTTCCTTGACTTTGCCCGAGCGGAGATCTTCGGTGATGATATTCTTGATGAAATTGGAGGGGGTAACACGGTTCTCCACAGTGATCAACCTTTCCTTCTGTAATATTATTGCCCCTAACGTGTGAGCATGCTTCCTATTAATATACCCGTTAAGCGTGGAATGTTCAATAAAATGGCAGGGGCGATGTCGCCGCAGCTTCCCTTTGACTTCGCTCCGGGCGATGGAGTAGCATGGGAATCATACAGGCTTGACGTATCATTCGTATCATCCGCATCATCCAACAGGATTGTAAAGGGGAGATTGGCATGAAGCCCATGAAGCTGCCCAGAGAGCAGCGCGAGCGGATTACGGAGAATATCCGCGCTTATTTTGAAACCGAGCGGGGAGAAGAAATCGGCGCACTTGCGGCCGATAATCTGCTGGAATTCTTCCTGCAGGAGCTTGGACCGCATATTTACAATGGAGCGCTGGGCGATTGCCGCACCATGGTGCAGCAGCGGATGCAGGGCCTGGAGGAAGACCTCTACGCCCTGGAATGGCGCAAGCGTTAAGCACTGCCGGACTGACCCTGAGGAGAGGAGACAGACCGCCTTGTTCTATTATGCCATTGATGATGATCTGGCACTCAAGCTGCTCATGCCGGATCATGCCCGCCCCATGTTCGCCTTGGTGGAGCGCTCGCGGCCACGGCTTAGACGCTGGCTCCCCTGGGTAGACGGCGTGACTGAAGAGTCGCATATCGCCGTCTTTGTCAAGAATGCCATCAAGCAGGGGACGGATAACGGCGGCTTCACCGCCGGCCTGTGGGTCCGGGGTGAGCTGGCCGGCATTATCGGCTTCCATGAGATCGACTGGCACAACCGGTCGGTAGGCATCGGCTACTGGCTTGGCGAAGGCTATGAAGGCAACGGCTATATGACCAGTGCCTGCCGGGTCTTCATTGATTACGCCTTGCTTGAGATGGAGCTGAACCGGGTCGAAATCCGCTGCGCCACCGCCAACAGGTTCAGCCGGGCGATTCCCGAGCGCCTGGGCTTTATCTTCGAGGGCGTCATCCGTGAGGCGGAGAAGCTGCCGGACGGATATGTGAACCATGCCGTCTATGGCCTTCTCCGCAGTGAATGGAAGAGGATCGGCTGATAGCAGCTTAAACAGCAGCACAAACCCCCGGCATACCCGTGCCGGGGGTTCTGGCGTTTGCCGGCCTGACTTTGCCGGATGAGCGGCATCTGCCCGCTTCCTATTCCCGCTCCAGCCAGCTCTTGAAATCGTCGCGCGTGCTTTGCGCAAGTGTGTCCAGTTCGGCCAGCTCCGCCAAGCCCTCTTTCTCCCGGCGTCCGTGCTGCATCATATGCAGCACGCGTCTGACCTTGTGGCTGCCCGCACCGCTCTCCTGCTTAACTATTGTGTCTCCGGCAGCAATGGCCCCTTCCCGCAGCACGCGAAAATAGAAGCCGCTGTAGCCCGTAGACAGCACTTTGGCCGGCATATCGGCTGCACCGTGCTTTTGCGAGAGCTTGAAGCAGGGGAACCTGGGCTGGCTTACCTGCAGCAGCGCCGTGCCGATCTCGTATACGTCGCCGATACATACCTCGGTCTCCAGCAGCCCGCTGACCGTAATATTCTCGCCAAAGGCGGAGTATTCCAGTTTTTTGCCCAGCTGCTCTTCCCAGTAAGCATAATGCTCGATTGGATACACACAGACAGCCTTGTCCGGCCCTCCGTGGTTGACCAGATCAGCCTGCCCGTCGCCAGCAAAGCCTTCCGCACCAAGAGATACCGCGCCTTCTACGGGCTGTTTATAAATTCCGGTCTCCAGCGGCTTCCCCCGGTAGTCCACGGTGATAGGCTTTCCTACATTAAGCGAGATCACTTCCATCTTCATTGCCTCCTGTCAGCATACAGTACATGAACACCTCATCGACATATTGGCCGCCGAGATAAAATTCCTCCCGCAGCCGCCCCTCCTCGGCAAATCCGCATTTACGGTAAAATGCCATGGCGGGCGCATTGCTCGACAGCACCCGCAGCCGCAGCTTGCGGATGCCGTTCTCCGCCGCATGCCGCTTGATCGCGGAGATCAACGCCCTGCCCACACCCCTGCGCTGATAGCGCGGATGCACGGCGATATTGATCTCGCAGACATGCCGGTGGCTCTCCATTCCGGTCGGGCAGCCGAACCCGACATACCCGCACAGCTCACCGTCCTGCAGGGCCACCAGCTGCGACCCCGGCGGCGCATGCAGCAGATAATCCTCCCGCGACCGCCACATCAGCGGTCCCGGCGTCGTCTCTTCGGTCCAAATCATATGATCAAGCATGATCAGCTCCCGGACATCTTTCATTTCCGAGGGGCGGATCGTAAGCGAGCCCTTATTGATCTGTTGCATTTCTTTACACTCCTTGCCTTGCCTCTTCATCGTCTCCGTACAGGCCGCTGCTGCGCAGTGTGTGCCCGACTGTCAGGCTGCACGCTGCTCCAGTACGCGGGATGAACGATTGATATAGGCATGAATCAGGAAAAAGCCGACGGACAGCACAGCCATCCCGCAAGCCAGCCAGCCGGTCGGAGCAAGGCCGCCCCGGTCAAACTGGATGCCCATGAGGTAAGGCCCGATAACCCGGCCCACGGCACCAATGCCCCCGCTTAACCCCAGATAGAACGGCGCGCTGCGCCCCGCATGATCAGAGATAAAGGCCGGCGTCGCGGGCGAGATCAGCATTTCGCCGAGCGTGGCCAGCAGCATGGCCAGGAACAGGCCGGCATAACTTGGCATCAGCAGAATAACGGCATAACCGCTTAAGTAGAAGACCGCACTGGCCGTCATCTGCGAGGTAGCCGTCGCGGCGAACCAGCGTTTGATGAGGCTGATAACCGGCTGTGCGGCAAAGATCAGAATCCCGTTCAGCGTCCACAGGAAGCCGTAAGTCTGCTTCGGCCAGCCTTCCGAGATGATATACGGCGATACTCCCGTATTCCAGATGGAGTTCCCGACAAGCAGGAACATCGACCCGATGGACATGTACAGATAGATACGCGTGTGCCCCATCAGTTTCCAGCCTGAAGGGCCGGGCTGCGGAGCTTTCTTCGCCGCCGACTGTTCCTGTGGAGCGGACGTCCCGACCTTCCGCAGGTAGAACAGGAAGAAGACCGCAAATACCGCTGACGTCACGCCATTCAGCACAAAGCTCAGCATGTAGTTGCCGAGGAAGCCGCTAAGGGAGGTGCCCAGTGCAACCCCGATGTTGTTGGCGACATAGATTATATTAAATAACTCTCCGCGCCTTTCGGCAAACCGGAAGCCGACAAACCCCTGGATCGCCGGCAGCGACAGTGAGTTGAACAATCCCACCAGCCCCATAGCGGCGATGAACAGATGCCAGTTCCCGCTCGCCGCCGGAAGGGAGAACAGCGCCAGCGCATTGAGAGCCAGGGCGCCGACAATCAGCCGCTGGACGCCTACCTTATGGTACAGCGAGCCGCCAAGCAGCTGTCCGGCAATTCCGCCAAGGGACTGGATGAGCAGTACAATGCCGGCATCCTTCATGCTGCGGCCGAGTTCATCGAATACGTACATGGTTACGAGGGGCCACATCAGCGCACTGCCGGTGGCATTAATAAGGCTGGCAATCAGGAATACCTTGATTTCCCTTGGATAAGCTTGTAAAAAACGCATGACTCCTCTTTCATCCCCTGTTAATTGTATGTCATTAATTCCATCCAGTATCCGTCTTAAGCAGGGCCAAGAGCAAGCATATGCACTAACGCATTATCGCGTTGCAAGAATATATACTTCTGATTCTAGCACTGATCCGCCGTGATGTCTTGTCCGCCGGTTAGCCGGACCTCCACGGTAGTGGAGAAGAAGGTCGCGCCGCTGCCCATATCGCTGAGCCGGTCCGGTGTCAGTACGTTCACCCGCCGTCTGAGGCCCTCGTCCTCCCACCACAGCCCCTGGCTGATAACGGTGCCGGGCAGCATACTCTCGGTGACCGACGCCGTCAATGAGATGGAACCCCGGCCGTTATAAACGGCCACCTCAGCGCCGTCAGTTATCCCGCGCGTCTGCGCATCCGCCGGATGAATCTGCAGCAGCGGACGCTTCTCCAGCTTCTGGTGCCTCTCCACATTGGCGAAGGTGGAGTTGAGGAAGTTGTGGTTCGGCGGCGACAGGAACATCAGCGGATAATCCGCCCCGGCCTTCGGCCGCCGAACTCCGTCGTACCCCTCCGTTAGAGGGGTGTAGGCTGGCAGCGGCGGCAACCCATCCTTCTCCATGGCTCTGGAGTAGAGCTCGATTCTGCCCGAAGGCGTGGGCAGCGACTGCAGGAACGACGCCTGCGGCGCCATATCCAGCTTCACGAACCGCTCCTTCTGCAGCCGCTCCAGGGAGACGCCGTTCAGATAAGGATTGTCCCTATAGTCGAGTGCCTCCCGGATCATTTCCTCTTCGGTTTGTCCGAACACCGCCGGATCGAAGCCCATCGCCTGTCCGAGCATCCGGAATACCCCGGCATTGCTGCGGCACTCCCCCGGCGCTTCCAGCACCGGCTCCTGCAGCTGTATATAATGATGCCAATAGGAGCTGTACAGGTCCGTATTCTCAAAGCTGGAGGTTGCCGGCAGTACAATATCGGCGTAGCGGGCAGTGTCGGTCATGAACAGATCGTGGACAACCGTGAACAGATCCTCCCGTGCAAAGCCCTGCCGCACCCTCTCCGCATCCGGAGCAACAACCAGCGGATTGCTGTTGTAGACGAATATACTCTTGACCGGATTCTCCTTCCATCCCAACGCCTCGCCGATCCGGTTCATGTTCACCGTGCGTATGCCTTCAAGCGGCTTAAGATCGGGCCGTCTCAGCGCTTCTGCATCGGTGGCCGAATAACCGCTGTTCGATTTGTAGGCGCCGCCGCCCTGCTTGCTCCAGGCGCCGACCAGCGCCGGCAGGCAGACAATGGTACGCACATTCATGCCGCCGTTATCATGGTGCTGCAGCCCGTTGCCGATATGAATATACGGTGCCCGTGCTTCCCCGTACATGCGCGCGAGCCGCTCAATATCGTCCACGGCCAGCCCCGTAATCTCTGCCACCCGCCCGGGCGGATATTCCCGCACATGCTCTCTCAGCTGCTCATGGCCGGTCGTATATGCTGCAAGGAAGTCCTCGTCGGCCAGCCCGTCGCGGAACAGAATGTGCATCAGACCAAGCGCCAGCGCGGCGTCCGTTCCGGGATACAGCGGCAGGAACCAGTCTCCCCACCGGGCCGTCCGGTTACGGTGAACATCAATAACCACAACCTTGGCACCGCGTTTGCGCGCTTCTTCCGCATAGATGACCTGATGCATATTTGTGCTGACAATATTGCCGCCCCAGACAATAATCAGGTCAGCATGCACGGTGTCCTCCGGGCTTGTCCCTCCGTTGAACCCCATGGTATACTCCCAGCCGGCCGTTCCGGCTGCGCTGCAGATGGTCCGTTCCAGTCCGCTAGCTCCGAGTGCATGAAAGAACCGGCGGTCCATTCCTTCTGCGGACAACAGGCCCATATTGCCGTAGAAGCTGTACGGCAGGATGCTCTCGGCACCATATTCAGCTATGAGCTGGCGAAACCTGCCGGTGATCTCCGCCACCGCTTCCTCCCAGCTGATCCTCTCAAATGTCCCTGCACCTTTAGGGCCGGTGCGCCGGAGCGGGTAGAGCAGGCGCTCCGGATGATGAACCCGGCCGGCCATATTCCGCACCTTGTTGCAAATGGCGCCCCGGGTCACCGGATGCCCGGGATTGCCCTCGACCTTGCTGATTGTACCGTCCTGAATATGCAGCAGCAGGCCGCAGGTATCCGGGCAATCCAGCGGGCACACCGCCGGAAATATGCCGTCTTTGTTCTGGATCATGGCGCTGTCCCTCCTTGGCTCTCTTCAATAATTCCATTGTATAACCCCCGGCGGAAGCCGTAAAGAAAACTGCCGGCTCCAGGCTGTTTCGCTTCTGTAAAGCCCGGGTAATAGAGCATATGAAACACTCCCTATTAAATTCGCCGTGAATCCGATTTCGTTCCCCCGAACCGGATATGCACGGCGAATTTTGTGTTACAGCGCTTATCTTCAGCGCTCTCCATAACGCCAAGAACCCCGAATCCCCTCCGGTCCGCAGGCCGGGGAAGATTCAGGGTTCTCAATCTTTTGCTTATTCAGTTGCTTATACAGAAGCAATGCTACGCATGTTTCTTCAAGCTGGCAGCCGGAATCTCCGCAGATGCCGGTGCAGCGGCAGGCGCGTTGCGCAGATAAGCCATATAGTACGCAAGGGCGACGAAGATCGCTCCCCCTGTAAGGTTGCCGAGCCAGACAGGCACGAAATTGGCGAAATATTGTGCCCAAGTGAAATGCCCTTCAAAGATTGCCGCGGGGATAAGGAACATGTTGGCCACAACGTGCTGGAAGCCAATGGCGACGAAGGCCATGGTCGGGAACCAGATGCCGAGAATTTTGCCGCTGAAATTGTCTGCCCCGTAAGAGAGCCACACGGCCAGCGCCACCAGCCAGTTACAGCCGATGCCGGAGACAAAAGCCTGCAGGAATGTCACATCAATCTTATGTTCCGCCATGTCGATCAGCTTCTCCAGGTACACCCCGTCCGAGGTCAGTCCGACCACATGCCCGAAGAAATAAGCGACGAACAGCGCACCCGCCAGATTGCTGAGTGTAATGAGCACCAGATTCTTGACGACATCCATAAAGGAAATCTTCTTCGCCAGAAAAGCCAGCGGCACCGCCATCATATTGCCGGTCAACAGCTCTCCGCCGGCCAGCAGCACCATAATCAGTCCGACCGGGAAGACCGCGGCCCCGATAAAGTTGGCGATGGAGCCCCATTCCGCCGGAGCACCGGCGATGACGCGAATATCGAGCAGGAAACCGAGTGAGATAAATGCTCCTCCCAGAAATCCGAGAATCAGGACGGCTGCAAGCGGGTTATGGACTTTCTTGATTCCGTTCTCGACCGTCACTTCCGCAATCTGCTGCGGTTTGTTATAAGCCATGATTCCTATCCCCTTCAAATACTTAAAATTTGTTCCTTTATGCCCATTGTACCGCCATCCCCGCTGTAAGTACGTGATAATTATCACTTTAAGAAAGGGGTCGTGAAATTTTTCACTGACATGTCAAAATTAAATATTCCGTATTTACAACAGGATGCCGTTTTATAGATAAAGGAAACTTTTTGATATAATTCCCACATTAAAGGCAAGTTAATAGAGTATAAAAAAGATAAATAGGGGCAAGCGCTGAACCCACAATGTGGATTGCCGCTTGCCCCTTAGTTCCCAATGCTTATCTCCATTTTATCTGGATCTTTCTTACAATGTGTATATTCCCCCTATGGCTATAGAAATCTGCAGCATCCCGTATTCAAGAAAACTATGACTTTGACTCCCTTGACGGTGTCGATAAAATTAATCTGATTGAAATCGTTTAAAAATCAAAATTGTCCGGGTCCGGCCCCACACGCAGATTTTGATTCAGTGCATCAATGCGTCCCATGTCCTCCGGCGAAAGCTCGAAGTCAAAAATACGCGAGTTTTCTATAATCCGCTGCTCCTTGGTTGATTTCGGAATCGTGATTACACCCTGCTGCACATCCCAGCGCAATATAATTTGCGGAACGGTTTTGTTGTATTTCTGGGCAAGTCCGGTGAGCACCGGATCGTGCAGGAGTTGGCCCTGCATTAATGGAGACCAGGCCTCCAGCTGGATGCCGTTCGCCCGGCAGAAGGCTTGAAGCTCCTTTTGTGTCAGGCGCGGGTGGTATTCCACCTGGTTGACCATCGGTTTGACGCTCGCGTCCTGCAGCAGGTCCTGCAAGTGGTGAACCTGAAAGTTGCTCACGCCGATCGCCCTTATTTTTCCCGCCGCATACAGAGTCTCAAGCGCCCGCCAGGCCTCCTTATATTTGCCCGCTACCGGCCAGTGGATCAGGTATAAGTCCAGGTACTCAATCCCCAGTCTCTCCAGGCTCGCTTCATAAGCGGCAATCGTTGACTCATAGCCCAGATCTGCATTCCATACTTTGGACGTTATAAACAGCTCACTTCTGGATATCCCGGCAGCCTCTATTCCTTCTCGGATAGCTTGTCCGACCCCGGTCTCATTCCCGTAAATGGCGGCTGTATCGATACTGCGGTATCCGTGCACAATGGCTGATTTCACAGCCTGCACCAGCTCAGGTCCTTCCTCCACCTGGAATACCCCCAATCCGAACCAGGGCATTTCCACACCGTTATGCAGCGTTGCTGTATCTTGTAAACTCTTCATCTCTTTATTCCCTCCAGTTAAAATATGATGAACTACCAGCCCTTCGCTTCAAGCTGCCACTTGCTCCGAATGCTGTTCTTTCCGCTCAAGCGACCGGCTCCAGCCCGTCAGAACAACAGCTCCCAGCACCATAACGGCGCCGATCCAGGCGGTATGAATCAGCCCTGCGGAACCGGCTGCAAGCCCTCCCAGGTAGGAACCCAGCGCAATTCCGGCGTTGAACGCCGCAATATTAACGGCCGATGCCACATCTACCGCAGCAGGAACATAGCGCTCTGCCAGCATAACGACATAGACCTGTAACCCCGGCACATTCATGAAAGCCATGATTCCCATGAAGAAGATGGTGATTAAGCCAGCGATTTTGAAGGGTGCCGTAAAGTACAGGACCAGCAGGATAATCGCCTGAACCATAAACATGTAGAACAATGCGTTAACCGGATTGCGGTTCGCCAGCCTTCCGCCGATCATATTCCCGGCCGCAATCGCCAGGCCGTAAACCAGCAGAATGACGGCCACCGTATTCTCCGCAAAACCGGTGATATGCTGCAGCAGCGGGGATAAATAAGTGAAGACCACAAAGGTTCCTCCATACCCCAATGCCGTGATGGTGAAGATCAGCAGCAAGCGCCCGTTGGCGACTAACCGGAGCTGATCCTTAAGAGCCGTACGCTTGCCTCTGCGCAAATCGCTCGGAATCAGCATCCCATTCGCAAACAGTGCCAGCAGTCCGGCAGCGACGATCACGAGGAAGGCCAGCCGCCAGCCAAACTGCTGTCCGATGAATGTCCCGAAGGGTACGCCTGTAACGGTGGCTACGGTCAGCCCCGTGAACATAATGGAGATCGCCGTCGCCCTCCGGTTCTCGGGCACCAGTTCAGCGGCAATCGTCGAGCCGATCGACATGAAGACCCCGTGCGCCAAGGCCGAAATCACCCGTGCCGCCAGTAACACTCCGATATTGGGCGCTCCTGCAGCGATGCTGTTTCCGATGATAAAAACCACCATAATCCAGAGCAGCAATGCTTTACGCGACATCCTGGAGGTCACGGAGGTTAAGACCGGCGCCCCGAAGGTGACGCCTAGCGCATATAAAGAAACCGTTAATCCGGCGGTTGTAACCGATATATTCAGATCCTCCGCCATCAAGGACAGAAGTCCGACGCTGATAAATTCGGTAGTACCGATGGCGAATGCACTTACTGCCAAAGCAAGCAAGGCGAGGGTGCTCCGCTTATAATCTGAAGCCATTGTTCCTTCCTCCTAACATTGAATACTGCCAAACCCGGCGGCAAATGCTATTATGGGATATAAAATAGATAAAGAGAAGTACGCACTTTAAAGTGATATAGGTACCTATAAGTACTATAGGTACTTTTTAGTGCCCCTGCTTTAGAGGAGGATATTACTGTGCAGCCAAAGAAATACAACATATCCGTAGAAGCCACCCTTGAGGTTATCGGGGGCAAGTGGAAATGCGTGATTCTGTGCCATTTAATGCGCGGAAAGAAACGCACCAGCGAATTGAAGCGGCTGATGCCGAGCATTACACAAAAAATGCTGACCCAGCAGCTGCGTGAACTGGAAGAAGACGGCGTCATTAACCGGGTCGTTTACAATCAGGTCCCGCCCAAGGTGGAATATGAATTAAGCGAGTACGGGCAGGGGCTGGAAGGGATATTGAACTCCCTTTGCACCTGGGGAGAGAAGCATATTGCCAAGGTTTACGGCAATACCTTCGATATGCTGGAAGAGGGCATACTGAATGATCATCTCAAGCAGGATTAACAGCCGGGAAACTGGAGGGGTTATATGCATACCGATTTGGAGCAGGATCAGGTTAGAGTTACAGGTACATCTTTTTTTAAAAGAATAATGGTCCCTGTAATCACTGCGGTTATTATCGGGATACTGATGGGCTGGGCGGCGAAGCTGGTGGACAGGCCGGGCATCACTCCATTCTTTGATGACCTGGGAGGCCGGCTGGGGATATGGGTATTTACTGCGGCGCTTCTCGCGGTGTTCAGTTATTCTCCCAAGCTGGCGGCGGTGAGGGTATTCGCTTTTTTCGCATCAATGCTCACGGTTTATTATCTGTATACCACGCTTGTACTGGATTTTTTCCCGGCGAGAGAGATTCTCTTCTGGGGAATATGTTCTGCGGTGTCCCCGGTTTGCGGTTATTTGATGTGGTACGCGCGCGGAGGAGGCGGCTGGTTCGCCCCTGTTGTATCGGCCCTGCCCATAACGGTATTGTTGGCGGAAGGGTTTGAGCTGCGCCACGCTTATTTGCCGGTGCACTACCATTACTACTTGATTCCATGGCTTATGGCCGTCTATCTGCTCATGGCTGCCGCGTTATTGCTGATTATCCCGAAACGCAAAACGCAGTCACTGATTGTTCTGCCGATAGCGCTATTATTAGCTTTGATTATGATCAGCCTTGATCTGCTCGGTGCGCTCTTTGGCGGTATGAACGGTGTATTGTGAGCGGAGAAATAAGCCGATAAAACAAACAAGACCGGGGTGCCTTTGGCACTCCGGTCTTGTTACTGTTAACACTAATAAGCCTTATTAATCTACTTATGCATTTACCGGTTCTTTGGCGGCTGCGGGTTTGGGCAGTGCGGCCAATCCGGCGGTGTTCAGGAAGTTCCACGGCTTGTTGTAATGCGGCTGGAAGAAGAAATCAATGAAGGCCAGCTGGTCTACCGTCATTTTGTTCTGGATGCAGACCGAGATGGTGTTGATCGACTGGGTCAGGTCCATTTTGGACATAATCTGCGCACCCAGGATGCGGCGGGTCTCCCGCTCGTAAACCACCTTCAGCTGCACTTCCTCGTAGGTCGGCATAAACTCCGGCCGGTAGTTGTCGGTAATCATTACGCTTTCGGCGTCGATTCCCTCTGCCTTGGCCCCTTCCACGGTCATGCCGGTGCCGGCAATATTATCCTCGTAAATCTTGATGCCTGAGGTGCCCTGTGTTCCCATATAAGGAATCGTGTTGGCTACCAGATTGCGCGCTACCAGCGTGCCCATCCGTACGGCGTTGGTCGCCAGTGGAATGTAGGCATTTTTGCCGGTCGGATTATAGTGGATCGCACAGCTGTCGCCGGCGGCAAATACGTCAGGTACGCTGCTCTGCATGTAGTCATTAACGATAATCGCCCCGTTCGGAAGCATATCGACCTGGCCCTTCAGCAGCTCTGTATTCGGACGGAAGCCGATGCAGAGGATAACCAGCTCGGTCTCGTGCTCGCCCTTGTCTGTAATGACCTTGGTAACCTTACCGTTCTCCCCGGCAAAAGAGCTCACCTTCTGGCCCAATGCCAGCTTAATGCCATGATCCTCCAGCGAATGCTGGATGGGTGCTGTAAACTCAGCGTCGAGATATTTGCTCAGAATGCGGTCTTCGGCGTCGATCAGTGTAACCTGCTTGCCGTTCATCTGGAAGGCTTCGACAAGCTCTACGCCGATGTAGCCTGCGCCAACTACAGTGATATGCTTGACCTGCTGCGCTTTCTCAATAATCGTATTGGAATGGCTGTAGTTCTTCGACAGCAGAATGCCATCCAGATCCATGCCTTCGAGCTTTGGGATAATCGGCCACGAGCCTGTAGTCATAATCAGCTTGTCATACGTATCTGTAAGTTCCCGGCCAGTGTTCAGGTCACGGGCTTTTAATGTTTTGTTTGCAGTATCGATGCTGGTGACTTCATGGCGCATCTTGGTGGTAACGCCGAGCTCAGCCAGCTTCTCCGGCGAGGAGTAGAACAGCCCCTGCGGGTCTTTGACCACACCGCCCACATAAAGGGCGATGCCGCAGGACAGGAACGAAATATTGTCATTGCGCTCGTACACCGTAATTTCGGCGTCCGGGTAAAGCTGTGCGGTGTTGACGATGGCTGCGGTTCCGGCATGGGTACATCCAATGACTGCTACTTTCATGATTTCTTCCTCCTCCAATTGGGTGAAGCTCTTATATTTGTGGTTGGATAATTGTGATTAATTTCACTTTATACATTGATTATATTGTGACTTTTATCACATTACAAGCACTTTTGTGATTTTTCTCACATTGTTCACATTTTACTCACAGGTTCCGCTTATTGCTGCTTGGCTTAGGATTCCCCGCTGCTAAGACATTATGACTTCCGGGTGCAGGAAGGTGGAGGAAGGGCGGCGGATGGCGAAGGGCGGGGACGGCGGGATAGCGGGATGAGGTGTACCTGAGATTCGTACGCGAAAAAAAAAAGCGGGCCTCTGTCCAGAGGCGCCGCTTTTGCACGTATTGTAAGTCCATTTGTGGTGCGGTAATCGCACTGTGTCTGTTAGTCTCGCCAGAACCAGGCAATCGGTCAAATAAGGTCTGTACGGTCCGCTAGCATCATCATCAACTGCATCATCAACTGCATCATCAACTGCATCATCAGCAGTAGTTGCAGCGAGGCGACAGCTCTACTCCAGCCCGTGGATCACTCCGTCTTCATCGATCCGCAGGCCTTCGGACGCCGGCTTGGCCGGAAGCCCGGGCATCGTGACGATGCTGCCGGTGATGACGACCGCAAAGCCGGCCCCCAGCGACAAGGTGATGTCGCGCACGCCCATTGTGAAGCCCTCCGGTGCGCCAAGCAGCTTCGGCTGGTCGGAGAAGGAATAGGGCGTCTTGGCCATACAGACCTGCAGATGCTGCAAGCCAAGCTTCTCAATGACGGCAAGGCTGCGCTTCGCCGCCGGGGAGAAGGCCACCCCGGACCCGCGGTATACTTCAGTGACGATCTTGTTGATCTTGGCCGGAATATCCAGCTCATCCTCGTACAGCGGGGTATAGCGGCTCCCGGCTCCGGCACCAAGCAGCTTCACCAGCTCGCCCGCCAGCTCCGCTCCGCCCGCGCTGCCTTCCGCCCAGACCTTGGATACGGCGCAAGGCACGCCAAGGCGATGGCAGGCTGCCCGCACTTCTTCGATTTCGGCAGGGGCGTCGCCTTCGAAATGATTAATGGCCACCAGCACCGGCACCCCGAATTTGCGTAAATTCTCGATATGGCGCTCCAAATTCGCCATCCCGGCAAGCAGTGCCGGCCGGTTGCCGGCATAAAGCTCCTCTTTGCGGACGCCGCCGTTATATTTCAGCGATTTCACCGTCGCCACCAGCACAGCCGCATCCGGCGAGAGCCCGGCCTGGCGGCACTTGATATCCATGAACTTCTCCGCGCCGAGATCGGCGCCGAAGCCTGCTTCCGTCACCACAACTTCGCCCAGCTTCAACGCATACCGCGTGCCGATGACGCTGCTGCAGCCGTGGGCAATATTGGCGAACGGACCGCCATGAACGATAACCGGCGTTCCTTCCAGCGTCTGCACCAGATTCGGCTTCACCGCTTCCTTCAGCAGCACTGCCATCGCCTCTACGGCGCCCAGATCGCCCGCGGTCACCGGTCGGCCGAGCTGGTCATAGCCGATCAGCATCCGGCTGAGGCGCAGCTTGAGATCCGCGAGGTTCTCGCAGAGGCAGAGCACCGCCATAATCTCCGAAGCGGTGGTAATCTGGAATCCGCTCTCGCGTACCGTGCCGTTGCCGTCGCCGAGGCCGGTTACAATGCTGCGCAGACTGCGGTCATTCATGTCCATGACCCGCTTCCAGACGATCCGCTGCGGATCGAGGCCCAGCGTATTGCCCTGGAACAGATGGTTGTCGATCAGTGCCGCCAGCAGATTATGCGCTGAAGTCACCGCGTGGATATCGCCGGTAAAATGCAGATTAATCTCGTCCGCAGGCACAATCTGCGCCTTACCGCCCCCTGTCGCGCCGCCCTTCATGCCCAGGCATGGACCCAGCGACGGCTCGCGCAGGGCAGCCACCGCCTGAACGCCTGCAGCATTCAGCGCCTGGGCCAGTCCAATGGTCGTAAGCGTCTTGCCTTCGCCGGCCGGGGTCGGATTGACTGCGGTCACCAGAACGAGCTTGCCGTCCGGTTTGTGTTCAAGCTCATCCCATAGAGACGGGGAGAGCTTGCTTTTATATTTGCCGTACAACTCCAGGTGTTCCTCCGCGATTCCTGCTGCCGCAGCCACCTCTGTAATTAACCTCATGCCTCAGTAAAACCTCCTGCCGTTATTATCCTGTCTCCGTGCCGTCTTTATGTATAACTCCCTGCCGGAGCAAAGGATTCCTATTCAAAGAATACCCGGTCTCTGAAAAGCGTCAAGGAAAATTTTCATAATTGTCGACCGGACTATTTATGGAGTACAGCCTGCAAACACTTCTATTTCAAAAAAACCTCCCGGCAGCACCCGTAAATAACCGGGCATGCGGAAGGCTTCTCGGAGAAAGTCCCTTGCTGCGATCCTTAAACGGACCGGATTTATAGCAGGGACTCAATCAGGGTTCTCATCGTTTCAGGCGTTTCCCGCGGCTCTACCCGCACCACGACACGGCCGCTGCGGTCTACAAGAAACTTGGTGAAGTTCCAGGCGATGTCGCTGCTCTCACCCGCGCCCGGTTGCTGCTGCTTCAGATAATTGAAGAGCGCACTGGCCTCCGGCCCGTTAACATCGATTTTGGCAAAGACAGGGAAGGAAACTCCGTAGTTGATCTGGCAAAATTCAGCCGCTTCTTCGCTGCTCCCGGGCTCCTGGCCGCCGAATTGGTTGCAGGGGAATCCAAGCACCGCAAGCCCGCGGTCTCCGTATTCCTCATAAAGCTTCTGCAGCTCTCCATATTGCGGCGTTAATCCGCACTGGCTGGCCGTATTAGCAATTAACAGCACCTTGTCCCGGTATTCGGATAAAGCAATTTCTTCCCCCGCCGGGGTTACCGCAGAATAACCGTAAATCGACATCTCTGTTCCTTCCTTTCCGTTGTGAGAATAGCCAAGCACAAGAAGCCGGCATCATCCGGCTCTCCCCATCATTTTACCTAATCACAGCTAAAAGTTAAAATTTGCATCAATTCAGGCAATCTATGCATCTAAACCTCCGGCATGGTCGTCCGGAAGGCTCAGGCTACTCTCCGGATTAACGTTCCTGCAGCCCGCAAGCCTTCGCAATCAGCCGCAGGCAGTTCAACCGGTCTTCGAACGAGTGCATCGGCACCGAGAACATAATCTCTTCACAGCCATACTCTGCCATCATCTGTTCGAATTGCCCCCGGACATCCTCCGGTGATCCAAGCACCATCTGCAGCCGGTTCTCCGCAACGCGGAAACGGTCATAGGGCGTATAAGCATAATTAAGCGCCGCATCTATGGGCGGCGTGGGAAAGGACTTGTGCTCTTTCTCCAGCAGAACCAGCGACAGATCGATGCTGGCAGCCAGCCGGTCCGCTTCTTCGGCGGTCTCGGCACAGGATAGATAGACGGCTACAATGGAATGCGGGGCCTCCCGCTCCGTTCCCCGGAAGCCCGTCCGGTAGGCCCCCAGCGCCTCGGCGATTCCTTTGCCGTTAATGAAGCGGGCAAAAGCGTACCCGGTGCCGAATTTGGCGGCGAGCGCTGCGCTGTCTCTGCCGGCTCCCAGCAGCCACACCTCCGGCGAGGTCGGAACATCCGGAGTCGCCAGCAGACCGGCATAGGGATGCGGCTTTACCGGGCCCCCTTTGAAATAGGCAAGCAAATCAGCGATTTGCTCCTCATAAAGACAGCTCCCTTGAATCCGGTGCTCCTGCAGGGCATGTACCGCCAGCGCTCCGCCTCCCGGCGCCCGGCCCAGCCCCAGGTCGATTCTCCCCGGGTAAAGAGCTTCTAGCACCCGGAAATTCTCGGCTACTTTATAGGCGCTGTAATGGGGCAGCAGCACAGCGCCGGCCCCGATACGGATCGAGGACGTCACTGCGGCCAGATGGGCGATCAATACTTCGGGACTGGTTCCCGCCAGACCCGGCGCTGCGTGATGCTCCGACACCCAGAAGCGGTGGTAACCGAGCCGGTCCGCCTCGCGGGCGAGCGCGGCCGTCTGCGCCAGCGCTTCGGCAGGCGTATTCCCCTCTGAGACAGGAGACTGGTCTAGAATACTGAGTTTCATGGCAGAAGCAACTCCTGTCGGCAAATTTTGAATCCCGGATGCTCACCATTATACCACTGCAAGCTTAACCCACGCTTGTCCGGAATGCCAAATAACCCCGCAGGGCGGGGTTTGGCGGACGGTTGTCCGTGTTTTGCAGGATATAACCTCGGGCATTCAACATTTCACCAGCCTGCCGGGTAACCGAAGCTTCCTCTCGTCCTGGCAACAAGCTATCCTGTCCGGCAGCTTCCTTTAATTCAGTACCAGCTTCACCAGCATATGTGCCAGACGGTGGCGTTCTTCCTTGTTGCCGACCTTCCACAGCTCCAACAGCAGCTTCTCCTCGCTGCCCCGCGGTTCTTCATAGGCAGCCAGGTAATCGGCAATCTTCTCTGCAACGACAGCGAGCTGCTCTTCGCTTAGTCCGATTTTTTGGGCCAGTTGAACGCGCTTCCGCAAATATTCCTTAAATTCCGTAAAGTTGCTCAGAATCTGTTCCCGCTGCTTAGGATCAATGCGTTCCAGCGCATCATTGACTCTGCTTACCGTAACATCTCCGTCCTTGCTGACAACATGGTTATGTTCAGACATAAGAGCCAGCCTCCTCTTTGACTAGTGGGTTTGCTAGTACTTAACCGGGCATGGAGAGCCTGAATCGCTGTTGTCTTGGATGAGCCTCCCGCAGCCGACCTCCTGCTCTTGCGACTGTGTACAGCTTGCCACACAAGTGCCCGGGCTATAACGTACAGGAACGACACTAAGTAAACGGGTAAGAAGCCCTCTGGCAACAGCCCGGTCACAGCTGCCTGATAACAGCCAAAAGGCCGCCCCGGCCGTTAATATAGCGGGTACGGGGCAGCCTTGATCATCCATCGCCGGTTCAGTTGCTGACCGGTATGGCATCGTAGTATTCTTCCAGCGTAATCCCCTTACTCATAACCTCTTCGGCAATTTCCTTGCCGACATAGCGGATATGCCAAGGCTCATATTTATAGCCGGTAATCGATTCTTTACCTTCCAGGAAGCGGATTATAAAGCCATGTTCCTGCACATGCTGGGCCAGCCATTCCGCTTCCTTGGTGCCGGCGAAGCAGCTCTCCGCCGCGCATTTGCCATCGCTGCCCGACACATCAATGGCCAGACCTGTCTGATGCTCGCTGTGTCCGGGCACTGCGCTGTAGGTGCGGGCCTTCTCCTCGCCGTCGCGCTTCACATAGTTGTTGAACAGCACAGTCTGTGTAGACTGCGAGCGGTAAGCGGAAACGCCGGCCAAGTTAACGCCGTCCTGCTTCGCAGCCGCGAACAGCTCCTCCAAAGCATGCGCCGCTGTCTCCCGCATCATCCGTTTCTCGATCTTCTCGCTGAAGATGAACGGCACATCCGGATACACCAGATCCTCGGGCTTGTAGTTGTCCGGCAGCTTGTACTGCTTGTTGACAAGCACCGTCAGGCTGTCCGGCTCTGCGGCAGTCTCGACGGCACCGCCGCCGCCGGGAGCCGCAGCAGGCGCTTCGCTCGGCTCCGTGGACGGCTGAGGCGTCTCTTCCGGCGAAGCGGCTGACTCGGCCGGCTGCGAGGCTTCCGGAGACGGCACATCGACCGTGCCGCCTCCCTGCGCCGGATCGGCCGGGGCTTGTCCATCCTCCAGCTGCGGCGCCTGCGAGGCGGAAGCCCCGCTGTCCGGCGCCGCAGAAGGCGCCGTATATTTACCGATTCCCCACCCGGCCGCTATGACAACGATGAGCAGAATCACGATCCATCCCTTTTTAGACATCTTGCCCACTCCCTCTCCTCTTGCTGATGCTTCTCTCTATATGGCTTTAGACAAGCCTGCGGCGGAAAAGGTTTCACCTCTCCCCAAAACAAATGTTACCACAGGTCATCCGGCGCGTGCGCGCCGCAATGCCCCATGGTAACAGGTGCGGGTCATTCTGTACAGTTCCTTTATCTGCCCCGGCCACCGCGGCGGCCGCCTGAGCTGTTGTCGCGGCCGCCGTTTCTGCCGCCGCTGCGCCCGGCACCGCCGGTACCGCCGCCGGGCTTACCGCCCTTGGCCGGCGCGGCCTTGCCCTTGGACGGGCCGTACTGGAAGGCCGGCCCGTCCTGTCTGCCGCCGCGCGGGCTGGCGGCCTCCCGGCCCTTCGGCGCGGAGCCTGCCGCGCCGCGGTTACCGCCGGCCGACCGGCTGCGGCCGGCCTTCTCTGCAGGCGCGCCCCAGCCGCCTGCTTCCTTGCTGCGGCCGCGACCGTCCGGCCGCGACCCTGCAGCGGCGCGCGGCGCTCCGCCGCTGCGTCCCTGCCCGCGCCCGCCGGAGCCTCTGCGCTCCGGCGCGTTGTCCTGGCGCGCTGCGCGTGCGCCGCCGCCCGGGGCGGAGCTGAATTCGCCGTCGCCGAATTCATTCTTCTCGTAGCGGCGACGTTCCAGCCGCTGGGCCGTCTGGCGCTCGATGTCTTCGAGGCCCGCGCGGTCGCGCGGGGAGGCGAAGGTGATCGCCAGCCCTTTGCCGCCGGCGCGGCCTGTACGGCCGATCCGGTGAATGTAGCTGTCCGGGTCGAGCGGCATATCGTAATTGAAGACATGCGTTACACCTTCCACGTCCAGGCCGCGTGCCGCCACATCGGTCGCGACAAGAAGCTGCAGCTTCGCCTCACGGAACCGCTTCATGACCGCTTCCCGCTTGGCCTGCGACAAGTCGCCGTGCAGCTCATCGGATGCATAACCGGCGGCCTGCAGCGCTTCATTCAGCTTCGAGACCCGGCGTTTGGTCCGGCAGAAGATCATCGCCAGATACGGCCGGTCCCGCTCGATCATCGAGATCAGCGCCTCCTCCTTGTTGCGGTCGGAGCATTCCACCACCTGCTGGCGGATATTGTCCAGCGGTATCGGGGAATTGCCCTTGATCACGATATCCAGCGGCTCCTTCATATAATTGGCGGCCAGCCGTTTGATCGCATCCGGCATAGTCGCCGAGAACAGCATCGTCTGGCGGCGGTATGGAACGGCTGTAATAATCGTCTCCACATCCTCCAGGAATCCCATATGGAGCATCTGGTCGGCTTCGTCGAGCACAAGCATCTTCACGCCGCTCAAATCCAGCGTCTCACGCCGCAGATGATCCAGCAGCCGTCCCGGCGTGCCGATAATCAGATGCCGGCCGCCTTCGAGCTTGCGCAGCTGCTTCTCCACATCCTGCCCGCCATACACGGCAAGAATCTTCACTCCCGTATGCCGCGCCAGCTTGCGGGCCTCCTCGGTAATCTGCAGCGCCAGCTCACGCGTCGGCGCCAGAATCAGCGACTGCGGATACGCCTGCTCCACCCGGATCTTGTCCATAATCGGCAGAAGAAATGCCAGCGTCTTGCCCGTACCCGTCTTGGCCCGGGCAATGACATCGAGCCCTTGCACCACCGGCGGAATCGCCTCCGCCTGCACCGGAGTCGGATTAACGATACCCTGACCCTTCAGCAGGCCGGTCAATGTTTCCGATACTCCCAAATCTTTAAATCCCGGCAATTGGTCCACCTCACTCTTTCCTGATTGAATATTCCTACATGCTGCCCTTGCCCATCCTCATTCCATTTATAAGCGGAATTAAGCCCTGCAAAATGAAGCCTTGCATTCGCCGATTCAAATCCTTTGCGGGGCTCACCAGGTTCTATGACATCGTACGCCGATAGATCAAACAAAAGCGGAAGAACCCCGTCGCCGGAATTCTTCCGTCCCTACGTGCCGGCCCTGTCCCGTGAATCGCGCGGCCAATGTTCAGCTACAGGGGCAGCAGCGATCCTCCGGACGAGACAGGCGGCTCTCTCATTTGCATTCCACACTCTATATAGACCAAGACAGTCCCACGGCAAACAGCCGGTACAGCAGCCTTTGCAGGCATTCTTCACCATTGTACTTGATCGCGGCCGTTTTGTAAGCAGGCCGCAGAAGAATTCCCGGTGCCGCTGCATCCGGGCCGGGCTAGAACCGCCCTGACTTGAAGATGGAATACAGGAGCCACAGGATCATCAGCAGCGCCACGACGGAACCGATTTCCACCGTCGGGAAATCCCACAAGAGCGACGGCTCGCCGCGCAGCGAGGACCCGATAATCAGCCCGGCCATAATGATCGAGAAGGCCAGCAGCACGATACTGAAGGATAAACGGTTGCCGACACGGCTGAACTTATGTTCAAGATTCTTAAGCTCCGGCAGGCCAACCTCCACCTTCAGCTTGCCCTTGCTGAGAAGCTCGGACAGCTGGCGCGCCTGGCCCGGTAGCTCCACCAGCGTCTCGGCTAAATCAGCTACCCCGCCGAGCAGCTTGCGCTGCAGCCGTCTGCCGCTGAAGCGTTCCTTCACCAGCCGCCGTCCGAAGGGCTCGGCCATCTGCACGATGCTGAAGGCCGGGTCAAGGCTGGCGACGACTCCCTCCAGCGTCAGCATCGTCTTGCCGAGCATTGCCAGATCCGGCGGAATCACCAGCCTGTGCTTGCGGGCGATGCCGAACAGATCGTTCAGCGCCTGGCCGATGCTGACCCGCTCAAACGGAATATCGTAGTATGCCTCGCGCAGCCGGTCCATATCATCATGCAGCGCTGCCCGGTCCACTTCTCCCGGAATCACACCCATGCGCAGAATCGCCCGCACCATGGAATCGGTATTTCTGCGCATAAGGGCGATTACCAGCGCCGACAAGGCATCCTTCATCTCCTCGCTGAGACGTCCGGCCATACCAAAGTCGATCAGGGCCAGCCTGCCGTCCTCCAGCAGCATGACATTGCCCGGATGGGGATCGGCATGGAAGAACCCATGGATGAAGATCTGGTTCAGCATCATCTCCACCAGCCGCTGGGCAACATCCCGCAGCTTCATGCCGCGCTGCAGAATCGCTTCTCGGTGGTTCAGCGTGAGGCCCTCCACGTACTCCATGGTCAGCACCCGCGCCGAGCTGTAATCCCAGTAAATCTCCGGAATGTGCACGCGGTCCTGCTCCGTCAGCTGCGCCGCAATGCGTTCGGCATTGCGGCCTTCCTGCCCGTAGTCAAGCTCAGCCAGCAGAGCACGCGAGAATTCCTCGGCCATCCGGGCTAAGCCATATTGCTTGGCCCAGTCCAGCTTGCGCTCGGCCAGCACGCTCAGGTCATGGAGAATCTCCAGATCCCGGCTCATTGTGCGCATCACGCCGGGGCGCTGAATTTTGACGGCAACAGGGGTTCCGCCATGCAGCACCGCGCGGTGCACCTGGCCGATGGAAGCGGCGGCAATGGGCACATCCTGGAAGGATTCGAAGATTTCGTCGACAGGCAGCTCCAGCTCCTGCTCTACAATGCTCCGGGCTGTCTCCGCCGGAAAAGGGGGCACGCTGTCCTGAAGCTTGACCAGCTCCTGTATGATCGAGTCGGGCAGCAAATCCGAACGGGTACTGGCCAGCTGGCCCAGCTTGACGAAGGTCGGACCCAGATCCTCGAGCACGCGCCGAATCCGCTCTGCGAGGCTCACACTTTCGTGAATCTCCTGCTTGATGATCCGGCGCGGCAGAGACAGCAGGTGATGCAGTCCCATTTCCTCCACCATATAGCCGAAGCCATGGCGCATCAGCGCCATGGCAATGGTCCGGTACCGTCCGGCATGTCTGATTCGCACCGCCATTAGTCGGTGCGCGTATCCGTCAGAGGCTCTTCCAGCGGAGCGGCGGGAGTAGCGGGAGCATCGCCCTCCAGTTCGGCTACGCGGGACTCCAGTGTGGCGATCCGCGCTTCCAGCGCGGCGATATCACTGTGCAGCGGCACCTTCAGCTCTTTAAGCACTCGCTGCACCTGCTCTTGAACGGCCGTCTTGAACTGACCGCGCTCTTCCTCGCCCCGCTCCACCAGCCGGTCGACCAGGGCTCTGGATTCCGAAGGGGCCAACTCCCCCTTCTTCACCAGCTCATCCACGACCTTCTCGATCTTTTCCTTACTGACCACGGTGAGGCCTACTCCCAAAGAGATTGCTTTCTTGAACAAATCGCTCATGGCTCAATCCTCCCATTTTCGGTTATGGATAGAGTATACCCCTTGTCGCCGCAATTCTCAAAAATCGGCGTTACCGCGGAATCCGTGCTGCCCAGGTTGCCGCCTGCAGAATCAGCTGCCTCACCGCTGGATGGCGGAAGGTCGGCTCATGATGACCCGGCATCAGATAGACTACGCGACCCTGTCCATAGCTATGGCACCAGGCTGCAGGCTGACGCCCTTGCTCCGACTCATATTCGAGCAATACTGTTTTTTCGGTAAACGGATCAAACTCAAAGCCGTAGGGTTCCTCATCCAGCTCAAAGTCTGCCATCCCCTCGGTAATATCATGCTCCAGAACATTGAATTTTAATGTCGTATAAGGCGGATGTCCGGTAAATTTGCCGCCGATCAGCTGGGCCAGCTCATAGCGCTTGGCCAGGGAGATTCCGTTATGCAGCACGATCAGCCCCCCGCCGCCGCTTACGTAGCTGAGAAGCCCGGCCGTCTGCTGCGGAGATACCGTCTCGTTCCATAATTCATTATAGGCGATACATAGATCATAGCCGGACAAATGCTCGCTCAGCAGCAGCTTCTTGTTCTCGGAGCACTGCACAGTGAGCAGCTCGCCCAGAATTTCCCCGATTTGCAGGTCCACGCCCTGCAGCGGATGAAAACGGGGATGGGTATAATCGCCCAGAAGCAGGCATTTTCTCTTATCCATGGATGTCCCTCCTTGTTTCTTGTCACAATAATTGCCGTATGTTGCTACTATTCTAAGGAAAACTCACGCCAATGTCCATGACCGGCGAACAATTCCAGCCTTTGAAGCGAAGCTGCCGCCTGCCTATGGCAGATCTTCTTACTTGCCGATATCGTCCTCCAAAAAGCAATCCCGCCCGTTACCAACGGGCGGGATATGGCGAAGCGGCAAATCAACGTTGTGCGGCCACGTAACGGCCCAGCTCGACGAACATGCTGCCCATCCGCTCATGCTCGGGCGCTACGATGCGCGAGATGCCTTCTTCCTTAAGCGATTCGGAGGTGATTCTGCCGACGGACACGGCCAGTACCTTCTCCTCAAAGGCAGCGACCAGCTCCGGCAGGCGGCCCTGTTCACGGGCATACTGGGCCAGAAAGCGGAACTGGGGCGCACTGGTAAACGCCACAGCGTCCACTTCAGCGTCAAGAATCTCCTGCAGCAGAAGCGCCAAGGCGCCCGGCTCCGGCGGAGTATGCCGGTAGGGCTGGACCTCACGCACCCGTGCTCCGGCCTCCTGCAACCATGCGACGATCCGCGGAGCGGATTCGCCGTGCAGCTGCAGGATGACCTCCTTGCCGCGCAAATCCCAATCCGCCAGCCCGCGGAGCAGTCCCGTGGTGCTTCCGTCATCATCCCGCACCACCGGCACCAGGCCTCTCTTCTTCAGGGCGTTCACGGTCTTGTATCCCCGGGCGGCAACCGGCGCGCCCGAGAGCACCTCCAGAAAACGGCCAGCCAGCCCCATCTGTTCAGCCATCCCGAACAGCGCGTCCAGCCCCATACCCGTCGTCAGAATCGCCAGATCGGGAGGATGGTCCGTCCAGTCGGCCAGTCCTTCCCGGAGCGCATCATCATCCAGAAATACCGTACCCTGGGCCGGGCGGTGGAGAGCCGTTCCACCCATGTTCTGTACCAGCTTGGCCATTTCCTCCGCTTTGCGCGGTCCGGCCAGGGCAACGGTCAATCCCTTCAACTGCTCTGCCATTAGCCTTCCTCCCTGCTCGTTTTGTCTATCAGTATACCGGGAACCCGCCGGCAAAGAAAAGCCTCTGCAGCAAATTTTAGCCCGCATGTAACTGTGCTGCCGGAGAGTGGCTACTGAGAGCGACGAATGGGTCCACATCTGGCTGTGCTGCCGCACGGGTCCACGGGTCCACGGTTCTCGGGTTCTCGGAGCAAGGGAGCTCAAGCTGCCGCAGACCAAATAAGCAGAGCAGCGTTACTCCGAGAACCGGGGAGTCGCTGCTCTGCTACTATTCGTGTCAATTCTTCTCGGTGATCTGCCTGACTAGGGAGAGGGCTTCTTTGGAGCAGTCTCATGCCCGCAGGCCTTCGTCTTCATCCGTCCTCCGGTATCCGGAAAATGGCGGCTTCGGAGCTTAATTGGCGGCTTTGGCCTTGCAGGAAGGGCAGACTCCGCCAAACACGACATGTGCATGGGAAATTTGATAACCGGTCTCCTCAGCGACACCCTTCATCCAATCCTGCGGCACATGGGTCATTACCTCATCGACGGCTCCGCAGACCTCACAGATAATGTGCTGGTGGTCATCAAGGCGCGCATCATAGCGGCTGGCGGCTTCGCCGAGCTTCAGCTCCCGGATCAGCTGCTTATCGGCAAGATAGCGCAGTGAGTTATATATGGTTCCATAGGCCAGGTTATGCCCCTGCTCCATCAGCCGGTTCATGACCTCAGCCGCAGTGGGGTGGTCGTGTGAATTGCGGACGATATCATAAACGGCTTGACGCTGGGAGGTCAAATTCAGACTTTTCATCAACATCATCCTAACTTGCTTTTAGATCAAGTATAAATCTTAATGCTACCTGAGTCAATGCACCCGCTTACTCGATCATACCGGAGTACTTTACTTCAACCTTTGGCATGACCTCGAAACGGATGCGAGGAACCATCCGCTCCCACTCCTCCAGCTCCGACTCATTGTTCCAGTGACGGGCGCAGTAATGCAGCCCCCAGCCGAAAGGGTCGAGGCCGGACTGCTGCACCTTAATCAGCAATGCCTCCACGCTTGCGCGCAGCTCTTCTCCGCCAGAACTGGAAACCTCCTTCAGCATGCGGTGATTCACCTCGGTTAAGGTACTGTTCTCCTCAATGATGCCTTTGATTTTTATGTTATACCGGATCACGGGCTCCCCTTGCCGCATGATTATTTGGTAACTGGAGCTGCTGGTCTCGGTATAGTATTGAACCTTTCCTTCTTGTACACGCGCCGGCAGATTGGTCCGCAAATCCTGGCGCGTCAGCAGGTTAAAGAGCCGGGTCTCATCCGCTGTCAGCACCAGACTGACCTTGCTCTTGTCGAGCACAGCGACTTTATCGATCAGAAATTGATCTTTGCCCTTGGCCTCGATGACAGGCAGTACAGGGTCGACTCCCTGCTCATACACCCTATTCACCAATTCGAAGGCATACACGCTAGTGATAAACGGCGACTCCGTTCCCTGGCCGCTCATGGCCACGATCAGCGAGTTGGACGGAATGCGCTCGGAAGGGGGTTTGATTTCCAGCACCTCAAGGGCTCCCGGACGGCCGATGGCAAAATTCAGAATCAGCTGTATATCCCGGCGCCGAATGGCCCAGTCCAGCACATGCCTGATATCTTTGGCGGCCAGCCCTTCACCTAAAACAAGCGATTTGCAGTGTACGTAATCCAGTTCCTTCTCTACCCTGGATTTCATCCGCCGGAGCGCCTCCGAAATACTGGTCGACTCTTCGGTCAGGATCTGCATCTTCTCATCGATCTTGGATACATCCCCTTGGGGAAGAGCCAGCTTCAGGCTGACCTTGAAGTTCCCTTCCCTCTCCCCCTGATCGATGCCGATGGCCACCACAAAGATCCGGCGGTCAATGTCCTTGTATTCACAGCCTGTGCACAGGAGCAGCAAAGCGATCATTGCACACAGAAGCTTCTTCATAACGCCCTTCTCCTCTTAACGGCATAGCAATACAGCAGCAGCAGCAGGAGCGCAACCTCGCCATACCAGCGAACATCCAGAAAGATGACACCGAACTGGTTAAGCTCGTATTGATCCAGATGCATCAGTGAGAATGCGGCGGCACAAAAAGCAGCGAGAATAAAGCCCTCCTGCCAGAGACGGACACTGGACGATTTACGTTTTTTGGGTACGGGAAACAAGGCGAGCAGCAGCTCTTTTCCGACATGCCAATGGATAACCACACTGACCAGGGATAATGGAAGATAGGCCATATAAAATATAAACAGCATCCGTTCAATCAGAAAAGTCTCTATGCGGATACTGTCAGCCGTTGAGAACCAGGTATAGATGTGCTTGCCGACTCCGATCGTGCCGAAATAGCCGATCGGTACCAAGAAGGACAGCAGTAGTATGATAAAACCTTGCACCGCAACTATAACGATGTGGAGCGGCTTCAGCTTCAGCTGGTGGAACAACCGGTTAAATATGGCCATATTGATGTACCCGCTGAACGAAAAGGTCGCCGCCAGAAAGCTGTTCCAGTTGGGAGTGTGCAGCGAATAGGTAAAGGTCTGAAGCACCGCGTCCCAGCTGAAGGCCGGGTTCACTACAGCTTTGAAGGTGGCATATACAATCAGCGGCAAACTGATTGCCAGCATCATCTCCAGACCGTACAGCAGCGAAAGCGGCTCCATGCGCACACTGAAGCAGACCACCACGAGAAAGCTGAGGAGGACGATCAGAGGCCTGGTATCCGGGCTGATGAAGCGCAGGGTAATATCAACAAAAGACAAAAGGGTGATAAGGCCCGCGGTACACCAAAGCAGCCCGAAGATAACAAGCAGCGGCGGGACCGTAAATTTGGGCAAAGACGCGGCAAATATCTCGGGCACACCTTTGCCGGGGAACTTGCGGATGACCGCAGTGAACATAAAGGTAATCAAGGTTCCCGATAATACGGCCAGCGGAATCGCTGCCTGGGTACCTGTAAACCGGCCGTCAATCAGCTCTCTGGGCACAAAAATGATGATATTGATCAGACTATTCATCAGAATGAGCCAGATATAATAACGGTTCTGAGTCACTTGCTCCCGCCCCTCTTCCTGTTATCCGTACCGAGGGAGTCCAGTACAAACAACTTGAAATAGGGCTGTCCAAAGCTGCGCTGGCTGCAGAGGTACATCGTGAAGCCTACCAGACAGCAGACGACGCCCACGAGCCCGGCGGTGGCGGAAGCCAGTATAAAGAAATATTTGAGTACCCGGATTGAGAAGCTCATCATATTCAGCGGAATCATGAAGTTTGATATAGCCACCGCCGACACCAGAATAATCATGATATTGCCGACCAGCCCCGCCTCCGTCGCCGCCTGGCCGAGAATCAGACCGCCGACGGTGGTAGCCGTAGGGCCGATAGCCTTTGGCAGCCGCAAGCTGGCCTCGGTCAGAAATTCCATCATCAGCAGCATGATCAGCACTTCCACGAAGGATGGGTAAGGCACCGTCGCCCGGCTTCCGGCGATCAGCAGCGCAATCTGCACACGGACGATTTCCGGATTGTACGAGGTAAAGGCCACATAGAGCGCCGGCAGCCACAGCGTCATAATGACGCCGATAATCCGCAGCAATTTCAGAAAGCGGCCGGCAATGGGCAAGTGAATTTTGTCATCCATGGCCGTGAAGAAATCGTTGAAGATGACCGGAAGGATAACAGCGTAGCCTGTTGTGTCGAGCATGATGACCACTTTGCCTTCCGCCAGATTGAAGACCACCCGGTCAGGTCTCTCGGTCACAATGGTTTTGGGAAAGATGCGGATTTTATCCCCGCATAAATACTTCTCCAGCTCGCCCGCTGCCTGCAGAATATCAAGCTGGAGTGCGTCCAGTCTGTCCTTCAGTTCGGCCAATACCTTGTGGTCCACCCGGCTTTCGTCATACAGAATGGCCGTTTTGGTCCGGGATACGTTTCCTATAACCGCCGTTTCCATCTTTAATTGCGCAGATTGGTAGCGCCGCCGGATCAAATTCATATTGACCTCCAGATCCTCGCTCAGCGCATCGGACGGACCTTGGGAGACACTTTCGGTAATCGTTTCGCGGACACCGGCGGATTGTGCCTTGGGTACCTCGCAGATGATAAGCCTGCCATCCTTTTGGACACAGACACCGCCGGCTAGTACCAGCTCCAGTGCCTGTTTCCGGTCTACTTCTGTATGGCTTCCGGGAGAACAGGCGAGATATCTGTAATAGGCCTCGCTATTATCCATCTCGTAATAAGGCGCAATGATTGCCCGGCCGATGGCTTGGCCGTCGGTTACGCTTTTCACGTACAGCAGTTCTGTTTCATCGTCAGAAGTCTGCAGGGTCCGGTACTCCAGATCGGCGAAACCGCTCAACTGTCCCTTGATCCATTCCAGTGAAATGTCGGAACGATCCCCTTGCCCTCCCATAGTGCGCCCTCCTTCTGACCGGTCATAACCGGAAAGCTGACCTTATTTTGGCATCCTACCGTTCATTTCATGCACCGCCGGGACATCAAGTTTCTTTTTCGGGGAGAGTGGTAATAAATGAGATGATAATAGTACAGATGGAGGGATAGTCAAATGAGTTCGACGAACAGGCTGCCGCAGGAGCTTCCACAATTTCCCGAGTCGTTATGGAGAGACAGCACTGAGCTTCCTTCCTTTCCGAAGCTTACGGAGGATCATGTTACGGATGTCGCCATCGTGGGCGGAGGCATTACGGGAATCACCACAGCCTATCTGCTGGCCAATGCCGGATACAAGGTTACGATATTAGAAGCCGGTGAACTGCTTGCGGGCACTACGGGCTTTACCACCGCCAAGATCACGCCCCAGCACGGCCTGATTTATCAGGATCTGGTGAAGCATTTCGGCGACGAGCAGGCCCGGATGTACTACCAGTCCAACCATGAGGCGCTGGAGTGGATTCTGTCCACCGTTTCCGGGCTGGGGATCGATTGCGGACTGGAACGCGAGGCCGCTTATCTCTATGCCGACCAGAATGATGCAAAGACGCTCAAGAAGCTGGAGAAGGAATTCGAGGCCTATGAGAAGCTGCGGATTCCCGGTGAATGGCTGGAGCATCTTCCGCTGCCGCTGTTGATTGACGGAGCCATTAAGCTCCCGGCCCAAGCCCGGTTTCATCCGCTGCATTATCTGAAGGCGCTGCTTCAGGAGGTACTGGACAAAGGCGGAACCGTATTTGAGCACACTATGATCGGAGAACAGGTGGACAAGGACGGAGGGCTAACCCTCCATACCGAGGGAGAGGATTACAAAATCCGCTGCCGCCATGCCGTTTCCGCCTCGCATTTTCCATTCTATGATGGCGGAGAGATGTACTTCTCGCGCCTGCATGCCGAACGTTCCTACTGTCTGGCCGTCCTGCCGGAGACCGATTTCGCCGGCGGCATGTACCTGAGCGCCGGAAGTCCCACACGCTCGCTGCGCGCCGTGGAATGGCAGGGACAGAAGCTGGTCATTGCCGGCGGCGAGAATCACAAGACCGGCCAGGGCATATGCACCTACGGGCACTATGAACGGCTGGAGTCCTTTATCGGCGAGCTCCTGGGCATCCGCGGCATTCCTTACCGCTGGGCGACGCAGGACCTGATAACGATGGATAATGTGCCTTATATCGGCAAGCCGAAGGAGGATGAGGAAATCTACATTGCCACCGGCTTTGCCAAATGGGGAATGACGAACGGCACACTGGCTGCACGGATGATTGCCGACGGTATTATGGGCAAGGACAGCCCGTACACGGAGCTGTATGACCCGTCCCGCTTCAAGGCCAGCCCCGGCATCAAGAATTTCATCGTTCAGAATGCTAACGTCGCTAAGGAGCTCGTGAGCGGCAAGGTGGAAATCGTGCTGAAGAAGCCACGCGAGCTGCAGCCGGATGAAGGCGCAGTCGTCTTCCATGACGGCAAACGGCTAGGCGCATACCGCGATCCCGAAGGCGAGCTGCACCTGGTGGACAGAACCTGCACGCATATGGGCTGCGAAACCGAATGGAATGACGGCGACCGCTCCTGGGACTGCCCTTGCCACGGCTCCCGCTTCTCCGTTGACGGGGATGTACTCGAAGGCCCGGCCACCGTTCCGCTGACCCGGATCGAACCATAAACACAGCCGTATACGCAGGGGAGAGGAAGCTTCATTCCGCTCCCCTCTTTCGTTGTTGGCCCCGACGCAGGTTAAGACCGAAAAAGAGAATTCGGAATAGCTATGGACTACCGTCCGTTGTTTGTTGTCCTCTGCCCGTTCCCCGATTTTCGATTTCCGATTTCCGATTTCCGGATGAATACCACTAATTGCTGTAGAATTTGCTAGAAGCCGGCTCTGTATAGTTATGACGAACGAAAGGCACCCCTGTTCGCAGACTGTAGTTGGATAATCGCCACTTAATCTGACCTGTATGGAGGATAATCACAGACTTAATTGGATATTCGCCACTTAATATAGGCAAAAATAGCATTCTCCTCTATATCGACCAATCTAAGTGGCGATAATCCAATTAAATGGCTAAAATCCGTAACGCAGGCCGAAATAGTGTGCGAAAATCGAACTAATCGCAGTGAACGATATACTTTTCAGCAGCTTAGAACGATGACAGCTCGTGCTGGCGCTCTCCTGTTCCGTACTTCCCCTCAACACTCCCATCTCTTTGTGTTGTTCTTTTTGTTCAACTTATATAGAGCAGGGCATACCGATATCCCCTGACACTTGCCTCATTCTCGCAATAATTTCCTCAGAACAAATCAAAAAAAGTAATATACTCCATTGTAATTTACTGGATATGTAGTACCTTGTAATTAGCCACATTTCGGAAACGTTCCCGAAGTTTATTGAAAGGGCTTACTTCATAGACTTTACAGTAATTCTATCTATGGAATGGAGGTTGCTTGGTGTGACGACATCATCTCCGGATATTATCCAGGCTGCCGGACTCTCCCGTACCTTCGGCAAGGGAGCCGGCGCAGTGACGGTGCTGAAGCAGGTCGACCTGTCTCTGCCGTCCGGCCAGCTGATCGCCTTCAAAGGAAGATCCGGCTCCGGCAAAACGACGCTCGTCAACCTGCTGGGCGCGCTGGACCAGCCGACGGAAGGAAGCATTCTGTTCGACGGACGGAACCTTACCGGACTCCCGGAACGCAGACGGGATGAAATCCGCCGCAGCGAGATGGGGCTGGTCTTCCAGTCCTTCGCGCTGATTCCCTTGATGACGGCGCTTGAGAATGTGGAATTCATGCTGCGCATCGCCGGTTACCCGGCTCCCGAACGCCGGTCTGCCGCTTCAGCCGCTCTGGAGCAGGTTGGCTTGACGGGACGCATGCACCATCGCCCCTTTGAGCTCTCGGGCGGTGAGCAGCAGCGGACGGCCATCGCCAGGGCGATTGCCCATAAGCCGAAGCTGATTCTCGCCGATGAGCCGACAGCGGAGCTGGACAGCCGTACCGGGCTGACCATCGTCAAGATTTTTCGCGATCTGGTGCAGCAGGGCTTGTCGGTTATTCTGACCACCCATGATCCGGCGATTATGGAGATTGTAGATCAGGTTCATGAATTGGAGGATGGTCAAATTGTCGCAGCCCGCTAAACGATTCGCCGCCCTGACCGGCGGCCTGCTGCTGGCCGTATCGCTCTCCGGCTGCTCCCTGCTCCCGGCAGAGGATGCCGAGCTGCAGCCCCCCCTGGTCAAGCCGGCCCAGGAGAATTACCGGACGGAGGCCGCCAGGAAAGGCACAATCACCAAGGAGCTTGGCGGCAACGGCAATTTCGTCTCCGTCTTGACGGAAGCTGCCCAGTACACAGGCCAAGGCGGCCGCATCGACAAGATCGACGTCAGCGCCGGAGACAAGGTGAAGAAGGGCGATGTGCTGGCCCGGCTTACCCTCGACGGGATGGATCTGCAGCTCAAGGAACAGGAGCTGGCGCTTGAACGCGCCAAGTATGCTTACAAGAACACACCGAAGGGGGATGCCGATGCCCGGCGGATCGCCTCCCTGCAGCTGGAGATTGAAGAGCTCAAATATAAACGGCTGAAAGCCCAGTTCGACAGCAAGATTCTTACCGCCGCTATCGATGGACAGGTGACCTTCGCCGAGTCCCTGAAGGAAGGCGATCCTGTTGAGCCCTACCAGACTCTGGTCATGATCTCCGACCCGACCCGGCTGCGCCTGGCCTTATCCATTGATCCCGGAACCGATCTCAGCAAGGTCGATGTTGGTACGGGCGCCGAGGTAACCATCGACAAGAAGGCGTATGCCGCCAAGGTTGTCCAGACCCCGGGCTCCGCCCCGGCTACCCTTAACAAAGAGCTCGCAGACAAGAATGCCCGGACGATCTATCTCGATGTCGGAGGCCTGGCAGGCGATGTGGAGATCGGCTCCCTGGCTGACGTACGGATCATCACCCAGCAGAGGGAGGATGTCATTATCATTCCCAAGAACGGCCTGCGCAGCTATATGGGGCGTACCTTCGTACGTGTCCTGGAGGAAGGCAACCGCTTGCGGGAAGTCGATGTGGAGGCCGGAATCACCGGTTCAACCGAAGTGGAGATTGTGAAGGGACTGGAAGAAGGCGATGTGATTGTGCTGCAATAACGGCGAGCAATGGCCGCTGAAGGGAAGGTATACATGGCCCTGTTAACGATGATTTTCCGGAGAATGATCAACAATAAGTGGCTGGTGCTCAGCCTGTTCACCGGCATGGTGCTGACTACCGCACTGGTTAGCACTATGCCGGTCTATTCCGAGGCCATCCTCTCCCGCATGCTCGTGAAGGAACTGGAGCAGCTCCAGAAGGACAGCAACAAGTATGCCGGGACTTATTACGCCAAGGTTATGTTGGCTGATGAAGATGCGCAGAAGCGCATACAGACACGGGAAGCGCTGGATTCATACATGCACGGCAAAGGGGCGGCAGGCTTCGGGCTCCCGGTCCGCGAGCTGGTGTCTGAGGTCAGTCTGAAGATGCTGGATGTGAGTGTGGCCGGACGGGAAGAGACCCAGCGCCAGAAGCAGACCGGCGGAATCCGCAGCGTTGCCGGACTCGCTGATCATGTGAAGCTGATTGACGGAAGACTGCCCCTGGCGCAACCGGACAGCGAAGGCGCTTATGAAGTCATGGTAACGCAGCGCACACTGCAGAAGCTGGATTTCGTCCTGGGCACGGCGATAACACTCGATGATGACAAACGCAATGTTCATATCCGCATTCGCCCAGTCGGCGTCTTCGAGAATGCACGTGAGGATGACTTGTTCTTCCGCACACCGGGCCTGAGCGATTTCAACAATATGTTCGTCATGAACGACCAGCTGTTCCAGGCCGAGCTGGAAGCCGGACGCCTGACAGATCTCTCCTCGGCAAGCTGGTATGTGGTCATGGATTATACCCAGATGGAAGTAAGCAATATCGCCCCTTTCCTCGCAGCGAACGAACAGGTCCAGCAGGCGATTTATGCCCGGGTGCATCCATATCAGACCTCGATTGAGATTCCGGCGGCGACCACGATCGAGCGTTATTTCGAACGCTCGCAGCAGCTGGACCGGCTGATGTGGTCGTTGAACGTGCCTGTGCTGATCATGCTTGGCTTCTACATGTACATGGTTGCGAATCTGACGGCCGAGCGGCAAAAGAACGAAATCGCCGTCCTGCTGAGCCGGGGGGCTGCGCGCTGGCAGGTGGTTTCAGCCTTCGCCGCCGAAGCCCTGCTGCTCAGCGCAGCGGCGCTGCTCTCCGGCCCCTTCCTGGCCCTGCTGCTTACGCGGATGCTCGGGGCATCCAGCGGGTTCCTGCAGTTCGTCCGACGCTCCAGCCTGCCGGCGCATGTCGATGCCGCTGCCTTCGGTTACGCGGCAGTTGCGGCGGCACTCTGCTTCGCGATGTCCCTGATCCCGGTTATACGGGCATCACGGGTCAACATCATCGCCCATAAACAGCAGGCCGCACGCCGGCACAATACACCGCTGTGGCACAAGTCCTTCCTGGACCTGCTGCTGCTTGCCGTCTCCTTCTATGGATTGTACACCTTCGGCAACCGGCAAAAGAATCTGCAGGAGCTGGGACTCGCCTCGGACGCGCTGCAGATTGATCCGCTGCAATTCGTGGTGCCGGCGCTGTTCATCCTTGGCGGCGGACTGCTGCTGCTGCGGCTGTACCCTCTGCTGCTCAGGCTTCTGTACAGGGCCGGACGGAAGTGGTGGCCGCCTGCCTGGTACGCCACACTGATTCAGGTGGGCCGGGCCGGCAGCCAGTATCAGTTCCTGATGATTTTCCTCATCATCACGCTGGCCACGGGTGTATTCAGCGCCGGTGCCGCCCGGACGATCAACAACAACATGGAGGAGCAGATTCGTTACAAGAACGGGGCGGAGTTCGTCCTCACAGCCAAATGGCCGAACGATGCCCCTGTGGAGGGCGCTGCCGGGCCGTACGCGGAGGCCGCCGCAGCAGAGGGTCCGGTTCATTATACAGAGCCTCCATTCGACCCTTATCCGGAGCTTCCGGGCGTGGAGCATGCTGCCAAGGTATTTATTAAGGAGGATGCGGAGTTCACCGCAGGAGAAGGCAGAGGCACAGCCAGGCTGATGGGCATCGACACCGATGACTTCGGCCGCACCGCCTGGTTCTCTCCGCCGCTGCTGGAGCGGCCGCTGGCCGACTATCTGAATCTGATGGCACCGGATTCCCGTGCCGTGCTGGTCTCGGAGTCCCTGGCCGGGCAGAACGGGCTGAAGCCGGGTGACTCGCTGTCGATCAGCTGGGACGATTACAGCTCCCAGTCGTTTGTCGTCTACGGCATTCTCCCCTATTTCCCGACGTTTAACCCGCTTCCGCCCGCCGGGTCCGTTCAGGCCTCCGGCGATTCCGAGGAGCCGGCCGGACCGATGCTTATTGTCGGGCATCTGTCGCAGATTCAGCTCCAGCTTGCGCTGGAGCCCTATCAAGTATGGCTGAAGCTGAAGCCGGGTGCGGATACCGCCGCTTTCTATGCAGGGATAGAGGAGGAGAAGCTGCCTCTGACGGGCATCACCAATACCCGCGAGGAGCTGGTCCGGCTCAAGAACGATCCGTTCCTGATGGCGGTTAACGGAGTGCTGACGCTCGGCTTTCTGGTCTCGGTGGCCGTCACCTTTGTCGGCTTCCTGCTGTACTGGGTCCTCTCGCTTAAAGGCCGGACCCTCCAGAACGGCATTATGCGGGCGATGGGCTTATCGCTCCGCCAGCTGATCGGAATGCTCGCCCTGGAGCAGCTGTTGACCTCCGGCATGGCAGTGCTGATCGGCGCCTTGACCGGCAACATCGCCAGCCGGCTGTTCGTGCCGAACTTCCAGATCGCCTTCAATCCCGGCAGCCTCGTTCCGCCGTTCCGCGTCATTCTGGCCGCCGGCGACTTCGCCAGACTTTATGTTATTGTCGGATTCACACTGCTGCTGGGGCTGGGCATTCTGGGATATATGCTATCCCGCCTGCGCATCCATCAGGCATTGAAGCTGGGGGAGGATTAGACGATGATTCAATGCGAAGGACTGGTCAAAATCTTCAAGGCCGCAGACCTGGAGGTATTTGCCCTGCAGGGGCTTGACCTCGAGGTGCAGACGGGCGAGCTGATGGCGATCATCGGCAACAGCGGCAGCGGCAAGTCCACTCTGCTGAATATGCTGGGCGGTCTGGACCGTCCCTCGGCGGGCATGCTGACCGTAGACGGAAAGAACATGCTGAAGATGAGCGCCCGGGAGCTCGTCCGCTACAAACGGGAAAGCGTAGGCTTCGTATGGCAGAACAATGCGCGCAATCTGATTCCTTATCTGACCGCGCAGGAGAACGTGGAGCTGCCTATTCTCCTGCGCGGGCGGCGGAAGAAGCAGCGCGCAGCCGAGCTGCTGGAGGCCGTCGGGCTCAGCCACCGGCGGCACAGCCGGCTCCAGCAGCTCTCCGGCGGGGAGCAGCAGCGGGTGGCGATTGCCATTGCCCTCGCCAACAGCCCGAAGCTGCTGCTGGCCGACGAGCCGACCGGGTCGCTCGATACCCGCATGTCGGAGCAGATACTCGATCTGTTCCGCGAACTGAACCGGACCATCGGAATTACGATTGTTATCGTGACTCATGACCTCCAGCTCGCCCGCAAGGTCGACCGTGTCGTGTCCATCCGTGACGGCAAGACCTCCTCGGAGATGCTCCGCCGCATCTCTTACACGGAAGAGCTGGAGGCGCTGGAGCGGGATATGGAAGCGGCGGCTGCCGCGGAGCAATCCCATGTGGAATACGCCATCCTGGATAAAGCCGGCCGCCTGCAAATTCCGGCGGCTTATCTGGAATCCATCGGAGCGGGCGATACCAATAAGGTCCGCCTGGAGCTGGTGGAGGGAACGATCGTCATGACGCCGGGCGCCGCCAAGAAGGAGCCGGCAGCGGACTGACCGGTGCGGACGCCGGACAAGAGAAGGGGATGCCCATGCAGCCAGTAACTGGCCCACGGGCATCCCCTTCAATGTTGGGCCGGGTGAACATCCATTATAGACTGCCGAACTGATCAGCAGTCCATATCGGAAGCTTTCACCTGCCATCCTTGAATTTATTTCATCTTGCGGTACGCTTCAGGCTCAGCGTTCCCCGGGTGCAGGCTGCGCCTGCTCCACCTCATGGTGCTTGCCCGGCCAGAAGGCATGACGGCCCAGCAGCACCGTAATCGCCGGCACCAGGAACGGCCGGACGATGAACGTGTCCAGCAGCACGCCGATGGCGGTGATGATACCGAACTGCACCAGCACCTGGATCGGCAGCGAGGCCAGCACGGCGAAGGTGCCGGCGAGAATAATGCCGGCGGAGGTGATGACCGCACCGGTCTCGTTCACCCCTTCGGCGATGGCCTGCTTCAGCGGCATAATCTTACGCTTTTTCCAAATGTTCGAGATCATGAAGATGTTGTAATCCTCACCCAGCGCCACCAGGAAGACGAAGGAATACAGCGGAATCGCCCCTTGGATAGCATCTGCGCCGAGCACGTAGTGAATGATCACCCAGCCCAGGCCCAGCGCCGAGAAGAAGGACAGAATGACAGTCGCCACCAGATAGATAGTAGCGGTGACCGACCGCAGATAAATCAGCAGCAGCAGTGTAATCAGGGCAATAACGACGGGGATAATCAGGTCGGTATCCCGCTCGCCAAGCTCCTTCGTATCATATTGGGTGGCCGTCTGCCCGCTGACCCACACACTCTCGTCCGGATCGGAGATACCGGCATCAATCAGTGCCCCCTCCGCCGTATCCAGCAGTGCCGGAATATGGTTCATCGCCTCCAGAGAGTACGGGTTCTCCTTGAATTCAATATCGTACCCGAGAATATTCTTGTTGACCGCGCCCTGCTGCGGGTCCGATACGGTATCCACATAAGACAGTCCGGAGAGAATCACCTTCATGTCTTCTCCGTCCACAAGGCCTTCCGTGTCGAGCATCAGCTTCGCCGGAGCCAGCTCTCCAGGGGAGAATTGTTCGCCGATCAGCTCAAAGCCCTGGCGGGATTCCATATCCTCGGGGAACGAGGACAACAGATCATAAGTGAATTTGATGCCTGTCGAGAAGGAAGCCAGCACCCCGAGCAGGACGACGGTAATGCCCACAATCGCCCAAGGCCGGGATACCACCAGTTGTCCGATGCCCTTCTTGCGGGGCTTCGGCTGCGGAGCCGGCTTACCCTTGGCCCGTGCACGCTCCGCTTCCATCTCCGGTGTACGCGGAATGAACGGGAAGAAGGACGTTCGTCCGAAGATCGCGAGCAGCGCCGGTACCAGCGTCAGACTTGCGATGCCCATAATCAGAATCGACAGGCTGAACGGCACGGCGAAGCGGTGATATGCCCCGTATTTGGCCAGCAGCAGGGCGAACAGTGCCATTACCACAGTGAAGCCGCTCATGGCAATGGCGCCGGAGGCCTGGGAGATTGCGCCGAGCAGCGCGCGGCCCTTGCTCTCCTCCACCTTCAGCAGCTGGCGGAAGCGGGCGATCAGGAACAGGCAATAGTCCGTTCCGGCTCCGAACAGGAGCACCGTCATAATTGAAACCGCCTGCGAATCGACGGTAATCCAGCCTTCCTGGGCCATCTTGCCCAGCACCGGGCTGACGGCCAGATAAGCAAAGCCGACCGCTACCAGCGGAATCAGCGCCAGAATTGGCGAGCGGTAGATGAGAAGCAGGAACACCAGCACCAGCAGCACCGTAGCGATCAGCAGGGCTACATCGGCATCCTCGAACAGTCCGGTGGCATCAATGGAGATGCCGACCGGTCCGGATACGCGCAGGCTCAGCTCACTGCCGTCCGCCGGAGCGGAGGCCGGGTCGCTTCCCGTCGTCTCCTTGATCCGTTCCTTCAGGTCAGACACCGAATCTCCAAGCTCACCGCTGTCCGCCGACTTGTCGAACAGCACCGGTGTCACCAGGGTACTGCGGTCCTCCGACAATGACGCCTGCAGCGCCTGCGGCGGCACCTGGCCGAGCGGCGGCACGAAATTCTGGTGCATCAGCGGCTCTTGCTCCAGGCCGCCATAAACGGCAATGATATGTAATAAATCCTGTTCAGACAGTCCGCCCTCCCGGTGCCATACCAGCAGGGCCGGTACCCCGCTTCCCGCCGGGAATTCCGTCTCCGCCACTGCGGAAGCCCGTACCGACTGCGCATCATCCGGGAGATTCTGTGCGTTGTTAATCACCTGCGAATTGACGGATGGCCATACCATAGTCAATACCGCAATGACGGCGATCCATATTCCAAGCGTAACCCACTTGGTCTTGCTGCCTGCCACCCATTTTCCGTAGCCTGACATGGTTTCACTCTCTCTTTCCCCTACCGCGAATCCCAAATGAACCGCGGGTCATTTTTTATCCTTATCATATATACCCTAAAAATTTTAGGCAAATCTTTTTTTCAGAAACAAGTAAAAATAATCGTTACAGCTACCAAAAAACACCCCTCTGCACGGTCCAGCCAAGTCGGCTAAATATGCAAAGGGGCGTTCTGTTGCCGCACTATTCAATTACAGGATTGCCCGTTATTGGCGCTCTTAACCCACATCGGGCAGGTCGCCGTCAGAAAATTGGCTGTTGTACAGATCAGCATAGAAGCCTTCCTGCGCCAGCAGCTCTTCATGCGTCCCCTTCTCGATAACGCTGCCCTTGTTCATCACAAGGATGAGATCGGCATCGCGGATCGTCGAGAGGCGGTGGGCAATCACAAAGCTGGTTCTGCCGGTCATCAGCGCCTTCATCGCTTTCTGGATCTGCACTTCCGTCCGGGTATCGACGCTGCTGGTTGCTTCGTCGAGGATCAGGATGGACGGGTCGGCGAGGATGGCCCGGGCGATGGTCAGCAATTGCTTTTGACCCTGGGAGATATTCGAAGCTTCCTCATTGAGCACCGTGTTGTAGCCAAGCGGCAGGGTCCGGATAAAATGATCGGCATGGGCCGCCTTGGCGGCCCGCACCACGTCGGCTTCCGTCGCCCCTTCACGCCCGTAAGCTATATTCTCCATAATTGTGCCGTTGAACAGCCAGGTATCCTGCAGCACCATCCCGAATTTGCTGCGCAGCTCGCCGCGCTTCATCGCGGTGATGTTGACTCCGTCGATCAGAATCTCACCGCCGATAATTTCATAGAAGCGCATGAGCAGATTGATCAGCGTCGTCTTGCCGGCACCGGTCGGTCCGACAATGGCGATAGTCTGGCCAGGGCTGACTTCAATGTTCATATCTTCGATCAGCGGCTCATCTTCCTTATAGCCGAACTTCACATGGCGGAATTCCACGCTGCCTTCCTCGGCAACAGCCGGACGTCTGGCGGAGGACTCCACTTCCGGAACTTCCTCTTCTTCATCCAGCAGCTCAAACACCCGCTCTGCGGAAGCAACCGTCGACTGGATAATGTTCGCGATATTGGCCGTTTGCGTAATCGGCTGGGTGAACTGGCGCGAATATTGGATGAACGCCTGAATGTCACCGACCTCGATGACCTTGCGGGTCACGAAGATCCCGCCGACTACGCAGACCAGCACATAGCCCAGGTTGCCGATGAACATCATCAGCGGCATGATCATCCCGGAGATGAACTGGGATCTCCAGCCGGAATTGTACAGCTCTTCATTGATTGCCTTGAAATCATCCACCGACTGCTTCTCGCGGCCGAAGGCCTTGATGATCCGGTGGCCGGTGTACATTTCCTCAACATGGCCGTTCAGCTGGCCCAGGGATTTCTGCTGGCTGATGAAGTAGCCCTGCGAACGCTTCGTGATCAGCATAATAACCACAAAGCTCAGCGGCAGGGTGACGACGGTAATCAGCGTCAGCCACGGGCTGATGGTCAGCATCATCACGATCACGCCGACCAGCGTTACGATGGACGTAATCAGCTGTGTCAAGCTCTGCTGCAGCGTGGTGCTGATGTTGTCCACATCATTGGTCGCCCGGCTGAGAATTTCCCCGTGCGTCCGCGAATCGAAATATTTCAGCGGCAGGCGCTCCAGCTTGTGATTAATCTGCTCGCGCATATCGAACACAACCTTCTGCGCCACGCCGGACATTACGTATTGCTGTACATAGCTGAACAGCGCGCTGAACAGATAGAGGAAGCCCAGCAGAATCAGAATTTGATTGATGTATGCAAAATCAATCTTCGCATCCGGAACTCCCGTCAGCATGCCGTACGCGCCCTCGAACAGCTTGGTGGTCGCCTTCCCCATGACCTTCGGGCTGAAAATATTAAAGACCGTACTGGCAATCGCCGTGATGAACACGATCAGCAGCTGCACCTGTTTCGGGCGCAGATAACGGATCAGCCGGCGCAGCGTTCCTTTGAAATCCTTGGCCTTCTCGGCCGGCATCCGCATGCCCGGTCCGCCCGGACCATGGCCGGGGCCGAAGCCGCCTGGGCGGCGCGGAGGACGCTTGAAGCTATTATTCGTTTCGCTCATGCTATCTCCTCCTCTGACAGCTGCGAGGATACAATCTCGCGGTACACTTCGCTGTTCTCCATCAGCTCCTGATGGGTGCCCATTCCGGCAATCTCGCCTTCATCCAGCACGATGATCCGGTCGGCGTCCATGACCGTGCTGACCCGCTGGGCGACGATGAGCACCGTGGCGTCGGTCGTTTCGCCCTTGAGTGCAGCGCGCAGCTTGGCATCGGTCTTGAAATCCAGCGCCGAGAAGCTGTCATCGAACAGGTAGACCTCCGGCTTGCGGACAAGAGCGCGGGCGATGGACAGGCGCTGCTTCTGGCCGCCGGAGACATTGCTGCCGCCCTGGGCGATCTCGGAGCCGAAGCCGTCCTTCATCGCCGAGATGAAATCATAGGCCTGGGCCACCTTGGCGGCATGAATGATCTCCTCTTCGGTAGCGTCCTCCTTGCCATAACGGATATTGTCATTGATCGTACCGGTGAAGAGCACCGCCTTCTGCGGCACATAGCCGATTCTTTGCCGCAGCTCTTCCTGCGTCATCTCGCGGACATCGACTCCGTTCACCCGTACGGCGCCTTCATTGACATCATAGAAACGCGGAATCAGGCTGAGTAGCGTCGACTTGCCTGAGCCCGTACCGCCGATGATCGCCGTAATCTCGCCCGGACGGGCACTGAAGCTGATCCCCTTAAGGGCCGACTGCTCTGCTCCCGGATAGGAGAAGGAGACATTGTCGAATTCGACGTAGCCGTGGTGGCCTTCGTTGCCATCTTCATTGGCTTGATCCTGCGCCGCTGCCGATACGGCTGCCGACGGGTCGTTAATCTCCGGCTGCATATCAAACACCTCATTGATACGCAATGCCGATGCCGAAGCACGCGGAATGAGGACGAACATCATGGATACCATAAGCAGGGAGAACATGATCTGCATCGCGTATTGAATGAAGGCCATCAGCGAGCCGACCTGCAGATCGCCGTCTCCGATCCGGATACCGCCGTAATAGAGGATGGCGATCATCGAGAAGTTCATCACGATCATCATGACCGGCATCAGGGCAGCCATCACCTTGTTGACACGGATGGCCGTCTCCGTCAAATCGCTGTTCGCCGCAGTAAACCGCTTGTTCTCGTGCTCGATCCGGTTGAAGGAACGGATGACGCGGATACCGGTCAAGTGCTCGCGCAGCACGCGGTTCAGCGTATCCAGCTTGGTCTGGATCGCCTTGAACAGCGGCAGCCCTTTGGTTCCGATGATTGCAATCGTCCCCACAAGCACCGGAATCACAACCACAAAGATCAGCGACAGCTTCGCATCCTCGGAGATCGCCATGATGATCCCGCCGATCATCATCATCGGAGCGCCGACCATCATCCGCAGCATCATGGTCAGGACGACCTGAGTCTGGGTAATGTCATTGGTTGTGCGGGTAATCAGCGAAGCTGTACCCAGCTTGTCGAATTCCTGCAGCGTGAAGTTCTCCACATGCTTGAACATCCGTTCACGGGTGTTCTTGCCGAACCCTGCGGCCACCTTGGCCGACAGAAAGCTGACGAGCACGGAGCAAACGGCGCCGCCTCCGGCCACCAGCAGCATGTAGCCGCCGATTTCCCAGATATAGGCGCGGTCCCCGTGGACAATGCCCTTGTCCACGATGTCGGACATCAGGGTCGGCAGGTACAGATCACCCATGGACTGCAGAAACACCAGAATCAGCACCGCCGCAATCGACAGCTTGAAGGGACCCAGTTGCTTAAACAATTTAATCAAATTTCTCATCTCCGTTCTTCGGTAACCGGTCTAAATGGGGCGGGGGATTATCCTTGATGAACTCGAAGACCTTCTGCAGCAGATCGGCCAGCTTGACGCTGTCCTCTTCTCCCAGATGCTCTACCAGCCTGTTCATCATTTCATCCCTGTCCTGCTTGACCTTCATCGTTACAGCTTCTCCGCCCTCGGTCAAACTGATGCGTACCACCCGGCGGTCCAGAGGGTCGGCTTGCCGTCGCACCATCTCCTTGGCCTCCAGGGTGTTGACCAACTGGGTCACGGTCGGCGGTGTCAGTCCGAGAATACGGCTGATTTCCGATACTTTCAGCCCTTCCTCAGAGAACTCCGCCTGATTGGAAAGACATATCATTAAAGTCATCTCACTGGGCTTGTGCCCTTCTGCAGTATGCTTCCAGCGCGCCTTATGCATCCGTCTCATCATGGCAATCAGCCTGCGTGCGACTGGATTGTCGTCGCTTGCGTTCCCGTTTACTCCAATGCCATCCACCTCATTTCATTAGGACTACTAAATATTAAACACTTTATTAATTAGGCTACCTAATTATAGGTACAGCATGATGGCATTGTCAAACAATGAATGCGCTATCAATTATTACGGAATCCGTAACGCTGCGTGAAGCTCCTGCCCCGGCACAATAAAAGGACCCCACCGAAATGGGGCCTATCTCATTATATTTGTATAATTAAGGGTTAGCACTAAATTACTGAATCAGGGCTTTGCCCCTGACACGATTGTGCTTGCGGCCCCGCAGATTCTCCATCATCTTGTTCTGCGCCAGCACAATATAGCTGTCCAGCCGCTGGCTGAGTTCAAGCACTGTGTTGTCGCTGAGACTCCGCTCCTTGGCCACTTCCAGCAACTGACTTCTAAGATGCTCTATCGTTACGAACAGCTCGTCCTCTCTGTAATCGCATCTGGCTTCATCGCGGGAAGGTTGGTATAGTTTCATGATCAGTCACCTGCCTCTTAAACTTTCTCTCCCTATCATACCGCCTGATGCCAAAAAACAAATTTTCAAAAAAAAGAAAAAAATGTCGTCTGAACGGGGAGCGGTATTACCTCGTCAAAAGCTACAGGTGGGGCAAATAACGTTCACCCAGCACCTTCATTGCAAACGAAATCCATTCACGGGCTGCAAAAGAGAGATAGCGGTCCCTGCGCCAGATCATGCCCAGCCGCCAGGGAATTACCGGTGCCGTAAGCGGAATGACGGCAGTATGCCGCGGGTCCATCTGGCGGCAGATCGTCTCCGGCAGCAGGGCGATGCCCATCCCGGCGGCGACCATCTTGCTGATCATATCCCACTGTGAGCTCTCATAGACCACCTTCGGCTGGAAGCCCGCTTTGACGCATTCGGTAATAATCCGGTCATGCAAAGTGAAATCCTCGCGGAACAGCACAAATTCCTCCTCGGCCAGCTCGCCCAGAGCGGCAACGGCGGCCCCGGCCAGCCGGTGGCCCACAGGCACCAGCAGCTGCAGCTTCTCTTCCACAAATGTAAAGCAATGAAACTTCGCTTCATCCGCCGGCAGCACAATAGCTCCGATATCAAGCAGCCCGCTCTCCACATCATCCTCGACCTTCTTGGACCCGTCTTCATGCAGACGGATGCTTACCTCCGGGTACATCCGGTGGAATTCCCCGATCACCGAGGGAAAGAAGCTTGCCCCCACCATCGGCGGAAGGCCGATCCGGATGTGCCCCCGCCGCAGCTCGCGCAGGCTGTCCAGCTCGGAGGACAGGCTGGCGAACGATTCGACGATATTCTGCGCCTTGAGCAGCAGGATCTCCCCCGCATCCGTCAGCCTGATACTCTTGCCCTCACGGAAGAACAGGTCGGCGCCAAGCTCCTCCTCCAGCCCCCGGATCATCTTGCTGATGGTCGGCTGAGACACAAACAGCGATTCGGCCGCTCTTGAGAAACTGCCCATTCTTGCCGTCTGCACAAAATATTGCAGCTGCCGTATATCCATAACTTGCGCCCCTATCTATAGACAAATGGAATGTCACCTATTCGTATTATTCATTTTACCTATGAAAATAATTGTTGTAAACTTTCATTACGATGAAAGGAGCGAAGCCTTATGAAAAAGATTGCCAAGGGCTTGCTGCAGATTTCCGGACTTACCGTATTCTCTATGCTGGTCAATGCCCTGACCCCTTATCTGCATATTCCCATTCCCGGCAGCATCATCGGGATGATCCTATTATTCCTGCTGCTGGAGAGCGGCATTGTCCGTTTGAACTGGGTGGAAGCCGGCGCGTCCTGGCTGCTGGCCGAGCTGCTGCTGTTCTTTATTCCTTCCGCCATCGGCGTTATGAAATACACCAGCCTGCTGGAGGCCGACGGTCTGCAGGTGCTCGCAGTGGTGGTTGTCGGAACCTTTGCCGTTATGGCCTGCTCCGGCATGCTTACAGGAGCCATTTATAAGTTAAAGGAGCGTCGAAGCCAATGATGACCAGCCTGCTTTTTCTCGGATTGACCGTGGCCGTCTATCTTCTGGCCAAACGGCTCTATGTACGAAGCGGGAAAATCTACTGCTCCCCGCTGATCATTACACCGCTCATCATGATCGGTATTCTGCTGTTCTCCGGAACGTCCTATGAAAGCTACAATGCGGGAGGCAAATGGCTGAGCGATCTGCTGCAGCCGGCAACGGTCGCCTTTGCAATCCCTCTTCATAAGAACTTCAAGGTACTGAAAAAACACGCCGCCGAAATTGCGGCAGGCGTGCTTACTGGAACGGTTACTGCGGTTCTCTCTTCCATGCTGTTGGCCAAATGGCTGCACTTAAGCGGAGACCTCGCAACCAGTCTTGTGCCTCGTTCGGTGACTACGCCGATCGCCATGAGTATCTCGCAGAACATCGGCGGCGTTCCCAGCATTACGGCGGTCTTTGTAATACTGACCGGTATCCTTGGAACGCTGATGGGGCCGTCCGTCCTGCGCCTCTTCCGCATTGACAATGAAATTGCGCGCGGAGTATCGCTGGGAACCGCCGCGCATGGGACAGGAACCTCCAAAGCCTTCGAGCTGAGTTCGCTGACCGGCACCATCTCCAGTATCGCGATGATTCTCACGGCGCTGTTCTCCATTGGACTGGCGCCTGCGCTTCTCGCGGTTTTCCTCCAACATTAGGCCGTTCCCGCGTGGGCCGCAAGACCCGTCCGGTCAGCTTAGCTGATCCGGCGGGTCTTTTTTTGCGGCTTAACATCACTTTGTGGGGTTGTTATTGGAGCCCCCCAAAGTAGCCGGCATATGCTTCAGAGCTTCGCGTCACTTTGTGGGGTTTCTTTGCTTTGCTTATAGCTTTACCGGCAGCCCGCTTTGGGAAGACTCAAAGGCGGCGCAGGTCACCTTCAGGGTTCTGTAGCCATCCTCATAGTCACTGAGAATACGCGAACGATCGCCTGTCCGCACTGCATGCAGGAAGGCTTCGCTTTCCGCCGCGTAAGGGTTGCCTTCATTCGCGTATTCCGTGCTGTCGCCGCTCCGCACTTCCAGGAGACGCTCAGGATTCCAGTCAAGCAATCCGGCTTCATTGTAGAAGCTGAGCCCGATACGTCCTACCCCGTCGGGCAGCACGCAGGTATTGGAGATATTGGCCACAATGCCGCTCGCAAGCTTCAGCGAGACAGTACCGACGTCGGACACCGTCACGTTCTCATGGGCTTCATGCATAATGCGGTTGCCGAACAGCCCGTACACCTCCGTCACTTCTCCGGCGAGATAACGCAGCAAATCGACGATATGGGTCGTCTGCTCCGTAAACTGTCCGCCGGATTGCTCCTGATTACGCCACCAGGCCACCCCCGGCATACCGCCCATCCACTGGCCGACGATCATGCCCACCTTGTCCCCGGCAAGCGTCTCCTTCAGCCGCTGGACATTGTTCTGATAACGGAAATGATAACCGACCGAGGTCAGCAGATTGCGCTCCTTGATCTCCTGCAGCAGGCTGGCCGGGATTTCGGTGCTCGCCGCCAGTGGCTTCTCGATGAAGAAGGGGATGTCCCTGCGGATCAGCGCCCGTTCAATGGCCCCGTGCGCCTGCGGAGGCACGCACACGTAAACGGCATCCAGCTTCCCGGCGTCCAGCATCTCCGTAATATTCCCGTACCCGGCGGCTCCGTAATTGCGGGCAAGCTGCTCGCCCTTCTCCTTGCTGCTGCCGCACACCGCCGCAAGCCGGACATCTTCCATCCCGGCCAGCAAATCGGCATGCACCTTGGAGAACCAGCCTGTCCCTACCAATCCGATATTCAGTGTCATCTCCCTTACCTCCTGAGGTTTCATAGAATGAAAAGTCTGCCTCAATTATACGCGCTTACATCAGCCGATGGTAGCCGCTCCATTCCTCGGGAAGCAGCTGCACGTAAGGCTGCCGCAGGAAGCGGTCATCGGCCAGCACTATGGTGCCGCTGTCGGTTTCGCTGCGGATTAGCCGTCCCCCCGCCTGCAGCACCTTGCACATCCCCGGATACACATAGGCATAATCGAAGCCGTTCTTGCCCTGCTCCTGAAAATATTGACGAAGTATCTCCCGCTCCAGCCCGACCTGGGGCAGGCCGACGCCCACGATCATTACGCCGTTCAGCCGGTCGCCCGGGAGGTCGACCCCTTCGGCGAAGATGCCGCCGAGCACCGCGAACCCAAGCAGGGTCTCCGCATTGTCCGGAGAGAAGGCGGCGAGGAATCCTTCGCGCTCCTGCTCATTCATACCCGTGCTCTGGACAATCGTCCGCACCTGCGGGTATTTCTCTGTGAACACCTCAAGAACGCTGCGCAAATAAGCGTATGAAGGGAAGAATACGAGATAATTCCCTTTGCGGCCCGTCATTCCCTTGATCGCATCGCTTAGCGGAACAAGGGAAACCCCCCGGTCCCGGTAACGGGTGGAGAGCGGAAGCACGGACACCTGCCACTGCTCCCTGTGGAACGGGGAGGGCACACTCATGCTGTAGTCCTCTTCCCCTGCGCCGATCATCTCCCGGTAGTAGGAGAGCGGCGCAAGTGTGGCGGAGAACAGAATCTGGCTGCGGAAGCCCTTGCCCATCTGCTGCAGCAGATGGGAGGGGTCGAGATTGAAGAGCTTGAAATACACATCCCCGCTCCGTACCTCCGCATATGTAATGTACCGCTCATCGTAGGTCTTGAAGGTGCGCTGCATACCCAGTACGGCGTAGTAAGTATCCAGCAGACTCTCTTCCCCCTCTTCCCCTTCAAGCGGAATGGACGAAGGGGCCAGCAGTTCCTGCTCCGCTTCCAGTGCGAATGTCTCCAGCAGAGCCGGCAGCTCCTCCGGATACTCCCTCCACTCGCCCTTTCCTTCCTCGCCGCAGCTCTTGCGCAGCGCAATGAACCAGCCGTTCACCGCCTTGGCGGCTCCGCTCAGCCCCTTATTCACCGCCTTGTAGCGGCGCTGAAGAGCCAGAAACGGCGCCTTGGTCAGCGCGGCCGAATACATCTCCCGGCCGCGGTCCACGAGATTGTGGGCCTCATCGACCAGCAGCACCGTCCTGCGCTTGCGTTCCTCGGCCAGCCGTTTGAGGCTGATACGAGGATCATAGACATAATTGTAATCGCAGATTACTGCATCGCAGGCATAGGCCGCATCAAGCGAGAATTCGAACGGGCAGACCTCATGCTTGCGGGCATATCCGGCGATGATCTCCTGCGTCATCAGCGTCTCGTTCTCCAGCATGTCCAGCACCGCGCCGTTGACGCGGTCGTAATAACCGTCAGCGAAGGGGCAGAAGTCCTTCCCGCACAGCCCTTCTTCACGGAAGCAGGCCTTCTCCTTCGCAGTGATGGTAATTGCATGCAGATGCAGTCCGCCGTGCAGCAGAAGCCGCAGCGCATCCTGGGCTGCCAGGCGGTTGACCGTCTTCGCCGTCAGATAGAACAGTCCGCCTGCCTTTCCCTCCCCAAGCGCCTTCACCGCCGGGAACAGCGTGGACATGGTCTTGCCGATCCCGGTCGGCGCCTGGGCGAACAGATTGACGCCCTCCGCAATTGATTTGTACACGGCGGCGGCGAAGTGCCGCTGCCCCTGGCGGTAAGCGGGAAACGGAAAGGCCAGCTCACGGATGCTGCTTTCCCGCTGCGTCTCATGACGGACCATCAGCCGGGCATAGGGAACATATCCCGCCACTGTATTCATGGCGAATACCGCCAGCTCTTCTGCAGAGGCGGTCCGGTACAGGCTTCGCTGCTGCTCTCCGCCCCGCTGAACATAGGTGAGCTTGACCTGTACCGAAGCAAGCTCACGCTCCAGCGTCAGCATATACGCGTACATCAGCGCTTGAGCCCAGTGCACCTCTTTGCCCTCCGCCAGAAGATCAACCGCCCCGGCAGTAGATTTGATTTCTTCCACCGTAACCGTCCCGTCTTCGCCGATCAGCAGGCCGTCGCAGCGCCCGTCGATCCGGAAGACCAGCTCCTCATAAGCGATTTCCGTCTTCAGATAGACCTCCTTGCTGTCTCCCTCCTTGTATTGGCGCTGGATATGCTGATGAATCCGCGTCCCCTCCTGCAGCGCTGCGGCGCTGCGGAAGCCGGACTCCAGACTGCCGCTGCTATATACATACTCTACGAGACTCCTTACCGACAGAGCGATCCCGGCTGTGGCCATTTTCCACCCGCTTCCAAACGATTTATAGCGCATTTATACTTCCGGTCAGCCGTTTCAGCGCGTAACTCCCGGAATCGGGGCGTCTTCCCCTTATAACTTTATCTTCACTCATTTATCGTTGCCCTTGCTCCCGTCCCGGCGCGGATACGCTATTTCTGTTTTTTGACATTCAATAGCCAGCACTGCATAATAAGGTCTATTAAGATGGAATTTATTTGCCTTATTGGCGTCATTCCCACTTCCGGGAGGGCGGCATTTTATTAAAGAGAAAGAAGGGGAAATTGTGTCATCCCAAACGATCAAGCAATGGCTGAAGAAGCCGTTCGTGTACTTATCGCTGATCTTTGTCCTTAAGAGCTTCCTGGCCTGGGGCGTAATCTTCGGAGACTGGCTGCCCTGGAAAGCCGTACTGACGGAGCTTCCCTTCGTCTGGGCGCTGTTCTGCCTCATTGAACGCTTCGCGTCGAAGCGCAAGCTCGGTTATTACATGACTGTCAATCTGGTGCTGACCGGCATCTTTTTCGCCGCCATTATGTACTTCAAATATTACGGCGTTATCGTAACTTACCATGCGGCCGAGCAGGTCAATCAGGTGACTGCGGTGAAGAACAGCGTTTTCTCGCTGATGGACCCGTATTATCTGCTGATCTTCGCCGATGTTGTCATCCTGGGCATCTTTTTCTTCTTCAATAAGAAGGGACGCATGTATAAGAAGGAGAACATCAACCGCATCAACAAAGCCTGGTTCTACCCTGTCCTGTTCGCAGTATCCCTGGCGCTCTGTCTGTTCAACATTCTGCCCAACAAGGCCAGCATGAACGAAATCAAGAAGGCCCAGGAAATGGGTATCCTTAATTATGAGGCTTATACGATCTTTGCTCAAGACAAACCGGAGCTGGTCGAAGCCAGCGAAATTACCCAGGACGTCATCAATGATCTCAAGGGCATCGATAAGAATGCCGTTTCGCCTTATGCCGGGGCGGCTAAAGGCAAGAACCTGATTATTATCCAGCTGGAGTCGTTTCAGAGCTTCCTCCTGGGACTGGACGTAGACGGGCATGAGGTTACGCCTAATCTGAACCGCTTAATGGGGGACAGCCTGTACTTCCCCAACTTCTATCAGATGGTCGGTCAAGGCAACACCTCGGATGCCGAGTTCGTCGTGAACTCATCCTTCTATATCCCGCCTCAAGGCGCAGCCACGATGGCTTATGTGGATAAAGAGCTGCCGAGTCTGCCACGTCTGCTGAAAGAGCACGGATACCAGAGCGCCACCTTCCATACGAATGTAGTCGAGTTCTGGAACCGCGGCGAGCTCTACAGCGCTCTTGGCTGGGATCATTATTACGACCATGAATTTTTCGGCGATGAAGATAACTTCTTCTTCGGTGCATCCGATGAGGTGCTATACCGCAAGACAGCCGACAAGCTGAAAGAAATGAATGACAGCGGACAGCCCTTTTATGCACAGGTCATTTCCATGTCCGCACATCATCCGTTCACGATCCCTTCCGAGAAGCATCATATGAAGCTGCCGGAGCGGTATGAGGGCACCTTTGTCGGCGACTATATCCGTTCCCAGAATTATGCCGACTATGCCTTCGGCCAGTTCATGGATGAGCTTAAAGCGAACGGAATCCTCGACAACAGCCTGATCATGGTATACGGTGACCATATGGGATTGCCAATTTACTCCCTGGACCATGACGACAAAGAACTGATGACGGAAATTTACGGGCATGATTACGAATACGCCCATATGCTGAATATTCCGCTGATGATTCATGCCGAAGGCGCTCTGCAGCCGCAGACGCTGGAGCAGGTGGGCGGCGAGGTCGATATCATGCCGACTGCAGCCAGTCTCCTTGGCATTTCGCTGGACGGCCAGATTCATTTCGGCCAGGACCTGCTGAGCCAGAGCTACAACCTGCTGCCGCAGCGCTATTACCTGCCGACAGGCTCGTTTATTGCCAGCTCCGGCCTCCTGATTCCCGGCAACAGCTTTGAAGACAATACACAATACAATTTGGCCGAAGGCGGCAAGACGCCTGCCGGTACTGAAGATGAATACAACCGCGCGCTGCGGCTGCGCCAGCTCTCCGACAGTTACGTGAGCCAGCTGCCGGATAAAGACCCCGGAGCGCAAGCCGCGGAATAACACAACAGTCTATAGCAACAAACAGCCACGCCCTTCATAAGGGCGTGGCTGTTTGCATAATACAGGAGCTTATAGCCCGGATACCTTTACCGCTCCTGCTTCTCCAGCATCAGGTAGTACTCGGCGAAGATCTGCAGCTCCTGCGGGTTGAGGATGGCCAGATGCTCGGAGAGCAGCAGCATCGACCGGCGGTTGGCTTCATCGAGAGCGGCCCTTCCCTCCGGAGTAATGGATACGATTACAGCCCGGCGGTCCTGCACATCCGGCTCGCGCTTGCACAGGCCCAGCAGCTCCAAACGGTCCAGCATGACGGTGACTGCACTGGATTTGACCTCCATCTTCTCGGCCAATTGTATAACACGCGCATTCTTCTCCTGCGCTATCATGCGCAGCAGACCGAATTGCGGCACGGTAACTCCGATTTCCTGTGGCAGGGACATCTGAGAGGAAATTTTGCGCTGCACTCTCCACATGGACAGCCCCAGCTGCTCTACCAACGGATCAATATGTTGCGACATTCGGTTCAGCTCCAATCCGTTTATCCTGGTTCAAGCGTACCATTACGGTATGCCCCGGTTCAATGCTTTTGTCCGGTTTGTCCGTGAAAGATTGTACATAGCATATCCAATTAGAAAAAACTTGCATTTTTCGACACAAAATCAGAGTTATGGGGTCTCTGCGCCAAACCGGGGATGCGCTATAATCGAAGACGTGAGTGATAATGGATATCACTTAATAATAATATTCAGTCAGGGTTGGTGGTGCAAATCATGAAATTGGCAACAAAATTAACTTGGATGATGCTCAGCGTGCTGCTGCTGGTCGGTTCATCCATCGGTTTCTTCGGGTACCGCGCTGCATTCAAGCAGGTGGACGAAGCGGCCGGCATAGAATTGGTAGGCTGCGCCAACATAACAACCGGGCTTATCGATCCTGCCGACATCGCGGCGCTGGTCGCGGGGGATGGCAGCAACGTCACTGCCATTGAAGACCGGATAGGCTGGATTACTGACCATAAACCGATATTCAAGGAAGCCTTCATCCTCTCTCTGGACGGCACGATCCTCGCCGCAGATGCAAACCTCAAAGCCAGAGGCTATAAAGCCGGCGACAAATTCTATTTCGCTGAGGAAGACAAAGCAAAGCTCGCTGACGTGCAGCATTCGGCTGAAGCGCATTCCAAGATGCAGCATTCCGCATACTCCAAAGTTTATACATACGATAATGTCTCACTCAAAACCGGCTACGGCCCTATATATCAGGATCATGACCCCACCAAACCGATCGTCGCTTTGATGGCCATTAATTTTGACGGTCCCCTGATCCAGGAGCGGACCATGGAGATTCTTCTGCAGCCGCTCATCATCAGCGGCTCCATCCTGGTTGTCGCGATTCTGGCGGCCTATCTGCTGATCCGCCGTATGGTCAGCCCGCTCACGAAGCTGTCTGCTTCCGTCAACCATGTAGCCAAGGGCGATCTGACCCGCGAGCCGCTGCTCTTCAAGAGCAAGGATGAGATCGGCACCTTATCCGGCGATTTCAACGACATGACGCAGAATTTGCGCAATTTGATCACCCAGGTCAACGACACCTCCATGCTGGTGGCTTCCTCTTCCCAGCAATTGTCCGCCAGCGCACAGGAAACCAACCGTGCCGGCGAGCATAGCGTCAATGTCACGATTGAACTGGCCGATGGAGCACGCTCACAGCTGGAGAATCTCGAAGGCAGCTATAAGGCTGTGCAGAACATGTCCCATTTCATCTCCGAAATTGCCGACAATGCGGATAGCGCCATGAGCAATGCCGAGCACAATGCACTCAAGGCCCGCGGTGGACGGGAGTCGATGAATTCCACCGTTGAACAGATGCAGATCGTGGACAGCAGCATCTCCGACCTGTCAGCTAATATTGAGACGCTGGGGAGCCATTCCAAGGAAATCGAGAGCATCGTCAGCGTCATTGCCGGCATCGCCGAAGAGACGAACCTGCTGGCGCTGAACGCCGCTATTGAAGCAGCGCGCGCCGGAGAGGAAGGCCGCGGCTTCGCTGTCGTCGCGAACTCCGTACGCAAGCTGGCGGAACGCTCGGCCAAGTCTGCCGCCCAGATCGGCCAGTTGGTCACCCTGATCGTCACGCAGATGGAGCTGGCCGGTCACACGATGAAGCGCTCGACAGAGGAAGTCCGCCAGGGTAAGGAGCTGATCGTATCGGCCGGACAATCCTTTGCCGAGATTGAACATTCCGTCTCGGATATGTCAGACCGCAGCCGTCAGATCTCCGAGACGGTCCGCGAGCTCGCATTGATCGCCGCCGGTCTGGTCGAAGCGATCCAGAGCACTGTCTCTGTATCTAACCAGACGGCCGAGGGCGCCGAGACCTTATCCGCCTCCTCGCAGCAGCAGCTGGCCGCCATGCAGGAAGTGGAAGCCTCTGCCGCCTTCCTCTCCTCGCTGGCCGAGAAGCTGCAGGTGCTGGTAGAGAACTTCAAGGTCTAGCAGGTGTAGCGGTATAGACAACAAAAAGCAGCAGGTCCGGATAGGGACTTGCTGCTTTTTGTTGCTTCAACGGGAGGAGCTAAGGCTTCACGCCGTATTCTGGACGAACCACTGGCCAAGCTCATTGACCGGCATCGGGCGTCCATAATAATAGCCTTGCATTACGCGGCAGCCGAGTGACTGCAGAAGCTCAATCTGCTCCGTCGTCTCGACGCCCTCGGCGACAACCTCCATATTCAGATTGCTGGCGATCGCGATAATATTGCTGATAATAGCTTTCTTGGAATGCATCTTGCTCTTGCGGATGAACACCTGGTCAATCTTTAGCGTATTGACCGGAATTTCATCGAGATTGCCCAGCGAGGAGAAGCCGGTGCCGAAATCATCGAGTGACACCCTCACACCCAGACTGCGCAGCTTGGAAAGCTGGGCCACCGTCTCCTCCATATTATTCATCGCGATGGACTCTGTAATCTCCAGCTCCAGATAATGGGCCGCCAGGCCGGAACGCGTCAGCGCCTCTTCCACGACATCGTACAGGCCGCCGCCGTCGAACATCCGGGCCGACATATTGATGGAGACAGCTACATTGGCCACATTGGCCTTGTGCCACAGCATATTCTGTCCGCACACCTCATGCAGCATCCAGTACGTGATCGGGACAATCATGCCGGTCTCTTCGGCAATCGGGATGAACTCCGCCGGCGATACCATGCCATGCTCCGGATGGCGCCAGCGTAGCAGCGCCTCCAGCCCGACGGTGACATTCATCAGCGAATCCCATTTCGGCTGGTATACCACCATGAACTCCGAACGGGCCAGCGCCTTGCGCAGGTCCTTCTCCAGCGACATCCGCCGGACTTGATGATTGTTCATCTCTTGATCGAACATGCTGAACTTGTTCTTCCCGGAGTCCTTGGAGGTATAGAGCGCAGTGTCGGCCGCCTTCATCAGCGCCGAGCGGTCCGTACCGTGTGTCGGCGTCATGCTGATGCCGATGCTGGCAGTTATGTATAAGTCGTTGCCCTGGATGCTGTACGGCTTCTTGATCTCGCGCAGGACGAGCTGCGCGAATTCCTCGGCTTCCTCAGCCGCGCAGTCGGGTAACGCAATCAGGAACTCATCTCCGCCCAGACGGAACACCTTGCCCCGTTTCACGATTCCGCCGTTTAAGCGCCCGGCAACCTCTCGCAGCAGTAAATCCCCGACATCATGGCCCAGCGTATCGTTAATTGATTTAAAGCGGTCCAGATCTACAAAGAATACCGCGCCCGAGGATTGAATCAAAAAATCATTCTGAAAGTACCGCTCTAACCCGTGACGGTTCGGCAAATCGGTCAACGGATCATGAAAGGCCATCCGCTCCAGCACATGCCGGTCCAGGAATACCGCCCCGCCGGAAATGGCCAGCATAAACAAGGTAACAAACGACACCCCGGTCAACAAAATAACATCCGTATTGATCAGATAAGGCGCATTGCCAATCCACCCGTCATAGATCATGGTGCTCGTTCTCAGGCTGGTGTAATGCGTACCCGTCACCGCGAGGCCGATAAATAACGCCGAATACAGCTTCCAGCGGCTGAAGCCGGCCTGATCACGGAATTTGCGGAACAAAAAGATAGCGATGTAAGAAGCCGTGATGGCGATCATAACCGACAACACCTGTGCGGGCACCTCATAACGGATCGTCCCCGACGCTTCCAGCGAGGACATCCCGACATAATGCATGGCGGAGATTCCGCCGCCGAGCACGAGACCGCCTGCAAGCAGCTGCCGCATTCCCTGGCGGGGATGGACGGCAAGCCCCAGCGAGACCAGGCTGGCAAGCATGATGAGCAGCAGCGACAGCAGCGCGGTACCCGGATGATAGCCGATATTAACCGGCATCCGGCCGGCCATAATGCCAACGAAGTGCATGGCCCATATGCCGCTGCCCAGCACACAGGCTCCGGACAACAGCCACAGCCGGCGGATTCTGCCCGCAGAATGGGAAACCTGTGAAATCAGATTCAGCGCTGAATAGGCAGCCGTGGCCGTAAGCGCAAATGATAGCAACACAATCCAAACGTTATAGTGGATTCCCATTTGATCCATAGTTGACCTCTTCACCGGTTAAATTATCATTATCGCGCAGGGCACTTTCATGTATAAATCGTTATACGAATATCAGATAAACGGAAGAGTAAAATAAGATATAGTAGATGATCCTGAGAATAACTTTTATAAGAATAACTTTAGGTGTATTTTACCTTTTATTGGGCCTAAAGTCTAAGTAAATACTGGAACTTGCACCCTTTTTTAAGCCCGGGCATAAAATGTCCATATTTGATGTAATCTCAGGCCCCCGCACCCGGCATATCCTTCCCCCGCGCAGGTCTGCCTCCGAATGCAGCCTGCCAGCCCCATACATTGGCCGCACCCAAAATCCCCGTATAAACAAGCACGCCATATGGGATTTGTGCAGCGAAATAGTGCAGCAGACCCATCCCTAGCATAATGAACAGCATCATAAAGGAAACGCCGGTGAATTCCCTGCGGCTTGCCTGCTCGTATTTCTCGGCAAACGGCAGCGCCTGCGGGAACATGCGCCAGCAAATCACCGAATACAGCAGCAGTGCCAGCAGGATCGTGAACAATTCCGGGATAATTTCCGTCCCGAACAGCACGGTGAAAATAACACTCTCTGCCGCAAATACCGGCAACAGCAGCCGCAGCACCGCAGCCTTGAGCATACCGCGGCTGATCAGAGCTCCGGGCACCAGCGGCAGCGATTTGTAGATCCAGGCACCCTTATAGCTTGCAGAATAACGCAGCATCTGGACAACCGTCAGCATCAGCATCGCGATGGCATACATCCCGTAATATCCCGGAGAGCCCTTGAGCTCCGACATTCCGCCGCTCTGGACAATATTAAAGATAAAGATAAAGGGCAGCGCCATGACCAATCCGACAGTCGGATAAGTGCGCAGCTTGAAGTCGCGTTCATTCTTCATCATCGACCAGGTGAACCGGAAGAACGTGGCTTCCTGCTTGTTCCGGCAGGTGAGCATGGATAACGTCCGGGCCAGCGTCCCTTTGTCCTTCCCTCCCGCTTCCTCCGCCGCCAGCTTCTGCAGGCTCCGCTCGAACAGGGGCATCAGCCGGATATAGGTGGCCAGCAAGAGCAGCGGCACCACCAAGGCAAGCAGAGACAGGATGGTTGTCTCCTGATTGCTGTTACCGCCGATCAGCAGCTCGAACGAGGAGGCGAACCAGAACGGAGGAACCGCATAGGACCACCAGGCAGGATCAAACCCCGAATCCAGAAAGCTGAAGTTGACCAGCCGGGAGATCAGCTGATAACCGATCATCAGCCCGACGGAAAGTACGATTTGCACGTAATTAATAATATCCTTCAGCTTCTCCCCGTCGAACAGCCGCAGAATCGCCAGATAGCACAGCGCAGTAAACACCAGGATGAAGCAGTCCAGCAGCACCACGCATATCCCGTACAGCAGAAAGAATATTACACCTTGGCTGAACAGGGAGACGAGCAGCGAGGGCGCTGCAAGCGTCAGCGTCAAGGAGAGCAAGTAAAGCAAAATATGTATGCTCTTCGCCATACTCAGCGTCCGTCTGTCCACCGGCTTCGTATGCAGAATGTTCTTCTCCCGCAGATCCAGCATAACGGAAGAGAAATCGGAGATCAGCGTTGTGGAGATCAGAAACATCAGCATGCCGAAGGTTAAGCCCATGGAAAAGATATAATTGCCCTCGATGATGACAAAGGGAATCAGCAGGAGCCCGAACAGCAGGTACATCCAGTGCATGCGCAGCGGCGACCCGGAAGAGGTATTTGCCTCTTTCTGATTGGCGGTCAGCACTGTCGGTGTGCGTCTTCCGTCCATGGTGAGCTTCGTCTGCAGAATAAGCCGCATTGTTCTGTAATCTACCCCGATCCGGCGGAAGAGGCCTTCCATCCGGTCAAGCAGCTTCAAGGAGTAGTACTCATTCACCGTGCCTCACCGTCCATGACGGCGGCAACGAAATCGCCCGCGATATCCCGGTACTGATCGAACCCGGTCAGACGGTTGAAGATGCTCTCCAGCGAGCCCTCTGCGCTTCTTTCCCTCAGCTCCCCGAAGGTGCCGTCGGCTGCAATATCACCGCCGTCCAGCAGGATAATCCGGCTGCTGATCTTCTCCACGACATCCATAATATGCGAGGAATAAAAAATCGTCTTGCCCTTCGCCGCCAGTGTGGCAAGAATCTCCTTCACCACCATTACACTGTTGGCGTCCAGCCCGCTAAGGGGCTCGTCGAGAAACAATATATCCGGGTCATGCAGCATACTGGAGATCAGCAGCACCTTCTGCTTCATCCCCTTGGAGTAGGAAGCGATACGCTTGTCGTAGACCCGTTCCATATCCAGCAGCGTCATCAGTCTTCTGGCCTTGGCTTCGGCAGCTTCATGCGGCATGCCGTACAGCTCGCCGATAAAGGTCAAGTACTCGCGGGCCGTCAGGCTGTCATACATTTCAGCCACCTCGGGAACATAGCCGATCCGCGCTTTATAGGCGGCGTCCCCGTCACTGATATCTTTGCCGAAGATGCGCACTGTGCCGGTGTAACCTTCTACCAGTCCAAGCATAATCTTGACGGTCGTACTCTTGCCGGCCCCGTTGGGCCCGATGTAACCGATGATCTGCCCCCGGTACACCGTCAGATCAATCCCCCGCAGCACCATCCGGTCACTGTAATTCATCCACAGGCCGGAAATCTCAATTACCGGCTCTTCTTCCAGTAACATCACCAGTCTCCTTTCAAGTAGCGGATAGCTGTTCAATCCAAGTCATACAATATTAGAATACTATTCCTATTCTAACAAATTACAGCTGCTAACGTTGTGAAAAAAACCTCCACACCGCATGGAATGCAGCATGGAGGTTTCACGTAAAATCAGGCCAGCACGATACGTTCGCGCCGCCGGGCCGAATCCAGACAGGTCTCGATCAGCTTCATGTTCAGCACCGGGTCTTCCGGCAGGATATGCGGCGGCTCACCGGATACGGCCGCGGCGAAATGATCTGCCTGGCAGACATACGGATTGGCTCCGGTCCCCGCTACGGCAATGGCCTCGTCGCCCTTATAGACCGTGAATCCGGCATCCTCGAAACGGGCATTGAACGGCATCGGAACTTCAATACGCCCCTCCGTGCCCAGCACCTCCAGCAGCTGCCGGTTGTACGCCCACATGCCGCAGTCGAAGATCAGGCTGACGCCGCCGGGGAATTCCACCAGCCCCGAAGCCATCATATCCACGCCGTCATGCTCCGGCGAGAAGATTGCCTGCACCGTAACCGCCTCCGGCTCTGCGCCGTAGAGCAGCCGGGCGGCGCTGAGCGGATAGCAGCCGACATCGTACAGCGAACCGCCGCCCCACGCCGACTTGAAGCGGATATTGCTCCGGTCCTCCGCATCGTTGTACGTAAATGTGCCGCGGATGGAGCGCAGTTCGCCGATGTCGCCGCGGGCGATGATCTCCTGCAGCTGGGCGATGCGCGGATGATGCCGGTACATATAGGCCTCGGCCAGATGTACTCCGGCCTGCCGGCACGCTTCCGTCATCTCCAGGGCTTCGCTGCTGCTCAGGGCGATCGGCTTCTCGCAGAGCACATGCTTACCCGCTTCTGCAGCGCGGATCACCCATTCGCGGTGCAGATGATTGGGCAGCGGAATGTAGACGGCATCAATCTCCGGATCGGCCAGCAGCTCCTCGTAACTGCCATATGCCTTATCTATACCGAACTGTGCGGCCACCGCCGAGCTTTTGTCGAGACCACGGCTGGCGACCGCCGCAACCATGCCGCGCTCCGATTCCTGAATTGCCGGAATGACCGCTCCTGTCGCGATCTGAGCGCAGCCAAGAATTCCCCACTTAAGTTTCTGTGCCATTGCTGAATGTCCTCCTCATGCAAGATTATAGCAATTGGGGTTGCTATTCGTTGTCTCCCACTATCATAGCTTGGATCAGGCGGCGAAATAACCCCCAAAAGTGGAGCTTTTGCAGAATACAACCTGAATGAACTTGCGTAGCAGACCATATTTTTGTACAAAAAAGGCCTCAGCCCGAAAGCTGAAGCCTTGTTGTATACGGGTTAATTGACAATACTGGAAGGCCAGTTGCCGTACCACGAGTAACCCGTTCTTCTTTCCTGATCAATATCACTGAGCTTGTATTTTACTACTCCGTCACGCCCTACGAAGATCGGCTTGTTGGTACCGATTTCATAGAAGCGTGCCCAAATCGGGGTGGTGACGCTTGGATCCTCCACCACAACGACATCATCTGCAGTCTTGACTACACGGATTCCGGTGATTTTCACCGCTTTGAACCAGTCCTCCGCGGCCTTGATGGAAGCGGCAATAGCGGTGGTGGAGCTTCTGGTCTTAAGGAATTTTACAATCCCCACACTTTCACTGGAGCAAAGGGAGGGAACCTCATAGGCCCGGGCACCTGCTGGCTTCAGGGTGACGGAGTCATGCTGCTGGCCCCATACGGTCAGCTTGCCGCTCACTGTGACCTGGGTTTTCAATAAGCAATCGACAGCCTTGTCCACTGCCTGCTTGCTTTTGCCTGCGAGCGTGCTGTCGATGAAGGAGAAGTCCCCCTTTTTATTCGCAACCTCATCCAGCAGAGTTACCACATTAATCATCGCATTATCATTAAAAGTGATGTGTGTATGATAGCCCGAGCTTTGATAGATTTGCGGGAAGCCGCCGTTGGCATACTGCAGGTTCAGCAGGAAATTGATGCCCTTGATGGCCGCAGCCGAATATTGGCTGTTATTCGTTTTCTTGAACTCTGCCGCCAATCTTCTGATTTCCGTGTAAGTAGCCTTGTTATCAATGGTAGACTTGGCCCAATCGCCGCTTGTCACAGCGTAATCCTTCTTCCAGCCCCCGTCGGACTGCTGGTTTTTGATAACTTCTGCAATGCTTGCTGTAGTACCTGATGCATCTGCTGCATATACGCTCCCCGTTGGCTGGAGAAGTGCTGCCGGAACCGATAAAATCATGGACAAGGCCAACGCGGTGGCTAACGTGCTTTTTTTCAAATTCAACATCTTCATCTCCCTTATTCTCCTTTGTTATATGAATTCCCAAACTATGCCTCAAATCCATCCAGAGGCTAATCACCGCCTACTTTGTTAACGTTTTCATAAAATTCAATTTGATTATATTGCAGCGCTTTAAATCTGTCAATCCTATCCATTAATTTAAAATATATGCTCCTTCGCTATAAAACAAAGGGACCCGGCCGGGTCCCCCTGAGGTATACAAATGCATTCAAAAAGCGATAACATTCTGGATCAGAATTGCCAAAGCCAGTACAGCGATGCGCGCCGTACTCATCAGCACGAAATTTTTGACTGACAAAATGAAGGTGACAGCCTTCTCCTGCTTCTCCTCGAACAGAGCGATATTGCGCCGCAGCGGGATCACTGTAATTAGCAGCATTACGGTCAGCACCGGATTCACCCCGAGCAGCAGGAGCACGATCAAATCAAGGAAAGACACATAGTAGAGCAGCCTGAACAGAAGCAGTGCATTCTTGCGGCCTATATACACAGGCAATGTATACCGGCGGTTCTCGATGTCATCCTCTATGTCGCAGATATTATTGGCCAGCATAATCCCGGCAATGCCGAGAATCGCCGGAACCGAGAACCAGAAGAGGTAGAGCACCTCCAGCCAGTTCAGCTGCAGCGTGACCCAGTCCGGACGGAAGACCAGTGTGACGAGTGTATCCCCGGAATGGATATAGGCGGAGATGAAGATAATCACAAAGCCCATAAACAGTCCCGAGAACAGCTCGCCGAGAGGCATCCGCGAGATTGGAATCGGTCCGAACGAATACAGAATACCGATCAGGAAGGAAAGTCCGCCGAGCAGGAAGACCAGCAGACCGGTCTGGGTCACCAGGGCAATGCCCCCGCCCACCGCAAGCAGCAGCAGCGTGAATATCGTCGCAACAACTGTCCGCTCCCGCAGCCCGTGCCGTACAATAGCGTTGTGGGTCTCATATCCGTAGCCGTGCGTTTTGGCGGCTTTTTTGAAATCGTAATAATTGTTGATTGCCGTTGTTGCCATATCGAAGCTCAGCAGGGATACCAGCATCAGCGCGAAATTCAGCGGCTCGAAATCGTCGAACCGGTACAGCGCGTACAGCGAGCCGAGCAGAAACGGGAGCATGCTGGCCACCTTGGTCGGCAGCTCCACAAATCTCAGAAAGCTTATAACATTCACTAGTGCGCCACCTTTGACTATTCTGCGGATGTGGTAATGGTGATTGGCGACCAATCGGCAATGACCGTCTGGCCATGAACCGACACGCTACCCTCAGGCGACAGATCCTTCTCCGTCATAATGCCCAGTGCCACCGTGAAGCTGTTCAGCTTGACCGGAATGCCCCGCTCGCGGCGCACTTCCTTGCCGTTCACATAGAAGACCGCTTCGTCCTTGCCATGGTGGTACGTGATCTTGTACGTGTTGAATTCCCGCGGCTTAAAGTCGGTATCTTCGGTAAAAATGCAGAAATATTTCGTGCCGTCCGTATCCGGAACCTTAACGCCCGGAAATGGCAGAATGCCGTACACACTGGCGTATTTATCGTTGCCTGCGAAGAAGTCCAGTGCCGCCCCCGTCGAGAAATCGAGCAGGTTGAGCGACACATAGCCGTCGTATAGATCTCCGGGCGCCGTTCCCTGGGTGCGTGCGCGGATCTGCAGCTCGAAGCTGATCTCCCCGTTCTGCGGCACCTGAACCGGCTCAGCGGAGTAATACATATGCTTCGCATTGTCCAGAATCTGAATCTGGTGGTTCTGGCGGCTAAGCTGGGCCCGCACATACAGATAGCCGTTGCGCACGATCACCACGGCCTCCGGCTCACGGTAAGCCCAGAAGGAGCCGTCCGGAAGCTTGAACCCGCCGGTCTTCCAGACTTCCCCCTCGGACAGAATGGTATGGAAATCTCCAAGCACTCTCTGACCGGTCACAGCCGGCTGCACAGCTTCATTATCTTTCTTCTGTTTGTCCATCATTCTCACTCTTTCTGCAGGTTATCGTGTATCCGAAGACGGGGACGAAGCCGTTAAATAAAGCTCTGGAGCAGCAGGGCGGCAGCCATAATAACGCCGCAGCGCACAGAGGCCTGCTGCGAAGCGCCCATCAGCGGCAAATAGGCCGCTGATGCGTTGAGCGGCTGCAGACCGCGGTAAATATGCACCGGCGGAATGGCCGTAAGCAGCGCGAGCAGCGCATACACCGGCAGCACACCAAAAGCAACGCATACGACAAGAGACACATAAGATATGCCGAGCAGCACACGCGAGAAGATCAGTGCCTTGCGCTCACCCCAGACAACAACCAGCGTGCGTTTGCCCGCCTGCTTGTCCGCTTTCCAGTGCAGGAAATGATGGTTGAACAGCAGCAGGGTTGTCAGGAGTCCCACCGGCAGCGACAGCAGCACCGGCCGCAGGCTGAATTCGCCGGTCTGGACGAAATACGAGCCCAGCACGGGCATAATTCCGAAAGCCACAAAAATCGCAAACTCGCTGTATCCCTTGCCGCGGTAACCAAAGCGCAGCGGAGGAGCAACGTAGAAATAGGCGATAAGAGCTCCGATCAGCACAAACCACAGAATCTGGGGACCGCTGGCAATGCTGAGTATCAGGCCGCAGGCCACCGCAATGATGAGCAGCGACCAGGTCATGACCGCGAACAGCGACTCCGACATCAGCCCCTTGGACAGAAATCCGGAATTTGTGGAGATCATCCCTGGAGTATTATGCGCCTCCGTGTCCGTTCCATTGCGGAAATCCCACAAATCGTTGATCATATTCGAGAACAAATGCGCCGAGACCGCCCCGATCAGGGTGATAACAAATAAAAACGGATGGAAGCTTCCCGCCCATACATATGCCCCGACTGTTCCCAGGACTACAGGTATAAGCATAACGGGAATCGATCCAAACCGTGTGGCCTTCTTAAATAATGTCCATTTATCCATGCCGAAACCTTTCTCCTTCTATTATTATGTGATATTTATAATTGCTAATATATTATACATCAAAGTTCGACAGTGTGGGGAGAAATGCGCTGCAAAATATTGCCTTGCCATGGTACACTGACAATGGTACTTATTTCCTGTTGTAATCCTGTAAATTAAAGGGGATCCGCATGAAGCTGCGCACAAAATTCATCATTTATATAACGATCCTGGCCATGCTTGCCTTGGGGTTGACCTATTTACTGCTGCATCTGATTCTGCTGGACCGCTTCGAGCATCTGGACGAAGCCGCGCTGCACGGCAAGCTGGATGATGCAGTCGCCTCCTATCAAAATGAACTCCAGTCCATGAAGACCGGACTGCTGAGATACTCGCTGTCGGACGGTACGCGGCGGCTGATTGAGTCCGGCAACGCCGAAGACCCTGACAATGCGGCTTACCTTCATACCACCTTCGGCAAGACCACCTTTGAACTGAACCGGTTCGATGTCATCGCCCTGCTGAACCGGGAAGGACAGCCGCTGTTCGGCGGCGTTCATGAACCCGGGGCAGATATCGTGTCCCCGCTTACCGACGAACACCTTGCGCTGATTAAGCTGATCAACGGCCGCTTACCGGCCTTTACGAATAACCGGAGCGACCGCTCGGGCATCGTCAACCTCGCCGATGGGCCGATGCTGGTTACACTGACCCCGATCGCCGGCAGCGACGGGGCCGGCCCCTCCGTCGGGACGGCGCTTGCCGGAAGAAGGCTGCAGCAGGAGGAGATCACCCGCATCTGGCGGGGAACACAGTCCACCTTTCAGATTGCCCGCGTCACCTCGGGCATGCTGGCCTCCAGCGGCGGCGGCACCGTCTGGATGAATTCCGGTCCGGACGGCCTGATGTCCATTCATACCGTAGTGGACGATCTGTTCGGCAATCCCGGGATCGTCATCTCTCTTAAGGCTCCGCGCCAGATTTATGAGGGAGGGCTGCAGTCCATCAACCGCTTCCGGATGTTCTTCTTCGCCAGCACCCTGCTGATTTGCGGCTTCAGCCTGATGTTCGTCAACCGTTTCATCCTTGGCCGGATGAGGCTCCTCATCCGCAACATCCGGACTATCGGCCGCAGCAAGGACTTGTCCTTCCGCATCCGCAGAAGCGGCAAGGATGAATTCAGCGATGTGGAGCAGGAATTCAACCGGATGATCGATTCGCTGGAGCAGGCGCAGAAGGAGCTGCGCCTGCAGTCGATGCTCGATCCGCTGACGCAGCTGCCGAGCCGTTCGCTCTTCTTCACCAAGCTGAACGAGGCCATATCCGCCGTTCGGGGCACGGGACGGATGATGGGGCTTGTCTTCATTGACCTGGATCATTTCAAAACGGTCAACGACACCCTGGGTCATGACATTGGCGATGGCCTGCTGCGTGAAGTCGCCGGCCGGATTACGCAGTCCATCGGGAAGCAGGACGTCGTCTCCCGGCTTGGCGGAGATGAATTCACCATCCTGTTCGCCGATGTGGAGAGCCACGGCGATCTGATGGAGCAGCTGTCCCGGCTCCAGACCGCCCTGACCCGGCCGCACCGCGTGCAGGGACATCTTCTCTACTGTACTGCCAGCATCGGTGTCAGCCTCTACCCGCAGAACGGGGAAGACGCCGAGTATCTCGTCAAGCAGGCCGATCTGGCCATGTTCCATGTCAAAGAGAACGGCCGCAACAATATATTTCAATACTCCGAGGTGCTGGAAGAGAGCATCCGCCGGAAGAAGGTGCTCTCCAGACAGCTGCTGTCGGCGGCGGCGAACGGTGAATTCGAGGTGCACTACCAGCCGATTGTCAGCTCCGGCCACCTGGCGGTATCCAAAGCGGAGGCGCTGCTGCGCTGGAACAGCCCGACCTACGGCTCCGTCTCCCCTGCCGAGTTCATCCCGCTGGCTGAAACCAGCGGCTGCATCGTCGGCATCGGCGCCTGGGTGCTCCGCCAGGTCTGTGCCGATATGCGCCGGCTGCGCGATCTGGACCTTGCGCTCACGGCAGCGGTGAACATCTCCGCTGTGCAGCTGATGCAGCCCGGATTGCCGGAGCTGCTGCTGGAGCTGCTCGGCGAGTTCCAGCTGCCGGTAGACAGCCTGGAGCTCGAAATCACGGAAAGCGTGCTTGTGTCCGGAGAGAGCATTCACCAGTCGCTGCTGCAGCTGCGGAGCCTGGGCTTCCGTATCTCCCTGGACGACTTCGGGACCGGCTTCTCCTCGCTGAGCTATTTGCGCCGCCTGCCCCTTGATGTCATCAAGATCGACCGCTCGTTCATTTCGGGCATGACCCTTGGGAAGGAGGGCGATGTGCTGGTCAAGGCCATCATCGAGCTGAGCCACAGCCTGGGGCTGAGCGTAGTGTCCGAAGGCGTGGAGTACAAGGAGCAGTTCGACATGCTCCGGCGGATGGGCAGCGACGAGCTGCAGGGCTACCATATCGGCAGACCGGTCCGGTTCGCCGAGCTGTTCTCCTTTTTACTGCAGGATAGAGCGCTTTATGACAAAATGTAATACCTTCCACTTCTTATATAGGCAAGCTCCGGGACGATATGATATGATAGGCTGGCTGATGCGGCGCCCGCTCCAGGGTGCCGTTATCGTATGCGAACACTTTTATAAACATTGGAGGCAAGTATTGTTATGTCAGCGCAACAGCAATCCACCCAATCTGTCAAAATCGTCACCGCCGATCCAAGCGCCATCGGCCTGTTCGGATTGGCCATCGTCACCCTGGTCGCTTCTTCGCAAAAGCTTGAAATTACAACAGGACTCAGCTACTGCATCCCGTGGGCGATCTTCCTCGGAGCCTTCGCTCAGCTCTTTGCCTCCATTCAGGATGCCAAGCACAACAACACGTTCGGCATGACCGCGTTCGGCGCATATGCCTTCTTCTGGTTCGGCATGGCCGGCAGCTGGCTGATCAAGCTGGGCGTTTTCGGCAGCACCCTGGCCGAGGGCGTCGATCCGAAGCAGCTCGGATTTGTATTCCTGGGCTACCTCGTATTTACACTGTTCATGACACTCGGTGCCGTCGAAGCCAACAAAGTACTGCTGATTATCTTCGTGCTGATTGACTTCCTGTTCCTGGGACTGATGCTTGATTCCTTCGGAGTTGCCGCCGAGTTCTTCCATAAAGTTGCCGCCATCTCCGAGCTGGCTATCGGCATCGTATCGCTGTACGGCTGCGGAGCCTCCGTGCTGAATGCACATTTCGGCCGCGTCTTCCTGCCGATCGGAGCACCGCTGGGCATCTTCAAGAAATAATCCATACCGCTCCGGCATCTCATTGCCGTGATAGCAGCATATCAGCAAGAACAACGGATAAGTACAGCAGCCTCTGGCGACCGTATTTATCCGTTTTGAATTTTATAAGACAATATAAGCTTTACCCTTGCGCAATGCGGACAAAAGTGACATGCTAAAGAAACACCTGCGACATAACTCGACATTTCTTCGGCAAATCTAGGCCATTTTGTCTACCATGCAGGTCTGTTGAATTTTACTCAGGTATCGGAGGCACCCATGGCTTTCATAAACAAGAAGCCTTTCATCATCATCCTCGGCTTTCTCGCTGTCCTTCAGCTCGCATTATTCTACTACTACTCTCTATCAGTCACCCGTGAGTACCGCGCAGAGAAAGCTGATCTGGCCTCACAGGCCATCGCACTGGCATCAAGCATCGAAGAAAAAGCACTGATTGTAAAGGGCGTAAGCTCCTTTATTCAAACTACGGGGTTTGATGCCGAGCCTGTACTTATCAATCAATACTTGCGCAATACATACGAAAACTCAGGACAGGTTCTAAACATAGCCATAGCGCCGGCTGGCGTGATCCGCTATTTGTACCCTCTTTCAGGAAACACGGAAATCCTGGGCAAAAGCCTCATGCTTGATCCGGCGTTGTCTACGCCCGGTCTGGTTCAAGAAACGATCCTCTCCCGCAGCGTCACGATCGACGGTCCACGGACGCTGGCGCAAGGCGACTATGGCATGATCATCAGACAGGCTGTATATAGCGGCAACACTTATCAGGGGATCGTCTCGGTGTCCGTGCGGATAAGCGATATCGCCGGACAGGTGCTGCCGGCGAATTCCTCCGGCTATGTAACGACAGAACAAGGCAGCTTCCTGTTCGGCAGCCCTGTGCCGCAGGACAAGGATCAGATTACCGTCCCGGTGGAAATCTATAATCAGCACTGGCTGCTGGGAACCAGCCTCTCTCCCCATAAGAAGTGGGAGCTCCTGCGCGGCATTCTGTGGATTGAGCTTGCCTTCCTGCTGATCAGCGCATTTACACTGTACGTGCTCTGGCATCAAGGCCGGTTTCACCGCGAGCTGGAACGGGTGGTGCGTATCCGTACCCAGGATCTCCATGTGTCCAAGCAGCTGTTCGAGAAGCTGGCGAATTATGACAGCCTGACGGAAATTCCGAACCGGCGTTTTTTCATGGACGATTTACAGCGGCGGCTGCAGTGCACAGAGCCTACACAGACCTATACGCTTTTCTTTTTTGACCTCAATAAATTCAAGGAAATCAACGATACCCTTGGGCATTCCACCGGGGATGAAGTGATCAAGAGGCTGGCCCACCGGCTGCATCACAGCAAGCTGTCCTGCGAAATGCTGGCCCGGACCGGCGGAGATGAATTCGTTATGCTGTTCTCCGACATGAACCGGGAGCACATCCGTGACACTGCGGCAAGCATCAGCGCTCTGATCTCGGAAACCCTGCTGGTGGCCGGAGCGCATCTCAGCCTCTCCACCAGTATCGGCATCTCGCTGTACCCGGAGCATTCGGAGAATGCCGAGGAGCTGCTCAATTATGCTGCCATGTCGATGAATGCGGCCAAGGCGCTCGAAGACCGCAATTATTTCGTATTCGACTGGGCATTGCGCGAGAAGCTGGAGCAAAAATCTATGATCTCCAAGTATCTGCACACCGCGCTCGAACGCGAGGAATTCGTGCTGTATTATCAGCCGCAGATTGATGCCGGTACCGGCGCCATGATCGGAATGGAGGCACTGATCCGCTGGAATCATCCCGAGAAAGGGCTGATCGGCCCCGGTGCCTTCATTTCCGCCGTTGAGGATGCTGGACTGATGATCCAGCTTACGGATTGGGTGCTGAAGGAGGTATGCCGGCAGCTCTGCGAATGGAGGGCCCAGGGCATGCCGCTGCTCCGCACCTCCATCAATATCTCCAACAGCTGGTTCTACAACCGCAATCTGATTGAGAATCTGCTCGCCCTTCTGGAGCATCACAGGCTGGATACGAATGTGCTGGAATTTGAAATTACGGAGAGCACCGCCCTGCTGGAAGAGCATTATCCGCTGCTCCAGCAAATGCGTGACTGCGGCATCGTCGTTTCCATCGATGACTTCGGGACGAAATACTCGTCGCTGAACTATTTAAAGCATTTTCCTGTGAACAAAATCAAGATTGACCGGACCTTCATCGCCGGAATCGGAGTCAGCTCCATCGACGAAACGATTATTAAGTCGATTGTTTACGTCGCCTCCCAGCTGGGGTACGACCTGATCGCGGAAGGGGTGGAGACCCCGGAGCAGGCTGAATTTCTGGTCCGGCACCAGTGCCCGCATATTCAGGGCTTCCTGTTCTATCCACCGCTGCCCGCGGAGGAAATTATGAAGCTTGTCGCTGCCTGATCCCGTTCATGCGGCCAAGAATAACAGCAGTGCCATTTTGGCAGGAGGGGTTATGTGAAGAACGACAGCAGCTATGGCATTTACGGCTTCCGGTTCAGTGAACCGGAGCATTTGCCGCTTCTTAATTTATATGCGGTGGGACATGAGGCGGAGACTCATTCAGCCTACCATTGGGACGGACTGGAGCGCAGCGATGGGCCCTTGCTGCTCTTTCAATATACGATGTCCGGCACAGGCATCTTCGAAACCGGGAACGAGCGGCTGCGGATTGGCCCGGGACGTGCCTTTATGACTGAAATTCCCGGCAACCACCGCTACTACCACCCGGGAGACGGCGAGGTGTGGGAATTCTACTTCCTGCTGCTGCGTCCCAAGCTCATCCTGCCGCTCTGGGAGGAAATCAAGCAGAAGCTGGGCCAGGCTCCGCTGATCGATCCGGCCAGTCCCCCGATCCGGGCAATGCGCGATATCGTCCGGGAAGCGCGGGACGGAAGGATCACCGATTCCTATATCGCCTCCTCACTGCTGTACCAGTTCATGATGGAGCTGGGCCGCTTATCCTCCGGCGGAATGCGCAATGAGGCCTTATGGCCGCAGGCCGTACGGGATGCCGTGCAATTCATGGATTCCCATTATGACGATATGGTCGGCCAGGACGAGCTTGCCCGCCGGCTCGGCGTCTCCAAATTCCATCTGCTGCGCAGCTTCAGCAAGCATGTCGGACTGACACCGAATGATTATTTGAACCGCGTCCGTATCGAACGGGCGGTGGAGCTGCTGCGGACAACGGAGCTTAGCATTGAGCACATCGCAGAGCAGGTAGGCTACTCGACAGGCAGTTATTTCATAAAGGTCTTCTTCAAGCTGACCGGACAGACTCCCGGTGCATTCCGTTCCGGGACCGGAAGCCTCCACTACAACCGTCTGTTCTTCGATTAAATAGCCCAATGCTATTAATGAGCAATTTTGTGCCATTCACAAGACTATATTATCGTGGATATCAACAATCTTACTGTTCTATGATGATTCTATAACCGCAACTTTATTTCATGGTTCTTAAGCAGAACCGAAGGAGAGCGATGAATCAGATGAGTCATACAACATTTGCACCCACCCCGCCGATGGGCTGGAATAGCTGGGATTGCTACGGCGCAGCCGTAACGGAAAGTGAAATCCGCGGAAACGCCGAATATATGGCAGCCCATTTGAAAGAATACGGCTGGGAATATATCGTCGTTGATATCCAGTGGTATGAACCTGGCGCCGTTTCCTCACAATACCGCCCCTTTGTGCCGCTGGAAATGGACGAATACTCGCGGCTGCTGCCGGCAGTGAACCGCTTCCCGTCTGCGGCGGACGGCCAAGGCTTCCGTCCGCTGGCCGATTACGTACACAGCCTCGGCCTGAAATTCGGCATTCACATTATGCGGGGCATTCCGCGGCAAGCAGCGCATGCGGCCACTGCAATCAAAGGAAGTACCGCCACTGCCCGCGATATTGCCCATCCCAACTCCATTTGTCCCTGGAATACCGACATGTACGGGGTAGATGCCGCCAAAGAAGGCGCCCAGGCCTACTACAATTCACTCTTCGAGCTGTATGCCGAGTGGGGCGTTGATTTCATCAAGGTCGATGACATCGCCGCCTCCAGGCTGTATGACACGCACCAGCCCGAAATTGAACTGATCCATCAAGCCATCATGAATTGCGGCCGCCCTATGGTGCTGAGCCTCTCGCCGGGTCCTGCACCGGTAGAATACGCCGATTTCTTCGAGGGCCATGCCAACATGTGGCGCATGACCGACGACTTCTGGGATCACTGGTCGCTGCTGCTCGACATGTTCGACCGCTGCGAGAGCTGGCAGGGACGGCCAGGTCCCGGATGCTGGCCGGACTGCGATATGCTGCCGCTTGGCCATATCGGCATCCGCTCGGTGGACGGCGGCGGAGCGGACCGCTGGACCCGGTTCACTCCGGATGAACAGGTTACCATGATGACCTTGTGGTCCATCTTCCGTTCACCGCTGTTCTTCGGGGGCGAGCTGCGGGATAACGATGAGTGGACGAACCGCCTGCTGCAGAACCGCGGGGTGCTGGAGATGCACCGCAACAGCAGCGGCGCACGCCTTGTCAGCCGCAGCGGAGACCGGGTGGTCTGGTGCGCGGACGGCGCCGAAGGTGTCCGTTATGTCGCCTTGTTCAACACCGGCGAAGCAGCCCAGCATGTTGCCGTCTCCCTGCAGGAGTTGAATGCCTCCGAAGGCGCTTCCGCCACCGAGCTGTGGCGCGGCAGCGAGCTCCGGCTGGAGCCGTCCGGGCTGTCTCCCGAAATCCCGGCACATGGCGCGGCCCTGTACCTGGTGCAAGTGAAATAGTCTAATGAGCTGAGCAGCGGTTCCCCCACTACCGGAGGACCGCTGCTCTTTGGTTTGAAATCCGAGGCTTGCGGGAAAACGCAGCTTTCTGTGACTGAGGGATATTTCCCCGTACCCGATTCATACTAAGGTCATTCACTATGCAGATGGAGGATGATCTAATGGGCAAGAAAATAAATCTGCTGATGTTCAGCGGGGAATACGACAAGGCTATGGCCGGTCTGGTGCTGGCCAATACCGCCAGGGATATCGATGTGGATGTGACGATGTTTTTCGCTTTCTGGGGGCTGTTTCTGATCCGTGATCCGGAGAAGATGACGCTGGAGGACAAATCCATTTACGAGAAGCTGATGGATGTGATTACGCCGAAGGGACCGGATCAGCTTCCGCTGTCGCGGATGAATTTCAGCGGACTGGGACGTATGATGCTGGAGGAAATGATGGAGGATCAGGGAGCGCCGAAGCTGGTGCATTTTCTGAAAGGCGCGCGCAAGAAAAACATCAAATTCTATGCCTGCAAGCTTTCGGTCGAGATTATGGGCTTCAAGCCCGAGGAGTTCCTGCCGGAGGTCGAAATCATTGATGCGTCGGCTTATCTGAAGGATGCGCTGGAGAGCGATATGCAGCTGTTTATTTGAGCCGCAGACTCCGGCACATAGGCATTAACCTATTCCCTGTCTCAGGCATACACTAAGCCCGTAATCAGAATTTACGGGATGGAGGGAATGTCCGTGCTGAGCATCAACCTTGCCGCTTCACCGGAAGCACCGGCTTCGTTAGAGGAGCACTTTGCCTATTTCCGCAGGCATACGGTCGGCATCGGGCGGCAGATCATTACCCCGTATGGCTGCAAGCCGCTGCTGTATGCCGACTGGACGGCCAGCGGGCGCCTGTATGAGCCGATTGAGCGGAGAATCCAGGATGCGCTGGGCCCCATGATAAGCAACCCCCACACCGAATCGAATACGACGGGTCTGACGATCACCCTGGCCTATAACGAGGCGCGCAGCATTATCAAGAAGCATGTGAATGCGGGACCGGAGGACGCCCTGCTCTTCTGCGGCACCGGGACCACCGGCGCCGTGAACAAGCTGCTGCGCCTGATGGGCCTTAAGCTGCCGGAATGGCTGCCGGCTGCCGCATGCCCGCCCGGGGAACGGCCGGTGGTCTTCGTCAGCCACATGGAGCATCACTCCAACCTCTTGCCCTGGCAGGAGAGCATCGCCGATGTTGTCACGGTACCTCCGGGAGCGGACGGCAACACCGATCTCCGCCAGCTGGAGAAGCTGCTGCTGCTGTACCGCAGCCGGCGGCTGAAGATCGGCTCCTTCACCGCCTGCTCCAATGTAACGGGAATCAGGACCCCGTACCACCAAATGGCCGCCGCCATGCATCGTCACGGCGGCGTCTGTTTCGTGGACTTCGCTGCCAGCGCTCCCTATGAAGCCATCAACATGCATCCAGCCTCTCCGCTGGAGAAGCTGGATGCCGTATTCTTCTCACCCCATAAATTCCTCGGCGGTCCCGGCAGCACCGGCGTGCTGCTCTTCGATACCGCCCTGGCTGGCGGCCGGTTACCGGATGAACCCGGCGGCGGGACAGTCGTCTGGGTCAATCCCTGGGGCGGGCGGCGTTACATTGATGCCCTGGAGGTCCGCGAGGACGGAGGCACTCCCGGCTCCCTGCAGGCTGTCCGCACGGCACTCTCCCTGAAGCTCAAGGATCAAATGAACGGAAGCGGGCTCTGGATGATGCAGAGAGAAGAAGAGCTGTGCGGCAGGCTGTTGAACGGGCTTGCCCAAATTCCCGGCTGCACCGTTCTGGCCGGCAGCCGGACCGACCGCCTCGGCATCGTCTCCTTCCTGCTGGAGAAGGTTCATTATAATCTGGCCGTAAGGCTGCTTAACGACCGCTTCGGCATTCAGGCCCGCGGCGGCTGCTCCTGCGCCGGGCCTTACGGGCATCATCTGCTCGGCCTGGGCGAGGCACAGTCCGAGCAGATTGCCGCCGCGGTCGGCAGCGGCGACCTCTCCGCCAAGCCCGGCTGGGTCAGACTCTCCCTTCATCCGATTATGACGGATGAAGAGGTGCGGCGGATCATAGCCGCCGTGCGCGCCGTTGCCGTCCATGCCGGAGAATGGCGGGCGGATTACCGCTACGATTCCGCTACAGGCAGCTGGCAGCACGCCAGCGGGCCGGATGTAACGGACGACTCTATCCGCCGCCTATTCGTTCTGTAGGCGCTCCGCCGCCAGGCGGTCACTGCGCCGCTGCGCTGCCCGCGCGAAGCGGGCTTCTATCGCTTTTACTCCCCATAAAGAGATCCCGATGAACAGCAGCACATAGATGAGCTCACCCGGCCGGCGGATGAACCGCTCCACATCGTTTCCAATGTAGGTGACCGCTAATACCATAACGGCCTTGCCAGCGGCAACCGCAAGCGCGAAGGAGCGCAGGCGCATGCTAGCGAGTCCCGCAGCCATATTAATGACTACAAAGGGTCCAACCGGAAACAGGCTGAGCAGAAACACATAGCTGAAGCCGCTCTGGCGGACCCAGGTCATCGCCCTGGCTACCTTCGGACGCCGGGCCCACTTCCGCAGATAAGGATGGGTCCCGACGGCCCGGATCAGCAAAAACGTCGTCAGACAGCCGGCCGTAAGGCCAATCCAGGAATACAGAAAGCCGAGCCACAGCCCATACACCGCCCCGTTCAGGCCTACAATAGCAATGGTGGGAAGCGGGGGAACAAAGGATTTCAGGAACGTCAGCCCGATCCCGGGCAAGGGCCCCAGCGAACGGTATTGCTCCAGCAGTTGGCGGAGCCGCTCCTCGGTAAGCCAGGACATTATGTCAAGCAGATACATGTGTGGCGGTCTCCTTGTCGTATTAATTAGTTGCCTGAGAGTTATCGGCCTCCATTATACACTACTTCCCCCCGCCTATGCCGATAAAGAGGCAGTCCCGTGACAATCGCGCTACACAGCTGTTCCTGAGCGGACAAGCACTGGACAAGCATTGGAAGAGGAAGCTATCATAATCCTATTGATAAAAAGTTCCAGTGTGAGGTCCGCATGCAATCGTTCGATTACCGTCTGCTGGCCAAGCGTATGCTTGGCCTATTCTGTATCATTATCCTGGCAGCCGCCGTGCTGGCTCCGCTGCTTAACCGGACCGGCTCCTCCTGCGCATTCCGCGAGCCGGGAATTATGGATTTGACCTCCTGCAGCTTTGACGACACTTCTACTTATAAGCTGGACGGGCAGTGGGAGTTCTATTGGGGCAAGCTGCTGAAGCCGGAGGCTGCACTGTTCAGGGAAGCCGGGCAAGCGGTCTACCAGACCGTGCCTTCCATCTGGATAACCCCTTCAGAGGGCACACGCAGCGGCCGGTATGGCTATGCCACTTACCGGTTAACGCTGGCGCTTCCCGCAGATATTCCCGGCTTCGCGCTGAAGATCAACAATATCCGCAATGCCAGCGCGGTCTTTGTGAACGGCACGGCGCTTGGTGCAAGCGGTATCCCGAGTGCTTCGGAAGCTTCCAGCCTGCCGCGCAACCAGCCGTATACGCTGGAATTTGAGGGCAGGGACGGGCGGGCTGAGATTCTCATTCACATGTCCAATTTCAGCTATGCCAACGGCGGCATTGCCGAGTCGATCCGGCTTGGAACCCCTTCTGCCATTGAGACGCTGCAGTTCCGCAACCGCACATACGATATTATTATGGCCGCCGGCTTCGCATTTATCGGCTTTTATTTTATCGGCCAGGGACTTCAGCGCAAGGAGGACAACGCCTCGGTGCAGCTGGCACTCTACTGCTTCAACATTGTCCTGTACATGTTGACGCACAGCGAGAAGCTGCTGCTCTATTACTTTCCGTCCATTTCGTATGAGTGGTTCAGCAAGCTGCAGCTGCTCTCCGGCGTAGCCGGTTTTTATTTTGTCTCTGCGTACACCCGGTCTTTGTTTCCGGCGCTGTATTCCCGCATCTTTTACCGGATTACGCTGGTGTATTCGCTCGCATTCTGCACGGTAATGCTCTTGGCCTCGGTCCGCTTTTATTCGGGTGCTGCAGGCATATTGGTCGGCTTCAGCTTTATATCCGTCTGCTACACCTTTTACGTAATGGCCAAGGCAGCCTGGCTCCGCGAGACCGGCTCGCTATATCTGCTGATCGGCGTCATCGCCGCCATCATATTCACGCTGACGGTCGGCGCCAATCTGTTTCTCGGCACGGATTTTTACGCGATTGTTCCGGTCTCCGGCCCGATCTTCATTCTGGCGGAGGCGCTGTTTCTGTCGGCCCGGCAGGGGCATGCCTACGAGACTATCAAGCAGTTGTCGCAGCAGCTCGCACGCAAGGACCGCGACAAGGATGAATTCCTGCTCAAGACCTCCTCTGAGCTGCGGACACCGCTGAATGCCGTTATCAATCTTTCGCTTTCGCTGTATCAAGGGGCCGGCGGACCGCTCAGCGCTTCACAGCGCGAGGATCTGCGCCTGATCCTGGGAACGAGCCGGCGGCTGGCTTTTCTCGTCAGAGACATTCTGGATTATGAACAAATCAAGGAGCAGCGGATCGTGCTGCACGCGAAGCCCGTCGATATTCAAAGCGCGGCAAGCATCGCCGTGGAGATCTTTGAATTCCTGAATTCTAAGAAGAGCGTCCGGATCAAGAACCGGATCTCTCCCGGCAAATTTATTGTGGAGGCTGATGAGCACCGGCTGATGCAAATTTTCTTCAACCTGCTCGACAACGCGCTGAAATTCACCGACCTCGGCAGCGTCATTCTCGAAGCGGAAGTGCGCAGCGGCTGCGTCGCCGTGATCGTGAGCGATACCGGCAGAGGCATCGCGCCGCAGCAGCTGGAGCTGATCTTCCGCGATTACGAGCAGGCCAGTGAGAGCGATTCGCTGGAACGCGGCGGAGTCGGGCTCGGACTGCCGATTACGCGGAAGCTGGTCGAATTACACGGCGGCCGCATTGCGGTGAGCTCTGAGCCGGGCCATGGCAGCAGCTTCACCTTCACGCTCCCGCTTGTACAGGAGGCCGCCCCCACGGCGGAGCCGGCAAGCCGCGAGCTGCTGCTGTCAGCCGTGAAGCCGCCGCCGGAAGCGGCAGACGACAACTGGAAGTATCCGCAGCCCGGACCGCAGCCGGCCGGAGGCGGGGGCGCCCACGCTCCGCGCATTCTGATCGTCGATGACGATTACGCCAACCTCAAGGCGCTGACGAACCTCCTGGCGCTGGAGAATTACATGATCACCAGTCTGCGCAGCGGCACCGAAGCGCTGGAGCTGCTGCGCGAGGACCGTAACTTTGATCTGTGCATCATTGACGTTATGATGCCGGAAATGTCGGGCTTTCAGCTATGCCGCAATATCCGCCGGACTTACAGCCCGCTTGATCTGCCAATTCTGATGGCGACGGCCGCACAGCAGCTTCATCTGAACGAGGCAGCCTTCCGCGCCGGCGCCAATGATTTCATCCATAAACCCTATGCCTGGAACGATCTGAAGGGCCGGGTTCAGACGCTGGTCCAGCTTCGCCAGTCAGTCTCCGATCGCCTGAGCTCGGAAATCGCCATGCTGCGCGCGCAGATCAAGCCGCATTTTCTGTACAACGCCATCAATACGATTATCTGGATGAGCACGCGTGACCATGACAAGACCCGGAGCCTGCTCTATGATCTTAGCAATTTCCTGCGCGGCAGCTTTGACTTCAGCAACCAGGAGACCGCCGTTCCGTTCGAGAAGGAGCTGGAGCTGATCGAAGCCTATCTGTCCCTGGAGCAAGCCCGCTTCGGCAAGCGGCTGCGGGTGGAGTACGACATGGACATCTTTGAATTCTCGCTTCCGCCGCTGATTGTGCAGCCGATTGTCGAGAATGCCGTCCGCCACGGACTGATGGAGAAGATTGGCGGCGGTACCGTAACCCTCTCCACCCGTCGTCAGGGAAACAACATTACCATAAAAGTATCGGACGACGGCATCGGGATGAGCGACGAACAGCTATCAACCTGGATGACGGACGGAGCCCGCTCATCACTCGGCCGGGACACAGGCATTGGCCTGAAGAATATCAACCGCAGACTGCTGAAGCAATTCGGCACGTCCCTGCAGCTGAACCGCACACCCGGCGGGGGAATCGAGGCGCTCATAACCATTCCATGGAAGGATGAGGTATTCTGAATTATTCTGTAATGATCGTAGACGACGAATGGCCGGCCCTGGAGCAAATGCGCGAGCTGCTGCTGAAATGCGATGGCGTGGGTTCGGTGGATGCTTATGATAATCCCCGCGAGGCATTGGCCGCGGCGGCGGAACGGAGGCCCGACATCCTGTTCCTCGATATACAGATGCCGGAGCTTTCCGGCCTTGCCTTCGCCGAGAAGCTGCAGCCCTACTCGCCGGAGACCGACATCGTCTTCGTCACCGCTTACCGCAGCTACGCCGTAGAAGCCTTCGAGCTGTCGGCCGCCGATTATCTGCTGAAGCCGGTTGATCCCTCGCGCCTGCTGAAGACATGGAACAAGGTGCTGGCCAAGCGGCGCCTGACCGCTGCCGGCAGACAGCCGCAGCACGCCGCCACCTTCCGGTTCCTTGGCGATTACTCCGCCAGCGGTCCGCACGGCAATATCAAGTGGAGTACCCACAAAGCGGAGGAGTTGTTCGCCTACCTGTGGATTCACCGGCAGGGCAGCGTTAATGTGATTCTGAATGAAGTATTCCCGCAATGGGATTATGCCAAGGGCAAGCAGTATCTGCACACCACTGTGTATCAGATCCGCAAAACCCTCAAGAAGGCCGAACTCGAACAGATTGAGCTCAGCTTTGACCGGGAAAATTACCGCCTGGAGCCGCGGGGCATCGCCGGTGACATCGACAGGTTCCGTGAGGCAGCCGCAGAGGCTTTCCAGAGCGGCAGCCTGGAGCATCTGCGCGCAGCGGTCGAGCTGTACAGCGGCGAGCTGCTGCCCGGAATGGACAGCCTCTGGGTCTATCCGGTTCGCGACAAGGTTCGACAAACTTTCCTCAAGCTGCTTGAGGGATGGACCGGTGCACTCATTGAAGCCGGCCGCTATCAGGAGGCGGAGGAATATGCGGATCGTCTGGTGACGGAGGAGCCGCTGGAAGAGAGCTATACGTTGCAGCTCATCTCGGTCTACTACAAGCTGGGCAAGCCTCTTAAGGCGCAGCGGCGGTTCACGCAATTCAGAGACTCCTATACCGCAGAAATGGGCGACGAACTGCCGGAATGGTTCATGGAAGCCTACCGAGGCTTAGGCAGGTCTACGATGTAACGCTATCCGCCGTTCTTTTAAATGACTTAATTCTCCACATTTCGACATCTTGTCAGCATTTTATCAGCATCAAATGCTACTATGAGCACAGAACAATTCGGCCAAAACCGATGGCGTCAGTGAAGATGTGGAGGGTGCAATATGTATAAATGGTCCGGTTTCAAAAAAGCATTTCAGCGTTCGCGGTTTCTCACACTTATGGTTTCCATGATGCACGAGGTAACCGTAGACAGCACACCTCCCGCCATGTCCGTCCAGGTTACTACCGACAAACCATCCTATGAGCCTGGAGATGAAGTGATTGTCCGGCTGCTGCTCAGCGACTTCGCCTCCGGCGACCCTGGCTACAGTTATTTGAACTTTATTGTCCAATACGACAGTGAAATATTTGACAACGCCGAATATCTGGAGCAATCTGCCTACAAGGATGCGGCATTTACAGCCGGCCACGAGGTGTCTAATATGTTCCAGTACAATTTTATAAATCCGGTGGACGGCGGCATCTCTTTCGGGCTCAGCACAAGCATGCGCGGTATCGATATTCAGGTGGAAGCCAAGCATAAGCAGAGCATTCCAGCCGTTGACCAGACCCTCGCTACCCTTAAGCTTCGGGTCAAGGACTCCGTGCAGAACGCCTCCTCCGTGATCGGCCTGGCAGGCGAGTTCACCCGTATACGGACTGCCGAGAATGGAAACAGCGTATATCTCTATTCTCCGGATATTGCGGAAATTCCGGCCGGCCCCGTTACAATCACATCTGCATGCACTGTACCGGCCTACATATCTGAAGGAAGTCCCAGCCGGCTGGCTTAACGGACTGCCCTTACACCTTCCCGCCCCAAGAGCGCTTGCTCCGGGGGCGGTTTTTTGTTGTTACGGGATAACAGGGCCGCAATGTCTGTAACGGTGAGTGTTTAACAAATACTCCAGAGTTAACTAGTAAATTCAAGGTTTTTCCACATGAAATGTGTTACAATTGTATATACAAAATAATATACATTGTCAGGTGAAGCTGCACACAGTAGCAACATGGGTATTATTGGTTCAACAGAAGACGGAAGACGATTAGTCGTGATTTATATTAAGAAGGTCATGGGAAAGATACGAGTTATAACTGCACGAGATGCCACTGAATCCGAAGCCAGAGCATATAGAAGGAGGAATCGATAACTATGAAAATCATCACGTCAAGAGACCAGATTCCAGAACATATGAGCGATACGGAAGCAGCAGAATTCTGGTCAAATCATACTTTAAGCGATGAACTGTTGGAAGCTTCAATTATCGAAGAAGAGGATCATGATTTACCGAAAAGAAAATCCGCAACGATTTCTCTTCGTCTCGACGGGGACTTGCTCCAGCGCATCCGCACTTTGGCTAAGCAAAGAAATAAGGGTTACCAGACACTTATAAAAGAATTTTTGATTGAACGCACCTACGAAGAGGAAAAGATGGTCACTACCTTGAGAGAAAAGAACTCCCCCTACTCTACGGCTGTCGATCGGATGTATCTGGAGAGACAATTGGAGTTGGTGTTTGGAGAACTACAGGAGGAACTGTCCGAGTTGGTTTCAGGGACTATTTTCGTACAAATCCGAAACAATAGTATCGGCAAGTTCGGTATTCGTACTCTACCTTCGAAGGTGAAGGACGACTCAGGCGAGGTAAAGGCACAAGGATTGACGAAATTACAGCAGCACTCATTATTGACTCATTCAATCGAAGCTCTCCAGAATCTAACAAATTGGACGAACGGCGAGATTCTTTTAAACTTTGCATTGCAACATAACGAACTGCGCGCAAGTGTTCAACTTGAGTCGAACTACAACATTTCGCAACAGTTCAAATTAAGATCGAATCAATTTTAGTCTATGCTATATAGATTGAACTAAAGATTTTTGTGTCGGGATTAGTCGTGACGCAAGAAAACATTTGGCTTCCGGTCGCTTCCCGCCCGTAGATTTCTTGATTAATACCGCTTGTTGCGGTTCCGGCCACCGCCTGATGGCTTTCCGCAGTAAAGCTGATAGGCGAAGCACGGGCTGTCATCGTTGTAAGCTGCTGAAATGTAGATCGTGATCATCCTCCACACAGGTCAAATCAATAAGATAGATGAGGAAGGCCAAGAGCACCTATGACTAAAGGCGACAGCAGCTATTGCTCTTAATGACCTCGCTAACCGCTGCTAAGCTGCTAATTGCAGTTTGTACAACTATATTCATCTAAATAGGCCGTTTCCCGGCTATAGTTGCATTTCGTACATCTATCTTCTTGCTTTAGGGCAGTTTGATCCCCATATGCTGATTTTAGTTGCACGAAATACATCTATCCTTCAAAAATGGGTGCATACCTAACAAATAGTTGTACGAAATACATTTATCCTTGTTGAATAGAGGTTGCTTTCGTTCACCATACCTAAACAGAGCCGGACAGAGCCTGCTGTCAGCGAACTCAACAGCAACTAGCGGTATTCATCTGGAGAACGGGAGTGGGCAGCGTACGGAAGTCCATAACTTAATTCACTTTCCGGCCTTATTCAGGCTAATCTTAGGTTCAACTTATATAGAATTAATTGAACTCGTCTACTATAGCCAACTATTATACTTCTTACCTGATCCGCTTAGGAGGAACCAGCAATGAATCTTTGCAGCAATTTTGTAGATTTACGCGAAACCACGGAGACCGACCTGGACTTTGTCCTCGCAGCGGAACAGCATGCGGACAACCGCTTATATGTGGGACAATGGAGCAGAGAACAGCATCTCGCCGCGCTTGGAGACAGCAATATCCGCCATTGTATAATATTGAACAAACAGGGCTTGGCAGCCGGCTATGTGATTGTCACAGGCTTCGAGAATTCCGATCTGAGCATCTGTATTATGCGGATTGTCATCCAGGAGAAGGGGCGCGGGCTTGGTTCAGCGCTGCTTGCAGCGCTGACCGGATGGATCTTCACACACACGCAGGCCCACCGGGTCTGGCTCGATGTGAAGCACCACAATGCCCGCGCCCGCCATATTTATGAACGGGCCGGCTTCGTTGCCGAAGGCACACTGCGGGAATGTGTCAAGACGGAGAGCGGCTTCGACTCACTGGTCATCATGTCAGTGCTGCGCCGCGAATACGAGGAACGGCTTTAGACCCAGGGAATTTTAGAAGGCCGGAACTACAGCCACTCCGTATTTCTCCTCAATAAAGGACTTAACCTCCGGGCTGGTCAACGCGGCATCCAGCTTCTTGATCTCCTCACGGTTCTCATCGCCGCTGCGCACCACGATCACGTTGGCATACGGTGATTCGGCATCCTCGCGGAACAGCGCCGTCTTTGGATCAATGCCCGCTTCCAGAACAACGTTGGTGTTGATCACTGCACCGTCGAGATCAGGCAAGGCGCGCGGCAATGTGGCGGCGTCGGCTTCCACAAACTCCAGATGCAGCGGATTGTCGGCGATATCCTTGGGCGTCGCTTCATAAGTCGTGAGTCCGTCCTTCAGCTTGATCAGACCCTGCCGCTCCAGCAGCACCAGCGCCCGGTATTCGTTGGAGGGGTTATTGGGAATGCCGATTTTGGCCCCGTGTTCAAGTTCCTCTTTGTCCTTCAGCTTCTCAGAATAGAAGCCGATCGGCTCGACATGCACTTTGGCCGTCACCGTAAAATCATACCCCTTCTCCCCCTTGATGGAATCCAGATAAGGCACATGCTGAAAGTAATTGGCGTCGATCTGCTTCTCCTGCAGCGCCGGGTTCAGTTGACCCTCGTCATCCAGCGTCACAATCTCCAGGTTAACGCCTTCCTCCTTCAGCTTCGGTTGGATGAATTCCAGTATCTCCGCATGCGGCACCGCAGCGGCTCCCACCTTCAGGGTAATCTCCTTGCCCGTACTGCCTCCGGAAGAGCCCGCTGCCGCCGCTCCCCCTTCCTTGTCGTCTGCGCCGCAGCCTGCGAGTACCCCCGCCAAAATAACCGCCAGCAATGTCAACATACCGTTTGTCTTCTTCATACAAGTCCCTGCCTTTCGCAAATATATAATAGTTAATTGAATCTAATATTGAACTTATAACCTTGTTATAAGAATTATCCTCCAGTATTTCTGCCGAAACCTCCGCAAATTGAACGCATATAAACAAGCATTTTACTTCTCAACCGCTCTTGTAGCGCTTCCTGTCGATACGCCTGGCAATGGAATCGCCGCTCCACTGTAGTAATTGCACAATCAATATAATAAGCAGCACCGTTCCCAGCAAAATATCGGTCCGGAACCGTTGATACCCGAAGCGAATCGCCAGACTGCCGAGCCCTCCTGCGCCGATCGCGCCGGCCACTGCCGTGAACTCCGTAATGGAGATGATGGCAATGGTTACCCCGCGCACCAGGGCAGGCAATGCTTCGGGAATGATAACATGGCCAATAATGGTTAAAGGATGTGCGCCGACGGACTTGGCAGCTTCAATCTTCCCCGGCTCCACCTCCTTGAGCGAGTTCTCAATGATCCTGCCCAGAAAGGGAGCCGCTCCGATGGATAGCGAGACTATGGCGGCAGTCGGTCCCAGCGAGGTACCGACTACCAGGCGCGCCAGCGGAAGCAGCAGCACAATCAGGATGATAAAGGGAATGGAGCGGACCCCGTTGATGGCCGTACTGATAAGCTTATGGATTAACGGTGCAGGCAGCACGCCCCCGCTCTCCGTAACCACCAGCGTCACCCCGAGAACCGCCCCCAGCAGCAAGGCAAACAGCGACGACCAGGCCACCATATACAAGGTCTGCTGCAGCCCTTCCCAGAGCAGTGGAGCCACATCTTCCTTCATTGCATCACAGCCGCCTTCCCCGCTTCGCTTACGCTATTCTCAGCTGTGCCTTTGTAATAATTGAATATGCCCACAAACTGCTTTGCCGTCTCGCTCTGCGGGCGGTAGAACAGGCTGTCTACGGGTCCTTGCTCGACGATTCGCCCGCCTTCAATCACCGCCGCGTTAGTGCATATATGACGCAGCACATCCATCTCATGGGTAATCAGGACAATAGTCAGGCCCAGCTTGCGGTTAATGTCCTGCAGCAGCTCCAGGATGGAATAGGTCGTCTGCGGGTCCAGCGCCGAAGTTGCTTCATCGGAGAGCAGCACATCCGGACGGGCGGCCAGCGCCCTGGCGATACCTACCCTTTGTTTCTGTCCGCCGCTGAGCTGTGAGGGGTACATCATCGCCTTATCGGCCAGACCGACCAGCTCCAGGATCTCCTCCACCCGTTCGCGGATCTGCGGTCTCGTGTACCCGGCCACCTGCAGCGGGAACGCCACATTACCATAGACCGTCTTGGCATCCAGCAGATTAAATTGCTGAAAAATCATGCCCACCCTGCGTCTGGCGAGCCGCAACGCCTTGCCCTGCAGCTCCGCGAACGGTGCGCCTCCCACACAGATTTCGCCCGAATCGGGCTGCTCCAGCCGGTTGAGACAGCGGATCAGCGTAGACTTCCCCGCGCCGCTGGCTCCGATAATACCGAAGATCTCCCCTTGGGCGATCTCCAGGTTGATATCCTGCAGCGCGGCAACCTCACCGTCCCGGGTGGCGTAGCTTTTGTACAAATGCTTCACCGTAATCATCGCCGTTGCATCTCCTTTCGTTCTCCGGAAGCCCAGCGCCGCTCAGGAACAAAAAAAGATCAAACCAGGCGCGCATAGGCGGCCCGGTCTGATCTCCAGTAAACTGGTCAATCAAGCGATGGTTATATTCCGATTAAATTCATAGGAATAATATAGACTAGACGTTTATGGCTGTCAATCAGATGTTTTGCTTTTTTTACTTTTTCCCAAAAACAGGCCGTAGCCCTTCGGGCCACAGCCTGCTTCATTCTCACATAGATGATTCTACCGCCTGTGCCGGCATCCGGTTAACACCTAGCAATACAGTAGTCACGTGCTTGCGCGCATCGGCGGTCAGGAGCTGAAGCACCTGCTCACCGGCCACCGGACCGCTGCGGATAAACTTCACGCGCGCCCCGTCCAGATCCTCTTCAATATTGGCGATTCTGTAGCCCTGTTCAAGCAATTCGTCAATTTCCTGCCGTTCCTGGTCAAATTCGGTATATGCTGACATGTTAACTCACCCCTCCACTGACCCGGGGCTGGGCAGGAATCGGCATCTCCGCCTCAAACCGTTTGCGGTGCAGATACTGCCCCGCACCGGCAGCGCCCACGAACTGCTTGTCGCGGATGACAAATTCGCCGCGGCTCAGCACGGACACCGGCTCTCCCTGCACCTCCATCCCTTCAAAAGCGTTATAATCCACATTCATATGATGAGTCTCGGCGGATAGCACCCGCGTTGCCCGGGGGTCGAAGATCACCAGATCGGCGTCACTGCCCAGGGCAATGGTGCCCTTCTGCGGAAACAAGCCGAACAGCTTGGCGCTGGAGGTGGCGATAACGTCCACGAATTTGTTCAGCGAGATACGTCCCTTCGCCACCCCTTCGGAGTAAAGCACGCTGAAACGGTCCTCTATGGTTGGTCCGCCGTTCGGAATCTTGGAGAAGTCGCCGCGTCCAAGTTCCTTCTGCCCTTTGAAGTTAAAGGAGCACTGGTCTGAGCCTATGGTCTGCAGCGTACCGTTCCAGAGCGAGTCCCACAGCACATCCTGGTTCCATGCCTCCCGCAGCGGCGGCGACCATACGTATTTGGCCCCTTCAAAATCAGGCTTCTCCAGCGACTCCACATCCAGCACCAGATACTGCGGGCAGGTCTCGCCGTATACCCGCAGGCCCTTCTTGCGGGCTTCGCCGATCTTCCAGGCTGCTTCAGCGCAGGTTACATGTACCACATAGAGCTGGGAATCGGCCAGTCCCGTCAAATAGGCCGCACGTCCGGTCGCTTCGCCCTCCAGCTCCGGCGGACGGGTCAGGGCATGATAGATCGGGTCGGTATTTCCGGCCGCCAGCGCCTGCTCCACCAGATAGTCAATGACATCCCCGTTCTCGGCATGCACCATCACCAGCGCGCCTTCGCGCTTGGCCGCCTGCAGCGTCTTGTACAGCGTCCCGTCGTCAGCCTGGAACGTATTCTTGTAAGCCATGAATACCTTCAGCGAGGTAATGCCTTCGTTCTCGATCACCTGCGGCAGCTCCTCCAGCACCTTGTCGTTCAGGTCTGAGACCATCAGATGAAAGCTGTAATCAATCACCGCTTTATCCTGCGATTTGGCGTGCCAGACATCGACGGCCTGCTGCAGCGGTTCGCCCTTGGTTGTCAGGCAGAAGTCGATAACTGTGGTCGTTCCGCCGTAAGCAGCGGCAATCGTCCCGGTCTCGAAGTCATCGGCCGTCACCGTGCCTCCGAAGGGCATATCCAGATGGGTATGCGGATCAATTCCGCCCGGAAAGACGTAATACCCGGTAACGTCGATCACTTCCGCTCCGGGCACCTGAAGTCCCAGCCCGATGCCCGTAATCACTCCGTCCTCAATCAGGATGTCCCCGTTGTAGGTATCCGCCGCCGTAACAATCGTGCCGTTCTTGATGATTCTCTTCATTGTTAGACCACCTCCGCCTCGGAATAAGTGCCGTTCAGATTGCCGATAAGCTGCTGCCGCTGGTTCCAGGTCATCGGTGCGGCCCCGTTGTTCAGGGCGATCATATCAATGGCTCCGTCGGCCGGGCAGACAATCGAGCATAAGTTGCAGCCTACGCAGTCCTCTTCACGCACCTGAAGCACCGCCTTGCCCTGGGCATCCGTCAGCATATCTATACATTGATGCGAGGCATCCTCACAGGCGATATGGCATTTATTGCAGTTAATGCAGTTGTCCTGATTAATCCGGGCTACCACCTTGTAGTTAAGGTCAAGATCCCCCCAGTTGGAGTATTTCGGAACGGATTGGCCGATCAGCTCGGTGACAGAAGCCAGCCCCTTATCATCCAGGTAGTTGTTCAGGCCGTCGATCATCTCTTCGACAATCCGGAAGCCGTGATGCATGACCGCCGTGCAGACCTGAATTCCGGTCGCTCCCATCAGCATGAACTCCACCACATCCTGCCAGGTGGAAATGCCGCCGATGCCGGAGATCGGCACACTTACAGCGCGGTCGCGGGCACATTCCGCAACCATGCTCAGGGCTATCGGCTTGACCGCAGGCCCGCAATAGCCGCCGTGCGCCCCCTGGCCGCCGACATGGGGAATCGTATTCCAGGTGTGGATATCCACGCCGGCCAGACTGTTGATCGTATTGATCATGCTGACCGCATCGGCGCCGCCCTTGACCGCATGGCGGGCCACTACAGTAATGTCGGTAATGTTAGGCGTAAGCTTCACAATAACCGGCGTGGCCGCCGCCTCCTTAACCCAGTAGGTCTGCGCCTCGACCAGATCGGGCTGCTGTCCGGAGGCCGCACCCATGCCGCGCTCAGCCATCCCGTGCGGACAGCCGAAGTTCAGCTCCAGGCCGTCTACACCGACATCCTCTACCCGCTTAACAATCTCATGCCACTTCTCCCGTTTCGGCTCCACCATCAGAGAGGCCACCACAGCATGGTTCGGGAACCGCTTCTTGGTCTCATAAATTTCTTTGAGATTCACCTCAAGCGGACGGTCCGTAATCAGCTCAATATTGTTGAAGCCCGCTACGCGCTGGCCATTGAAATGCACAGCCGCAAACCGCGAGGACGTATTGATGATCGGATCCCCCAGCGTCTTCCACACCGCACCTCCCCAGCCGGCCTCGAAGGCCCGCTGCACCTGGTAGCCGGTGTTGGTCGGCGGCGCGGAGGCCAGCCAGAACGGATTAGGCGACTTAATACCTGCGAGATCGATGCGCAAATCTGCCATTGTTGTTCCCTCCCTGTCATATAGGCCCGGCCGCCGGAACGTCCGGACCCTATCCTGCGCCGTCTTTTATACGGCTGAGCCCACCACGCTGTCCTGCCTGCCCGACCATTGCCGGGCAATGGCGTAGGCCGCATCCTTGCCTTGCTGGGCGGCGGATACAACCATCGCCTCACCCTGGCCTGCTCCGAACACAATGTCTCCCGCGGCGTAAATCTGCGGGTCCGAAGTCCGTCCGGTAGCACGGTCAATTCTGACGATGCCTCTGTCATGCTCAAGGCCCAGATGCTCAATCAGTTCCGTCCGCCGCTTCTGGCCGATGGCAATCACCACCGCATCGACCGGCAGCAGGAATCCGGAGCCCTCCACCGGCACCGGCGTCAGCCGGCCGTCCTTGCCGGTCTCACCGGTCAGCTTCATCTGCACACACTCCAGCGCCGTCACATTGCCCGACTCGTCGCCGATAATCCGCTGCGGCAACGTCAGCCAGTTGAACTCTACGCCCTCCTGCTTGGCGAATTCATACTCGAAGTCATAGGCGGTCATCTCGGAGCGGGTCCGGCGGTAGACCATCTTCACATTCGCCGCTCCCAGCCGCACCGAGCAGGTAGCTGCATCTATCGCGGTATTGCCTGCCCCGATGACGGCTACCCGCCGGCCCATCAGCTCCAGGGTCGGGACGCCGGTCTTCGTGGTTTCCACCAGCTCGATCGCATCGTAAACACCCGAGAGCCGTTCGCCTTCAATACCGAGCGGCGGAACATAGCCCATGCCCGCAGCAAGAACGATGGCATCATATTCCGCCTTCAGTTCCTCGGCCGTTACATCTACGCCCACCTTTACACCGGTGCGGATCTCCACGCCAAGCTTCTCGACCTGCTCCACTTCCCAGAGGGAGACCGATTGCGGCAGCCGGAACGAGACGATGCCATGGGTATCCAGTCCCCCGGCCAGCGGCTTGGATTCATAAATAACGACGCGGAAGCCCTCGCGCGCCAGCTCCCTGGCTGCGGACAGCCCGGCCGGACCGCTGCCGATGACGGCCACCTTGCGGCCGTTCGGAGTACCCGGGCGGAACAGCTGCGTTCCGCTCTGAATCGCCCAGTCGGTTGCATAACGCTGCAGCAGGCCGATTTCAATCGGTGCGGAGGCATCGTTCAGCACACATGCCCCTTCACAGAGCTCTTCTGTCGGACAGACCCGGGCGCAGCTGGCGCCGACAGGATTGGATTCCATGATGGTGCGGGAGGCGCCCTTCAAATTATCGGTGGCGATACGCTTGATGAAAGAGGGGATGTTAATGCCTGTCGGACAGGCCTTGATGCAGGGGGCATCATAGCAGTAGAGACAGCGGTTGGATTCTTCGATTGCACCTTTGCGGGTAAGGCACGGCTCGGCCTCGGCGAAATTGCGCATGAACATATCCGGCGTAAATGCGGTTAACGGAGAAGTGTGCTCCATTCACGTTCCCTCCTTCTGGCAAGTAGGTTCATCCATCGTATAATGATACTTACATGTAATATATATTTACATAAGTTATAGAAATCGCCTTAATATCTTGCTTACATTCCTGAGCCAATGTAGTAAAATGATCCTAATGCCTCCTGTTCAGCGCCACTCCCTATCCCATCAGGTTATATATTCTTACATTATAATCAAACTATATCATTTCAGCTTTTCGATACATTAGACATAATGTCTAATTTCAAATGTGTATTTTTTACCTGCGGGAGAGGACCTTTCGCAGCCTGATCACACGAGAAAGAGCGAGGGGGATGCTTATGGATTGGGAGCTTGTATTGACGATCCGCGACGCACTCAAGCGGCCGCTGTTCGCAGAAGCCGAGGCCATCGGCGGCCGCGCCGGCTTGAGCCGGGCCATCCGCTGGGTACATGTACTGGAGAGCGCCGGCTTCGACGGCCTGATTCACGGGGAAGAGATGATTCTCACAACCGGCATAGGCATGAGCACGGATCTGCCATCGGCCCTGACCTTTATGCAGAATTTAATCGAGAAGAATGCCGCATGCCTGTGCATTGAGCTGGGAACCTACTTCAGCAGCATTCCGCAGGAGATGACCGATCTGGCCAATGCCCATGATTTTCCGCTGATTGTCTTCACCCGTACCGTCCGCTTTGTAGATATCACACTCGATCTGCACTCCCTGATTATTAACCGCCACCACCGCATGCTGCAGGAGCTGGAGAGTATCTCCCGCGAATTCCACCGTCTGACGCTGACCTCCCAAGGGACACTCAAGGTGCTGCAATTGTTATGCAAAAGCACCCGCACACAGATTGTCTACATCCAGCCGCAGGGCAAACCGCTGTTCTTTCCGGCGCTTCCGCCCGATGAGCAGGCTCCGCTGCTGCAATTCTTTGAATCGCTGGACAAGGAGACGGAGAACCTCCAGCCGGATGCCGCACCTTACCTCCGCGAGTTCCGGAACAAGACCGTCGCCCTGAAGCCGGTCGGCGCCCTGGATCAGACCTGGGCTTATATTCTGATGGTCACTCACCACAAGCCGCAGGAATTTGACTGCCTGCTGCTCGATTCCGCTTCTCTGTCCATCGCCCAGGAGCTGCTGCGGACCCGTTATATGGAAGAGCGCAGGCTGTTCTCGGAGAATCTGTGGGTAGATGAACTGATCAGCGGCCGCATCGAAGAGGACAGCCGCGTCAAAAGCCTGGTCGGACCGGATTACAACGTCGTCAACGAACTGCCGTACAGGGTATGCCTGGTGGAGATTCAGAATCCCCGCGATGTGCACTGGAGCAGCCCGGAGAATGACTGGGAATCGATCACCTTCCATCTGTCGCTCATCCTGCGCTCCATCTTCGAGAAGTACTCCCTGCGCCCCCTGATTACCCTCAAGAATAACCGCCTGACCGTTATCGCCCTCGATATCCAGTCAAGGCTTCCCGGCAAGCTGCGTCTGCAGCAGGCACTGGATGCCCTCCTGCATATCCGCTCCGACGAGAAGCTGAAGGATCTGCAGCTCGTCATCGGCGTCAGCAAAGCGCACCGCGGGCTCAAGCAAGCCTACGCCGGTTACCAGGAAGCGGTGCAGGCATTGTCGCTGTACTCTTGTTATCAGAAGCCCGTTCTGCTGTATGAGGAGCTCGGCGTCTTCCAGCTGCTGCTGAACCTGAACGACGGCAAGACACTGGAGAACTTTATCCGCAGCTACCTCGGACCGCTGATCGACCACGATAAGTCCAAAGGCAGCGAGCTGCTGCTGACGCTGCGCGTCTTCCTGGATCACGACGGCTCCAAGCAAATCGCCGCCCGTAATCTGTTCATCGTCAGGCAATCGCTGTATTACCGCCTTGAGAAAATTACCGAGCTGCTGGGCGAAGACTTCATGCTTCCGGAGAACCGCATTTCCATACAGGTCGCCCTGCGTGCCTACCAGCTGCTGTACCCCGACAAGCTTACTCTGCCCAGCGCCCGTTCAGCACAGCTTTGAGTGTATCGGTAATAAACTGGATATCCTCATCGGTAGAAGACAGCGGCGGTGCAAGGGTCAGCACATTGTTGAAACCCGCCACCGTATCGCCGTTCTTCCCGATAATCAGACCCCTGGCCTTGCAGTCGGCAATCACGCCTTTTACGGCATCAAGGGGAGCCGGCTGCTTGCTTTCTTTATCTGCCACCAGTTCAATGCCGGTCATCAGGCCAAAGCTGCGGATATCGCCGACCAGCTTATGCGTAAGGAGCGGGGCGAGCTCCCCGGCCAGCCTGCGCCCAAGGACATCAGCGCGTTCCACCAGTCCCTCTTCTTCAAGCAGCTGCAGGTTGCGCAGCGCCAGAGCGCAAGCCGCCGGATTGCCGCCGAAGGTGTTGACATGGCGGAAGTGGCCGTATTCATCGCTGGTATCCTTGAACGCCTCATAGAGCTCCTTGCGCACCGCCGTTGCCGAGAGCGGCAGATAAGCGCTGGTCAGTCCCTTGGCCATCGTCACGATGTCCGGCTTCACGCCATAATTATGATGGCCGAACCTGCGCCCGGAGCGCCCGAAGCCGCAGATCACTTCATCCATAATCAACAGGACGCCGTGCCGCCGGCAGATTTCCTGCACCCGGTCAAGATACACCTGATGCGGTACAATAACTCCGCCACCGGTAATCGCAGGCTCCATGATAACCGCCGCAACCGTCTCAGCGCCTTCCCATACGATCATATCCTCGATGGCCCCGGCGGATTGGAGGTTGAACTCCTCCACGGTCATCCCGGCCGGACGGCGGTAGCTGTCCGGCGGAGCGACGTGCAGGAAGCCGCCGGTCAAGGGCTCATATTTGTATTTGCGCTGGGCCTGGCCGGTGGCGGACAGCGCACCCAGCGAGCTGCCGTGGTAGCCCCGGTAACGGGCAATAAACTTATGGCGGTAATGCTGGCCGGTCTGCTGATGATATTGGCGGGCGATTTTGAAGGCAGCCTCATTGGCTTCCGAGCCGCTGTTCGAGAAGAACACGACGTAATCGCCCTCCAGCCATTCATTAAGCTTCTCGGCCAGGGCAATCGCCGGCATATGGCTCTGCGTCAGCGGGAAATAGGGAAGGCTGAGCAGCTGCTGGTAAGCCGCATCGGCCAGCTCCTTGCGCCCGTACCCTGCGTTGACGCACCATAATCCCGACATGCCGTCCAGATACCGGTTCCCGTCAATGTCGGTGACCCATGAACCGCTGGCCGATGCTGCGATTAGCGGCGGGTTCTTCTCGCTGTAAGGCGTAATATTATGCCACAAATAACGCTGGTCCTTCTCAATCGCCAATCTGCTTTCATTCTCCAGGCTTTGCAAGGTCCTCTCTCCTCTCGTCAATAACGGGCAGTAATCATTTTCTTGCGGGTGTAGAATTCCACGCCGTCACGGCCGTTGGCATGCAGGTCTCCATAGAAGGACTGCTTGTAGCCGGAGAACGGGAAGAAGGCCATCGGCGCAGGAACGCCCAGGTTGACTCCGAGCATGCCGGCGTCGATTTCCTCGCGGAACTGACGGACCGCCTTGGCACTGTCGGTATAGATGCAGGCGCCGTTGGCGAATGGCGAACGATTGGTCACCTCAATGGCTTCGGCCAGATCCTTGACGCGCACTACCGAGAGCAGCGGCGCGAATATCTCCTCCCGCCAGATCGCCATCCCCGGCTGGACATGATCAAAGATAGTCGGCCCCAGGAAATACCCCGCTCCCGCAGCCGCCGCATCCCGTCGCCCGTCTCGCACCAGTACGGCATTCTCGCGAATCCCCGCCTCGATATAGGATACCGTGCGTTCCTTGTTCTCCTGACGGATGACCGGACCGAGGAAGACGCCATCCTCCCTGCCGTCACCGATCTTCAGCCCGTCGGCTGCTTCCAGCAGCCGCCGCACCAGTTCGTCGGCGATGCCCTCATGCACAGCGACCACGGCACAGGCCATGCAGCGCTCACCGGCCGAGCCGAAGGCGGCGGCGGTAATGTTCTTCACGGCATTATCCAGATCGGCATCGGGAAGGACAATGGAGTGATTCTTGGCTCCGGCCAGCGCCTGCACCCGTTTGCCGTGCGCCGCCCCCTGTCTGTAGACGTATTCCGCTACCGGCTGTGAGCCGACGAAGGAGACCGCCTTGACCTCTGCATGATCCAGCAATCCATTGACCACCTCATGTGCGCCGTGCACCACATTCAGAACCCCCGGCGGAAAGCCCGCCTCCGCGAACAGCTCGGCCAGCCGGTTCATCAGCAGCGGCGTACGCTCCGAGGGCTTCATGACAAAGGTGTTGCCGCAAGCCACGGCCAGCGGGAACATCCAGCAGGGCACCATCATCGGGAAGTTAAATGGAGCGATTCCGCCGATGACACCCAGCGGATAGCGGTACATGCCGGATTCAATCCCGCCTGCGATATCCGGGAGCTGGCTGCCCATCATCAGCGACGGTATACCGGAGGCGAATTCCACGCATTCGATCCCCCGCTGCACCTCACCCATTGCTTCCTCCAGGCTTTTGCCGTTCTCAAGCGTGATAAGTCCGGCCAGCTCCTCCCAGTGCTCCACCAGCAGCTGCTGGTACTGGAAGAAATAACGCGCCCGCCTGGGAACAGGGACTCTTTTCCACGTTACATAAGCCTCCGCCGCCGCACGCACCGCATCATCCAGCTCCCTGCGGCCGGACAGCGGCACCTGCGCAATGACCTCACCCGTGGCCGGGTTCACTACTTCCTCCGTACGCCCGGATGTTGATTCCACCCACACGCCGCCTACATAATTCCGGACTATCGCCGTCTGACCCGCAAGTAGGGACACCATCTGCACCTCCTTGAAACATAGATTTTACCGCCGATTACGATAGATGACCGCCAGGAACAGGCGGCCATCTATGAAGAACAACATGTATGGAACTGCTGATTTCAAGAGAGCTTGAGCAGACCCCTTATTGCGCCGCCAGCTCCACAATCTCATTGGTATAAGCCTCTTCGATATTGGCCGCTTCCTTGATCACTCCGAATTTCAGGGCGATGTCAGCGGTTTGCTGGAAGGCTGCCGCATCAGTATAGCCCAGCTTGGAGACATCAAAGCCCTCCGGCTGAATAAGCTTGGCGACCTCGGTCATCATGGTCAGCTGGTGCTCGCGGCTGGTACTGCCTTCCTCGGCCAGCTTCATCACACTGTCCACTGCCGCTTCGGGATCGGCGATGGCATCCTGCCAGCCCTTCAGCGAAGCACGGACGAACTTGGCCGCTGTCTCCTTATTGTCCTCAAGCCAGTCTCTGTTGGCGAACAGGTTATCCTCCAGCATCGCCACGCCCTCATCGTTCATGTCGATGACGTTCAGCTCTTCGGCCTTGATGCCCGATTCCAGCACCACCTGATATTCGTTGTAGGTCATGGCCGATGCTGCGTCGATTTCACCGCCGAGGAACTGGTCCATGGTAAAGCCCTGCTTCGTGAAATTCAGGTCCTTATTGGAATCCAGCTGGTATTTATCGAACAGTGCCAGCACTTCGAACTCGTTGCCGCCCATCCAGTTGCCGACCTTCTTGCCCTTCAGATCCGCCGGGCCGTTAATGCCCGCTTCCTTCTTGGACACCAGCACCAGACCGCTCTTCTGGAAGATCTGGGCAATCTGCACCAGCGGCATCTCCTGCTCCTGGCTGGTCAGGAGACTCGCAACCCAGTCCACGCCGATGTCGGCCGTACCGCCGGCTACCTGCTGCTCCGGCACGATGTCCGGACCGCCGGGCAGAATTTCGACATCAAGCCCTTCCTCAGCGTAATAACCTTTATCTTTGGCCAGGAAGTAACCGGCAAACTGTGCCTGGGGCACCCATTTCAGCTGAAGCTTAACCTTTACCGGCTCCGCAGCCGGTTCTGCACTTGCCGGCGCATTGGACGCCTCCGTGCCGGAAGCATTCGCATTCGCTTCCGCCTCAGTCCCGCCGTTATTGCCATTGCCATTCCCTCCGCAGCCTGCCAGCAGCGAGAGCACCAGAACCATTGCCGCCAGGAGCATTACGCCGCGCGGCGACCTTTTTAAACCATTCATCATTGCAACTCCCCCTACCCAATTTAGTTAGTTGTTCGGAATCAAATGCACCTGCTGACTGTCCTGATGCTGTATGCACACGGCTGCCGGGCGGCTCCTCTCTGTCTTCCACCGCCGCAGCTGCCGGATTCACCGGATATATGGACACTACGCACGCTGCGAGGAATGCCACTTGATGAACACTTTTTCCAGCCGCTCAACGATCAGATAGAACAAGACACCTGCGATGGCTGCCAGTACGATGCAGGACCAGCCGAGCGGCATTTTGGCCACTTTGATTGAATTGGAGAGCAGGTAGCCAAGCCCCCGGGAGGAAAAGAAGAACTCACCGACGATCGCTCCGATCATACTGGCCGTTGTATTGATCTTCAGCGCCGTGAATACATACGGCAGGCTGTTCTTGATGCGGAGATACCGGAAGACCTCCTTCTTCCCGGCGGCATAGGAATGCATCAGATCCAGGGCCAGCGGATCGACCGCCGACATGCCCTTATAGGCGTTGATTGCCATCGCCGCCATGGTCGTTGCCGTCACAATGGCGGCGCGCGACCCGATACCGTCGCCGAACCACAGGTTCATGATCGGTGCCAGCGCCACGATCGGCACGGCGTTCAGAGCGGCCACCAGCGTCAGGCTGCCGCCGCCCCAGCGCGGCCAGGCCGTGGCCGCCAGAGCAACAACAAAGCCGCACGCTGAGCCGATCAGCATGCCCAGAACCGCCTCGGCGAGTGTATATCCCGTGTAGGACAGCAGCAGGCTGAAGTTATCGCGCATCGCTTCATAAATTGCCGAAGGCAGCGGCAGCTGGTACTTCTTCAGATCGAATAGCTTATGGAACAGCTGCAGCTCCCACATCGCCAGAAACAGGACACCGGCCAGCAGGGGCAGCCACACCGCAGGACTGAGGAGCTTGCGGTGACGGCGGGAGGAACGCGGATAATCAGATTCCGACTTGGTAAGGGAAACTTCATTACCCGTTGTTATAAGAGATGTTGCAGAGGAACCTTCCATCATCTGGCGCCTCCTTTCGGCCGGAACTCCGGCTGCCACGGCGATACCAGCCGTTCAATCAGGCTCATCAGCCAGTAACTGGCCATGCCGAGCAAAGCGCCGACGATTACGGTGGACCAGAACATATACGTATGGGATGGACCGTAATACAGATTGCGCAGCATAATGACGCCGATCCCGTGCTGCGCGCCCATCAGCTCCACCAGAATAGCACCCGTAACCGCAAGCGGTGCAGCAATCTTCAGCCCGCTGAACAGCCCCGGGAGCGAGGCCGGCAATCGCAGCTTCCAGTAAACCGCCCACGGCTTCGCTGCATAGGAATGCATCAGCTCTACCGCCGGAGGATCGACGCTGCGCAGGCCGCGCAGCATATTGAGCGAGACCGGAAAGAAGGTGATATACCCGGAGATAATGATGCGGGATATCTGTTCGTCCCGGACAATGCCATAGATGATCGGCGCCAGCCCGAGAATCGGGATCATCTGCGAAGCCACCGCATACGGAAAAGCAAGCCGTTCAATCGTCCTCGAAAGGCTCATCAGTATCGCCAGAGCCGCCCCTGCAGCCGCGCCGAGCAAGAACCCCACCCCGGCGTTGCCGAAGGTAGCGCCGCCTTCCTTCAGCAGCGTGCCACTGTACCTCCATAAGGTGGCGGCGACTTCATGGACATACGGCAGCTTGGACTGGGCCAGCGGGACCTTGGCGGCATGCAGCAGCAGCCAGGAGCCCCCCTCCCATACGAGCAGGAGACCTAGAGCCCATACCGCGAGCGGCAATGCCCGGCTGCGCAGCAGCGAATGTTGCCCTCTCATCGGCTACACCCCTTCGAAGCTGCCACGGATGCGGGCGATGAGCTCGAAGAATTGCGGACTGTTCCGCATCTCCGCCGTACGCGGGCGCGGCAGCGGAATATCCACGACGGCTGACAGCCGCCCCGGATGAGGGGAGAGCACAAACACCCTGTCGGAGAGGAAGATCGATTCCGGAATGCTGTGGGTCACGAACACAATGGTACTGCGCACCTTGGCCCATACCGCCAGCAGCTCTTCATTCAGCCGTTCGCGGGTAAATTCATCCAGCGCGGAGAACGGCTCATCCATCAGCAGAATTTCCGGCTCCATGGAGAGCGCCCGGGCAATCGCTACACGCTGCTGCATGCCTCCGCTGAGCTGCCAGGGATATTTGTCGGCAAAGCCCTGAAGACCTACCAGTTCAAGCAGCTCCAGCGCCTTCTCCTCACGGACCGATTTCTTGACACCCATTAGCTCCAGCGGCAGCGTAATGTTATGCTTCACCTTCCGCCAGTCATAAAGCACGGGACTTTGAAAGACAATGCCGTATTTCCGGGCTAGTCTGGCTTCCTTTGCGCTTTTGCCGGCGACTGTTACATTGCCGCCGGTGGGCGCCAGCAAATCCGCCATCAGTCTCAGCAGTGTTGTTTTGCCGCAGCCGGAAGGACCCAGGAGCGATACAAACTCTCCTTTGGCAATATCAAGGGTAACCTGATGCAGCGCCAGCACATCGGCCGCCTCCGCCCGATAGCGCATCTCGACGTTTTCCAGCTGAATTTCAGGAATGCCTGCCGTTAAGAGTGACATGTTCAGCTCCCCCTTTAGAAGTGTTGTTCGTTTTATGTTATATAAAATAACACAAGTACCATCATAGTTGCTGATTTTTTACTTCGTGTAGTGTTAACTAACATGTTACACGCTGCACTATAGACACTCATTAGACAAATCGTAAGATTGCATTCCGGATATTTCGTCATTTTGTCTAGCCCGCCAGTGCATGGTGTCAAACTTCCGGCAAAATGCCGATATAAAGATTAACCTCCGGTTTCTGTGCCCGTGGAATACCGAATGTTATCTATAGCAATTTGTGATACTATTTAATCAACATTCTTACTAAAATAGGAGACTATTTCGACTATGTTCGATGCTTATAATAACGGTTCAAAGCCATCTGTGCCGCCGCTGTCCCTGCATCCGGACGTTGAATCTGCCGGCTTTCCGACATGGAGGCTGCCCCAATGAATTCGCTGATTTCGAATTATATCGTGGTCGTCTCCATCTCGGGCGTGCTGAATGCGCTGCTGGCGCTCTTCGCCTACTATAAAAAGTCCGATTTCGCCGGAATCAAGGCGTTCATTCTCAGCTCCGCCGCCTCGGCGGTGTATATCTTCGGCTTCGCGCTGGAGCTTTCGGGCAGCACCATGCAGGAAATCAGCTTCTGGATCAAGGTAGAATATCTGGGGATGCCGTTTATCGCACCGTCCGGCCTGATTATGATTATGTACTTCGTCGGTCTGGACCGTCTGGTAGGCAGGAAGCTCTTGACCGTGCTCTATTCCGTCCCCTGTATAACCACAGTGCTGGTATGGACCAATGACCTGCATCATCTCTATTACCAATCCATGCATTTCCGGGAAGGTGCACCCCGGCCGCTGGTCGATGTCGTGATGGGCCCCTGGTATATTGTCCAGGGCAGTATGACCTTTGGCTGCATGCTGGCCGGTATGATCCTGATTTTATGGCAGTGGAACCGGATGAAGCTCGGCTATATGCGGCAGATGACCACTATTTTCATCGGACAGTTCCTGCCGGCCCTGGGCGCCTTCCTCTATCTGATCGACAGCACTCCCTACGGCATGGACCCCGTGCCGATCATTATGAGCATAACCTCATCGCTTTATATTTGGGCCATCCTCTCCCGGGGCATGCTTACTGCGGCTCCGATTGCCCGCGAGAATCTGTTCGCCAGCATGCGCGACGGGGTGCTCGTCGTCGACCGGGCCGATTTGCTGGTCGATTACAACCGGGCGGCCACGGAAATGCTGGAGGGTCTGGGCTCTCCGGCCATCGGACACTCGCTCGCGCAGCTGTTCCTGCCCGCCGGCGCCGAGGCCGTGGAATATGTTATGCATTCCGATCCGCTCGTCAGCGGGGAGCGCGAGCTGGCCTGGCAGCGGGGCGAAGAAACGTATTATTATCAGGTCCGGTCCTCGCCGGTACAGAATCATAACCGGGAATATGCCGGCCGGATGATTGTGCTGATCGATGTAACCGAGCGCAGATTGCTGCAGGAGAAGCTGCTCCAGCTGGCTACGGTGGACAGTCTGACCGGTATTTATAACCGTACCCATTTCGTGGAGCGCAGCCGTGGGCTGCTGGAAGAGGCCAAGCGTACCCGGACGCCGCTCTCGATCATCCTGCTGGACATCGACTTCTTCAAAAGCATTAATGACCGCTACGGGCATCAATACGGGGACCTGGCACTCCAGCACATCACCGCCGTCTGTGGCCGGCACCTCCGCGCAGGGGATATCTTCGGGCGGTACGGGGGAGAGGAATTCGTGCTCTGCCTGCCGGGAATTTCCCTGAAGGATGCGGCCATGCTTGCGGAAGCCATCCGCCAGGATATAGAACACAGCCCGCTTTACACGATGTCCGGAGCCATCCATGTGACCGCCAGCTTCGGAGTCGTGGAGGCCCGCCGCGAATATCCCGCTCTCGAGGAAATGCTGTCCGAAGCTGACCACGCCCTCTACAGCTCCAAAAGGAACGGCCGTAATGCCGTCCACTTGTACAGGGGAGATGCCATCGTACATTTCACTAACAACGGCTAGAGTTCAGCGGAAACAATTGCGATCATAAACCAAAAGCCCTGCTTCGTTCCGGTATCCGGGGAGGCAGGGCTTTTTATGGGTAATACCGGGTTATTCCGGGCTCTTGGCAGCCGCAAAGCTCAAATCCCGGCTCCGGCAATGAAATACTCCACTCCCTCCAGCAGGTCCGCAGGCACTTCCTCCGCACCCAGATAATCGCGCATCCCGGCGATCATCCGCTCCCGGTCGCTACCATGTATGCAGGCCAGCCGGGCAAGCTGCTCCCACGGAGCCAGATCAGCCGTAAACTCGCGGCGGTTCATCGGCACTCCGTGCGATTCCACGAACCAGTCCGCCTCATAGGCGTATACTGTCTCCAGCAGCCGCAGGAACCGGGCGCCGTTATAACGCCGCGGTCCGCCGTAGACCGCCGGTCCGAGGGCATCGCCGAGGAAGAGCGTCTTGTCCTCTTTGACATACAAAATGCAAGAGTCAGGCGAATGATCACCTCCCACATGCACCAGCTCGCAGGATACTCCGCCCAAATGCACCGTCAGCCTATCGGTGAATACAATATCCGGCGGCACAATTCGGATCTCCCGCTGTTCCCCGTACTCCAGACAGATATGCTTCCTGCTGGCATCGCTGATCGTCTGTGACGCCACCAGCCGGTCCAGACACTCGTCCGACCAGTCCAGGCCGGATAGCCCGGCAAGGGTGTCCGCTGCGGCTTCATGCGCCATCACCGGCACCTTCCAGGCGGACATCCCGAAGGAGTGATCCCAGTGCCAATGAGTCAGTGCCATAAGGTCAGGCTGCCTCAAGCCGCGTCTGGCCAGCTCCTCCTGGAACAGCCGGGCATGAGCCGGAGAATTCCCCCCGTCCATCAGCAGCGTGCGCTCCCTGCCCAGAATTGCCGCGAGTACAGGCCGGTCCGTCTCATGCTCTGCATGCATCAGCAGGATATGGGGGGTAAGCTGTTCAAACCGATGCTCCACATTTCTCAAATCCCTTCATTAAGGAAGTATATCGCCGCTTTCTTTTGGTGATAAAGCACCCATACAGTATAATTCTGCGCCTGGCACCAAACATGCTCTCTCCCATTTTGCCTTAATTTTCGGGAGCAGGGCAATCCCCCTTGTTTGTGAACACGGCTTTTCAGTTTATATATGTGTTAGCTGAACGCAGGCTGCCGTGAGCCCATGAAGGAAAGGAAGGTGCCTCTATATGATCAAGATCGGGCTTACCGGCTTCGGAGACCACGAGGAATTGTACGGCAAAATCAAACCGGCTGAACGCTTGCCTACATACAGCGCCCATTTTCCCATTGTGGAGATCGACAGTTCTTTCTATGCGGTGCAGCCGGTCCGCAATTACGCGAAATGGGCTTCCCAGACGCCTGAGGATTTCCGGTTCATCGTCAAGGCATATCAGGGCATGACCGGACATTTACGGGGCAAAAAGAACTACTACGATACTCCGGAGGAAATGTACCAGGCATTCCACACCTCTATCGAGCCGCTGCAGGCTACAGGGAAGCTGGCCCTGGTCCTCTTCCAGTATCCGCCCTGGTTCGACTGTAGCCGCGACAACGTAGACCTGCTGCGCGAGACGAAGGAACGAATGCTCGGCGTACCCTCTGCGGTTGAGTTCCGCAACCGTTCCTGGTATGAGGACGGCATGCGCGAGCGGACCCTCCAATTTCTGGAGAAGGAGGGCTGGATTCATACGGTAGCTGATGAGCCGCAGGCGGGTACCGGCTCCATTCCGGTTGTTCCGGTGGCTACCCATCCGGACATGACTTATGTGCGGCTGCACGGCCGCAATGCCGGGGGCTGGAATCAGAGCAGCGATCCCAATTGGCGCAAGCTCCGTTATTTGTACAGCTACAGCACCGAGGAGCTCACGGAGTGGCGGGACCGCCTGCTGGAGCTGGAGAAGAGCTGCCGCGAGCTTTATGTTGTCTTTAACAACAATTCCGGCGGAGACGCCACGGACAATGCCAAGGAGCTGATGTCCATGCTGGACATTGAGGGCGGGCTCGCACCGCTGCAGCTGGACCTATTTTGACAGAGTGGAGGGCTAACCATGAAAAGGAATCATACGATGATGCAGTTTTTCGAGTGGCATGTTGCTCCGGACGGCAAACACTGGCAGCGGCTGCGCGAAATGGCTCCGGAGCTGAAGGCGGGGTACATTGATTCCGTGTGGGTTCCGCCCGTCACCAAGGCCATCAATCCGGAGGACACGGGCTACGGCGTGTACGATCTGTACGATCTGGGCGAATTCGACCAGAAGGGTGCGGTACGCACGAAATACGGGACGAAGGAAGAACTGGTCGAGGCGATTGCCGAATGTATGAAGAACGGGGTTGCCGTGTATGTCGATCTGGTCATGAACCACAAGGCGGGGGCGGACGAAACCGAAGCGTTCGAGGTTATAGAGGTTGATCCCAATGACCGCAATAAGGAAATTTCTGAGCCCTTCGAGATTGAAGGGTGGACGAAGTTCACCTTCCCGGGCCGGGGAGGCCAGTATTCCGCCTTCCAGTGGGATCATACGCATTTCAACGGCACGGATTACGATGCCAGAGAAGGACGGACCGGCGTCTTCCGGATCGCCGGAGAGAACAAGGCCTGGAACCCGAATGTTGACGATGAGTTCGGCAACTATGATTATCTGATGTTCGCCAACATTGATTACAGCCATGAAGAAGTGAAGCGGGAGATGATTGAGTGGGGCAAATGGCTGGTCGATACACTGCAATGCAGCGGCTACCGGCTGGATGCCATCAAGCATATCAACCATGAGTTCGTTAAAGAATTCGCCGCTGAAATGACCCGTAAACGCGGAGAGGATTTCTATATTGTCGGCGAATTCTGGAATTCGAATCTCGAGGCCTGCCGCGAATTTCTGAACACCGTAGATTATCAGATCGACCTCTTTGACGTTTCCCTGCATTACAAGCTCTATACGGCGGCGCTGGAAGGGGCGAGCTTCGACCTTACCCGTATATTCGACGATACGCTGGTCCAGACTCATCCTCTCAATGCTGTAACCTTTGTCGATAATCATGACTCACAGCCTCATGAAGCGCTGGAATCCTGGGTCGGTGACTGGTTCAAGCAAATTGCCTATGCGCTGATTCTGCTCCGCGGTGACGGCTATCCCGTGGTATTCTACGGGGATTACTACGGCATCGGCGGCCCGGTTCCGGTAGAAGGCAAGAAAGCTGCGATCGACCCGCTGCTGTATGCCCGTTACCACAAGGCTTACGGTGATCAGGACGATTACTTCGACCATCCGAACACCATCGGCTGGGTGCGGCGCGGTGCTCCGGAATTCCCGGGCTCAGGCTGCGCCGTGGTCATCTCCAACGGGGATGAGGGTGAGAAGCGGATGTTCGTCGGTGAGGAGCGGGCCGGTGAGAGCTGGTATGATGTTACCGGCAACCGCGGCGATAGTATCGTGATTGATGAGGAAGGCTGGGCGGTATTCCCTGTCAACGGAGGCAGCGTGTCCGTATGGACTGCCCCCGATGCCGAAGACGAGAACGAAGATTGACCGTGTGAATGCAACAAGAGGTGAACCGCAGGCCGCCAGGCCTTCCGGTTCACCTCTTGTGCTGTTATCAGGCAGGGATCAGTAACGCACGCCGGAGCTTCCTTCTTTACTCCAGGAGCTGCGCTCATTTTGCAAAATGCGCTTAATCGGATAGACCTTCCACACGGCGGTAACTACAGCCGCGCACAATACCGATTTCAGCAGGTCTCCGGGCAGGAAGGGCCACATCCCTGCCGTGAGCGCCTGGCCAAGCGAGCTTATCCCGGTGGAGTGGGCCAACCACCACACGCCGGCAGGATAGACCAGCAACGCTCCGAACACAAAATTGACAGCCAGCAGCTTCACGAAGGTGTATTTGCTGCCAATCCGCTCTGCGCAAAGTCCGATCAGGAGTGCCGCGAACGGCCAGGAAAGAATATAACCCGCCGTATACCCGGAGAGCATGGCGATGCCCCCGTTGCCGCCGAGCGCCGGAAAGCCCGCTGCACAGAGCCCGATCACGATCAGCACGGCCAGCGTGCCGTACCGCGCTCCGAGCACGGAGCCCGCCAGCATCACTGCCAGGGTCTGGAGCGTAATGGGTACGGTGGAGATGGGCAGTGCGATTTTGAAATAACTCATGGCAATCATAATACCGGCGAACAAGGCGCTGAAAATCACTCCCCGCGTCGTCCATCTGTTCATCGTTTGCGTAACCTCCCGTGTCTATCAAAATTAGGATTACTGTGAACCGTATGTACTGTTCGTCTGTGTGCATCATTTCAAGCAGGCCTCTAATCTTCTTGGACCACTATACCATCCCCTTCCGGATGCATCAATCGTTAGTTCTTGCTATAATCAAGAGCAATTATTGAAGACCTGAGGTCAGGGAAGTGGGATTGGACAATGATCAGAGCGGAGCAATTATCCTTATCCCACCGGGATGGCCAGCGCAGACTGCCGGTGTATGAGGATATATCCATACATATGAAACAGGGAGAATGGATGGCGCTTACGGGTCCTAACGGCTGCGGCAAAACGTCTTTGGTCCGCACCTTCAACGGTCTGAACCTGCCGGACAGCGGCAGCCTTAGCGTCGCGGGACTGGATATGCGTTCTCCGGATAACCGCAATAGGGTCAAGCGCCGCATCCAGCTGGTGTTCCAGAATCCCGAGGCGCAGACGGTTGGCGCAACGCCTTACGAAGACGTCGCCTTCGGGCTGGAGAACCGTGGAGTAGAACACGGGGAGATGAAGCAGCGGATTGAAGCGGTGCTGGGGCAGGTGGGACTGGCCCATAAATCCGGTGCCGCCGTAGCCTCTCTCTCCGGCGGAGAGCGCCAGCGGCTGGCCATAGCCTGCTGTCTGGCGCTGGAGCCGGAAATGATCATCTTCGACGAGGCGACTTCGATGCTGGACCCGGCGGGACGGAATGATATTCTGCGGCTCGCACGCCAGTTGTGGCTTGGCGGGATGGGTGTACTGTGGGTGACGCAGCGGATGGAGGAGCTGGCGGAGAGCCCGCGGATCGGCGTGATGCAGAGCGGCAGGCTGCTCTATGACGGCGATCCGCGGACCCTCTTCTACAGCTCGAGTCTGCCGGAGCAGCTGGGCTGGGAGCCTCCGACCGCCGTGCGGATCGGCAGATTGCTGCAGGCGCAGGGCTGGCCTGTACACCTGCTGCCGCTCAGCGAGCGGGATCTGGAGGAGATTCTATGAGTCTGCGGACCGATCATCTAGACTTCGGGTACGAGGCAGGCTATCCCGTTCTGCGCGATATCCAGCTGGAGATTAAGGACGGCACATTGACCGTTCTCTGCGGCGTGACCGGCAGCGGCAAATCGACCCTGCTCCGGCTGCTGGCCGGGCTGTATCCACCCGCCGGCGGTACCGTTGAACGTGGAACAGCTGCACCAGACATCCCCTCCCTTGTATTTCAGCAGCCGGAGACACAGCTCTTCACCGGCAGCGTGCACAAGGAGATCGAGTACGGCCTTGGCCGGCACGGTGTGCCCAAGGAACAGCGTAAGGACCTGATCTCCCGGGCCCTGGAGAGAGTGGGCCTGCCTTACGGTACGTTCGCCGAACGCTCCCCATTCCTGCTCAGCGGGGGCGAGCAGCGCCGGCTGTGCATCGCCTGCGCGCTGGCCGTCTCGCCGGGTCTCCTGCTGCTGGACGAACCGACGGCAGGCCTCGACCCGCAGGCGGCCCAGGCGCTGCTCCAGCTGGTGCAGGAACTGCGGAGCAGCGGAGTTACGATTGTTGTCTCCACTCATGACCTGGACAGCTTCCTGCATCTGGCGGATCAGGTCATCGTCATGAAGCAGGGAGCTGTCCACTACGACGGCCCGGCGGCACCGCTGCTGGCGGATGCCCGCATATTAAGCGCGGCCGGCCTGGAGCCGCCGGCCTGGGCGCGCATCGCGCAGCGGCTCGTACAGCGCGGACGGCTGGAGCGGATGCCGGCGGCTGTGGAAGAGCTGCTGGCCGACCTGGCCGGGCAGGCCCTCCCGGCACCTGTAGCTGAGGAGCTGCAGGTACCGGGTGCTGCGGGCGTAAAGGCCAGGGCGGCAGACCCTGGGGCTGCTGCGCTGAGCCCTAGTTCAGATACGGTACCGGAGCCCGCACACGCACCCGTACCTACCGGCTGGCGGAGCCTGGACCCGCGCGTCAAGTGGCTGGGAATGGCTCTCGGCTCCCTGACCCTGCTGGGAATGCGGACACTGCTGCCGCTGCTGCTGACAGCGGCGCTGATCGCCCTGCTTCTCCGCTCGGCAGGCATCCCGCGCAGGCGGGTGCTCCGCTTCTTCCGCCCGTTCGTGTTCATGTTTCTGTTCATCTGGATTGTATCCGGTATGGACTGGAGCACGCCGGATTATGCATGGGGCCCGCTCGGATTCAGTCTTGAGGCGCTGCAGCGCGGCGGCTTAAGCGTGCTGCGGTTCCTGCTGCTGCTCGCGCTGGGGTTCCTGTTCACCGAGACCACCACCGGAGCACCGCTGCGGGAAGGGCTGGAGTGGGCCATTGCTCCGCTGCGGAGGCTGGGCGTGCGTACCCGCAATTGGTCGCTAGCCGTAACCGTCACCCTGCAATTCGTCCCCTGGATTCTGGACAGACTGGGCCGGCTGCAGCTTGCGCTAAGCTCGCGCGGCCCGCGCACGGACGGCCGGGGTCACTGGAATCCGCGGCAAATAACCATGCTGATGGTCCCCATGCTCATCATGGCTATCGCTATGGGCGATGAGCTGTCCACGGCTGTTGAATCGCGCGGCTATGACCCGGACAAGCCGCGCAGTACGGCTGTCCAGTTGAATTGGCGCAGCCGGGATACGGCTGCACTGCTTATTGTTGTGCTGACAGCCGCCGGGCTATGGTGGTGCTCTCTGGCCAGCAGGGGATGGCTGGGTTGAGCAGGGATAGCTGCGATGTGCGGGGATGGCTGCAATGAGCAAAGAGGGCGCCCTCACGGCTGAGGCGCCCTCTTCGTTCGTCATGCCTTCACTACTGATAACGATTAAATCCGAATGTCGAACCTGCCAACGCTGTCCGTAGTCGCGGTTGCTATTTGTTGCGCACCAGCTACTGCGAGCGCCTGGCCGCCGGCTGGCTTATCCGGAGGCGCACCAGCGCTGCCGGCACCAGAAGGTCCAGAAGCACCCGAAGCGCCGCTCTGTTGTTTCTGGGCGATTTGCGCTTCAATCTGCTTGATCTGCTGCTGCAGCTGCTTGGTTTTGGTCTCTTTCGTCTTCTCGTCGTCCTTGCTGCTCTGGGCCTTTTCAAGCTCGGCCTGCAGCTTCGCCTTCTGTTTCTCAAGCGCAGCTGTGTCCGAGAGGCCGGAGGAGGATGTGTACGAAGCGGAAGATGCCGACGTTGCGGATGAAATATTCATGCAAGTCCCTCCTTTCCCTTCCCACTATAAGCCTTTCACCCTAAGCGAACGTTAAAACGCGCTGAAAGTTTGCTGAAAGAAAGCAGCAGGAGGCACACACACGAGTAATGTTTTAGTGGTACTTCAACGGTCATGGAGGATGGCAGTGGGTGCATGCAGAGAACGAAGCGAGAGAGTGCTGCAAGGTACAGAGAGTATTGGTGAACGTACACGAAGGGGACCCCGAGGTACTCGGGGGTTGCCCCAAGATACCCACCACAACAAAAAAGGCCCTCTCCCGCCGGGCATACCCGGCCGGGAAAGGGTCCTTGCCATTACGTCTTAAGCCCGGACAGCTGTCCGGCGGAGCCAGTCGCGGGCGGCTTCCGCCTCGGCCGCGCTCAGCCGGTGCCCCTGGTTGCCCCAGTGTGCTGTTACCCCTGCACCGGCGCTTTCCAGGAGCTCTTGCAGCTCCTGCGTCTCCTCCGTCTGGATCAGCGGATCGTTGGTGCCCGCTCCGATGAAGACGGAGACCTCATCGAGCCGCGGAAGGGACAGGCCGCGCAGCGGCACCATCGGATGCAGCAGCACCGCATAGCGGAAGATGCCGCCGTAGTGGAAGAGCAGGCTTCCTGCGATATTGGCTCCGTTCGAGTAGCCAACGGCGGCGAGATTGGCAGGGTCGAAGCCGTACTGCGCCGCCGCCTCATCCAGGAACTGCTTCAGCTCATGCGTACGGAAGATCAGATCCTCCTCGTCGAAGATGCCTTCGGCCAGCCGCCGGAAATAACGCGGCATGCCGTTCTCCCTCACATTCCCGCGGATGCCCAGCACCGATGAACCCGGGGACAGCAGCTCGGCCAGCGGCAGCAGATCATGCTCATTGCCTCCAGTACCATGAAACAGAACCAGCGTAGGCAGACTCAGGTCAGTACCCTGACGATATACGTGGATCATCCCTGCTTCACCCCGATCTCACGGATCTCAAACGGCTGCAGATTGGCTTCAATCGCTGCACGGTGCGGTTCATACCAGGCTGGCAGCATCAATTCTTCGCCCAGCGCATCCGGTGCTTCATCACGTGCGAAGCCTGGAGGATCGGTAGCAATCTCGAACAGAATGCCGCCCGTTTCCCGGAAGTAGATGGCGTTGAAGTATTGACGGTCCTGAACCGGAGTCGGCTGATAGCCATGGCTCTGGACCAGCCGGCCCCAATCGAGCTGCTCGGCATCGTCCTTGGCACGCCAGGCGATATGATGGACAGTACCCTTGCCGCCATTTCCTTCAGGAACCGGATCGGCCTTGAGGTCAATAATGTTGCCGAGATCGGCCGTGGAACGGTAGCGGATATAGCCGTCACCTTCAGCGATCTGCACCAGCCCGAGTGTACGGCTAAGCGTATCTGCGGTATGCGCCGGGTTGGTGCTGTACAGCACCGCGCCGCCGAAGCCTTTGATGGCATTCTCTGCAGTCACTCCGCCGAAGGACCAGGCGCTCTGAGGACCCTCAGCGCGTTCCACCAGCTCAATCCGCAAGCCGTCATAGTCGGCAAAGGACAGATAGTCTTCCCCGATCCGGGTAACCTTGGTCACGGGAATGTCATAGGCAGCCAGACGCTGCTCCCAGAAGCCAAAGGAGCCGACAGGCACCACGTATGTGGTGATTCCGACCTGGCCTCCGCCGATCCGGCCCTTGCGTCCCATCGAGAATGGAAAGAATGTAATGATCGTACCCGGCGCACCGGCTTCATTGCCGAAATAAAGATGGTAGACTTCGGGTGCGTCGAAGTTGATCGTCTTTTTTACGAGCCGCAGCCCCAGAATTCCGGCATAAAAATCAGCATTGCGCTGCACGTCTCCCACAAAAGCGGTAATATGGTGAATTCCTGCGGTTTGCATTGTCATTGTAATAACCTCCCGATAATTTGTATGGATTAGCGGAGACCATTCTCCGGCGTGAATTGCACGAACTTGTTCAAGAATCAAACCTGCATAACTCAGGACAGCCTTGCTTGTAACATCAGTTAAACAACACAGCATCCAGTGAAATTGCGCCGGGGCCGGTCAATGCCACACCTACAGCGACAACGAGCAGCGTTAGCGGAAACTCAATACCGTTGGCGGTAGACCAGAATCCGTTCGGCGCATGTACTTTGACAATGGCCCCAACCATTGCCCCCGCAATCAGCAGCGCGGCAATTGGTGTAAGCAGCCCCAGAGTGAACAGCGCCCCGCCGACTAGCTCCAGTAAGCCCGCAGCCACCGCCATTGCTACGCCGGGTTTAATGCCGATGGATTCCATCCAGCCGCCCGTTCCCTTCGGGCCATAGCCTCCGAACCACCCGAACAGCTTTTGCGCCCCATGACCGATAAAAGCAAGGCCGATGACGAGCCTCATCAATAATAATCCTACACTAACCATTTCCTGCACACTCCATTCCCTTTGATTTAATTATCTTAACCTTAAGATATATGGCGTAAAAATTTACGTTCCTCTTCTAACCTCATACCGGCAGGTGCACCGGGTTCTGTCCTTCTTCAGAACTCACCCGGCGCTATACTCCTTTGCCAAGCTTCTTTAACAGTTCGGTTACCTGCTGCTTCTCCTCACCGTTCAATCCGCCCATCATGCTGTGAATGGTAGCGACATGTTTGGGAAAAATATCATCGAACAGCTCGCGCCCGGCATCCGTAATCTCCGCATAGGTTACACGCCGGTCGTCATCGCATGGCACACGCTTGAGCAGCCCTCTCTTCTCCAGCTTGTCGATGTTATAAGTAATGCTTCCGCTGGTAACCAGAATCTTCTCACCGATCTGCTGCAGCGGAATCCGGGTGCGGTGGTAGAGCACCTCAAGCACCATAAATTCGGCTGAGCCCAGTCCATGGCTCTTCATATCCTTTACCGCCTGATCCATCAGGCTCTTGTAGGCTTTGGACAAAACCACGAACAGCTTAAGCGATGCCGCCTGCTCATCTGCTGCTCCGCCGGTCTGGCTGAGCAGCTCACTGTAGTTACTACTCACGACAACCCCTCCATCCTCTAAACTTATCTTTAAGTTAAATATCTTTAAGTTAAGATAAATATAACCTGCTCTCTTTCTTTTGTCAACCGTTTGTTCAAAATTTAAACTCCCAAGTTTGACCTAAGCCGCAAAAGGGCGTATTCTTTTGGATACAACTGCACAACCAGACCTCTGTAACAGCGGTTTCCTTACCGCCCTCCTCAGCTCTTCATGCTATCGGAGGACAGACTTCTGCCCGTTATACCGATTTATGTGAGCGTTTTCGGGATGCAAGCTGATTTACATAGGTTTATCTGCTATTTGCCGGAAGCTAGCCGGGCTGCATGCATATGAATAGTCTGGCGGCATCCTCCCGAAGCGTTGTCCTGTATGAAGGAGGCTCCATATTAATGAACTCATTCTCTCATCCGGGCTTGGCCACCGGCCATGCCCCTCCGCCTGAAGCATCCGCCAGGCCGCGGGTGCTGATTGTGACCGCCGTCCAGGCAGAGCAGGACGCTGTACGGCGCGGCCTGGGCGAAGACGGCCGCTTCGAGGTGATTGCGGCGGGCGCCGGCACCGCCGCAGCTGCGGCGGCCACTGCCGCCGCGCTCGCAGCCGGAGCCTACGGCTGCGTCGTCAGCGCCGGGATCGGCGGCGGATTCGCCGGCCGGGCGCCCGTGGGCTCGCTGGCCGTCGCCAGCGAGCTGATTGCCGCCGATCTCGGGGCCGAGACGGCGGAGGGCTTCCGCAGCGCTGCCGAGCTGGGCTTCGGCAGCGTGTCCGAGCCCGCCGGGCCTGCGGCGGGCACCCTTACGGCCGCGCTGGCAGCGGCCGGCCTGAATGTCAGCACGGGGCCCGTGCTGACGGTAGCGACGGCGACCGGCACCGCCGGGACGGCCGCCGCACTTGCCGCCAGGCACCCCGGTGCCGTGGCGGAGGCGATGGAAGGCCACGGGGTTGCCGTGGCCGCCCGCCATTTCGGGATCGCGGCGCTGGAGCTGCGCGCGATTTCGAACCCGGTCGGCCCGCGCGACCGGGACGCGTGGAAGATCAATGAAGCGCTGGACGCCCTCACGGCTGCAGCTGCTATATTACAGGAGGTGCTCTGAATGACTGCCGAGCTGAACATTGCTTTCTCCCCATGTCCTAATGATACATTTATCTTTCATGCCTGGGTGCACGGCCTGGTGCCGGGCGCACCGAAGCTGAATGTAACCTATGCCGATATCGACATCACCAACGGCCTCGCCGCAAGCGGTACGGGACCGGAGGTGCTCAAGATTTCCTATGCCGCACTCCCGTGGGTGCTGGAAGAGTACAAGCTGCTGCCCTGCGGCGGCGCCCTGGGGCGCGGCTGCGGTCCGCTGGTGTTGACGCGCAAAGGCGAGGGCGCAATCAAACGCCCCGCCGGACTATCCGGCAAGCGGATTGCCGTGCCCAGCGAGCGCTCCACCGCCTATCTGCTCTTCCGGCTGTGGGCCGCCCAGCAGGTGCCTGAAGGCCCGGCGGAGATTGTGGTCATGCCGTTCGACGAGATTATGCCCGCCGTCCGCGACGGGCTGATCGATGCCGGGCTGGTCATCCACGAAGCCCGCTTCACCTACGCCAATTACAGCCTGCAGATGCTGGCCGACCTTGGCAGCTGGTGGGAGAGCGACACCGGGCTGCCGATCCCGCTGGGAGCCATCGTCGCCCGCCGCGATCTGGATCACGAGAAACTGTCCGGCTGGATCCGCAGCTCCCTGGAGCATGCCTGGGCGCATCCGAATGACTGCCGCGATTATGTACTGAGTCATGCCCAGGAGCTGGAGCCGGAGGTGGCCAAGTCGCATATCGACCTGTATGTGAACGAGTTCTCGCGGGATCTGGGTGAGGACGGCTACGCTGCCATCACTGCCCTGCTGAAGCGGGCTGCCGCCGAAGGCCTCGTGCCTCCGGTAGACCCCGCACTGCTGCGGTAGGCCGGAGTCGTCCACTACCAGGGCTATGGTTTAACTTTACATGCAGCGTGGCTGCATGCCGGTATTTAATGAACAGCTCTGCCGTTACCTCCTTCCGTGACGGCGGGGCTGTTTTCGGTTTACAATGAATCCTAGCAACCCTGTGCAAGGCCGCCACGTTCCAAATGGCTGCCGCCAATTCATTAGAGGAGGAGATCAAGTGATTCCTGCAGGCAACAGTAAAGCCAATATCGACCGTTTTCTCGGATACGCAGACGACTACGACCGCTTCCGCCCGGAAGCCCCCTTGCTCGTCACCGAGCTGCTGGGCAATTATTTGGGCCGTCGCCCTTCTTTCGTAGCCGATGTAGGCTGTGGAACAGGCTTGTCCACGCTGCTCTGGAAGGATGCTGCCGATACGGTAGTCGGCGTTGAGCCGAATCCGGATATGCGCAGCACAGCCCAAGCGAAGTTACAGCGGCTTACGCCTGCAGCCGGCAACGTGTCATTTGCGGAAGGCTTCTCCAATGAACTCCCCTTCCCTTCCTCCAGTGTAGATATCATCACCTGCTCGCAGTCCTTCCACTGGATGGAGCCGGTAAGCACCCTCCGCGAATTCGCACGTTGCCTGCGCTCCGGTGGCATCTTCGCCGCCTATGACTGTGATTGGCCGCTGGTGCTGGTTCCACATCTGGAAGCCGGCTACAACCGGCTGATTGAAGACGCCAACCGTATAATTGCCGAGCTGCAGCCCGAAACGGACCATGCCTTCAAATGGAATAAGGAGGGGCATTTGGCACGCATCCAAGAAAGCGGGGAGTTCGCTTTTGTCCGGGAAATTGTGTTTCACAATACGGAAATCTGCGATGCGGAGCGCTTCATTGGCCTGATGCTCAGCCAAGGCGGTATCCAGACTGTATTGAAGCTGGACCCGGCCAGACTTTCCCCGGTAATCGAGGCTTTCTCGGCCGAGGTGGAAGCCTATTTTGCCGGAAGGACGCTGCCGCTCATGGCCAGCTACCGTATGCGTGTCGGGGTGAAGGGGTAAGGAGCTAAGGAGCCCTCTCAGTTACAAGGAATAACGGCCCGGTGCTGGTTATCCTAATGGCTTTAGTCTATACTTAATGTATCGCGTGACGAAGAACGTCCCGGTTCCCCTTAAGGGGAGCCGGGGCGTTTTTTCATTTTTCGGGAGGGGATTACACTGGTATTTGAAGCTGCACATGAACAATTTATTTTGCGGCATATTGCCGCAAGAGCCGCCGGCGAGCGGAGGGACAGATTAATGCGGGGACAGCGGCATGCGGAGACACTGTTTCTGCGCAATGTCTGGTGGCCGCTCAGGGGACATTTTGATGAGCTTCACCCTGAATATGAGGTGGCCGATTGGCGGGGGCGATCCTATTTTGCCGACTTCGCCTGGCTCCCCGGCTACATCAGGCTGCTGATTGAGATAAAAGGATATGCCACACATGTACGCGATATGGACAGAAGGAAGTACAGCAATGAGCTGAACCGTGAAACCTTCCTGTACGCTATGGGGTATCATGTCGTTTCATTTGCCTACGATGATGTGGAACAGCAGCCGGACCAATGTATTCATCTGCTGCGCATGGTGATTAGCCGCTATGAGCCTTCGCGCGCACCGGTTTCGCAGGCTGTTCTGATGGAACAAGAGACGATCCGTCTGGCTATCCGGTTGGCACGGCCAATCCGCCCGATAGACGTTAAGCAGCATTTTTCCATGGACTATAAACCGGCGGTCCGCACCCTTCGCGACTTATGCGCAAAAGGCTGGCTCCGGCCTGCCCAGCGTGGCAGCGGCGAGCGTATTGTCAGTTACGAGCTGGTCCATGGGGTACTGCAGTATTTCAGCTAATATCTCTCTTTGCGTACGACTTCGTTGCAATTGCTAAGTGGATAATCTGCTGGGACTTGGCGGTTGGTTTCCTCGCGTGAGCTAAGTGGATGGGACTTGCCGGTTGGTATCTCCGCGTGTGCTAAGTGGATGGAACTTGGCGGTTGATATCTCCGCGTGTGCTAAGTGGATGGAACTTGGCGGTTGATATCTCCGCGTGTGCTAAGTGGATGGAACTTGGCGGTTGATGTCTCCGCGTGTGCTAAGTGGATAATCGCAAACTAATTTCAGCTTTATTGCGGATTTTCTGAGTCTAAGTGGAAATGAGCAAACTAATTTCGGGGTTTTGACCCCACAGTCTCAAAAAAGGCCGGATTAGTGTGCTGTTATCCACTTAGATTCTGTTTTGCCGTGTTTTTGTTGTATTTAGTTTGCGAAAATCCAATTAGGTCGGGCAACTTACGGTAGGAGGAGGGGATAAGAGGGAGCGAGTTGATGGGACGCTTGGATGGGGGATTTATTGTCGTTTGGTGGAACGTTATGGACGAGTAGATAGAGGTGATTTGACGGGTGGATTGGCACGGCGGTAGGATGAGGGATTTGGTGAGGTGAGGTGAGGTGAGGTGATGGAACGGTTCAATAGAAGTGATTTAATGATTAGTTAGTTATTTGAGTGGTTGGTGTGGGTGGGTGGGTGGGTGGGTCGGTTGGTGATTCGGTCGGTGGGTCGGTGGGTCGGTGGGTCGGTGGGTCGGTTGGTGGGTGGGTCGGTCGGTGGGTCGGTCCGTGGGTTGGTTGGGTTGGTGGGTTGTTAGTTGGGGTGGTCGGTGGGGCGGTTGGGTGGTTGGTGGGTTGTTAGTTGGGGTGGTCGGTGGGGCGGTTGGTGGGTTGTTAGTTGGGGTGGTCGGTGGGGCGGTTGGGTGGTTGGTTGAATGATTTAATGCTGGTGATTGGCTGGTTGGTTCGTAGTTGGCTGGTTGGCTAGTTCGTGGTTTGGTGGTTTGGTGGTTTGGTGGTTTGGTGGTTTGGTGGTTTGGTGGTTTGGTGGTTTGGTGGCTGGTTAGTTAATTGGGTGATTTGGTGGCTGGTTAGTTAATTGGGTGATTTGGTGGCTGGTTAGTTACTGGGGTGGTTTACCGGGGATGAATATTGACGGCTGGACGTGGCGCCTTGCGGGTGGGTTGAAGCGGGCTGACTAACGGGCGGTTGGATCACGGGACACGAGCCGTAAACAAGAGCAATAAGGTAGTAAGCCCACCCGTGCCCCATAACCCCGCGCCACAAAAAGGCGCCCATCCCCGACAGGGACAAGCGCCTCGCTCTCATACTATTTATTCATCTTAAACTTCAGGAATAGCTCGTTATAATGGGCGAGCATCCGCTTGCCGAGGTTGTCATAGACCTCCAGCCGGTCGGTGATCTCGGCGGGCGGGTAGAACCGCTCATCGCCGGAGATGTCCTCCGGCAGCAGCGCCAGTGCCGGAACGTTCGGCGTAGAGTAGCCGACGTATTCGGCGTTCTTGGCAGCGACGTCAGGGCGGAGCATGAAGTCGATGAATTTATGTGCGCCTTCCACATTGGCCGCCGTGCGCGGGATGACCATGTTGTCGAACCATTTGTTCGAGCCTTCCTCCGGCACGATATAATCCAGTTTGTCGTTCTCGTCCATAATCTCCGATGCGTCGCCGGACCAGACGATGCCGACGGCGGCCTCTTCATTGGCCAGCAGCATCTTGATCTCGTCCCCGACGATTGCCTTGATGTTCGGAGAGAGGCGGTTCAGCTTGGCCAGCGCTTCCTGCAGGTGGGCTTCGTCCGTATCGTTCACCGAATAGTGCAGGCTGTTCAGCGCCATGCCCATCACTTCGCGGGCACCGTCGACCAGCATGATATTGTTCTTCAGCCGGCTGTCCCACAGGGAATCCCAGCTGCTGAAATCCAGGTCTTCAGTCATCTCGGGGTTGAAGATAATGCCGACCGTCCCCCAGAAATACGGCACCGAATACTGGTTCCCGGGATCGAACGACAGGTCCATGAACCGGGAGTCGATATTGGCCAGATTCGGAATCTTGCTGTGGTCGAGCGGCAGAAGCAGATCCTCCTCCCGCATCTTGGCAATAGCATAATCGGAAGGCACTACGACATCAAAGGTTGTGCCGCCCTGCTCCACCTTCGTCAGCATGGCCTCATTGGAATCGAAGGTCTGGTAAATGACTGTAATGCCGGTCTCTTCCTCAAACTGCTCCAGCAGCTCAGGCTCGATATAATCGCCCCAGTTGTAGATGGTCAGCGTGTTACCGCCGGTATAGCCCTCGGCGGAATTCAGCCTGGAGCCCAGATACATCAGTCCGAAGGCGACGATTACAATCGCCGCAAATGCGTTGATCAGCTGCTTCATCTAGGCACCCCCATTTCGGCGGCGGGCTCGGCGGTCTCCGCAGCGCGGGACGGACGGCCCTTGCGCTGATTGATGAAATAGTACCCGACGACCAGCAGTATGGTGAAGAGGAAGATCAGTGTCGACAGCGCATTGATCGACAGCGACACCCCTTGCCGGGCCCGCGAGTAAATCTCAACCGACAGCGTGGAATACCCGTTGCCAGTGACGAAGAAGGTCACCGCGAAATCATCCAGCGAGTAAGTCAGCGCCATGAAGAAGCCGCTGAAGATGCCGGGCTTGATTATCGGCAGGATGACCTTGGTCAGCACATCGCGGCGGGTCGCGCCGAGATCGCGGGCGGCATCGGTCAATGTCGGGCTCATCTCCTGCAGATGCGGGAGAATCATCAGCACGGCAATCGGTACGCTGAACGCGACATGCGAGAGCAGCACCGAGACGAAGCCCAGCTTGATCCCGGCAATCGTGAACAGGATCAGGAAGGAGGCCCCGATTATGACATCCGGGCTGACGATCAGCACGTTGTTCAAGGAGAGCATCGTGTTCTTGGCCCGGCGGCTGCGGACCCGCTGGATGGCGAGCGCGCCGATGACGGCAATCACCGTGGCGATGGCCGACGACAGGAGCGCAATGACCAGCGTGTTAATGAAGATAATGATCAGACGCGTATCCTGCAGCACCTCACGGTAATAATCGAGCGTAAAGCCCTCGAATTCGTGCATCGTCCCGCCGCTGTTGAACGAGTAGTACATCAGGTAGAAGATCGGCGCGTACAGCACGGCAAAGACGATAACGAGATAGATGTTCGCGAATTTGTTCTTGCCTTTCACTTAACGCACCCCTTTCCGTGCGCCGCCGAAGAGCAGCATGAACAGTGCCATGATAGCGATCAGGAAGACCGCCACGGTCGAGCCCATACCCCAGTCCTGCGTGACGAGGAAATGCTGTTCGATCGCGGTTCCGAGCGTGATCACCCGGTTGCCTGCGATCAGGCGCGTAATCATAAACAGTGACAGCGCCGGAATGAATACCGCCATACAGCCGGAACGCACCCCCGAGATCGTCAGCGGAAAGATGACGCGGCGGAAGGTCGTCCACCCGGAGGCGCCCAAATCGCGCGCCGCATCCACCAGCGAGAGGTTCAAATCCTCCAGAGCGCTGAAGATCGGCAGAATCATAAACGGAATGAAGATATACACCGACACGAACACAAAGCTGAAGCCGGTGAACAGGATTTGCTGCTCCCCGATGCCCAGCAGGTCAAAGAAATTGTTGACCGGTCCGAAGGTGCCGAAGATGCCGATAAAGGCATAGGCCTTTAACAGCAGGTTAATCCAGGTCGGCAGAATGATCAGCAGCAGCCATAGCTGCTTGTGCTTGGTCCGGGTCAGCAGATAAGCGGCCGGATAAGCAACGAGCAGCGAGAACAGCGTAATCAGGAACGCGTACCAGAAGGAGCTGAGCGTCATCTGCAGATAGACCGGCGTAAAGAAGTTGATGTAGTTGTCCAGGGATAGATTCCCGTCGAGATCAAACAGCGAGTAGTAGATGACCAGCAGCACCGGCGCGATGACGAACAGCGCAATCCACAGGTAATAAGGGAGCATATAAAACGAACGGCCCTTATTCTGCATGGCTGTCCACCTCGGCATAAGCCTCCAGACGACGGTCGAATTCTTCCTCCGTTTCGCCGAAACGCATAACGTGAATCGCTTCCGGGTCAAAATAAAGCCCGATCTCTCCGCCTACCTCAGCCTTGCGCGTGGAGTGAACCAGCCACTCATGGCCCGATTCGTCATAGCAGCTGATCTCGTAATGCACGCCGCGGAACAGCTGGGAATCCACCCGTACACGCAGCTTGCCCTGCTCCAAGGGAACAATCTCCAGGTCCTCCGGACGGATGACGATCTCCACCGATTCATTCGGCCGCAGGCCCGCATCGGCGCATTCAAAGCGCTTGCCGTTGAACTCTACCAGATAATCCTCAATCATAACCGCAGGCACAATATTCGATTCCCCGATGAAATCGGCCACATAGCTGTTGATCGGCTCATCATAAATGTCGTTCGGCGTACCGCTCTGCTCGATTCTTCCTTTATTCATAACGAAGATCCAGTCCGACATGGCCAGCGCTTCCTCCTGGTCATGGGTGACGAAGATAAAGGTGATGCCCAGCCGCTGCTGCATTTCACGCAAAATATACTGCATTTCCGTGCGCAGCTTCAGGTCCAGAGCGGAGAGCGGCTCGTCCAGCAGCAGCACCTGGGGCTCATTGACGATGGCGCGGGCGATCGCCACGCGCTGGCGCTGTCCGCCGGACATCTCATGGATGTCCCGCTGCTCATATCCGGCCAGGTTAACGAAGCCGAGCGCCTCTTGCACCTTTTGCCGGATGACGTCCTTCTTCAACTTTTTGACGCGCAGGCCAAAAGCCACATTCTCGAACACGTTCAGATGCGGGAACAGGGCATAATCCTGAAATACCGTGTTGACCTGACGCTCGTTGGCGGGAATATGGTTGATAACTTTGCCGTTAAGCGATATCGTACCCGCGCTCGGCTCAATGAAGCCGGCAATCAGGCGCAGAATAGTGGTCTTGCCGCAGCCGGAGGGGCCCAGCAGTGTATAGAACTTGCCGCGTTCCAGGTCGAAGCTGACCTCTTTGAGCACGGGTTCTTCATCGTCATATTGTTTGCTTACCTTTTCAAATGAAATAAAAGTACCTTCCGGAGTAGCTATAGCTAACAACCTCCCTTACCGTATGTAGTACAATCCTATTTTACCCGCTTCCTGCGGGAGACAATCGAAATGGGCATGCTTAGCGCTGGTGAAGCGACACTTCCTCCCTTCCTTCGACACACATTCAACATTATATAGCATATATGAAGTTTTCCTGATATGCGATAGATAACAATGTAAAATTACCGCCCTTGCGAAACTTAACAAGTTCGTAAAAACTGCAGCCAGCATGCCCATTTCCAGGTGTTATAATGAAACTTGCTGAAAATAACCATGAATTTCACAAACAGACGAAAGAAGATGACCAACATGAACGAGGGATGGCAGGACCGGCTCGAAAAGTTCGGAATATCCCTTTATATGATTCGCGTAACTATTGCAGCAACGCTCTCCTGGCTGGCGGTATACAGCCTGTACGGAGACCGGTATTTATACTTTGCGCCGCTTGCGGCGATCCTCATCACCCAGGGCAGCGTCAAGGCTTCACTTGAAAAAGGGGCTTACCGCCTGATCGGCATTGTGCTTGGCGGAATCGTCAGCCTGATCGTCGGACAGTTCCTTGATGTAGGGGTATGGTCCATCCTCCTCATCCTGCTCCTGGGCATCGGCGCCGCCACCGCTTGCCGGATTAATATTCAGGCCATCTCGCAGGTCGGAGTAACGTCTGTGCTCACACTGACGTTTTTTCACGACCATTATATTGAATGGCGGGTAGCCGAGACCTTCATCGGCGTGCTTATCGCTCTCTTGATCAATATGATTATCGTTCCGCCCAAGGGGTTCGTCAAGGTAAAAGACATGACACTTGCGGGCGGTCTGCTGCTGGGAGATGCGCTTGGAGGCCTGCACGCGCAGGGGCGTAATTCTGCTGCAGCGTTGGCAGCGCTGGGAGAGTCGTCAGAGCTGCTAAAGAAAAGCGAGGGCAGACAGAAGGAGCTTCTGTATACCCTCGCTCATTGCTCCTGCCGCCGGGAGCTGAGGCAGCTAAACCGCACAAACGGGCGGCTGAAGACGATTCATGCCTATGTCAAAGAAATCGGCGAGGAGCTCTCGCTGCTGCCCGGGCACTACGCCGCCAAAGACGAAATGCGCGAAGTGCTGACAGCGACTGCGGACTGCATTGAACTGTACGTAACGGGAAGTCTCTCGGCCCCGGCCTGCAGGGCCTTGCTGCCGGATGCCCTGCGGGGTGCCCGTGAACTTCAGCTCGCCTCATTCTCCGCTATGCAGTCCGAAGGCCCGATAGCGGCGATCCGCGATCTGGGCGCCGTCTTCTCTCACCTGAACCGGGTGCTGGACGAGATCGAGCGTGCCGAACACGCCGCCTTCGTGCCCGCTGCGCAGCGGGCGCCTTCCGGTATGGCACGCCCTGCGCGCACGGCCGGGAAGGCGCCGGCAGGCCTGCAATAACCGGCAGGCCCACGGACGGCCGGTTACAGCTTAAACCGGGCCAGCGACTTCTGCAATTCCTCCGAGGTGGCCGCCAGCTCCTGCGAGGCGGCGAACACCTGGCTCAGCGTTTCGGTCTGGACGCCGGCTTCTCCGGCCACCGCTCCGGCGCGGGTGCTGGTGCCTTGGGCAATGACCGAAACCTCATGCATCGCAGCCGTAATTTCCTCGGCCCCGGCGGACATTTGCTCCGCCGACGCCGCCATGTCCGCGACCCGCTCGGCCACCTCCGCACCCGCCCTTACAATTTCCGCAAACTGTTCATTTGTAGTACCGCTCAGCTCAATGCCCGAAGCCACTTCTGCAGAGATTTCCTGCATGGCCTGTCCGGAGATAAGCAAATCGTTCCGGATTTGCCCGATCAGGCCGCTAATCTGCGCCGAGGCCTGGGAGGAATGCTCCGCAAGCTTGCGGATTTCCGAGGCCACAACGGCGAAACCGCGTCCCGCCTCGCCCGCCCGCGCCGCCTCGATGGAGGCATTCAGCGCCAGGAGATGAGTTTGGCCGGAGACGCCTTCAATCAGCTCCAGAATGCCCGTTATCTCCTGCATTCTCCGCTCCAGATGCAGCATTTGCTCCTGGGTCTGCTCCACCGCCTGCCCGATGCCGGCCATCCAGCCGCTGAGCCGCTGCATATGGCTTGCCCCTTCCTCCGCACGCACTCTGGAATCCGCAGTAAGCTCATTGATGCCGGAGGCTGTTTCGGCCACGCGTGTAATGGCGATTGCCTCTTCCTCCATCGCCAGCAGGCTCTCCTTCAGGCTGACCTGCTGGATGCCCGCTTCGGCGGCGACTTCCTCCGACACCTGCGCCATACGCCCAGCCTGTTCCGTTGTCTGTCTGGCAACAGCCAGGAGCTCCTCGGTGGAGGCTGTGATTTTGTCCGAAGCCCTGATGCCTTCCTCCATCAATGCTTTCAGGTTGACTCTCATTTCGGCATAACCGGCCGCCAGCCGGCCCACTTCATCCCCGGAGGTATCGTGTACCTCTGCCGTGAAATCTCCCCGTCCCGCAGCTACAAGCGCTGTAGTGATACGCGACAGTCTTTTCTTGATGCGTCCGATATAATAGAGCAGGATCAGAATGCCGGCCACAGCGGCCAATCCGCTCAGCAAAATGAACCTCCGCATAAATTCGCCCGTCAGCGTCTGGATCAGATCCTGCGGGGCCCCGACATACAGAATGCCGACGATCTCGCCATCCGCTCCGCGCAGCGGTTCGTACGCGGTCTGATAGGTCCGGCCGACAACCACAGCTTCGCCAAAGTAGCTCTCTCCCTTGCCGATTACAGTCTCCTCCACGGCTGCGGACACTTCAGTTCCGACAGCGCGCGTCCCCTGCTCGTTCAGCACATTGGTGGCTACACGGGTGTTATGGAGGAAGAGTGTTACCGTTCCGCCCGTAGCTCCGCCGATCTCGTCAACAAGTGCATCGTTGCCGTTCATCAGCGTCTCCCCTTTATATAAGGACTCGCCTTCCGCACGCCAATCTCCCGGAAGACTATCCTCAAGCAGCAGCCTGCTCATGTTCAAATCACTTTTTGCTTTTTCTGTACCGAACCGTTCGATCGCCTGCTCCATGGAGCCAACCGCCACAACCGCGGACAACGCGGCGAAGATGACCAGAATTCCCATAACTACACTGCTGATTTTGGTGGCCATGCTTGCATTTTTCATCTTATTACCTCTCCCGTTGCCCATAATATTCAAGCCGGTGGAACCTGGCCAAAGCCGGTCGATTTGTCGGCCATGCTATATTTATCGAACCCTGGGCAGGCGATGATTAGCGATTTTTTGAACGGACGGCGGTTAGATGGGAAAATGAAGCCCGGAGAAAGACAAGAAAATAATTTGCGAAAGCAAAATTACCATTATATTATATTAATATATTTATATGTAATTATATGCAGATGTTTTTATTGATAATTTATTCCTGAAAGACTAGAATTAAGGTGTTTGCAGATGTAGGCTTACAATCATCCTGTTATGACTTCATTTTGTCGATTTTAGTCGATTGAGTTGCTTCCATGCTGAGTGTATATCATTGTTCTACTTTCTAAAGGCAAACTGCCCGAAAGGACAGGACGCAAAGCAATGGGCCTAAGAATGCGAAATTTCCACGCATTTACGGTTGCCAGGCTGCCAATTTAGACGCAAGCGTTCACAGCGGTACTTATAACTCCCGACCTGATCTTCCGCCCGCCTGCTCTTCTCTGTCATGAATGTCATTGATTATACGAAAAAGCGAGGTTACAGCAATGCCGCAGCGCACAGTAGAGCGTTCCAGCTATGAAACCGGCCGAACCGCGCCGTTTGGGACAAGTGAGCTCCCTCTTCCGGTCACGGAAGCTTTTCCTTCCGGCGGCAATACGGACAAGGACAAGAATGGCGTCATTATTGTACATAATAACCAGATCTGTATCACTCCGCCGCTGCCTGCGGGCAGGCCGGCCGTAATCTCGGCAATTCACCCTGTAATCCTGAAGCTGAAGGGCCAAACGGTAACCGCTCCCACTGAGATTACCTCTGCCGATGACCTTACCTGGGAAATTGTCGAGAAGCCGCTTTATCAGATTACAGTATCCGATGATAGAACGAGAGCTTATTTTACACTCTACCGTGTAGAGCAGTACGCCTGGAGGCTGACGGATTGCGGTGCGGCCAACGAAGTTACTGTACGCGCGGAGCCGGACCGCAGTGCGCTGCTGTCAACCTTGACGGTCAATCAGGTGGTTGCCGCACTGAAGGATAGCCCACTTCTGAGCCATTTGAACATTCCCGCTCTGTATTCGGAGCTGAATCAACCAACATATAAGCCGATCTGCATCGCTGAAGGTAAGCCGCCTCTTCAGGGCCGGAACGGGCGGCTGGAGCAGCTGTTTAGCGAAGAGATTATCCGGGCATTCCGGTGCAGCAGGGCAGAAGGCGGGTTTCCGCACAGCCCGCCAGTGGCCCGCTTGGGAGAGATCATTGCCCGCAAGCTGCCGCCGGCAGATGGGGTTCCCGGCTTTGACGTATACGGCCGGCTTCTGCCCGCGCCGCCCTCCCATGACTTCAAGCTCAGGTACAAGGATCAGGCGGCGCTGCTTCCCGGCGGCGAGCTGCTGGCCCTCCGGCAGGGGCGGCCGCGGTTTCTGGGCGGCGGCGATGAGATTGCCGTCGATTTCCCAAGGAGCTATGTCATCCCTGAAGACATGGGAGAGGGCGCAATAATGATGTTTGCCGGAGATGTGGTCTTCACCGGGGATACCCCGGAGCATACCACCATCGACGCTTTCGGGAATGTGTACATCTACGGCGATGTCCGCAGCTCCGCTATCGCCGCTACCGGCAGTATTTTTGTCCTGGGCAAGGTTACGGACAGCCAGCTTCATTCCGGCTGTTACGGAGTCACTTATAACCGACTATCCTTCTGCTCTGCGCTGCTGATTCAGGAAATCAGCCGCCTGAGAGAGGCGTGCGCTGAACTCGCCCGCAATGTCGAGTCCCGCCAGCAGACGGTTCAATACGGGTTCGTGGTCATGCTGCAGCTGGAAAGCAAATATGCCCATCTCCCCCGCCGGCTCCACGAGCTGCTGGGGATACTGGCCGGTATGGATGCCACTTTCCCCCGCAACACAGCTCCGCTGAAGAGCATGCTGGAGATTTTTCTGCACCCGGGCCAGTTCTCCAGACATATCACCGACGACCTGCTGCTCTCTTTTCTGAAGCAGCTCCAGGATGTCTATGACTCGGTCGCGAAGCTGGAGGAGAACCAGGTGATTATCGATATTGCCGAGGCCCGGGGAAGTACTCTTCTCTCGGGAGGCGATCTCGTCATTCACGGGGCAGGCGTCTGCAGCAGCAAGCTGGCGGCTTGCGGACATATCCGTTTCCGCCAGAATGAGGCTGTCTGCACAGGTTCGATTGCGGAAGCAGGCGGACAAATCGAGGCCCAAACGGTCGGCGGCAAGGACGCCAGAGGTTCTGTCCTTGTTGCGGGTGAGCGCATCAGCGTCCGCCGCATTCACCGCAGCGGCGTGGCCGTCGGTGAATACGGCGCCGCAATCGATCATCTGGATGAAGCCACCCTGTTTACAGTACACAATATGAAGGATTACATGTGATCGCCTTCTCAAACAAATAACAGCCTGTGAATACCGCCGGAGCGGATTCACAGGCTGTTCAGGTTTGTAGATACTTGAAGAAACTGAAGAAATGAGCCTGATTAGGCTATTCTTCATACAACGGCCGTTCCAGATCGAAGATCTCCCCGATCAGGGCATAGGACGAACCGGCAAGCCGGCTGACCGGCTTCAGCTTCTTCACATCGATCCGCCCGCCGTGAATCAGCTCGTCGGCGATGTGAAAGCCGACGACTTCGCCGATCAGCAGATCGGAGCTGCCCAGTTCAATGGATTGTACCAGACGGCATTCCATGGCCACCTTGCATTCCTGTACCCGCGGGACCTTGATCTGCTCGCTTGGCACCGCCGTAAGACCAGCCAGCTCCAGCTCGCTGATGCCGTCCGGAGCATTAATGGAGGTATGGTTGATGGCTGCAATATTGTCCTCATCCACTACATGCACTACGAACTCCCCGCTGCGGATGATATTGCGGGCAGTGTGCTTCGGCTCTCCATTGCCCTTGCGGATACAGGAGAACATCACCATCGGCGGTTCATCGCCGACGATATTAAAGAAACTGAACGGCGCAGCGTTGACGACGCCTTCTTCGTTCACCGTTGTGACAAAAGCAATCGGCCGGGGCAGGATACTGCCGATCAGCAGCTTGTAATTGTCGTGGGCCGTTTGTGCATCCGCACGGATATGCATCTTCTCCCTCTCCCTATTCGCTTATTGGGGCGCCTGCCGCCCTGACGCGGCCTTCTTGCGGCCGAAGTTCACATTCACCAGAATAATGCTGCAAACAATAAGCAGCATACCGATCACCAGATTCAACGTGATCTCTTCACCTAATAATACAACGCTTGCCGCGATGGATACCAGCGGGATCAGGAAGGTGAACGCCCCGACCTTTCCGGCTTCCCCTTCATTAATCAGCTTGAAGTATACGAGCCAGCCCAGTGCAATGACGAACAGGGAGATGAACAGCGTATTCGCGATAAATGCAGGACTCCAGGTGATGTCTGTCCAGCTCTCCGCCGCCGAGCCGGCCCCCAGCAGCAGGACACCGCCGATCAGCACCTGCATCGCCGTCAGCCACAGCATATCCACCCGCCGGGCGTTCCGCTTCGTGTAGACGGTGCCGAGCGCCCAACTGAGAGCGCTGGCCAGCCCAAGCAGCACGCCGGCCGGAGAGAGGCTGCCGGTAAGACCGCCGATGCTGAGAGCAGCCACGCCGGCGAAGCCCAGCAGCAGGCCGAACAGCTTCAGGCTGTGCATGCTCTCTCCGAGCCAGGCCCAGGCGAAGATGCCCAGCAGCACGGGCTGCAGGAAGACTATCGCGGAGAACAGCCCGGAGGGCAAGTAACGCAGGCCGACAGTCTGAAACCCGTAGTACAGCACAATGCTGAGAACCGCCGAGCTCAAATACAAGGGCCACAGCTTGGCGAACTGCAGCTTGCCGCGTCTGGGCAGCGCTATAGCCACCAGCAGTAGACCGCCGATCACTGTGCGGATACCGGCGAACAGAAGCGGCGGAGCATAGGATAAAGCTATCTTGGAGAGCGGCCAGTTTATTCCCCAGACCGCGATCAGGAATATGAGCAGCCATACCGTTTTGTTGCTTTGTTTCATGAAAGCACCTCTATTCTATTTTCATCTTTCACATGATACAATAAGCACAGTCATAATTGAAATGAATAATAATCATGAGGTGCATACCATAATTGACATGAACAACAATCAAATTCGCTTGTTCGTACACATTGCTGAGACCGGCAGCTTCACCAAAGCCGGTCTCGCCCTGAATATGACCCAGCCCGCCGTAAGCCGGGCCATTGCCGCTCTGGAGGAGGAATTGGGTGTGAAGCTGCTGCTGCGCGACCGGCGCAGCGGACTGATGCTGACAGATATCGGCAGAAGGGTGCTGGTCATTTTCCGGGAGATCCTCGGCGGCTTCGATAAGGTTGAGCAGGAAATCGCCGCCGAGAAGGGTTTGGAGAAGGGCCTGATCCGGATTGGCGCTTTTCCGGTCGCCGCCGCCCACTTCTTGCCGAAGATTATGTCGGCCATTGCCGCCAGGTATCCGGAGATTGAAATCCGCCTCTTTGAAGGCTCGGTTACCGAGATCAAGGAATGGCTGGAGGCGCGGGTCATCGATGTCGGTCTGGTCATTGCCCCGCTTCAGGACTTCATGACCGTGCCGCTGTTCCGGGAGAAAATGTATGCGGTGCTTCCCGAAGAACATCCGCTGGCCTGCCGGAAGATCATCGGGGTCTCCGATCTGGAGGATGAGCCCATGCTGATCTGCAGATCGGGCTATGAACCGCCGGTAGTCGACTGGTTCGCGCGGGGCGGCAGCCGTCTGAACGTTAAATATGAGGTGAGCGGCTATTTGACCGCCCTGAACTTGATCCGGGAGGGGCTGGGCATCGGGGTATTGTCCGAGCTGACGGTGCTGGCGGCCCCGCCAGGCGTGGTCATCCGGGATCTCACACCCGAAGCCCACCGTGATATCTATATCGCGCTCCCTTCCCTGGAGGAGGCTTCTATCGCCGTGAGACTGTTCCTGGATACCGCCAGTTCCCTGATTGGCCATCAAGCCGCCGTTCCCGCTCCACCAGCTAAGGGAAAGAAATCATGAATCCGAGGAGTGACTGTTCAATGCATTATAACCGTTTGGGAAACAGCGGACTGCAGGTGTCAGCTTTGGGACTGGGTACGAACGCCTTCGGCAAACGCGCCGATGAGGCCGTCTCCATTGCCATCGTGCATGCCGCGCTGGATGAAGGGATCAACTTCATAGACACGGCCAATATCTATGCCGGCACCGAGTCGGAGCGGATCATCGGACTGGCACTTGAAGGCCGCCGCAGCGAAGCTGTGCTGGCGACCAAGGCCGGGCTGCCCCGGCATCCGGGTCCGGGCGGCTGCGGTTCTTCGCGTCACCATTTGATGCTGGAGCTGGAGGGAAGCCTGCGCCGCCTGAAGACGGATTATGTCGATCTGTACCAGATCCATACCTTCGATCCATCTACACCGCTGGAGGAAACACTGCGCACTCTGGATGATATGGTCTCCTCCGGCAAGGTCCGCTATATCGGCGCCTCCAACTACGCCGCCTGGGAGCTGATGAAGGCGCTCGGCATCAGCGAAGCCCGCGGCTTCATGAAATACAGCTCGATCCAGTGCAGCTACTCACTGGCTGACCGGACGCCGGAGAACGAGCTGCTGCCGCTTTGTCTGGATCAGGGTCTTGGCATCATCCCTTATTTCCCGCTGGCCGGAGGCATCCTCACGGGCAAATATGCGGCCGCCGGGGAGGCGCCCGCCGGCTCCAGAGCCATGACGGACCCGAACTTCCAGCGCTTCCTGACACCAGAGCGGCTGGAGCTGGGCAAGACGGTCAGCGCCATCGCCGCTGACTGCGGCACCTCGCCCACTGCATTGTCGCTGGCCTGGCTGATGCAGCGTCCTGCCGTTTCCACGGTCATTGTCGGGGCAACACGGGTCGAGCAGCTGCAGCAGAACCTGCAGAGCGCCGCCCTGAGGCTGGACGCCGGCACACTGGAGCGGCTGGAGCAGGCCAGCCTCCCCTTCCGCCACGGCGAGCCGTTTGCCGTATACCGGCTCAGCTGACCGTTGGCAGACCTGCCGCCACAGGCGGACAGCAGCGCACAAAAAGGCGATCCTGCCCGGTGCAGTACCGGGCAGGATCGCCTTTTTACTGATGCTTTTGGTTTGTCGTTCCTTTTGGGCTTTTGGTTTGTAGCTTCTGCGGTGGACTGGACGCCTTTAGAGGCTTTCCATACCTTTATTAACGATGTACGGACCTGTGCCTAAAGTAGAATGCTGATGATCCGCCGGCGGCGCCAGGAACGGCTCGCCGCCTTGAGGCACCGGCTTCGCGACATACTCGAAGTGGCCCGTTCCATCCGGCAGCGGACCGCTGGCCCAGCTGCCCTGGCTGCTCTCTTCGCCTTCGGAGCAGTTCAGGAACTGGCGCGTTGCAGCTTCCACCGTCTGCTCGCGCGGGAAGGAGGCCGGCGCGATAACACCCTCCAGCTGCTCGATCTCCGCGATCGCCGCCTTCCACTGGTTCTGGTGCAAGATATCGCGGGAGATCATGAAGGAGAGCATATCGCGGATGCCAGGGTCGGTGGTCTGTTCATACAGGCGTACAACCTGTACCAGGCCCTGGGATTCCGCATTGAGATTGGCCCGGAAATCGGCCAGCAGGTTGCCGCTGGAAATAATATATTTACTGTTCCACGGATATCCGTTGCTGTCAGTCGGGGCAGCCCCCATACCGGATACAATCAGATGCTGCGGATTCATTCCGCCCATAACAGCCGCAAGCAGCGGGTCCTGGGCTGCAGCATCCAGCTCAGCGGCCGGAGCGCCGTCCAGCAGCTGGGCGATCATCGTACACAGCATCTCCACATGGCCGATTTCCTCGGTCCCGATATCCAGCAGCATATCCCGGTATTTTTGTTCGGCCCGGCAATTGAAGCCCTGAAACAGGTATTGCATCATGACGGACATTTCACCATATTGTCCACCCAGCACTTCTTGAAGTTTACGGGCATAGACCGGATCAGGTTTTTCAGGCTTGGCCCGATACTGCAGTTCCTTGACATGAAAAAACATAACAAGAGTCCTCCCTTATCCCTAAGATGTATGTGTGCTCCCGTTAAATTTACCCTCTTCGAAAGAATTCAATCGCGTCCCGCCGGCCGCTAACTTGCTGAATATATTTGATTATCCAAGCAAACAGGGCTGTTCCGGCGCGGTCGCATGACCGCTGCAGAACAGCCCTTAAATGTGATTAGCTACGCAATTATTCTGTTACACAACAGCCAGAAACTTCTCCAGATCCTCTTCCACGGTACCGATGCCGCCGATACCGAAATTGTCGACCAGCACCTTGGCTACATTCGGCGACAGGAAGGCCGGCAGCGTTGGGCCGAGGTGGATATTCTTCACGCCCAGATGCAGCAGTGCGAGCAGCACGATCACCGCTTTTTGCTCATACCAGGCAATATTGTAGGCAATCGGCAGATCGTTGATATCGTCCAGACCGAAGACTTCCTTCAGCTTGAGGGCAATCACTACGAGAGAATAGGAGTCATTGCATTGACCCGCATCCAGCACGCGCGGAATTCCGCCAATATCGCCTAGCGGCAGCTTGTTATATTTGTATTTCGCGCAGCCGGCGGTAAGAATGACGGTGTCTCCCGGCAGCTCCGAGGCAAAATCCGTGTAATAGTTACGGCTCTTCATCCGTCCGTCGCAGCCGGCCATGACGAAGAATTGCTTGATTGCGCCGGTCTTCACCGCATCCACAACCTGATCGGCTACGTTCATCACGGCTTCATGCGCGAAGCCGCCGACAATTTCACCCGTCTCAAGCTCTTCCGGCGGCGCACAAAGCTTAGCCTGCTCCACAATTGCCGAGAAATCCTTCACGCCGTCCGCGCCGGCTGGAATATGCTGCACACCCGGATATCCTGTGTTTCCGGTGGTGTATAACCGGTCTTTGTAGCTGTCCTTCGGCGGCACAATGCAGTTCGTCGTCATCAGAATCGGACCGTTGAAGCTGGCGAATTCTTCGTTCTGCTTCCACCAGGCATTGCCGTAGTTGCCGACGAAATGGCTGTATTTCTTAAACGCCGGATAGTAGTGGGCCGGCAGCATTTCGCTGTGCGTATAGACATCCACGCCTGTACCTTCTGTCTGCTTCAGCAGCTCTTCCATATCCTTCAGGTCATGGCCGCTGATCAGAATACCCGGGTTGGTGCCCACTCCGATATTTACTTTAGTGATTTCCGGATGTCCGTAAGTTGAAGTATTGGCGGAATCCAGCAGGGACATCACATCAACCCCGAATTTGCCGCATTCCAGCACCAGTGCGGTCAGCTCGTCGCCGCCCAGGCCGTCATCCAGCGTAGCCGCCAGCCCGAGTTCCATGAACGCATGCGCGCCTTCATCGCGGAAGCCCAGCACGGCCGCATGCTCCATATAGGCAGCCATACCCTTAAGCCCATAGGTCAGCAGCTCACGCAGCGAACGGATATCCTCATGCTCCGTGGCCAGTACGCCAACGGCTTCGGCCTTTGCCAGCAGATCCTCTTCCTTGTCTGCACTCCAGACCGCAGCATCGTGATCAGCGAGCGGAACCTGTATTCCGGCGATCTGCAGCCGCTCGCGCAAGCGGTCGCGGAGTGCCAGTCCTTCTTTGATTTTACCCGTAATGCTTTCAGGGTCGAAATTGGCATTCGTAATCGTTATGAACAAGCTCTCTATGATAAATTTGTCCGTTGCCGCATCTGTCATTCCCTGTTCCCGGCCGCCGCGCGCAAAGATGGCGATGCCCTTCAGCGTATAAATCAGCAAATCCTGCAGCCCTGCCACTTCACTGGTTTTGCCGCATACCCCCTGAATTGTACAGCCCGTTCCTTTAGCCGCTTCCTGACATTGAAAACAAAACATGGTGCTCATCTCTCGCTCACTCCTTGATTGGGATTATCCATGAAGGCCACGACCACTCGTCCTGCCTTTACAGTTACAGTTAATTGTAGTAGACTTTCGCCATATAATCGGTAACGGATGTTACCAAATATTCGCCGAGGGAGGAAAAAAATGCGACCAGATCCCGCTGTCCTGCTGTCCTGTCTGCTCTTCCGCGGCAAAACGGCCAAGGAAATGGAAGCGCTGCTGCAGCATATGAGCTATACCGTGCACAGCTATCCCAAAAATGCGCTTATCCTGGCCGAAGGCGACCGTGCCGACCGGCTCGGCATCGTGCTGGAGGGCCGTGTTGAGGTGCAGAAGAGCCATCCGACCGGCACCGGTGTCACCATCGCCCATCTTAGCGGAGGACAGACCATCGGCGAAGCCGTTCTGTTCCGGCGGGAGAATGTCGTTCCCGCTACCGTAACCGCCGCCAGTCCCTGCACGATCATGTTCATCAGCAAAGCGGAGCTGCTGCGCCTGTTCACCGCCGACACGGACATGCTGACCCGCTTTATCGAGAATTTGTCTGAACGGCTGGTGCTGGTGAACCGCAAAATCGAAATTCTCTCGGCCGGCTCGCTCCGCCGGCGTGTGCTCGGCTTTCTTCTGGAACAGGCGGCCCAGCAGAAAAGCGAAGACATCACACTGCCCTTCAGCCGGAAGGAATGGGCCGAGCATCTCAACACCGCACGCCCCTCGCTGTCCCGGGAGCTGGGCTATTTGCGCGGCATGGGCTGGATCGAGTTCAAGGGAACCGGTGTTACCTTGCTGAATCGCAAGGCGATGTCTGCATATATGCGAACAGAACATTAATCATGGATTCTCATTCATGGAACGGAGGAATAGCGGATGGAAAGCTTGACACCGCAGGCAGCGGAGGATTTACTGGCGGAGCACAAAAAGTGGTTTCATACGGGGGCGACACGGGAAGCTGATTTCCGGCTCCGGCAGCTCGGAAAGCTGAAGGAAGCGATCCGCAAGTATGAGCCGCGGATTATCGCCGCCCTGCAGCAGGATCTGCGCAAGAGTGAATTCGAAGCCTATGCGACGGAAATCGGCTTTACGCTGGACAGCATCGGCTACATGATGAAGCATTTGAAACGCTGGATGAAGCCGGTGAAGGTCCGGTCACCGCTGCACATCTTCCCGGCACGCAGCCGGATTTACAGTGAGCCTTACGGGACTGTGCTGATTATCGGCCCGTTTAACTATCCGTTCCAGCTGCTGATCGAGCCGCTGATCGGGGCGATGGCCGCCGGCAACTGCGCCGTGTTGAAGCCCTCGGAGAGCACACCCGCCGTAGCCGCTGTGGTGGAGGAGATGATCGGGGAGACCTTTGACCGCCGCTATATTTCGGTGGTGCAAGGAGAGAAGGAGACCACCGGGGCGCTGATTCACGCCCCGTTCGATTATATCTTCTTCACAGGAAGCGTTCCCGTCGGCAAAATCGTCATGGAAGCCGCAGCCAAGAACCTCACCCCTGTTACCCTTGAGCTGGGCGGAAAAAGTCCGGTGATCGTCGACCCGTCCGCCAATCTGGAGATTGCGGCCAAGCGCATTGTCTGGGGCAAGCTTATCAACGTCGGCCAGACCTGTATCGCCCCGGATTATCTGCTGGTCCATAAGGCTGTGGCCAAGAAGCTTATTGCTCTGATCCAGAGAAGCATTGCCGACTTCTACGGCCAGGACACCCAAGGCAATCCCGATTACGGACGGATCGTGAATGAACGGCAGCTGCAGCGGATCGCCGGTTTGATCGAGCAGGATAAGCATAAGCTGATCTTCGGGGGAACAGTGATTGCGGAAGACCGTTATATCGCACCGACCCTGCTGTTCCCGGCAGAATGGAGCGATGCCGCCATGCAGGAAGAGATCTTCGGCCCTGTACTGCCGATTATGGAATATGAGGATCTGAATGAGGCCATCGCGGCCATTAACAGCCGTCCGAAGCCGCTGGCGCTGTATCTGTTCACCGAGGACAAGCAGACCCGCCGTGAAGTGCTTGGCCGGATCTCGTTCGGGGGAGGCTGCGTCAATGATACCATCTCCCATGTAGCCAGCCCCCATCTGCCGTTCGGCGGCGTCGGGCACTCCGGCATCGGCGGGTATCACGGACAGCACAGCTTCGAGGTGTTCTCACACCGCAAGAGCGTTGTTGACCGGGGTACAAAGCCGGATCTGGGCGTCGTCTACCCGCCTTACGGCGACAAAATCAAGCTGGCCCGCAAGCTGCTGAAATAGCAGGCCACAGCGGTCTGGCCGGATTAGCTGAACGCCTGTTCATCCGACACAACCCGGATCAGCAGGCACAGCGGTCCGCCACCCATTCCGCCACCTCCTGCTGCGGAATCGGCCGGCTGATGTAATAACCCTGGATCTTGTCGCAGCGGGTACGTTCAAGGAATGCAAGCTGCTCGGGTGTCTCCACGCCTTCGGCGGTCACATTCAATCCCATATCATGGCCGATGGTGACGATGGAGCTTGCCAGCGACATATTATTCGGCGAATCAATGCTGTCGATGAACGATTTGTCGATCTTCAGGGTAGTAATCGGCAGCTGCTTCAGATAGCTGAGCGAGGAGTAGCCGGTACCGAAATCGTCGAGCGCAATGCCGATTCCCAGCGCCTTGAGCGTCTCCAGCTTCAAGCTGATCGCCTCGAACGATTCCATAAAGATCGACTCCGTAATCTCCAGCTCCAGGAATTCCGGCGCGAGCCCCGTATCCCGCAGCACATCCAGGACCATATCGGCAAAGTCGTCCAGCATCAGCTGAATGACGGAAATGTTGACCGAAATATGGTAATGAGGGTAGCCCAGATCCTGCAAGCCCTTAATGAAGCTGCAGGCGGTGCGCAGCACCCACTCACCGATCGGAACGATCAGCCGGCAATCCTCGGCTACGCGGATGAACGTCAGCGGTGATACCTGCCCGAGCTCCGGACTGTGCCAACGGATCAGCGCCTCGAAGCCCCACACCTCGCCCGAGCGGGTATCCACCAGCGGCTGGTAATGGAGGGACAGCTCATTGTTCGCGATTGCATTCCGCAGATGACTCTCTATAATCATCCGGTCATCGAAATGCTGCTGCATATCCTGTCCATAGATGACGTATACCCCTTTGCCCGCGTCCTTGGCTTTATACATGGCAATGTCGGCATTCTTGAGCAGCTCTTCGGCATTGTTGCCATTCTCCGGATATTGGGCGATCCCGATGCTGGCGGAAATATGCACGGTGCTGGTCTCCAGCTGGAATGGCTCCCTGAACCCCTGCACCAGTGACTCCGCATAGGCAATGACTTCAGAGAGTCCGCCGGTGTTCTGGAACAGGATGACAAATTCATCCCCGCCGAAGCGGAAATGCCGGCTGCTGTCGTTCGATAAGCCGAGCAGCCGCTCTCCGACCTGCACGAGCAGTTCATCACCGAAGCTGTGGCCCATCGTATCATTGATATATTTGAAATTATCAATGTCGAGGAAGAACAGCGCCGCCTGTCCGCCGGCATGCTGGCGGATGAAGCGCTGCAGCTCTTCCGTCAGCGACAGCCGGTTCGGCAGGCCGCTTAATGCGTCATTATAAGCAAGCAGCCTGTACTTCTCTTCGCTGATCCGCAGAAGCGACTCATTCTCTACAACCTTGTTATACTGCTCCAGCAGTTCGTCCTGAAGAGCCGTCAGCTCCTCATAGGTCTGCTCAAGCTCCTGATAGCTCATTTGCAGCTTGTTCTCCACGCCCTTGCGGTCGCTCACATCAACCATTGAGCCGGCGAAGCGGACATACCCGCCCTGCGGGCTGCGCAGCACCTTGCCCCGGGCTTGAAACCATTTGTATTCGCCCGATTTGCCCCGCAACCGGAACTCGGCGTAGTAATACGCGGTACGACCGTCCAAATGGAGCCTCTGCTGACGGTTCTCCTCCTCGGCATCCTGGGGATGAATCAGCTTTTTCCAGCCGCCGTGGCGCTCCCCGACTTCATCGCGCTCATAGCCAAGCAGCTCATACCAGCTGTCAGAGAAGTAATACTCCATCGTCTCCATATCCACATCCCAGATCACGGCATCCGCGCCGTAAGTGGCCAGATTGAAGCGTTCATTGCTTTGTTCAAGATTGCGCCGTATCTTCTTCACGAGCTGTACGTAGAACAAGAGAACGAGAATAAAGACCACCAGCACCGTAAACGCGGCAATAATGCCGAGCACCAGCCCCTTATAGGTTTCATAGAAGGAAAAAGGCTTGTTGATCACTTCGCTGCCTGCCGGCAGCCTGGTCACCGGTATACCGAAATGCTGCAGTTCATTGTAGTCAAACACCTGCCGAAGACTGCTGCCCGACACCAGGGGAATGTCGCCGGCTGCCTCTCCTGAGAGAACGCGCAGAGCCAGCTCTGCCGCTGTCTGTCCCTGAATCCGGCCGCTGATAAGACTGCCGCCGAAAGCCCCGTGATCCAGGCCAAAATCATAAATATGATATACAGGCACGCTGCTGCGCTCCGCCAGCTCGCTGGAGAAATGCTCGAACTCGGTAATTCTGCCGGTAGAGTCGCTATAATATGTAGTCATCAGTACGATGCTGTCCGAGGAAAGCCTGGAGACCTGATCCATAATTTCTTCATTGGAGAAGGTGTTCATCGGCACTACCTGCAGCTGCGGTTCCAGTGCGGATATCTGCTCCATGACCATTTGTCCTGTCGAGAGTCCGCTTTCGGAGTTATCGAACACGACATAGACTTTGCGGAGTTCCGGATTGATTTCCAGTGCGAGCTTCACCGTCTGCGCAGGTGCGATGGATTCAATGACGCCGGTCAGATTGCCCTTATCCTGCAAGCCCGCTGCCCCAAGCTCATTGATTCCGCTGAAAATAATCGGAGCATCGTTCAGTATGTCCCCGCGGTATTTCATAGCAAAGCTGAGCGCCGCGTCATCGGTCGTGATGATGGCATCAATGTGGACGTCCTGGTATTTGAACTTGACTATCTGATAGAAATGCTCCAGGCTTTCACTGCTGGGATAACGTTTCCAATCCATATACTCGCTGTAAATCACCGGTGCGTTTCCAGCCTCTTTGAGCTGCTCCTCAATGCCCGCACCCTGATCATCCGTCCAGGCGAAGCCCTTCTGGTAGGAATGCAGAATGAGCACATTTTGTAACGGGTGCGCCTCAGCGGCTGCACTCGCATATACAGAACCCGGCAATGCCGCCCCGGCGATAATCAAGAATAGTGCAAGCCAACCGGTCAACACCCTGAGCTGAAATCCCCTAACGCCCATTCGCACACTCCCATTCCTCTGTCGCAAAGTAAATAACGGGATTCTTCGAAAATTACGGATTCCTGCCGCCTTGGCCCCATCCTCCTTTTGCGCAGCCTGCTGCACCGCGTTCATTCGTCTTCAGGGTTTTCTATTTAATTTATTTATAAGCTTAATTAAGTTATTAGTAAATAAGATTCATTGTAAAATATATCCCTGAACCGCTAATGGCCTATCCCAATTATATGAGGAAACCTGAAAATATAAAACAGCCGTATATGTTAGAATAAGGAAACGTCTGGTGGTTATTTTTATTTTGTGAAATTAGAGGGGGAGAACAATGGAGGTCATTATCGGATATTTTGCTCTTTATTTCAGTTTTCCGCTTGCATTTCTGTTTATGCTGCTGCTCTTGCCGGAGCGCATGTCCGAGGGGAGAAGAATCCTTGCTTCGTTATGCTTTGCAGCTATGTTCTGGACGCTCACCGGTTCGATTGTCCTGATGGCCGGAGGATGATGGCCCAGAGACCGATTACCCGCGAGCAACAACAAATTGCGCGCTTAACAATGAAGCGTGTCGAATTTAGTCGTACATAATAAAACCACTTCATCTCCAACGAAGCGGGAACACCCCGCCCAGCTCCCTCGGGAAGCAAGGCGGGGTATTTCAGCCGCTCCGGCCGGAGCCACCGGCTCCGCCGTCAGCCCGCCTTAGGGCTGGGCAACCGTTACCGGTTCAGCAAGTTCAAGCCTCAGCAGGCGGTCCCGGTGATGCAGCTCCAGCTCCTCACCCTCCAGCAGTGTGTAGACAGCGGAACTGCGGTTAATTTCAACCTCCAGAAGCCGGCCGCGGAATGTAACCTTGAAACGGTAGCCTGCCCACTCTTCCGGAAGGGCCGGAGCAAAGCGGAGCTTGCCCCCGCTCTGCCGCATCCCTGCAAAGCCGTTGACGATGGACATCCATGAGCCGGCCATGGCGGCCATATGCAGCCCGTCCTTGGCATTGCGGTTGATGTCGTCGAGATCCATCCGCACCGTGTGCCCGAAATAGGCATAAGCGCCTCTGAGATCTCCGATCTCTGCGGAGACGATGCTGTGGATGCAGGGAGAGAGGGAGGAATCATGCGTCGTGAGCGGCTCATAGTACGCATAATTGCGCTTCTTGTCCTCGATACTGAATTGCTCGCCCAGCAGAAACAGCGCCATCACCAGATCGGCCTGCTTTAATACCTGGTGCCGGTAGATCACCAGCGGGTGGTAGTGCAGGAGCAGCGGGTATTTGTCCGCAGGTGTGCCTGCGAAATCCCATTTCTTTTTACTCAGAAAGGTGTCATCCTGTGCATAAATGCCCAGCTTCTCGTCAAAGGGAATGTACATGCGCTCAGCCGCTTCCCGCCAGGCCGATATTTCCTCTGCACCCAGAGCAATCTCCCGCTGCAGCCGCTCGTAGTCTCCCGGGTACTCCTGCTGCAGGAGCTCTGCGGTCTCCACAGCATAATACAGCTGGTTCTGCACCATCAGGTTAGTGTAGGCATTGTTATTGACGATGGCCGTGTACTCATCCGGTCCCGTAACGGCATCTATACAGAAGGCTCCGCCGCGTGCCGGATTATAGTAACCCAGATCGGCCCAGAAGCGAGTGGTCTCGAACAGCACTTCCGCCCCCTTGGCTGCCAGAAACCCCGTATCACCCGTTGCCTGCACATATTGCTTAAGCGCATACGCGATATCGGCATTGATATGCGCCTGCGCGGTTCCTGCCGGAAAGTAGGCAGAGTTCTCCTCGCCGCCGATGGTGCGCCACGGATACAGCGCCCCTTGCTGTGACATTACCGCTGCCCGTTCACGGGCTTTGCCAAGAGTGACATAACGGAACTCCAGCAAAGCCCGGGCAATTTCGGGCTTGTTGTAGATGAAAAAGGGGAGCATATACATTTCCGTATCCCAGAAATAATGCCCTTCATAGCCCTCGCCGGTCAGACCCTTCGCGGCGATATTGGTCCGCCCGTCCTTGCCTGTGGACTGCAGCAGCTGGAAGGCGTTGAAGCGCAGCCCCTGCTGCAGTGCAGGGTCACCGAATATCTCCACATCGGCACGGCCCCAGAAGAGGTCCAGATAGACCCTCTGCTCTGCGGCCAGCCGTGCGAACCCGCTGCAGGCCGCCTGCTCCAGCACCGCAGAACTGCGGGACGGCAGCGACTCCTCCGCCTCATCCTGGGAAGTGTGGTACGCGATGTACTTCGTCAGCGCCGCCGTTTCACCCTGCTCCAGCATTACGCTGAAGCTGGCGGTCAGTCTCTGTCCATTCCGCTCCCATCCCGCCGGCTGGCCGGAAGACGCGCGCAGCTCATGCCTCGCCGCCGTCAGCAGCGCGAAGCCGGTACGGCGCGTCCGCTGCTTCAGCCACAGCGTCCCTGTCTGCGGCGTGAAGCCAGCGTCCTCCGGCAGCAGGCTCGGCTCTCCCGAGCCTGAGCCCAGGCGGGGGTCAGCCCCGCCCGCTGTCTTCACAATCTCTCCGTCAATCCCCGAACGGAGAGTCAGGGCACCGCCGAAGTTCAAGGCTGTCACTTCGTAATCGATGACCGCCAGATGCTTGTGCCGCAGCGGGACCATCCGCCGGATGCGCAGCCGCACGCGGTGGCCGGCGGGCGACTCCCAGTCTACCTCGCGGTGAAGCATACCGCCCTGCATATCGAGCCATCGGCGGTAGCGGTGGATCGTCCCGTGCCCGAGATGAAATGTCTGGCCCGCGATATCCAGCTCAATGATCCGCGCATCGGCTACATTAAGCATCGCGTAGTTACGGTCCGGATAGCCGTAGGCGCCTTCCGGATAACGGACCGGCTCCCAGTCGTGGAAGCCGTTCAAATAATTGCCCGCAACCGAGGTGCCCAGTGTTCCATGGTAACCTTCCTCGAAATTCCCCCGCATGCCGATATAGCCGTTGCCCAGGGCAAATACGCTTTCGCTCCGCTGATTATGCTCGTCTTCATAAGCATCCTCGGACAGATTCCATTCCTCGTATGGATACAACGCCGGAGGATGTTCATATGGTTTCATTGTCATCTTGCGCAGTCCTCCCGTCCGCTTATGTTCTCATATCCTTATCCGCTTACCGTCAGCCCTTGACTGATCCGCCCATCAGCCCGCGCACGAAATACTTCTGCAGCAGGAAGAAGATCGCCAGCGGCATCAGCATCGAGATGAAGGCGGCGGAGGTGAGCAGATGCCAGTCATTGCCCCGCGAGCCGGCGAGATCGGCAATCTTCATGGACATCACCTGTACCGACGGCTGGTTGCCGATAAAGATCAGCGAGACCAGATAATCATTCCACACCCAGAGGAACTGGAAGATGCCAATCGAGGCCAATGCCGGTACAGACAGCGGCAGAATAAGCCGGCTGAATATAGTGAAATGGCTTGCTCCGTCAATGAATGCCGATTCAAACAGATCCTTCGGAAGCTGGCTGATAAAGTTATACATAAAGTAGGTCACCAGCGGCAGCCCAAAGGCGGTATGCGCCAGCCAGATGCCAAGGTAGCTGCCGTTCAGTCCCAGCGCCGTGTAATCCTTAAGCACCGGGATCAGCGCCACCTGCAGCGGAATCACCAGCATGGCGATGATCATGACAAACAGCATTTTACGGCCCGGGAAGCGCAGCCAGGCGAAGGCGTATGCGGCAAAAGAGGCGATCAGCACAGGGATCACTGTTGCCGGAACGGCAATCGTCAGCGTATTCCAGAATGCCTGTGACAGCCCCGTGCCCTTCTGCACCGTTTCGCTGCCGTCCGCTTCCTTCAGCTTGTATTCCTTCCCGGATAACACATTCTTATAGTTGTCGATCGTCAGGTCAGGCACGGTCTTCCAGCCCTGCTCCTGGACATTGACGGTACGGGCCCGGCGGTTCTCCCAGATCAGCTGCTTGCCGTCCGCTTCTACGCCGGCCTTCAGCTGTTCATCGGTGTAGGTCCTGCCGTTCACCTCAATCGGCCCGCGCAGATCCACCTCCTTGGAGAGCTGCAGTGTCTCGCCCGCCGTATATTCCTGATGGGGGAATACCTTCCACCAGCCGCTCTGCAGTATATCTGCCGCCGGTCGGAAGGAGGAGATGAACAGCCCGAGCGTCGGAACCAGCCAGATGAAGCAAATAATCCCTAATACCAGATTGACAACGAGCTTACCGCGCTTCCGTTTGCGCTTGACCATCAGAATCCCCCCTGCTTGCGGAACTGGCGCAGATTGATCAGAATTACCGGGGTTACCGCAATCAGCAGCACAATGGCCAGCGTCGAGCCGTAACCGAAGTTGCGGTACATAAAGAACTGCCGGTAGAACTGCGTGGCTACGACTTCCGTATCGTATTGACCGCCCGTCATCACCATGACGACGTCAAATATTTTCAGCGTAAAGACAATAATGGTGGTGGTCACTGTCAATATGGTGGTGGAGATATAAGGAATCATAATGCGGAAAAAGGTCTTGATCTCCCCCGCCCCGTCTACGCGCGCCGCCTCCAGAATATCCTCGGGCACCCCTTTGATGGCTGCGGAGAAGATGACCATCGCGAACCCGGTCTGCATCCAGATGAGAATAAGAATGAGGAAAAAGTTGTTCCACGGCTGCAGCATGCTGGTCCAGGCCTGCGGCTCCCCGCCGAAGGCGGTGACGATCGCATTGAGCAGGCCGATCTGCTCGGTGCCCGGCTGATAGTAGTATACGAATTTCCAGATGACGCCGGCGGCGACGAAGGAGATGGCCATCGGCATGAAGATAATGGATTTGGCGAGCTTCTCAAAGCTGCTGCGGTCGGCCAGAATGGCAATCAGCAGGCCGAGGGCGACGCAAGCCAGCGTTCCCACGAATACCCAGAGCAGGTTGTTGCGCAGGGCCGTGCCCATGAGCCGGTCGCTGAATATCGCCGCATAATTGGCCAGCCCGACGAATTTCTCCGAGGAAGCGTTGAAGAAGCTTAAGTACAGTGTCCGCAGCGCAGGCAGCACCAGCAGCCAGCCCAGCAGCAGCACCGCCGGCCCGACGAAGATAAAAGGCAGAATACGCCGCCGGAGGCGCTCCGGATACCGCTCGGCCGCCCAGTTAAGCGTATAGTAAATCAGGTAGATGCCGAGCACACCCCACAGCACAGCCAGCACTGCCGTTATCAGCGGATTCAGAGTGGAATCGCGGAAGAATACAAAGATCGCCCCGTTGACCGCAATGTTGCCAAGCAAGACCAGCAGGGAGAGCAGCACCGCTCCCGCGCTGATTCTCTGCCTTGTCTGCGGATCTCCGGTTCCCGGGCTACGCTTCAGTTGAGTCTCCATATCAGTACCTCCTAATTGAAACAGCTCGCGAGCATACAAGAAGAGGGACAGAACGATTCGTATGCCCGCTGTCCCTCTTCTTCCACTCTTGCTTTACCTGGCTAACCGTTAATTATTCCAGCCCTCCTGAATCTGTTTCAGTGCATCATCGAGCGTAGCCGTACCGCTGATATAGTCGGTCATGCCTCTCCAGAAGGTGCCGGCGCCCACACTGCCGGGCATCAGGTCAGAGCCGTCGAAGCGGAGCGTCGAAGCATCCTGCACGAGCTGCGCCATCCGTTTGTCGGATTCGGAGGTATACCAGTCCAGTGAAGCATCGTTCATCGGCGCGATGACTCCGCCGGATTGCACCCAGTTCTTGATCGATTCGCCGGTGGTGAAGAATTCCATCACGGCACGGACCTCCGGCCGGTCGTTGAACATCGCGTAAATATCGCCTGCAACCAATACCGGCTTACCGTACTGCTCATCAATCGGCGGCAGATAGAACCAGTCATAGTCTTCGTCGACCTTGGCCGTTTCCGGGAAGAAGCTGGTGATGAAGTTACCGAGCATATTGAACCAGGCCTTCGGCGGGTTATCGAACATCGGCTTCGGCGCATCGCCGAATGCGGTCGTCACAATGGATTTGGTGCCGCCGTATACATAGTCCTCGTTCAGCCAGATCTTCGACATAATCTCCACGGCATTCTTCACTTCAGGCGAAGTAAACGGCAGCTCGCCGCTGACCCACTTATCATAATTCTCAGGCGTTGTGGTCCGCAGCATGATGTTCTCCACCCAGTCGGTAGCCGGCCAGCCGGTGGCCGCTCCGCTCTCAATGCCGATGGTCCAGGCCGGGTCGCCGTCCTTGGCGATCTGCTCAGTCAGCGCCATCAGCTCATCCCAGGTCTGCGGTACGGTATATCCGGCTTCCTCAAACTGCTTCTTCGGATACCATACCAGGCTCTTCACATTGCTGCGGTTCCAGATCCCGGCCATAATCTTGCCGTCCTTGCCGTCCATCATGGACATATCCAGCCAGCTCTGATTATAGTTGGCCTTCAGCTTCTCCTGGTCCAGCACGCCGGTCAGATCAATGACCTTGCCGGTCTTGGCAATGGAAGCGAGCAGGCCGGGCTGCGGGAAGTCAGCGATATCCGGGGCATTGCCGCCGTCTACGCGGACGTTGATGGTGGCTTCGAACTCTTTGGAGCCTTCATATTGGATGTCGATGCCTGTCTTCTCTTCAAACTCCTTGATGCTGCTCTCGAACTTCACCTGGTCGGCGTCCACGAACGGGCCGAACATGGAGACTTTGGTGCCTTTATAATCGCCGTTCATCGCTGCCGCCAGCGGAGAGTCGGCGGTCTCGGTTCCACCGTTGTTTGTCGGTTCTGCGTTGTTACCTGAATTTTGGGTGTTGGTTGCTGCCGGAGGGTCGGTAGGAGCCGCGTTGTTGTTGCCATTGCCGTTGCCGCCGCAGGCACTAAGCAGCAGAGTAAAGGATAAGCCCAGCGTCATGGCCAGAGACAGCTTGCGTCCAGGAGCTTTTTTCATCTTTTCATACATCCCCTTTGAATGATTTAGAGATTGCTCTTCCGCTTGACCTCGGATGAATCCGAACTGGCAGTCGTCACCTCCTTGCAAAGCTTTTCAGAGAAAAGGATGGGTTGTATTCAAAAAACGAAGGCAGGAATTATGAGGTTGTATAGCGCTTACATTTCCATATTACCATAGTGTTCAAACGTTTCCAATACTCTTTAGCTGCAATTTTCAAATCTTTTTTGCTGCCTCTTTCAACCTGCCGGCTGCAGAGCTGACCTTGCATTTCACTGTGAAAAGCTTTTCAGAATAGTGGGGATTTCTCCGGATTTCCGCAGCCGCCCGGATGATTGTGCAGGCGAATTTATGCCCTCTCCCTTGAGGATTCTCTTACAATCAGCTTATGATCCAGCTTTTCTTTGGTTACAGCCACTGCGCCGGTGGTTAACAGCTCATGCAGCTTCTCCGCCGCCCGGTAGCCTAACTGGTAAATGGGCTGGGCAATCGTAGTCAGCTTGGGAATAAACATACCCGCCATCCGCAAATTATCGAAGCCGATTACCGATACTTGCCCCGGAACCATAATACCGCGGTCCTTCAAATACGAGATCGTGCCCATTGCGAATTCATCGGCCACACAGAATACGGCGGTAAGCTCCGGGTAGGCTCCGAACAGTTCATGCGCCGCTTGATAGGCATGCTCAAACCGGTGGTTGGCAAAGCGTGCCTTCGAAATATTGCGCACAAGTCCCGCTTCCGTCAGCGCTCGCACGAATCCCTCATACCGGGGCGGTCCCGCTACGGAGTTGTCATGGTTGAAGCCGATCATGCCAATCTCCCGGTGCCCGAGCTCGATCAGGAACTTGACCGCATCGTATGCAGCCTGCTCATCGTCCACCTCCACGGAGGGCACATCGAATTCATCGGAATGCGAAGATACCAGCACGAATGGAATCCGGCATCCGATCAACTTCTCATAGTACTCCGGGTACAGCACGTCGCTGGCAAATACAATACCGTCCACCTGCTTTTCGTGAAAAGCATCGATATATGACAGCAGGCGTTCCTTATCGCGGTCGGTATTGCAGATCATCAGACTGTAGCCCAGCTTAATGCAGGCATCCTGCATTCCCCGGATGACACCGGAGAAATACAGATTCTCAATATCGGGAATCAGCAGGCCCAGCGTGTAAGACTTCTTGTAAATCAGGCCTCTGGCGAAACCGTTGGGCTGATAGCGCAGCTGCGCAATAGCCTCCATAACACGGGCACGCTTATCCTCGACTACCGTATGCGGCGCATTCATGACTCTGGACACCGTGCTGATGGATACTCCTGCCAGCTTGGCGACATCTCTAATCGTAGGCTTCATTGCAGCAACTTCCTTTGAGAAAAGCTTTTCAAAGGGATTATAGCAAGGGGCCCAACGGTTGACAAGAGCTTTTTGGTACCGCTTACATTTTTTTTTTGATGTGCCTGTCCGCAGTTTATTTTCTGGTCTGTCCACTCGTTGTACGCCTCTCTCCGAAGTGATTACAACTTACTTAAAGTGTGTAAATAATATTATTTCATGTTATAATTACCGGGTAGTTTCAATCTCCATTGCAAATACTGCTAAGTATTGCATATTCCGAAGCAGGGAGGTAATTTTGGTGAAGCAATTGAAGGATATACCTATTTCCGTGCTGGACCTGTCACCCATCGTGGAGGGCGGCACAGCCGCGGATTCTTTAAATAACACACTGGACCTGGCCCGCCATGCCGAAGATTGGGGCTACCGCCGCTTCTGGCTGGCCGAGCATCATAATATGCCGGGCATCGCCAGCTCCGCTACATCGGTTGTCATCGGGCATGTCGCAGCCGGGACCCGCAGCATCCGCGTCGGTTCCGGCGGCATTATGCTGCCGAACCACGCTCCGCTGGTGATTGCCGAGCAATTCGGCACGCTGGAGTCACTGTATCCCGGCCGGATCGATCTGGGCCTCGGCCGGGCGCCCGGCTCGGACCAGGCTACGGCCAGAGCACTGCGGCGCGGGCTTGGCACCACCGGCAACGAATTCCCCGAGCAGCTCAGCGAGCTGCGCGCGTTCTTTGATCCTGACGGCGCGGGTTCGCGGCCGCTCGGCGTACGCGCTTTTCCCGGGGAGGGCCTGAACGTGCCGATCTGGCTGCTGGGCTCCAGCGGCTTCAGCGCCCAGCTGGCAGCCCAGCTCGGATTGCCGTTCGCTTTTGCCAGCCATTTCGCGCCGGACTATCTGCTGCCTGCACTGCATCTCTACCGCACCGGCTTCAAGCCCTCGGCTGTACTGGATAAGCCGCATGTCATGGTAGGGCTCGGTATTACCGCAGCTGATACCGCGGAACAAGCTCGCTATCTGGCCACTTCCCAGCAGCAGCAATTTCTGAATATCATCCGCGGCCGTACTGGTAAGCTGCAGCCTCCGGTAGACAGTATGGAAGGCATCTGGTCTCCACAGGAGAAGGCGCTCCTGCTGGATAAGCAGCAATATTCCATCGCAGGGGATTCATCCTCGCTCAAGGAGCGTCTGCTGCGGATTGCCGAGGAAACGGATGCTGACGAGTTTATTATCGCTTCGCAGATGTATGACCATTCCGCGCGACTGCGCTCATATGAGCTTGTGGCGGAGGTCTTCAGAACCAACTAACCGCAAAGAGCGGCAAGCAAGGGACAGTCTTGAGAGACGGTGTATACCGCTCTTGGCTGTCCCTTGCTTTTTTAACGTGATAGACAAGCATTCGTTCGTTATAAGAATCACCACAAACAAAGATATGTAAAGAAAAACGAAGCAGCAAGAAGTGAAAACGCGATAACATACTAATACTAAGGGTTAATGTGTTATTTCAAGCATAATTAGCATCACACAGCACTTCTCTTTATTTAGAATTTTGATTATACTGAACTTATTCGTTATAACGAACATACATATATTGTGCGCTCCAGCTTCTCTGCTCCGTCAACCCGGGCGCCGATTTAGTAGTCCTTCAAGATACCACCTATTTCGACGGCATCAGCAGAATTTGCCCGAATAGAGTGGAAAAGTGTCGCCGGATGCGGAGGCGCAGGTGCAGATGCCTCCAGACGAAAGGAGCGGAGAACGTGAGGATGAAATACCACTCGGTTTTTATCGGGGCCTATATTCTGATCATTCTAGCCGGTGTCGTGTGGCATGCCGGAGGGGTAAGCGCGGAAGATACGATTAAACTGAAGGTCAACTCGCATACGGCAAGCCAAGCGGTGATGGATAATATGCAGCCGGGTGATGAGATGACTTCGGAGTACACTGTCATTAATGATGGTAATGAGAAATTCACCTATTATGTAGACTTCAAATATCAGTCCGGAAGCTTGGATTTATTCAATATTCTGCAGATGACGCTTGAAAAAGAGGGAGTAATCCTCTACTCCGGCGCCATGAGCGACGCAGAGGGCCGGGTCGCGATCGGCAGCCTGCCCGGGGGCGGACAAGAAAAAATCCGCATGGACGTCATTTTCCCCAAGGAAGCGGGAAATGAGTATCAAGGGAAGGCGGCGAGCATCGTCTTCGACTTCTCCGCTTCTGCGGTGCCGGACCCGACCGCCGGGCCGTCAGCATCGCCGACCGCGACTGCTACGCCTGAGGTGAGTGCAACGCCGACCGCGACTGCTTCCAGTACACCTGAGGTGAGTGCTACACCGACGGCGACTGCTTCCAGTACACCTGAGGTGAGTGCTACGCCGACGGCGACTGCTTCCAGTACGCCTGAGGTGAGTGCTACGCCAACGGCATCGCCGACAACGGCACCGACAGCTACGGCGACCGCTCCTACCAGCCCGCCGGTAAGCACGCCGGGCCAGACAGCTTCACCGACACCGCCCGCAACTGCTTCACCAGCCGCCACAGAAGTAACCATTGGGGATGACCCTGTTCCACTGGGCGGCGGAGAGGAAGCTACACCTTCACCGGATACTTCCAATGACGGGGCCGTGAATACGGGTGCTACGCCTTCGCCTGATCCGGAGATTGCTCTGGAGGAGGATGAACTTCCGCTCGCCGGTCCGGAAGAGGACGGAGACCTGCCGGACACTGCCGGTCCATGGTATAACCTGATCGCCGTCAGCCTGATCGTCGCCGTACTCAGCATTGTCGCACTACGCAAACTAAAGACCAAGAAATAACGGATTAACCGTCTGGAGGAGAGAGTATGCAGAAGAAGCATTCCGGCCTGGCCCTTGCCGTGAAGCTGATTCTCATACTCTCTTTGTCTGTGCTGGTGTACTCGGCCATTCAGGTCTTCAAGGCGCCGGCAGAGGCCCTGCAGGCACTGAATGAATGGGCAAAAAAGAGGGAGGAAGCCGCAGCCGTACCTGTGCACGCCGAAGAAGAAATTCCACTGACAGCCGAAATGGCCGATTCAGCAGAAGTAGCAGATCCGGCCGGCCCGGAAGCTTCACCTGCCGCAATCAGCGGCCAAGCAGAATATGCAGAGGGTGAGGTGATCGGGGAGATTTATTTTCCAAAGCTGGGTAAAAGGGTAGCTATTCTGGCGGGTACGGGAAAAACACAGCTCAAAAAGGGCGCCGGACACTATGAAGGCAGCGCGGCAATCGGCGCAAGCGGCAACAGTGTGCTGGCCGGACACCGCGACACCGTCTTCCGTGGTCTTGGCGAGCTTGTGGTCGGGGACCGGATTGAGGCCGAAACCGCCGATGGCAAATTCATTTATGAGGTAACCGGCAGCATCATTGTGGATGATAAGGCACGCGGAGCCATTAAGCACAGCGATGAGCCGATCCTTACACTGATCACCTGCTATCCCTTTGGTTATGTCGGCCCCGCCCCCGACCGTTATCTGTTATCGGCGTCCCTCGTCCGTGCGGAGCCGCTGGCTGTACGTTAATGAGCAGATTTCTTGCAGCACGGGCAGGATGAGTCCCGGTGCAGAAAGTGATAATATAAAGTGATAGTATATAGTGAGAACATCTGATTTGAACAAAGGAGCTGACCGGATTTGAAGGACGAGCTGATCGGGCGTTTTATTTCATACGCCACTATGGATACCCAATCGAATGAGGACAGCGACACCTGCCCATCCACCCCGGGACAGTTGGAGCTGGCCCATAAACTGGTGCAAGAACTGCAGGAGCTGGGTCTGACGGAAGTTACGGTGGACGAGCATGCTTATGTCATGGCGACCCTGCCTGCCAATACTGACAAGGAGGTTCCGACCATCGGCTTCCTGGCGCATCTGGACACTGCCACCGATTTCACGGGCAAGGATGTGAAGCCGCGGGTGATCGAGAACTATGATGGCAAGGATATTGTACTGAATGAGGCGCTGAATGTGGTTCTGACACCGGCAAGCTTCCCGGAACTGAGCCATTACCAGGGGCATACGCTGATTACCACAGACGGCACCACGCTGCTCGGTGCGGACAACAAAGCGGGCATCGCCGAAATTATGACGGCTATGGCCTATTTGCTGGCCCATCCGGAAATCAAGCATGGCAAGATACGTGTCGCCTTTACGCCGGACGAAGAAATCGGCCGGGGACCGCATAAATTTGACGTCGCCAAGTTTGGCGCCTCCTATGCATATACCGTAGACGGCGGTCCGCTTGGAGAGCTGGAGTACGAGAGCTTCAACGCCGCCGCCGCCAAAATCACCTTCAAAGGCGTCAACGTCCATCCCGGCACGGCCAAAGGCAAAATGATCAATTCGGCCAAAATCGCCATGGCCTTTCATCTGCGTCTGCCCGCCGGCGAAGCACCGGAATTTACGGAGGGCTACGAAGGCTTCTTCCATCTCGCCTCCATGCAGGGCTCAGCCGAGCTCAGCACCTTGCAGTATATTATCCGTGACTTTGACCGGACACAATTCGAGAACCGCAAGGCCCTGATCGCCACCATCGCTGACGAGTTCAAATCGACTTACGGCGAAGACAGGATCGTGCTTGAGCTGCGGGACCAGTATTACAATATGCGCGAAAAAATCGAGCCGGTGCGCCATATCGTCGACATCGCCCATGAAGCGATGGAGAATCTGGGCATCGCCCCGGTAATCCGCCCGATTCGCGGGGGGACAGACGGCTCACAGCTGTCGTATATGGGCATGCCTACGCCGAATATTTTTACCGGCGGCGAGAATTTCCACGGTAAATTCGAATACGCCTCTGTCGATGTAATGCTGCAGGCGGTGCAGGTAATCGTTGAAATTGCCAAGCTGTTCGAGCAGAAAGCCTAGTACCTTGACCGCATCAATATTGTAGCTATGCACCATCTATTTGCGAGTAAGTCTGGGGAAGTCCGCATCTAGATCCCTATCCCGTGTACAGGCCGACCAACAGCACAGTCCGGCTAATCAATCCTATTGTAGGCGAAAAATTGACCATAATCCACAAACCCAGCTCACCTAACGAACAGCAGGACAGTACCTTAAGCTTCCTCTGGGTCCGCAAGCGGCCCAGATTTGGCACCGAGGCAGCAGTTGGCACCGAGACAGCAGTTAGCAACAAGGCAGCAACCTGCACCGAGCATCAAAAAGACCGCAGCACCCAAATAGGATCGCTGCGGTCTTTTTTTTCCTGAACAAGCCGTTTATTTATCGGCCAGTGATTTCTGCAGTGCTCCGGCATCGAAATCCGGCTGCGCTTCGATTGTCGTGTCGCCTGCGGCCTTCGCCTTCTCCAGCGCCGCATTATAGCGGGCGTTCAAATCCTCCAGCTCCTTGTCCAGATCGCCGCCGCCAAAGATGTATCGGTTGAAGACGTCGACCTTCTTCATGCCCTCCAGACGGCCCTCGGTGATGACGATCGGCGTTGCCGGGTAGATGCCGTCATAGGAAGTCGGCAGGAAATGCTCGATGCCCGGGATATCCGGCGCCTTCGCCACCGCTGCTACCGACGGGATTACCGAGACGCCGTAGCCGCCCTCCTGATAAGCTACCTGCACCTCATCGCTGTACAGCCATTCAATGAACTTCCAGGCCTCTTCCTTGTGCTCGGAGTCCTTGCTCATCGCCAGGTAGCTGCCGGCGATAACCTGGCTGGCCCCGTTCTGCGTGCCGTCGATGGTCGGCGGCAGCGCGGCTGCCCAGCGGACTTCCGTCGGGAACTGGGTTTTATAGACGCTCGGTTCCACCGAGTGGTTGAAATACATGCCGATCTTGCCCTGGGCGAACTGCGCACGCAACGGATCGATATCCAGCGATTCCGAACCCGGCAGCATGCTGCCGTCCTGTTCGATCTGGCGCAGCGCTTCCGCTACTTCCTTATACATGCCGAAGTCGAATTGGCCGGTCTGGAAATCGAACCCTTCTGTACCTGTGTTCTTGCTCAGTGTAGTGATCGGATAAGCGATCCGCTCAAAGCCGCTGGAGCTCTTGAAGTTGCCGGCGAAGCCGTAGGCGCCGCTGCTCTTGCCGGCTTCTGTAATTTTCTTCGCGTCCTCCACCATCTCTGCCAGAGTGGTCGGCGGCTCGGTAATACCGGCCTGCTCGAACAGATCGACGTTGTAGATCAGCCGCCAGAATTGCCCGATATTCGGCAGGGTATAGACTTTGCCCTCCACCGTGTTCTTTTCATTGATCAGCACATTCTCGAACCGGCTCTTCATTTCCTCCGACATATAACTATCGAATGATTCCAGATAGCCCTTCTTCACCCAGGTAGGCACATTTCCCGTGTCCACCCGGAGGATATCCGGCGCCTGCTTGCTGGAGAATGCGATATCCACCGACTGCGCGTAATTCTCGGCCATCACCTTCAGCTCAATATCGATTTCAGGGTGAAGACCTTCATATTCACTGATCTTCTGCTCGATGAAATCCGAGTCATGGCGGTCAATGCTCCAGTATACCAGCTTGGTCTGCCCGGATGCGGCAGCCGTTTCTCCGTTTGCTTCCGTATTCTCGTCCGCCGATGAACAGGCGGCCAGGGAACCGGCCAGCAGTAATGAGGTTCCAGCCAGCAGCCATTGCTTCTTAATCATGATGATGCCTCCCTTTGATGTTTGTAATCGCATTCATTTCTTATGGAAATTATAATTTCCTGCGGCGGACCGGAGTGAAGGAGAAAACAACTATTGAGGGGAGGGGAAATCACTGTTTACCCTCTCCAGGGCTGAAGCATACTTGGCGCGGAAATCGGTCGGCGTCATGCCGGTGGTTCTTTTGAACAATTCAGTAAAATAGGGACGGTCCTCATAACCCAGAGAAGTCGCGATATCCTGGACCTGCATGCCTTCCAGCACCAGCTCCTTGGCCTTGTCCATTCTTCTCCCGATGATGTACTGGGTCAGCGTCATGCCCGTCTCTTTCTTGAACAGATTGGAGAAATAGCTGGGACTGAGATGCACATGGCGCGCACAATCGGCCACCGAGAGATTCTCGTGCAGACGGGTGTTGATATAGGCAATCGCCTGCTCAACCAGTACACGCGTCTCACTGGACTGGCGGGCCTGCACATAGCGGCAGCCCTCACGGCAGAACTCGCGGATCTGGCGGCGCAGCTCCCCGAAGGAGGCCGCCTGGTTCATTCCCGCCAGCTTCTGCTCCAGCGCCTTGACCTCGGCATCCGGGGCCTTCTCCGTAAATACCCGGTGTACCGAATGCGCCAGCTCCAGGCACAGCGTCTTGATGATGGCCGGATCGGGCAGGAACGGAGGGGTCATCCACTCGTTCCAGATCCCCTCCAGCTGCTCCTCCGCCTTGGCCAGATTAGCCGAACGGAGGCAGTAGAGCAGTTCCTTCTCCCTGTCATAGGAGTAGCGCGGCATAGCCTCCTGGGCGCTCCGTTCCTCCGCATGGCGGTACACGCTATTGCCACCGCTCAGGAAGGTGCGGGCAAGCGCCGACAACGCCTGCGCATAGGAGACGGCAAGCTGCCCGGTCTCCTCTACTTCGCCGCCGAGACCGATGGATACCGTCTGATACGAGTGCCGGGAGACGTTCTCCCGGCACCGCTCCGCCAGCTGCTCCGCATCCAGCTCCGCCGGCGGATTCATGACAATGACGAACTGGCTCACGTTCTCGCGGAATACAATGCCCTGGGTGAAGGCGAACACCGTCTCCTCCAGAATATTTTGCACCGCAAAGCGGATCAGTTCCACTTCATGGACAGTCAGGGCTGCGGTGCGCTCGGCAAAGAAATCAATCTCCGCCACCATAACGCAGAAATGGCGGCTTTCCATACGGATGCCGTAGAAATCCCATTGCTGCGCCTGACGCTGCTGCCGGGTCCCGTAACGGATCAGCAGACGCATATATTCCTGGCGCAGATAGGGCAGGCTCTCCCGCAGCTTCTGCTCCATCCCCCGCATCTGCTCGGCCTGGCTGCGCTCACGCTCCAGCATCTCCTTGGCCTTCAGCACGGTCTCCAGCACCTGGCATTTGGTGAACGGCTTGACGATCAGGTCAAAGGCACCCAGCTTGATCGCCTCCTGGGCATAGGCGAAATCAGAATACCCGGTAAGAAAGATCAGCTTGATGCCCGGGATCTCCGCCTGTATGGTCCGCATCATTTCGAGCCCGTCCATGAACGGCATCCGGATATCGGTCAGCACGATGTCGGGGCGGTGCCTGCGGATTTGGGCCAGGCCCTCCTTGCCGTCCGCTGCCGTGGCGGCTACGGTGATCCCGTGCTCCTCCCAGGCAATCCGGGTGCTTAAACCCCGGACCACCGCCGGAATATCATCAACGATGCATATCTTGATGGATGGATTCATGCTGCATTCCGCCTTCCATAGGAATTGATAGCGTTGCTTCAGTTTCAACAAACGGCTCGCTGCGGAAGGACAAGCTGGCCTCCCGGCCATAATACAGCTGCAGCCGGCTGCAGATATTGGACAATGCATACCCGCCGCTGCCGCCCGATTCCTTCAACCGCGCATTCAGCCGGTCCGCATCCACACCGGCTCCGTTGTCGCTGACACGGATGAGCAGCTTTCCCTCCTCTTCCAGAGCGGCAATGCGGATCAAGCCGCCCCTGCGCTTCTCTTTCAGACCGTGAAGGATGGAGTTCTCGACCAGCGGCTGCAGCAGAATCTTAAGAACAGGGAGTGTCTGCAGCTCCGGCGGGGAGGTGATGGTATAGTCGAACAAGCCCTCATAGCACTGCTGCTGCAGATTCAGATACTGGCGCACATGCTCCAGCTCCTGGCCCAGCGTCGTAATCTCCCGCCCGTTGTTCAGGCCCAGCCGGAACAGGGCCGACAGCGAGATCACCATCTCCTTGGCGTCCTCATACTCGTCCATTTCGCATTTCCAGAAGATTGTATTCAAGGTGTTATATAAAAAATGCGGATCAATCTGCGCCTGCAGCGCCTTGATCTCCGCCTTCCGTTTCTCGTTCTCCGTCTCTTTGACTTCCACAATCAGCTCGCCGATCCGGTCCAGCATCTGGTTGAATTTACGCCCCGCCTCGCCGATTTCGTCCTGGAACGGACTTTGGAAGCGGGCCGACAGGTCCTCCTGCTCCACTCTGGCCATCGTCTTATGCAGCTTGAGCAACGGGCCCAGCAGCAGGTTGGACAAATACTTCGCGACCAGCAGCGCCATGCCGATGCATACGGCCATGATGGCGAGCACCAGCCACTGGATGCTGCGGACAGGCTGCAGCAGCTCCTTCTTCGACTGGTAGCTGACCAGCAGCCAGTCGCCGGCAAACCGCGATTCGGCATAGCTGATCAGCATTGGCCCCGCTCCGGCGGCGCTGTATTCGAAATTGCCGCCAGCTTCCTCGCGCAGCTTGTCCAGAAAATCCGGCGAACGGCTCCACGCCGGGCGATTCTCATCGCCGAAGACGCTGGCTCCCGCCTTATTGATCAGCAGAAACTGCGCGGAGCCGAGACTCGCTCCGCCGCTGACCGCGTCCTCCAGAATGTCTTCATTGACGTTGACCGCAAGGAAGACATCCGGCACATAGTTCTCGGTAAGCGGCTGCAGCAGCAGGGAGATGACCTGACGCCCGCCGGCAAACAGTTCATCCGGGTGGCTCTCCACCCAGTTGGATTCCGGGTTGTTTCGAATCCGCTCATAGAGCGAGGTTTCCAGAAAGGACACTCCGGTCCGGCGCAGGCCCCCGGTCGGGTAGAAATCGCCGTCCGGTGTCGTAATCAGCATCGAGTCGATGGAATTCTCCGTCAGCTGGGCCTGGGTGAACGGCCCCTGCATCAGCGAGAAATTGGCGAAGAACCGCTCGGTATTATGTGCCGAGATATCGCGCATCGCCTGCTTGTAGGTTTCGCTGAGCATCATGGTGGATGAAGCGACGATAATCTGCTTCAGCTTCTGGTCGAGCACATTGACCGACTGGACGAGTACACTGCGGTTCAGGTTGGTGGAATTGCGCTCCATCGCCCGTGCCGCAATGCCGTATGCGCAGAGGCCGGTGACCGCGATACAGAGAACGGTAAGCGCAGCGAACGAGACCCAGATTCTCTGCTTCAGGGAGGTCCGGTAAATCCAGGCCTTCAACATGGTGTAACACCTCCGGAGTGATAGCCGCCGGGAAGCCCGCCTCTCCTGCCTTTAGCCCTTCACGGAACCGGCCGTCATCTGCATGAAGGACTTGTTGGCGAAGATGTAGACAACAATCATCGGCAGCATGGACAGACAGGCACCGGCCAGCATCAGCTGCGGCTGCGCCGCATCGCCGATGCCGTATTTGAGACCGGCCAGGCCAACGGTCAGCGTCTGCAGCGCAGGCTGCGTCATCGTGAAGACCAGCGGCAGGATATATTCGTTCCAGGCGCCGCGGAAGGTCCAGAGGGCGGTAACCCCGAGAGCGGGCGTCAGCAGCGGCAAGATAACACGAAAGTATACGCTATAGAAGTTACAGCCGTCAATAAATGCAGCCTCGTCCAGCTCGCGCGGAACCGCGCGGACGAAACCGATCAGCATGAAGAACGCGGTAGCATGGGCGCTGATCAGGATGATGATGACGCCCCAGAGCGATTTTTGCAGACCCAGACCGACCATAAGATCGAATTGCGGCCGCAGCACCACCGCACCGATGGAGATGAACAAGGTACAGGACTGGATCGTGACATACAGCTTCTTGCCGATGAAATTGACCCGGGCGACCGCATAAGCCGCCATGGTGCCTATTAGCAGGGTGCCAACCGTCGTGAAGACGCTGATGAATACGCTATTCCAGGTAAAGCGGGCGAAGTTTGCCGTATTCCAGGCCTGAAGATAGTTACTGAACTTCCATTCCTTCGGAAGCATCGTGGTGCCGGTGGTCAGCTCCAGATTGGTCTTCAGCGACCCGAAGAAGGCCAGGATAATCGGAAACAGGGCGAAGGCGGCCACCAGCAGCAGGAACAGCCACAGCAGCGTCCGGGACAGCAGCTTTTTGCTTTTGACAGAACGGGCAGTCTGCTCTGCAGTCTGGGGTGCCGCCGCATGCAAGGTACTCATTGGTCATTCTCCTCTCTTTTAGTAAATATCATTCAGTTTCTTGGAAACATAGAAGTAAATGAGGGTAATCAGACCGACAATCACTGCTGTGGCAAAGCCAACCGCACTGCCGTAGCCGAACTGCTGGATGCTCGTACCGCCGCTGGATACCGGGAAGAACAGCTTATAGAGGTAGAGATACATGACTTCCGTCTTGCCGTAAGGTCCGCCTTCGGTCAGCACCATGATGCTCTCGTAGCCCTTCAGCGACACCGTGATAGCCAGCATAATAATCATCTGCAGCACGGGGCCCAGCATCGGCACGGTAATGCTCCACATCTTGCGCAGCGGACCGGCGCCGTCCAGAGAAGCCGCTTCGTACAGATCCTCGGGGATATTCTGCAGACCTGCGATGAAGAGCAGCATGTAGTTACCCACCGCGCCCCAAATCGCGATAATAATCGCCGTCAGAAGTGCGTATTTCGGCCCCAGCCAGTCAATGGGAGCGGATACAATTCCCGAGCCGACAAGCAGCTGGTTGACCATCCCGTTGTAGGAATTAAAAATAACGTAGAACACAATCGCCATGACCGATGCGCTGATCACGGTAGGCAAGAAGTAGATTGCCCGCAGCAGCTGGCGGCCCTTCAGGGCACGGTTCAGAATTACGGCCAGAATGAAGGAGAGGGGCAGCGTAATCAGCAGCTTGCCTCCGGCATAGATGAAGGTATTGACCACGGAGTGCCAGAACTCCTTATCCCGGAACAGACGCTCGAAATTGTCGAGGCCGATGTACAGCGGCTCACCAAAGCCCTGGTAATCGTAGAACATGTACTTTAAAGCCCAAAAGATTGGGTACACCCCGAAGATCAGGGTCAGGATCAGACTGGGAGCGACGAAGGTCCAGGCATTGATCTGCCGTTTCGCTTGATTCATGTGTTGTTCCTCCTGTCATTGTTCTCTAGCTCTATACTTCAATGATAGTTCGCTGCGGACGAAGCGGTTAGGGGGAAAGCGACTGTGGTTGGGGGGAGAAATTCACTTTTTCGTTCATCATTTCAGTCGCTTTGTCCCCTCCGTTGCCTGTGATTATCCATCCCGCCTCCGGTTCCAGCAGGCCTATACTAATGGAAGAAAGCATACGAAGGCATTCTTATCATGAGGGGGCTTGGACAGCCGATGAACACAGCACACGGCAGCGGAACCGTATCTCGTCCGTTCGGCTGCTGCACACAGGAGCAGCTTGCTGCATTACAGACACGAATTGCCGATACTCCTTTGATCACAAAAGAGCTCGAACGCCAGCGGCAATTGTCGGCGCAATTCGCCGCCAGAGAGGCCGCCGCCGGGCTAGACCAGCTCGGAGCTTACCGGGTCGAGCCGTTTGTCTTCCGTACGCCGCCGGAGGCCGCCATTGTCCGGCTGGCCGTGCTGGTGCAGGGCAGCGGCGAGGCCCGGATTGGCGGACTCACCTTCCACCACTCCCAGCTCGGACTGCCGGTGAAGCTGGAGAACGGCAGCTTCACCGCCGGCCTTGAGGGCTGGCACACCGAGCCGGGTGCAGGCAGCCGGGTCTGCCTCGAAGCGATGGCACCGGGGCAGGAGGCGCTTGTTGCCTCTGGCGTCAATACTGCTGCGGACGCCCGCGGGGCCTCTGATCCCCGCTGCATCTTCGTCCTGAACCCCGGACCGCTGTGTTCGACCGTCCTCCGTTATAATGAGGCGGTCCCGGTTCGCCCAGGCGAGCATTACAGCGTACAGACGGCGCTGAGTCTTGGGGCCCCCCTGTCCGGCGGCGTCTGCGCGGAAGTCATCTTCCTGGATGCTGCGGAGCAGGTGCTGGGGCAGGCTCTGCAGAGCAAGCCCTTCAACCGGCCGACGCTGACCAACTGGTCGTATCTGCTGGAGGCGGCGGGGGCCGACGCCAACCTGTTCATGGTAGAGCAGGAGCCGGAGTATGCCGCCAGGGCCGCCCGGAAGCTGATCTACATGCTGAAGGACATGCTGCAGGGCATGGAGATCTTCCGCAGGGACGGCTGGCATGACGACGACACGTACGGTGCGGTGCATATCGGGCGGGGGCTGGCCGTCACCTCGGTCATTTATGACCAGATTGCCAGCTCCGGCGTCTTCTCTTCCGCAGAGCAGGAAGAGCTGCACGAACACTTCCGGCGCATCGCCGGAATCATGATGGACACGCGGTATTACCGGTTCGATGCGGACATCTGGCCGGACGAGAAAGGCGGCAAGCGCAGCAACTGGAACGCGGACCGGGCTACCGGTCTCGGGGTATATGCGCTGCTCTTCCCGCAAGAGGTCCGGTCCGGGGAGTTGCTCGAACACGCGCTGTCCGCCTTGAACTGGCAGCTGCGGGAGGTCGTGGATGCGGACGGCGCCTGGCCGGAGAACCTGCGGTATCACGGCGCGGTGCTCCACCGCTACTTCCTCTTCTTCGTCCTGTTGAACCGTCTCAAGGGCATCGACTATTTCGCGCATGACAAGGTGAAGGCCATGTACCGCTTCCTGATCGGTACCTCCACCGTTCCGGATGTCCTGCAGCGCAGCCCGGACGGCGCACCTCGGCTGCTCACGCCGGCGGTGGGCGACGCCAATGTCCAGGAGCAATGGTTCCGGCTGCTTGGCTATGCCGCCCCCTTCTACGCGGAGGAAGATCCGCAGCTCGCCGGAGAAATGAGCTGGGCCTGGAGACGCGCCGGGTCACCGGTGAGGGACAACGGAGCTTACCCGTTCCCGCTGGCGGCGCTGCTGTATCCGCAGCCGGAGCTTCAAGAGGTTCAGCCGGACCGGGGCTCTGTGCATTATCCCGGCATCGGGTATGTCATCTTCCGCGAAGCGGCAGCGCCGGAGCAGGGACATTACGCAATTTATGAGGCGTCGCCGCTGACCTATCATGCCCATCATGATGAAGGGCATTTCTCCATCTGGGCAGAAGGTGTACCTGTCACCCTGGACGCCGGAACGGGCGGCTATTATAACGGGGACCGGCACTGGTATGTATCCGGCGGCGCTCACAATGTAGTGCAGTTCGCCGGTGCAGAGGGCGGGTTCCGCGACGGACCGCTGCAGAGCGACTGCCGGGGGGTCTTCTTCTCGGAGCAAGCCGACTATGTATGCAGCCGGATCCCCGATGCAGGGGCGCAGGAGTATGAACGGCATTTCCTCTTCGTCAGGGCGGGCTTTGACGTCTACCTGATCTGGGACCGGATTCGCGGCGGGGCGGACAGCGTATGGAACCTGCATACGCTCAGTACGGGGGCCGTTATCGACGGCCGGAAGATCGAAGCCGCTTGTCTTGGCGGAATGCGGCTCGGTGTTCAGATCGCCGAACCGGCGGCGCCCGTCGTTACTGCCGGAGAAGGCGCGGTGGCCGGAGGCTATCCGCTGGGCGTGCAGCAGCACTTTGGCATCCACGCTCCGGCCGGGAGTGATTATGTCGTGCTGCTTCAGCCCCGCCGCGACGGCCATCAGCCGTTATCCATGGAGGCGGCCGATTGCGGTCCGCTGCCGGAAGGAGTACGTTTATATGAAGTGACCCGCCATGACGGGGCGAGGCTGACATTCGCGCTCAATAGCAGCGGCCTGGCCGCCCGGATTCGGGTTCCCGGCGGCGGAATGCCTGGACCGCTTATCGGCGGTAACGGAATGGCCCCGGCTGGAGGGGAATATCTCCTCCCGGCAGGCGCAATGCAGGTCTTCATGGCAATCTAAAATTCAGTACTGGAGGAATTACAATGAGCAATCTGGGAGTATGGGAACCGGCGGAGCCGGGTGTGAAGCGCTGCATTCTGAATGCCGCAGACAGTCTGATGATGATGGAGGTTCATTTCGAGAAGGGCGCCGAGGGCTATGAGCACAGCCATCCGCATGAGCAGATGAGCTACTGCCTGCGCGGCAGCTTCACCTTCCGCATTGACGGCAAGGCGTATGCGCTGGAAGCCGGCGGCAGCATTGCCATCCCGCGCAATGCCAAGCATGGCGTGACTGCGCTGGAAGAGAACTCGGCGCTGTTGGATGTATTTACGCCGATCCGCGAGGATTTGCTGAAGCGGTAGGACCAGACTGCCGGATTGTAACCAGTCAGAAATTATTTCATTATTTTCGCGAAAATACTGCATTTTCATGAAAGCTGTGCTACCATACTCTTGGTTTGAAATTAACGCTGCAGAGCGATCACGTTAAGAGGGTGCACGATGGAACAAACGAAACAACAATTTAGCCTGATTAAGCTGACCTGGCCGATCTTCCTCGAGCTGTTTCTGTTTATGCTTATGGGCAGTGTCGATACATTCATGATCAGCTCGGTATCGGATGATGCCGTGTCGGGAGTAGGGGCGGCGAACCAGATTGTCGCCATGGCCATTCTGGTGCTCAGTGTAATCGGGAATGGCGCAGCGATCGTCGTCTCGCAGTATCTGGGCTCGAAGAAACCACAGGAAGCCGCACAGGTCACCGGCAACGCCGTGACGCTGAATCTGGCGGTAGGCGTCGTGCTCAGCATCGTGCTGCTGCTCTTCGGCGGCCATCTGCTGTCCGCGCTGAATGTCAAAGGCGACATTCTTGAACATGCCAAAGTCTATATTCAGATTGTCGGCGGGGGGATATTTCTGCAGGCACTGATAAATGCCCTGGCGACAACGATCCGCACGTACGGCTTCACCAAGCAGACGATGCTGGTCTCCCTGCTGATGAACATCATCCATGTCATCGGCAATTATCTGCTGATTTACGGACACTTCGGAATTCCAGCGCTGGGTGTGCAGGGCGCTGCCATTTCCACCGTCGCCAGCCGGTTCATCTGTCTCATTCTGTTCTTCCTGCTGCTGTACCGGATTATGGACGTCAAGGTCAAATGGAGCTACTACACCAACCTGTCCAAGATATATGTGCGGCAAATTTTTAAAATCGGCATCCCGTCCGCCTTCGAGTCTATTACGTATCAATCCTGCCAGCTCGTATTTACGATGTACATTACGTACCTGGGCGCCGAAGCAATGGCTACCCGCCAATACGCTGTGAATATCTCCAACTACATCTATCTGTTCAGCGTGGCCGTATCCATGGGCACCTCGATCATCGTCGGCCATCTGGTCGGAGCGCGCCGGACGGAAGAGGCTTACCGCCGTGTATTTGCCAGTGCCAAGTGGGCGCTGCTGGTCACAGTGGTGATCGATATCGTCATCATTCTTGTCCGCGAGCCCCTGTTCGGTCTCTTCACGGATAATACACAGATTATTGCCATGGGGGCCTCGGTCCTGCTGCTGAGCTTCTTCCTGGAGACCGGCCGTACCTGCAACCTGGTCATCATCAACTCGCTCCGCGCTTCGGGCGATGCCAAGTTCCCGGTATACATGGGCCTCATCTCCATGGTGTGCATGAGCCTGCCGCTGGGCTATCTGCTCGTGTTCAAGCTCGATCTCGGCCTGGCCGGCGTGTGGCTGGCCACCGCTGCGGACGAGTGGGTCCGGGCGATTATCATGTACTTCCGCTGGAAGAGCCGGGCCTGGGAGAAGCACGGTCTGATCCAGCACGAGGCACCGCAGCCGGCCCCGGCTGCCGCTGCAGCGGCGCATTGATTCTGTATAAACAAGCGTCCCGTCAAGGTCTTATCGACCAGACGGGACGCTTGTCTTTATATATAATAGTACCGGTTAAGGATATCTTAGCCAAATCCATTGGATAAGGAATGATGAAGCTTATGTCCGATCACCGGCCTGCCAAAGAAGCCGATCTGGACCGCTTTGCCGCCCTCGCTCCGGTATGGAGCAGCGGTGGCGAAGCCTTGTCCCAGGCCCGGCGCACACTGTCAGTCCTCGGCTTTCAGCAGGGGCAGAGCCTGCTGGATGTTGCTGCCGGAACGGGCGTCATCCTGGCAGCGCTGCACAGCCTCGGGCTGACTCCGGGCCGCTATCTGGCCGTCGATATTTCCGCACCGATGCTGGAGGAGCTTCGGCGAAGCTTTCCGGAGGCCGAGACGCTGTGTGCCGATTTCGAGCTGCCCTTCTCGGCGCCTGCCGGTTATGATCATATCCTGATCTATAACAGCATTCCGCATTTCACCGACCTTGAGATGCTGTTCGCCAACGCCGGGCGGAATCTGCTGCCGGGCGGCACCTTCATGATCGCCCATTCCCGGACGCGTGAGGGGCTGTCGGAGCATCACCGGCGCATTGGCCATATCCCCCGGCACACACCGATTCCGCCGGATGCGGAGCTGGCCCGGCTGGCGGCGAAATACCGGTTGATCCATGTCTTGTCCGCCGACGACGACTTCTTCTATTTCTCCTGCCAGCGCCCGTAACCGGGGAGCGCCTGTTACACGCCCTTCTCTACAGCTTCTTTAATCTTGGCCGCGAACTGCTCCGGCGTAACCGCTTTGCCGAACAGCGCCTGAATCATATCAAGATGGACCTGGGCGGCATTCGGCTTCATCTGCACATCGGCATACAGTGTAATACTGCTGGCGTTGTTCAGCTCGTTCAGAAGCTCCACGTACAGCGGTGGTAAGTCTCCGGCGGAGGTATCCACCTTGGTGGCCGGAATAACACCGGCCTTGGTTACGGAGGCTTCACCCCATTTGCCGACAAAATACTCCACGAACGCCTTGGCCTCCTCCTTCACCTTGGAGGCCTCGGCTACAAACAGCCCTACACCGGGACCGCCCACCCAGCTGTCGATATTGCCTTTTCCGCCCGCTACCGTCGGAAATTTGAAGAAGCCGACCTTGTCCTTGAACTCCTGCGGAATATCCGGATTCGTGGTGAAGTCCGGCAGCTCCCAGGTACCCGTCAGGTACATGGCCGCCTTTTCATTCGTAAACTCCAGCTTGCCCTCTTCGTTCGACAATCCGTTAAATCCGGTATTGAAGGCGTTCAGATCGACCAGCCTCTGCACTTCCGCCGCCGCCCGGATCAACCCGGATTCATCAAAAGGGGTAGCGGCGCCGGTGGCATTCCCCATCGTATAGCTGCCTGCGATCCGGTCAGCCAGGTACATATACCACAGCGAGCCGGTCCAGCGGTCTTTGTTGCCGAGGGCAATCGGCGCTACGCCGACACCGACCAGCTTCTGTACCACCTGCTGGAATTCCTCATAGGTGGTCGGAACCTCTAAATGATTCTTCGCAAAGATCTCTTTATTGTAATAAATTGGACAGATATTCAGCTCAATCGGCAGCGCATAGGTCACGCCATCCACCGCATAGGCTTCGGTGGTGCCGGGGACAAATTTATTCTTCAGCTGTTTACCGGCGAGAATATCATCCAGGGGAGCGTATAGTCCTGCTTTGACATAGGGCTCGATGAAGCCGGCTCCCCAGGTAATTCCGACATCGGGCAGGTCATTGGAAGCGGACAGCACCTTCAGCTTGTTCTTGTACTGCTCATTCTCCAGCACTCCCTGCTTGATGGTTACATTCGGATGCTCCTGCTCGTACTCGTCGACAATCTGCGCCACCAGTTTATACTGCTGGGCGGAACTGTCCGCCGGCCACAGGTGCATCAGACTGATCGTGACCTTTTCGGGGGAGGCCCCGGCCTTAATAGCGGTTGAACCACCGTTCTCTGCAGCCGTGCTGCCGCTTCCGGGGGCATGGTTACGGCTCCCGTCGCATCCGGCGAGCAGGGTCATGAACGCCGCAGTGAGCACCAGACCATGGGTCAACCTGTTCCTTGACATTGCCATAACCTCCATTAGTATCGGTTGCGCGGCCCACTGTAACCGCTATCATTCAAATTCTAGCACCGCCATAGGAGGTTTATAAGACCACAATTATTGGTTAAAACTCCACTTTTATTGGGTGTTGTCCGCGTTGCCGGTTATCTGCTGGCGATAGCGGCTGGGGCTGATGCCTTCGTGCTCCTTGAATACTCTGATGAAATACTTATCCGTACGGTAGCCAATGCTCTCCCCAATCTCGCCGATGGACAGCCGGGACTTTACCAGCAATTCCTTGGCCCGCTGGAGACGCAGCCGTGTTACGTACTCGCTAAACGGCACGCCTGTCTGCTCCTTGAACAATACGCTGAAATAGCTGGCGTTCAGATGCAGGCGCGCCGCCACTTCGGCCATGGTCAACGGCTCGCTCATATGGCCGGCCACATAGGCCAGCGCTTCCCGGACCGCCTCGCCCATCACGGGCTCGTCCGGATCAATCTCCAGCAGCTTGCGGTCCGCCAGCTTCACCATCTTCTCCCGCCGCTGCTCCTCTTCCTCATGCTTCAGCGCTTCCTCCGCCACCTGCAGCAGCTCCGCCTTGTCAAGCGGCTTCAGCAAATAATTGAATGCACCAAGCTGCAGTGCCTGCTGCACATAAGTGAATTCGGCGTACCCGGAGATGACGATTACCACCGGCTTGCGCTGGGCTCCCGCCAGGGAGCGGATCAGATCCAGACCGCTGACTACCGGCATCCGCACATCGGTAATGAGCAGATTCACCCGCTCCGTGAGCAGCCGTTCACGGGCCTCAACACCGTTCTCGGCCGTTTCCACCGTATAGCGTCCCGCTGCCCACTGCTCCAGCGTTTGCTTGATCCCCTGGCGGGTCCGCGGCTCATCGTCAACAACCAGGATCGTCTTATTGACCATACTCATCCCTGCTCCCCCCGTGATTCGGAATTTCAAAGGCTATGACGGTGCCTTGTCCCGGCTTGCTGACGATCTGCAGCCCCTCCATTTCACCTTCGACCCCGCTGTAATATAGCTTCAGCCGCCGCTGGACATTGAAGAGTCCCACACCGTTTCCCTTGACCGAGATGGACGGGCCGCCATCCAGTGTGCGGTATAAGGCGCGCAGCTTGTCCTCATCCATGCCCGGTCCGTTGTCGCTGACGCTGACCCGCGTCCATCCCGCACGTTCGGAAGGCTCGGCGGTAACGCTGACGCTGCCGTTGCCGATCCGGCTCTCCACTCCGTGCAGGATGGCATTCTCCACAATCGGCTGCACCAGCAGCTTCGGGACCGGCACAGCCGACTCCGGCGCTGCGAGCGCAAGGCTCCAGCTGAACCGCTCGCCGAGCCGCATCTCCATAATCTGCAAGTAACGCCGCACCTGCTCCATCTCTTCCTTCAGCGTCACCCATTCATCCTTATCAGAGTTGCCGATGATATACCGGAACAACCGTGACATCACGACCACCATCCCAGCCAACTCCTCTTCACCCTTCTCCTCCAGCGACCAGTTAAAGGCCTCCAGCGTGTTGAAGAGGAAATGCGGATTGATTTGTGCCTGAAGCGCTTTCAGCTCGGTACGGCTCTGCAGCACCTCCTTCTCATAGACGACACGGATCAGTTCGTTCATATTGGCAATCATCCCGTTATACGTATTATTCAGCTCCCTGATCTCCATGGTGGAGACCGCCTGGGGATGAGGACTGGGAGTCAGTACGCCCATCCGCGATTTGCGCATCGCCCGGATCAGCTGCATGATCGGCCGCGTTATCATCGTGGAGAGCAGAAACGACATGATGAGAAACAGCAAGGTGCCGATCCCGCCCGATATCAGCAGTACTGTCCGCAGCACAGAAAGGCCTGCGGTGACGTAGCTGACCGGCGTCAGCACAAGCAGCGTCCAGTTTGTCTTCTCCGACCTCTGCTTGACCTGCACATATTCCTTGCCCTGAAATTCCACAGTCTGCTCCGTGCTGCCAAGCAGCGGCAGCAGGCTCATGGCGGGGTCGTCACCGCTCCCCAGCAGCTGCCCCTTGTCATCGACCAGCAGGATGGATTCACCGCTGTCACTTTCCGCAAGCGGGTCATTCAGCTGGAAGTAGCTGCGCTGAATCCGGGCGATCAGATAGCCGCCCCGCGAGAACCAGCGGTCCATCAGGCTGACCTGGCGGATCGCCAGCAGACTCTGGTCGTCGTTCGGATCCATGCCGATCCAGACCAGCCTGCCCTTTTGCAGATTGGCCTCGCTGATATGACGGCTCTCGATCCGCGTACTCAGCATCCCATCCTTGATCGGAAACAGCAGATCGTAATCGGCCGTATACAGCTCAAGCGAGCCGACGCTCGGCAGGTAGGCCTGGTAGCTGGACACCACCTGCAGCAGCGATTGCCGCTGATTGAAGGAGACCTCCTTGCCGCCAAGCTCCTCGAGCAGCAGCTTTTGTACCGTCGGATGATTGGCGACCTGCTCCATGAGGCTGTCGATCTGGTCGATCTGCGCATCCAGTCGGCCGCTGGCCTGAACCGCCGTTTGCTGGATATGGCGTTCGGCGTTATTTTTCAGCAGAGAGGATACTCTTTCATACACAAACACTCCCGATACCAGCAGAATAATCAGCATGACCAGCAGAAAGCCGATGAATATTTGGTTGCGCAGCGTATTCAGTTCCTTAAACCGTTCATGCACCTTGGCATTCCCTCTTCCCTGACCATTCGCTGACCATGATTCCAACTTAATTCTCCAAAAGCAGCCGCACTTGTCAAGCAAATCTTGCCGCACCGCCCCACTTCAGGCGCTGTATACCGGCGGATAATCCGCTTCGTACACAGCAACAAGCCCCTGAACAAAGCTTCCTTCCGGAAGGGTTTGCTCAAGGGCCCGTTCCGCCGCCGGCGGGGCTTGTCGCTTCTGCTATCGAATGCCGGAACAGGGAGCGGAACGCTAGTCGATATACCCGGCCAATCCCTTATCCATCAAGTAATCCATTTCTGCTTCCAGGATCGTTTCGACGGTCAGCTCATCCAGCTTCACATCGCGTCTTCCGGTAATATAATCGAGCAGATCGTCCATGTCGATATCGACATCACCTTTGCTGTCCGCTTTGGCTTTATTAAGAAAATCCTGCTCATGCTTCAGCACCAGCCTGATCTGCTGCGGGTCCGCCTTACTCTCGGCGGCCAGGACCGCCAGCAGTTCCTGTTCATTGATTTGCTCGTTCATATACGTTAATTCACTCCTCTGCGTTCATGCACAGCCATTGTAGCATAAGGCAGGACAAGCTCCAAGCTTATCCGTTCCAGCCGGGAACCTGGCGCAAATCGCCGTCAAGGATCTGGTACGTGCTGCCGATGGGGACTCCTCTGGGAGAAGATGCCGTCTGAAGATAACAGGAGTCTATCCCGACTGTGTTGGCGCCGGCGATATCGGTACGCGGATCGTTGCCGATCATAATGGCCGAGCGTAAATCCGCTCCGTATGTATCCGCCAGGTAGCGGTAGAACAGCGGATCGGGCTTACTGATTCCGGCCTCCGACGAGATGGCGATCCCGTCGAACATATGAATGATGCCGAGCATGGTCAGCTCCGCTTCGATGAAGGTCTTCTGGCCGTTGGAGAGCAGAAACACCTTTTTGCCGCGCTTCTTAAGGGTCTGAAGAATTTCTGTCACGCCATCATACAGCGAGATGTGATTCATCGACAGCGTACGTACCCAGCGCACCGTTTCATGCAGCCAGGCATCCGCAGGTTGCCCGCCCAGCTCACCGGCTACGGTCCGGAACACCTCCTCCATCACGAAGTCGGGGTGCTCGCACTTCTTCGCGGCTGCAGCAAGCTGTTGGTCCCGCTCCTCCAGATACCGGGCCTTAAGCTCACTCGCGGTCACACGCATTCCCTGATAGCCAAAATGCAGCGCCAGGCGCTCCCACAATTCGGCATGTTCCTCATCCGTCTCGATATCAATCAGCGTGCCGTATAGATCAAAGATATAAGTATCATACATGTCTTTACCCTCTCTCTTCTATTACTGCCGGATGGCCTTTCGGATCTGACTTATCCATCGTAACAGACGGCGGTGTATTCTCTCAATGCGTTTGAGCTTAATTCAGGTTCTACAAAATGACTTAAAAATCACTGCAACAATATGTGACCTCCTTGCGTCAGGTAGATGAATGCATACAAATACAACACCAAAGGAGCCAATTATGAAACCAATTCTCAAAACCAGCGCAGTACTTCTGACTCTGTCCATGGCACTTACAACAGGTGCAGCATTAGCCGCCCCTGCAATTACTTCCATAAGCAAACCCCCTCAGGCTTCCACAACGGCAGCCGCAGGCGTCTTCACCATCAACGTTAACGGCTCCGCCCTGAATGAAACCGGCAATCAGCCGTCCGGCGTCAAAGAGCCTCTGATTCCGCTGCGTGCGGTTGCCGAAGCCCTGGGCTTCGAGCTGACCTGGAATAACACTACAAAGACCGTAGATGTGAGCAAAGACAATATCTTCACAACCGTGAAGAGCGGTGAAGACCGTTATGCCGTTAACAAGATGAGCACCACTCTGGGCACGGCTCCGGTGACCCAAGCGAACAAGCTGTACGTACCGGTATCCTTCATCAGCGAAGTACTCCGGCAGACCATCGCTGTAGAGGGCAATCAGGTTCTGATTTCCAGCCCTGTGGTCCATGCCCAGTCCACCGGCATTATTACTGCCATCCATAGCTCCGGTAAATATCAGTCCATCCAGATTAACGGTGTAGGAATCTCCGGAACGGTTCTGAATATCGGTGAAGACACTGCATTCCTGGCGGCCGACGGCAGCAAGATTAATCTGGAGGATCTGCACATCGGAACAACTGTCGCCGTTGAGCATGCCAACTTCCAGACCATGAGCCTGCCGCCGCAAACGCCGGCTTACATCATCACCGTACAGGATGAGAAGGTTCAGGAGGACCTGCTGGGCACGGACGGCCCCATTGGAGAAGTCAGCAAATCGGCAGACGGTTCACTGAGCTTCCACATCAAGGGCGACAAGCTGACCGATCTGTCGCAAAGCGAGATTGTGCTGCGCGTGGATAAAGACACGGTTATCATCAACGACAAAGGGGAAGCTCTGGACAGCTCTGCCCTTGTACAAGGCGCTAAGGTTACCGCCTTCTACGGACCGGTTATGACCCGGAGCCTGCCGCCGATCGGCGGGGCGGAGAAGGTAATCGTCTCCTCAATGCAAGACCTTGACCTGGACGCTGCCCAGGATTCGGCAGATAACGCTGTTCAGAATCCACAGGACACGATCAAGCCTTTCACGAATTAACAAAAAGCCCCCGGAACTCGTCTTGGCGAATTCCGGGGGCTTTGCAGGTTAAAGTCTAGAGATTCCTATCTCAATACGTACAGCTCTTCGTCATCCAGCATTTGTCCTGTACTGACAAATCCGAAACTCTCATAAACATATTTACCTTTTGTATTCAAAGGATCGGTAGACAGATAGATCTCCTCGCAGCCGAATTGCTCCTGCATATCTTCGACAATTAAGGCAAGCGCCAGCTTTCCGTAACCGTGTCCCTGAAACCTTCTGTCGATCATAAATCTGCGAATTTCATGGAAACTGCCGTTCTCCGGAATACCGTACATGGCAAAGCCGATCATATTGCCCTCATGCTCAATGGCCTTTATAGTCCAGCTTTCTTCAAAGAACGACTCGACAATCGAATAAGCATTGGAAGCAACGAATTCCTCATCGAGTGTATGCCGGTTGTCTTTATTCGTAGTCAGCAATACTACTCTCAGCCAATTCTCCCTGGTTACATCAACAAGTCTCATTCTATGGGCTCCCTCACTCACGGCATTCATTCTGGATAAATTGACTTTAGAGCCTAGAGCTACCCTTTCAGCGCCTCCCGCCACGAAGACGGACGCCCCAGCGTAACCTTGTTCTTCCCGGTCGATTTGGAGATATAAAGCGCATCGTCGGCTTCGCGGTACAATTCCTCGAAGGTGACGTCCTTGCGCTGCGTATAGGCGATGCCTATACTGACGGTCAGCCGGATGCGGTGTCCCCCGTCCAGACGGACAGTGTGGTTCCCCATCGTGATCCGGAAATGCTCGGCCTCCCGCAGCGCCGCTTCTTCTCCCTCTGCCCGGAAGAAGACGGCAAATTCCTCACCGCCCACACGGCCGGCAATGCCGCTCTCACAGTATACGTTCAGCATTTTTTGGGCAAAATCCACCAGCGCCTGGTCGCCGGCCATATGCCCGTATGTATCGTTGATAAGTTTAAAATCGTCTATGTCGAACAGCAGCAGCGCTACCCCGGCTCCGCTTTGAGACAGATGATGCTGCACCATCCGCATGAAATGCCTGCGATTGTAGAGACCCGTCAGATCATCGACCGTGGCCTGATACAATAATTCCCGTTCGTACCGCTTCTTCTCGCTTAGATCACTGAGTACGATCAGCATTCCTGCATCTTCGGCAACGCTGCGTTCCGTGGCAATCAGAGAGACGCCGTACCAGATCTCATCCGTTCCGGTGGCATCAATTTCGAACTGCCCCTCCGTCCGCCGCGCGTAATGCACCGCAATCTCCCCGTAATACTCCAGAAGACTGTATATATTTCTGCCCATCCAGCGGGTACCGTGGCCTCCGGCCAGCGTAGACAGCATGACGTCTGCGGCCTCATTCACCACAATAATGTTATCGTAATGATCGGTCAGGACAATGCCATCCTTCATATTCTCAAAGATCTTGTTCTTGACCGCAGGATCACCGGCTACCCGGGAGTCACGGAGCAATATGAAATATGCGGCAATCATCGGGGGAAGATAGGTAAACGCCGTAAAGCCCGTAATTTCAATCTTGAGAACCGGCAGCAGAAAACTGCAGACCACCGGGACAGACAGCGAGGCCAGGAGCAGCAGGGTTGGCCAAAAATAAGCCTTCGGCGAGCTTCGCAGCGAAGCGGCCAGCAGACAGACGGCATAGAGGCCGATTAACTGGTCGTACGCAATAAACAGCATGCTGAGCAGCGTCGGGTGAACAGCTACCCCGCTCACGCCGGCCACCGTGATCAGGCCGATGTCACCGCGCATCAGCTCATGGTAGCCGTCCGTAAAGATGAGCAGAACATAAACAGCGACGGGAATACAAAACAAGGCAAGCCGCCTGGCTAGCCCTTCCGAAGTTTGGGACACATACTCTCTGACCACGGCGTAAGTCAAGATCGTGCTGAGGAACAGCGGGGGCTGCTGCACATTCTTCCACCATAGCTTGGTCTGCAAAGCAGGCGCCAGAATCTCTCCGGCCGTAGATATAAACATTACGCTGACAAGCAGCATTAGAATCCATAGATAGCGTCGTCCCGTCCTGCTGCGGTTCCTGAAAGATTCGACGCTCATGTAGAGACTTAGAACACTGCCCATTAATAAATAATACGGATAACCCTGCATCCACGGCATGTCATATTTCTCCTAATTTCAGATAGCTTGGTTATTATTATAACTTACTCTATCAAACAAATGAATCACTCTTGTAAAAATTTTCAAACGCACAACGAAGACCCCGCAGGCGTCCCGCGGAGTCTTCAAAAGGTGAGAAGCGGTTTATTTAATTATGCCAATTTCCAATTGCTAGGGGGCTGTTCCCGAAAACAAGCGCCTGAATCTCGCTCTCGCTTTCTTCTTCCCTTTCAGATAGTACATGGGTTAATCAACTACCTTTCGGAATACACAGGACATGTTCTTCCAGCCGTTAATTGATACCTGCCACTTCCCACCTGCTCATTATTACCCGATCTGTCCGCGGCTTAAACAGCGAGTTACTCCGCCATCTTACGCAGCATATGCAGCAGCTCGCTGTTCTGGCGGAACCCGGCAGCCTCCAGCCATTCCCGCACCAGCCTGTCAGCGCTGGAAATATGTACGGCCCGAAGGCCCGGAGGCTTGCCGCCCGCATAATCCCGGTAGGCGAATACGGTACCCAGCATATGCGCTGTAACCTCACCGGCGGCGGCTGTCCCCTCCCGCAGCCTGCCAGGATATAACTGAATCCCGGTAAGCTCGCCGGCAGCCGAGTATTGCCGCCGGAACAGCACATAGCCGATGACAGAGCCTTCGCGCTCGGCAATCAGGCAGCGGCCGTCCGGAAGGCTGGTCCACAGCGCCTGCCAGGGCGTCGTATAATCATAGAACGGGAGGGCTGCAGCGACGGCAGCGGCTTCTTCCCGCAGCCGCAGTCCGGGTACATCCACGGGCTTGCCGACCCGAGCAGCCTCCCCGTCAAGGCTATAGATAAGCGTGCTGCCGGCTCCGCGGTATCCGTATTTCTCATACAGTGTAATGGCTTTCTCATTCTGCACAAAAGCTTCCAGGCAAGCCGTACGGACGCCGGCCCTGGCATAGCGCTCCAGATTCTCCTCCATCAGGCGGCTGCCGAGCCCCTGTCCGCGGTATTCCGGCAGCACAGCGGTGCCGCCGTTCCAGGCGCGCTTCTCTCCGGCGATGTCGCGGATGGCATTCAGTGTAAAGGCTGCCGGTTCACCGCCGCGAAGCAGTATGACCGAGTGCTCCGGCTCAATGCCTTCGCGGGCCATCCGCCCCATATACACCTGGTAATCCATCCGCATATCAGCATAATAGCCCTGAAATCCGCGGTTCCACGCCTCCAGCGCCGTGGCCAGCGCAACCTCGCTCACCGATTTACATTCAATCATTCAGCGGACTCTCCTCTCTTCTTTAGAGCGCTCTCACGGTGCCGCCGTCAATCAGCAGCGACTGCCCCTCCTTCTTCTCGTCCATGACCCGGGTATCCCGCTGCTGTCCTGACTGCACGGACATTAAGTTGAACTTATTGTAGTACAGCCAGGCATGCCGGTCCAGCCCGGACACAAACAGGCGAAGGGCATTCCATTCGCCCCTCGCCTGTCTGTTTAGCTTATTTATATTACACATCATACTCGAGCTGCTTCTTGGCCTCCACAATGAAGTGGAGCGGGCTCTCGATCGTATCCGCATTGTATTCCACAGCTCCGATCTTCAGCCCAAGGCTGACCTTGTACTTGCCGGAGAATTCCGTATCGTTGAGCTGCTGAAGCCGCACCTTTATCCGCTCGATCACCACCTTCGCCCCTTCGTTATCCGTGAAGAGCAGCAGCCCCCAGGTTGCTTCTTCCTTGTCGAGCAAATACAGCGCATCATTGGTGCGGATGCTGGACTGGCTAAGCTGGGAGACATCGTAGACCGCCTCCGACAGCTGATCCCCCGGAATCAGCCGGCGGATCTCGCTCCAGTATTTCACCTTGATGACCAGCAGCGTAAGCGGAATGCCGTAACGGACGGAAATGCCTGTGAACAGCTGCGTATCCTTCTGGAAGGAGACGCTGTTGCGCAGGTCGGTATTCTCATCCACCGCTGCGAGGCTGGACATCCGCTTCTTCAGCTGCTCATTCTCCGTCTGCAGCTCCCGGCTGGCGGTGGTAAAGAACCATAGCGCGACTGTGAGCAGCGGGGTCATGATCAGCCAGAAATAGGTATGCAGGCCAATGGTCTCACCCAGCGTTACCGTACGGTAGACTATATAGAACCCGTAGACGAAGATGAACGCCAGATTCAGCGTCAGGCCCGCTGTGACCGTGGTGAAATAGGTAACCAGGGCCAGCAGAAAGGCGATCGTCAGAATAATGATATTCTGCATGTAATCCCCCGGCATTCCGCCGATGAAGAGAATGCAGATAAATACAAGCACCAGAAAGGCAAGAAATCCGGCATCCGACATCAGCCCGCGGTTACGGTTCACGCTTATCACCACGTTTCTTCAGATGTTTGCGCAGCAGCAGCAGCAGGGCCACAAGCACCAGGGCCACGGCCAGGACAACGGCCGCCACGAACCCGAGCACTTCCGGCCGGTCCTTAATCTGGTCCAGCGCGGATTCCCCTTCTGCCGCCGCTGTAATCTTGAAGCGGTAGGCGCCGACCTTTCCGTCTTTGTCTACCGCTACGCCGTCGCCGAACACCTTCCATTTACCGGACTCGGTAGACAGCAGCTGCGCAGCGCGAAACACGTTCTCGCCCTGCACACCTGTCACAGCCAGAAAGCCCATGCCGCCGGCATAAGGCGATTCGAGCAGCTGCAGGCTGCCGATTCCGCTGCCGTATGTCTCCTCAATGCTCATTTTCTCATTGGAGAGCAGGGTGGAGCCGTCATCGCTGAACTTGAAATACAGCTTGTCGTTGTTATCGCGGATCACTTTATTGTTCGCAAAAGAACCGATGGCGATCACATTGTTGTTCTTGAGATTGTCGGCGGAGACGTCATCGGTATAATAATGCACATCTCCGGTGTTGCCGCCGGTATACCGTCCAAGCAGATTGAACAGGCCGCCGAGTGTACGATAGGTGTAGTCATCCATGTCCTGCGGCAATACGACCGCCACATGGTTATAGATCTCATCGCGCAGGAAGGGATACGGATAGTTGTTGAACAGCAGCTCCGTACGGTCCTTGGTGTTCAACTGCATCGCCGATTCCTTGCTGATGTAAGCCCATGGCATTTCTTCAGTGTTCGGCGTACATGCATTGCCCTCCATCTCCAGATCAAAGGCTACCCTGACCGAGAAATTCCCCGATACATCCAGATTCTTGGGTACGGTTAAATTCAGCGTATCCCCGTTCGCCAGCTCTTTCTGCAGCTTCTTGCTCCCGATAGGCGTGTCGTTGATGCTGACCGTTATCAGCGAGCGCTCGAAGTCGAGATTCTGCGCATAGCGGAAATCGAGACTGATCTGCCCGGAATCAGCAATGGAGCGATTAGCCGGAAGCTGTATATAATACGTCTGCTCCCGGTGGTTCGGCCCGCTGAGCCTATCGCCTGTTTCGGTGAACGCAATCGTCCTGCTGATCGGTGTCACGCCCTGCTCTATCCGGGTTGAACCGTCAACGCGCTTGAGCTCCCCGCTGAGCTGTGAGACCAGTTCCTGATTCGCCAGCAGCCGGCCTGCTTTAATCAGCAGACTCTCATCCTTGGAGGTTACCACCAGCGTCGGCGCGGTCTCCTTGTTCACCAGCTGAATCAGCGCCTGTGCGCCGAGATCGGCGGTGGTATCCAGCTTAGCCTGAAGCCCCGCCGGCAGCCGGTCGTACATCGCAACCAGGACAACAGCTTTCTTATCGGCTATGGTATCGCTCCGGTAAGGCAGCAGCGGAATGGTCTTATCGGTGAGCATGTTCGCCTTCACCATCCCCGACAGGGCATATGTGGCAGCTTCCAGCTCAGGTCCCGAAGCATTCTCGGGCACGGTCACGATGCTCTGGTTGCGCGATACCGTGTCGATCCCCGAGAAGCGTGTATTGAATTCGCTGATGCCTCCGGCAAGCGGCCGTTCCGTATACTTCACGGCAATGCTGGAGGTGTTGTACAGATGCAGCCAATTGTCCGGAGATTCGTTGACATTGCAGAGCACATGGCCGGCCGACTCCGGTTCTGTCATCGCCTGCAGGGAGCCCTGAATCTCGAGCGTGTTCACGCCTTTCTTCAGGAAGCCTACCGGCGCCGCAACGCGTACGGTCTGCTCTCCATTATTCTGCAGGGAAGGCCGGAAGGAATAGAACGGACTTCCGTTCAGCGACAGCGTCACGCTGGAGCGCTGTTCCTCGGTCAGCTGGGAGAGCTGAAAGTGCAGCTCCACCGTCACCGCCTGAACCTGCCAGTAATCCATGACCGTGAAGAATTGCTGCTGCGCCTCCGTGCCCGACAGCGCATTGGCGCTGCCGGTAAACCCGGTCTCGTAGGACAGGCTGCCGCTGCCCGAAGCTGCGGGGGCGGCCTGGACCGCAGCGGCTTGCAGCAGGACAAGCACGAGGCAGAGCGCCCAGATCATCAGGTGTTTTTTGTTCATGTTGTTCTCTCCTGTATCCTCATTTGCTTGTACCTGCCTGGCCGGCAGGCGTCAGAAGCGTTCCGTCTTGTACCATTTGGCTTCCCGCTTAAAAATAGTGTCTTTGATATAATTAAACATTCCGTTGGCCGCCACTACCATCCACAGCTGGCAGTAAGAGACATACATCAGCATGATAATCCCCAGATTGGAGAAGCTCATCTCGCCTTTCTCTGTTGTCAGTGTAATGAAGACACCGACCACGAACAGAAGAATGGCCAGCAGCCACAGGAAGCTGCTCAGTCCGGCAATGGTAGTATGCACATATCCCATGGCATGCAGCACCAGCAGCGCGTCGGATGTCAGGAGCGAGAGCAGCAGCAGGAAATAGATCGACAGATAGTAGAGAATATCGAAGCGGATCTTGGCTGCCTTCCGGTCCAGGAGGAGCGGAAGGTTCTTCACAATGACGTAGACATTGCCTTTGGCCCAGCGGGTCCGCTGCCGGAACCAGACCTTTACCGTCTGCGGCTCCTGCTCCCAGGTCACCGCCTTCGGCTGGAATTTGATCCGGTAGCCCATGCGGTAGATACGGAAGCTGATTTCTGTGTCCTCGGCCAGCGCCTTGACGTCCCAGCCGCCGACCTCCTCCACAATCGACCGCCGCATAATATAGTTGGTCCCGGGGATCGTGCACAGCTTGAACAGCTTCCATCGTCCTGCCTGAGCCATCCATTGAAACGATAACGTCTCAATATTGATGAACCGGGTCATCAGACTGGCATCACGGTTGCGGGTGCGGAATTTGCCGATGACCGCCCCCAGCCGCGGATCAGCCGTAATTTCGGCCACCAGAATCCTCAGCGCCGGCCGCTCCGGCGTATTGTCGGCATCATAGATGGCGATCAGCTCCCCCTTGCTGCGGGTAAAACCGATATTAAGCGCATTGGATTTGCCTTTGCCGCCCGTGACCGCATCCGTATTGATCACCAGCAGGTTACGTTCCGGATATTTCTGCTGAATCGCCTCCAGCAGCCCGGCGCTGTTATCTGCCGAATTATCATTAATGACTATAATCTCGTACCGGTCATGGGGATAATCCAGTGCGAGCAGCGATTCCACCGTCCGCCCGATCACTTTCCCCTCGTTGTGGGCCGGCACCATAATCGAGACGAACGGATACCCTCCCTTGATCTCGGGCAACTCTTCCGCTTCGGTCTGGATGTAATATAAATACCCCGCGATGATCAGTGCTACATTCACCAGCAGCAAGGACCAGATGCAAATGACCGCAATCACCATCAGCACGTCTGGAATCGTCATGAGGATCGCCTGCTTTCAGGGTGATATTATTTCAAATATTTCTTCAGGTATAGCCTGCGGCCGATCAGGAGAAGCCCGCCGAACAGCAGCAGTGCGGCAATAATCACCACGATAAAAAAGGTGCTCTGCACACTGAACAGCCTCGCGAAGCTGACCTTCTGATCCTCCTGGTACTGGTAATTGCCGTCGATCGCCTGCGGGGAATACCCGACGTTCAAGGCTGCACCGTTAAGGGTAATCACTCCGCCGGATGAGCTAATCGTGTTGTTCTCAGTCTCCACCCGGTGGATGCCCTGCCTGAAATCGGCAAAATCAATCCAGCTCTCCTGCAGCCGCTGCAGCATGGCTTCCAGCTCCGCCTCTGTCTGCGGCAGCTCCAGCGTCACCGCCGTATCCAGCGGCAGCTGCGGCCGCGCCTTGCCGGCATGCGGCAAGGCGGACAGCTCCTCCAAATTCATGGTATATACACTGGAGGCGAACGCCCTGGAAACATTGGTCTGTTCCATATAGAAGACCTGCTCATCCGGGAACAGCACGGCCGAATCGAAGAAGCCCATCCCTGCCGTTGCATATTCCTTGTCGTAGGTCCAGTAGTTCTCGGCGGCGATGCCGAGCGGAGCGATGTCCGCTCCGGCCAATACATCAATGAAGGTGCTCATCTTGCCGTGCAGCGTGCGGTCGCTGCTGTTGATCGGCGGCCGCACCGCCGGAGCATTGATAAGAATGCTGCCGTTATAGGACTGCACCATCCGCAGTGCCTCCGCATACCGCTCCATAGCCGGGAAATCATGATTCCCGAACACCGGCCGCACGCTGGCTACGAACGGGATGCCGCTGTCATACAGGCGTTCCGCCGTTTCCTCCAGCAGCTCCAGATCGGAGAACGGATAAATCTCCCGCAGCACGAGATAGGTATGCGGTGCAGCTGTGGCCCCGAACCAGTCCCGCAGCACATAGCTCATGCCCAGCAGACCGGCCCTACCCTGAAAGTACGGAACATACGTGTAGCTGCCTTCGCTTACGGCAAAAGGCGCCTCTACACCGCCGTCTTCAAATGACAGGCTCCCGAACGACCGCACGCCCCGGAAGGAAACGATATAGGGCATATCGGCGGCATTCAGGTCCAAGCCGTCAATCCCTCCGATGGATAAGCTGGCACGGGTTCCGGGATACACTTCCGTCTTCAGGGACATTGCCTCACGCAGCACATCCGGCGCGTGATAGCCGATATGCAGCAGCTTGCCATGAAACGCGGCCACATCCTCTGCATATTCCGGCTTTATGGAATCTATCTCACCCGTGTTCATAACAGTAATTACCCGGGAATAGGCATTCATTTGCCCCGCCTGGTATTCATCAAGCCCCAGCAGGGTGACCTCTGCACTATAAGCGGCCAGCAGCCGCTGCAGCTCTGCGATGTTGCCAGCCTTCTCCGTTCCGGCAGCGAGACTATCATACAGCAGAAGCACCCGCTCTCCCCCAGCCGCACGCGCGGACGAAGAGGGCATCAACACGGGCGACAGGATCAGCAGAGCCAGTAAGACAATGGCCAGCCGCTTCATATACTCACACCCTTGCCGGAAGCCGGTCTCTCTCCGGCAGACGGTCCCGGACGCGGCGCAATAGCTGCCGGCAGCTTGCGTTCTGCGGAGGTGAACAGACGGCCGGCTACACCGGACACCGTCAGGAGGATTATCAGGTCGAACGAGAAGGTGAACAGGAACTCATGCTTGGCAATATCGGCGTCCCCCGCACCGATAATCGAGACGAAGATTCCCGATAAGCCGACGAGCATGGCGGCAGTAATCAGCACCAGGCGCTGCATGCCCCTGGCATCGCGCTGCTTGGCGGCATGTACGAAGGAGGGCATATAGATGCCGACCGTAACAGCCATCCAGAGCAGAATGAAGCTGAATGTCTTGGGCGCCAGATTTGCCTTCAGCATGCTGTAAAGGGTGAAGAAATGGCTTTGCGCCCGGAATTCATGGCCGGCCGCCTGCTCATAATTGCCCATTGCCGCCGGCTTGATCGTATAGGCGCTTTCCGCCGCCGTATCGAGAATCTTCCCGAACTGGTCCGGATGGGCCGCATAATATTTCAGAATCGATACGAAGCCGTAGCGATTGAAGAAGTCCTGCTGCAGAATATCCGACTTCACATCCGCCGTACCGTACTGGTCGTAATACGTATTCTCTTTTAGAATGGCAAACTGCTTGTTCATCCCGAAGGACTCCAGCGCCGACTCCGGATTGTCGGACATCAGCAGCACCCCGCGGGTCATGGCGTGATACTGGTTGATGTTGACGAATTCATCGGAAATGCTCACATAGGTCGCCACACCCGCCAGCAGCATCGCAGCCGCAGAGGCTCCTGTCAGCCAGCGGAACAGCCGCTCCTTGCGGATCCAGAAGAGCGAAACAGACAGCGCGGCGACAATGACGCCCACCGGCGCATTCTGCTGCTTGGAGGTCGTCAGGATCAGCGTGCTGATCAGCAGCAGGAACAGCAGCGCATAATCGTTGTACCGTCCCCGGTACAGCAGCAGCCATGCTGCAAACACAAACATCATCATAATCATCACGATGCTCTCGCCGAAGAAGGAGCTGAAGTAGGCCGTGTACCCCGTATCACCGAAGATCAAGACGGCAATCGCCGCCACCACCATCCCCCGCCTGCGGGTCATCCGGCAAGTGAGTCCCTCCACCAGCAGATAAACAGCCGCCACATAAAGCACCAGATAAATAGCCGCCTGAAAGCGGATATCGAACACTTCACTGCTGTAAAACAGCTTGTTCAGCCCGATCGCCAGCTTGATAAAGAGCGACTGCGAGGACTGCAGCATCGTGCCGTTCTCGTTGTAATATTGAAAGATGCCGAACTGGCGGACAAAATAGCCAAAATACTGGCTGTCGTAATCCGGAGCATTAAAGTACAGCCCGTTGCTGTATATAATGCGGAAAAAGTCGCCGTTGTCGGCCATCCCGATAAACGGGGGGACGAACAGGGCCACGAAAGCAATCAGCAGTACTCCGGATGCCGCCAGAGCGGCGGGCGAAATGCGGAGACCGGCAAGCAGGATGCTCTGCCGCAGCGTTGTTTTTACCAGGTTGCCATTCATGCGGGGTCACCTTCATTCACTTCATTGTGGGGTATAGGAATAAGCCGACAGTGCCATCAGATTGTCAAAAGAATATGCCTCTCCGGTCTCCACATTTCCGAATCCGCCGTAGAGCGGGCTTGCCTCGTCGGTAATCCGGAATTCGTTCATCCGTTCAATGCTGCGGCGGTACAAGCCTTCATCACCGGCCTCCCGGCCGATCATCGCCGCCAGTGCATAAATCGCTGTAGAACGGATATCGTTTGCCGGCACCCCGTCCCGCCGGTACTGCCCGTAAAGCGTGCCCGCATCTACCCGCTCGTTAATGAAGCGGATGCTCTGCGGATTATGTCTCCCCATTTCGGTCAAATGCAGAATGCTGAGCAGCGATTCCACCGTATTTATAGTTTCGGAGCGGTATGTCCCGCTCTCGTAATCGAACCGTGTCTCATAGAACGGAAAGTCATCCGAGATATAGCCGTCTTCCAATATTCCGGTCATATTATGCAGCAGAATCCCGCGATCATCGCTAGGAATCGACAAATTTCGCAATACATCCAGATTAATATAACACAAAGTTATATAGTTGTTGGTATTATTGTAAATATTGTCATATAAGTCATACATATAGCCATTTTTCACATTCATATTATAAAATCTCTGTCCATACCGCTCCGCCGCCTGTGTGAAGCTGCTATCCTGAAAGGTCTCTCCTGCGGCTACCAGCGCCCCGATCAGCCTGAGATCATCGACCGCAGCGTTGACAGAATATTGCCTGCTGTACTTTGGACTGTAACGGTAGCTGAATCCGCCCTCCATATCGAATATCTCCTGCGCCTGCTCCCAAACCTGCACGAACCGTTCCCGCTCGCCCCTTTGCACTGCGCTTTGCATCATCAGCGATGCCGATTCACTAAGCACCTCATGCCCTGTGGCGGCTTCTCCCGACTGTGCGCTTTCTGCAAGATTGGTGTACACGCCGTAAGGACCTGTCAGCTCTTTATCAATAAAAGCCAGCAACTCCCTTTCCTCCCGGCTGTGGCTTACATGCGCCGGCTGCCGCGACGGCACAGGGCCGGCAGATGCTTCGATGTCCGGGTTCCCCGGACCGCTATTATCTATATCCTTACCATTGCCACCCTTACAGGAGACCAGCAAGAGGAGTACTAAGAGAATGCCAGCGGCTTGTATAAGCCTATTGTTCAAACGATCACCTCCCGGATGAGTATGCAGATTTCCCAGCAGCCATCCTACCATTTATAACGGTATAAAATATCACAAATTTTAGGGTAAATGTGTACAATTTGTGCATATCATCGGATTCCTCCAATATTTTTTACATCTCTCCATGGATGTAGACGCAGGCGCCTCTATTTCCCGTTTCGCGGTACTTTCTCTGGCTTGCTTGGAGGGACTAACCCTTGGAAGCCAAAAAAACCGGGCAGCGTCCCCATGAAGGGAGTGCTGCCCGGCTCGTTATATTCCTTTAATCCTCCGATAGGTTTCTTCATCGGAGACAATATACAACCTCGCGCCGTCTGGAATTGCCTGGCCCAGCTTGCGGTTGATGCCAAGATCGCCGTGGTCGGAGAGCAGGGTAGCTCCCTGCTGAAGCAGAGCCTGAAAAGCATCTCCATAGGTCTTCCATGCCGGATTGCAGGGAATTTCATAGATGTCATCGCCATGCTGGCGGCTGAGCAATTGGGTGATGACCTCAGAGTTGCCTTCCTGCAGCGCCGACCGTACGGCGAGGCGGGATACCGCATCATGCGACACCACGAATTCATTGATATGCACGTGGCGGAAATTCTGAATATTCTTCTCCTGCAGGATTTCCACGGTAGTATGCACCTGCGGAGCGATTCGTTCAATGCTGGACGCGATCAGCAGCGATTTGCCGTCCACCAGCGAAGGCTCGTCGATCCGGGTATCGCCGAAGATGATCGCCGCCCGGGCCTCCTCAATGTTGGCCTTGTGCAGAATGTCGTCCGCCGACCCGTCCCCGCTAATAAAGTGCACCTGCTCAAGCTGCTCCAGCGGATGCCGCCCGCTCTCATCAATAATGACAATCCGGCATTTCGGCTGATAGCAGAGAATTTCATCCACCGCCGCCTGCGTTTTACGGCTCCAGTTAATCAGTACAACATGATCCTTCCCCTGAAAGCTCAACGTTCCGGCTCCTCTCCTCCGCTGTACTTCTCCAAACGCTTCGACAATCTTGCCGATCACCAGACTGAGCAGGCCGATTCCGAAAATATACAGGAACATCGTAAACAGCCTTCCAGCAGCCGTGGCCGCGAAGAAATCGCCGTAGCCTACGGTGGACATCGTAGTCATCACCCAGTACAGGGCGTTGAACCATTGCCCGAAGGTGTCCGGCTCCAGCAGGAAGGCGACGGTCGCACACAGCAGAATGAACGCCAGGATGAGCAGCGCAATGGATTTGTTCTTAAACTTCATCAGCTTGCCGGTGATTCTAAGGATAAAATGCACCTGTCCCCCCGCCTCCCGCGAAAGCCGTTAAATAATCAGACTGCTTACCGCAAAGGCGGTTCCGACGAACACGAGGCAGAGCATTGTGCCTACGGCCGTGTTGCCCTTCTCCAGCTCCTGTGAAATGCGGAATCCCGGCGTAAATAGCTCAAACACCCAGTAAGCCACAATCAGGCAGACATAACCCACTGCGAACCAGAGCATCATGTGCCAGATGGAGGTGTTGGTATAGGCCGCCACACCGATGATGATCGCAGTCGCCAGGAATTTGCCGCCCAGTGCCAGCGCTACTGCCACATTCCCCTTCTTCAGCTCCTCCATATCTTTGAACGGCGTCATCAGCTGGAAGATAACCATCCCGAGTACTTGCAGCAGAATGATCGTTAATACGCTGACTACAATATTAATTACAATCGTCAATTCGCCCACCCCCTGAATTTTGCATAAGCCAAGTCATAATCGGCAAAATCATGCACTTCCTCCAGCACGACGGAGGCGGTCTTCTGTTTCTCCAGCGCCTTGTAGCGATCATTGTCGATCGGCTGCTTGATCCGGTTGCCCGAAGGCAGCTCCAGGACGGCGAAGTTCCGCGTCTTGCCCTGATACGATGTCTGGTAGACGCCCACCAGATCGACATCGGTCGTGATGGACACCTTCAGATTGGATAGATCGTCGATGGCAGCCTGATGATCCGGATAGGTCTTCAGCGTGTCCCAGGCGGACAGATTGATCTCGTTCTTCTGATCCGCCGTCGTCGTCAATTCGGCGTCCATAAACTGCAGGGTCCACACCTTGTCTCCGGTGGCATAATTGTTGTCGTTCGGCAGCAGTTCGTTGTCCGGCAGCACAGTCATGTCGCTGCCGACCAGATCGCCGACGGTGCTCTCCACCACCCGATAATCCCACGGTACGGTTGCCACACTGTCGGTTGTTTCAGCCGCCGGTGCTCCGGTATGAAACACACTGTCCTGATTGCCGCATGCGCTGAGCAGCATAACCGCTGTCAGCAGCAGTGCGAGCACTCCGGCGCGGGCTCTGCCGGCCCGCATTCGCTTATTCTTCTTCAAGCTCGCTCACTCCTAGCGCGATAAAATGGCTGGCATTGCCCGTTATCGGTCCGCCGGCCCGGCCGAGCAATCCGCAAGGCTGCCCGTTCAGGACGAACAGGCCGGTCAGGAGGTGAAGTTCGCCCTCCGGAGAGGGGATCCGGGCCAGCTCGGTTCTCTTTTGATACACGGTTGGAAACAATGTACTGCTGTCAAAGCCCTCTTCATCCTCCAGTTCAAGCGTCCCGTCCTCGCCGAACAGGCGCACAGAACCGCCTTCGCGTCCGAATACGGATTTGGATACGAAGCCGCCGGTAAATACCGGCTTGTTATACGTAGGCAAGAGATACCGGGATATGGCCTCCCGCTCCTCTTCGCTGAACAGCAGGCCCAGCTCATACATGCCCCATACCGCAGCAACCAGCCCCTTCGACTGCAGCAGGATGCTGTGCGGTCCGTTGAACAGCTGGAGCTTGCCGGTCTCGATGGCATAGGCCAGCGCATCGCCGGCGTCGTCGACAGCCATCCATTCCTTCGGATACAGCGCGAACATCCGCTCAATGATCCGTTCGTCACCGACACGGACCACCCCTTCGTCAATCCAGAGATCGAGACAGTCGACACACTGTATATCCAGACCGCTGTGCTTCACCAGCGCCTCAATCGTCCCCGAATCCTCCATATGCGAGCCATAGGCGACACAAGCCGCCGTATCCGGCCGCTCGATGCTCCAGGCTGCAGCAAGCAGTTCCTTCATCGCCGCATTGGGGCTGGCGATACCTCCCTGGGCGCACACCCATGGCGTAGCAATGGAGGCCTCGACATAGCCGGTCGGTGTGTCCGCGTTCAGCTCCAGCAGCTTAATCGTGCCGTCATCCGCCACGGCAAAATCAAACCGGGCATACCGGCTGATCAGGCCAGGCTCAGGGAGCGGACAATCATCAAGCATTTGCCACAGCACAGGGGGAATACCGAGCAGATCATACAGATCATGCCGCCGGTGCACATAGCGGACCGCCTTGTCGAGTATCAGCCACAGGCTCTTAGCCGCCTGCATCAACTCACGGTATACATCACCTCGCATTACGGCAACCGCGTCCAGCCAGTACTGCTCCTCCTCCAGATCGGCCCAGGTGAAGCCAAGCTCCCGCAGCTCCTCTACGCGGGGCGAACGCTCCAGATGCGTATTGTCGATGTAACGGAAGGCGCTTTCCGTCCCGGTCATCCGCCGAAACCGCTGCTTTTGCTCGAGCCGGAACGCGACACTGAGCCGGATTTGCTGCTGGAGCTTGAGCTGGAGCTCTTGGAGGAGCCGAGCCCGCTGGACGTGCCGCCCACACCGCCGGTCTTAGATGACGTATTTCTCCGGGTAATGGACCCGGTTGCCGAGGTTGAGGTCTTCGGCTTGGCCACCGACCCGGCAACCGGCTTATTCTGAAAGCTGCCGCTGCTGTAGGTCGGCGGTTTATAGGTATTGCGTGTGCCGCCGTAATACGTAGGCCGGTCATTGTACCAGCCTCTGGAGGAGTAGTATGAACCATTGTTGAACAGCATGTGGTAGAGCAGCAGATCATCCCAGCCGAAGCCTGAGCTGTAGCCGCCGTAGTTGTTGATGACGGTCGTTCCTCCGGAAGTCACCGCCCCGGTTCCCTCCTGCTCAACTTCTTCGGCATTCTCTTCGGGGTAGGGAATGTTCCAGTCCACATTGGGATCGAAATAAGCTTTGACCTCTTCCGTCGACCACGACACCAGCTTCGGTTCTTCACCGGAGCTTCCTCCGGTAGCGCCGGCGCCGCCGGGAATAAACATCGCGTTCGCGAGGAGTGCGATTCCCAGCGACGTGGAGAGGACGCGCAGCGGCTTCCCGTCAGGGGTGAAGAAGCGGGAGGCCGTTTCCTTCGGCTTTGCGTTTTCATCCTTTTCCATTATGAGCTCTCCTTCCTGGCCTTATCCTTCCGAGCGCATCGGGACGAGCAGCAGCTCCAGCTTGCCTTCATCGACATTCAGCCGGCCTTCCACCGCTTCGTACTCCCGTCCGCTGACCACAATATAATTCACATGCTCGAGCGCCGTAATCATATTCATGCTCCAGACCCGCTCTTCAATAATGGTTAAGTCGCCGCTCGGCAATTTCTCGAAGAGGACGACCTGCATTCCGTTATCCATTCCATCCCTTCCTTTCTGATCACTTTATCTACGCATCTGATACGCACCAGCCGGCAGAAACGTTTCATCACGGCGCCGCATTCCGGCGCTGCCCTTCCCTATTCCTAGGCCGGGCATTCTGATGGACAGCGTTACTCGGGTCCGGCAGTTATAGTGTATCTGTGCAAGCCCAACTAAATTCTATGACTTTCCAGTTCTTCCTGCAATCAAAAAAGTCCATGCACCCAGCTTTCCATCATCCGGTCCGGCCGGATGCCAAGCTCGCTCTCAAGCAGCTCCTTATATTTGTCATAATGCTTCCGAAAGCCGATGAAATCCCCGATATCCACATAGCTGCGCAGAATAAGCCGGCAGGTATCCTCAGAGTACGGGTCATAATCCTGCAAAGCGAGCAGCCGGTCCAGCGCCTGGCGCGGACGTAAGACGGCCAGCTCATATTCGGCCGAGCGCAGCGACATCTGCAGGTAACGGGTCTGCAGCTCCTTACGCCGGTGCTCGGCCCAGCCGTAATGATGCTCGCCCAAATAATCGCCGCGGTACAGTGCCAGCACCGCCTCCCGGCGCCCCCACTCTTCCTCCGTCTGAACGGCGGTGCCCTGCCAGCCTGCTTCAAACTGCTGTGTATCGAGCTGCACATTCCGCATTACCAGCCGGTACCGTTCCTGGGAGAACTCAACAACCACGTCCATGTCCCAGATTTTGAGCAGCCTGCGGATATGGTAGACCGTGGTATGCAGATTCGTCAGCGCCTTCTCCGGTTTGAAGTCCGGCCAGACCAGATCGACAATCGTGTCCTTCAGAATCCATTGACCCTGATGGTGAAGCAGCAGGGCGAACACCTCCTGAGCCTTGCTCGTTCTCCACTGCAGCTTCCGGTCCGGTTCTCTGCTGTCCTGGAATTCAAGCCGCTTGAAGCAGAGAATCGACTGCTGCCGTCCGGCTTGCACTGCTGCCGCCGGCGGTTCTTCCTGCGCACCGTTGTCCACCAGCCGCTCCAGTGTCTTTCCCAGCCGCTGCGAAGTCACCGGCTTGAGCAGGTAATCGACCGCATTGAGCTCGAAGGCCTCAACCGCATATTCGGAATACGCCGTACTGTAGACGATCCGGATACTGCGGTCCAGAACGGCGATGTGCTCCGCCGCCTCCAGCCCGTTCATTTCCGGCATGCCAATGTCCAGAAAGACAATATCCGCCTTCTCCCGCTGCAGATGCTGCAGCCCCAGCCGGGCCGAGGTATACTTGCCGGCGATCTCCAGCCGCCCATCCTTGAGCAGCAGACGCTCCAGATGCTGCAGCGCCGGCTTCTCATCATCAATCAGTATTGCTTTCATCGTTGTGGCTCACCCCTCAAGTCATGCGTTCATGGATGTATTCGTGCGCGGTATGGTATAGGAGATCGTTGTTCCGTAGCCCGGCCTGCTCTGGATCATCAGTCCGGCGCCGTACATTTTGAGCAGCCGTCTCTGAATATTCCGCAGGCCGATGCCTCCCTCGGCACGCTCTTCCGAGAGTACCTCGGCAATCCGCTCTCCGGTCATGCCGATGCCGTCGTCTGTTACCGCAACCGCCAGCTTGTCCGGCAGCAGCCGGATCGACAAGGTCACCGTACCGCCGGCCTCCTTCTGCATCACGCCATGGTTGACGGCATTCTCGACAATCGGCTGAATACTGAGCGGCGGCACCAGCTCCCGGATATCTTCAGGAACATCGAAGACAATCCGCAGCCGTTCATCGAACCGCGCCTGCTCCAGTGCCAGATAGGACTGGACCAGACCCAGCTCCTTCTGCAGCGGCACCGTCTGCCCGCGGTTCTGAAAGTCAAAGCTGCTGCGCAAATATTGGCTTAGCTCCAGCAGCAAATCAGTCGCTTTCTCGGGATCGTCGGGGCATACCGAAATGATGGCATTCAGCGCATTGTACAGGAAATGCGGCTTAATTTGGGCCTGAAGGAAGGCGATCTCCGTCTGCACCGAGACACGGATCGACTTGCGCATATCCAGCAGCGTCTGCACACGGGCCCGGAACTCGCGCAGATCCACAGGCTTGCTTAAATAATCGTTGGCTCCCGCCTCAAAGACGGCCTGGATATCCTGCGGGCGGCTGCCGGCCGTCAGCACCAGAATCGGCAGCTCAGACAGCACAAACCGCTTGCGGATTGCCTTACACAGCACCAATCCCGGCATTTCAGGCATGACCCAGCCAAGGATAACCAGATCGAGCTCCGGATAATCCTGCATTCTGGCCAGCGCCTCCGGACCGCTCGAGGCGGTGATCACCGCATGCTTCTCCAGCCGCAGTGCATTGGCAAGCACCTGACGGTTGACCGGATCATTGTCGACTACCAGAATGTAGCAGCATTCCGCCTCGGACGGAATATCGTCTGCCGCCTCGTTTCCGTCCGAGGCGGCTGTTTCCCAGCCGGTCACTTCCAGATACTCCTGATTCAGAAACGCCGGTTTTTCTTTAACAATTGGAACCGTGAAGGTAAATACCGAGCCCCGGCCCCAATCAGAGCGGGCTGAAATGGTTCCTCCGCCGAGCTCGACCAGCTTCTGGACAATGCTGAGGCCCAGACTATATTCGCGGTATGCCATTTTGCCTGCGTTACCATCCGTCTCGGGGGCGTCGAAGATATTCCGCAGCCGCTCCGGCGCTATGCCGATGCCGTTGTCTGCCAGCGTGACGGCAACATAGCCCCCCTGAACCTCGGCGGATAGCGTAATCGTCCCTCCGGGTGTGTGGTTTACTGCATTGGAGAACAAATTGAACAGAATTTGAATCAGCCGCTGCTCATCGGCTTCCAGCAGGGGAAGCTGCGCCGGCAGTTCAAGCCGGAAATCAAGTGCGGAATTGCCGGCCAGGTGGCGCGTCACCTCCAGAACGGAGGCGGCCACCGTGCGCAAATCTACATTCTGCCGCTGCGGAGACAATCCGCCGTGGTTCAAGAGGGCGAAGTCGGACATGTCGTTGATCAGTGACGACAGCCGTTTCCCGGTGGAGACGATCATTGCCAATTGTTCACTTTGCTTGGCGTTTAAGGGTCCCGCCGCTCCCTCACCCAGCGTCTGGGCCATATTGACGATCCCGAGCAGCGGTCTCCGCAGCTCCCGGGAGGTTTCTTCCATGAAGTTGTCCTTCAGTCCGTCCAGGGACACCAAGCGGCGGGAGAGCTGCTCGACTTCGCGGAAAGAAGCGGCATATCTGCGGGTCAGCACCATGGCCTGGAACAGTGCAAACAATATGATTTCATACAGCAGTACATAATAATTAACCGCGAAGCTGGTGATGCTGATCAGATAATAGAAGATCACCAGGCTGAGACTCTCGATGCTGACCATCATCAGGAACATTTCCTGTGGATTCCGGCGCGTGCCCTGGATCATATAGTAGAGCACCAGGCTGAGACTGACGCCTCCCCAGATGACCAGCAGGGTCTCCAGATAGCTGAACCAATACGCCGGAACAAACACCGCGGTCAGCAATAATAAGCCCGTCACAGTCTTGGATGCTTTCAGTACACCCGCAGACATGGGGTAATTAACAGAGTTGGCCATATAATGCAGCAGATAATAGTAGACCAGCGTCGAGGAGGCTAATTGCAGCTTGAGCACAATCTCATAAGGCAGACCCGGCAAAGCGACGGAGATCAGCTTCTCTCCATGGGTCAATATATAAATAAAGGCCGCCATGCAGAATAATCCGAGATACAGCGTGATGCCCCGGCTTGCCCGCACCCGTGAGAACAGCAGGAGGAAAAAAGACAGCAGCAAAAAGCTGAACAGGACGACGCCATCGGAAAGCAATGCCACCTCACGGCTCTTCAAGATCGCCTGCTGGTCGCCGAACTTCACCGGTGTGATGATTCCACCCGAGTTATAGCTGTAGTTGGACACCTGAACGACAATGTCCATCCTGTTCCCGTCAATAGCAGCGAATCCTGTGTACGGGATATTGTTCTGTCTGCCTTCATCCGGATTCCCGGCTGGAAGACCGCTGTTCCCGATCCTCTGTCCGTTTATGAATACTTCGCTCGCCATGCGGATGTTGCCGACACGCACTCCGTATACCTTCGCTTCACCGTATGGCACTCTTATCTGCAGATGATAGGTGCCGGAGCCTTTAGCTTCCGCCTTCCCGTCGCCGGATAGATATGCATTCCATTTGCCCGGCACTTGGATCAGACTGGGTGATGCTGGTGTTTCCCGGCCCGGCACGCTCCCGGCGAACTCCTCCGGGGCCAGCAGAACATCCGGGTAGAAAGCCCACTCCCCGTTCAGGTTGACCGTTCCGCCCTGAAAGTCCCAATCCGTCAGATCGATCATCCCTTGCCGGGCCACCGGCATATCCCTCTTCTCCGTCACAACCTCCAGCAGCGAGACGAGCGGTACGATCAGGACCAGCAGCAGGCTGGCGAGAATGCTTTGCCAATATTTCTTCATCGAGTGTGTCCCTTCCCGGATGCCTGATTATACAACCTGTACTGTCATTATTTATATAAAGCAAAATGGCTTGAATCAAAAGGAAAAACAAAAAGCCGATTCCAATTATTTCGGAATCGGCGGCCTATCTTATTATACTTTACAGTTGGCAGATTTTACTTTGGTTCCTGAACGGCGGCGGGTAACTGGACCTCTTTCGTCCTGGACAGGAAAATATTCAGGATAATCGCCGTCATTGAGCCGGATACGATACCGTTCTGCAGCAGCATTCTGGCGAACTCCGGCAACTGGGCGAACATTGATGGCAGCACCGCCGAGCCGAGGCCCACGGCAATGCTGCAGGCGGCGATCAACAGGTTCCCGTCCTTGCGCAGATCCACCTCGGAGAGGATGGACATGCCCGATGCGGCAACCGAGCCGAACATGACAATCATCGCTCCCCCAAGTACGGCGTTCGGAACCACGGTGGTCAGAGCAGCCAGCTTCGGCAGCAGCCCCAGCACGACCATAATGCCGCCGGCCGCAAAGATGACGTTACGGGTCTTGACGCGGGTCAGGGACAGCAGGCCGACATTCTGCGAGAACGCCGTATACGGGAAGGCGTTGAACAGCCCGCCGAGCATGATGGCCAGCCCTTCCGAGCGCAGGCCGTTGACAATCTGCTTCTGCTCGACCTTCTGGTCCGTTGCCTTGCCTACGGCGAAGTATACGCCGGTCGATTCAACCATGGAGACGATATTGACGATAATCATCGTGAAGATTGCAGTAATATTAAACTCCGGCCAGCCGAAGTAGAACGGCTGTGCAATGCTGACCCAGGAGGCAGTGCCAACGGAGTCGAAGCTTACAATTCCCATTGTATAAGCAATGACCGTACCGACCACCAGGCCCACCAGAACGGAGATGGAGCGCAGGAAGCCCTTGGCCAGACGGTTCACGGCCAGAATGACCAGCAGCGTAATCAGCGCCAGCAGCAGATTGCGCGGTTGTCCGAAATCACTGCTGCCCTCGCCGCCGGCCACATTGTTCATGGCTACCGGAATCAGCGAAAGGCCGATAATTGTAACTACCGAGCCGGTCACCACTGTCGGGAAGAACTTGAGCAGCTTCCCGTACAGCGGAGCGGCCAGGACAACGAACAAGCCCGAGATGATAATCGCGCCATAAGCGGTGGCCAGATTGGACCCGGAGGCAATGGCGATAATCGGGCTGACTGCCGTAAAGGTGCAGCCGAGCACAACCGGCAGCCCGCTGCCGAAATACTTGCTGCCCATCACCTGCAGCAGTGTGGCCAGACCGCAGGTGAACAGGTCCGCTGCAATGAGGTAGGCCATCTGCGTGCCGCTCAGGTTCAGCGCTCCGCCGACAATCAGCGGTACAATAACAGCTCCGGCATACATGGCCAGCACATGCTGCAGGCCCAAAGCGAATACTTTCTGTTTGCTTAACATTCCGCACGCTCCTCGATCAATTCTGGAATAAAGTGAACCTCTCCGGGAGCCATCGCGGCGATCCGGGCCAGGGAATGCACGCGGATTCCCCGCTGCTCCAGCAGGCCCCGTCCCTCCTGGAAGCTCTTTTCAATAACACAGCCGACACCCACCAGCTCCGCTCCCGCAGCCTCCACGATATCCGTGAGTCCGACAAGCGCGGCACCGGTGGCCAGAAAATCATCGACGATCAGTACCTTGTCCTCCGGACCCAGATATTTCTGCGAAATACTGATCCGGTAATCCTCCTGACGGGTGAAGGAGTGCACCGGCGCCGAATATACCTCCTCGGACTGGGTGACTGCCTTCTTCTTCTTGGCATATACAAACGGAACCCCGAAAGCAATCCCTGCAGCCATTGCAAACTGGATGCCGCTCGCTTCCACGGTCAGAATCTTGGTCACCCGCTCCTGCCCGAAAATGTCCTTAAACTCCCGGCCGATCTGAAGCGCCAACGCGGTATCCACCTGATGATTCAGGAAGGAATCTACCTTGAGCACGGTTTCCGACAAGATTTGACCTTCTTCTCTGATGCGATCCTCCAATACCTTCACTACACGGAACCCTCTTTCTTCTGTTCATTCATGCCAAACACAAAAAAGGACAGATTCACTTGAGCGTTTCTCTTCAAGTGAATCTGTCCTTCCGGGTTCTTGTGCACGCCAAAAAACCCTGAATGCTATATTCACTCATAGTCGGACAATTGCAGTGGTCGTCCGGTAGAAACTTATGGGCCATATCCCCAAGATTATATGAGCTGTGTTCCTATTTGGCTTAAATACCTGTATATCTTACACGCTCTGTCCGATCCTTACAAGCACAAATTTTTAGCAGGAATGAAATTTTCATGAAGCTTTCATAGTTATGTATTTACGCAGGACTGCCCGCTCCCGCTGGGCAAGTAACCCACTCAGAGAGGATCGATCGAGATGGTTAAACGGAAGGACCAGATTGTCGTTATCATCCAGAAAGGCAAGCGGCGCATCGTTACCCGCACACCTCTTGCCGGCGTAGACCGGCTGGTATTTGTCATCAACAACCAATACACCAATGCAGCCAATACAACGCAGATCGCCAGCGGCGCCGGCCGGAGCAGTGCGGGCGGCAGCAATGCAGCCATCGCCTCGCCCTACACCCGCCAGCAGCAGAGCGTCGGCGCCGGCGGCAAATGGCGCCGCGGGGGCAGGCAGCCGTTCCCGCTGCTGCACACCGTCCCGAAGGAAGTTGTTGTTGTCATCAACAACCAGACTGTCAAGCTGCGGGCGGGCAGCCAAAGCTCATCCGCCACCCAGGTGGGAAGCGGCGGCGGAACCTACAGCACCAGCGGCACGAACTCTACGATCAACAGTCCTTTTTCCAGGCAGCAGCAGGCTGTGGGCGGAGGTGCCGGCGGCCATGCCTTGAACCGTGATACCCGGAAGCGCCGCCATGCCGCACGCCGGTCCCGCAAGTAAACAGGCTTTTCTGGAAATGTGTACAAGGGCGCCGCAAATCCGCTAAGAAATTGCGACTTTCGGCGCTATTTTTTTTGTCTTTCCTACGCTTTACAAGCTATAATTAATTTATTTGAAGAATTCTATATAAAAGGCGGGCGAATATGAATATCAATCATCAGGTCAGGTTGGCAGCATTTGCCTTCATCTTATTATTCGGCGGCACCGTTATCATAGCATTAACCAGTTCAGAGGGATGGAGCCGGCTGCTCATTTCCGGGTTCGGCGCACTGGGCATCGTGCTCGGCGGCGTCCTTATGATGGGCGTCGGACGGAACATCGCCCGGGGAGTAGAGCGCATTGCCCGGATCACCAGCGGCATCGCCCATGGAACTACAGATGTCAACACCTCCTTTGCCGACAGGGAAGACGAGTTCGGACAGGTGGCGCGCTCCTTTCACAGTCTTGCCGTTGATCTCCACCATCAGAGAGAAGAGGAACGGACGCTGCGGCTGAAAGCAGAAGAACAGGCCTGGATTAATGATCAGGTCTCGGATATCGCCCTGGTTCTGCAAGGCTCCGTACAGCTGGCGACAGCGTCCCGGATCTTTATCGGCAAGCTGGCCGGCACCGTGGGGGCAAGCTATGGTTCTTTATATTTGAAGCGCGATGACCAGCTCTGGTTCACGGCTGGTTATGCTTTTGACGCTGCGGCCGGACTGGACAAGCCCATTCCGCTCGGCAGCGGACTCGTCGGCCAATGTGCACTGGACCAGGAAATTAAGGAGCTGCGGGATCTTCCAGCCGATTATATCCGTGTCCATTCCGGACTCGGACAGTCTGCACCTGCCCTTCTGTATCTGGTCCCGATCCTATACGAGCAGGAAGTCGTTGCCGTTATTGAATTGGCCGGCCTGAGTGAATTTTCGCTCCGGGACCGCCAGCTTATTGAACGTACTGCCCATAACATGGGAATCATCATTAACACACTGAGCGATGTGGCCCGGATTGAGGAACTGCTCCACGAATCCCAGCTGCAGAAGGAAGAGCTTGAAGCACAGACCGAGGAACTGCAGGCGCAGACCGAGGAACTGTCCGCCCAAACGCAAGAGCTGGCTGCCCAGACGGAAGAACTTGCTTCCCAGCGGGAAGAACTCCGCGTACAGGCAGAGAGCCTGCTTGAGTCTAACGAAACGCTGAAGCGGGAAATGGAGCTGACTGCCGAGCAGAAGAGCCAGATTGAAGCGCAAACGGCCGAATTGGCCGCGCAGGCCGAGCACCTCGCCGATGCCAACCTCCATCTGCAAGAGGAGATAGAACTGACCGCACGCCAGAAGGACGAGATTGCTACACAGGCGGAGGATCTGCTGAACCAGAAGGAGGAGCTGGAGGCTCAGACGCATATGCTCCAAAGCCAAACCGTTCAGCTTCAGGAGCAGAAGGAAGAGCTCGAAGCGCAGACGCAGGAGCTGCGGGCGCAAACTGAGGAGCTGTGGGCTTCGCAGGAGAATCTGCGGCAGCAGGTCGAGATTACCGACCGCCAGAAGTCAGAGATCGCTGCACAGGCGGAAGAGCTTGCCGGCTCCAACCGCAATCTCCAGCACGAAATCGAAATGACTGCGCGCCAGAAGGAGGAAATTGCCACTCAGGCGGCGCAGCTGCTGAACCAGAAGGAGGAGCTCGAAGCGCAGACGGTTCAGCTCCAGAAGCAGACGCTCCAGCTGCAAGAGCAGAAGGAGGAGCTGGAGGTGCAGACCGAGGAGCTGCGCGCCCAGACAGAGGAACTTTCGGCTTCCCAGGAAAGCTTGCAGAAGCAGGTTGAGCTTACGGAAGCGCAGAAGGAAGAGATCAAGGCCCAGGCAGAGGAAATCTTCCTGGCTGCCCAATATAAATCGGAATTTCTGGCCAATGTATCCCATGAGCTGCGCACTCCGCTGAACAGTCTGCTGATCCTCTCCCAGATTCTTGCGGAGAATAAGGAAGGCAATCTCGGCGCCAAGCAGCTGGAATATGTGCATACGATATTCTCCGCAGGCAAGGATCTCCTGCAGCTGATCGATGAAATTCTCGATCTGGCGAAGATGGAGGCCGGCAAGATGAACGTCGTCCTGGAGCCGGTTGTCCTGCAGCATCTAAGCACTCAGGTGTACCGCCATTTCGAGCAGCAGGCCAAGAAGAAGCATATCCGCTTTGACGTCCATTGCGACAGCCGGCTGCCCGATGCATTGGTCTCTGACGGCCACCGGATACAGCAGATTATGAACAACCTGTTGTCGAATGCCCTGAAGTTCACCCCAGAGCACGGCTCGGTCTCGCTGTCCATCCGTACAGAGGGCGAAGAGATTGTCTTCTCCGTCAGCGATACGGGTATCGGCATTCCTGCCTCCAAGCTGGAGAGCATCTTCGAAGCCTTCCAGCAGGCCGATGGCACCACCAGCCGCAAATATGGCGGCACAGGACTGGGCCTTACCATCTGCCGCGAGCTGGCCAGCATGCTGGGCGGCCGAATCGAAGTCGATTCATCCGAAGGCAAGGGCAGCACCTTCTCCCTCTTCCTGCCGGCAAAGCCTGCGGAAGGAGATATACAAGCGCTGGTTGCCGCAGCAGCCGAAACGCATTACAAGGAAGCCGAGAATGACCGTGCTCCGCAGAACAATGTCGCCGAAGAAGGCGGTTTCCGCGAGTCGTTCATTCCCGATATCTCCATTTCCAATCCGAAGCTGCTGCAGCATAAGGAGATGGATGATGACCGGGAGAACCTGCAGAACGGGGATACGGTGCTCCTGATCATTGAAGAAGATGCGGAATTTGCGTCCATCCTGCTGAAGCTTGCCCGCAGCAGAGGCTTCAAGGCCATTGTTGCCTTCCAGGGTGACCAGGGTCTGGCGCTGGCGTATGCCTACAAGCCGGACGCAATCCTGCTGGACCTGCATCTGCCCGTCCTGGATGGCAGATCCATCATCAGCCGGCTCAAGAGCCGGCCGGAGCTGAGGCATATTCCGGTGCATGTCATTTCCACCGCAGAGGAGAATCAGCAGAGCCTCGTGATGGGCGCGCTCTCCTTCTGGAAGAAGCCGAACGATCAGGCCGAGCTGGAGGCTGCCTTCCTGCAGATCGAAACGTATATCCGCCGGCCGGTCAAGAGCCTGCTCATCGTCGAAGACAACAAGACGCTGCGCTCCAGTCTCGTGGAATTCATCGCGCATCCCGATGTGCGCATCGTCGCCGTCGGCACCGGCCGTGAAGCGATGGAACAGCTGGCCAGCCATCATTTTGACTGCATGGTGCTGGACCTTGGCCTATCCGATATCACCGGCTTCGACCTGCTGGAGCAGATCAAGACGAACCGCAAGCTGCAGACGCTGCCGGTCATCATCTACACCGGCAAGGACCTCAGCAAGATCGATGAGCAGCGGCTGCGCCATTACGCGGAGAGCATCGTGCTGAAGAATGTGCGGTCCATGGAGCGGCTCTACGATGAGACGGCGCTCTATCTGCACCGCAAGCATGCCGATCTCCCGCCGGACAAGCAGCTGCTGATCGAGAAGCTGCATAATCCGGAGGCCGCCTTCGCCGGCAAGCGCATCCTGCTGGTGGATGACGATATGCGTAATATCTTTGCCTTGTCGAGCGTGCTTGAAGGATATAATATGGATATTGCCTTCGCCCAGAACGGCCGGGAAGCTCTGGATTATTTGCAGGAGCATCCTGACGTCGAGCTGGTCTTCATGGACATTATGATGCCGGAAATGGACGGCTACGAAACAATGCAGCATATCCGCTCCATGCCGGAATACGACCATATGGTTATTATCGCGTTGACTGCCCGCGCTCTGGAGGAGGACCGGACCAAATGCCTGGAGGCCGGTGCCTCCGACTACATCTCCAAGCCGATCAATACCACCCAGCTGGTTACGGTGCTCAAAGCTTGGCTAATACAGTAATAGCCACATCATTTGCTACCTTGCATTGACATTTCGGATCGCGGGAGGAATTATGGAACACCCTGTTTATATTTTGGTTGTGGATGACCGGCCGGACGAAATCCTCTCTATCCAGGCACTGCTGACGGACACGCCCTACCGTCTCGTTGGAGCGAACTCGGGCATGGAAGCTCTGAAGTGCCTGCTGGAGCAGGAATTCGCCCTGATTATTATGGATGTGCTGATGCCGGACATGAACGGCTTCGAGACCGCCAAGCGGATCAAGATGCGGAAGAAGTCCAAGGATATTCCAATCATCTTCCTGACCTCGCTGACCTCCGAACTGGAGCATTACATGATGGCTTATTCGTCGGGAGCCATTGACTTCATGACCAAGCCATTCCATCCCCTGATTCTGAAGAGCAAGATCGAAGGCTTCGTGCGTCTTTATCAGGCGCGCAAAGCGCTTGTGCGTAAGACGCAGGAGCTGGAGAACGCCAATACGGTATTGACCGAGCTGAAAGAAACGGCTGAGGTGGCCCTGCAAATCAAGAGCGGCTTCCTGGCCATGATGAGCCACGAAATCCGCACTCCGCTGAATGGAATTATTGCCATGTCCGACATGCTGCGCACCTCGGCGCAGTCGCAGGAAGACCGCGAGATGGCCGAGATTATCCATACCAGCGGACACGCGCTCGTATCGGTCATTAATCATATTCTGGATTTCACGAAAATTGAAACCGGCAAAATGGAGCTGGACAAAGAGCTGTTCAACCTTCATTCCTGCGTGAAAGAGACCGTTGATCTATTCCGGGCACTGGCCCTCGAACGGCAGCTGCAGCTGAACACGGAAATCGATCCGGATATCCCACCGCTGCTGCTCGGCGACGGCAACCGGCTGCGGCAGGTACTGAACAACCTGATCGGCAACGCCGTCAAATTCACAAACGACGGCCAAGTGACCGTCTCTGTCAAGCTGAAGGCGCGGGAAGAAGCAGCCCTTTGGCTCGAATTTGTTATTGAAGACACCGGTATCGGCATTCCTGCTGACAAGATGAAATACCTGTTCCAGCCCTTCACTCAAATCGACGCGACCATCAGCCGCAGATTCGGAGGCACCGGACTCGGGCTCTCTATCTGCAAAATGCTGGTGGAGCTGATGGGCGGCACCATTTACGCCAAACCGGACAGGTCCCGGGGAGCGGCATTCGTATTCACCGTTAAAGTGCAGGAAGGAATGGCCGACTAACCGTTCTCAGTAAAAAAGGCAAGCCACGAGTCCGTGGCTTGCCTTTTATTATCTTTACTCAACCTCTTCCATGGCAGGAGCCGGATGAGCGGCGATGTACTCCACGGCGTTATAGAGCATCTCTGCCGCCTCTCCGCGGGTGATCGGGTCACCCGGGTGAAATTGCCCGCTGTGGTCCAGCCCGGTGATGCCGAGCACCAGCGCGCGCTGGATCGAGCCGTCATACCCGGAGGTAATCTCCCCGCCGTCGGCAATATCCACCGGGATGATTTTAATCATAGGCAGATTGCTGTGCAGTTCCATCGTCAGGATCAGGCGGTGCGTAAATTCCTCGCGTGTCCATGCCTTGCCCGGGTCCAGCTCGCGCGGCAGATCCATTCCGTTATTAGCTGCAATGATTAGCGCTTGCGCATACCAGGCTTTGTCATTTGCCTTGCTGAAGTAGTCCGTAGCCAGCGGTTCTTTGATAAAACGGATGGTATCCAGATTCAAATCGAGCCCGTTCACCAGCAGCTGAACGCCCTGCGCAGCAGTCAGCGGTACATCCGGCATAAACACTCCGCCGCCTACGCCCTGCAGTATGCCTTTTTGCTGAAGCTCCACGATATGCGCCTTGGCCGGGCTGCCGTCCAGATCGGAGAAATCGGCCCCTGCCGCATAGCTGTGCCCGCTACTGCCCACGGCCAGCACCGCGGTTGCCGCAATGAGAATACGGCCCCATGTATTGTTCGCCATTTCTGGTCACCTCTTCTTGGAATTTGGAGGGAAGTCCCTCCTTTTTCATCCAGACGGACAGCGCAGGAAAAAGTTGCAGCCCCCGCTTCCAGGTAGAGCCAAAATCTTCTTCATTAACCGCCAACTACGGCAATGAGCACCGGCAACATTACAAAAGAAGCCAGTGTCGTCCAAACAATGCACCGTGATACCAGCGAAGGCGAGCTGCCGAAGCGTTCGGCCAGCACCACCGAATTGACGGCAACCGGCATGGAGGCCAGGATGAGCAGCACCGAGAACAAGGTCCCTGTAATATTCAACAGCAGCAGAAGCAGCGCGGCAATCATCGGCGCCAGCAGCAGCCGGACGGATAACCCCGTCCAAAAGGCCAGCTGTACATTGCGGGCAGTCTGCGCCGCATTTACCTTGACCATCTGGGCGCCCAGAACGGCCAGGACCACAGGCGAGTAAGCGCCCGCCGCCAGGGAGACGCCCTGCGCCAGCTCCTGTGGCATATGCAGCTGAAACGCCCGCAGCAGAAGCGCCAGGATAGCCGCATAGATTGCCGGCAGCGAGAACACGGACTTCACCGCAGCCTTTACGGAGAATTGCGATCTGGCGGCGAAGTACACGCCGATGGTGTTGACGATGACCATCTGGGCGATGACATAGACGGAGGCCTTGTCCAGCCCCAGTTGGCCAAAGGCCAGCAGCACAAGCGGCAGCCCGTAATTCACGCTGTTGGTGAACGTGGAGATCAGCGTCAGCCCTGCGGCTTCGGGCGGGGGCAGCCGCAGGATTCGGCCAAGAGCGAGGGACAATGCCCATAGCACAAGCAAGTTGAGCAGAGAAAAGGCCAGCGTCTTATACACATCATCGAAGGAAATCTCCGCCGTAGCCAGTGTATCGAGAATGATGGCCGGGCTCAGAAAATATAAATACAGCGTCAGCAGCGGACCGGTATCCAGGCGCTTGAACTTGCCCAGCAGCACCCCGGCCAGCACGGGAATGGACAGCGGTACAATGACTCCGATCATGGTCGACCATACAGTCTGAATCACAGTTCAGGACTCCTCTATTGGTATGTTGCTTCTTACTATAACGTCCTCCGGCGGCTTCGTCTAAGATACGGAAACAATATGTTCCATAGACACGGCCTATAGCGCAGCACAAAAATCCCCGCGCTCCTGCGGAGCAGGAACCGGGGATTGCGAAAGGAACAGCCCTACAGCTTAATCTGCAGTAGCTCATATTTAATGATGCCCACCGGAGCATCCACGCTGATGATGTCCCCTACTTTTTTGCCGAGCAGCTCTTTGCCCAGGGGGCTTTCATAGGAGATCTTGTTGTCCGCCACGTTGGCCTCCGCCGGGCTGACCACCCGGTACTCGATTTGTTCAGCGAACTCCAGATCGTTCAGGACAACCAGGGCACCGATACTGACTGCGCTCAGATCCAGGCTGCTCTCGTCCACTACCCGGGCTTTGGTCAGCATCTTCTCCAGCGTCATAATCCGGGTCTCCATGAAGGACTGGTCCTCCTTGGCCGAGTGGTATTCGCTGTTCTCCTTCAGGTCGCCGTAGCTGATCGCCAGCTTGAGCCGGGCCGCCAGCTCTTTGCGCCCCTCCGATTTCAGCTGTCTCAGCTCATCCTCCAGCTGCTGCAAGCCTTCTTTGGTCACAATCACTTCTTCATTGTTGGACATGTTTACAACTCCTAATTCTTCCTGCGTTTTATTCTATTCTACCCCAAATCCGGTAAACATGCGAAAGGGAACTTTCCGGTACTGTCCTGTATTTCAAAAAAGCCCCGGGCTGGCCCGGGGCTTCCTGCGCTTCCTATTCCGGCAGATGCTCTTTACAGAACTGCGCCAGCTCTGCTTCTTCATCTTCTTCCAGATCGAAGTCCAGCAGCTTGCCTGTGGTCGTCTCCAGCAGATCGTAGGTGACCAGGCTGAACGCTTCATTGTCCACCTTGACCACCGCCCGCACGGATACACCGTTCTCTTGATACAACTCGTCGTCCTCCGGCACATTCAGATTGATGACGAATTCGTAGCGCTTGCCGCTGATAATCCCGAACGGATCGCGGATATATTCCGCGGTATACTCCGTAAATGTGAGCATTCCGATTCCTTCTTTCTTCAAATATGGCGTTTAGCCAACCGCCTTGCCGCTCTCCTGCTTGGCGGAGCCCCGCTCCTTCTGGATCTGCTTGCTGCGCAGCTGTCCGCAGGCGGCGTCGATGTCCGAGCCCTGCTCCAGCCGTGTGCTGACGCTTACGCCCTGTTTCTTGAGCGTATCAAAGAAGCCCCGCACCGTCTCCCGCTCCGGACGCTGGTACTGCCCGTGCTCATCCACCGGATTATACGGGATCAGATTCACATTGGCCAGCTGCCGCCGGTCGCCGATCAGCTCGGCCAGCTCCAGGGCATGCTCCTCACGGTCGTTGATGTCCTTCAGCAGAATATATTCCAGTGTAATTCTGCGGTTCGTCTTCTCCAAATAGTAATCAATCGCCGGCAGCAGCTTCTCCAGCGGGATCGCCCGGTTAATCTTCATAATCTGTGTCCGCAGCTCATTATTCGGTGCGTGCAGGGAGATTGCCAGGTTTACACCTACCCCAGCATCGGCAAATTCACGGATCTTGTCGGCCAGCCCGCTCGTTGAGACGGTAATGCCTTTGCCGGCAATGGCCAGCCCCTTGTGATCCTTGACGATAGCCAGGAAATCCAGCAGATTCGCAAAGTTATCAAATGGTTCGCCAATGCCCATCACCACGATATGGCTGACCCGGTTCCCCGGCTCTGTCAGATCGAGATGCTGCTGCACCTTCATAATCTGTTCGACAATTTCTCCGCTTCCCAGATCGCGGCTCTTCTTCAGCAGCCCGCTGGCGCAGAAGCTGCACCCGATATTGCAGCCGACCTGAGTTGTTACGCAGACGGAAAGGCCGTATTTCTGCCGCATGAGCACCGTCTCAATCAGGTTGCCGTCCTGCAGACGGAACAGAAATTTCACAGTACCGTCAACCGATTCCTGCTTCACATGCTCGTCCATTGTATAAAAGCCGAAGTGCTCCGCCATCAGCTGGGCGCATTCCTTGTTGACATCGCTCATCTCTGCGAAATCGGTGATGCGTTTGCGGTATACCCAGTCCCACACCTGCTTGGCGCGGGATTTCTTGTGCCCGCGCTCCAGCAGCCAGGCAGTCAACTGCTCCAGCGTTAATCCATAGATGGATGCTTTATTCATTCCTTGCCCTCTTTCCTTCACACAATTCAGATTCAGATCTATTTAACCCTGACGGAATAAGTTCGACAACATCTTGACATCACCCTATTGTCTCAAATTTTGTTTATTAAAACAAGGGAAATCCCTGGTGCAGCCGGGGAAAGCGCGGCTTTTATGCAGTGATTTTTTGGAATAAGAATGTTTTTGATTGCCGGTGTCAAACAAGGGTGCCAGCTCCGACGGGACATTCCAGTATATACTGGACTTATATTATATTCGGTAAAAAGATCCCGAGCCTGCAATTCTGCATACAGAAAGCGGTGTACTATGAGAAGCAAACTATTTGGAAGCCTCATCCTGATTCTTTTCGCCTTACGTATTGTAGACATCTTCTACGAGCTGATCCGCTATCACCGCGTTGACTATATCTCCATCGTCGTAGTTCTCTTGTTTGCGGTGGTTCTGTTTATGGTGGGGAAGAAATCTTTATAAGAGGGGATTGCGCGATTGGCAACACATCCACCTCATGCCACTTTAAGTCAAGCAGGACCGGCGGGAAAAATAACAGATGTATCCATTTGTAGCTGCCGTCTGCTGGCAGTTTGCCAAGCCGCACCCACACTAAGAAGGTGGATTAAAACAGTTGACTTCGGGTTTACGGGAGGGAGTTTGACGAATAAAAAAATTGGCTGTTTTGCTATTTTTAAGAGATTTTTCTCACATACAACCTTCTCCCGCCTGGCATAGTATAAAATCCGACTACGAACATTTGAGGTGCCTGATGAAGAAGAAACATGGTTTTTGGCTGGCAGGGGTAGTTGCAATATGTGTAATTCTGCTTGCAGTATTTACAGCATTCATGTCAGAAAGTAATGAGTCTGAATTGGAAAAGCTGCCTGCTTTAATGGACGCAACAGGGAAAATCGAACTTACAGTTGGTGATTTCCAGCTTTCCACCCAACCGTCCATCGGTGATCCGAATGCCCCCATAAAAGTCATAGAATTCGCAGACTTTAAGTGTCCCGCCTGCCGTAACTGGGATGTTTCAAATGCTGCTAAGTTCAAAAGCGACTATGTAGATACAGGAATGGTGCAGTTTTATTTCATTAACTTTCCTTTTCTCGGACCCGACTCTATTGAAGCCGCTGTTGCCGCAGAAATTATCTACAACCAGAATCCCGACAGCTTCTGGGAGTTTAAAGAGAAGCTGTTTCAGAACCAAGGGGAAGAAAAAACCATCTGGGCCACGGAGAAATTTCTGCTCAAGTTTGTGAAGGATAATATTCAAGGAATTGATTATGAACTGTTCAAGAAAGATCTACAGGAACACAAATACCTGTTCGATGTGAAAAAAGATTTCAAAATATCTGCTGCAAACGGAATCTATGGAACACCAAGCTTTGTTGTAAATGGAGAAAAGGTTGACGCTGCAAAACTAACAGAGAAAATTCAATCTCTTCTTAAATAAAAATCAGTACAGAGCAGCACCGAAGGTGCTGCTTGTTCGTTTTTTCTGAAGATCGCTCCATAGAGCTGGCGGATTACGGTTAGGGGCGAAAGCTGGAATCTCTTCAGCTTCCCTACTCGTTCTGTCCAGATTCTCACAGTTCTCCGTAGTATCATACTGGATTTGGATCGCTATGAATCCATTGCATCCTTGAAGGTTACCGCTCCTTTTCCTGCAAGGCACGAATGGTCTCAGCAATTCCCTGCGCGAAGGGGGTGGCCGGAATCGGCCCGATCAGCCGCTCGTATTTACTTCCGCTTAGCCGGAGCGGTTCCTCGGTCAGGTACAGCATCTCAACAATCTCCTTCATCACAGGCACGAACAAGCCAAGCAGCCGTAAGCCAGCCGCTCCGACCGGAATTACCGGCCGCGACTTCCCGCTTGCCGCCCGGGCCAGCCGGACAATCTCTTTGCCGGAGATGACACCCGGGCCGGGAATGTTCCAGTTCTGCCCGTAAGCCTCTTCCCTGCAGGCCAGCTCGACAATCATCCGGGCAGCATCGGGCAAATAGACATATTCTCGCGGAATCGTCATATTACCGATGAACATCCCCGGTTTCCCTGCAGCAATCGCTGCCAGTGTCGAACCCAGATAGGATGCTTCATTCGCCGTCGGACCATAATAATCGGGAAGGCGGACAATCATGCCGGATGTGCGGCTCCAGCGTGGGCTGAAGAACATATGCTCAAAAGCGAGCTTCGTCTGGCCCTTGCGAGTGTGAGGCCGCTTTGGATAGTCTTCGTCAATCGGCTGCTCGCCCGTTCTGCGGCCATAGGGATAAATCCCGTCGACCGCCACCACCCGGGCGGCCAGCCGGTTCGCCGCTTCCATCACCGCTTCCCCCATTGGCAACAGCTTGGTAGTCATCTCGTGATAAGGGACCGAAGCACTGTGAATAATAACGTCAGCCCCTTGTGAGGCGGTATAGATGTCATCCGCTTTAAATACATCTCCTGTACGCAGCTCAAGCCCTGGGGGGTTGCCAAGCTGTTGCGAAAGACGCTCCAGCTTGCCCATTGAACGTCCAAAGGCGACGGTCTCAATACCCCTTTTCAATAGCTCCGTAATAATCACTGTTCCAGTTCCTCCCGTTGCTCCCAACACAAGCGCTTTTTCCATCTCAAAATACCTCCCATGATAATTTAGTTATAGTGATTAGTCACTAACAAATAATGAAGAATGTGCGTTCGTTGTTGAACATGCCCATTAAATTCTTAAATTTTTTAATATCTGAGCCATATGCTATTCTTGATGCTATTTTTGCAGAATATAATTAGTTATTGATTAATCACTATTAATTAGTCGGATGTCCGGGATCGTTTCCCTGGACAAAGATATTCACGCATGTTTCGGTTTCAAATCCGGCATACCTAAAGCCATCGCAATATTGCACAGCATGCCGTTGGCCATGAAGGTGCTTACTTCCACCTCCGGGTTGCGAATTCCCGCATCCACAAACTTGCTCTTCACTAAATCTGTTACGGCAAGCATGCCATTCTGCATCGTCTGAAGAATCGGCTGGTCGCGGATGCCAAGAGCCTGCACCTGCAGCAAAATCTCATTGGGGTGAGTCTCCATCAGCTGCTCGTAGGAACGTATGGTTTCGGCGAGCAGTTGATCTGCGGGAGCCACGATAGCCTTAAACGTCCGGATAATCCGCTCAAAGGCCCGCTCCAGCGCCGCCACGAACAATTCCTCTTTGTTCCGGAACAGCTTGAAAATATAGGGCTGCGAAATACCTACCTTCTCAGCCACCTGCGCCGTAGTTGCACGATAATAACCATGCTCGGCAAACACGATTACCGCCGCCTCCAGAATCTGCTCCCGCCGGTTCGCGGCGGTCGCTTCGTCCGACTTGGAGCGGACCGTAGCCGTCTGCTTGTTGTTCATTGTCGACTCTCCTGTCTCTGGGAATAGGTTATTGATCAATCACTCTCTTGATTGCAGTATATGCTTAAAATTATAAACAATCAACCCCGGGCCGAAAAAAATTGTACTCCGGAGCAAGTCTACACCTGCTCCAGAAAATAGCTGTTGGCGGCATCCGTATATGTGGTGGGTGTCCATACCTCCCGCTGCGGCAGCATCTTCCGGCCGATGCACATCAGCATATAGGGCCGCAGCGGCAAACAGTCTTTAACCTTTAGCACATGCAATCCGTCCCGGACCGCAAGACCATCCGATATAAGCCGGTGGGAGTCAAAATACAGCCTGACCCCGGGAGTGTACGGCCGGGACGGGTCTGTACACACAAAGCCCAGCTGCCGGGAATTCACAACAATCTCCCCGCAGCCTTCAAGGACATCCAGCATGATGTAATCAGAATAATCAGCCGGCTCCAGCAGTGCTTTCAGGCCAATCTCGTGCACAGCGCACTGTCTTCTCCTCAGTTCAGCCGGCGACAGCAAAGCCCCGGTACGCTTAATGGCTGTCCATGACTCCAGAGTTGTGCTATGTACCAGATAGCGCGGATCATGCTCCCGGATGCCGCAGAGGCTCCCGCCGGATAATGACGGATGGAACTGGGCCATAGCCTGTTCCTGCTGCGCAGCCGGCGCTCGGACAATAACCGTCCGACCGTGCGCATTCTCATAGTCGGCGAAGTCCCGCAAGCGCGTTCCATGAATGTCTATCTGTGGATTGACGCTGAGCACATACACCCTGCTGCCCGGCCACACATTGGAATAATACGGCTGCTCTTCACCGTAGACAAATGCCGACCAATTTGGCCCGTAAGTTCCGTCCGGGCTGAACGGATTAGCAGCTACAGGCGTCCAGTCCCTATCTGCCCACAAAATATTATTCACAGCTTTTCGCCCCCTGTATCCGTTTACTGCATTATACGGGTTGAGCCACTGCTATGCGTTATGTTAGATCACACGCTCATACGCTCAGGCCGAGCCGACACGCGCTTAACTTATCCCGGGAGTTTTCTCGCGATCACCAACAGGTTGGATTTTCTTGGATGGCCTTCGTTATGCTATTCTTGATTTACAAAGGAGAGGTGATTCCAATGACCAAATTCTCAATGATTGCACGGTTTACGGCCAAACCGGGGGAGCGTGATACGCTGGCTGCCATTCTGCTGGAGGCTGCTGCAAATGCGGGCGGCACCGAGGATTGCCAGCAGTATATCATCCACTATCCTGCAGATCAGCCGGATGTTATTGTGGTAACTGAAATCTGGAGCAATGCGGAGGCACATGCCGCCTCCCTTGCCCTAGACGAGACCCGGGCAACGATCCAACGTGCCATGCCATTGATTGCCGGTGTCGAATCCACACGATTGACCCCTATAGGCGGCAAAGGCGCCTGAGTCCGTAGCGGTGAAGCAGGAGGCGTAATAACTCGCCTACAATCTAGACTCCGGGCATTCTCTTCGTTACTCCGGAGTACCGGCGGTCTCCGCCAGCCGCTCGATGATCCGCCGCTTCCGGTAGAGCATCTGCGCGGCTTCTGCCACATCCTCCAGCGCCTTGCGGTTGATGAACGCCCCGAAGAACATGCCGGCCACGGGAACGGCCTGAAACAGCTTCTTCCAGCCCCAGTTATCGCGGTACAAGGTAACGACCTCCCGCCAGCCCTGAAGCTTAGAGACCGCGGCATTCGTGCCTGCCGCGATATCGCCGCTTCCGCCGGCCTGCAGCTGCAGCTCCCGCAGGATGGTCCGCTTGCCGACGACGTCGGAGGAGGCGAACTGCATCACCTTAACGGTGAAGATCCGCTCGGCCTTATCGGCGGGATCATACCCATAGCAAAGGCCGATTTCCTGGATGGCCTTGAGCGAGAGCCCCAGTACCGCCGGGATATCGGCTAGCAGGGTGAACACCCCGCCGAATCCGGTCGTCGCCCCTTGCACGGTGGCCACATTGCGGCTGCTGCCGCTCAAGGAGCGGGCGGCGCTGTCCATAACGGCCAGCGGATACGGGCCTTGGCCGCTGCCGCCCGCCGCACGGCCGGCCTTCTCCAGCAAGCTGCCCACCTTCCGTCCGGCCACCAGATACTTGCCGCCGTTCTGGATATAGGCGCCAAGCTCATCCAGCAGTGCGCCGATCCTGGCATGCACAAACTTCGGGGTAAGCTTATCGAACAGCTTAAACGGCAGCCGGGTAATCCGGTCCCAAATCATCAGCTGATTCTGCTCCTTCTCCCACTTCTCGATTTCGGCCAATGCGGCGCGCAGCTGCTCCGGCGTCTCCAGATATACCTGCCTTTCTCCGCTGTCCATCATCTCATCGCCTCCTTGGATGCTTATGCTTCTCTTAACATAATAACCCGCTGCGTGCCCAATTGATGCAGAAAGCCCTGCCGCCGGACAATAACCACTCACCGATGCCCCAGAAGGAGGAGCTAATGGGGTGCGGGGTGCGGGGTGCGGGGTGCGGGGTGCGGGGTGCAGGGTGCGGGGTGTGGGGTGCGGAGTGCGGGGGACTGGGGACGGGGCAGGTGCTGAGTCCAAGTCACCCGGCAGGGGCCCAGTAGACACTCGTATACTGCAAAAAAGCATTCCCGGCGCACCGGAAATGCCTTCATGCTGACGCTGCTATTCTTCAAATTCGCCGGCCTGCTCCCGGAGCGCACTCAGCCGCTCCTTCTCTTCGTTCAGCCGCGCTTCAACCAGATCGACCCCCTGGCCGCCGATAGAGCCTTCGGGCGCATGACCGTACGCCTCGATGGCATGATCCAGGCTGCTCTCCGCCTGGGCGAGCGTTTGCTCGCTAGGATGGCTCAGCGCTTGGCTGATCGCATTATGCAGCTTGGTTATGGAATCATGCGCCTGGTCCACCGTACTGTTGGTACGCTGGCTTGATTCATAATGCCTCATACATTGTTCCTCTCCTTCCATCACGCGTTCCCCTATAGGATGGATAGGAGGAGAAGGAATTATACGAGAAATATAGCCAATATGGTCGTCGCAGCCAGCCCGATCAGCACCGGCTTCAGATTCCGGCGGGCCAGCTCAAAGGGGCTGACGCCGCAGATCGCCGCCGCAGGAATCAGGGCCCACGGGATCAGTGTGCCGCCGCCCACCCAGATTGCCGCCACCTGTCCGAGGGCGGTCAGGGTCGCCGCGCCGGACTGAATCGCTGCCGCGAACAGTTGGGCGATTGAGCCGGCCAGCGAGATGCCGGAGAAGCCCGAGCCGTCAAGGCCGGTAATGACGCCGATTACAGTCATCGTTACGGCACCCACCGCACCGTTCAGCGGCACATGGTCGGCGAGGGCGACGCCCAGATCGTTGACTATGCCGTGCGAGGCCTCCGGCAGCACCTGGCCGAACAGCTCAGTGAACGCCGCATCGCCCAGATAGAAGAATGCGGCGATCGGAATCACCGGACCGAACACCTTGAAGCCAAACACAAACCCCTCAATCAGATAGGAAGTAACCTGCTCCAGCCCGCGGTTGCGGTGGGCAATCAAAGTAATGGAGATCAGAATCAGCACAGCGGTTCCGCCGACGAGCGCCGTGGCGTCGCCGCCCTGCAGGCCAAGCGCGAACATGGCTGCCACATCCAGCACAAACAACAGCAGAATTGCAACGGCCAGCTTGCGCCTTAATCCGGGTGCCAGCTTCACCGGAGCCGGGACCCCTATACCCTTCTCCCGCAGCGGCTCTGCGCCCCCCGCCGCAGATACCAGCCCGTCTCTCCAGGTCCCGTTCTTCATATCCCGGCGCATCATCCAGAAGGCCGTGACCGTGGTGACCGCGCCCATGACGATGACCAGCGGTACACTCGCCTCCATAACGCTGGAGACGGGCAGGCCGGCAGCATCGGCGGTCAGCTTCGGGGCGCCCTGAATGATATAATCACCGGACAGCGCAATCCCGTGGCCGAACAGATTCATCGCCATCGCCGCGCCGAGCGCAGGCAGCCCTACCCGGAGCGCCACCGGCAGCAGTACGGCGCCGATCAGCGCCACCGCAGGCGAAGGCCAGAAGAACATCGAGGTCACCAGCATAATCACGCCGATGCCCCAATACGCCAGCGCCGGGGTCCGCAGAAAGCGGGTCAATGGGGCCACCATCGTCTCGTTGATCCCTGTGATGATCAGCACCCGGCTCATTGCCACGATAATGGAGATGATCATAATGGTGCCAAGCAGCTCTCTCGTAGCGTAAATAAAGGAATTAAAAATGCCCGACACCGACCCGCTGAGCGTGCTGGTAGCCAGCAGTCCAAGCGTAAAGATTCCGGCCACACAGATCATCGTGGTGTCGCGCCTCCGGATTAACAGCGCCATAATAAATACGATAAATATCAGATATACATAATGGATCGCGGTTAACTGGATGCTCATCGCCGGTACGCCCCCTTTCATCCATAGCAAGCCATTGCCAGATGGTGCTATATGCTATGCTGGAAGGTAGGCGGTTGTTCACCCGCAGAGCTTCTGTCTGACAATTTTCGCTACATCCCGGGGCAGAACTGCTCTGCCGGAATTCGCTCGGCCAGCCGGGTACAGAACTGTAACGCGAAATTGTTCATATGCCGAATCCCTCATTTGTGATATTTTGTAAATAAAAACAAATCGAGGAGGCTGGTCATGATCATTCGTATCCGCCGGAGCCCTATATTTGTAATCATTCTTGCGGTAGCCGCAGCAGTCGTTGCCTTATCGGTAATGAACCTGGAAATGAATATGCTGCTGCCGCTGGGTGCAGGATTCGTTCTGCTGTTCGGGCTGATTGCGTTCTATCTCCTGCGCTGCTATTTCATCTTCGGGGAAGATTCTTTCGTCTATGTTATCGGCTTTCAGAAGAAGCATATCCCTTACAGCACGATCACCCAGGTCGGACTCTCCGATGACCTGTCCTCAGCCCCTGCCTGGACAACGACCCGGATTGAGATTCGGTCTGCTGCAGGCCGCGTCCTGCTGTCCCTACCCGCCCGCGAAGATACCCCTGCGTTCATCAACAGAATTCAGGAGCATTGCAAGGGAGCCCGGATTGAGCTGGAGAAGCTGTCCTCTTTGTAATACGTGCAGCCCTCTTCTCCTTCCAAAATGCTCTCGCATCAATGCCCTTACCGGTCACGCTGCACTACAGGGCAAAACCAAAAGCCGATAGACGGCCCTTCCCGAGGGTACCGGTCTATCGGCTTTGTTCTGTTCATTCCGCCTGGCTTGTTAGCCGGCAGCGATTATATTACCTGCGCATGAAGGCTGTAGTCACGCCCGCAATGCGCCGGGTCCTTATTGCCCCAGTGCCCCGGCTGCGGCAGCCTCGCCGCCCAGCCGCCCGGAGGTGAAGGAGTAGCCGATGCCGACACCGTTGCCGACATAAGTATCGTTGAAGAGTACACCCTCCGATTCCAGACCTACTGCATACAGGCCCTGTACCGGCACGCGCTTGTCGTTCAGCACCTGGAATTTGGTGTTGACGAGGAGACCGCCGACGGAGCCCAGATTGTTGATCTCGGCAATGACCGCGTAGTACGGTCCGCTTTCGCCCATAGGCAGCAAATATTCCTTAGCTTTGCCGAATTCGGTGTCTACACCGGTCTTCGCCGCAGCTTCATAGCTCTTGAACGCTTCGGCGAACACGGCGGCATCCATACCGGCATTGGCCGCGAGCTCCTCGATGGTGTTGCCTTTATAGCCGTCGCCATTGGCCACCATGGATTCAAATACCTTGTCCGCATCTGTCCAAGGATTGTCCAGCTTGAACTTGTCGGCGAACGTTGCGTAGAATTCCGGAGGCATGCCCGGCAGGCTTGGCGCTTTTACACCCTTCATTCCCTGAGCCTTCAACGCATCGATCTGTGACTTCGAGACGATGACCAGGTGGTAGGCGCCGTTGAACGCGCTGGTATTGGCTGCGGCCACCGCAGTCAGCGTCGCCGCTTCGTCGCGGAATCTGGCGCCGGAAGGACCGACGTTCATAAAGGTAGGCAGGTAGGTCAGCATCACCGGATAGCTGGCCTGGAACGGCTCATACTGCCCCTTCAGCTTCTCGGTCGCTCTGGCCAGCGTCTGGTGCAGCATCTGGCCGCCGAAATTATCGGGAACCTTCGCGCCCGCATCCCAGGCCATCTGCAGGCCTTCGCCGATATTCTGGCCCAGGCCGCCGTTGACGCCCTCGAAGCCGAAGGCCTCCTTGACCATTTCCTTGTTGGCGGCGTAGCCGCCTGTCGCCATGATTACGCTCTTCCCGGTAATCTCCAGCGTCGTTCCGTCGGCCTTCTCGGCCACTACGCCGGACACTTCACCGCCAGCGCCCGTAAGGAGCTTCTTGGCGGTTGTCTCTGTAATTACTTGTCCACCGTTCTTCTCTACCGATTCTGCCAGCATGGCGCGGAGCAGGTCCTGACGCGTCTCATACGCCGGCAGCACATGCAGCTGTTCGCCGCCGAAATTCATAAACGTCGTCTGGTAGCCTTTGCCTGTCAGCCAGTCATACGTTTCTCCGGATTTGGCAACGTATTGGCGGATCGCCGCCGCGTCCACACGCCAGTGGTTGTTGACGATCCAGTTGGCAATCTCATCTTCCACGTTGACCTTAAGTCCGCCGGCAACTGCAGCCGAAGAGTTATAGAATTTACCGGCCCAGGACAGATTGCTGGCCCCGCCGATAGTCGCGGTCTTCTCAATCAGGATGACCTTTGCGCCTTTGTCCGCCGCTGATACCGCTGCCGACACGCCGGAAGCGCCTGCGCCTACAACCACGACATCGGCTGTAAGCTGCTCGGTCTTGCCTTCGCCGGCTTTGACCACCGCTCTGGATTTGAAGACCTCCACATCGCCGCCTGCCTGCTTCAGCGCATCTTCGACTGCCGCCAGAAGAGCATTGCTGGTCTCCGAGGCGCCGCTGACCGCATCAACCGCCAGCGTCTGGCCGGCAATGATCTGTTCTTTGACTGTATTAATCGCTTCTACTCCGATGCCCGCCGTTTCGTTCTGGCTGAGCACCTGAATATCTGTAATGGTCATCGTATCGTCGAGCGTCACTTCAACTTCGATTTTGCCATCCTTGCCATCGGCTTCCGCCTTGTAGGTTCCGGCCTTGAACGAAGCCGGAATCTCACCGGTTTCACTGGTATCCGCCTGCTGCGTCGCTTCAGGCGCGGCTGACGGCTGCTCCGAGGCTGCCGGTTCATTGTCGTTGCCGCTGCAGCCGATGACCGACAGGATCATCACCAGGCACAGCGAGACCAGCAGCAGTTTGCCGAGTTTTGGTTTAAGCACTTTCTTTTCCCCCTAATGAATAGTTTCTGTGTGCACAGCTTCTGCGGTCCGTTGCTTCTCTCCCAGGACCCTTCCAGTTACGAACCGAGTGTAAACCTTGGTGCCGCACCAAGGTCAATGAACGTTATGTGAAAATTTTCTCATACTATAAGAAGGAACCGGCTCAGATCGGAATGTTGATCTCCAAAAAGGTCCGGTTCTGTTCGCAGCTCCGCTCTGTAAACAGAATTTTGCCATAGATGTCTCCGGTAACGGTGTAGCGGTGCTCCCGGGCATAATCCAGCATAAACTGGAACGACTCCTGCCCGATGTACTCCTCGTAACTGATCTCGATCACCGCTGATATACAGGTACACGGCTTCATGTATTCAGCGCTGCCGCTGACCTCGATTCCAAGCTTCTGCCGGTCCTCCTCCAGGAGGGCCAATCCCCAGGTATAGTCCAGCTCCCCGCTGCCGCCGAGTTCTCTGCTGTCTGCAATCCGGAAGGAGTAGAACGTAAAGGGCAGCAGCTCCATCCACTCCTGAACCGCTGGTCGCAGATTGTCCTGTTGCAGCAGCTGGTTCTTGTTCGTCTGCGGGATGCGGTACATCCCGGGTGCCTGGCGGATGCGGCAGCGGTATAAGTAATCTCCGATATCCATCAGCTCTCGGTGGATTTCACTCACCTTCTGCAGCAGCAGTGTACTACGCCGGATTTCCTCCTCCAGCTGCTCTCTGGCAGCGGCAATGGACTCGACCACCCGCTCGGACGGCGCGTCGGTAACCAGCTCGGCGACATCCTGCAGCGGAATCTGCATACTGCGGTACCATCTGCTGGAGAGCAGATTTCTGGCGTCCAGATCGTCAAAATAGCGGTAATTGTTGTGGCAGCCCTTGACCGGGCGGACGATATCATGCTTCTCATACAGCCGCAGCGTATCGGCGGTAATGCCGAGAATAGATGCGAATTCTCCGATGGAATACTTCATGCAAACCCCCAGCTTTGTCGAAATTTCGCTTTTATCTCTTAATATAGTGGGTTTGTACGGTTAGGGTTTGTGGATTTTGTCACATCGTTTATACTTAAATGTACTAGAATGCAAAGCGAAACCGTAGAGGAGCTGTGCGGCAATGAACCTGTCAGACAAGGTGGCGAGCCTTCCGCTGACCCCCGGTGTATACCTGATGAAGGATGGCTTGGGCCAAATCATCTATGTCGGCAAGGCCAAGCAGCTGAAGCGGCGGGTCCAGTCTTATTTTTATCAATCCAAGGGCCATTCGCCCAAGGTCAAGCAGCTCGTCACGCATATCCGCGACTTGGATTACATCCTGACGGATACAGAATTTGAAGCGTTTATGCTGGAGTGCCGGATGATCAAGGAAATCAAACCTATGTACAATCGAAAAATGAAGAACCCGCTCGCCTACACCTACATTACGGTCCAGCAGGAGAAGACCCGCCGCCAGCTGGCGGTGAGCTATGATTCCGAAGCCTCGGCTGCTGTTCGGCAGTTCGGACCTTATACGAGCAGAGGCACTGTAGAGCGGGCGGTTCAAGGGATGAAGGAAAGCCAGCGCATTCTGTGCGGCAGCCCGGGCATTAAGGGTTCCTACTGTCTGAATCATTCCCTGGGCATATGTATGGGCATGTGCGGTAATCCTGAGGTATGGCCGAAGTATGAGGAAGTTATTGATAAAATCATTGCGCTCCTGGAGGGCACCGATACGGAGATTGTGGAGGAGCTTGAACGGCGGATGAACGGGGCGGCGGAACGCTACGACTTCGAAGGCGCGGCCAAATACCGCGATTATGTGTCAGCGGTGCACGCGCTGCTGCAGAAGGAGCGGGTCATCGGCTTTGCGGAGGCGAACCGGAATATAGCTGTAATCGAGCGGATGGATGAGGAGATCATCAAGCTGATTCTGATCAGAGGCGGACAATTGCTTGCCCAGGAGAAGCTGGAGACCACCGGACTGGAACTGCAGGATATCCGTCAGCGGGTGCTGGGGTTGATAGAGACCCACTTCTCGCCCGCAGCGGACGGACCGACCAAGGTTACCCGCCATGAGATCGACGAAGCGCAGATTATTTACAGCTACCTGAAGGAACGGCCGGGTCAATATCTGGTGATTCCGGCCGGGCATCTGGCCCCGCAGCAGGGCGTTCTCCTGTCCGGCGCGGTAGACAGCTGGCTGGCTCCGGTATTGGCCGCCGAGCTGGAGTAGTGCCCTTCTATTCTCTGACGGCTGCTTAATTGCAGTTTGTACAACTATTTCGTTGCTTGGGCTATACTTTCCGGGCTTAGTTGCACTTTGTACACTTATAAGCAGGCAAACCGGCGGCCCGGCAGTGAATCGGTTCATTTAGCTGCACCAAATACAACTATAGCAGGATTGCGGCAGTATAGCCGATGTTTAGTTGTACTGTTTACACTTATTCCCCTATTGTCTTACGACGACCCTCGTTTTATCTGGATGAAGCAGGCCCACGCGGCCACTCCAGCTTATCGGCAAAACGCCTTACCTCCGCTTCGAATAGAAAAAGGAACATACACCGTACTAACCCGGTGTATGTTCCTCGATATTCGTTCCCCACATTAAGAGCTTAAATGCTTAAAAGCTGTACTCCTCTTCCCTGCTGCCAATTATTTGCCTGCAAGGATCTCCTTCACTCCTTCAATCAGCGGCGTCAGCGGACGCTGCAGCAGCTTGGCGAGATCGCCGCTCGGCTGATCGAGCGCTCCTTCGCGGATGGCAGTCTGGATCGCCACGACGATCGGCAATGCCGCCTCCGGCACACCCACGCCGGCCATAATTTCCGAATAGGCCTTATCGTCCACCTGCTGCACCTTCACCTCTTGGCCCAGCGCTTCACTGACTACAGCCGCCAGCCCGTCTTGCGTCAGCGGCTCTCCGGACAACTCATACACCGTGTTGTCATGTCCCTCACCCGCAAGCACAGCTGCCGCCGCTTCTGCATAATCGCGGCGGGTGGCCCAGCCTACCTTGCCGTCTCCAGCCGAGGTCACCCAAGGGGCGCCTGCCGCAGCGGCCTGGATGGAGCCTGCTTCATTCTCCAGGTACCAGTTGTTGCGCAGGAAGGAGTACGGAATGCCCGATTCGCGGATGAAGCCTTCGGTCGCCTTATGGACCGGCGCCAGGAACAGGGTGCTGTTGTCGGCATCGCCGACACTCGTGTAGGCGATGAAGCCCACGCCGGCGCGCACGGCCGCATCGACTGCCGCTTTATGCTGGCGGATACGGGTATCGTTGTCGCCGTCGGCCGAGACGATCAGCAGCCGGTCAATGCCGGCAAAGGCCGCTGCCAGACTCTCCGGATGATCGAAATCGCCGTGGCGGACCTCAACCCCCTGTGCCTGTAAATGTGCCGCTTTCGCGGGAGTGCGCACACTAACAACAATATTCTCCGCCGGTACTGTCTTCAGCAGAGTCTCCGCTACAATAGAGCCAAAATGTCCGGTCGCGCCTGTCAAGCCAATTCTCATGTTCTGATTCCTCCATGTGATTGATAGGTATTTAAACTGCCGCTAATAATCATGCTGTAGATGCTATAATGGAGGTTTTCGCTCCTGTAACCATTGTAGTTACAATTGCTGTGATTGTCAATTGCCCCCGACGGAATGAATTAGCCTCATGAATTTGTCTGATGAATTGTCTGATAGATTTGTCTGATAGATTTGTCTGATGGATTAGCCTGACGCTTTAGCTGGCCCATGAACCACACGATTAGCCCACTGTCTTGAAATAACGGTACACCCGTGCCAGCTTGCGGTCATGCCCGCCCTTCGGACTCTCCATACCGCCGAATTCGAAGAATTTCACGCTGCGGATGCCGACATAATTGAACAGCGCCCGCTTCATCAGCACCTTATGGGCATTATTCAGCCACAACAACGGGTAATGGGCCGGTCCCTTCATCGAGGAGATGCATACGACCGATTTGCCTTGGAGCAGCCCTTCGGGAATCAAACCGCCCTTGTCGCGGTAAGCGAAGTTCGAGGCAAACATGCGGTCAATGTAACCCATGAGCATTGCCGGCGGCCGCCCCCACCAGATCGGATAGACCAGCACAATCCGCTCGGCCCAGAGCAGCTGCTCCCGGTACTTGCTCAGCTCCGGGTCGATGTGCATATCCCGGCGGCGCTTCTGCTCCCCGAATTCCAGCAGCGGATTGAACTGCTCTGCATACAAATCCAGCACCTGAATCTCCCGGCAGCCCGGATTCTCGCGGCAGCCGCGGATAACCTCCTGCAAAAAGGCGTAGCTTAAGCTCTGATGATTGGGATGAGTATAGATAATCAACGTGTTCATGAGGCCCTCCTTTAGTTGTCTTTTGATAACAAAAACAATAGCATCCCGAAATTTAGTTGTCAAATGATAATTGTTATTAGATAATATTATTGCTATGTTGTCTTCTGGAGGTGACTATAAGTGGACAATCATCCGTTATTCAAAAAATTCGTGGCCTTCACCGCCGCCGTCCATCAGATTACGAACGATATTACCAAGGATGTAAAGCCGGAAACGCTCACACCGGTTCAATATAAAATCCTCGAATATATTGCGGTCAGCCAGCCGGTGACGCTCAGCGAAATCAGTGACTGCATGCATATGTCGATGCCCAATACAAGCCGCGAGCTGCGGAAGCTGACAGAGAAGGAGCTGCTGGTCAAGGTGACGGACCCGGCCGACCGGCGCAAGCAGGGCATCACGCTGTCTCCCGAAGGCCAGGCCATGATCGACGAAGTCTTTCGGGGCGCCGCGCAGCGGGTCGGCGAACGGATCGAGCACCTGACAGCGGAGCAGCAACAAGAGATCGAGCGAGCGCTCGACCTGCTGCAGGAGAAGATATTCTACGTGTAACAGGTACTGTTGAGCGCCCTGATTGAAGTGCGCCCCAATAATTACCACAGAACCTTTTATGCCCATTATCGTCCAAGTGGTGTAGTAACCATTCTATCCACAAGGTGATGAACTCATGACGAAGACGAACAAGCTGCTGCTGCCGCTCCTGGCGTTACCTCTGGTTTATTTCAATCCGGCTCCGGCAGAAGCGGCGACAGTGACTGCCGGAAAGCCGGCGGCGGTATCCATCATTCTGGACGGCAAGCCGTATCAGCCGGAGGCGGAGCCGCTCAATATCAACGGCACAGTGCTCGTCCCGCTGCGCGGGCTGTTTACGAAGCTGGGAGCGGAGCTCTCCTGGGATAATGCCTCCAAGACGGTTACAGCGGTCAAAGGGGACAGCTCGCTGACCTACCAAATCGGCAGCAACGCTGCGCGGCTGAACAGCCAGACGCTGAGCGTGCCCGTCCCCGGCCGGCTTGAGGAAGGTCAGAGCCTCATCCCGCTGCGGCTCGTCAGCGAAACGCTGGGCGGCACTGTGAGCTGGATGCCGGCTACCGGCACGGTGCAGATCTCCTCGACGGCCGGATATGAAACATCCATCCGCTGGGGAGTTAATCTGCGCAGCACCCCCGATGCCGCCGGAGAAGCGGTAAGCGGTGAACTGCTTCCGGGCGGAAGCAAGGTGCATGTCCTTAGCGAGGCAGGGACCCTCTGGCTGAAAGTGCGGACGGAAGACGGCAAGATCGGATACATCTCAGCCAAGCCGAAGTATACCGACTACACAAGTGATTCCCTGCTGCTTAAGCAAGGCGAAGCGCTGATTACTTACGGTCTCAAGTTTAAGGGAACCCCCTATGAATTCGGGGCCTCGCCGGACCAGACCGCTACCTTTGACTGCTCCTCTTTTGTGAAGCGCCTCTATTCCGATGTCTTGTCGGTGGATCTGCCCCGCGTCTCCTACAATCAGGCTGAAGAAGGAGTTAAGGTCGGAGTGAACGAGCTGCGCACGGGAGACCTGCTGTTCTTCAGCGCCCGCGGTCTGGACATCGGACATGTGGCCATCTATGCCGGGAATAATCAGATTCTTCACACCTATTCCAAGGAACAAGGCGTACATATGGAAGCTTTCGACGGGAAATGGAAGGAACGGTTTGTTACGGCGCGCAGAATTTTATGATGCGCTCATGCAAGCAACCCCCGCCCCGGAAAGGAACGGCCTGCAAAGGCCGCATCCCTCCGGTTGCGGGGGTTGCTTTATTTTAAATGATATATTGGGACATGTTCAGAGGGGGCCCGATGCATACCGTCCAAATGATGCGTCACGCGGTTGCGGCCATTCTCCTTAGAGACATAGAGGGCCTCGTCTGCCTTCCTCAGCAGGGACTCGCTGGAATCCTGCCCGGTAAAGGTGGCGATGCCTATGCTTATCGTGATCCTCACCGGCTCCCATACCGCCCCGGCGACATTCAGCCGCAGATTCTCCGCCACGAGCTTAGCCTCTGCAGCATTCAGGCCGGGCAGAAGCAGCACAAATTCCTCTCCGCCATATCTGGCAACCGTGTCCTGTTCGCGGCAATGGTAGGTCAGAAGGCCGCCGAGCAGCTCCAGTACCTGATCGCCGGCAAGATGCCCGAAGGTATCGTTCACCCGTTTGAAGTGGTCGATGTCGACAATAAGCAGCGAGAACGGCTCCGCCGCTGCGGCGCAGGTTGTCAGCATCGCGTCCAGATGCTCCTGCAGATAACGGCGGTTCCTTAGTCCGGTCAGCTTGTCCGTTGTGGACAGATCGAGCAGAACCGCGTTCAGCTCGAGAAGCTCCGTCTGTTTCTGGCCGATTTCGGCGTGCAGCTGCTGCAGGCGTGCAAGCACCTGCTCCTGCTCCAGGTAGGCCTCCTCGAGCCGGGTCTTCGCCCCCCGCAGCTCCTGCTCATAATCGAGCCGCTTGCTCATTTGGACCATTACACAGTCGATGGTCTCGTCACCTGCGCGCTCGCTGCGTCTGCCGTTCAGAATGAACGGGATCGACTGCCCAGCCCGGTTTTTAATGCTGATAAACAGCTCCTCCACATGTCCGCTTAAGTTGATATGAGGATAGAAATAGGAATGGAAGATCAGCTGATTGGCTTTGGACATAATGGATTCAACATGCGTATGCAGTAATTCCCCGCGCGAGTAGCCCATCATATCCAGAAATGTCTGATTGACACTGGTCATTATTCCTTCGTGGGTCAGGGAAAAATACCCGCACGGGGCATAATCCAACCGTTCATCCATACTGCCGATACCTCTCAATACTAATAATCATCCGGATATTCCTTATTGCAAAAACTCGCAGATCAGCGAAACCGTCTCCTCCGGATGGCTGATATGCGGATAGTGGCCCTTCGCCTTCATCAGGCGGAGTGTGCTGTTCTTCAGCTGCCGGTGCAGATACTCGCCCACCTCCATCGGCACAATGCTGTCATCGGAGCATTGCATGATCAGCGTGGGAATGGCCGCGTTCGGCAGCTCCTGCCGGTGATCCGACAGGAAGGTGACCTCGGCGAATTCCCGCGCAATCGCCGGATCGGCGGCAATAAAGCTCCGCTCCAGCTCCTGCGTCAAATGGGGAAGCTCCGGATTGTTCATGGCCAGCGGCGCCATGAAGCTGGCCCAGCCGCTGAAGTTCATCTCCATCATCTCCAGCAGCTCCAGAATATCACTGCGCTCGAACCCGCCGTAATAATCCCCATCATTCAAGTATCGCGGCGACGGGCCGATCATGACCAGCTTGTGGAACAGCTCCGGCCGTTCTATGGAAGCCAGCATCCCGATCATCGAGCTGACGGAATGACCGACGAAGATCATATCGGTCAGGTCCACCGCGTCCGCAATATCGAACACATCCTGCACATAGCCGCGGAACGTGCCGTACTTCTCCAGACTGTATGCAGTCAGGTCCGAGCCGCCCGAGCCTACGTAATCAAACAGCACCAGACGGTAGTCCTTCATAAAGGCAGGTGTGATCATGCTCCACATGGTTTGATCGCAGCCGAACCCATGGGCGAACATCATCACACGACTGCCTTCCCCTATTACCTTAACCTTGTTCCTTGCCAATACATCGCTCATTCTCTTATACTCCCTTACTTACGTATCCTAACAATTCTGAGTGTTTCCCTGAAAAATAGCAAGGAAATCGCTATAGCAATCCCCTTGTTCATTCCAGAATCGTGTCAACTTGCAGGCAGGCGGGGCCCCCGGCTGGAAGGCCTGGGGTACGCTTCGTCGGCTACAGCTTTTGTGCGTATTCATTCAGCTTTCCGGACATTTGCCGGATCTCCTCAATGAACGCGGAGATCTCCTGGGAGGACGCCGCCTGGCTCTGGACGATGGCGGCAATGCGCTCAATGGACTCCCCCATTTGCGCCGTGGCCTCCCGGAACGTAACCAGGGTGCCCTGGATGACCTTGGTGGAGTCCACCGTTTCACTGGACAGCTTACGGATCTCACCCGCCACGACGCCGAATCCTCTGCCCTTGTCTCCGGCATGGGCAGCTTCAATTGCTGCGTTGATGCCGAGCAGGTTCGTCTGGCTTGCCACATTCTTGATAATGGACACCACCTGGTCGGTCTCCTTCACCTGCTCCCCCGTGCGCTGCGCCAGCGCCAACAGCCGGCCGGTAAAATCGGCCAGCTCGCCGGAGCCGCCGGCGACTTCCGCCAGTCTTTCACTGGCGGAGGCCAGTGAGCTGGTAATTTGGTCGGAGATGGACCGCAGCTCACTTTGCCGTCTCAGTTGTACTGCAATGCCGCCGATAACCCGGCCCTCTGCATCGTGCAGCGGTGTGGCCGTCCCCGTAAATTCGAACCCGTAGAACTCGGCAGGCACCTCCGCCTTCAAGGCTGCATTGGTGCGGATCGCCTGGGTCAGCGGCTCCTCCGGATGCAGGAGCTGCCCCTTGCGGATATCAAGCTGTATATTTTCACCCGGCCAGTAAGCAATGAACTTTTCCAGATCGCATACGGCGATGGACAGGTCTGCTGGAACCGCCGCCTTAAGTACCGGAATTGCGGCGATAATATTCTCTAGCGATCCGACATGATTCATCTGGTTTCCCCCTATGCGCGTTGACGCTTCTGCTTCAATTCTGTATTCTTGCACGGCTGCTTCCCGCAGCCGTTAATTTATCTATAGTTAATATATCGAATTTTCATTGATAAATTTTTAATTGTGCCGGCGACTATATCAGTTGAACTTAAGATTGGGCTGGATAAGGCCGGAAAATGAATTCGATAAAGCTATGGACTTCCGTCCGCTGCCCGTTCCCCGATATCCGGATAAATAACGCTAATTGCTGTGGAATTTGCTGGAAGCTGGCTCTGTATGGTTATGATGAACGCAATACAATCCCTGTTTGCAGACTGTAGTTGGAAAATCGCCACTTAATTTGTCCTGTATGGTGGATGATTACAGACTTAGTTGGATATTCGCCACTTAATATAGGCGAAAAATAGTAATTCCCTCTATATCGACCAATTTAAGTGGCGATAATCTAATTAGATGGCTGAAATTCGTAAAACAGGCTGAAATAGAGTGCGAAAATCAAACTAATGGCAGTGAACGATCTTCTTTTCAGCATTATAACGATGACAGCTCGCGCTTTGGCTATCAGCTTTACAGAGGAAAGCAATCAGGCGGAGGCCGGAACCGCATCTAGTGGTATGAATCAAGAAATCTGTGGAAGGGAAGCGACCGGAAGTCCAAATATTCTCTGGCGTCACGGCTACTCCCAGCACAGAATCTTTAGTTCAATCTATATAGCTTATTCTCCCTTGCCGCTGGCCGGAGGTAAAGACGCTCACCCGCACAGGTTTAAGGCAAAAACCCGCGTGGTAATATATTGGGAAGTGCGGATGTAACGTAAATTCGTTTAGGAGGGTACCGGTTATGCATGATTCCGATCTGCCTGATTCCGAGATACCGAATAGATCTGCTCTGTCCGCAGCAGACTCTGCTGCGGTCTGCGGACCGTCCGGATTGGCTGCCCAGGGAGTGGACGCCATTGAACGATTATCCGGGGTTCACCCGGGTCACCGCCGGGCGCATGCCAGAGGCATCTGCTGCCGCGCCGTCTTCCGCCCGAACGGCCTTGCCTCAGCCTTCACCGGGGCGCCCCATCTGCAGACGCAGGAGACTGAAGCGGTGGTTCGCTTCTCCGGCAGCTCTACCGATCCGGCGCTGGCCGATCTGCTGTCCCCGGCGAAAGGGATGGGCGTGCAATTCATGCTGCCGGATGGAACGAAGCCGAGTCTGGTGGGAACGACGGTGCCGGTCTTTTTTGCCCGTACACCGGAATCCTTCATTGACATCATCGGCGCCGTGCATCGGGCGCGTTCGGGCAATCTCGGCCCAATCGACCTGGTCAAGGAGGTCATCAGCCATTTCTCCGAGAGCAGAGAAAGCCTGATGGCCGCCAAACGGCTGAAGCCCCCGGCCAGTTATGCCGAGAGCCATTATTTCTGTATTCATGCTTATTACCTTGTCGATGCAGCGGGACAATCCCGTCCAGTGAAATTCGAATGGGTACCGGATACCGGAGTGCGTACATTGGCTGCAGACGCGGCGGCGCAGCAGCCGGATGATTATCTGGAGGAAGAGCTGAAGCTGCGGCTGCAGGCAGAGGAGGCCGTATTCCAGCTGGTGGCTGTGTTTGGCGAGGATGGTGATCCTACCGATGACCCTACCCGCGCCTGGCCGGAAGACCGGCGGCGGATTGATTTCGGGCGGCTGCATCTGACGGAGATCATGCCCGAGCCCGAAGGACTGCTGATGGACCCGGCGGCCATTACCAGAGGGATGGCTCTGACGGAGGACCCGATTCTGCACTACCGCAGCGCCGCCTATGCAGAATCGTACCAACGGCGCCGGAAGGAGCTTTGACAGGTAATAGCTCTCCGCACAGCTTAAATAGGCAGGTTGCCCGCTCCAGGGGCATCCTGCCTTACACCTCTATGTCTGCAGCTTACGGAGCAGCATGATTTGCCCGATATGGTAAGCATTGTGCGTGGTTACGTTGCTGATAATCTCCCACCACGCCGCCGGTTCAGGGAAGCCGCCGACACTCTCCTCCAGGCGTTCTTCCGCCAGCAGCTCCTGCCAATGCAGCAGCACCTCCTCCAGCTCTGCACGTAACCCGGCAAAGGAGGACTCCGCCGGAACCGCAAAACTGAGGTCATTGTCGCCAATCGGCGGCACGGCATCCACATGCCCCTTACGGTACCTGGCTTGCCAGGTCTTATTCCAGTATATTAAGTGCCAGGTTAACTCGGCGATGCTGTTCATGGCAGCACCCGGCTTCCAGCAAGCCTGCTTCTCCGTAATCCCCTCAGTCGCCTGAAGGAAAGGGATATACCAGCTCGGATCATTGGCATTGGCCAGAAGCTGATTGCCAAGCACCTCTTTGGCCTGAATCATCCATCATCACTTCCAATCTCTTATTAATAGGTAAACACAGGAGGAATCTGTCCATGCAGCTCGCGATGATTATCGTAAATCCCTCTTCCGGGAAAGAGGAAGCGCCAAGGTACGCCGGTGCAGCGGAAGCCTCCCTGAAGGCCGCTGGTTATACCGTCACCGTACAGGAGACGGCAGGGGAGGGCGATGCAACCGAATACTGCAAAACAGCCTGCGAGAACGGGTATCACCTGGTCGTATCCATCGGCGGTGACGGCACGCTGCACGAAGTGATCAACGGACTGGAGCATCAGCCGCACCGTCCGCAGCTGGGCATCGTGCCGCTGGGAACGGTCAATGATTTCGCCCGGGCGCTGCGGATTCCGCTGGACCCGGAGCAGGCGGTTGCCGCTCTGACCTCATCTACCGCCCATAAGGTCGATGTCGGCCGGCTCAATAGCCGCCTGTTCATCAACGTCGTCGCCGCAGGCCCCCTGGCGGAATCGTTATCCGGGGTCACTGCGGAAGACAAGACCAGGCTGGGTGCACTCGCCTACCTTAAAGAAGGGGTCACTGCACTCACCGGTAATGCCCGCTCCGCCCATCCCTTGTCCATCGCTTACGACGGGCAGGTATGGGAGGGACATGCCCCGCTGTTCGTCGCTGCGCTGACGAACTCCGTCGGCGGCTTTGAGAAGCTGGCGCCGGAAGCTGCTGTGGACGACGGCCTGCTGCACTGCTATATCTTTCAGGATCTTACGCTGTTCAGCACACTCACCGCCGGCCTGTCGCTGCTGCTAGGCAACTTGCAGAACCATAAGGATGTCATATACTTCAAGGCAAAGCAGGTCAGCCTCTCCTCGCTGGATACGGTAAGGACCAATGTGGACGGCGAAGAGGGGCCGCCGCTGCCTGTCACCCTCAGCACTATTCCCCGTTATATTGAAATTATTGTACCGGATGACAGCAGCGATGTCCTCTGAAACTATAATTTATAGCTGTTCTATGCTTGTATGAACAAAGAAGCAGCGCGTCTTCCGTATACCGGAAACGCGCTGCTTCATGCTGCTTATTGTTACGTTATTCGTTTAGCGCAAATGGCTTACATTGTGCTTTCGCCGGTGCTGCCGGAGGTGCCGGTGCTTCCTGTACCGCCGGTGCTGCCAGTGCTTCCCGTACCGCCAGTACTGCCGGTACTGCCAGTGCCGCCTTGCGTACCGCGTCCCGGCCGGCCGCCTCCGCCACCCATACCGCCGCCCATGCCGCGTCCGGTATTGGCTGTGGTTACTCCGGATTCATTCACCCACGTCGTCACGCTCTCCTGCTCGAAGGTTACAACCTCAGTGCCGCCGCTGTATGCACCGCCGGTGTAACCCCCATCCTTCGCTGTACCTGTTGATGCACCGCCGGTAGAGAGGGTGTAAGAAGCGCCCTTCTGAATATCGGGCGAGCTGATGACAACGAACCGGAAGTCCTTGTCCGGTGCAAAGGCTGCAATTGTATTGCCCTCGCTGTCCTGCAGATGGACCAGCGTGCCTGCTGCCTGCGAATCGGTAAAGGTCATGTTGACCGAAGCCTGTGCGGAGCTATCCGACGGGCCTTGGGCCATGCCGGCGCTTCCTGCCGCAAGCAGCACACCGCCGCTCAGGTCGAAGGTACCGTCGTAATCCAGTGTACCGTTGCCGTCCCCCGTCGGGCCATTCACGATGACTGTACCGCCGCTCATCGTCACGGAACCGTTGGAATCGAGTCCGTCACCGCCCGCATCCACATAGAGGTAGCCGCCGCTGATGGTAAGCAGATGATTGCCGGAGCTGCTGAACTGATCCTGCTGCGCTGTACCAGCCGCCGCATTGCTGTCGTTGCCGCCGGCCACATTCACGCCGTCATCGGAAGCAACCACATGGATCTCGCCGCCGGATATAGTAATATTGCCGCCCTCCACGCCTTCATAGCTCTTCGTAATGTTGATGGTACCGCCTGAGATGGAGGTCAGCGCGTCGGCATGAACGCCATCGTCGCCTGCCGCAATCTCCAGCTCGCCGCCGGTAACCGACACATTGCTGTTGCTGTGCAGCGCATCATCCATCGTGTCCAGTATATAGGTGCCGCCACCCACGGTCAGATCACCGCCGGCCTTAAGCCCCTTGGCGCTCACCGACTCGGTTTCTTCCGCGCTCGTGCCTGCTGCGGCATCGGCTGCTGCCGTGCTTTCCGCAGCTTTCCCGCCGTTCGCAGCTGCCGTGCCGGTGCTGTTGCCCGCAGCCGTGCCTGCAGCTCCCGGCGCTTGGCCTGCGGCAGCCCCGTCCGGCAATGCCGGCGGTGCTTCTCCCGCAACCGCCCCGTCCGGCAGCGCCGGAGGCTCCTCTCCTGCAACCGCCCCGTCCGGCAGCGCCGGTGGTGCTTCTCCCGCAGCCATGCCATCCGGCAGCGCCGGTGGTCCATCCTGCGTCGTGCCGTCCGCCGATGTCTGGCCATCGGCTGACCACCCTCCCCGGCCTCCGCCGCCGAACATTCCGCCGCCTCCAAAGTCATCGCCGGTCTTTACTTCGGCACTTTCGCTGCCGCCGCCGGTCACAATGGTGTAGGTGCCGCTGTCGGTAACCAGCTGTGTCTCCGCCTGGATGCCGTCATTTCCGGCTACAATATCGAACGTGCCTGCCGCAATGGCGATGAAGCCCTTCTCGGCATCCTCATCATTGGTCGATTTCAGGCCGTCTCCTTCGGCGTTAATAGAGAAGCTGCCGTCAGCGATAGCAATCAGATCCTTGCCGACAATGCCGTCATCCGCCGCCTGCACTTCAAGCGTGCCGGAGACAATCTTCACGTCATCCTTGCCCGTGATGCCGTCCTTGTAGCTGGCGGTCACCGACAGCTTGCCGGTGCCGTTAATGGTCAAGTCGGCCTTGCTGAAGATGGCCGCACTCGGTTCATCGGTCGTCTCATCGGCATAGACGTAGGTATTACCGTCGGTAACGGTATTCTCCGTCCCTTTCTGCAGCGTCATAATGACCTTGCCCGCTTCTTTGATATAGACAGGTGCGCTGGTGCTGCTCGACAGCTCCACTCCGTTCAGCACCAGGTGCACATTGCTGTCGTCCTGAACATCAACGACGATCTGTCCTTCGCTGAGGCTTCCGCTCAGCACATAGGTCCCGCCGGCGGTAATATTTACGGTGCCGCCAGAAGCGGTGGCGCCTGTGCCTGTAACGGTGGCCGCCGTGCCGCTGAGGGCGATCATCGTTGCGCTGTCCGCGCTCCAGGCGGTATTGGTATCGTCTTCATCGAAGCTGACCAGATCAGCCGTCTTCACACTTGCCAGCTGTACAGCAGCAGTCGTGCCGCTCTGCGCCGCCGCCGTGGTCACTGCCGCGCTGCTTACGGCGGTAGAGGCGGCATTTCCTGCACCGCAGGCGGTCAGGGCCGCAGCCAGTAACAGTACAAGTCCTGCTTTACTTCCCAGTATCCATTTATTCATATAAGGTCAATCCCTTCGATTAATATTCTGTGGTGGTCGGGCTCATCGTCAGCGACAGGTCCAAATTGCCGTTGCGGGTGCGGATGGCATCCAGGAACTCTTTTTGACTCGTGCTTTCGTTCAGTCTGACCGTGTAGACCAGCTCATACAGACTGCCCAGCTCAGTAGTGCGGATCTTCTTCAGCTCATAACCGACTCCAAATCTGGCGAACACTTCGGCAAAAGCCTCTTCATATCCCAGGTTCTCGGGAATCGTCACTTTAAGCGTCTTCTCCTGCGTCTTCTTGACCCCGAACCCGGTGCGATTCAAGACAACCATGATGATGCAGAGAATAACGGTGAATAGAGCAGCGTAACCGAAGGCGCCTACGCCGCAGGCCAGCCCGGAGGCCATGGTGAACAGGACGAAGGTGATATCCTTTGGGTCGCCGGGCGCGCTGCGGAAGCGGATGATCGAGAATGCACCGGCAAGGCTGAAGGCTCTCGCGACATTGCTGCCGATCAGCAGGATGATAATGGCTACAATCACCGGCAGCAGCACCATCGTCAGCGTGAAGCTCTGCGTATATCCCGGACTGGTCTTCATGTAAGTGAAGCTGATAACTGCACCCAGCAGGAGCGCCAGCAGAATCGTTGTAACGGCGGTGCCGAAGGATAAGGTCGTATCGGTGGAAACCGCGGAAAAGATGGAATCAAGCATACAGGACACGCTCACTTTCTGTTGTCTCTATTTGACTGTTGCGGATCATTTTCTTATATTCGTTGCCGTATTTGGAGAAGCTGGTCCGGTACATCCGGTGCTCGGAGAGCATCTTCGACAGCCAGACCGGAATGGTCTTCTCGGCCTTCACTTCCATCAGCCACTGGCCGGGCTCAAGCAGCAGTTCACCGTAAGTGCCGTGCTCCATCTGCAGGTCGCATCTGCGGCTGCGGATATTGGTGTCGAAGGTGATACGGAGATCACGGTTATTTTTGCAAAAGAGCGCCTTGCGGTCATATGACAGATATACCTTCGGCTCCAGGTCATAACAGGTCAGGAAGTACTTGATTTCCTCAATCACCTGCTTGTTCATGTAGTCCCTGTACTCCGGCGGCTGGCCGGTGCGGACAAAGTCATACGCTTCATGCAGCTTGAGTGTCGTTCTGCGTTTGTTGACGAGTCCGAACACCTTTTTCTTAATTTCAAGGTAGACCTTCGTATCCTGGTTCGGCACGCCGTAAGCTCTCAGTCTGAGCTTCTCCTTATATTTCGGTTTGGAGAGGCTGTTGCGGATCAGCGAGTTATGCGGCGTATCGTAGTACAGATTGGTGATGGAGTAGAACTCATGCTGCTTGTTGTGATCATCGGGCTCCATATACTCCAGAAGCTCCGCATACAGCTTGCGGTAGGCTGCATCATCGAACACATATTTATTTTCATAACGGTTGAAGACCTCAATCGCCATGGGATCAAATCCTTTCGGGTCTAAATTTGTTCGCTCTTGCTCATGCCTGTATCTTAGCGCCCCAACCTTTAGCGAAGCTTAAATGGTTTTACACTGGCTTGATTTTTTTACATCCGGTTTACAAACGGGCCGGCGGCTTGCGTGTGCTATAGATGAAGAGACAGAGGCTGGACGGGGTTTGACCGAAATCTTTTCCGCACAAAATAGATCATTAAGGCTCATTAAAGGTAATCTTGCTATAATGGCATCAGCATAAAGAAGTCCACCAAGGAAGCAGAGGATGAACAGCCATGCGTATACTAATCGTGGAAGATGAAATTCATCTGGCCGAGGCCGTCACACAAATACTCAAGAAACACAATTATTCGGTCGATGCCGTCCATGACGGAAGCACCGGCCTTGATTACGCCCTGAGCGGGATTTATGATCTGCTGCTGCTCGATATTATGATGCCGGAGATGGATGGAATCAGCGTACTGCGGAAGCTGCGCACCAAGGGCGTGGCAACTCCCGTTATTTTCCTGACTGCCAAGGGGGAGATTACCGATATGGTGACCGGGCTCGATTACGGGGCCGACGATTACATCGCCAAGCCGTTCTCCACCGAGGAATTGCTGGCCCGGATGCGGGCGGTGCTGCGGCGCAAGGGCGAGGTACTGCCGGATGACGCGCTGAAGCTCGGGGATCTGGAGCTGAACACCACCAATTTGCGCCTGAGTGTAGGCGGCAAGGAAATGAAGCTGAACCTGAAGGAAAGCGAGCTGCTGGAGCTGCTGATGACCCGCAAGAGCGCCGCCACCTCCAAAGAGCAGATTATCGAGAAGCTTTGGGGCTTCGATTCCGAGGCCGAGCATAACAATGTGGAAGTGTACATCTCGTTTCTCCGCAAAAAGCTTACGTTCCTCGGCTCCACCGTCCGCATCAGCACCATCCGCAACGTCGGATATGTATTAGAGGTGAACGGCTGATGTTCAAGCAGCTCAGAAACCGGTTCCTGATCGTGAACCTGGCGACAACTTCGATCATTATGCTGGTCGCCTTCGCCGCGATCTACATCATTAACTACATTGATGTGCGGAGCGATATCGGCATGGATCTGCGGCGGGTCGTGGAGAACTATGAGAAGCCCGGCTTCGGGGGCGGTGGCGGCGGGGACCGCCAGCCTGGCGGAATGGGCGACGGCATAGAAGACGGAATGCCGCCCCTGCAGGACGGAGGCAGGAATACGATCGGGACGCCGCCTGAACGCTCGGTGTCCTTCATGATCCGCACGGATGCGGACTGGAACATGACCGGAACACCGGAGTCCAAGTTTACAATGGACGATGAGTTCTATGCGGAGGCGCTGCAGGAAGCAGCGGCTGAAGGCAGAACCAGCGGGCAGTTCACGCTTGACGGCAGCCACTGGATTTATGAGGTGCACTCGACCAGTGAGGGCCATATGCTGGTGTTCCTGGACATTACCGCCCGGCAGGAAATATTGACCGATCTGATCTATACCTTCACTGTCGTCGGTGTGGTGATGCTGATTATCCTGTACTTCTCCAGCCGTTATTTCGCCAACCGTTCAATCCGGCCTGTCCAGGAAGCCTTCACCAAGCAGAAGCAGTTCATCGCCGACGCCTCCCATGAGCTGAAGACGCCGCTGGCGGTGATAGGCACGAATACGGAGGTACTGCTGGGCAACCCGGACGATACCATCCGCCAGCAGTCGAAATGGCTGCATTACATCAGGTCCGAGACCCAGCGCATGGCCAAGCTGACCAGCGACCTGCTCTACCTGACCGAGATGGACGATTCACGCACCAGCATGATTCATGCTCCGTTCGATATCAGTGAAGCGGTGGAGAATATTATGCTGACCATGGAGGCTGTCATCTTCGAGAAGAATGTGGCGCTCGACTACGACATTCAGCCGCATCTGAGCGTGCACGGCAGCAGCGAGCAGATCAAGCAGGTCGTGATGATTCTGCTCGACAATGCCGTGAAGTATTCCGGCCCCGGCGGCAAGGTGACGCTGTCGCTTGATAAGCAGCATAACGAAGTGGTGCTGGCCGTGTCGAATACCGGCGAGGGCATCGCTCCCGAGCATCTTACGCGGATCTTCGACCGCTTCTACCGCACCGACACCTCCAGATCGCGCAAGCAGGGCGGGCATGGCCTGGGACTGGCGATTGCCAGGTCGATTGTCGAGCAGCACCGGGGGCGGATTTATGCGAAGAGCGTGCCGGGGGAATCAGCTACTTTTTATGTGCATCTGACTTAAATTATCAAGTAAGCCGGGGGCAGGCAGCGAGGTTATAAGGCTTAAGCTTTAATAATGGAGTAAAGACGCCCGGCATCCGCCGGGCTTTTTTATAACTCTGCCGGTTTGTATAGCGCTCGCTCCCGTCAGACTTAGTGGAATTATGCAGCATAACCTTGTTTTTTAAGCCTTTTATTTGGTTTTATACAGGATTTTTGCAGAAGATTGTAGAATGATTCAATGCGGTACATCGCAAAAGAATACATAGTAGAAAGTAGTGGTCGGAATGTCGGAGAAATTGCAGGAGTTGCAGCAGAGAAACAAACTGATGGTGTGGCTGTTCTGGGGTACGATGATCCTGGGAATTGTCCTGGCCTCGGGGCAGGTAAGGCAAACGATTGCCATGACCAGTATTCCTGTAGCTGTCTTATGCACCATCTTGGTATGGAGAAAAGTCCTGATCCCGTATACCATGTACATTGTAACGGCCGGACTGAATCTCGACGCTTTTTTCTACATATCGGAAAGCTCCGCCTTCAGCAGTATTTTATTTCTGTTCTTTGCCCTGGCTCTGGTTTCCATTTATCATGATTACCGCCCGCTCGTGCTTAGCGGAGTGCTCGGGCTTGTCATGCTGGTTTATTTCTCACAGACCAAGGAAATATTTCAGGCTGAGAAGACTATTATTTATTGCGCCTACCTTGTAATCACCCTGGCCTCTCTGATTACCCAGAGTGTGATCGGCTCACGGATGCTGAACAGGGTCGAGAGCAGCGCGGCGGAATCGGCAGCCGCCAAGATTCACACGGAGCAGGTACTGGAGAAGGTGCGGGATTCGTCGGATATTCTTGGCCATTCGGTTGCCAGCCTGCAGACGAATGCGGCGAGCACCGGCGAGATTACTGGACAGGTCGTCAGTGCCTTCAACGAAATCGCCACCGGCATTGAGACGCAGGCGGTCAGCGTCGCCGACATTTCCGAAGCGATCCACCGCGTGGATGCGCATGTCGGCGCCGCAGCGGAAACCGCCGTCCTCATGAGCGGCAAATCCAGAGCCACCACCGAGCTGACACAGCACGGCAAAGCCGGCATGGCCGAGCTGACCGGCAAGATCAATGAGATGGATTCCATTGTATCGGGAACCTCTGCAGTCATGGGCGAGGTCACCGCCGAGAATGAGAAGATCGGCAGCATCGTGGACTTCCTGCAGAACATTGCCGGCCAGACGAATTTGCTGTCCCTGAACGCTTCCATTGAAGCGGCCAAGGCCGGCGATCACGGCCGGGGCTTTGCTGTTGTCGCCACAGAGATCCGCAAGCTGGCGCAGAACGCCCAGGATGCGTCGACCAACATCTCGGCCATTCTGACGGCGATCCAGCAGAAGGTCGGCCAGGCTGCCGAGCTGGTCGAGCGCGGCCGGAACATCGCCAAGGCCGGGAAGGAATCCTCTATCATTGCAGAGCAGCTCTTTACCGAGATTCACTTGAACACCGCCGAGGTGCTGGAGCATGCCGAGCAGGTGCGCGGGGTGACCGAGAATCTGCAGGCTGCCTCGCTGACCGTAGTGCAGGAAGTATCGACCGTAGCCGCCTTCACGGAAGAATCGGCGGCCTCCGTGCAGCAGGTGCTCGCCAGCTCGCAGGAGCAGCAGCGGCATGTAGAGGACATTGCCGATTCTATCAAGCAGCTGCAACAGCTGATGGATCAGTTGGAGGAGATTGTGGCTTAGGCGGCCGGTGTTGTACGGCATACATAAGAAATGCCCTGAATGGATCATTCCATCCAGGGCATTGTTATATTACCGTATTACCGGGCTATCCATTCCCGGCAGATTTGCAGGTTGATTTACCCGCTCGAATTAAGATATGCGAAGGAGCAGGCCATTTATGAAGAAGGTTATTTATGTAGTCGTTGATCTCTGCATATTAGGTCTCTATTCACTAGTCACTCTATTCTGGGTCAGGATAGAACGAGTTGATGCTTCGTCCTATTACCCGGGCGATATCACTGACTCTGGCAAGCTGGACAGACTGCTGGCATATCCGGCTGTTTTGATCATCGTACTGGTTTTGTTTCTCGCTTCTATGATCAGACATCAACCCCACTGGATTAGATGGGTCGTTATTACGGTGCTGATCAATTTGCTGGTGTACATCCCGCTCTTATATCATTCGTTATATTTGTTTTGATGATTATAGAGATTTAACCGGCAATATCGTGTTCCGCCGGAAGTGCGGCGCCGCTGCTGTCCCTCTCCCCGGCGAACCGCAGTGTCACCACCGTACCCTTCCCCACGGTGCTCTCCAGGGTAACCGAGCCGCCGTAGCGCTCCATCAGCGCCTTGACGATCGCCAGGCCAAGTCCGGAGCCGCCCCCGGCGCGGTTGCGGGAGCCCTCCGCCCGGTAGAAGCGGTCGAAGATATGCGGCAGATGTGCAGGCGGAATGCCGATGCCCGTATCGGCAACGACCACCTCAACCTGCCCGCCGTCCGCATGCAGGTCAACGCTGACCTTTCCGCCGTCCGGCGTATACTTCAGCGCATTCTCGATAATATTGCGCAGCACACGGCGGCAGGCTGCTTCGTTCATCTGTACCGGCAGCGCGGCCGTCTGCGCTCCAGGCTCCGCCTGCAGGGTTACGCCGGGATTGATCCGGGCCAGCTGCGGCAGCAGCTCCGCCAGGATTTCATCCGGGAAGCAGTACCCGGCGCCCGTCTCGGGCAGCGCCTGCTCCGCTTCTGCCAGCAGCAGCAGCTGGGAGATCAGCTCCTTCATCCTGCCGGTCTCCTCCGTCATGAAGCCAAGCGATTCCGCCAGCACCTCCGGGGAGCTTCTCCCCCAGCGCTGGATCATATTCGCATGCCCTTCGATGATGGCCAGCGGTGTCTTCAGCTCGTGGGACGCATCGGCGATGAATCGGCGCTGCTGCTCGAAGGACACCTCCAGCCGCTGCAGCAGCCCATTGAAGGTCTCCGCGAGCTGATGCAGCTCGTCTTCCGCCGCCGGCACCTGCAGCCGCTGCGACAGATTACCCGCACCGATGCCGCGCGCTTCCCCGATCATGCTGCGGATCGGCCGCAAGGCCGAGCGGGCGACCAGCCAGCCCGTAGCAATCGCCACTACGGCGGCGAGGATTAGCCCGAATAACAAGATGCGGCCGATCTCGCCAGCGGCGGCGGCATTGGCGGAGGTCCCGCTGTCGGTAAGCCGCAGGGTGACATTGCCGAACACCAGCAGCGAGAACTCCCGCTCGGCCTGATGGACAATGTTCTGCGGGTCCGCTTCCGCAGCTCCCGTCTTGGCCAGCACCCTGCCGCCGCTATCGAGCAACTGCAGCGTCTGCCCGTCTTCAAGCTCAGCGGACAGCACCGACAGGTCGGGATTGAATACCGCTGCCGCCCCTTTGCCCTTCCCCAGACCCGGTGTTAGCAGAGAAGGCAGGAACCCGACCTCCTTGATCCGCAGCTCAAACTGCTTCAGCTTGGCGTCCAGCAGGTCCGTCTGCTGCCGGTCGCTCCAGTGCCGGAAGGTAATATAGACGAAGCCGCTGAGCACCAGCGCAACGATCAGGGAAGAGAGCGCAATGCTGGCGCTGACCTTCCGGGAGAATGTCCAGCTCTTCATAGATCCTCCACCCTCAGTCCTTCAAGATATAGCCGCTGCCGCGGATCGTATGAATCAGCTTCTCGTCAAACCCTTCATCCACCTTCATCCGCACATAGCGGATATACACATCAACTACGTTCGTCTCGCCGGCATACGAATAGCCCCAGACAAGATTCAGCAGCGCCTCGCGGTTCATCAGCCGGTTCTTATGGGTCAGCAGGCAGTGCAGCAGCTCATATTCCCGCTGCGACAGCTCAATCTCCCGGCCGCCGCGGCTGACCTGATGCGATGCCGTGTTCAGCGTCAGGTCCCTGGCGGACAGCACCTCCCCCGCTTCCGGCGCCTGCAGCCTGCGCCGCAGGGAACGCATGCGGGCCAGCAGCTCTTCAATGGCAAAGGGCTTCGGCACGTAATCATCCGCGCCGGTGTCGAGTCCGCGTACCCGGTCGCTGACCGTATCGCGGGCAGTCAGCATAATGATCGGCGTCTGCTTGGATGCACGGATTCTTTTGCACACTTCAATACCGTTGATGCCGGGCAGATTCAGATCCAGCAATATAAGATCATAGCTCTCCCCGAGAGCCATGGCCGCGCCCTCCAGTCCATCGCGGGCCACCGCAGTTTCATATCCCTCGTAGGCAAGCTCCAGCTCAAGCAGCCGGATCATGGCTATCTCGTCTTCAATGATCAAGACGCGTTCCTTCAATGCCCTCGTCACCTCTCTGCTGTTCAGTCCATCTTCATTAATGATAACCCGGCCATCGACGCCGCATCTATAAGATAGGTCCCTTTCCCCAGCTTCCCGGAAATCCGGTTAAGGCTGACCGTCAGCGGCAGGTCCGTCTTCGGCTTGGCAAACATCGTCTTCCCGTCCACCTGCACATTGGCCTTCTCCGGCAGTGCCAGATCGACATTGCCCACGGTTGTGGACACCTTCCAGTCTCCGCCGACCTTGGCGCTTTCCACCTCCACATTACCTGTAACCGTATGAGCTTCAATCGAGGATGCGGCTTCTTCAACGGACAAATTGCCGTTGGTCGCCTCCAGCTCAAGGGCTCCTCCGATCCGCCCGGCTTCAATATTTCCGTTCACCAGACTGGCGCGAACAGCGCCCTTGGCCTCCGACACGCTGATCTCACCGTTATTCGTCTCCAGTGTGACCGCGCCGTCCACCTGCTGCACGTTGACGTTTCCGTTCACCGTCTCCAGCTCAATCGGCCCGGTTCCCGTCACCTTGCTCAAATCAATATTGCCGTTCGTCAGCTTCGCCTCCAAACGGCTGCTCAGTCCCTTGGGAAGCGTGACCGTCAGATGAATGCTCGGATTGCCGTGCATAGCCCCTGCGGTATAGGGCTCACTGTAAGCTTCCAGGTCCAGCACCTTACCTTCCTCCACGTTCAGTCCGGCTTGTTCGGCTACAGCCTTGGCTTCCTCCTTGCCTAAATTTTTGACGATCACCTCCGTATGTACTTCAAGCTCCCTCCCGCCGCCCTGCTTAATGTCGATCGTTCCGTTCACATTGGCAATCCTGACGGTCTGCGTGCCGCTTCCCGGCTTGATCCGGGTCGTCCCCAAGTCAAAAGAAATCCCCGCCGCTGTAGCTACACCTTCACCAAGCACCGGCTCTGCAGCGACAGCGTCCGATTCGATCAGATGCCGCGCCTGCGCCGGCCCCGCATTACCACAGCCCGCAGCCACCACCCCGGCCACCAGACCTACCCCCGCCAGCACAACCTTCAGCTTGTTCTTCATGTTTTGCTCCTCCTCTATACCTGTGATTGATGTTCATGGTATAGCAGAAGCGATGAGAAAGACTTTGGAACGGGATTAGAGTTTAATGAGAAGGGGTTTATACTGGGTCACTACTTTCTCCCGGCAGCCCGCCGCTCCATTTCATAACGATAAAAATCATAGATTTGCCTATTCTCAATATTCTGCCCTACAAAAAATCGCAAGCCTGGATCACCTACAGGAGATGCATAAGCATTATAGGTCCGGTGCATCAGATCAAAATCCACTTTACCAACCTTGAAGTCTATATCATATTTCTCCTCCAGATACACCTCGAATTCCTTCCTGCAGGCGACAGACTTCCAAGGAAGACCGAAGAGTAAAGAGTATAACCCCCCAAGAATGATGAGCAAAAGCATCAAATAAATCGTTTTTTTGCATCTGGCATGCCACATTATCCATAGCTCCTTACGGTTTGGAGGGATACCCTGACCCTCCTGATGATATGTCCATGGAACCTGTAATCCCTTTTATTGTATCTTATCACGGACTGCTAACAGCCATTACCAGAGGGATCTACAATAAAGAAAATTTATTATAACAACCTGCCCGGACATTCCCGGCAGCACAAATAAAGAAGCCGCATAAACGCAGCTTCTTTAGGAAATAACGCAGTGGTATGTGTATAAGTTGAACTAAGGATTTCACGCTCTCTATAGTTACAATGAACGAAAAGCAGCCCCTGCTCGCACACCGTAGTTGGAAAATCACCACTTAATTTCACCTGCATGGAGGATAATCACAAACCTAGTTGGAAAATCGCCACTTAATATGAACGAAAACGAATAATTACACCATTTTCGTCCAAATTAAGTGGCGATAATCGAATTAGATTCCTGAAATTCGTAAAAGGAGCAGAATTAGTGTGCGATAATCGAACTATTGGCAAGTGCAGGTTTGAGTTGCAGATGAGCCTTTCCCTGAATGTCCTGAGCATCTACTTTCAGCCGCTGCAAACGGTGACAGCTCATGCTTCCTGGTATCAGCTTTCTTACGGATAACGTTCAGGCGACGCTGCTCCTCCCAGTCAAGCTTCCCCCTGCAACCGCACCTTTTTGTGTTGTTCTTTCGTTCAACTTATGTAGAAAGCCTGCCTCTGCCTGCTCCTTCTATCAGTCTACTCGTCCTCCGCCTCTTCATCCTCAACGTCATTCTTAGGCGATGGAGATTCTGCCGCCGCCTGCCGGCTCCACTCCAGGAAGGTAATGGTATCCTCATCCTCCGGGTCCATCTCATGCGCCACCTCAAAGGCGGCAACCGCTTCCTCATTCTGGTCCAGATAATAATGGGCAAAGCCTACCCGGAAATGCCACAGCGGATCGTTGCGCCCTTCCTCGCCGATCTTGTTGAACCACTTGAGCGCCTCTTTGTAGCGTTCCAGGTTATTCAGGGCCCGTCCCAGATGGCTGGCCAGCTCATCATCGATGAACATCGTCGGCACTTCCTTGATGCGGTCCACAATCTCTTCATATTCATCCGCTTCATGCCAGTCGTTAAGCTGCTGGATCAGTTCTTCTCTTGTCATGGGTCACGCCTCCGGTTATCGTTAGAAATCGTTTCCTTATCTTTTACTTTACCATGTCCAGAGCGTGTTTCCCAATCTTTCCGCCATCCCTCGGCAAAAAGAACAGAAACCGCTCCTGCAGCGTGAGCGGCTGCAGGAACGGCTCCTGTCTCACATCCATCCCGGCTATTGCGTAATCCTGTGCAGCAGCTTTCTTACGCTTCTGCAGCCCCAGCCGCAATCATCCCCCGGGCCAGCTCCATCACCGCTTCTTCCCCGCTCAGCAGGGCGAACTTGGCCACCAGGACCGGATAAGCGGCCCACCGCTCCGCAATGTGCTCGTACATCCGCGGCCAGGTCTGCCCTCCGGCTTGTTCATACCGTTCTAACAGCCGCCGCAGCCCGGCCTCGCCGAAGAGGCCGAACAGAATAACAAAGTCTGTACCGGGATCGGCAATCACCGCTTCGGTCCAATCAATTACCCCGGTGACCCGTTGCGACCGGTCCACGAGAATATGCGGAGGATGCATATCGCCGTGGATGAACGCTGAATGCTCCGGCCAATACGAATCCGTATCAAGCCAGGCTTTCCAGCGCGCATACAGTACCTCCGGCACCGGAAAGCTTTGCCGGATCTCTTCCATATCTGCGGCATACTCCGCGCGCACTTCCTGCGGCGTCTTTCTGTGGATTCCCGCCTGCACCGCCTCTTCCTGGCCGATGTTATGCAGCGCAGCCAAAGCTTCCGCCAGCGAGCCATAGAAGATATCGGTCAATTCCTCCTGGGGGAACTGCCACAGATAGCCGCCCCCAGCCGGGTCAACAGCTGCTACCGGCTCACCCTCCAGCAGCGGGTATGCGATCAGCCCGGGAGTGAATATGCGCCAGTCCGGCACGGCCACCGGCAAATGCCCGGAGACCACAGCCAGCACCTTGCGTTCATTCACCGCCCGTTCCCAGACATCCGGCCGTCTCGGCACACGCAGCACCCAGTCCTGTCCGTCCTCATCCTCTACAAAAGCTACACGGAAATCCATCCCCGTATCATTAAGTCTTATACTCTCCTGGCGGAGCGAAAGGCCGTTCTCCCTGGCAAGTTCCATCCATTGTTCTGTTGTCATTTGGCATACCCCTTCTCACAGAAAATAAAAAACACAGACATCCTATGTCTGTGCAGCCGCAATCCGGGAAAATACCTGTATCTGCAAATGAAAACAAACTAATCCGCCATTAGAAGCGTATAAGGGAGCGTCAACAGACCCCTCAGGCATGAGAGAGTCTATACGGTAGCGGATTACGTGTTAGAGGCAGACTGATCCCGGGTTACTCTGCACCAAGACAGAGGAGAAGCAACAATGGCAAATTAGTTGCATTGCTTTCTCAAACGGGAATAGTCAATCACACGTAACCCTCCAGTCGCTTTAGATACCCCTATATTACCAGTTCTGTAACCATGAAGTCCACCTATCGCCGAGGCATTTCCAGATCATCTCGCGGATCGCCCGCTGCCAGGGTATTCATACCCTCAGTGAAGAACTATGCGAGCAGCAGTACGGCTGGCTGATGCGGTGGAGGGAGCTCTGTGCCCGTAAGCGGCCCTACGTTTAAGCAGAGCCGGAAGGATTACGTGGTCTGAATTATGCATATGCCCATCCTTCCGGCAGCTTCGTTCCGTGCATGAAATGATCCGTACCGGAGCTGTTGCAAGCTCTACTTCCGCCTTACCGGAATCCACACCTCGCTGACGGCCTCGCCCTGCTCCTCATCCGTCCAATAATACTTCTCGAGGCACGGGCCTTCCACTTGCTCGAAGTTAGAAGAAGGGAACCATTCCGCATAAATCCGTCTCCAGATGTTCAGAATTACCGCCTCCTTCTCCACATCCTCCCGAATCCGCTCGCTGTCGTCGAACACCGCGTACACCTGCGCGGGAATATGCAGTACTGTAAAGTCTTGCGGAATCACCTTGCCTGCGGGTAGATCCATTCCCATCAAATAGCGCCTGCTTCCGTCCTCGGCGTAATCATAATGATACCCGTACAGCAGGGAGCCTGCGGGCCTGCCCAGCAGTTCGTTAATCCGGTCATGCGTCCCGTCGTTCCAGATCGTCTCTGTAAAGACGGGAACCTCGTTATACGCATCCTTATGGATAACCGTTTCCTTGCCGACCACAGTTACTGCAGCTTCTTCCACCAGTCGATAGTTCATTTCCGTTTCCCCTTTAAGCTGAATTTGAAAAGAGATTCGCGGAAAGGCCTTCAGCTTCACATTGGCCTTGCGGGCAGAGAGCGGTGTCACGCCGTGCATACGCTGAAACGCCTTGGCGAAGGCCTCCGGGCTCTCGTAGCCGTATTTCAGCGCAATCTCGATTACCTTATGGTCGGTTGCGGCAAGCTCCTCGGCTGCCAGTGTCAGCCGCCGGTTGCGCACATATTCCGTCACCGTAAAGCCGGTCAGCGCATGGAACATCCGCTGAAAATGGTACTTGGACGTCATCGCTGCCTGCGCAATATCTTCAATCTCAATCTGCGACTGCAGATGCTCCTCCACGTAGTCAATGGCCTGGCGAAGCAGTCTAAGTGCCTCCATCCCCTCATCTCCTTTCATGTTCAGTTTAAAGGAGTCCCCCGGTAGCTTCCTGTCCGGGGATGCTTTGATTTGTCCGTTTAAACCTGCTTTCACAGACCATTAGTCTAATTTAAGCGGTCATATTCTACTTTATCTATACCGAGTTGCTTTTTTAAAATTCTTCAAAATAACCCTTTACCGATCTCACCTGTTCCTTTGGAGACAGCTGTGCGCCGAATTGTTCCATCCGGCTCAGTCTTTTCATAAATCTTATCCCGCCCGGTATCCCTGACTTTTGCCCATCCATTCTTCTTTAGCCAATTCTCATAATCTTTCCAGCTTGGCATGTTAGTCCCGAATAAGTTCCGCAACCGATTCTATATTGTTTTCAAGCATTACACGCAGCATATAGGGTGCATGATTCCGGGTATTGGGGGCGGACGAATACCTCGAATAATCAGCGAAATAATCTTGGGCATATTCCATCAACTGCCGGGCAAGCTCCATTCTTAAATCCTGCAGACTCTCTCCCTCTGCCACAATGTTATCCACTTCTTCAATACTGCCTGCATAAAGGCCGTCTTCATCCTGCTCATATTCAAGAGTTAAGTGATACACAGACAAATAAAACTTCATTTGATCCATTGAAGCAGCTACAATAACATCCCGATTGCGGCGTATAGCGAGTGGCTTTTCACGGACGACAGTATCAATGAACTCACTCATGTTGGCTCTAACCTGAGTAGCTAAAAGCGTCTCCATTATCATTCCTCCATTCCCCCTTACTGTATCATATGAAAAAAACGTACACAATGTACATTATGTACAAAGTGTACGTTTTGGAGTCCTGCAAAAGGCTTAATTTCCCATCACTCCACCCCCAGCTTCCCCTTGCGCTGCGCAAGGATCTCCGGGATGTGTAGCTCGCGCAGCACCGGGACAATCTCCTGGACGCTCGCCTTGCCGAACTTCTTCAGAATGCTGTTGATCTGCGATTTCAGCGTCGACTGCTCCACATGCCGCAGCTGGCATATCTCCTGGCGCGTATAGTCCTTCATCAGCAGCTCCAGCACCTCAAGCTCGGTCGGCGTCAGCTGGGTGATGATGTAGAAATTATGCAGCAGGCTGTCCTCGGTCTTCCTGATGCGTTTGAATTCGCGGCGGATTTTGCCGGCGATATTGGAGTGCAGGGAGGAACGGTCGTAATAGGCGTCCTTTACCGCCTCTACAATGGCATCCGCGGGCATATTTTTCAGCAGATAGTTAACGGCCCCCAGCTCGAAAGCGCGGAACACGGTATCATCGGTCTCGCACACCGTCAGCATGACGACCTTGATCTCGGGCATGTAGCTGAGAATCTCGGCGGTGGCGCGCAGGCCAGCCTCCTTATCCTCCAGCTCCACATCCATCAGCACGATATCCGGCTTGTTCAATGCGGCAAGCATTGTGCCCTCATAACCGCTGGAGGCGCTGCCCACACACTCGAGCTCCTCATCCTTGCCCAGAATCATCTGATAACGCTTGGCGATGAGCGGCTCATCCTCGACGATAAGCACTTTAATTGGCTGTGTACTCATGCTGTTTCACTCCTTTAGTGGGCATGGGCGGAGAGCAAAGGCATGATGATATGGAAGGCGCTGCCTTCACCCACCTTGCTCTCGGCATTGATCTTGCCGCCGTGGGCCGCAATAATCGTATGGCAGATGGATAATCCCATGCCCCAATTGCTTGCGGTCGGCTTGGAGGAATAGAACGGCTGAAAGATATTCTTCAAATGCTCCTCCGCAATGCCCGCCCCGTTGTCGGCGATGACAAGCTCCACCCATTTATTCCTCACGATCACTTCAATCGAGAGCCTCCGCGATTTCTCCGGCACGAACTCCAGCGCATCCACCGCATTGGCGATAATATTCTCCAAGGCCTGCGCAAAATAGTACGGATCGGCCATAATAACAATCTGCCGGCCCGGCGGCGTATAGTCGAGCTGTGAATGCTTCAGCTCGGTCTGCATCTCCTGCAGCAGCTTATCCGTCAGCTCATTGAGCACCACCGGCTCAAGCTCGACCTTCGATTTCAGTGTCCGCTGATGAATCGCATCAAGACGCTCGTAGATATTGCGGCACCGCTGCTCAATCACGCGGATCTCCTCCACCAGCTCCGGTGATTTCTCCGCCATGCTCTCGATAATCTCGCTCTGCGCCATCAGGGCCAGCAGCTCGTTCTTAATGTAATGGCTAAAGACGCGGGAGGTGAAGAGGGCGGAGTCGATATTTTTCGAGATTACCGATTCCTGGTTCTTGATGCTGTTCTGAATCCGCGTGTAGCGGTAGATGCTGTACAGACTGACCAGCAGACAGAAGCCTGTAATATACGGCAGAAGAGCATAGATCGAAGGGTTACCCACGAGATTAATCGGTTTGTAACGGATAAAGCCGATCGCCTTGGACACCTTGATCATTACATCGGGAGCCCAGTAATTCACATAATAATAGGTTACCTGTACTGAGATATAGGAAATCAGAATCATAATGATATTGCTTTGAATCTGCCGGACCTTCGGTGCATTTACGAGCGCATACACCAGCAGGACACAGCCTGCGGCATTGTACAGAGAGTTCACAAGGAACGTCACCGCATGCAGCTGCTCATAAGCAGCGACGAAGGCTTGCGAGCTGACTACACCAGGATAGAGCCAGTAATATAGCCTGGTATATACGGCAGGGTCATAGGCGATGATCTGCAGGAGACACGGAACCGCAAGCACGGTAAGCAGCAGCACGCCCCGTCTGAACTGCACATTGAAGGCAAAATAGATGGCCGAGCAGAGGCCCGTATAGATGAACATCATCGAGAACACGTTCAATAAGCGGATCAGGGTAAACCGCGTCACCGGCAGGAACATCAGCTTGTTCAGCATGCTCTGCTTCAGCCCGAAGAAGTCTTTGAGGCTGTAATAATAATAGGCATCCTTCGACATGTAAATAATGATGCAGGAGATAACGATCAGATACGAGAAGCCCATCAGCAGCATAAACAAGGTAGCTTTCGTATACTTGCGCTGTACCAGAAAGAAGACCGAGATGGCAATGAACAGGATAAATACCAGGAAGATAAACATAGGAGCAATCCTTTCCCTTTGGTCCTTTCCCCTTAATTATAATGGAATCTGTCTCCTGTGAAGGTTGAAGTTTTATACACCCGGAGGATAAAAGATCAACCTTACCGCCGTCCCCGAACCGGAATACACTTAAGCTACACCACAGAAACAGGAGGGGTTCACGAATGAATATCAAGAAAAGCAGCAGTATTGCTCTCTTGTCCGCCATCGCACTGGCTGTGGCAGGCTGCAGCTCCGGCAATAATGACAGCGCTAGCAATGACACCGGCGGTAAGGACAAAGTCGTCCTCGAATATTACACCTGGACCGATGAACAGGATTACATGCAAAAGGTTGTAGACGCATTCAATGCGCAGAGCACTACAGCCGAAGTCCATATGAACACCATCAGCAACAACGCCGACGAATACAACACCAAGATTATGAACAATCTCTCCGGCGGCTCCAAAATGGATATCTACAGCATCAACGGCACCAGCAGCCTTGGACTCTACTCTTCCAAGGGCCAGCTGCTCGACATTACGGAGCGGATCAAGGAAGACAATCTGGATGTCGGCTCCTACGGCCCAAGCTTTCAGGATATTACCGAGGTGCTGACGGAAGGCAAATACTACGCGCTTCCTTACCGGACTTCGCAGTACGCATTATTCTACAACAAGGCGCTTTTTAGTCAGGAAGGCATCGAGGTGCCAGGCCAATTGACCTGGGATCAATACGCTGAACTGGCGAAGCAGCTGACCAAGGGTGACGGGGCATCCAAACAGTGGGGCGGCTACTACGCAGACTGGATCACTGCCCCGCTGGGTGCCTTGCAAGAGGGAGCGACCATTCTGGACGACAGCCTCGATCCGGTGGCCAACTGGCTCGATTATCTCGACCGCCTCTATTACAAGGACGGCTCTCATATGAGCTACAAGCAGATGAAGGCGGAGAGCGTGGACTGGATCAAGCAGTTTGAGAGCGGCAATGTCGCAATGATGATTAACGGCGAATGGACGATCAACATGCTGAAGGCCGATATCGCCGCAGGCAAGACCGATATCGACTTCGATATGGCCCCGATGCCCCTTCCGGAAGGCATCAATGATCCGACAACCGTGGGGGGCGTCAGCACCTTTATCGGCGTGAACCCGCAGAGCAAGAATACCGATGCGGCACTGGAATTCGTACAATTCGTCGCCGGTGAGGAAGGCAGCTCCATCATCGCCGAAGCCAGTGTCCTGCCGGCCTTCGCCAGCGACAAGACCAAGGAAGCCTATCTGAACGCCACAGGCATTCAGGGCAGCGGCTACTTCTTCGAAGCCGGAACTGTAGTCGAGAACCAGCCGGTTGCCGACATCGAGAAGATCAACACCGTATGGAATGAACAGCGCGACCTGTTCCTGTTCCAGGAGCAAGACTCCGGGACGGCGATCCAGAATTTCTTAAAGCAGCGCTAATATAAACCAAGTAATCGGCTTCCGCTGCGAACGTTGACGGAAGCCGAGCTTATTTCTGCGCCCAAGACCCTTCCAGAGGAGGTTACACCATGAGCAGCAAACGACTGCTGAACTTGAGGTCCTACATCCCGGGAACCTTATTCATTCTTCCCGCCTTCGCTTTGTTCGCCGTCTTCATCTTCATCCCGCTGGTATACGGGATTTACATGAGCTTTACCGATTACGGCGGCTTTAACGTCAAGGCGAATTTTATCGGCCTGGATAACTATATCAGCCTGTTTAAGGACGATTACTTCCTGGTGTCGCTCAAGAATAACCTGATCTACACCGTATTGTTCGTGCCGCTAACGATGCTGCTGGCGCTGCTGGCGGCCGTGGCCCTGAACGGCGTACGGCATCTGCGCAAATTTTTCCGGATGTCCTTCTACTTTCCATATATCACTTCCATGGTCTCCATTGCCATCGTCTGGGGGCTGCTGTTCAATCCCCTCTCCGGCCCGGTCAACCAGATCCTGAAGGCTGTCGGCATCGCGAATCCGCCGGAGTGGCTGATGTCCTCGAAATGGGCGCTGCTGGCGATTGTCATCGTGGCGGTGTGGAAGAGCTTCGGCTACTACATGATCATTCTGCTGGCGGGCATTCAGGGGATTCCGGAGCATCTGTACGAATCGGCCAAGCTTGACGGCGCGAACAAATTCCAGCAATTCATCTATATCACGCTGCCGAGCCTCTCTCCGACCCTGTTCATGGTGCTGATCCTGACGATCATCAACTCGTTCCAGGTGTTCGATCTCGTCTCCGTCATGACGGACGGCGGTCCGGGGCGCTCTACCAACGTGCTGGTATTCCGCATTTATCAGGAGGCGTTCATTAACTATCAAATGGGCTATGCCGCAGCCATGTCGACCGTGCTGTTCATCATCATCATGGTGATCTCCCTGATCCAGTTCAGGCTGGAGAAGAAATGGGTCACTTACTAACAAGGAGGAGAGCCACTTATGCCGGAATCATTCACTTTATCCAAAAGCAATAAGCTCCTCTACTACATTCTGCTTATCGCTTTAATCGCTTTCTCAGTCGCCACGCTGTTTCCGTTTCTGTGGATGATCTCCACCTCGCTGCGGACGGATGTCGATCTGTTCAAGAATCCGAGCAACTGGTTTCCGACCAGTCTGTATCTGGAGAATTACAAGCAGGTGTGGACGGCGATTCCGTTCGCCCAATATTTCTTCAATACGCTGAAGCTGTCCGTCATCATTACCGTGCTGCAGGTTGTGATCTGCTGTATGTCGGCCTACGCTTTTGCCAAATTGAAGATTCCGTTCAAGAATGTCGTCTTCATTCTGTTCATGGCCAATCTGATGATGCCCTGGCATTCCATCATGGTGCCGCAGTTCTCGGTGGTCAGCAATCTCGGTCTATATAACACACACACCGGCTATATTCTGATTCAGCTGTTCAGCGGCTTCGGCATCTTCCTGATGCGCCAGTTCTTCATGAGCCTGCCCGATGAGCTGAACGAGGCGGCGCGCGTCGACGGCTTTAATGAGTGGCAGATTTTCTGGCGAATTATGATTCCGCTGGCTTCGGCGGGCATTTCCACACTGGCGATCTTCACCTTCACTTATATGTGGAACGACTATCTGGCGCCGCTCATTTATCTGAATGACGACGGACTGAAGACGCTGCAGCTGGGGCTCAAGGCGTTCCAGACCGAGCACACGATGGATTACGGCCTGCTGATGGCCGGTACGGTGCTGGCCACCATTCCGATGGTGATTGTCTTCCTGATCGGCGAACGTTTCTTTATTCAAAGCGTGGCCACAACTGGCATGAAGAACTAATTTGATAACAAGAGGTGCTTAGAGATGACAACTAACTTTGTACAGGTAAAGGGCGAGGATTTCGTCGTTAACGGGGACAAGATTGTGTTCCGGGGCTTCGGGCTCGGCACCTGGATGAACCTGGAGCATTTCATGATCGGGCTCCCGGGTACGGATACCCAGATTAAGCAGGCTTTTGCCGAGGTGTACGGGGAAGCGCGCAGCAGACAGTTCTTCGACCGGTTCCTGCTGGAGTTCGTGGATGAGAAGGATTTCGAGTTCCTGCGGAAGATCGGCGTCAACCACCTGCGCCTGCCGTTCAACTATAAATATTTCATCGACGACCAGAATCCGCATCAATACAAAGAAGAAGGCTTCAAATACCTGGACCATATCGTCAATCTGTGTGCGAAGTATGAGATTTACGCCATTCTTGATCTGCATTCCGTTCCCGGCGGCCAGAACCCGGACTGGCACTGTGACACCTACTCCGGCCTGCCGCTCTTCTGGGAGTATGGCGCGCTGCGCGATACGGTCATCGGGCTGTGGGGCTACATTGCCGAGTATTACAAGGACCAGCCTTGGATTGCCGCTTACGACATCGTGAATGAGCCTTCCATGGTCAAGGATGCCAAGGTGTTCAATGAATTCTACAGCAAGATCATTGCCGAAATCCGCAAGCACGACAAGGACCATATCATCTTCATCGAGGGCAATGCCTTCACGACCGATTTCTCGATGATTGATCCGATCGACGATCCGCAGGTGGCCTACGAATTCCACTTCTACCCCTTCGTCGCCGATCCGGCTGTGCTGACGCATGAAATGCCGCGGGCACGCCGCAAGGAGATCTTCGCCGAAGCCTTTCAGGAGCTGCTGGCCATCCGCGACAAATACAAGCGTCCGGTATGGTGCGGCGAATTGGGTCTCGTATTTGAGCAGGAGGATATCGTCTTCCAGATGGAGATTATCGAAGACATGCTCGACCTGTGTGAGCAGAACGATGTCTCCTGGGCGCTGTGGACCTATAAGGACGCCGCGGTGATGGGGATTGTCTATCCGCGTGAGGATACGCCGTGGCGCAAGCTGACCGGGGATATCAAGCAGGTGTGGAACCAGCACAAGGAGCAGGAAAAGGGCGAAGCACTGGTTGACTACATGGCAGAAACCTATTTCCAGCCCATCTCCAAGGAAGAACGGTATCCGCTGCAATTCCGCATGCGTACGCTGATGCAGGTTATCACCGTCGAGCAGATTCTGAAGCCTCGCCTCAAGCAGCTGTCCTGGGAGGAGATGTACGAGCTGCCGAAGTCGTTCCACTGGGAGAACTGTGAGCACTGGGATGAGCTGGAATCCTTGGTTGTGAAATATACGAAGGCTTAAGCAAACCTTAACAATTTTATCGGAAATACTCCCTCACCTGTAATAATATGTTATATACTGGTGGAAAGGAGTTGATCATCATGTCTGATCCGTTCAACCCGTTCCCTCCAGCTGCCAATTCGACCGACCCCGGTGGCCATATGGCCAAGCATGATACCGACATGCAGAAGCTTCAGCGGGAAGGGGCTCCCGGCTTGTGGCGCCAAATCTCCGATTTATTGATTGTGGTTGCAATATTCGCAGTGATCTTTATCGTCTTTCGCTGGGTTATCTGAATAAGATAAATGAATAGCGGCACCCGGGCCTGAAGCTTCTCAAGCCTTGGGTGCCGCTATTTGTGATGGCGCATGGGCCGGCGAATCCAGGACATAATTACACTTGTACACTTTTTACCCATTGTTCAAACTTTCTACACAATCATTAAGGCGGCAACGGGGTAATTTATTGGTGTAGCTATGAATACTTGTTAATATCCCCCAGGCCGCTAGGTTATGAATCTGGTTGAGCGAACGGATTTCTATGCGCCGGGCACCTGTGTATGGGAAGTCTTTTCCCCGTCCATATTAGTGTTGTAACGCCCGCCTCTTGAACGACTTGTGAATTTCATAACCTGCGCTTGACAAATAATAATATCTAGATGATAATAATTATCAATAAAGAACTGCTACACAATAGTGGCTTCAGAAGTCAGCTCTTGTGCAGAAAACAACCTTAGGAGGAAAATGAATATGTCACTGATTGGAAAAGAAGTCCTGCCGTTTAAAGCATCCGCCTACCACAATGGAAAGTTTATCGATGTGTCCGAAGCTGACTTCAAAGGCAAATGGAGCGTAGTTTGCTTCTACCCTGCAGATTTCACGTTCGTATGTCCTACTGAGCTGGAAGACCTGCAGAACGAATACGAAACCTTGAAGAGCCTGGGTGTAGAAGTATACTCCGTTTCCACAGACACCCACTTTACTCATAAAGCATGGCATGACAGCTCCGAAGCCATCGGCAAAATCACATACATCATGATCGGTGACCCATCCCATACGATCTCCCGCAACTTCGATGTTCTGATTGAAGAAGCCGGCATGGCCGACCGCGGTACGTTCATCATCGATCCAGACGGCGTAATTCAGGCTGTAGAAATCAACGCCGACGGTATCGGCCGCGATGCCAGCATTCTGGTCAACAAGATCAAGGCTGCACAATATGTGCGCAACAACCCAGGCGAAGTGTGCCCGGCCAAATGGCAGGAAGGCAGCACAACCCTGAAGCCAAGTCTTGATCTCGTAGGCAAAATCTAAGGAGCGGATGAAAGATGGCGCTTGATGCGGATATCAAAGCACAATTAGCGCAGTACCTTCAGCTCATGGAGGGCGAGGTACTGCTGAAAGTCAGCGCCGGAGACGACAGCGTTTCGCAAGAAACGCTGTCTCTGGTGAATGAACTGGCCAGCATGTCGGCCAGCATCAAAGTAGAACATACCACACTCCCGCGTACACCAAGCTTCAGTGTGAACCGTCCGGGCGAAGACACCGGCGTTACCTTCGCCGGCGTGCCGCTGGGCCACGAGTTCACCTCGCTGGTACTCGCCCTGCTGCAAGTGAGCGGCAGAGCACCGAAGGCTGAGCAGGAGACCATTGACCAGATCAAGGGTCTCAAGGGCGAATTCCACTTCGAAACCTATATCAGCCTGTCTTGCCACAACTGTCCGGATGTAGTGCAGGCGCTCAATTTGATGAGCGTGCTCAACCCGGGCATTACGCACACCATGATTGACGGCGCCGCCTTCAAGAGTGAAGTGGAGAGCAAGGACGTCATGGCTGTGCCATCCGTCTACCTGAACGGCGAATTCTTCGGCAGCGGCCGGATGACCACGGAAGAAATTCTTGCCAAGCTCGGCACCGGACCGGATGCTTCGGAACTGTCCGACAAGGCTCCGTTTGATGTGCTGGTAGTCGGTGGCGGTCCTGCCGGCGCAAGCGCGGCGATCTATGCCGCCCGCAAAGGCATCCGCACCGGCATCGTTGCCGAACGCTTCGGCGGTCAGGTGATGGAGACGATGGGCATCGAGAACTTCATCGGTACGAAGTACACCGAAGGTCCGAAGCTGGCTGCAAGTCTCGAAGAGCATGTGAAGGAATATGATATCGATGTGATGAAGACTCTGCGCGCCAAGCGTCTGGAGAAGAAGGACCTCATCGAGATCGAGCTGGAGAACGGCGCCGTGTTGAAGAGCAAGACGGTCATTCTCTCCACTGGCGCCCGCTGGCGCAATGTGGGCGTTCCCGGCGAAGCGGAGTTCAAGAACAAGGGCGTGGCGTACTGCCCGCACTGTGACGGACCGCTCTTCGCCGGCAAGCATGTCGCCGTTATCGGCGGCGGCAACTCCGGTATTGAAGCAGCCATTGACCTGGCTGGCATCGTCAGCCACGTAACCGTGCTGGAATTCATGCCGGAGCTGAAGGCAGATTCCGTCCTTCAGAAACGTCTGTACAGCCTGCCTAACGTAACTGTGCACAAGAACGTTCAAACCAAGGAAATTACCGGCACCGACAAGGTAAACGGCATTACCTACATTGAACGTGACACGGGTACAGAACAGCATGTGGAGCTGGAAGGCGTGTTCGTGCAAATCGGCCTCGTGCCGAACACCGACTGGCTGGCCGAGACGCTGGAACGTACCCGCTTCGGCGAGATCGTCGTCGACCGCCATGGCGCAACCAGCATTCCGGGTGTCTTCGCCGCAGGCGACTGCACCAACAGCCCTTACAAGCAGATCATCATCTCCATGGGCTCCGGCGCTACCGCCGCCCTGGGTGCATTCGATTATCTGATCCGCAATTAATCATCTTTGTTATGTTAAAGAAGCCGGTTCTGCTGTCTACCCCCATGGACAGCGGAACCGGTTTTTTATTGTCGTCTTTTTCATATATATTAGAATAAGAACGTGAATTTCATCTTTCGAGAAAAGGCGGGCCCCCATATGATCGGACAGAAGCTGCGGATAAAGTGGATGATTCTAGCCGGACTAACCATATGTATAATGAGCTGGGGTGCTTCCGTCTATAGAGCAGAGCATGCTAAACAGGTGAGGATCTCTTTTCCATACATCAATGTAGACAATATTGACCCCGACAAGGTATCAGAGGAAATCGCGAAAGCCCTGGGTTATCCTCATCTTGTTCCGACAGTGACGAAAGAAGGCCGGTTCTGGGGAGTGTTGGTTAGCCATCCGCAGCAATCAGATGATATGAAGATACAGAGCTTGCATTCCTCGTTTATAGTACATGTACCTGATCAAAATAAAGAGCGTATACTATCCTGCGAATTTTATATTTCTGGCGGCGAGCTTGTAATTACATACCGTAAAGAAATGGATAACGGTCGTAGAAGGGATGAAGAACCCCACCTGATTCATGGTTATGCATTAAGTAACTTACTCAGTGCGCTAAAGGACTTCCCGGTAGATTCATATCGTGAACGCACAGAATTCGGATATGAACATGCTGACTTGTACGAGATACGCTTGAATTCCGAAGCACCAATAGCCGGAGAGGATTTTTCATACAATAGAGACGGATATATAGAGAACGACGAGGAAGGAATCCCCTTTATCTTGTCTCATCTCCAGTGGGGCCGGGTAAAAAATGCATCTCTGTCTTACAACGACCCTCTGCGCTATTATAGTTACGGAGGAGAAGGGAAGGCTAATCTGTTCTATCGGCCAGAGAATTATTGAACTTTATGTTCAGAATCTTGGAGCAAGCAAGCTCTTACTCTTACCCGCACCAGCGCAAGCAGCGCCTCCAGATTGATTACTGCCTGGTCTGCTCTTCCCTCACCCTGCCAGTACGCGGTGAAGATTATCTGAATACCGCACATCGTATAAAACAGGCAGTCACGTTCCGCTTCCGTCAGCCGATCATCGCGTTCATACCCACGAAGAATCTCCCTTACAAGCATGAGCCAGTCTTGCCGCTTCTGTTCGTCCGGACATTTCATCTCACATCCTTTCAAGTGATCAACCGCTTTCCAGCTGTCCTTAATGCATTCGGAAGCGCCAAATTAGAATAAACTGGATTTTAGTCAGAACCTTATACGATTAATTCAGAGTAAACTTATAGGTCATGCTTATTTCTCCACTACTAGGAGGTCAAATAATGCTTCTTTCCGAAATTTTGCCCGTTGTTGCCGCAATGAACCCCCATCATGTGGTGATTCAATCCCCAAGTATAACCCTAACCTACGGAGAATTGCTCTCCCGGGTCAGCAGCGTTGCCCACGGACTCCAGCAGCTATCGATTGAACCTGGTGACCGGATTGCCCTATTGGGTAACCCCTCTCCGGATCTGGTTATCGCTGAATGTGCTGCAATCGCAATTGGGGCTATTCCGGTAACCCTGTTCCCTTCTTTGACCACCGCCGAAAAGGTGCAGATACTGCAGGATGCCGATCCCGCAGTCATCGTCTATGACGCTGCGGCTGCCGATATGGATACGATTGCCGTACAGCTGTCTCAGGCACTGCTAGTATCCTGTGATCCCGGATATACGCCTAATTCCATTGCAGAGTTCATCTCTTATTATCCGCCTCTGACCTCATGGTTTCATGCTGAACCTGATGACATAGCGCTCATAATCTACACCGGGGGCACAACCGGCCGTGCGAAAGGCGTCATGCACTCTCACCGCAGTATCAGCCATTGGTCGTTTATGAATCCGGCCAGAGGCGGAGGACACAACCCGGCCAAAAAGTCCCTTGTCTTCAATCAAGCCCATTTGACCGGACAATTTATTCTCTGGAGCACATTGTATGAAGGCGGGAGGCTTATCTATCCGGATGCCTATCCGCTTGAAATCGAGGACATAGCCCGTATCGTTGAACACGAAGAGATCACATTTCTGGGTACTGTAGGCTCGCAGTTTAAAGAACTTGTCCAGCTTAAAACCAAGAACGCAACGCGCATACCCTCGCTTCAAGGCATCACCTGCGGCGGTGCACCCATTAGTGCCGGAACCTTCCATCAGGCAATACAGGTATTTCCGGGCGTTCAGATTCTGGAGGTATATTCTCAGACCGAAAGCGGCCAGTTTATAAGCTTCTTAGCTATTAATCAATGCATCCGTGAAGGCAAGCTGCATCGTCTCTTGTCAGTCGGCAAGCCCGCTGACCTGGCTTTATGGGGCCAGCATCCGTACAGCGTGCGCATTATTGACGAGAACGGCAATGATGCCGCCCCGGGGGAGACAGGAGAGATTATCTGCAGTGGTGGACAAATGATGCTGGGCTACTGGAGAAATTCCGCAGATACTGAAGCCTCTCTGCGAAACGGTTGGTTACACACCGGAGATATCGGCAGATTGGATGAGGACGGCTTTCTTTATCTTCTGGACCGGAAGAAGGACATGATTATTGTGGATGGACTCAATGTGTTCTGCGCTGAGGTCGAGGCGATCTTAGGCTGGCATCCCGCTGTACTGGAGGTTGCCGTAATAGGGACTCCTCTAACAGATGAAGGAGAACAGGTTACTGCTGTCATTGTGCCGCAGCAAGGTGAGATGATTACCCTTCTTGAGCTGCAGGAGTTCTGCACAAATAAACTGGCTGCTTTCAAAATCCCTAAGCGATTAGAGATTATGGACTCCCTCCCCAAAACAGCCGTCGGAAAAATCAATAAACCGGAAATCCGCAAGCCATTTTGGCGTGGACGGTTACGCCAAATTAATTAATGCCCGGCTGCCTGCCGCTGCTTTTCCAAATTTCTGATCTCAGCAATGAGATTCTCCAGCGTCTTGCCGTTCGTGCGTAGATCAAAGTCTTGCCGTTTCTCCGTTTCACCTTCGTAGGCGGTTAATACATAATCGCCCTCTACCACATAATAGGTGCTGTACCGGGTGAAGGAATAGCTGTCTTCCGGCTGGTTGCCTGAGCCTTCCATCACGGCGGTTACAATTTTCATGCCGGGCTTCAGCGGTGTCTCAATGTTTTGAAACTCAGCATTATAGAAGAGGTTAATCTCATCGGCTACCTTCGCGCCTGTAATTACCCGCTGCACTTTGGCTTGATAGGATACACACTCGATGGATGTAACTGCTCCGAACCCGGCCGCCTCCTGCTTTTCCTTAAGCTTGGTCTCGGGCGCCCCGGGCGCAAACGGCAAATCCACCGTATAATTCGGCATTTGCCGGATGACTTCGGCTATAATGACCGCATCGGTATGCTCCATAATATCTTCAAAGCTCACCTCTACCATATCAATCAGTGCCGGATAACCCGTCGCTAAGGGGTATTGCTGCCGCAGCTCCGTGAATTGTTCAGAGGTAAGGCCGGCGGTTGACCGCTCCTGCCCAGAACATCCCGTTACCATTATAGAGACCAGGACAGCAACAATAACCGCATATATCCGCCATTCTCTTCCCATCCCGCTCCCCCTATTCAGCAGCCTGATGCAGCGCGCTTAAAGCATCCTCCCGGCTCGCCGCGAAGAACACCAGCTTGCCTTGATTGCATTCGTAGATGAAATCGTTCAGGCTTTTGCTATGATAGCGGCTAAAATCGCCGACAATAGCCAGCTTGAAGTGATAGTTGGTATACTTTTGCAGAATCTCCCCTGCCAGCTTCGTGCGCAGTTCATAAAAATCATCCGGCAGATTCGACTGCTGAAGCAGCAGCTTACCGCAATCATAAACATGCCTCACCGTAGCCATCAGATCTAGCGCATCTTGAACGTCAGAAATAACGATATCGGCGCTGTTCAGGACGGCAACCTTGGAATCCCCTTGCTGATCAATAGTGATTTCCATTTCCATTTCAATCCACCTTTAACTTTATCGAAAAAATGTTTACCCTCACTGTATCATAGGCCGCATAAGTTTCAATGTTGAAGAACAAAATACCGGCTCTGCGCTCCAACGGGCAAGCGGCAGAGCCGGCAGCTGGTTAAACTGGTATCATAACAGCAAAGTAGTCCCGAGTCCGGCTTAATTCAACAGCTCAACGCAGTCATAAACCCATCCGGCGCTCAGCCATGGGCCCAGATCGCTGGAGCCGCTGATCGGAGTGATGGACAATGTGTTGGTGCCCGATATTAGATAGGAGGAAGGGATGCTCCAGGAGAATCTGGTATTGTTGCCCCGGTAAGTCCCGATGGTGAAGCTGCGCGAATCCGGCTGCGACGACGCGGAAGGATTACTTAAGGCATGACCATTTATAGTTACACTGGGCCGTCCGTTATTATAGGCCGTTGTAATGCCAATGTTAAGCGTGTGAGCAGAAGCAGCCTGCGTGGAATTCAGGCTGAAGGTGACCGTCGTCGGCGAATTCTGCGCCCGGAACTGTACCGCCGGGAATTTGTTCGTAGCACTGCCTACCGCATACGCAACCGGCCCCCAGCCCGGATTGCGGCTGTCGGATGGATGCCGCACCTGAATCGTCTGCCCGTTCAGCAGTTCCCGGGGAGTGCCGTCCCAATTGCCGATACGCCAGATCGCGGACGCGGCGGAAGGGTCACCTGTAATCGTGCGGGTATTCAGTGTTGTTGTCGTTCCTGCGTTCACTGTCACAGTTTCGGTATACACACCCAGTTCACCCTTGTATACCGTCATAGTATAGGTTCCCGGAATCATGCCCTGCCTGACTGCCGAGCCGGTAGAAGTGGCCGCCGTCCAGTATTGGGCTGTGCTGTTTGCGAACCCGATCGTGTAGGCACTGCCGGAGTCCATACCGGACAGCCCGTTCAGCACCACATTGCCCCGGCTGGACACCCAGCCCTGCAGATTCAGACCGGACATCCAGCTGAAGTCCGGTACACTCGGCGTTCCGCCGGTCGTAAAGATGAGTGCATACGGTCCGTGCAGACCCATCCGCCAATTCTCGGTTTGGGCATGTCCCGAGTTCATATAGTTATAGACCTCGGTGTCCCCGCCGCTCTGGAACTGGATATCGCGGAAAAAGGGACCGCCCGAGCTCTTCTCGCGGTTGCCATAAGCCATGAATACTCCGACACCGTTGCCCGTAACCCCACGGACCGTCAGGTCCTTCGCCTGATCATTGCCATAATATTTCGAAGTCGTGTAGCCGTTGGAATAGCCGTACACATCAGAGCTCTCAATCGCCCCTGTCGAGCCCCTGTTGCTGGAACCCGCCGGAACACCTGTCAGTACATTGCCGTTCCCCCGGAAAATATACCGCAATTCCCCCACAGACGGCTCAGCGGTCACATAGGTCGCCATATAGATGGTGTTCTCTCCTCCGCGTGAGGAATAATAGTGCGTCAGCGTATCGGTGGAGACGGTAATAAGCAGCGTCGATCCCGACGGCGAGGTACTCCAAGTGACATTAGTCGCAGATCCCAGGCCGGAGGCAATATGCGAGCCTTTACCGCCGGAGCTGCTCAGCTCTGTTCCGTTCAGCTTGCAGGAGGTGATATCCCCGTTATCTTTGTTCACAGTGTAGACAAGCCCGGCACCTGTATTCACGACAAGAGAGGTTCCGTTGTCTGTCACATAAATAGTTGCAGCATACCCCTTGGGAGCAGGAATGAGAATGGCGGCAGCAAATAAAATAACTGCCATTACAATACCGATAGCTTTGCGGACTAAGCGTATTTTCACAGATAAGCCCTCCTTATTATAATGAATGCGCTTTCATGTTAACCGGGAAAATGACGGGTATATTTTAATGCTATTTAAAATAAATATTCCGTCTTGCTGGCAATGAAATTAAGTTCATTGAGCAGAGTTCCAGTGTGGTAGGCATATGAGGAATGCGAGGAAATAAGTAGAATTCTCCGTTATTCAACCTCCTCCTTAAAGGTTTAATTCATATCTTGAAGACAAGCGATTCCACTTGTAAGATACCATATAATTACACTTTTAGGCAACGTTTTTCAGTTATTAAATTTATGTTTATCTGAAAAAGTTCACACTTCCTCTATGTCTATTTTGAATTATCCGGCTTCATCCAAAACGTATTCAGGAATACCGTTCTAAATCCGGTTCTCTCCATATTCGAGTGACTAGCCGAACCAAATTCCACGTCAGTGTACACTTCGGTCAGTCCCCGTTCAGCCGCATCGTGCAGCCTCTGCCTCAGCAGCCGTGTCTGCAGACCTCTGCCCCGGAACGCCGGGAACGTATAGTCGTTGGCGATGTATCCCTCTTGCCCGTACATGAACAGCGAGCCCATCGCGGCCGGGGCGCCGTCTATGAGAATCATATAATTAAGAAAGTCCTCACGGTAAAAATAGTCTCTGGAACGCTCCAGCATCTCCGCACTGATCTCCTTGCCGCCCATCGAATCGGCAATCCAGGAGATGTACTCCTCCACATTGCCAGCGGTGACACGCTCCACCGTAATCTGCTGCTCTGGCGGAGATGCCGGAGGCTCTGCCCCGGGACCCGGCTGCACCTGCATGAATACCAGCTGCCCCGCTGGAATGAAGCCTCTGCGGCTCAGCTCCGAAGCCACTTCCTCGGTCATATGATCAGGAGTCAGATCGAAGCAAGGCGGCGTATCCGGATAATACTCCAGCACCTCATCAAGACGATGCAGATCATCGGGGCCCAGGCCTTTGACCCGGTTATAATAACCGGATGCCGGATCGGTCAGATCGCGCAGCAGGGTGCACTGTCCCAGCGTCCGAATCTCCAGCTGTCTGGGCTTCTCCACCAGCGACCGTGCCGCATTTAATCGGGTCAGCTCGACCTCAACCCGTTCAATTTGAGTAACGTATTGCAATGGCTTCATGCAGATTCTCCTTTTTCGGCCGTTTGGCGTAACTATTTCCTGATCTACCCGTCTAATTATAGTGTAAAAAAAAGGAAGGGGCGACAGGATGAAAAACTTAAAGCTTAAGTTTACCGTTCTTTTACTGATGGCGGCAAGCCTCTCATTTGCTCCCAAAGTCTCATTGGCGGCAACTGATGGTTTACCTGCGGCGCTGCTGGAAAGAAACAGCCCTGTCTATCAGCTTGACCACACCACAAGCGTCGCCGTCACCTCCGACGGGGCCTACCTTATTAACCTGAACCAGAATGGAGCCACCAAGAAGTTGGGGCAGCAGCAGGCGCTTGATGTGCATGTACTGAATAGTCCGGCCAAAGTAGTCGTACTGACAGCAGGGCCCACCAATCAGTTGGAGAAGCATGTCTACAATGCGGACGGGCTGGAGTTGAGCATCACTAAGTTTCCCCTTAAAGCGCCTGCCCAAGGTAAGGTGAAATGGGTCGCTCCTGCAGCGGCGGCGAAAGAGCGCATCATGGTTCAAGAGGGCAACCAGTTCACCCTTTACAGCAACGCAGGTAAGCCTATAGCTAAATACACTGCACAGGCTGAAGACTTAAAGGATATGTACATGGGTGTAGGTGTAGTGGATTGGGACTTCACCGCTTATCCTAATCTTGCAATTAAGTACTCGGGGGAACGGATTATGGCCTGGGATTATTTTGTGCGTATCGTTAATCTGTACAGTAAAACAGTAACCAGCATACCCAGGCTGGAGATTGATCAGCAGCTGCAAATCAACAGCCAGGGCCAATTAAACGTGTGGTCCTCCTATTCCTTCGAGGGAATCACGCCCCCCAGTGCAGTGCAGCCTGATCAGGTCGCAGCCCAATCCTTCCATGCCCTGTACAGCCTCAGCAACGGCAAGCCGCTTGTCGATCATCAGCGGGTATTTGAACAGCTAAGCGGGGAGAAACCCGGGGGCTGGAATACACAAGTCGTCGGGAGTACCGTATTTGTGCAGGACCTGGCAACAGAGCAATGGAGCTTGTACCCTGTGAGCAGTCCGGCGGCCATTGCCAAGGATCTTACCGGAGTGGCTAAAGGCTCCAAGTTTCTGGGCTATGACAGTTCGTCGGGAACAGCCTTTTTTGTGACAGCAGCTGAAGGTTCTGCCCCAACGTTCAACAAAGTTAAAGTGAAATAGCCGGACTGCCGCAACAAAGGGAGCGCCTGCATGCCATGTGCAGGCCTTTCTTATCCATTGTTGTGGCTTCATGGAGGGAATACAAATGAGGTTAAGGCTCATTCTATCTATAATAGCCGCTCTTATGTTGTCAGGCTGTAGCCGCCAGACAGCTGCACTTGAAGTCAATGATACAGAGCTTCCCGCCCTGACCGCATCCGCGGCATCCGTTGTACCCGCAACCCCGCCTGTATCGCCAGATACGTATACTCCCGTGCCTCCGTCTGACGATACAAGTCCGCAGAACGTGAGTTACTTGCGATATTCCCTTGCTGAAGGTGAAGGCTGGCGAATGGAAGTGGCTGGACAGGGGATGTTCAGTGCAGATAACAACCTGTACAAGACTAACGATGACGGAGCAACCTGGCAGATAATCGCCGATACCGCATCCGGCATTCTGCCCAGCGAAGCGGTATCCGGAATGCTGTTCACATCAGTCAGCGACGGCTGGATTACAGTTGATAGTCCGCGAGGCGGGTACAGCGGTCTGTTCCGCACGGATAACGGCGGAGCAGGCTGGTCGCTGGTCCAGTTGGAGGGAACTCCTGATTCACTTTACTCAGTGGAGCTGCCCGTATTTTTCTCGGGCACGACGTACGGCTTATTGCTGGCCAAGGAGATTGCCGGGGAAGAGGCGGTGTTCTGGGTTACCTGCGATGAAGGAGACAGCTGGACGGCGGTTGCAGACAAGCCATCGGGCGTATGGAAGGAAATGAACTGGACGTTCACCAGGGAGGAAGGCAAGACACTCTGGGAGATCCGGATCGGCGGTAAGAGTTGGACCTACGACGGGGTACAGTGGAGCGGATAACAGTGGTCTGGTGAACACAAAGAGAAGAGGCTGGGGCTCCAGCCTCTTCTTCTATATAAAATCATTATAATGGATCAGCTTAAGCCGCCGGGCGGCCACCACCGCTTCGGCACGGGAACGGACGCCCAGCTTCTCAAAAATCCGGGTGAGGTTGTATTCCACTGTCCGCTGGCTCATCAGCATTCTGGACGCGATATCCTTGTTGCTGCTACCGCTCGCCACCTCCTGCAGAATCTCCTGCTCGCGTTCATTGATCGACACTTCATCCAGCGCCTTCTCTTCCCGCGATTCATTGATGCGGATATCGCGGCGCCGCAGCTGCCGCAGCAGGGAGACCGGAATAATCGCTTCACCGCGGAGCGCACAGCGGATCGCATTGAGAAGATGCTCGCGGGTCACCGTCTTGCTCACGAAGCCGGATACACCGGAGTCGATCAGCAGATTGAAGTTGGGGCTGATCTCATATCCGGTATAGATAAGCACCCGGCTCTCAGGCTGAACGGCAATCATCCGTTTGGTCAGCTCCAGACCGCTGATCGCCGGCATGTTCAGGTCGAACAGCATCACATCGAAGCTCTCGCTCTTGACCAGCTCCAGCGCCTCCATCGGCGAGAGAATGACCGTAACCTTCATTTCCGGGTCCTGCTCAATCATATTTTTAGTTCCTTCGCCTACGGAAGGATGGTCGTCAACCAGCAAGATTTTTATCATTCCAATCCTCCCTCCCTTCTATACTCATACTTTCCGGCTCCAGCGGCAGCGTAATGCAGACCTCCAGCCCTTCACCCACCGCTGAGTGGAAGTCAATGTCGCCCTCCAGACTGCGGACTCTCTCCTTAATTCCGGACAGCCCCATATGCTGATAGGAATCATTCAGCTCGTCCAGTTCCATGCCCACCCCGTTGTCCTTATACTGCAGCCGGATCGCATTCCGTTCCTGTTCCAATCCGATCTCCACCACCGTGGCTTTGGCATGCTTGCTCGCGTTGCGCAGCAGCTCCTGTACGATACGGAACAGCGCCAGGGTCTGTTCATCATTCAACTCCGAAACATGCCGGCTTGTCTGAAAATCAATCACATAATTGGAGCGGATCTGCGCCTGCTCGAACAGCTGGCCCAGCGCCTCCACAATGCCCATTTCCTTCAGCAGCGGCGGCCGCATCTCATTGCAGGTCTCGCGGATCTGGTGGATGACATCCAGCAGGCCTTCGCGGACACTCTCCAGCTCGCGGTATAAATCGGGCGCCATCGTATGATCGAGCATAATCGTCTCCAGCTTGCGGTACCAGATGAGCTGGTCCTGCAGCGCCGAGTCGTGCAAATCGGCGGCCAGCCGTCGCCGCTCCGTCTCCGAGAGATTGAAGATCAGGCGCATCACCCAGGGTGAAGCTCCCTTCTGCTTCTGAAATTCCTGTTCGAGATCTTCAATCAGATTCTCGATCAGATAGAGATTCTCATATACGATGGCACTGTAATTGGCCAGGGTCTTCAGCCAGCCCAGTTCATCCAGGTTATACTTGGTACGGTTCTCCTTGTCCGCCAGCCAAAGCACGTGGAACGTTGAACCCTTCTGGCCCATAGTGACACATAACCCGGAGGGGACATTCACCAGCTCTCCGACGGTCAGTTTATGAACAGCCCCGCGCAGCGCAGTGAGTACAGATACAGGCACGTCGCCTGTAGCCCGTTTTCGCCCACCCAGCAAGCCCGCTTCTCTGTCAATTTCCAGAAAGGCCACCTTCTTGACCGGAAGGATGGAGACAATTTCCTGCTCCAGCACCCGCTCCAGATCGGCCCGCTTCATCACCCGCGAGATGCGCGTGGAGAACCGGTCCAGGCTGCCCTGAAAGCTGTAGAGATTCTTGTTAAAGCTGGGTCTTAACCGGAAATCGGCATACTCTTTAATAAATAGCAGGATCGTTACAATAAAATACACCATCAGAAATAACTGTACCCATTTCACCCACGAGTAGTTGTTGTGCTGGGTAATCAGAAATCCGAAGGCGGTAATTAGCGAAGTTGGGATGAAGGCAATAATCAGATGATAAAGAAAGCGGCTCAGGACAAAATCAACATCGAACAATTGTCTTGTCGTGAACATATACAGGTACACCACAGGAATAGCCAGCAGAAAGATGGAGGATACCTGCGGAGTCACCAGCGTAATGCCGAACAGGCTCGGTAAACCAAACAACAGGATAAAGGGCATAAACCCTAGCATATGTCCGAACAGCGTCAGCTTGAACAAGCTTCGCAGCGGACCGCGGCGGTGCATGACAAACTTCTGGATTAATTTAAAGATGGTATAGAGATTCATGAAGATAAAGAAAGGTAATGTAGGATGCACAGGAATAAAGTAAAGCAAGTTGTAGCCACTAAAGATCTTGATTAGGGTTACAGCCACAATGGCGGCGCTGATACTATAGAACCCGGCGAACCCGCCTCTGGGAACCAACGGCTCCGAATACTGCTTCAGATACTGGTCGAGAAACTGCAGGAAGAATACCGGCACCAGTATAAATGAGGCGTTGAACAGCATGTTGCCCAGGATATCCGCGCGTCCCGAGGAAGAAGCGCTGAAATAGGCAAAGCCTGTCGACAGGAAGAACAGAATGAGGTAAACCGCCGCCCGGTCACATTTCTTGCGCCGGTATACAAACAGCGAGAAACCGGCGAACAGCAGCAGGGATCCAAAAGGCAGGATGTATTCCAGCAGCAGATTGTCGGTCCCGATCCCTCTGGCTACAGCCAGCGTTATTCTCTCCTGTCCGCCATCAGACAGCGTGCGGACCAAAGTAATGGTGGAAGCCCCTTCTATTCTGTTAAAGGCCTTTATCGAATGAAACGCCGAGGAGGAGCTTCCATTAATCTCTTCAATGATATCTCCCGGAAGGATTTTTCCGTATCCCCAGTAACCGGGAGGGGTGTCTGTTGCCACATAGCGTCCCTGGCTGTCCTTCTCGACATCCGTACCAATCATCCGGTGCTGCAGGATACTCAGCGACAGATAGACGGCAAGGAGGATAACAATGCTAGTGAATGCGGCAACTTGTATTCTTCTTCTGGACAATCCGGTTTCCCCCAAATACTGCTGGATTATGCGGTCCAATACATGGCCATACGGGGTTCTGACTTGCCTGCTCTGCAGTTCATTACGTCAGCAAATGCGCGTTGCTCCGTTTCGCTAAGCCCCGTTAATTGAAGCTCGCCCGATTCCAATTGAGCCATTGCACCTTGATCTGCCATCAATTTCTGAACGGTTTCCTTCAACATTGTTCATTCCCCCATTCGGTTTATAAGAGGTGTTCCTCTTGATTTCACTATATCAATTCCTGCTAGAACTGGAAACGATAATCCTGCTAGTAATTCCCGCAAATCTATTTGCGGGTCATTGCGGACCGCTGCGGCACCCGTTTGCGGGCTTACGGGAGCGCGCCGGAGCTCAGTCTGCCATAGCCAGGATTTGCTCCTTCCATTCGGGAGCGAGGCTGATTTTGCCTACCAGATCAAGATAATTATAGTAATGGGTTCTCATCCGGACGGAAGAGTAGAGAAGCGTGCCCGACTCTTCCATAATCCGCTCGATCTCCTCTTTGCGGTTCACCACGTCCGCAAGCTGCAGGCGCTCCGCAAAATAGTCGGCGATCCAGCGCTGCTCGTCCGAGATGGACTGCAGCAGGTATAACGTCGGCAACGTCTTCTTCCGGTTCCAGAAATCATTCTTGTTATCCCAGTTCAGAACGTCGCGGATGTCATTCTTCATCTGCGCCGCAATTCCGAGCTCTTCCGCGTATGTTCTGACCTCGGAGAGAGGTTCTCCGGTGGCCAGCAGCGTACCGGTCAGGCAGGCCGCCGCAAGCAGGCCGGCGGATTTCAGCCTGATCATCTCCATGTATTCCTCTTCGCTTTCGATATTGTTCAATAAATCGACGGTTTGGCCGTTAATAGCGGCAAGCACCTGTTCATTCATCAGCCGGGCAGCACTGCCGGACCGCTCATGCGGGAAATCGGCCGTAAGCAGCAGGTGCTGTGACAGCGTCAGCATCCCAAGGGCGATATTCAGGGCGATATCCGGACTCAGCCGGCCCCATACTGTCTCCTGGTTGTCCTTATCCTGAAGATCATCAATAATATCCAGGCTAAGAATCATGAACTCCACTGCGGCTGCAGCCCGGTAGATCCCCGCTCCGGTACCGCCGAAAGCCCGGTAATGCAGCACAGTCAGCCTGCCGAAGAGCAGCGCTTCCCGCAGCTTCTCCTCCAGGCAGGCCATTCCCTGGTCCAGTAAATACGGCACGGTAAAGAACGCCCGCAACCCGGCTCTCATTTCCTGTTCGATCTTCCCGGTACAGCCATCCATCCTTCGAACCCCCCATTTGAATCTTTCCCGACGCTACATGAAATACTGTGCTGTGCGTCCAACAGATTTCCTACTGGAGGGTATTCTATAATCTCATAGTATTTCCTTCTTCTGGATGTTTCAGAAATCGGAACAATTCCCAGACATACTCCGGCTATCTTACACTGGCCAGCACCTTCTGCAGAACCTCCTGCATTTCCTCTGCAGAGAACTGTGAATTCCGCCCGATTTCCGCCGCTTCACGGAATGCATTGTAGAGCTGCTGTTCCGATCGTTCCCGGATCGTGGATTCCTGCCGGCAGCAGACAAAGGTGCCTACGCCTCTGCGCGGGACCAGCAGCCCTTCCTGCTCCAATTCAAGGTAGACCCGGCGGATAATAACTTCGCTGCAGCATAAATGGCCAGCCAATTGCCTTATGGAAGGCAAGCGCAGACCGTGGGGCAGTCTTCCGCTAAGGATGAGCTGCCGCAGCTGCTCACGCAATTGTTTGGCCGTGGGCCCGGCGGCTTTTGAAGAGGTTAATAATTCTTCCAGCATTAAGCATCCCTTCCTTGCAAGGTTGTACATATTGCAGTGGTGTTCATTGGCCGGCCCGCCTTACTGCCTTGTTAGCCGCGTGCACGGCGTCGGTTGCCCTGTTAGCCAGCGGGTGCCCGGATAATTCGAACAACTGTTCAAGCATCTTCATCCGCGAACGGGTCAGCATTTCAAGTCGTGGATGCAGGGGAGCCTCGGCGGGGGCCACAGACGCCAGCCGTTCATTGTCCGGCGCATTAGCCGGCTGGGGGGCAGAAATTCGGTTCTGCATTGTGATCACATCCTTATGGATTTAGTCAACATGGAGTCTCAGGCACGAAAAAGGATGCGGATACTCATTCAGTATGGTAATCATAATTTAAATCTCCGGCTTTTTCACCGAAAAGCATGCTACGTCATTCCACAAACCGTTTGCGGCAACCGGACTGCGTAACGCCAAAAAAGCCGCCTGGAAGGCGGCTGGGCGGCGCTGATCATTTGATTCTGGCGACGATTTTCCCCTGGACATGCCGTTCAGAGAGGCGGATTAACGCCTGTGGGACCTCCTCCAGCGTAATCACCTCTTGTAACTGGGAGGACAGCTTGCCCTGCTCCATCAGCGCCAGCATGGCATCTCCGATAACAGCAAGATCATGCTCCGCCCGCGGATCACCGGACCCATGCGCAGCTCCCAAAGCAATCTCATGATAGGATACCACCTTGGAGAACGTCTTGATCCGCGTAAAATCAGGCGGTCCGGCAATATAGACGAGGTGGCCCATAAAGGCCAGCAAATCCAAAGACTCGCTGGCGCTCGTGCGGCTGACCGCATCCACCACGGCATCGACGCCGCGGCCGCCCGTAAGCGCCATTACTCTCTCGTAAATGTTCTCTGTACGGTAGTCGATGACCTCATCGGCTCCAAGCGACCGCACATACTCATGATTGTGGGCTGAAGCGGTGGAGATCACCCGTTTCCCGGCCAGCTTCGCAAGCTGCACTCCGAAGCCGCCCACGCCGCCGGCTCCCCCGTGAATCAGAATCGTCTCCACCCGTTCCAGCGGCAGCTTCCGGTGCAGGGCCTGATACGCCGTGTAGCCTGCGGTCGGAAGGGCTGCGGCAGCCTCAAACGTTACGCCATCCGGAATCCGCGACACCCTGTCTGCATATGCGACGCCATATTCCGCGAAGCCGCCAGGTTTCGTCAGGTCGCCATGGTAAACGACGCGGTCCCCTTTTTCCCATTGAGATACCCCTTCTCCCGTCTCCGCTACTACTCCGGCCACGTCCAGTCCGAGAATATGCGGGTAGGTCCAGCGCGGATTACCGCCTGTGGCAGTCTTGTAATCGACTGGATTGAGGCCCGCCGCATGCACCTCCACAAGAATCTCGCCTGCTCCGCAGCTTGGGGCTTCAGCGTCCCCGATCTGCATCTCTTTCCAGAGACCCTTATCTTGCAGCAACAATGCTTTCACCTGACCCTACTCCCCTTCTTAATGATTTCATTACTCTGTATTACCCGGGATTTGGCTCTAACAAGGCTCTAATCGCGGGTAAAGATTCCGCACGGACCCATCCACGCAGTACCTGCTCCCCCGCTTGTACCTCCAGAATTTGGCGGCCCCCGGCTGTGCCTGAATCCTTCAGCTCGTAACTGCTGATCTGCTTCATAGGAATAACTGTATGGTCCGTAAAGATCCCCCGGCTGTCGATAATCATCACAACCCGTTCATGATTAACCGCAACAGGCAGGACCAGTGGATAAACATGGGAGAACCAGTGTCCCGTGATCCAGTCGCTGAGTCCGAGGAGGCAGAGCACCCACAGCACGGTAACCAGCGTCACATAAAGGGTGATTACCGCAAGAAGCCCGGTGTGCGGGATGATCCGGGCCGGATCGTATACGCATTCCGCATCTGTACCCTTCTTCTTAAGCCTGCGCTGTTGATAGACATAGTACAGAAACCAAAGCCCAATCGCGTAAAAAGCTATATTCAATATCTTGACAACAAGGGATTCGATGGTCATTGTATCGCTGCCTTTCGTAGTAATCCCCCTTCAAATAGGGGCTATTGCAGTATTCGACCACCGACAATCATTTCCTTTTTCAAATACATCAAAATCAAAAAACGCCCTGTCTCCAAACGGAACAGGACGCTGCGAGGCTATACAGTTACTGGACCGACGAATTCCGGATCGTAACCTGCAGTCCCGACTCCTCCATATATTCCTTGCCCCATTCGTACATGAGATCAAGGATGGGAATCAGGCTCTGGCCGCGCGATGTCAGGCTATACTCAACCTTGGGCGGCACTACGGCGTAGACCTTCCGGTCGACGATGCCGTCCTCTTCCAGCTCACGAAGCTGGGTGGTCAGCATCCGCTGCGTAATATCGGGTATCAGCGCCTTCAGCTCACTGAAGCGTTTGGTGCCTTCCTTGCCGAGATGCCACATAATAATCATTTTCCATTTGCCGCCGATGATGGAGAGGGTCAGCTCTTTCTCACAGTTAAAAACTCTTTCTTCGTTCCGTGACATATGTGTGGACACTCCCTTCCGCCCTACAGCGGTACAATAGTATACTTTTCAACACTATATAATAAAATAGTGCCTACTTTCAAGAAGGGTACTATTGTATTTATAATCTAGACACGGCCGTGGAATGATAAGCAGGACATAACGGAGACATAGATTACTTCATATACCAAACCTGAGGAGGATTTTATCATCATGAAACTTCAACTTGCACTTGATCTGGTCAATATCCCTGAAGCCAAAGCGGTTGTAGCCGAGGTACAGGAGTTCATTGATATCGTAGAAATTGGAACACCGGTTGTCATCAATGAAGGACTGCACGCTGTTAAGGCCATCAAGGACAGCTTCCCTCATCTTGCCGTCCTGGCTGATCTGAAGGTAATGGACGCTGGAGGCTATGAAGTGATGAAGGCTTCCGAGGCAGGAGCGGATCTCATTACTGTTCTGGGCGCAACGGATGATTCCACCATTAAGGGCGCAGTGGAAGAAGCCCGCAAGCATGGCAAGCAGATTCTGATCGATATGATCAATGTGAAAAATCTTGAGCAGCGCACACGCGAAGTCGACGCTCTGGGCGTTGATTATATCTGCGTGCATACCGGCTATGACCTGCAGGCTGAAGGCGAGAACTCCTTCGAACAGCTCCGCGTCATCAAGAGCGTCGTTAAGAACGCCAAGACAGCAGTGGCCGGCGGTATCAAGCTCGAAACGCTGCCGGAAGTAATCGCCGCATCCCCTGACCTGATTATCGTAGGCGGCGGCATTACAGGACAAGCTGACAAGCGCGCTGCGGCCGCCGAGATGAAACGGCTGATCGGAGCACAATAAGATGTCTCTGCCAGTGAGTCAACAGTTCAGGCAGATTCTGCAGGAGCTGGAGCGCGCTGCGGCACTCCTGCCGGAGCCTGCGGATGACCGTCTGACGCAGGCGATCCTGGGCGCGGACAAGATCTTCGTGGCCGGCGCCGGCCGCTCCGGGCTGATGATGAAGGCTTTCGCGATGCGTCTGATGCATCTGGGCTTCCAGGCGCATGTGGTCGGCGAGACCGTCACTCCCGGCATTGGCGAGGGCGATCTGCTCCTCATCGGCTCCGGCTCGGGCGAGACCCGCACCCTGACCGGGATGCTGGAGAAGGCGCAGGGGCTGCAGGCTACCGTCGCTGCGCTGACGATCCAGCCGGAGTCAACCATCGGCTCCGCAGCCGATATCACCGTGACGCTGCCCGGTGCGCCCAAGGATCAAGCCTCGGGCACAGAGCTTACGGTGCAGCCGATGGGCTCCTTGTTCGAGCAGACACTGCTGCTCTATCTGGACGCGGTGATCCTGCGGCTGATGGACGAGCAGGCACAGAGCTCCGGGACCATGTATGGCAAGCACGCGAACCTGGAATAGCTGATTCTTCTTATAATATAGAATAGCCCGGTAGGCTGCGCTCTGCGGTTAACCGGGCTATTGTTTTTAATACAAAGTCAGCTCTAAATAGCTATAACGGATGGAAGGCAGCCCCCTATTCGCACACCGCAGTTGGAAAATCGCCACTTAATTTCACCTATATGGAGGTAGATCCCAACTCTAGATGGATAATCGCAACCTAATATGGTGGTAAATCAGCTATCACACCCATATCGCCCAGATTAAGTGGCGATAATCAAACAAGATGGCTGAAATCCATAAAAAGGACAAAATTAGTGTGCGATTATCAAACTATTTTCAGTGACCGACTAAGTTTAATCCGAGGGTTGGCCCGGCTAAAGCAGAGGTTTAGACATTCGGCCACAATCCGGCCCTGAATTTCTTAATTTCTCTACTCTCAGCAACTAGTAACTGTGACAGCGCTTGTTTCTCAGAGTTCAACTCGGCCAATAGCCCAACAGCAGCACCAGCAGTTTAATTTCCTGACCAGATTACGCTCATTATTGTGCCGAATGCTCCCATAAAAGTAAAGAACGCTGTGGTTGCGTCGCCCAGACACGCCTGCCCATCGGCCAAGCAGCAAAAAGAGGCCCTGTCTTAAAGACAGAGCCCCTCTTGCATAGAATTACCCTTATTACAATCCGTCAATCAACGCCTTGACCGAGCTGTCGCTCTGCAGTGCGCGGATGATCAGCGCCACAGCTTCGGCGCGGGTCGCGTTGTTCTTCGGGGCGAAGGCGGAAGCCGATACGCCCTGTATCAGATTAGCGGCGGAGGCCTGCTGGATGGCGGCGGCAGCCCAGTAATCCCCGCTCACATCCGTGAAGCCTGCGGCGGAGCCGTTCTGCAGCGCGGCCAGATTCAGTACCCGGCCGATGATCGTCACCATTTCGGCACGGGTGATGGCCGCAGCCGGCTTAAAGCTGCCGTCCGCATAGCCGGTGATAACCCCCTTCTCAGACAGTGCGTCGATATAACCGGCGGCCCAATTCGAGCCGGTGTCGGAGAAGCCGCCCGCGGCAGTACGCTCAGCCAGCCCGAAAGCGCGGGCAATCATCGCTGCGAATTCCGCCCGGGTCACCGTAGCGTTCGGACGGAAGGAGCCGTCCGCATAGCCGTCAACAATCTGCAGCTTCACCGCTGCTCCAATAGTGCTACTGCCCCAATGTCCGGCAGTGTCGCTGAACGTCTTGCTCTGGTTCTGCGTGGCGGCGATGGCATCATTCACACTCTTCAGCACATCATCGCGGCTGACAACGCCCGCCTGGAACGGGTTCACTTCAGGCGCCGGGGTAGCTGTTCCCGGCTGCCCTGTTGGTGCCGGAGTCGCCGATGGCGTTGGTGTCGGAGTCGGCGTAGCTGTGCCGCCGGTAGTGCCGCCAGAGTTGGAACCGCCCGAATTCGATCCGCCGGAGTTCGAGCTACCGTTGTTGGTCGTATCGTCGATCACCAATGCGATCCGGTTGTTCTGATAGTCAATATGCGCGGTGTGCGTGCTTGGCAGACCGTTGACCTCGACGGAGCCGAATTGGCCGCTGCGCTGTCCATCGCCATGGGTGATCAGCGTCAGTACGCCCTCAGCCGGCACATAGTTGTTTACGATGTTCACCTCGAGTTTCCCTCCGGCCTTCACTGCGCCTTTAACCTCCAGCACATCGCCCTCGCCGGTCAGATTCAGCTCAAGGCTACCTTCGGCAGCTTGTTCGAAGTCGCCGCCGACTGTCAATTTGCCGTAGACGTTCTCCACGACGGAGCCGCGGTTGTTCACCACATCGCCGCTGCCGAACGCCGTAGCCGAATCGCCTTCCAGCGTACCGGCATTGATCTCCGTACCGCCGGAATACGTATTGCTGCCAGTCAGGGTCAAGGTGCCCGTGCCTTCCTTGGTCAGCTCGCCGGAGCCGGAGATATCGTTGCGCCAGCGGTCTGCCGCATGGAATCCGCCCTTAGCGGCATCCATGGTTACCGTCACGTCGGAAGTCAAGGCGCCGTACCCATCCGCTGCTGCGAACAGATTCAGCCGTCCCCAGCCTTCCGGATCATCCAGCAGCGGGTAGCCGGATGCAATGCCGGTGGTCGCCAGCACTGCGCGGCGCTGCTCCGCGCTCAGATAAGGCAGGCGGGTCTCCAGCAGCACTTCCGCTCCCTTAGGTACAACCATCGGCTGCGTCACGGAGTTAATCTGCGGGAAATTATAAGTCAGGCGCTGCGTGAACTGAGCTTTATTCTTGGCATAATCGCTGAACCGGTCTTCCGCTGTGCCGGTCTGCTTCAGGAGCACCTCATGCGCCTGGTCGTAAGCTTCCTGCTTGAGTGCAGCATTATCCGGGTCGGCCAGCGTGGCTGCGGCCAGCGCCGTCGCCATCATGCGTCCGCCCATGACATCGAACGGCGAATGCATCCCGGCCACAATCCGGTTGTTGCCCATTTCCGAGGCGCGGGTCAGCAGCTCCTGGAACCGTTCAGGCACCGCGTAAGCAAGCGACAGTGCGGCGAGATAAGAAGCATTCGTGTGTCCGCTCGGAAAGCCGCCGTCCGTAGCCGGCGTGCTGCTCTTCGCCGGAACCAGGGTCGGCACGATGACCGAGGTGTCCTTCCAGCGGAATGGGCGCATGTAGCTGTAGAAGGCTTTTGCCGGATTGGTTGAAGCATAGTTGCCGCGGATCGTTCCGATCAGATCGACCATGGCGCCCAGCTCGGAATCGGAGTTGCCGCCCTTGTTCGTGCCGTTGCCGTCGGTGTACTTCACTGTAGTGGCATCCGCCGGAATATCGGTAATGGTAGTATAGGTTCCGGTGATCTGGCGGTACACCCCGGACAGCGATCCAAGCCCATCAATAGCACCATAAGTCTGGTTGCGCCGGTCATCGTAATAAGCCATATCTTCTTCGGCTTTGGTACGCGTAGCTGCAATGTCTGCTACATATTGAATGTTGGCGTCCAGGATGGCGCTGTTCAGCTTCGTTCCATTATCCCAGGAGGTGCCAGGTGTCCACAGCTCAAGGAATCCGGAGAGGATGCCGATGGCCGGGTTGGCGTATACCGCCAGATTCACCGATGTGTTGTTCTTGTAGTTGTCGACGAAATGCCCCCATCCCGGGGCAGCCGGCAGCTCTATGGAAGAACCGGAACCGACGGCACCTGCAGGAGGTACTGCAACAGCATTCGCGAGAATAGCGAGACCCGCAGCGACAGATAACAGCTTTTTGGTAGACTTCGTGTTCAAGTGATTTAGCTCCCATCCTATTTGGTTTCGGTTTGAATCGGTCCGAGTGTAGCATCCGGCCCGGCCGGGCATCAATAAGACGATTTCGCAATTCTGTCGCTTTGGGAGCATTTCGGGCGAAATCTGCAATTTAATATTCTTTTTACATAAATCATGAATAGGTGTGCCGGAGGGTAGTGTATAATCCGCCTGGGAGGAGAGTACGCCTTGAAAAAATGGAACTCAGCATTCACCAGTCTCGCAATTTCATACGTGTCTATTGTTCTTGTCATCGTTCTCTCGCTCTGTTCTGTCTTCTATGTATTATTCTCCAGCCATTATAAGGAAGAGCTGCGGAGCCGGAATCAGCTGATTCTTAACAATACAGCGGGAACCATTGAAGCCTCCGTGCTTCAGCGGATTCAGCAGATTTATCTGGAGGTCTCGCTCCATCAGACGGCAGCGCTGCGCCTGTTGACCGAGGATGCTTTGGGGACTAGTCTGAGCAGAATCAGCCAGCTCCAGGACATGCTCAAAGCTCAGGTAGCAAGCAATCCCGATGTGGTGCAGGCAGTGCATCTGTATGCCCCGCGGCAGCAGGTTATGCTCTCCTCACTCTATGGGCTGAAATATAATGTCCATCAGGGAGAGAGCGCAGCGGTGTGGGATAACTGGACCCTCAGGATGGCGCAGAATCCGCGCAGCAGCCTATGGACGGAAGCGCGGTGGGTGCCGGAGGATATCGTCTCCAGTGTGCCCGGGGGGAGCGGCAACCGGCTGATTACCTACGCACACAGCTATCCTTTTCAGGCTTCGGGTGCCGACAGCGATCTGGTTATCGCCATTGACGTCAAGGAAAGCGCGATTAACGCGATTATCGGAAATATGCTGCCTGCGGAATACCAGAGCAGCTTCATTGTAGATCCATCCGGCACTATTATCGCGGGGATGGCGGGCCGGGAGCAGGAGACGGCTGTCCAGGCTGCCCCCTTCGCCTCCAGCATTAAGGACGTCCTGTCCGGCCCCGCTGCAGCCGGAAGCTTCGGCGAGAAGATTGAGGGCACTTCCTATATGATCTCCTATGAGGCCTTGCCGTCCACCGGCTGGACCCTATTCAGCGCTGCACCGGCGGACCTGTTCTATGCGAATTGGATGCTGATCCGCAATCTGATCGTTGCCGTCTGCCTGCTCGTTCTCTTGCTGGGCCTCGGCATGTCCGGGGTTCTCGCCAAAGTCAGCTACCGCCCGCTCAAGCGGGTTGTCGGGAGGATTAAGGACCTCTCCGGAACTGCATCCGGACAAGCGCTGAATGAATTCAGGCTGATTGACTCCGCCTTTGACCAGTTAAGCGATAAAGTCAGCAATCTGGAAGAGTCGCTGCAGGCCAGCAGCCCGATCCTCAAGCAGCGCGCGGTCCTGAATCTCCTCCAAGGCATCTATACCCGCGAGGAGCTCGCAGACAAGCTGCAATGCCTGGGTGAACTCCCGGAATACGGCTATTACTGCTGCCTGCTGATTCATTCCAGGGCAGCCTCAGCGCAGCTCAGCCCGGCGGATATCCAGCGCATGATGCACGGCATCATTGATCAGCTGGAGCGCCTGCCGCTGCCGGGAAGCCGAATTATCGCCGCAGAGCTTCCGGACAAGCGGGTAGCAGCGATTATCTGCGCCGGTGAAGCATCGGCAACGCTGCCGGAGCAGCTCGCACACCGGGTAGCGGCTGAGGGCCGGCGGCAGCTCGGCCTGGAGGTGCAGCTTGCCCGGGGCGGCTGGGTGCAGGAGCTGACCGCGCTGCATCTCAGCTACTCTGAAGCGCAGACGCTGCTGAAGTACGCCTACTTCCTGCCGGAAGTGCCTCTGCTTCAGGACCCGCAGCTTCTGGAACGGGAGAACAGTGCGGAGGAACTGCCGCAATCCGTGCTCGTGAAATTCAAAGAGAAGCTGCAGGCCCGCCAGCTGGATGAGCTGGTTGCCGCTGCCCTGCAGCTCACGGCTGCGCTGCAGGAAGGCCGCTACTCCGCCGATTATTGCCATTTTGTGCTGGCCAATACCGTGTTCATCTACTCCGATTATCTAAAGAGCATCCGTTATAAGCCTTCCATCGGCGGCCATACGGATTTGTATAACGAGTATATTGCGCTGCCCAACATTCGGCATGTTCAGGAATGGCTGGTCGCTTCGCTGACCACCTTCATCACCGGAACGGAGAAACGCAACAGCGACCGGGCGCTGTCCACGATTGAGACGGCCAAGCTGTATATTGAACGCGATCTGGCTGGCGATTTGTCCCTGGATGCCGTGTCCACACAGGTGTTCATCAGCCCGAAATATCTCAGCAAGCTCTTTAAGGAAGAACTCGGTGTCACCTACACCGATTACGTCACCGGACGGCGGATGGAACGGGCCCGGCTGCTGATCGAGGGCAATAAGATGACAGTGGATCAGATTGCGGCTGCGGTCGGCTACGGCACGACGGCTTACTTCATCAAACGGTTCAAGGAGTTGTACGGCTGTACTCCGGGGAACTACTTGCGGACCGTCCATGAGGCGCAGCCGCTGCAGGCGTAGGTCAGTCTGTGATCAGGGAGGGGGCTTCTATGGGCAACAAATCATTCCGGCGTTTGTCGGCCTTCATTGCCGTTCCTGTTTGTTGGCTGGTTCTAGGTCTTATGAGCGGCTGCGATATGCAGGGCAGGCTGTCCGCAGCGCAAGAGCCGCCGCAAGGCGCATCCACACCCGCTGCTGATGCGCCAGACTACACCATCTCCTGGACTATGCATCAGAACCTGCCGGTGCCGGAGGATGCGGTGCTGGTTCGGCAGTTAGAGGAGAAATTCCATGTCGATCTCGACATCTGGAACCTGGAGAACATTAAATACGAGTCGCTGCTTAATCTGAAGCTGGTCCAAGGCTCGGTGCCGGACCTGTTCCGGGTCAGACAGACACAGGATCTGCTGAAATACCAGCAGCAAGGACTGTTGGCCGAGATTCCTGAGGAGATGCTGAACACATACGCACCCAATATCATGAAGGCACTCCGGGAGAATGCGCCCGCTTATCAGAATTACGGCAGAATCGGCGGCGCTATCTACGGCATCCCTGTCGTCAATCCCACCAACATCTACCACGTACCCGTGGTTTACCGCCAGGATTGGCTCGACAAGCTGGGCCTGCCGGTGCCGGATTCATTGGCCGATTTCGAGAAGGTCATCTATGCCTTTGCGAACGGCGACCCCGACGGTAACGGCATCAAGGACACCTATGGCCTGTCCCTGGAAGGGATGAACGTCGTCTTCGGCGCTTTCGGACAGCTGGTCTTCACCGACCAGCTCTATTTCAGTGAGAAGGACGGGCAGCTGGTTATCGGTGCTTTGCAGCCGGAGATGCTGGAAGCCCTGCACTATCTCCGCAAGTGGTACAAGGACGGAGTAATCGATCCGGAATTCATCACCGGAGAGAACACCGGCGGCTACAAGCATCTGTCCCATGCCTTTATCGATGGACGGATCGGCATGACTTCCATGGGTAATTATTATCACTGGATTCAGGACGGCGACTATATGACCTGGAGCTACGATGACGGGAGGAAGCTTGAAGAGGTACCGGTGGCAGCCACGTTTAACGCGAAGGAGCTGACGGCCAAGAACCCGCAGGCGAAGATCGTGTTCGGCCGGCCGGTCAGCGGCCCGGAGGGCAAACGCGGTGCCAAAGCCTACGACATGCTGATGAGCTTCACCGCTATCGGCGCGGACGCCGCGAAGGAGCCGGGCAAGCTTGCAGCCATTCTGCAGATACTCGATTACGTCAGCGCCAATCCCGATCCGGACACCGACGCTGCCATGAAGAACGGCATTCAGGGCACGCACTGGGAATGGGCAGATGCCGCGAAGCAGGATATTGTCCCGCTGCCTCCCTATGACCAGATGTTCAGCTACACGAATACAATCGGCGCAGGAATCGGCATGACGGTGCCGATGATGCCCACCAGCCGCCGGGAGCAGTGGGCAGCAAACCTGGGGCTGGACCGGGACGGTATCTACAACGCTCTAGAGATCGCCACGCCCTCCCTGGTCAAGAACGGCCCCGAGCTGATCAAGCTGCGGAACCAGGCCTACATCGCCTTCATCACCGGCGAACGGCCGCTGGAGGAGTTCGGCGAGTTCGTGCAGGAGTTCCTCACGGCCGGCGGGGCTGAGGTACTGCGGGAGGCGAATGCGCGGGGGGAGCAGGGGCAGGGAGAGTAAGCGATAGGCCCGGAGACCATCGAAATTCACCAAACAAGCCGCTCTTCGGAAAGAGCGGCTTGTTTAAGTGTGCAGCACGATTGCTGGAAGCTCCATCCCGTTCAGCCACGGCAACTGATGGACATTAAAAAAAGCCGCCCTCGTGCGGCGACTTTAGAAGGCAGCTTTTAACTATTTAACTCGAACATAAGATTAAGCCGGATAAGGCCGGTAAGTGACTTCAGTGAAATTATGGATTTCCAGCGCTACCCGTTCCCCGATTTCCGGATGATTACCGCTATTTGCTGTTAAAATCTGCTGGCAGTCCCTGTTCACAGCCTAGTTGGAAAATCGCCACTTAATTTCACCTATATGGGGGTTGATCACAAGCCTAATTGGATTTCCGCCACTTAATTTAGGTGAAATAAAGTAAATACAGGTAGCGTCAAGAAGTTTGTGTAAAAGAGTAAAAGTATTCTTCTGGGACATCGGTGAGATGGTTCTCTTGGTGGGGGAGGCCTCCCCCACCAAGAGTTATTCAGCAGACTGTGTAGGATACCGTTCTTCAAACATCTCATTTAACTTTACCTTCACATCTTTGTCTCCAAAGCCGCGAATGACGCGTTCTGCAAATCGCTCGTTGTAGTCAATGACGTCGAGGTAGATGACCTTTTCAGCTGCATCCATGTTCGTTAGACTGTTCATCGGCTTCAGTCGCTTGCGGATCTCCTTGTTCATTCGCTCTATCGGATTTGAGGTGTAGATGGCTTCCTTAATAAGTGCCGGGTACTTGTAGAACGTCAACAAAGTGGGGAGTTGCTCTTCCCAGGACCGCATTTCTTTGGCGTACAGCTTGCTCCATTTCGCTTTCACGGTGTCAAAAGCCGCACGGGCCAACTCTTC
>NZ_VWRQ01000079.1 GCF_008635795.1 Paenibacillus tepidiphilus | reverse complement strand
GCCTGGACGAGGCACTCGAGCGCTTTGCCAGCCGGCAACTGGAAGAGGCGTATCCGTACGTCATTCTCGATGCGCGCTACGAGAAGGTGCGTGAGGATGGGGTGATCCGCTCAATGGCGGTGCAGATCGCCATCGGCATCAACTGGGAGGGGCAGCGCCAAGTGCTGGCGGTCGAGACGGCCAACCGGGAGAGTCAAAGCAGCTGGAAGGACTTCCTGCTGCGGCTCAAGGCGCGTGGGCTCACTGGCGTGGAGTTCGTGGTTTCAGACGACCACGCGGGCCTGAAGAAGGCGATCAGCGAGGTGTTGTGCGAAGCGGCCTGGCAGCGCTGCTATGTGCATTTCCTGCGCAACGCGCTCGACTACCTGCCCAGGAAGGCCGACGACGATTGCCTACAGGAGTTGCGCTGGATCTACGACCGGCGCGACTTGCAGGAAGCCAGTCGTGACCTGGCGGCATGGATCACCAAGTGGCAGGGCAAGTACCCGAAACTCGTCGACTGGGTCGAGAGCAACATCGGCGAGACCTTGAGCTTCTACCGGCTGCCCCGAGCGCACCACAAGCACTTGAAGAGCACCAACATGCTCGAGCGCCTCAACGAGGAGATCAAGCGG
>NZ_VWRQ01000078.1 GCF_008635795.1 Paenibacillus tepidiphilus | reverse complement strand
AGCCTTGCAGCACAAGGCTTTTAGCGAAGCAACGGGAGTTGCGTGGTGTGTGACAAGTTTTCCGGGGGTGCGGGGCCATCCCGCAAGCCAGCATCGCCCTCTATTCATACCTTGCCCGGCCCTAGTGGATGAGTCCGGTCATTCACCGAAAACGGCGCTGACGGACAAACCATGCCCGCATGTGCGAATGCAGCGTTTCGCCCCCGGCATCGTCCAGCCCGCCCGCCAGGAAAAACGAGAAAAACCGCCCGACGCCATCCGGGCCTCTTCCGGCTGCGATTCGAGCAAATCCAGCACGTCGGCCACCTCGGGCGGCGAGGCGGTTTTACTGCGCATGGCGATGCAGGATGCGGTAGCACTGCACCGCCTCATCGTGGGTGATGTCGCCCCGGATCAGCAGCGCCTGAACCGCCAGATCATCCGCGTTCATGGCCAGCCCCTCCAAGGCCAGCGATGCATGCACCTGGTCGAAATCGGCGCGGCGCTGTTCCTGGCGGGCGTGGTCGTTTTCAGCTTGGCTATACAGCCGGCGCGCCAGTGGCGCATAGCGGGAAATCGCCGCCTCGATGCCGGCGCTGTCGCGCGGATCGAGATCGTCCCGCTCCCCAGCCAGCGCCGCCTTC
>NZ_VWRQ01000077.1 GCF_008635795.1 Paenibacillus tepidiphilus | reverse complement strand
ATTGAACTAAAGATTTTTGTGTTGGGATTAGCCGTAACGCAAGAAAACATTTAGACTTCCGGTCGCTTCCCGTCCGTAGATTTCTTAATTTATACCGCCTGTTGCGGTTCCGGCCTCCGCCTATTGGCTTTCCACAGTAAAGCTGAAAGGCGAAGCACGGGCTGTCATCGTTCTAAGCTGCTGAAATGTAGATCGTGATTATCAGGCGACAGCAGCTATTGCTCTTAATGACCTCACTACCCGCTGCTAAGCTGCTAATTGCAGTTTGTACAACTATATCCACCTAAACAGGCCGTTTCCCGGCTATAGTTGCATTTCGTACATCTATTTTGTTGCTTTAAGGCAGGTTTGATCCCAATATGCTGATTTTAGTTGCACCAAATACATCTATCCCCCAAAAATAGGTGCATACCTAACAAATAGTTGTACGAAATACATTTATCCTTGTTGAATAGGGGGTGCTTCTCGTTCATCATAACTAAACAGAGCCGGATAGAGCCTGCTGCAGCGAATTCAGCAACTAGCGGTATACATCTGGAGAACGGGAATGGGCAGCGTACGGAAGTCCATAACTTTAATTCACTTTCCGGCCTTATTCAGGCTAATCTTAAGTTCAACTTATATAT
>NZ_VWRQ01000076.1 GCF_008635795.1 Paenibacillus tepidiphilus | reverse complement strand
GAAATCGTGAGGTTGCGCCTTTGGTTCCGGCTAAAGACGCATTGCTACTTGATTCAACCAGCTTGTCTATCGATGAAGTGGTTCGACAGGCTTTGGATCATATTAGTCAATATATTAAATTTTAATTTATTCGCCGAACATAGGATGTGTTCGGTCATTATTACTAACCCCGTTTAAACAGGATGTTAAATGGATGTTCATTTTTATTTAAGAAGAAAATTATGTCAGAAAATTTTGCTCAACTACTTGAAGAATTCCTTGCGGCAGAAGCTCGTTTAGGTTCTGTGGTTAAAGGTACTGTAGTAGCTATTCAAAAAGGCTATGTAATCGTTGATACAGGTTTTAAATCTGAATCATCAATTCCTGCTGAAGAATTTACAAATGCTCAAGGCGAACTTGAAGTTCAAGTCGGCGACCAAGTGGATGTAGTTCTTAAAGCTGTTGAAGACGGCTTCGGTGAAACAGTAGTTTCTCGTGGTGATGCAAAACGTAACGAAGCTTGGATTGCTTTAGAAAAAGCGTTCGAAGAACAAGCTACAGTTATCGGTTTTGTTAATGGTAAAGTGAAAGGCGGTTTCACTGTTGAATTAAACGGTGTTCGTGCATTCTTACCAGGTTCATTAGTTGATACTCGTCCG
>NZ_VWRQ01000075.1 GCF_008635795.1 Paenibacillus tepidiphilus | reverse complement strand
TCCCGGTGTTCAACCCACAGCACGCTGTACTGGTCTTTATCGAGTCCGGGCATCAGAACCCGCTCGAAGCTCGCCATCAGCTTTTCACGCTGGCCGGGCGGTAAATCCTGTTCAGCAAAAGACAGGACGCCGGAGGTGTACTTTTTGGCGTAGGGCGAGGCGTCGATAAGCTCCCGGACCTCCTCCGGCTTTCCCTGCAGGACGATGGCCCCGTCGCGCTGGCGGTCTTTCCCCAGCAGATAATCCACCGGCCCGGCACCGCCGCCTCGCCCTCGCGGATGAAACTTAACGATCATCGTCTGCCCCCTTTTCCAGCACGGCATGCCGCAGCCGCTCGAGTTCGGCATCAATGGCCATCAGCGCGGCCACCACCTGAACCCGGTCAGCGCCTGACCACTGGCCGCCGTTAATTTTCCGGGCGATCTGGTTGAGGTTGTTCCCCATCCCGGCAAGCTGGCGCAGCAAAACCGGATCGATGGACGGCAGCCGCAACGACCGCGCCGGGCGCGTATCGAGACAGGTTTCCCGCATCCACACCGCCAGTTGCCTTCCATTGCAGCGCTCCAGCAGCTGCTGGTACTCCCCATCGGTCACCCGGATACCTAAAAAACGGGTACGCTTAACCGCCATCCTCTCCTCCGATATCCGCAAAATGTGACC
>NZ_VWRQ01000074.1 GCF_008635795.1 Paenibacillus tepidiphilus | reverse complement strand
TTGAGTTACTTTAATTGTTTTTGCCATATTCAATTACCCCAAAATTTCTTCAACGGTTTTACCACGTTTAGCAGCAACCATTTCAGGTGATTTCATATTTGCAAGCGCATCGATTGTTGCGCGAACAACGTTAATTGGGTTGGTTGAACCGTATGCTTTAGAAAGAACGTTACGAACACCCGCCACTTCTAACACAGCACGCATCGCACCACCGGCGATGATACCAGTACCTTCGCTAGCCGGTTGCATGAATACGCGTGAACCAGTGTGTGAACCTTTAACAGGATGTTGTAATGTACCTTCGTTTAAAGCTACGTTAATCATATTGCGACGAGCTTTTTCCATCGCTTTTTGGATCGCTGCTGGAACTTCACGTGCTTTACCGTAACCAAAACCAACACGACCGTTACCATCGCCTACTACTGTCAAAGCAGTGAAGCTCATGATACGACCACCTTTTACGGTTTTTGATACACGGTTAACCGCGATTAGCTTTTCCTGCAGTTCACCAGCTTGTTTTTCGATGTTTGACATCTCAAATTCCTCTATTAGAACTGTAGACCAGCTTCACGAGCAGCGTCTGCTAATACTTGCACACGACCGTGGTATTTGAAACCTGAACGATCAAATGCAACTGCTTGAATACCTTTAGCTAAAGCACGTTCTGCA
>NZ_VWRQ01000073.1 GCF_008635795.1 Paenibacillus tepidiphilus | reverse complement strand
GCAGCTTCAGTGTGACCTAACACAGCCGGTTTTTCTTCACCGTAAGAAACAGTTGAAACTTGGTTAGCACCTTTAGTTGCTAAGTAGTTTTTAACTGCGTCTGCACGACGTTGACCTAATGCGATGTTGTACTCTGGAGTACCACGTTCGTCAGCGTGACCAGCAACAGTTACTTTACCGTTTGCAGATGTTAAGTATGCAGCGTGTGCATCTAAAAGTTGTTGGTACTCACCTTCAACTGCGTAGCTATCGAAACCGAAGTACACAGTGTTGTAACGAGTTTGTAAGTCTTCAGCAGTCATACCGCCGAATTGACCTGCGTTTGCGTTAGCATTTGCGTTAGCATTGTCTGATGAGCTGCTGCAAGCTGCTAATACGAATGCTGGTGCCGCAATCATCAATACTTTAGCTAGTTTTTTCATTTGTTGCTCCTAAAAAGAATTTTATTTTATTTAGTCAAATACGGTGACCAAGCAGGAAACTTAAATTGTCCACCTGCTCCCGGCAAGTTAGCTTTGAAACGGCCATCTGCGGACACCAATTGTAGCACTTTGCTCGTACCTTTGGTAGAGCTATAAATAACCATAATACCATTTGGCGAAATACTTGGACTTTCATCTAAGAACGTTGAACTCAATACTTCCGTGCCACCCGAAGCGAGATCGCGTTTTACTACTTTATCACCGGCAATCATG
>NZ_VWRQ01000072.1 GCF_008635795.1 Paenibacillus tepidiphilus | reverse complement strand
CGTGCACGGTGGATGCCCTGGCAGTCAGAGGCGATGAAGGACGTGCTAATCTGCGATAAGCGTCGGTAAGGTGATATGAACCGTTATAACCGGCGATTTCCGAATGGGGAAACCCAGTGTGTTTCGACACACTATCATTAACTGAATCCATAGGTTAATGAGGCGAACCGGGGGAACTGAAACATCTAAGTACCCCGAGGAAAAGAAATCAACCGAGATTCCCCCAGTAGCGGCGAGCGAACGGGGAGCAGCCCAGAGCCTGAATCAGTGTGTGTGTTAGTGGAAGCGTCTGGAAAGGCGCGCGATACAGGGTGACAGCCCCGTACACAAAAATGCACATGCTGTGAGCTCGATGAGTAGCTTAGTACCATAATAATGTTTTCGGATACGGGATTATCACCCTCTACGATTGAGCTTCCCAGCTCATTCTCCTAACAAAACCATTATCACTAACAGGCTCTTCCGCTTTCGCTCGCCGCTACTTACAGAATCTCGGTTGATTTCTTTTCCTCGGGGTACTTAGATGTTTCAGTTCTCCCGGTTTGCCTTATTAAGCTATGTATTCACTTAATAATAGTAGATTCTTCATCTACTGGGTTTCCCCATTCGGATATCTTGGATTAAACGCTTCTTATCAACTCATCCAAGCTTTTCGCAGATTAGCACGTCCTTCTTCGCCTCTGATTGCCAAGGCATCCACCGTGTACGCTT
>NZ_VWRQ01000071.1 GCF_008635795.1 Paenibacillus tepidiphilus | reverse complement strand
ACTAGAGTAAAGGACTGGTGTATAGTCAGCCCCTCCTCATCAAACCGTACGTGAGGTTTTCCCTCATACGGCTTTCCGATGTTCGTCACTCCTGGGCGTGCGGTCTCTTTGACCTTGGCTCCATGAGCTAGTTTCCTCCACAGAGTTGTTGAGCGTTTCTGGCGTGTCGTTAGCCCTTTGGGCAATCACGTACTCGTACCTCTGGGATAAACTTGAACAAAGCAGGACCCCTTTCCTCCCGCAGGTTATGTTGTCCTACGGTTGTTCGGTACTATGGGCCCCTCGGAATCCCTTCCTGCAGACATCTCACTTCACCTTTTGGGTTTATAGAGTGTCTCTTTACCTTTTCTTTCCGGTGCAGGGGAGGGCCTCCCCAGTTCACTGCCTCCTCTTTCCAACCATGCCGTTCCCCTTACGCCGGAGGATTCTTCGTTGCTGCTCCAAGTTCTCTGCAACTTCCTTGGCCTTCGTCCTAAAGCACGGGACTCGGCTTCCTCTTGTTCTCTTGCGAGACCACTCTGACGACGCGGCAGGATTCACTTCATGTTGCGGCCTGGTTGGTTGCTCGCACGGTCTTACAACCGTACTTCTGTCGATGCGCTTCTACACACAGATTTCGCCGTGCGCAGGCATCCTAGCTACGCGGGGGCTTGGCCCCTCCCGCGACCGGACTTTCACCGGCTAGAGATTGCGTGCTTAGCTGGGCACGCTGCTTCC
>NZ_VWRQ01000007.1 GCF_008635795.1 Paenibacillus tepidiphilus | reverse complement strand
TGAAGACATGAAGGCTTGAATTTCAGCGCGCAGGATGGATTCTAGGTTATCTTTAACAAACTCAGTAACAAGATTTTCAAATAGATTATTTAGCAGGTTTTCGGGTACAATAGTCATCGAGTAGGGTCCCTTCTTGGTGGTGTCGTAATCCCGAGAATACCCTACTTTTTTGTTGCCTGACTAGGCTCCAAATCTTGGTACACAACTTATTTTACGCCATCCCAATAGGACGGTTTCTCCAATAATAGATGTACAAAATGCAATTAAAGTCCGGAATGTACAGATTTAGGCGTGTTTAGTTGTACAAAGTGCAACTATCCGGGATATCGGCTTGGCAGGCCGCCTTGATTGCGACGTGTGGCTGATGTGCAGACGCTTTGCCAACGCCGGTATAACGTAGCGGCTTATCCGAAGCGAAAGGCAATGTTACTTAAAGGATGAGATCGCCGGATGGTGCTACTGTGGAGGGCTGACTGTATTTCGTGCAATAGAATCGGTTAGTAACAAGCAGTTTTTGTACGAAGTAATTCTTGAAGCAATGCTCACAAAAACTAAGCCTATGCTTTCGAAGCAGTTTTGTACGAAGTAATCCTTGAAGCAACGCTCACAAAAACTTTTAGGAGGGAACAGATATGGCGGAAACTGCTGCAGCTCCCAAAAACGTAAAGTTTATCATCACCCGCCAGGACGCACCGGAAAGCGCACCTTATACGGAGGAGTTCGATCTGCCTTACCGGCCGGGGATGAATGTGATAAGCGCACTGATGGAAATCCAGCGCAATCCGGTGAACGCCAAAGGCGACGACACGGTTCCGGTATGCTGGGATTCGAACTGTCTGGAGGAAGTCTGCGGCGCCTGCTCAATGGTGATTAACGGCAAGCCGCGGCAGGCTTGTGCCGCGCTGATTGACCAGTTGGAGCAGCCGGTGCGAGTGGAACCGATGAAGACGTTCCCCGTCGTACGCGATCTGGTCATCGACCGCAGCCGTATGTTCAATGCGCTGAAGCGGGTTAAGGCCTGGATTCCGATCGACGGCACCTATGATCTGGGGCCAGGACCGCGTATGGCTGAGAAGAAGCGCCAGTGGGCTTACGAGCTGTCTAAATGCATGACCTGCGGCGTGTGCCTGGAGGCTTGTCCGAATGTGAACGAGAAGACCGACTTTATCGGTCCGGCTGCCATTTCCCAGGTGCGCCTGTTCAATGCCCATCCTACCGGCGAGATGAACGCCGACGACCGGCTGGAAGCGTTGATGCAGGACGGGGGCATCGACGGCTGCGGCAACTCGCAGAACTGCGTGCGGGCCTGCCCGAAGGGCATCCCGCTGACTACTTCGATTGCCGAGATCAACAAGCAAACGACCAAGCATATGTTCAAGCGCTGGCTCGGCGTTTAATTGCCTGAGCAGCAAGCAAAGTAGTATCCAGAGGCCATGCCCACCCGCATACGCGGCGGGGCATGGCTTTTGCTGCTGCGTGGCGAGCGCACTGCTGGCCACTCGGTGCCCGTGGCCAGCAACTCCGGGCACTGCCGCGCCGCCGCCCGGCGGGCTCCCCGCTGCCGCGCCGCCGCCCGGCGGGCTCCCCGCTGCCGCGCCGCCGCCCGGCGGGCTCCCCGCTGCCGCGCCGCCGCCCGGCGGGCTCCCCGCTGCCGCGCCGCCGCCCGGCGGGCTCCCCGCTGCCGCGCCGCCGCCCGGCGGGCTCCCCGCTGCCGCGCCGCCGCCCGGCGGGCTCCCCGCTGCCGCGCCGCTGCCCGGCGGGCTCCCCGCTGCCGCGCCGCCGCCCGCCGTGCTCCCCGCTGCCGCGCCGCGGTCAGCTGTGCCCGCCGCCGCCCGCTGGGCACACCGCGGCGCCCGCCGGTCTCACCGGGCGCACCGCGCCTCGGCCTGCCTGGCTTTCGCCCTCGCCCTCACCGGGCGCACCGCGCCTCGGCCTGCCTGGCTTTCGCCCTCGCCTTCACCGGGCGCGCCGCGCCTCGGCCTGCCTGGGCTACCGCCCTCGCACTCACCGGGCGACACTGCCCGCGCCTGTTTCTAGCCCGCGCCGAAACGGGTACATGTATGGAACATACTTTACATACATAGGCGGCTTATTCCTTAGCCGTGCCTGGAAGCACCGGCGCATAACGGTGCTCCGCTGAGGCCGGGAGCATCCAGGGCGCAAACATTTTTAGCGCAATATGTTATAATCTCCATATCCATTAGGCAGCCGCAATCAGGGAGGAATGGCAGTGATTTGTCGTGAGCAGGACGAAGCGTTTGTAATGGTGAAGCAGCATGAGCACGGAAGAATTGCCGGGGAAATCGCTGCAGCCTTCCGGCTGGAGCAGGTTCCGGCCGGCCACCGCCGGGAAGAGGTGCTGTGGGCCGTAGCCAACCATGACCGGGGCTGGATCGATCTGGACGAAACCCCTTTTTGGAACGATGCGGAGGGGGCGCCGTACAGCTTTATTGATTTTCCCGTGGTGCCCAAGCTGACCTTCTACCGCAGAGGGCTGAATGAAATCGAAGAGGTCACTGCTTATGGCGCTCTGCTGTGCAGCAAGCACTTCGAGCGTCTGATCGTCGTCTCCGGCGAAGACACACCGGAGCTGACCGCCTACCTGGAGGATGAGGAGCAGCGCCGGTCGCGTATTCAGCGCGAGCTGGAGCAGCGGCGCCCCATCGGCGAAGAGGAGCTCTACTACGATGCACGGCTGCTGCAGTTCTGCGACGATCTTTCGCTGTATCTTGTGCTGAACGAGCCGGGCAGTCCGGAAGCGGCGGAGCATCCATGGTTTAAGGACGGTTTCTCCGGCAGTGAAGAATTCGGCTTCACCATGGGGCGGGCGATTACGGCCAAGTGGAGGAACGGGCGCGAGCTGGAGCTGGACCCGTTTCCGTTCGCAGAGAGCGTGCAGGTGTCTGTGACACAGCGCCGGGTGCTGAAGCGGGAAATCGCCGCCAAGGGCATTGCGCAGGCTTATGCCGAGTCGCCGGAAGAACAAGTGATGTGTACTCTCACAGGACCGGTAGCACCGGAATCGGACCGGTAAGACAGACAGCTGCCGAACCGCGGCTGCCAGGCGCATGTGAAGAACAGGAGTGTATCCGCAATGGGCATGACTTGGTGGATGTGGATGTTGAATCTGGCGATTTTCGGCCTGATGGCGGCGTTGTTTTACCGTATGAAGATGAGCTGGGTCGGCAAAGGCGTACTGCTCGCTCCCCTGCTGATCTATGTCCTGGTATCCGTGGAGGATTTGCTGAACTGGATTGACCTGGGGGATATTGTACCCGGAGACAGGGGACTGCGCGGCCTGATTTTGCTGTTCGTGCTGGCCTCGGTGATCTTCTATATCCACTTCATTTTTCATGAAATCAAGGAATCGAACAACCGCGAGGTGCATATCAAGCAGACGCTGCTCCGGATCAGTATCGCGGCGATTACCTGCATTATTTTTTTTACAGTCGTATATACATCGATATATAAGCTGTTCGGCCAAACCTCCTTTCAAGGAGAAGGAATGGGCGATGATCTGCTGAGCCAGTTGATTACCTTCCTCTATTTCAGCGTGGCTACCTTTACAACGGTCGGCTATGGTGATATCGCTCCGATAGACAACACCTCCCGGCTGGTGGTTGTGATGCAGATCAGCTTCAGTTTTATTACAGTGGCTTATGCCTTATCCATGCTCGGCCTGTTCCGCAAAATCCTTGGCCCCGGCTCCGAGGAAGAGATTGAAGCGGAGATTGATGTGAACATCGAAACGAAGAGCAGTGACGGCAAGTCCGGGGATTGTCCAAAGGAACAAACTGAGCATGTGGAAATCTCGTCAAAAAAATAAAGCCGGCGCAACAACTGGACTTTAGATATACGTTTGAAAGGAGAATCTCCCTATGACCCATCCATCCTCCGGGGCTTCTCCCGATTCCGGCGCGGGGCAGTCCCCGCCGGCACCCGGTAACAGACGCAAGATCACCCGCCGCCAGTTCCTCGCCCGCGGTGCGGGCACGGTAATAGGTGCCGGTCTGCTGACCGGCGGATATGCCTGGCAGGGTGAGCCGAACTGGCTGGATATTACCCGGCTGGAGATGCCGATTAAGCAGCTGCCGTCCGCCTTTGCGGGCACGCGGCTCGTGCATTTCAGCGACGTGCATCTGGGCTTCAACAAGGATTCCCGGGATCTGGCCCGGCTGGTCAAGCATATCAAGGAAGCGGAGCCTGACCTCATTTGCTTCACGGGCGACATCGTCGACAGCTTTGCCGAGGATCTTGAAGAGAGCGTGCCGCTGCTGAAAGAACTGACCGCCAAGCTGGGGAAATTCGCGGTGCTCGGCAACCATGACTACAAGAATACCGAGCTTCTGACCCTGCTGCTGAACAAAGCCGGCTTCAATGTGCTGCGCAACCAGTCTGAGATTATAGAGCAGGGCGGTGCACGGATGGCCATTGCCGGTTTGGATGATATGCTGCACGGCAAGCCTGACCCGGAAGCGGCGCTCCGCGGTATTCCGGAAGGCACTTGTACCGTGCTGCTGATGCATGAGCCCGATTATGCCGATGTGGCGGAGCCCTACCCGTTCCATCTCCAGTTATCCGGACACAGCCACGGGGGTCAGATCCGCCTGCCTATTATCGGTGCCGCCTATACCCCATATGGGGCTCAAAAATACATAAACGGGTTATATTATACTTACCATCGCGCAATGCCGGTCTATGTCAACAGAGGCTTCGGTGAGACGTATATGCCATTCCGGCTGCTCTGCCGGCCGGAGCTGACGATACTTACATTGCGCCGGGACTAATCCTGTTTATCATCCCTCAGAAAAGAGGATAGCCAATGAGCACTTATGAGGCGGCAGCTTTTCCGGTCCGGCAGGGACCGAGGGTTGAACTGAAGCAGCTGCGGGCAGAAGAAGGCGGGCGGCTGATGGAGCTGTTCGCACAGCCCGAGGTCGCGCCGCATATTATGCTGCACCGCAAGAATGGGCCGCTGCGCAGCCAGTTGGATATGCTGGTCTACCGGATGCTGCAGGGTTCCGATCCCCGGGCGCTGCATAGCGGAATTTATGTGTGCGGCGGTCAGGAGATGATCGGAACAGTCTCGCTGCAAAGCTGGAACAGGCATGAACGGACTGCCGTGCTGGGTTACATGCTTGACCCGGTATGGTGGGGGCAGGGCCTCGCGACCGAAGCGGTCGGACTTCTGCTGGACTACGGACGGCGGGAGCTGGGCCTGATGCGGGTGGAGGGGCGCTGCCGCGGAGGCAATATCCGCTCCGAACGGGTGATGCTGAAGAACGGGCTGTCCCTGGAACGAATCCTGCCGATGCCGGGCAGCTCGGGCGATGTAATGAAAGTATTCACATTGTTACACAAATGAAATAAAGCCGTTATCAAACTCTAACAGTGTCCGGTTAAACTAAATACATGACCCCCTTTTGAAAATATAACTGCTGTTGGGACCCGAGCAATCGGGTCCATTTTTTTGCGCAGAAATCCGTTGTCCTTACAGGACGTAACAATGTTTATTGTAAAATATGGAATCCCGCTGTATGATCGGCTTCATTCGGACATTGGAGGGTGATGACATGAAATGGCCTGGACGGGGTTTATTCTATGGTTTGGTGCTACTAAGCTGGGTATTAACTTGTGCGGCCGGACCTGCCGGCGCCTCCCCGTCTTACCGTTACTTCATGAACGGAACGGAGATCTCCGGGGGGATTCGGAGCGGGGGCATGCATCTGGTACCGCTAAAATCCGCATTTGAGTCACTGGGTTACGAGGTGAGCTGGGAACAGAAGTCCCGTACGGCAACGCTGTACATTCCGGGCCAGACCATTGAGGTGAAGGCGGATCGGGGGCAAGTGAAGGTTAATGGACAAATGGTGCCGCTGGAGCGCAGCCATCTGGTGCTGAAGAAGGGAACATTGATGATCGCCGTCAAAGAGGCGGCACAGTTGACCGGCTCCCGTCTTACCGTAGAGGAGAACGAGCTCCGTCTTGAATCGGAGAACCGCTTTATTTACGGCAAGCAGGGTCAAGCCGCGTTCTGGATCGGCGGGAGCGGAGAAATTTACAGCAGGGCAGGAAGCGGCGAGCCGAGGCTAATCGGTAAGGTGAATGTGGAGCTGAAAGAGTGGCGTTATGCCAAGATGAGCATCCAGCCCATCGCACAGAGCGGTTCGTCTATCGTTACCGCTACCGCTTTTTCGGGCGAGCCGCTGATCTTCAGTGTAACGGTGAAGCTGTTCGTGCATAACAGTCAAGTTCTGCATTCTGCGGTATCGGGGGGAGATGGAAATCCGCGGACTGCAAAGCAGGGCGGGCTGTGGGTCTTTGCCGAAGGCGGCAGTATCCGGTATATTAATGATCGTGGCGCTGTCGTGCATAGCTATAATATCAACGAATGGCTTGGCCGGGACCATTATTCGCTGGAGGGGTTCGCCGGTGAGCGCCTGCTCCTGATCCGTGCGGAATCCAGTCAGCTGCTATGGGTGGTTGATCCGTTGGCGAAGCGCGGTGTGCTCCTGTATCAGACGATTCTGGGTTCAGAGGAGCAGGCCTCCATTGAAAAAAATACAGACACCGCAGATATGCACTACGGCGACAATCTGTATCTGCGCTCGGCTCAGGATGGTTTGCTGACCTTTTCGTATTTCAGTTATTTGCAGGGTGCACAGGAGAGCGTGCTGGCGGTTAGGATCGCCGATTTGCAGGAAGCACTGGCTGAACAGCCGGAAACAACCGACATAGGAGGGGGATTCCCATGAACGAGAATGAAGTGCTGAATACATTAATGAATCACCGTTCTTACCGAAAATATGCGGCGAAGCCGGTGGAGCCGGACAAGCTGCGCCGCATTGCCGAAGCAGCACAGGCAGCGCCTTCCTGGGTGAACGGGCAGCAGATGACGATTATATTCGTGCATCAGGAATCGCACAAGGAGCGGCTGGCAGCATTGAGCGGCAATCAGCGGCATGTAGCCGAAGCGCCGGTATTTCTGGTCTTCTGCCTTGATTTCTACCGTACCAGGCTGGCTTGCGAGCTGGAAGGCCAGCCGTATGAAGCGGCGCGCGACGTGGATGCGCTGCTGGTCGGCGCCACCGATGTCGGCATCGCCATGGGGAATGCTATTGCGGCTGCGGAGTCGCTCGGGCTCGGAATTATCCCGATCGGCGGCATACGCCGCAATACAGCGGCCGTCATTGAGCTGCTGGAGCTGCCGGAATATGTCTTCCCGGTCGCCGGCTTATGCGTCGGCTACCCGGGTGAGGAATTGCCAAAGAAGCCGCGCCTGCCGCTTGAAGCGGTCTGCCATGAGGAGCGGTATAACCGGGATACCCAGGGTTACATCGCAGAATACAATGCTGCCTTCCGCGAGTATCTGAAGGCTGTGGGGCAGACGGAGCGGGACTGGAGCGCGGTCATCGCCCATTTCTATTCGCTCAATCCGCAGTACGGCGACGCCGGGCAGACATTACCCCGGCAGGGCTTCACCTGCGATAATCTGCAGAAATAATACAAGCCGCAGTTATCTCCCCGGAACGTGGAAGGAGCTGTTCCAAGTGCCCTTAACATGGCATTTGGACAGCTCCTTCTTGTTGTCTTAAGGTTATATCGCTACAGTCTGCTTCTCTTGCTGCTTATAGTACACCCAATGCGTAAATCCGATCTCCTTCAGGCGGGCGGCTACAGCCTCACGCTGATCGGCGACACGGGAGGGCTTGTGCGCATCAGAGCCAAAGGTAACATCAACGCCATAATGCAGCGCGCGCTCCAGTATATCATCCGACGGGTACCAGCCGCCGCACAGCTTGGTGCCGCCGGAGGTGTTAATCTCAATGGCGACGCCGCATTCACCGATGACGCGCAGTGCTTCATCCACTTCGGCGGCGGCGGGAATCTCTGCGAATGCCGGGAAGTTGCCCTTCATGGCATCGATATGGCCGAGAATCTGGAACATGCCGCTGCGCGCCGACTGGGTAATCAGCCGGTAATACTCGGCCTTCACCCGCTGCTTCTCCTGCGGGCCGAGTCCTTTCCAGCGGCCTTTGTTAAAGATGCTGACCTCATCAACGCTATGTACAGAACCGATGATATAGTCAAAAGGATAGGCGGCCAGCGTGTCCCGGTACAGTCCTGCATGCGGCTCAAAGTAATCGGACTCGATGCCCAGCAGCACGTCGATGCGGCCGGCATATTCCCGCTTCAGGGACAGCACCTCGTCGACATAATGGGCCAGCTCGGCCTTGGCCATGGCGATATGGGGGAAGGCCTGCTCCTCGGGGCTGGCGAAATAAGGCGTATGGTCAGAAATGCCTATGACTTCAAGCCCGGCGGCCATGCCGGCTTCAATATAATCCCGGATACTTCCGTCGGCATGGCCGCAGCGGAAATGATGGGTATGCAGGTCGAAATTCATGGATGGTCACATCTCCTTTGGCCTTTGTGGGTTACGATTAAAATTATTTTCCTCTGAATTGTGTTTCGTTCATGCCTTTCAAATCGCTCAGGAACTGCCGCATGGCAGAGGTGACATATTTGCCGGCTTTGGTAATGACGCCGACGGGATGGCTGACTTCCAGCTCGGCAATGGGGATGATCTTCAGGGTCCCGCTGCGGACTTCGGACATGACCGACTGCCTGGATATCACAGCGGCCCCCAGGTCAAGCTCGACCATCCGCTTCACTTCCTCGCTGCTCGTCAGCTCCATGATGACCTGGGGCTGAATACCATGGTGTGCCATTACATCATCGGCGAAGCGGCGGCCCACGGTGTCCGGGGACAGCAGGATCAGCGGGATCTGTCCAAGCAATCCGACATCGCCGGAGACTGCCTCCGCCAGCGGATGCCTTGGTGATACGACAAGCTCAAAGGTGTCATAATACAGCACGGAGGTGGTCATTCCCGGGCTGTCGCCGATCAGGTAGCCGATGCCGACATCGACCAGGCCGTTCTCGACATGCTGGTATATTTGTGACGAAGACATCGAGGAAATCGATGTTTTGATATGCGGGAACTGGTCCTGAAAGTAAGATAAAACGCGCGGTAAAATTTGAATGGCAATGGAGGTGGTCGTACCTAGAACAATGTGCCCTTGGGGGTTCTCATCAAGATCTGCAAGGCGCTGCTTCAATTCTTCGACGATGCCCACAATCTGCTCCGCGTGAGTCAGGAACACCTGGCCCCTGTCGGTCAGGGTCACCGGCTGATTCCGGTCGACGAGCTGGGTTTTGAACTCCTCCTCCAGACTTTTAATTTGGGCCGATACCGCCGGCTGGGTCAAATTCAGCAGCTCACCCGCTTTGCGGAAGCTCATGGTTTTGGAAATAGTTATCAAGGTCTCAAGTTGGCTGATATTCATGGACTTCCCCCTTTGGTCCTGCCAAGATGGTCCCGCGTTCACGGCCATCTCGAAAGGGCGTCTTAAAATAAATAATGGTGTTTCGAACCGAATCATGACAGGATTTCCGTGAATATAAAAAATGACGGTATTGCTGGGGCGACTCAATTTAACAAGGCCGATCCTGCGGGATATTTCCGGAATAGCTTACGCCGGGTGTTGTTATTTTATTAAATTATAGGAGATTCCATCCGGCAGAGCAATGTTGGACAGGAAAGTCGCCGGGAGAATCCTTCGACAAAGGGCTTAATTTTTGGTGAATAATACCGATATATGAAGTATAATTAATCATTATTGATGGGACTTTAGGTTTACGACAAAAGGACGGTAGAGGAGGGACAGCACTTTCATGAAAGCAGAAGTCATCAATCCATTTCTAGAATCTGCACGAATTGTAATTGAGCAGGTGATACAGGTCTCGCCATCCACCGGTAATCTGGGTGTTAAGGACATTGAACTGATCGACAATCATATATGGATTCAAGTGGGAATGACCGGCCAGTTAAGCGGAGATATTATTTTTGGATTGGCCGAGCAGGTAGCGCTGAAGATGGTGTCGGCCATGATGGGCGGTTATGTGATTACGGAAATGGATGAAATGGGTCAGAGCGCAATCTCCGAGCTGGGCAATATGATCAGCGGCAATGCCAGCACCATTCTCTCCAATCAGGGCGTAGCGGTGGACATTACTCCGCCGAAGCTGGTGAAGACCGAAGGGATGTCTGTTCTGCCGCGCAAGGCGCTGAGCATTCCGCTCGTAATGGAAGGCATCGGAGAACTCGATATTCAGGTGATGATCTCTTAAACCGGACAGTCAGGAGCTGATGGTCATTCATGCAGTTACAAGATAAGGTCGTCGTCATTACGGGGGCTTCCAGCGGAATCGGGGCGCTGACCGCGCAGCTGCTCAGCAGACGCGGCGCAATTCCCGTACTGCTCGCCCGTTCGGAGGAGAAGCTGCAGCAGGTGGCAGCCGAACTTCCGGGCGTATTTGGACTGTACGTCTGCGATGTGCGGGACGAAGAGATGGTGAACCGGGTGTTTGCAGATATTCTGAGCGCCTATGGCAGAATCGACATCCTGCTCAACAATGCGGGGTACGGCAAATTTGCTGATTTCACGGAAATGGAGTCAGCGGAGTTCGACGATATGATGGACGTGAACTATATGGGGATCGTCCGCTGCACCAAGGCTGCCGTTCCGCATATGCTGGCGCGCGGCAGCGGCCAGATTGTCAACGTGGCCTCCATGGCCGGCAAGATCGGCTCTTCCCGGGCCGTCGCCTATACCGCCACGAAGCATGCGGTGCTGGGCTTCACCAATGCGCTCCGCCAGGAGCTTCGCAAGCGCGGCATTGTAGTCTCGGCCGTCAATCCGGGACCGATTGCCACCGATTTCTTCAAGATTGCCGATCCTTCCGGCAGCTATGAGAAGAATGTGGCCCGGATGATGATGACGCCGGAGCATGTGGCGGAGAAGATTGTGCAGCTGATGGAGAAGGGCAAGGAGGAAGTGGACCTGCCCCGGCTTGCGGCCATCGGCATCCGGCTGTACGGCTTATTCCCCCGGCTTGCCGATAAACTTACCTATAATGCGATGAACCGGAAATAGCGGGTCCCGCGGCATTCCGGCAGCGGAGAGCCGTTGCCGGGAAGCATTGCCCGGCGGACAGCGTTACCGGCACGGCCTTCCATTTGGTGGAGAGGCCTTTTTGGCATATAATGAAGATAATCTATTATTTCAAGCGAAAAGGATGAACTCTTGTTATGAATAAAGCTTCTTTTGCGGCCATCGGCATCCAGGACGATCTGGTTGCCAGGCTGTCGGAATTCGGCATTACCGCACCATCCCCGGTTCAGGAGCAGACCATTCCGCTGCTGCTCGCGGGAAGAGACGTGCTTGCCGCGTCCCAGACAGGCACCGGCAAAACCTTGGCCTACCTGCTGCCGCTGCTTCAGGGCATCGACCCGCAGCAGAAGGTGGTGCAGAAGCTGATCCTGGCGCCGACCCAGGAGCTGGCGATGCAAATCGTCCGCGAGGCCGAGCGCTACGGCGCCCACCGCGGCATCAAGACGCAGGCGCTGATCGGCGGGGCGGCGGTCAAGCGCCAGATCGAGAAGCTGCGCGAGCATCCGCAGCTGGTGGTCGGGACTCCCGGCCGCATACGGGAGCTGATCGGGCTGCGCAAGCTGAAGATGCATGAAGTCGGCACGATCGTTCTGGACGAGGCCGACCAGATGTTCCAGCTCAGCGGAGCGGGCGAGGTGGCGAAGATCGTAAGCAGCGCACTGCGTACACGCCAACTGGTTATGCTCTCAGCCACACTGGGCGAAGAGACCCGGAATCTGGCGGCCAGGGAGATGAAGAATCCGGCCGAGATCGGCATCGATCCGGGAGTGATGACCGCCGAAGGGCTGGAGCATATCTATGTGGTCACTGAAGAGCGGAACAAGATCGATATGCTGCGCCGGGTCATCCGCGCGTTCAACCCGAAGCGGGCGATTGTGTTCGTGAACGCTACCGAAGACATCGCCGAGGTAGAGGCCAAGCTGAATTTCCTGGGGCTTCCGGCCGCGGCATTGTACGGGGATGCCGACAAGGTAACACGCAGCCATGTGCTGAACCGCTTCCGTGACGGCAAGTTCCGCGTCCTGGTGGCCAGTGATGTGGCAGCCAGAGGGCTGGACATCGAGGATCTGGCGCTGGTGGTCAGCTACGATCCGGCATTCGACGCCGAGCATTATGTGCACCGGGCCGGACGGACCGGGCGGATGGGCCGGCGCGGCCTGTCAGTCTCGATCGTCACGGAGCAGCAGACGTTCATCATGCGCAAATTCGCGCGCGAGCTGGATATCCGGCTGGAGCAGCGCGAGCTGTTCGCCGGCAAGGCAGTCGCCGCGGATGAAGCGCGGGCAGACCGCGATGCCGGCAGGGGCCGGGAGAGCGGCGGAGGCCCGCGCCGCGATGGCCAGCCGCCGCACGGTGCCGGCAAGCCGGCGCGGATCTCCGGCGCGCAGCCGGAGCCTGGCAGCGCCCGGGACGGGCGGCGGGCGGAAGCTGCGCCCGGCGGTGAAGCGCGGCCGCAGCAGCGCCGCGGCGCGGGAGCTGCGCCGGCCGGACGCGGGCCGGCGGCAGCGGGCCGGGGAAGTGCGGCGCCAGGCGGACGCGGGGCAGCTGCGCCAGGCGGACGTGGGGCAGCTGCGCCGGGAGGCAAGAAGCGCAGCGCCGAGAGCGAGAAGATCCGCAAGAATAAAGGTGCGCCGAAATGGCTCAAGAACAAAACCACGGGAGGCGATGGCCGATGAACACAGCCCCGGTGCTGGAAATCTCCGACCTCAGCGGCGGCTATAGCCTGAATAAGCCAGTGCTTCACGATGTGGCGCTGACCGTACAGCCCGGCGAGATGGTCGGGCTGATCGGACTGAACGGGGCGGGCAAGAGCACGACCATGAAGCATATTCTCGGCCTGATGTCGCCGCATAAAGGTGAAATTATGGTGCAGGGCAAGACGCGCGCCAAGGACCCCGAGAGCTACCACAATGCCCTGAGCTTCGTGCCCGAGGCTCCGCTTCTGTACGAAGAAATGACGGTGCGCGAGCATGTGGAATTTACGGCCAGGTCCTACGGCGTCGACAGCGCCGACTATGAGACCCGCAGCCTGCAGCTCGCCAGATTGTTTAATATGGAAGACAAGATGGATACCCTGTCTGCCCATCTGTCCAAGGGCATGAAGCAAAAGGTAATGATCATGTGCGCCTTCGTGGCCCGGCCGGCGCTGTATGTCATCGACGAGCCTTTTCTCGGGCTTGACCCGCTGGGCATCCGTTCCTTGCTCGATTTCATGATGGACCTCAAGCAATCGGGAGCTTCGATTCTGCTCAGCTCCCACATTCTCTCCACCATTGAGAATTACTGCGACCGCTTCGTGCTGCTGCATCACGGCAGGGTCATTGCCCAGGGAACGCTGGCCGAGATGAATGCCGCAGCGGGCGGCCGGTCACTGAATCTGGAGCAGTTGTTCTACGAGCTGGTTCAGGGAGGGAAATGAGATGGACCTGAAGGAGCTCCGCCGCAAGCGGCGCAGCAGGTTCATGGGAAGCCTGCTGCCTTATATGGGCTACATTATTCAAAGCGGTGTAGCCATGGTATTTATTCTGGTGCTGATTATCTTCTCCGCCTGGTATACTTCACTGCTGCGCGATGTTCCGGAGGGCCTCCCGATCCGCTGGATCATGCTGGTGCTGCTCGCCCCGGCAGCGGTGCACAGCGGATTCCGGACCTATCTGCAGCAGCCGGACACGATCTTCCTGCTTCCGCAGGGCCACCGGATGCGCGAGTATTTCGCTCCGGCATGGGTGAGCGGGAATGTCTGGAAGCTGCTGCGGCTGCTGGTTGTGCTCATCACTTTGTGGCCGCTGTACATACGTTCAGAATCTGCACCCCGGGACCTGCTGGCCACCGCACTGGTGCTGGCGCTGGTCAAGCTGCTGGCCAGCTATGGGCTGTGGCGTGAGCTCGCGATGCAGTCCCGCACTGCCGCAAGCGGGTACCAGCTGTTGCGCTGGGCCGTCAGCACGCTGATGGTAGCAGCCTGGCTGTGGCAGACGCCGCTGAAGGCTCTCATCTTCATCGCATTGCTGGGTGCGGCGTATGCCGCTTCGCTGGCGGTGCCGAAACGGCTGTCCGTTCCATGGGAGCGGCTGATCGCCACGGAACGGAATCAGGGCGCGAGAGCGCTGATGGTGCTCGGCTGGTTCGTGGATGTGCCGGGACGGGAGCAACGGGTGTACCAGCGGCGTTATCTGGCCCGCTGGGGAGGGGGCCTTCCCTGGCGCAAAGAGAATGCCTACCGCTTCCTGCTGACCAAGAGCTTCGCACGGGGCGACATCTTCGGCATTGTGCTGCGGATCGCACTGCTTGCCCTGCTGCTGGTCTGGTGGAACCGGGCCAGCTATATCGGCAGCGGCATCTATGTATTGTTCATCTTTCTGCTTGGTATCCAGCTGTCGGCGCTGCGCAAGCTGCACAGCGAATCGTTCTGGCTGACGGTCTATCCCTTGCCGGAAGGCAGCAAGGGCCGCAGCAGTGTAGGGTTTATCAGCCGCTTCCATCTGGTGCTGGCCCTGGTGACCGGTTTGCCGCTGCTCTTCACGCTTAGTACACGGCTGCTGCCGGCCCTTGGCACGCTTGCTGCCGGACTATTGGTATGTTACCTGTTCCGCAATCATTTGCAGCGCAAAGAAGCCGCGCCGGACGAAGACCTGTAGCTTCCGCCGGAGCGACTGGTCACCGCTGATTGCGGCGGTGCAATGTAAAGACGCCTTGAGGAGAATTACTCCGTCAAGGCGTCTTTGTGTAAGGATAAGAAAGTATATCTTCCATGCTGTACTTTATTCTTAGCTTTCTCGCAGAAACGGTTACCGCCCAGTATAGGACGGTAACCGTTTCTACTTGTCCCGCTCTGGCGGGAGGGTGCCACTGTATACCAAGAAGTATGCCCTGCATACTTGCCGGATTGTAGGCTGCCCAGGGAATGCTGTCAACACTGGGAAGGGGAGAGAGCTATGTCAGCTCCCTCCCGGGAATTTCATTCCCGGTTAGACAAACAGTGAACGGCTGATGATGACAAGCAGAATGAAGAGAACCAGGATTGCACCCGTGCTTGTAAATCCGCCGTATCCGTATCCGCCTCTTACTTCTTCGCTCATGTTCATTCCCCTTTCTCGTGAGTGGTGTGCTGTACTTGAGTACACCGTATTGTATGTGCGGAGGGCTAAACGTGTATAGGCTGGTGCCGCACGAGGGGGCGAAAAAAACAAACTGGGCGCCGGAGCCGCCAACTGGCAGGATCATAGCCTATATGAACGAGGATATGTACCGGAGAATCGTTGCAGCAGAGATCAAAGTTAGAATGCATAACGTCACAGTTGGAAAATCGCCACCTAATTTCACTTGTTTGGAGAGAATTACAAGTCTTATTGGATAAACGCTACTTAATATGGGCCGAAATCGACTTCTACACTAAAACCGGACAAATTAAGTAGCGATAATCGAACTAGACTGCTGAAATCCGCAAAAATGGCAATATTAGTGTGCGAAAATCAAACTAGTGCATTGACCGCATCAAATTGTAGCTATGCACCATCTATTTGCGAGTAAGGCTGGAGACGTCCGCACCTACATCTCTTTCCCGTGAACAGGCCGACAAACAGCACAGTCCGGTTAATCAATCCTATTGTAGGCGAAAAATCGACCATAATGGGCTACCGTATAGGTAAATAGGGCAAACGTAGTTGAAAAATCGACCACAATGTCTTGCCGTGGAGGAAAACACACCCATTATAGTCGAAAAACCGACCACAATGGGCTGCAGTGAAGATAGACAGGGCAAACGTAGGCGAAAAACCGACCATAATTCACAAACCAAGCACACCTAACGAAAAGCAGGACAGTACCTTAAAGTTCTCATGTTGCTCTTGTTCAGGGTTAGTGAAAATCCCCACCTAATTTCACCTGTGCGCTAGTGTTTGCATCGCCGAATTGGCTGCTTAGAACGGTTCCAGCAAGAAGTGACTGCATGGGAAGTGAAACGAAACCAGGCTCAGAAATCAGTGCAATGGCACTTTATAACCGAGCAAACTAGAGGGGAATTAAAGCACTTATGTCCTGGAATTTGAATTGGTCAAGGTACTAGTATCAGAGCTCGACCGCCCAGCAGCAGGAGTGAAAAATAAAGGGAGTTACCCGCTATTATTGAAATATTCCCATTTCAATAAGGTAGAGGGAAACTCCCGTTACATTAAGCCATAATTAATTATGCCAATCGTCCCGATCTTATTCAAAGCTTCCATTCAAAGCTTCTATTCAAAGCTTCTAGTCAAAGCTTCTATTCAAAGCTTCTAGTCAAAGCTCCTATTCAAAACTCCTGGCCGCTTAAGCCTTCTCCAAGTCCCGGATACCGGCATATACCATGTCGAACAGGTCTTCAAGCTGTTCTTCCTCAATGCAGGAGAACGCAATGCGCAGGTCGGTCTCGCCGAGGGCGATGGTACCGAGGCCGTAGTTGTGGATCAGGTGAAGCCGCAGCGCTTCGGCGGATACGGTATGCAGCTTCAGGCACATGAAGTACCCGGAGTTGAATGGATAATACGTCCATACGTCGTCGCCGTATTTTCCGCTGTCCAGCAGGGCTTTCACTTTGTTCGCGCGGCCCTTCATGATCTGGAACTTCTCTTCCTTCTGGGCCGGGAAGTCCGGATTCTTGAGTGCATCCAGCACAAAGGTCTGGGACGGATGGGAGCCGCTGGAGATGGTGGCGCGGATAATGCCAAGCGTCTTCTGCTCAAGCGCGGCCAGCAGATCCTTGTCTTCCGAAGCGAAGGTTATGAAGCCGACGCGGAAGCCCCACACGAATTCCTCCTTGGTTGCGCCGTCCACCTTCACGGCAAGCACACGCGGATGGAGACCGGCCAGACGTCCGAACAGCGATTCCTTCAGCGAATTCTCGAAGAACAGACCGAAATAGGCGTCGTCGCTGACGACAACCACGTTGACGCCTTCTTCCGCAGCGCGGAGAATGGCGGCCACGATGGCCTCGCCTTCTTCAAGGCCCGGGGTGTAGCCGGTAGGGTTGTTCGGGAAGTTGAGCAGCACAACAGCTTTGCCGCCGCGGTCCTTCTGGGCCAGCAGCGCTTCCAGCAGCCCGTCGCTGTTGAATTTCATATCTTCGGTGAACAGCGGGTAGTTCACCAGCTCGCCGAGCCGGCGGATGCCGAAGGTCAGTTCGTAGTTCTCCCAGTTCTTGTCCGGATAGATGATCGCGTCGCCCGCTTCGACGAACAGATCGGCCACAATGCTGAGCCCGTGGGTCAGAGCGTTGGTCGCAACAGGATTGCCGAAGGATTTGCCTTCCAGGGACGGATTCTCGCGGAGCATCTTTTCCCGCCACACGGTACGCAGCTCCGGTTTGCCGGCAGGCGGCGCATAGCCGTATAAGTCTTTGGGGCTGTATGCGGAGAGCTTATCCTGAATTACGGCAAGATGCATTGGCATCCCGTTCTCCGTAGCGATTCCGATCGTCGCGTTGTATTTCTTCGCATGGGCCGTCGCTTCTGCGGATTGACTCAGGATACCCTCTTTCGGAAAATAAATCGCTTTGCCCAGGCTTGAGAGCATGTCATATACATGCGGGTTGCCTGCCTTGATGCTTTCGTTCAATTGACCAGCCAGTGGATTCATCAGTGGTTTCATCCTTCCGGGATTTATCTGGGATATACGTTAACATTGCCTAACATTATATCACCGCACTGCAGAGCCGTCACTGATCAAAGCCGCCTTTTTGAAAATTGTTTTGAGAAAATTTGCAGCACGGCAAAGCTGGACTTTTCAGCTGTGAAAAGGGCAATACCGCTTCATCATTTCAACCGTCTCCGCGTCGCGCTCCCCGCCCCGTTCCTCCAGCCTGCGGATAATGCCGGAGCGTGCCTCTTCCTGCAGATTCTGGCCGAACTTGAACTTGGCCGTCAGCTCGTCAGGCACGATGCGGACGACCGCCACCGCCTTGAGCGCCGGGCGGTAGCGCGGGTCCTCGGGGTCAATCGGCGCATAGCCGCCCTCAGGCTGCAGCTTCTGCATGAACAGCGACATGGCGGCCGCCTTTTCGGCCAGATCCAGTACCTTCTCGGCGCGGCCGAAGGCGGTGACGCTCTTGAAATACGCGGTGGCGGGACAGGCCATCTCCGGGTCGCTGAAATAGGAGGGAATCAGCGCGAACTCATCGGCCACGGTGAAGCAGACCTGCGGGCGCCCGGCGATGGCCTCCATTTTGCCGCCGGCATGGCTGCCGTGGAAATAGAAAATGCCGTCTTTATAAACAAAATTTAGCGGCGTTACCCGCGGATTGCCCAGCTCGTCGCCTGTGCCAAGGAAGCCGAAGCTCATTTTATCCAGAAACGCTGTAAGCTCCTGCTCATCTTCTACCTTAAATTCTTGTCTGCGCATGATGCAAACACGCCCTTTCCGTAAATTGCATTCAGCATAATCAATAAATTGACAAAGAAAAAGGACCGGTTTACATTATTTTTATTGGTCCACTTACTGAAACCTGCCGCAGGAGAGAAGGGGAAGGATGAACTTTACACTCGCGTTCGACCAGTATCTGGCGGTGTACCGCCGCAAATACCTGGCTCTGTACCATGCGCTTCGCGCGGCTATTCTCGACGGCACCCTGCCGGGCGGGACCCGGCTGCCTTCTACCCGCAAGCTTGCGGAATACTACCAGGTGTCGCGGGGCTCGGTCTCGCAGGTGTACGACATGCTGCTGGCCGACGGCTATATCCAGGCCGAGATCGGCCGGGGCACCTTTGTCTCGCCGCACAGCTTCTTTCCGGCCGCCGGGGCGGGAGAAGAAGCAAAGTTAGAGGAAGCCGGAGCATCCGGCGGCGGCCGCTGGAACACGCCCGCAGAAGAGGCCGGAGCGTCCGGTGACATAGGCGGGAAGACTGGGCCGGAGGGCGCAAGCGTACCCGGCGGAAGCGGCCGGCGCACAGCGCAACAGGCCGGGACGTCCCACGGCAGTGCCGGGTATCCGGTGACGCACGGCTGGAGCACGGCGCAACAGGGCGCCAGGATGTCCCTCGCCAGCGGCGGGTATCCGGAGACGCCCGGGCGGAGCACAGCGCAACAGGGCGCCGGGACGTCCCCCGGCAGCGGCGGGTATCCGGTGACGCCCGGGCGGAGCACAGCGCAACAGGGCGCCGGGACGTCCCCCGGCAGCGGCGGGTATCCGGAGACGCCCGGCCCAAGCGGAGCGGCGCCCGCCGCCATCCGGCTATCAGCCTGGGGAGAGCGGCTGATGCAGCGGCAAGCGCCGCTCCGCGAAGCAGCGGCGGAAGACCGCATCAGCTTCCGCGGTGCGGGGATGCCGATGGAGCATTTCCCGTATGCCGAGTGGCGGAGCGCGCTCCATTACGCGGCGGGCAAGGGCGGCGGGCTGCTGGCGAGCGGCAGCCCGGCCCAGGGCGATCCCGGCCTGCGGCAGGCGATCGCCGCGCACCTGCGGATTACGCGGGGCATCCGCGCCGAGGCCGGGCAGATTGCCGTGTTCAGCGGGTCGATGCAGGGCATCGTCCTGCTGACACAGCTGCTGCTGGATGCCGGCAGTCCGGCGGTCGTTGAGGACCCCGGCTTTCACGGCATCCGCCGCGCGGTGGAGAGCGCGGGCGGGCGCCTGCTGGCGGGCAAGGTGGACGAAAGCGGCCTCCAGCCGGAGGAATGGGAGGCGGGGCTGCTGTTCGTGACCCCGAGCCGCCAGTACCCCACCGGAGCGGTGCTGCCGCTGGAACGGCGGCGCCAGCTGCTGGAGTGGGCCGGCCGCCAGGGCGCTGTCATCGTCGAGGATGACTATGACAGCGAGTTCCGCTGGGCCGGCCGGCCGATTGAGCCGCTCAAGGCGCTGGACCGCGAGGAGCGGGTCGTCTATGTCGGCTCGTTCACGAACAGCATGTTCGCCGGGCTGCGCCTGGGCTACGCTGTGCTGCCGCCCGCGCTGGTGGCGCCGGTGACTGCCGCGAAGGCGCTCTATGAGCCGCAGCCTGCCGGCGCGCTGGAGCAGCGGGCTTTGGCGCGCTTCATGGCCACAGGCGGCTACAGCCGCCATCTGCGGCGGCTGACGCGTCTCTACGGTGAGCGCGCCCGCCTGCTGCGCAGCCTGCTGACAGAGCGGCTTGGCGGGCTGTTCGAGCCGCTGCCCGGTGATGCCGGGCTGCATATCTATGCCCGCTGGAAGCGCAGTGCGGCCGAATTCGCCGCCTTCTCGGCTGCCGCCGCAGCGCGGGGCGCCGATTTCCGCGATGCCGCGCTATACCGGATGAGCCCGGGGGAGGACGCAGTCTGCTTCTCGTTTGCCCATCTTCCGCCGGAGGCGCTGCAGGAAGGCATCAACCGGCTTCTTGCAGCCTGGAATGATGTACAAAATCGGACATGACAAGGTATGATGGAAAGAAAAGCAGGCAGGCTGTTTCAGCCTTATGCCAATCGGAAACATTCAGGAGGGAGCAATATGCTGCATGCATCGCCGTCCTCTTTTGTCATTCTGCCGTCCCTGGCCAAGATTTTTTGCGAGCCGGGCTGGAAATGGCAGAAAAGAGAGAAGCCGCTGCAAAATTATGATTTATTTTATGTCTGGAGCGGGGAAGGCACGGTTGTGCGCAGCGGGGAGCCTTTTCAGGTCAGCAAGGGCAGCTGCTTCCTGTTCCGTCCGGGTGATTACACCCATGCCACGCATAATCCGCAGAAGCCGCTGGTCATCTCCTATATTCATTTCGATGTGACTGAGCCGGTGACGGAAATTCCCCAGCCTTACCGCGTGCTGCAGGAGACGGTGGAGTTCGAGCATCTGCTCGCCCGCTACGTCCGTCTGTTCCTGGTCAAGACTTATGCTGCGGAAGAAGAAGGGCGGCTGATTCTCAAGCAGCTGATGATCCATCTGCTGCGGGAGGACCGCATGGTGCCCGTGGAACGGCATGTCAGCAACCAGCTGTCCGAGGTGATCCACGAGGTCGCCAACTATGTCAGCCAGCATCCGGGACTCGCGCACCGGGTGGAGGACCTGGCGGCGCGCGCCGGTCTGTCGCCCCGTTATTTCTCGATTAAATTCAAGGAGATTACCGGCTCCTCGGTGCAGTCCTATGTCATCCGCGCCCGGATCGAGCGGGCCCAGCATCTGCTGCTGTACGCGGGGATGAACGTGACCGAGGTGGCGGACGCACTGGGGTACCGCGACATTTTCTTTTTCAGCCGCCAGTTCAAGCAGCATACCGGCAAGAGTCCGTCGGAAATCCGATAGGCGCATAGCTGGCGCGAGGTTCAAGGTCCAGGGATTCCCGGGGACGCTTTCTGGGGAATAATAAGAAGTAGGCATGACGGCTCCCGCTCCTGCGGTGAGGCCGTTTCTTCTGTTTTATCGAAGAGTACATCCCACGTTGTTCGAAAGCCTCATTACATTCGGGAGAAGGAGAGAGAGAGCATGTACGAAATCGTGTTGATCCGCCATGGCGAGAGCGAATATAACCGGCAGAACCTGTTCACCGGCTGGAGCGACCCCGATCTGACGGAGAAAGGGGTGCAGGAGGCGAAGTCGGCCGGCAAGCTGCTGCGGGAAGCCGGGTACACGTTCGATCTGGCCTTTGCCTCTGTGCTGAAGCGTTCGATCAAGACGCTGAATCTGGTGCTGGAAGAGATGGATCTGCTGTGGATTCCGGTGCAGAAATCCTGGAAGCTCAACGAGCGCCATTACGGGGCGCTGCAGGGTCTCAGCAAGACGGAGACCGCGCTGAAATACGGCGAGGAGCAGCTGCATATCTGGCGGCGCAGCCTGTCGGTCCGCCCGCCGCTGCTGGAGCCGGACGATCCAAGGTATGCCCGTAACGACATACGCTATAAGGAGGTACGGCCCGGGGATATTCCGCGCGGCGAGAGCCTGGAGGATACGGTGCACCGGGTCGGAGACTTCTGGGGCAACCGGATCATGCCGCTGATCCGCAAGAAGGAGCGGGTGCTGATCTCGGCGCACGGCAACACCCTGCGGGCTTTGATCAAATATATGGAGGATATTCCGGAGGCCGAGCTGCTTAATCTGAATGTGCCCACCGGGGTTCCGCTGGTGTACAAGCTGGATGAGGACGTCAAGCCGCTGAGCCGGTTTTATCTGGGCGAGCCGGAGGAGGTACAGCAGAAGGCCCGCGAGGTGGCCAACCCGAGCAAGGTGACGGAGTAGGGCGTAAACCGGTGGTGGGCATATCACCGGGAAAGTCAATTTTGGTGCTGAGGGGTTTCTGGAAAGCTTAGGCTTTTGCAGAAACGCCTCTTTTTAATATGGAAGGTTTATGATATAATGGACGGCCCTTGCAAATAAATGGTGAAATCTCCTATTCCATAAGGTATGATGAAAGTTGCTATTGACGAGAACATGGGGGGGAGATTAACATGCAAGCGGGCTTTTGGATCAGATTTGGAGCGGCGCTGCTGGATGGCATTATCATTGGTATACCTTTGGGCGTTCTCAGTTACATCATGACCGGCGACACTGGCAATGACACGGTGAGCGATATATTTACGTTCTTATATTCAACGCTGCTGCCTGTATTCTGGCGCGGATATACGGTCGGGAAGCGGCTGTGCGGAATACAGATCCGAAGAGTCAGCGACCATTCTCCGCCGGGAATCGGAACCATGTTACTGCGCAATGTAGCGGCAGGTATCGTGTATGCCGTGACTTTGGGAATCGGCGTCATCGTCAGCGCGTTCATGGTCGGGCTGCGGGAAGACAAGAGGTCACTGCATGATTTTCTTGCGGGAACCGAAGTGGTCCAGAGTTAAATGCGTTCATGTCTAATTCTATATTCTGTACCCAAAAAGCCCCGCCTGTCCAGGACTCGCTGCCGAGTCTGCAGGCGGGGCTTCGCTGTGCGGGAAAGGCCGCTCTTACTCCGTCTTGAAGCGGGAGGAGGCTTCCGCCAGCTTGGCGGTCAGGCCGTCAATCGTTACGACCATCCCGGACAGCCGCTGGGCCATTCCGGACTGCTCCTGCATCGTTGCGCTGACTTCTTCGATGGAAGCGGAGACTTCTTCTCCGGAGGCCGACAGGTTCTGCGTGGACTCCAGCATCTCTTCCTTGTCCTGCTGCATTAGGGCCAGGTCTTCGGCCATGCTGCGGATTTGCTCCGTAATGTCGGCCACATGGCCATGAATCACAGTAAAAGCGCTGCGGGTCCGGCCCACAAATTCCTCCTGCCGGGCCGAGATTTCCCTGATCTCCTGCACGCTCCGGTAACTCTCCTGGGCAAAGGCCAGATTCTGGCCGATAATTTCGTTGATCTCCCCAGCCTGCCGGGCGCTTTGCTCGGCCAGCTTGCGGATCTCGGAGGCGACTACCGCGAAGCCGCGCCCGTATTCGCCGGCTCTGGCTGCTTCTATGGAGGCATTCAGCGCCAGCAGATTGGTCTGACCTGCGATGGCGTTGATCGCATCGGTGATCTGGGCGATGCTGTCCGAGCTGTGCTGCAGCTTTTGCGTGATGACCGAGATGTTCTGCACCTGCGCGTCATTGTCACCGCTGATCCGGGAGAGCTCCTCGACGACCCGGCTGCTGTCGTGGAAGACGGTAATAATATCGTCCGCCCGTTCCTTGACCGATTGGGCCCGCCCGTTCATTGAGACGAACTTCTCGCCAAAGCTGGCAAATTTATCGACAATCATCTCGGTGTCGCCCGCCTGCGATTCCATTGCTTTGGCGATTTCCGCCGCCCCGGAGGTGGTTTCGTCAATCGATTGGGCCGTTTGACCCGCAGAGCTTTCCAGTTCTCTGGTGCTTGCGCCGAGCACGGCAATGGAGGTGTTCATATCCGCGATCAGCGCGCGGTTGTGCCGGACCATCGTATTGAAGCTGTCCGCCAGCTGCTTGAATTCGCTTGTGTAGTTGCCCTTGGCCTCCACGCTGAGATCGCCGGAGGATATGATTTTGAACAGCCTGCTGAGCTGTACCAGCGGCCGCGTAATGGAGCGGGAGATGAGCAGACCGAGCGCAACGGACAGAAGAATAGCCACAACGGCGATACCGATGATTTTGAACAGCATGTCTTCAATCGGTTCCTGAATATCCTCGTAAGAATCAATGACCGCCACCACCCAATCCGCATCGGGGATTTTGTTGTAACGGAGATATTCGGTTTCCAGCTCAGCCTGGCCTACAATGATTTCGCCCCCGGTGTCCATTGCGAGCAGCGATTCCGTACCTTCCGGCTTGGCGCCCACCTGGGCCGCATCCTTGGAGTTGTACATCACCGTTCCGCTACGGCTCAGAATCTCAATATGTCCGGAATCGTTGATCTCGATGTTACCCAGCTTGTCCGTGAAAAAGTCCGAATTTACGTTGGTGGAATAAACCCCGATCACTTGGCCGTCATTATCTTTAACCGGATAAGAGAAGGCGATGATCAAATCGCCGGTACTTTTGGAGAGAATTGCATCGCTGATGAAGGGCTCCCCCTGAATTGCCTTCTGAAAATATTCACGGTCTGACCGGGATTCGCCGATGGTTTCGGGTTTGCTGCCCGCAACGATAGTCCCTTGGGAATCCAGCACGATCAGAGATTGGACGCCGTGCGAGCTTGCGGCAACCTCTGCCAGCTTGGCATTGACGAGCTGAGCGGGAGAGGAATTGCCCTGGAACATCCCACCCTCCGGCCCCGCGCCTTCCCCATTTGGCTCCAGCAGTACACGGAATAATTCCTCGGTGGACATAATGAATGCGGCCTGGCTTTCCAGCTGTACGGCAGTCCAGAGATTCTCGCCGATCCGGTCGGCGTTGGCGTTGATTTCATCCTTGCTTTTGTCCAGCATAAGGCCTGATCCAAGCTGGTAGACCGATATAGATATTGTCAGCACGATGGCAATGACGAGCAGAGCGATCAGTCCGGGAAGTTTAATCCGGAGCGAACTATTTTGTAATTGATGAATCCAGTCCTTCAGCTTATCCATCTGCAATCTTCCTCCTGATGTCACATATATCTTTTGTTTATCGGAGGGTTACATTGAAAAGTATAGAGGGAATATTAACCAAATTTAAATTTTGAAATATTGATCAGACATGTTCGAGCGGGGGCTTGTAATAGGAAAACATAGGGGAACATGGAGGGACATAAAAATAAGGCATTCCCGCCTTTCAGCAGTGAATGCCTTATCATCATGCCGGTTAACGTGTTAATCCAGACGCTTCATCGTTCCGAGCAGTTCGCCCATTCTCACCTTGGTGTCGCTGGTCAAATCCGGTCTTGGGGTGAACGTGCCGCTCTCCAGCAGCAGGACGACGGTTGAGCCAAATTCGAAATAGGCCAGGTCATCGCCGATATTCCAGCTCTCCGCCTGCTCATCGGAGTAACGGATACTGCTGACATTCATCGCGCCGACCTTTACCACCGCCGCCTCTCCGTCCGCACCGGCGATATAGGTAATCAGCCGCTCGTTGCGGCTCAGAACATTCTTCATATGGGTCATGCCGAATTCATTGACCGGATAAGCGCGTCCGCGGATATAATCACTCTCCACCTTGCGGCCGCTGATCGGGGCGTGAATCCGGTGATAGTCGGTAGGACTTAAATACAGCACGAAAAAGAAGCCCTTCTTGTAAGACTCCAGATGCGGAGAATGATTGAGCAGCTCTTCCAGCCGGTAATCCTGGCCCTTGACGTTCATAATGGTGCCGGAATCCAGCTCACCCATAGCGGTAATCCGTGCATCCACAGGGCTTGCGACCAGGCCGTCTCCGCCGGCGACCGGACGCATTCCCGGCTTCAGCCTCCGGCTGAAGAACTCGTTCAGCGAATGATATTGGCCGGGGTCCTTCTCCGCTTCGCCGGCCGGAATCTGATACATACGAATAAATGTGGGGATTAATTTACGGCTAAGTCTGCTATGGGAAAAAGCGCCCATCAACCGGGACAGCCATCTGTATGAGGACAGCTCGGTCATCAGCCGCAGCAAATGTTTAACCATGCCCATCTCCCTTCCATGATGCAGCACAAAGGTCCCGGACCCGGGACCTCTCCGCTCTGCATTATCTTGACATAGAAATGGAGACAAATCAATAACCGCTGTACAATGCCGGGTGATCGAGCAGCTGGCGGGCATAGCCCATCGGCCTGCGGTAGCTGTCCTTCCAGACCCCGTCCAGACCGGCTTTACGGAAGCCGTAGCGCTGGTCGCGGGCGTTGCATTCAATGAAGTAGATCCGTTTGTCTACGGTGACGCCGATATCCAGGCCGATGTCGGCCAGGCCGGGAAGGCTTAATGACAGCTCCCGGGCGACGGCGAGGCTGAGCGTGGCGACGGCGAGGCGCAGGCGCGCCGCTTCCGCGCTGCCGAAGGCTTCCTCCAGCGCCATTGCGGGCGGGAGTGCTTCGCCGCCGCGGGCGATATTGGAGACGAAGCTGCCCGCCGCCGCCAGCTTGGCGAACATGCCGGTAACCTGCCAGTCGCCGCCCCAGCCGCGCTGGACCGTTACGCGGAGATCGAAGGGGCGCCTGTCGATTTCGGCCAGCGGCACGCGTTCCTGGACGACATAAGATACTTTGGAGAGCCTGGCTTTGAGCGAAGCCGGCAGCGCGGCCTGCCTGACGCTGGCCTTAATCCAGCGCCTGCCGCCGGCCGGCCGGTAGCTCCACCTCCAGTGTCCCCCTCCGGCGCTGGTCAGCCGCATCACCCCTTGACCGACGCTTCCTCTGCTCGGCTTCAGAATCAGATCGGGGTATTCCTGCATCATTTCCTTCAGTCCGGAGTATCCCGATGCCGTAGCTGGGAGGAATTCCCTCAGCGCTTCATTTTGCTCCAGCAGCCCGTGGATCTGGTCCTTGCCGTAGCGGTTGCATGTATTGTAAACCATAAGGCCCTGCCGGATGAGGCGCTCCACGCCCCGGCTGTTCTGGTCGTAAATTGCCCGGTTGTGAATGACCGCCGGAGTGGGAACGACCACAGTGCGGTATCCCTCGGGATGTTTTAAGTAAGCTATGCAGAACCCGGATTCCGTATCGATATCGGACAGCTTCAGAAAGCAGGGGATCAGTCCGAAGGCTGCGGCGGCTTCCTCATAGTTGGCAAGTGACTCCTGTCCCGTCTGGAGCCGGGGGACACCCCGGTGCATAGCGGCGTTTAGCAGTATTCCAACGAGCTTGTGCCCCATGTTTTCTTCCTCCCGTTATCTTCTGACATTTCTGCACGGATGTTCCCCTTTCTTCCCCTAGTGTATGTTTGTACGGGGTTGCTAGGATGGACGAATGTGCGGCGGCAGATGCCCTTTTTTTGTGCTGACACAGGTACAGGCGAGACGGCAGGGGGATGCGGGAATGCCCTGTTGTGCCGGTACAGAGCCATCTGCCGCATATTGGACCATTAAAGGTGAGGGATGCTTGCGATTAGAGTGCTCTCTTGAGAGAGTACCCGGGATTCTGGAAATGTACGGGGGAACAGGGGATGGTTGAAGGAAACAGAACCGCCGGACTCCTGAATGTAGTCGAAAAATCGACCACAATATGCTGTCGCGAGGGTAAACGGGCAGGATGTAGGCGAAAAAACGACTACAATGTGCCTCTGCGAGGGTAAACGGCCGATTGCGAGATTGTAGTCGAAAAAACGACCACAATGTGCCTCTGCGAGGGTAAAAAGGCCAACTGTAGTCGAAAAAACGACCACAATGTGCCTCTGCGAGGGTAAACGGGCCAAATGTAGTCGAAAAAACGACCACAATGTGCTGTCGCGAGGGTAAACGGGCCAAATGTAGTCGAAATATCGACTACAATCCACTTTCGGGGGCTAACCAAGTAATCCGACTGAGGCGCAGCAGCTATTACTTTACTTTGTGGAGAGTGCTTGAGGGTGATTCGTGGGGCTTTGCCGGGGTGTCATTCGCCCACTATGCTGCATATGATGCCAAGGAGAAACATCAGATGGAAGGAGGAGACTGCTTGTGAAGGGCTCCAGAAAGAACAACCGCGGTTACAAAAAAAGACTCTATATTGTAGATAATCCGAGAACTGAAGAACTGAGCATGCTGGAAAGCAGTCCAAGGATACAAGGGGGGCAGACGTCCGCGGTTGGCATTACGCGGGAGGCGAAGGCATCTCCGGAACATACGCCTGCAGCAGAAACGTCTGCAGTGCAGAATTCTGCTGCACCGGCATCAGGCACCGAGGCTTCGGCCGCGCAAGCATCTGCAGTGCAAACGGAGGAGCAGGAGCAGACTTTGCTGATCAGCAGCACGGAAGTGGCGGAACCGCCGCTGCAGACCGATGTGTCCAAATTAGAGCGGCAGCAGGAGGAGGAAGCAGCTCTGGTTGTTCAGGCGGAGGCTGTGCTTCCCTTGGCAGCAGCGGCGGCGCAGCTTCTCCCGGAGAGGGAGCGTCTGCAGAAGGTCTACACCGACGATCTTTCGGATGCGGCTGTCACTGGGCAAAAAATCGCTCCCCGCACAATCGACGGCTCCAAGCTGAAATATGGTATCATCGGCAGTCCCTGGCTGCAGGATTATGCGGTGCAGGGCATCAATATCGCGGACAAGGCGATTACTTCTTCCAAGCTCGCTCCAGAGTCTGTACTGGGAGAGCACCTGGCAGAGGGCAGCATCAGTGGGGGTAAGCTGCTGGACCATTCTATCGGCGGCGAGAAGCTAAAGAACGGCAGCATCGGTCCGGAAAAGCTGGCAGACCGGATTATCGGCGGTGAGCAAATCGCTGACCGGGCCATTGGCAGCCGTCATCTTTCCGAGCTGGTGATTACGGGTGAACTGCTCGAGGATGGTGCAGTGACCGGTGAGAAGATATTGACCAGCAGCATCGACAGCCGCCATCTGGTCAACGGCAGCGTTGACCGCTCCAAGCTGGCGGATCACGCGGTTTCGGGCGAGAAGATCGCCGACGGTGAAATTGGCGGTGCGAAGCTGGCAGAGGGCGCCGTCGAAGGGCATCATCTCAGCGACGGGATCATTACGGCGAAGCATCTTGCGCCAGGAGCAATCGGCAGGGAGCAGCTGGCAAACCGGCTCATCGGGAAAGAGCAGATCGGCTCCGGCGTCATAGAAAGCGGACATCTGACCGACGGTGCGGTCGGCTCCCGGCAGCTCGGAGATAAGGCGGTGCGCAGCCATCATCTCAGCCCTGACAGTGTAAATGCCTCGCACATCGCCGACGGGGAAATTGTCAGCCGCCATCTGGCCGACCGCAGTATTTCTTTTGTCAAACTTGCGGAGGGTGCAGTGGGCACTGCACAACTGGTGGAACAGTCGATCACTTCCTCCAAAATCGCCGATCAAAGCATCCTGGGCACCAAGCTGGCGGATGAGGCGGTGATCAGCCGGCACATCGCGAAATCCGCAGTGCGCAGTCCACAAATTGCCATGCAGGCGGTCGGCCCGCTTCATCTGCAGCGTGAGGCTGTCGATCATTCCCATCTCGCTCCGCACTCGGTCGGCTCCGGCCATATCAAGGAGCAGGCTGTGCAAACGGGCCACCTCGCCTCCGGTGCGGTAACCGGCGAACAGCTCGCCGGGGAAGCGGTATTATCAGAGCATTTGCGTCCGCAGAGCGTGACCACTCCGAAGCTTGCGGATGGTGCGGTCAACACGGCAAAGCTCACTGCCGGGGCGGTAACATCCGCTATTATCAGCAAGGAAGCGGTAAATGGCGAGCATATTGCATTCTGTGCCGTGGAGGAGCGGCATCTGGCCGACTCCAGTGTCAGCGGACGGGTGCTGAAGGAAGCCGCAGTGGATGCGGAGCATCTGGCACCGGGCGCCGTGGAGCGCCGTCATCTGGGAGAGAACAGCGTGAGCGCTTTTGCACTGCAGGCCGGTTCGGTCTCTGAAGAAAAGCTGGCTGCGGGCTCGGTCAAGGAGATTCACCTCTCAGCAGGAGCTGTTCAGCCCCATCATTTGGCCGACTACGCCGTAACCTCACTTAAGCTATCTCCGGAGAGCGTCTCGACCGATAAACTCGGGGACCTGTCGGTGACATCCGGTAAGCTGGCCGACGGTAGTGTGGAATCTGCCAAACTTGCGTCTGCAGCAGTAACTGCCGAGCATCTGGCGGCCGGGGCCGTCGGACCGGATGCCCTTGCCGATACCTCCGTGCAAGGTAAGCATTTGCTGCCCGGAAGCGTCAGCGGCGCGCATATCCGGCCGATGACCATCGGTAACGGGCATATCCTACCGAATGCCGTCTCGTCAATTCAAATTCAGGATGGCAGCATCAGCGAAGCCAAGCTGGCGGATGAGGCTGTTTCCTCCCGTCATTTGCAGCAGGGTATCGTCAGCGGGACCCATCTGGCGGATGATGCAGTTTCAGGCCGCCATGTCCGCCCTGGCGAGATCACCCTCGATCATCTGGCCGAAGAGGTCCGAAGTGCGGATCTGCTGCCCGACGGCAGCCTGGGAAGCGAGAAACTGGCGGAAGATTCGGTAGGCTCCCTCCAGTTGGCTCCAGGCAGTGTAGACAGTGACCATCTGGCTCTGGAAGCGGTAGAGAACCGCCATATCAGCCCCGGCAGCATTTCGCTGAAGCATCTGGCACAAGATGCGCTGACCCCTGAACTGCTGCCTGACGGCAGTGTCGGCAGCAAGAAGCTGGCAGCCGGAGCAGTCGGCTCCTTCCATCTGGCTCCCAGCAGTGTATATGGCGGCCATCTGGTTCAGGAAGCGGTAGAGAGCCGCCATATCCGGCCGGGAAGCATAACGTTGAAGCATCTGGCGCAGGAAACTTTGACTCCCGCATTGCTGCCCGACGGAAGCCTAGGGGGCGAAAAGCTGGCGGGAGGAGCAGTCGGTCCCTTGCATCTGGCGGCTGGAAGTGTAAGCGGCGACCATCTGACTCAGGACGCGGTGGATGGCCGGCATATCCGTCCTGCCAGCATTACACTGAAGCATCTGGCTGAGGAGACACTGACTCCTGACCTGCTTCCGGACGGCAGTATTGACGGCGGAAAGCTGGCAGAGAACGCGGTCGGCCCCTTTCAATTGGCACCCGGCAGTGTATACGGTGACCATCTGACCCAGGAGGCGGTGGAGAGCCGGCATATCCGTCCCGGCAGTATTACGCTGAAGCACCTGGCTGAAGAGACGCTGACTCCCGATCTGCTGCCGGACGGCAGTCTTGGCAGTGAGAAGCTGGCGGAAGGTGCAGTCAACGCTGCCCAGTTGGCTTCCGGCAGTGTGCATGGCGATCATCTCACCCGGGAAGCGGTGGCAAGCCGCCATATCCGTCCTGGCAGCATCACACTGAAGCATCTGGCGCATGAGACACTGAGTGCCGAGCTGATTCCGGACGGAAGCCTTGGGGGCGAGAAGCTGGCAGCTGGCTCAGTCGGTCCCTTCCAGTTGGCGCCCGGCAGCGTGCACTGCGATCATCTGACCCAGGAAGCAGTGGAAAGCCGCCACATCCGTCCCGGCAGCATCACCTTGCAGCATCTGTCCGAAGAAGCACAGCCCCGCGAACTGCAGGACGGCAGCATCACCAGCGAAAAGCTGGCGGCCGGAGCGGTAGGCTCCAGCCAGTTGGCGGAAGGCGCGGTGGGCGCTGAGCAACTGGCATCTGGCAGCGTGCATGGCGATCATCTGACCCAGGAAGCGGTGGAGAGCCGTCACATCCGCCCCGGCAGCATCACCTTACAGCATCTGTCCGAAGAAGCGCAGCCCCGCAAATTACAGGACGGCAGCATCACCAGCGAGATGCTGGCGGCTGGAGCGGTAGGCTCCAGCCAGTTGGCTGAAGGAGCAGTGGGCGCTGAGCATCTGTCGCCGGGCAGCGTGCACGGCGATCATCTGACCCAGGAAGCGGTGGAGAGCCGTCACATCCGCCCCGGCAGCATCACCTTACAGCATCTGTCCGAAGAAGCGCAGCCCCGCGAATTACAGGACGGCAGCATCACCGGCGAGAAGCTGGCGGCCGGTGCGGTGGGCGCTGAGCAACTGGCAGCCGAAACGGTGGGCTCCAGCCATCTGGCGAAAGGCGCAGTAGGCGCTGAGCATCTGGCGCCCGGCAGTGTGCATGGCGATCATCTGACCCAGGAAACGGTGGAGAGCCGTCACATCCGTCCCGGCAGCATCACCTTGCAGCATCTGTCCGAGGAAGCGCAGCCCCGCGAACTGCAGGACGGCAGCATCACCGGCGAGAAGCTGGCGGCCGGTGCGGTAGGCTCCAGCCAGTTGGCTGAAGGAGCAGTCGGAGCTGAGCATCTGGCATCTGGCAGCGTGCACGGCGATCATCTGACTCAGGAAGCGGTGGAAAGCCGCCATATCCGCCCCGGCAGCATCACCTTGCAGCATCTGTCCGAAGAAGCACAGCCCCGCGAACTGCAGGACGGCAGCATCACCGGTGAGAAGCTGGCGACCGGAGCGGTAGGCCCCAGCCAGTTAGCTGAAGGCGCAGTAGGCGCTGAGCATCTGGCATCTGGCAGCGTGCACGGCGATCATCTGACCCAGGAAGCAGTGGAAAGCCGCCACATCCGGCCGGGCAGCATCACCTTGCAGCATCTGTCCGAAGAAGCACAGCCCCGCGAACTGCAGGACGGCAGCATCACCAGCGAGAAGCTGGCGGCTGGAGCAGTAGGCGCTGAGCATCTGTCGCCGGGCAGCGTGCACGGCGATCATCTGACCCAGGAAGCAGTGGAAAGCCGCCACATCCGGCCGGGCAGCATCACCTTACAGCATCTGTCCGAAGAAGCGCAGCCCCGCGAATTACAAGACGGCAGCATCACCAGCGAGAAGCTGGCGGCCGGAGCGATAGGCTCCAGCCAGTTGGCTGAAGGTGCAGTCGGCGCCAAGCACCTGTCGCCTGGCAGCATCACCTTACAGCATCTGTCCGAAGAAGCGCAGCCCCGCGAATTACAAGACGGCAGCATCACCAGCGAGAAGCTGGCGGCCGGAGCGGTAGGCGCCAAGCACCTGTCGCCCGGCAGCATCACCTTGCAGCATCTGTCCGAGGAAGCGCAGCCCCGCGAACTGCAGGACGGCAGCATCACCGGCGAGAAGCTGGCGGCCGGGGCTGTAGGTTCTGAGCAACTGGCAGCCGGAGCGGTAGGCTCCAGTCAGCTGGCAGAAGGCGCGGTAGGCGCCAAGCACCTGTCGCCCGGCAGCATCACCTTGCAGCATCTGTCCGAGGAAGCACAGCTCCGCGAACTGTCAGACGGCAGCATCTACAGCGAGCATCTGGCGGATGGTGCGGTAGAATCCCGGCATTTGCAGCCGGAGAGCATATACGGAGATCACTTGGTCGATGGCATTCTTGAAGAGCGGCACCTGCTTCCCGGCGTCATCGGGCTGACGCATTTGGCCGATGAGGTCCACGAGAAGCTGTCGGCAGGCGGCACGGGCACAGCTGAATTGGGGCCGGATAGCATTCAGGACCGTCATATCGCTCGTGAAGCCGTTCATGCACAGCATCTGGCCAGAGGAGCGGTACATCCGGAGCATCTGTCCTTCAGCCCGGTGCAGAGTGCCGGAAACCGCGGTGTATTGCAGCAGTTCGGCATGACCGCCTTTATGTTCAGCGGCAGCGCCGAGAGTGTGGACGTTACAGTATCCTTCGATGAGAATTTCGGGCATACGGGATATGTGCTTGTGGCGATGACCAACCAGCCGTTCTTCCATGCTTCCCTGAAGAACCGCTCCGGCGGCGAAGCAGTCATCCAGGTGAACCGCCTGCGGGAATCCCCGCATTTCTACGGGGTGCTGTCCTGGATAGCCCTCGGCTCGCCGCTGACGAAATCCTCCGCCGATCACCGTATCTTCGATTAACCTGCCGTTTGCATGCCAATCAGGCGCAGCCGCCCGCTGCGCCTGACTTTTTTGTTATAAGGAAATATACTGTGCCGGGGTGAAAGAAGCGGGGGCTATTGTCCTTATTTTATCGAAAAGTGAGACACCCGCCGTTACCCGGTTCAGTGAAATACATAGACTGTGATGTAACTCCCCGGACCCGGTAAAGACGCCCTGCAAGGAAGGTGGATGAGCTTGAAGCATAAACGAACATCCGCCCGCCGCACAGGCCGGCGGATCTTACGCGCAGCGCGGCGAAGTCCCCGTCCGAAACGGAGTGACATCGCGGTGTCCCCGGGCAATCATCCGGAGCCGTATGTCTCTGTCATCATTCCGGCAATGAACGAGGCCGGGACCATTGCCGGAGTCATTGCGGAGGCCCGGAAGGTTCATCCGCGCTGCGAGGTTATTGTAGTGGTCAACGGCTCGACTGACAAGACAGCGGACATCGCAACGGCAATGGGAGCGAAGGTGCTGTTGTTCCGGCAGGCGCTCGGGCATGATGTCGGCCGGAGTGTCGGTGCCGAAGCCGCCATAGGTGAAATTCTGTTATTTACGGATGGAGATTTGCCGGTAACTGCAGCCCAGCTGCGGCCGTTCGTGGCCGCCATAAGCAGCGGGGCTGATGTGGCGCTTAACGATTATTCCGGACCGGTCCGCAGCGCCCGGCCTCATCCGGTAGTGCTTTCCAAGCATGCGCTTAATTTGCTGCTCGGCCGCTCCGACTTGAAAGGCTGCACCTTGACGGCTGTCCCCCATGCCCTTAGCCGCGGTGCACTTGATGTTCTCGGGTCGTCTATCCTGTCCAAACCGCCGTTAGCCCATGCGCAGGCGGTAATGGCGGGGCTGCAGGTACAGACCGCGCAGCATGTTCCGGTCGGTAAGCTGAATGCCGTCCGCCGCAAACGGAGAGGAATCGATCCTCTGCAGGGAATAGTGGTGCAGGATCATCTCGAGGCGCTTGCCCGGGTGCTGGAACACCGCGGACCAAGAGCCGGCTTCAGCGACGGCACCCGGCGAAGGGAGATGGTAAGGTGACGATATCCGGTACGAAAGCTGCATCCGGCAGCGGTCGCAGGCTGTCGCTCGGCGTCAGTGCCGTCTCCCGCACAAGGGCGGTGGCCGGGTCCCGGGCCGCCTCCCGTCCGGCAGCCGGCAAGGCCAAGACAGCGGTCCGCCGCAGCGCTTCCTCCCGGCAGGGCCGCCGCAGCGGCGCAGGCAAGCCGGCTGCCGGACGTAAGCCGGGAGCCGGCAGCCCGGCCCGCCCGCTACCCGGACTCAAAGGCGCACTGTCTGTTATCATCACCGCCAGGAATGAGGCGGATACCCTGCCGGGTCTGCTGAAGCAGGTGGAACGCCTAAGCCCGGCGGAAATTATCGTGGTGCTTAACGGCTGTACCGATTACAGCTATGAGCGCTCACGGCTGTGCCGCAAGGCAATCATCGTGCACTGCCCGGAATCGGCCGGCCATGATGTGGGGCGGGCGCTCGGAGCCAAGCTGAGCCGGGGCGATATCCTGCTGTTTCTGGACGGAGACATGAATATGCCGGCAAGCAAGCTGGCCCCCTTTGCGCATGCCGTCGACGGCGGGGTGGATGTAGCGCTGAATGATCTGGACGGCCTCCTGCCGCCCTTCGGCCTCAGCGACAATGTGACCCGCTGCAAGCTGTATCTGAACGCCGTACTGGACCGGCAGGATCTCGGGGCCAGCTCGCTGACCGCCGTCCCGCATGCCTTGTCACGGCGCGCGCTGGAGTGCATCGGCTGCCGTGAGCTGATGGTCCCGCCTAAGGCGCATGCCCTCGCGCTTATGAAGGGGCTGCGGGTAGAGAAGGCGGGCGCGGTGAATGTAATCAAGCATAACCGGCTGCGTGAGAGCAATACGGGGGCCGGCAATGCAGTGGAGCAGCTGATTGCCGGCGATCATGCAGAGGCGCTGCATGAAGTGCTAAGGCAGCGTCAGCCCGCCGTCCCGCAGTCTCCCGCAGGGCAGCTGGAAGAGCGGCGGCGGCTCGCGGCATGGAGGAACCGCATATGACGATGACCAGCATTGTAATCCCCACCTACAACGGACTCGGCCTGCTGCGACCTTGTATAGAAGCGATTAGAGCCCATACCGCAGTCCCCTATGAAATCATCGTCGTCGACAACGCTTCGGAGGACGGAACAGACCTGTACTGCCGTTCCGATAATATTACATTTGTGTCGCTTCCCGAGAACCGCGGCTTTCCGGCGGCCTGCAATCTGGGGCTGCAGCTGGCTTCGGGCGATGAGCTGCTGCTGCTCAACAACGACGTCATCGTGGCGCCGGGCTGGCTGGATAATCTGAAGGCAGCGCTGTACAGCGCTCCGGAGGTTGGTATTGTCGGTCCGGTCACCAACTATGCCAGCGGGCTGCAGCGGGTGAAGACCCATTATACGGACCTGGCCGGTTTCTATGAGGAAGCGCGAAGAGCCAACGTGCAAGACCCGCGCAAATGGCGGCAGGCCCGCAGATTGGTTGGCCTGTGTTTTTTGTTCAAAAGAGAGCTGCTCGAGACGGTAGGCTTGCTCGATGAGCGCTTTTCGCCGGGACATTTCGAAGACGACGACTACTGCTACCGCGCCAGACTGCGCGGCTACCAGCTGCTCATTGCAGGAGACTGCCTCGTACATCATGAAGGCAGCGCCAGCTTCAAGGAGCATTATGCCGAAGTACTGTCCGAACTGCTGGAGCGCAACCGGAGATTGTACATCGAGAAATGGCAGATCGATCCGGCCCAGTTCATTTGAAGACTTGACCCGAAGGCTAAAGACACAGATAAAAAGGAGGAAAGTAAGTGAAAGGAGTCATATTGGCGGGCGGAACAGGAACAAGACTTTATCCGCTGACCCGGCTTATGAACAAACATTTGCTTCCGGTCGGCAAATATCCTATGGTGTGCTACGGCATCGACCGACTGCGCCGGGGGGGTATAACCGATATTCTCCTGGTCATCAGCAAGCAGTCCGCGGGGCAGTATACGGATTTTCTGGGAAGCGGGGCGGAATTCGGCGTATCCCTGACCTACAAAATCCAGGAAGCCGCCGGCGGCATTGCGGAAGCGTTGGAACTGGCGGAGGGCTTTATTCTCCCGGGTGAACGCTTTGTCGTGCTGCTGGGTGATAATCTCTTTATGGATGATCTGACGCCTTATGTGGAGAAATACATGCAACAGCCGCAAGGCACGGCCAAGGTGCTGCTGAAGCCGGTGGAGGACGCGCGCAGATACGGCGTTCCTGTATTCGACAGCGAGGACCCTTCCTTGATCACCTACATTGAAGAAAAGCCGGAGCATCCCCAAACGCAGTTCTGCGTTACCGGCATTTATATGTACGACGAAGCCGTATTCGATATTATCCGCCGGGTATCGCCTTCCCAGAGAGGCGAACTGGAAATTACCGACGTGAACAATCTGTATGCCAAGGACCGCAAATTGACCTATGACGTGCTTCAGGATTGGTGGAGCGACGCCGGAACCTTCCAGTCGCTGCAGGAAGCCGGTGAAAAGCTGAAGGATACGCTGCCTTAGGGCAGCGTTTTTTTGAGCATTATTACAGTTTGGCATCACTTTGTGGGGGAATCTACGATTTACCGCTTTTACGGTAATCCTTTGGACAGGTCCCCATAATTCTGCGGAACATCTGGCGGAAATGCGTCAAGTCACGGTAACCTGTGCTTTTTGCGATATTTTCGATGGTGTCTCCGGTTTCCAGCAGCAGCCGGCAGGCTAACTCGATCCGTTTATGCTGCAGGTAGCCGGAGAAGCCCATCCCGGTCAGCTGCTGAAACCTCCGGATGAAATGTCTGCGGCTTAAGCCGGCCTCCGCCGCCAACCGCTCAAGGGTCAGAGGTTCGGCGATATGCTGGTTGACGTAGTCAAGCAGTCCGGACATGTCCCGATGCATTCCACTTATTCCCGCTTTGCCGCTGTATTCGTCCGCCGCTTCCATCTGCCGGGAAATTTGCACCGTCAACTGCAGCAGAATGGAGAACATGCTTGTCTCATAACCCGCTTTTTGCTCTTCGAACTCCCGGTGAAGCTGCTCGAACGGCTCCCGGAAGCGCATCGCTTTATCCAGTAAGGCAATATGACTCCCCGGCTCACCGTCATAAATCGACCATAATCCGCCGCTGCTGCTGTAGGACGAGAGCCAGCTCTTCAGCATCCCGATAAACCCGGGCAGGATGCACAGGTTATAGACAATAAGGCTATTCTTGCCTGAAGTGTCGCCGGGGCGAAGGATATGAGAGGTACCGACCGGCAAAATATACAGGCAGCCTTTGGAGGTCCGTTCCATGCTGCTTCCGACGTAGTGATAACCTTCGCCCGACATTACATATACCATCTCCAGATACTCATGTTCATGTTCCCGGAGTTCAAAGCCTTCATTATAACGGTTTACGAACAAAGGGAGAGACCCCCGGAAATGCTCCGAGACCGGAGAGTGATGGACCGGGGCTTTTTTGGCTTTGTTCATAACTCGGCTATTCTTAACATCTCCGTCTGCTTCCATCAGGATCGCTTTCCCCTCTTAAATACATGCCTTATTTTCTTTCAATGGTGTGGATGTTCCTTTCTCCCCAGGCAACGATGGCCTCTATGAGCGGAACTAATTCCCTCCCTGATAAAGTTAGCGAGTATTCCACGCGCGGAGGGATCTCGTTGTACTGCTCTCTATGCACGATTCCGTTTTCAATAAGGTCTTTGAGGCAGTTGGTGAGCGTGGTGCCTGTAATGCCGTTAAGTCTCCTTTTTAATTCATTATACCGGATTCCTTCTCCCTCGCTTAAGTGAGCAAGAATAGGAAGGTTCCATTTGCCGCCGATCACATGAAAGGCAAACGTAGCCGGACAAAGCTGTTCTAAATTCAGCTCGTATTTCATACTAAATCCTCCAATAGTATATAAATTATACTAGGTATTAAAAATAATAGTACTTGTTCATAAGATTATACGCAATATAATCATACTATACAAAGGACAATAAATCATGTCACTTATAATAACCGTATAGGAGCTGAAATTACGCATGAGAGATTCTCATATGATGTGCGATATGGAGACCGGCATTTGTGGTGCTGCAGATGAAGAAGCCGTGCAGGAAATTGATCTGAACCCAGCCGGGAAGAATGTGACGCTTTATTATGTTACGGATCCGATTTGCTCTCATTGCTGGGCTTTGGAGCCTGTCCTGGGCCGTTTTATTCAGGAATATGGGCAGTACTTTCATTTGAAAATCATAATGGGAGGCTTGCTGCCGAGCTGGAAGGGCTTTTCGGATGGAGGCAACGGTATCCAGAAGCCGTCCGATGTTGCTGAGCATTGGCGCGAAGTGGGCAAGCATTCCCGTATGCCCATCGACGGATCGCTATGGCATACCCGTCCTATTCAATCCTCATTCCCGCCTTCGAGAGTGTTCAAGGTTATCCAGCACAGACATGAAGGCAGAGAAACGGATTTCTTACGACGCGCCCGGGAAGCGGTATTTGTATCTAATCAAAATATTGCTGAAGATGAAGTGCTGGCAACCATCGTTGACCAGCTCGGACTGGATGGCCGGCACATCGTTGAAGAAGCCGCGCTCGATTCCGCCCAGGATTTGCTGGAGGAGGATTTTCAGCTGTCCTCCCGCTTAGGCGTACGGGGATTTCCAACCGTTATAATGGTCAACGAGGACAATAAAGGTGTGAAGATCGTCGGGGCCAGACCTTTGGATTGCTATGTACAAGCCCTTCAACAAATTATAGCGCACGAGATTTCGCCGCAAGCGAAACCCCGTTTAGCCAAGTTAATTCAAGAAGAGCGCAAGCTTTTTTCTAAAGAGCTTGAAGTGATGTATGACATCGAAGCGCATGCTGTAAAAGCATTTATCGAATCGGAATTACCTGAACACTCCTACCGCATTCAAACCGTTATGAATGAGCTTTACGTCGAAACATCCAAATGATGAGCAAGGATCACAAGTGAATCAGAGATATACCTTTACGGAAGAATGAGCCTGCGCTGTCGGTTCATTCTTTTTTATCTAAAGTCACATTTCACGGTTGTATTTGTCACTATATCCACCCTTGGTTTTCACGTGAATGGTATACAATCAAACCAGCAAACGGCGAAGGGGGATTACACATTGGAACAGTTTACGAACAATCCGTCAGCAGCCTGGATCTGGTATCCGGGCGATTTCGAAATACGGCTTCATGAAAAAGTGTCCGTCAAGCGCAAGTCGCGGGGCGTGATGTACCCGGTCTTCTGGCGGCTGGACCGTCATTACTCGAACGTCAGCTTCCGGTATACCTACGATCTGCCGCAGGAGGAGCAAATCCGGATCACGGCGGAGGGCACCTTCTCGCTCTTTCTGGACGGCATGGAGAATTACCGTTCGAACGCTCCGGTGATTACACTTCCGGCCGGCCGCCATCAAATTACAGTATGTGTATTCAGCGATGCTGAAGCACCGGCCCTGCTGATTGAAGGTGAGCATGTGCGGACCGGCCCGGACTGGGAGGCAAGCTCCTATCAGAACGACTGGCTCCCGGCAGGGTCCTGGACATTCGATTCGCCTGAGAACCGTCCGTCGCAGTTCCGTCTGGCAGTTATACCGCAGGAGCCGGCCTCCATCGAGCTGCGGGATGGCTTTCCGCTGCTCGATTTTGGGCGGGAGACGTTTGGCTACCTTCGGTTTCATAATCTGGCAGGCGCCGGCTCTGTGAGAATCTATTACGGAGAATCCATTGTGGAGGCGCTTTCCCCGGGTGGATGTTACAGTCTGGACGAGCTCTTCGTGAACGGAACAGAGGTAGACGGCGAAGACGGCATCTTCACGCTGGATGACGCCAAGGCGTTCCGCTATGTCTGGATTCATGCCGATCCCGGCGTAAGCTGGAGCCAGGTTTCTATGCTCTATGAATATGTGCCGCTCGATTACCGGGGCTCCTTCGAATGCTCCAATCCGAAGCTGAACGAGATTTACGAGATGGGGCTGTACACCCTGCACCTCAACACGCGGGAATTCTTCCTTGACGGTATCAAACGGGACCACTGGGTGTGGTCCGGGGATGCCTACCAGGCTTTCCTGATGAATTATTACAGCTTCTTCGATCTGGATGTGACGCGCCGGACGCTTGTTGCGCTTAGGGGAAAGGACCCGTTCATCAAGCATGTTAATACCATTCTGGATTACTCCCTGTATTGGTTTATTTCCCTTTACGATTATTATCTGTACACCGGCGACGCCGGTTTCGTCAGGCAATATTACGACCGCGCCGTCTCGCTGATGGAATTCTGCCTGGAGCAGCGGAATACGGAAGGGTTCCTTGAAGGCCGTCCCGGAGACTGGGTATTCGTGGATTGGGCAGATTTCAAGAATACGGGGGCTGTAAGCACGATCCAATTGTTGCTGGCCCGCAGCCTTGATGCCATGGGCGCTTTTGCCGGACTGGCGGGGGATATTCCGGCTTCGGCTTCCTACCGCAAGCTTGCCGAAGAACTGAAGGCCAGAACGATGCAGCTGTTCTGGGACGAGGAGAAGGGCGGATTGCTCCATCACCGGGTGGATGGCGTTACACAGCCTGAACTGACGAAGCACGCCAGCATGTTCGCTATGACCTACGGCTATCTTACACCTGAACAACGTGAGCGCGTCATTCAGAGCGTTCTTCTGAACCCGGAGGTTCCGCAGATCCGCACGCCTTATATGATGTTCCATGAAATGGCGGTACTCTGTGAAGGGGGACAGCATGAACAGGTGCGGCAGCGGATTCTGTCTTACTGGGGCGGAATGATTGCACTGGGGGCAACGGCCTTCTGGGAAGAATACGATCCGTCGCTGGCGGACGACGCCCATTACAGTATGTACGGTATGCCCTTTGGTAAAAGCTTGTGCCATGCCTGGGGGGCGGGTCCGGTCTACCTGCTGGGCAAATACTTCCTTGGCGTTACTCCGGCCTCGCCGGGATATGGAACCTGCCGCATTGAGCCGAACCTCGGCGGCCTTGAGCACATGAAAGGGACGGTGCCAACCGGAACGGGGCAGGTCAATGTGGAGGTCGACTCCTCGAACATCCGCGTAGAGAGCACGAATGCTTCCGGAGTGCTTGCCTTCGACAGCAGCGAACAGCCTGTATGTAATTTCGGTAATATACTCCCAATTGGCGGGGACCGCTACGAAGTGGTAATTGAAGCGGGGAAGAGCTATTCCATTAGCTATAAGGCGGTTATTTGAGATTTTCTTATGTAATATGTGAAAAATAAACCCGGACCCTGCGGGAATTTACCGTCTGGTCCGGGTTGTTCATGTATAGGTTATAACCGGTTCAGCAGAGACCTATTCGAGCCTGCGATCACCTGTGAGGTCAACGCAAAATGCTGCCTGTCTTACCGGGCTTCCAGCTCCACAGCGGCCGGTGAGGGGATTCTCCACCAGTACAGCTCCTCCGTCTCCCGGTACAGCTCCGCTCCCAGCCCCTTCAGAACATTATGTGAGGCGAAATTGTCCTTCTCGGTGTCGGCGACAACCCATAAGGCGCGCGGATGCTGAAAGATCCATTCGCAGATCCGGCGAACGGCCTCCGTGGCGTAGCCTTGTCTTCTGTGGCTTTCGTCGATGACATAGCCGATAATGACTTCGCCTTGCTCGCTCGGGCTCCCTTTCAGAATCAGAAAGCCGATAATCCGCTGCTCCTCTCTGTGGACAATGGCCCAGTTGGTCAGCCAGAGGTAGTTACTCTCCTGCGCCAGCACCTTGTATAGTCTGACCCGCATGGCGTACCGCATTTCTTCATCCAGTGTGGTTCCGGTTACGTTTAGACCGAGCGATTGCTCCAGTCCGGCATAATCATAGGTAGCCAGGGACAGCTCACCTGAAGTTAAAGGGGTCAAATCCAGGCGAAAGCTTGACAGGTTCATCGCGTTCCTCCGATCACGGCAGGAGCCTTTTCCTGCTGTCTGTAGATAATCATTCAATTTCAGCCCCAGCATAATCCTGAGCTCTTTGGTCTGTCAATGTTCTTTGTTACCTTCTTCCAGTGTATGCGTTTATCCGATGCTTACGGCCGCTTCTTTCGCACCGGGCAGGCTATTGCCGCATATGCTGTAGCAGGGCGTTTGAGCAAAGGAGACATGAAGGTGCAGAATAAAATCACGAAAATCCTGCAGCACATGGCCCATACGCACGAACAGATGGCACGGATTCTCGACGCCGAGCGCCACGTTGCCGTCCGTATGTCGCAAATTGTCCATGATCTGCCGGATGCAGATCCTGATTTTGACGGAATCAGCGGGCTGATCGAAAGTTCAGGTCAGGTGAACAAGAACATCATCGCTTACTTGAACGCCATTGCCGATCTGGAAGAGGCTATGGCTGAAGGGGTGGGCAGGGTCGTCAAGGAACTGAACGGTCATGAAGAAGAGTAACGAAGCTACAACAAGAGCAGGAGGCGGAAGATGAGCAGAGAGAAGGCTTATCTGCAAATGCTGGAATCGTCCGCTGCCATTCAGTGGAACATCGCCATGATCCTTGAAGCCAAGGCGGTGGAAGCGGAAAAAGTAAAGCAATGGACGCAGAACCATGTTCACGCCAGAGTATTTGAGTCGCAGCAAGATCAATTGAAGGAGTCAATCTCCATCCACGAGGTGGTAGTCGAGCTGATGGAGGGGTTGACCAAGCTGGAGAACGGCCTGTACAGCAACCTCAAGGCGGTGCTTGGCAGCGGCGAGGAAGGCGGCGGGGAAGGCTTTGACGGCATGTCCGGCGACGGCTTCGACTTCGGAGAAGAGAGCAAATGAGCGGCGGGCTGAGCTCTGAACACGCCGTCAAGCTGGAGATGATCCGCTCCATTGCCCGCAGCCAGGCAGCGCTTGCGGCCATACTGGAGAGCATTGCCGAGATTACGGGGCAATCGGAGCTGACGGCCCGCAAGCTGAGCGACAATATCAGAATTCTGAGCCAATATCAAAGCGCCATGTGCCGGATGATGTCCGGTATTTCGCTGCATCAGCCCAAACGGGGAATTCCTGCTGCGCCATGGCTAAATGATGCGTGTGCGCACGGAACCTCCAGAGTACATGAAGTACGGGAGGAATAAGAGGATGAGAAAAAGAAGAATCGGAACGCGTTCGGCGCTGCGGGGGCGCAAACGCAAGCTGCTCCTGGCACGTAAAGCCAGAGTCAAGCGGGGCCTTGGCCGCAAACGCCGTTCGCGTAAGGTTGTATATTTCAGAACGGGAGTGCGGCGGGGCAAAAAAAGAATCCGCCGCAAGCTGATCCGCAGAGTGCAGGTCATTACCCCACCGGTACAGGTGGTGCCCGCAGTCGAGATTATTCCGCCGCCGCCCCCTCAAGTGCAGCAGGTGGTTCCGCTCCCCCCGGATTTGGGCGTCGCGCCCGAAACGCCGCCGGAGGACGCTTTTCAGCAGGGCTACACCGAAGCGTACAACGTGGGGTTCGACGCCGGATTCGCCAAGGGTTTCGAGGATGGGCATAAGCTGGAATTAGGTTGAAGCTTGACTAAACGTCCTGCAGGGGGCGGGGAAGACAGCGCGGGATTACCCGCTGACGGCTTTCCTGCTCCTTGAGCTTGATATGCATGCTATCCTTTGGGTCGACCGGTGACGTATCCGGCGGACTACCATACAGGCTCCGGAATGTGGTAGACTTCTCTTCAGATTCCCGTGAGCGGATTCAAAAGCCTATAGAGAGCAGGGATGGAGATGAGTGGTCAGGACATTCGCCAAGCGAATAGCGGAGAGATTGCCGAAATCATGGAGCTGGTATCCGCGTGTGTGGAGGTCATGCAGGCGGGAGGAAGCGATCAATGGGATGAGACGTATCCGAACAAGGAGATTATTGCTGCGGATATTGCTGCCGGCACCTTGTACGCCTATGTTATGGACGGGGCTATCGTCGGTATCCTGGTGCTGGACGAGCATCAGTCTGAACAATACCGGGAGATCCAGTGGCCGCAGAATGATGGAACCTATCTGGTGATGCACCGGCTGGCCGTTCATCCCAAAGCACAGGGGAAGGGGGTTGCCCGCAAGCTGATCGCATTCGCCGAGCAGCTGGCCCGGGAAGAAGGGTATACCGGCATCCGGCTGGACACCTACAGCAAGAATACGCCGGCGCTGGCGTTATATCCGGGCATGGGCTACGAGCTGCGCGGTGAGGTGAGATTCCCGGGAAGAACAGCTCCCTTTCCTGTATATGAGAAAATACTCGACTCAAATCAGTGATGGACAAGCATAAATCAGTTTAAATGTAATATAACATTACATACAAGTGTGGAACCAGAAGCTATTTTGCTAAAAAACATGAAATTGTGTCAGTTTTATTGACAAAAAACTTGTCTCTGTTTTATGATGGGGCTATTCAAATGAATAGTCCTTTTTTCGTATATCCTTAATAATCGGGTTAAGGGTCTCTACTGGGAACCGTAAATTTCCGGCTACGAAAATGTGTGCGCTGCGCATATTTTTGTGGTCTTTTTGCCGTTTGCGTCATGCCGCACAATCCATATTGAACGTTAAGGGGGAAGCAGAAATGGCGAATATTCTGATCAAGGACGCCGAGATTATCACGATGAACGGAAAGGAAGAGATTGTGTACGGGGATATCCGTATCCGGGACAGCCTGATTACCGAAATCGGCAGCGGACTTCAGCCGCTTGAAGACGAGAAGGTGCTGGAGGCCAGGAACCGTACCGTCATTCCGGGATTCGTGCAGACGCATATTCACCTCTGCCAGACCCTGTTCCGCGGCAAGGCCGATGATCTGGAGCTGATGGATTGGCTGCGCAAGCGGATCTGGCCGCTGGAGGCGGCGCATGATGAAGAATCGCTGTACTACTCCGCCATGCTGGGCATCGGCGAGCTGATTACCAGCGGTACAACCACGATTGTCGATATGGAGACGGTTCACCATACCGATTATGCCTTTCAGGCGCTGGCAAAGAGCGGCATCCGCGCCTTGTCCGGCAAAGTCATGATGGACCAGAAGAATCCGGAAGCGCCGGCGGCACTTCAGGAAGAGACCGCAGCCTCCCTGCAGGAGAGTGTGGATCTGCTGGAGAAATGGCATGGCTACGGGGACGGCCGGCTTCAATATGCGTTCAGCCCGCGTTTTGTGATTTCCTGTACGGAGCAGCTGCTGAAGGAAGTGCGGGACCTGTCGGCACGTTATAATGTCAAGGTCCATACCCATGCCTCCGAGAACCAGGGGGAGATTGAGATTGTGCAGGCGATGACGGGGATGCGCAATGTCGTGTACCTGGATCATCTGGGCCTGGCCAATGAACGGCTGATTCTGGCCCACTGCGTCTGGCTCGACGATGAAGAGAAGCGCATCCTGCGCGACCGCGGTGTCCATGTCAGCCATTGCCCGGGCTCCAACCTGAAGCTTGCTTCAGGAATCGCCGACACCCCGGGCATGCTGCACCAGCATGTGCATCTCAGCCTGGGGGCGGACGGTGCGCCCTGCAACAACAATCTCGACATGTTCAACGAGATGCGCCTGGCGGCTATTATCCAGAAGCCGCTGCACGGCCCGACGACAATGGATGCCCGCAGCGTGTTCCGCATGGCAACGATCGGCGGAGCCAAGGCTGTCGGCATGGAGGACCAGATCGGCAGCATCGAGGTCGGCAAGAAAGCCGATCTGGCGATTCTTAATCTGTGTAACTTTCATACGTTCCCTTCCTACGACGTCGATCCCATCTCACGCATCGTCTACTCCGCTACCCGCGCGGATGTGGAGACCACCATCGTGGACGGCGAAATCCTGATGGAGCGCGGGCTGCTGCGGACGGTCGACAAGGAGGTCGTGCTGCGGGAGGCCGACCGCTCGATCAAACGGCTGCTGGCGGTGTCGCAGCTGGCCTAACCGAGTATAGAACAGATTAATGCAGGCCCCCGGCCTCGGGTAGAGGACGGGGGCCTGCGTTTGTGTGTCCTGTGATTGGGCTAATCACGGGGTTATTGCATCATGTGCAATAGATCGGGCTAGATTTCAGCACCAAAGGCATTCTGCTGAACCTTTACATCAGAATATCCTGATTCACCCGATTTTCGGGAGATTTAAGACAATCAGATGTACAATATGCAGCAGATAGCGGTTAAAGTGGATTTTTAGTCTGATCCAATGCAGAGAATGCAATAGAATTAACGATGGAGAATAGCTCTTATACATATTCACAGCCGCTTTACCTGAAATTCCGTAATAAGGGAACCGCCCGGCTGTTTATGGGGTCGTATATAGTGAGGGGTGAAGCGGATTGGAAATTGAACTCGAATTCAAGGCTCTGCAGCAGGCGCAGACCCTGGACGAACAGCAGATGAGGCGGATTATGCAGAGGTACGGCGAGGAAATCTGGAATTATATCTATTATCTGACCGGAAACAGCGAGATGGCGGATGATCTGGCCCAGGAGGTCTTTGTTAAATGCTACTACCGGATTGGAACATACCGGGGCACCTCTACCTTTAAAGCGTGGTTATTTACCATTGCCCGCAATACGGTGTTCTCTTACCGCAAATCCAGATACTTCCGGTTGGGGCTTTGGGGCGGACAGCAACATCCCTTGAGCGCCTTTGACACTGATCAGCAGGAGAGGCTGATGGTGCAGGCCGGCGTATCTGCTTCGGCGGAGATGGAGTATATGGGCAACAGACAGGTGGCCGAGATTTGGGAGATCATTATGAAGCTGCCGCTCAAGCTGCGTGAGGTCCTGGTGCTGGATCTCAAGGCGGAGCTGTCGGTGCGGGAGATCGCCGGGCTGACCGCGCTGCCGGAGGGAACGGTCAAATCACGGCTGCACCGTGCGCGGCGCAAGGTGCAGGAACAGTTAAGGGGGCGCGAATAATGGAAGAGGAACGCAAGCCGCAGTGGTATGAGCTGGCCCGCAAAGGGCCGCAGGAGCAGCCGCATTTTACGGAAGCCCATGCCGATCAGGTTATGCGGCGGCTGAAGGATGGTTCAGCGGTAGCGGAACCGCCTAGGCCAAGACGCCGGGCCTGGATTGGCGCAGCCGCAGGAATTCTGCTCTTGGCCGGGGCGGGGGCGGTGTACTGGAACCAGGGCGGCTGGGCGGCGGAGCAGGGAAGCACCGCGGCTACACCCGCGCCCACAGCCCGGGTGGTGAAGGAAGCTACCATAGACGAGATGAAAGCCTCGGCGGAACAGATGATGGAGCAGTACATCGGCAGGACGCTCAATTTCCAGTCAATTGAACGGGGCGGGTACCAGCGGCAAGTCCGGCTGATTTACGATGGCGGGAGCAACGGGTTTGCCAGTTTCTGGGTCGTGACGGAGACGGGGGAGGTGACGACGGCGATGATGGACATTTCGCTTACTCCGGAAGAAGCCGGCGCGCAACTGCTCGCGATGGGAGCAGAGAAATTACGGGAGCTGGGGTACAAGGGCGAGTACAAGCCGGAGAGCGTGAGACGTGGCGTAAACTATACGGCCGCGAACGACGAACCGGTTCAGGTGATTGAATCGGTTGAGCTTTCCAATGGAGCTGCGAATATTGAATTTGTGAACGGTGTCTACTCGCATGCTGACTTTATGGTTGAGGAAGGAGATATCCGTCCGGAAACAATCCAGGCAGGTGTGGAGGCAATAAGTAGACTCAGTAATGCGCAGAACATGCGGTTTCATTTTGCGTTCCGCAATCTCAGCGGGAAGAAGAATTGGATTGGCCTGACATACGGAAATGATCAGAATATGCTGGCCGCTGTTACGTTCAATTATGCAACAAATGAATTAATCAGCGTATGGGATTCTGCACTGCAAGCTCCCGAGCCGGCTGATCCGGCGAAGCTTGCTGAACAGAAGGAGGCGCTGCTGGCTATGGATAAGGCGCCGCTGCAGAGCGCCGCAGCGGCCGTTGCCAATGGGCTGTTCGGGATCTCGCTGGAGAACTATATTCTGGTGAAGAATGAGTCTGCGCCGGGAACGGTCACCTTCGAGCGGAGCAATGAAGACGCGCCGGATATCCAGGCGTCCTATAATCTGGACGGTACCTTCTACAGCTTTACGAAGCTGGTGGACCCCGATGTGATCTATTAGAGTATTCTGTGGACGCCAGCCCGGCAGCCGGGCTGGCGTCCTTTTTCTATTCGGAGCCTGGGGCGTCCACTTTGAACTGGATATGAAGTATTGATATACTATTGAAATCCGTTATTTTACAGAAAGCAGGATTGCAGTTTACAAACTGCTGGATGTACTGTATGACTTTGTACGCCGAACGAGTGAGGATTCAGCGCTGGGACGAGACTGGGCGTATGACAGGCAGAAGGCCAGAAAGAAAAGTGGCAGGAAGAGTGCCAGAAAGAAGAATGGCAGGAATAGAGTGCGAGGAAGAAGAGAGCCGGCAGGCAGAATGACAGGTGGAAGAGAGCAGCAGGAAGTTTGCCAGCAGGAAGATAGCAGCAGGAAGTATGCCAGCAAGAAGAATGCCGGAGAAGAGCGCCAGCAGGAAGAATCCCCCCGCTAGTAGTAACGGGCGACCACCCGGGGAGAGCTCTAATTGCAGTTTGTACAACTAAATCAGCCGAATCAGTACTTTTTATGAGCTTAGCTGTACTTCGTACAACTATTTTCGGTAATTCCTGCTGCTTCTGGGTTTTCCCCGGACTTTAATTGCAGAGAATACAACTATACCGGTTATTCGGTGGTTTTTAGCGGAAATAGCTGTACGAAGTACAATTAAACGCATGCTATTCCCTTCCCCTGAGCACATGTGTTCAGGTGCCGGAGCTGCTTCAGCGCACAAATAATAGTAGATTCTATTGCAGGAGAGAGTGAAAATGATGAAAAAGACCTATGGGCAGTTAAGCGCACATTTCTACCTTGTCGCGGGCCTGCTGTGGCTTAAGCTGCTGCTTGTGCGTCTGCTGTTTTTTGAGCGGATCGCCTGGGAATGGATTGCGTATGATCTTGCTCCGGTCCTGCTGCTGCTGGGGCTGCTGACGCTGGTCACACCGGCGCGGGCGCGGACTGCGGTTTACTGGGTATTTAACGGGGTGCTGTCGGTGCTGCTGTTTGCGAGCAGCGTGTATTTCAACCATTTCGGCTCGGTGCCGACCTATCTTGCTTTTTATGAGCTGAATCAGGTGTTTCAGGTCAAGGAGAGTGTGGAATCGACAGTACAGGCGGTGGATTATCTGTTCTTTGCCGATCTGGCGGTGCTGGTGATCTATGCACTGCTCCGCAGATGGAGGGGAGGAACGGCTAACCGGGATATCCGGCGTAATCCGCCGCGCAGCGTACGAAGAGCTTTTTGGAGCGTTATTCTGGTCTCGGTTATCGGCGGAGGTGCCTTGTCGGTGTATTCGATCGGAAACGCCCGCGATATTACCAATGAGCTGGTTCAGGCAGAGAGTGCGGGGTTCCTTAACTATGAGGCGGTGGCGGCCATCAAAGCCCGCGAAGACAACGGCCTGATCGGGACCGGAGACATAAAGACGACGATAGCCGAAGTCAAGGCGCTTCAAGACTCCTACGCGTATAGCGCCAGCCCGGCGGGCACGCTTCCTGGTTATTTTGGTTCACAGAAGGGTAAAAATGTAATTGTGATTCAAATGGAGGCATTCCAGAACTTCCCTATTCTGCAGTCGCTGGACGGTCAAGAGCTGACGCCTGTGCTGAACGGGCTGATCGGAGAAAGCTTCTACTTCCCGCGCGTGTTTCAGCAGATCGGTCCGGGCAACACCTCCGATGCCGAGTTCATGAGTAATACCTCGATCTATCCGATCGGCTCGCTCGCGATGTCCACCGGCTTCAGTGACCGCACGCTGCCAAGTCTGCCCCGCCTGCTGAGAGAGAAGGGGTATGAAGCCTATACGTTTCATGTGAACAAGGCCGGATTCTGGAACCGCAATCAGATGTATCCGGCGCTGGGCTTTAACGGTTATTATGACAAGGGTTATTTTAAGAACGACCATTTCAATTCCTTCGGCGCTTCCGACGAACAGCTTTATATTACAGGAGTAGAGAAGCTGAGCGCCTTACAGCGCCAAGGCACCCCTTTCTATGCCCAGTTCGTCACTGTGTCCAGCCATCATCCGTTCCGTATTCCGGAGGAAGCCAAACGGATCACCTTGCCGGGTGAGCTGAAGGATACGATGCTCGGCGACTATCTGACAGCGATCAATTACACCGACTATGCCATTGGCACCCTGATTGAATCGCTGAAGCGCGAAGGGTTATGGGATAATACCGTGCTGGTGCTGTACGGAGACCATTTCGGCTTGCAGCCGAAGGATGTTCCGCCGGAGCAGGTTGAGGAAGCGCTAGGTATTCCGTACCACTCGCGGGTCAGCCGGTTCAACATTCCGTTCATTGTGCATGTGCCCGGGATGGCGGAAGGAATGACAGTGAACCAGACGGGCGGTCAGCTTGATTTTGTTCCGACTCTCGCAAATCTGCTCGGCCTGTCGCTGGAGAATGAGGACTTCACAGCCTTTGGCCAGGATCTGCTGAACATTGACCGCAATGTGGTGGGGATGCGTTATTATCTGCCGACGGGATCGTTCTTTAATAACGATATTATGTTCGTTCCCGGCGCCGGCTTTGACGACGGTGAGGCAGTATCGCTGTCAACGCTTGCGCCGGTTGAGGATTTCAGCCAGTATCGCAGCGATTATGATTACATTCTGAAGCTTATGAAATTGTCCGATGAATACGTGAAGCTGCTGCCGCAGCGGTAAGGGGATGCTATGAAGAAGCTGAAAAGACCGGAAATGCTGGCAATTCTAATAGGCCTTGGATTGATCCTGTATCTGCTGTTCCTGCAGCCGTTTGTGGGTGTAGCCGACAATGGTGATTTCCTGCGGATGATGAATACGGTGGGTCTGCACTATTACGACGAAGCAGAGAGCTATGCTGACCGCTTCTTCAGCTATAGTCACTCCAGGTTCTCCTATGAAAATCTGTTTCTCGGCTTCTATCCTTCCTCGCAGATTCTGCTGGTGCTGCTGCCGAGACTTGCGGCCGGAATCTTCCATGGCAGCTACTTCGACATCCGTTTGCTGGCGGCTGTGTACGGCCTGCTGCTGCTGGCGGCCACCTGGCTCATCGTAAAGCTGGGGGCCAAGGGCTCCTATGTAACGGGACTGGTGCTGGCGGCGGCCGTGCTGTTTGTCTTTTATGATATCGGGTATCTGGCATACTTCAATTCGCTGTTCGGCGAGCCGGTTTCAATGGTCTTTATGCTGCTTGCTTTTGCGCTTGGCTTACAGTTGACGGCTCAGGAGACGCCTGCGGTCAAGGGATTGACGCTGTTTATGATAGCGGTACTCTTCCTCGTCTGCTCCAAAATCCAAAATGCTCCCGTAGGCATTGCCTTCGCCCTGATCTTTCTGCGTCTGGCGAAGCTTGACGGAAAGGGGAAGTGGAAGAAGACGGCGCGCTGGTTCGCGGCCGCGATATTCCTCTTGTCCGTTATCCTGTATGTGACGGCACCGAAGGAGCTTAAGCATATCAATCTCTACCAGACGGTTTTCTTCGGGATTCTCAATGAATCCCCGGATGTGGAGGGAGATTTGCAGGATCTGGGCTTGCCGGAGCGGCTGAAGGTGCTGGCGGGAACCAATTATTTTCAGACGGATACGGCTATTAAACAGGATGATCCATCGCTGCAGGCCGATTTCTATGACCGGATCTCACACGGCGATGTGCTGCTGTTCTATCTGAAGCATCCCGCGCGGCTGGTGGGCAATATGGAATATGCGGCTGCGAACAGCATGGATATCCGTCCCTACTATCTGGGAAACTATGAGAAGGGCGAAGGCAAGCCTGCTGGCGCACTGACTTATGCATACAGCGGGTGGAGCCAGTTCAAACGGGAGCATGTCCCGGATACGCTGTGGTTCCTCGGTGTGTTCTATCTTCTCTATTATGCCGGGATATGCTATGAATACTTCCGGACGCGCGAAGCGCGCAGGCGGATTGCCGGAGAACTGCTGATGCTGCTGGGACTTATCGGCATCTTCTCGTTCCTGGTGCCGATTCTCGGCGACGGACGGGCGGATATCGGCAAGCATCTGTTCATGTTCAACGTGTCTTTTGATATGATGGCCGTGGTCATGCTGACCTGGGCAGTACACAAGCTGGTGAAGCTGGCGCGGTCTCTGAAGACCGGTTAACTGAGCGCGTTCCGGGAGCGTCCTGCCCCTTGGCGAAAATCCGTTACCTGGGCTTAATTTTGCTGATCATCAATTGACCCTTGGGCCTATTATGGAATACAATGTGTTTGGAACTTTAGTAAATTAATAGAAATCGGCTTGAAACAGCCTCAGCGAAGAAGGGGGCCAATATGGGGAATGAGGAATATAAAATCAGAATCGAGCAGGCCAGACAGGAGCTGAACCGCATGGCTCTGGAGCTTGGAATGCAGGATGCAAGAGTGCTGAGGCAGTCCATCAAGCTCGACGCGCTCATTAACGAGTACATTGATTTCCTTGCCGACAAGGACGACCAGCTCATTTAGAGAAGCTGTCGCAAGGGACGGATTAAAGACACTTTGGCTTATTCGCCGGAGTGTCTTTTTGTCGTGGGCGCAAGTTGGAAGGGCCGAGAGCATAGTGGTGAAAAGAAAAGAAGTGGACACACTGCTGCGATGCTGGCGAGGGTGCAAGGATTGAACGCACTGCTGCTTCTGCTGGGCGTGCAAATGTTATGGATAACCCTCTGCCTTTACTGGACGTGCAAGGATTGGACACAGTGCTGCCTCTGCTGGGCCAGATCGTTCTTGAGCTATAGCTCCCGGTTTATGCGGACCGTAGAGACGTTGTTTGGGCAAAATAGTGGTTGTGCCGGCTGTTACGGAGTCCGTAAGCGTTGGCAGGCAGGGGTTGCGCACTTTTCGTGGACTTATTTCAGGCTCTGCGGCAGCGGTCCTGCGTGGCGCTGCGACGACAGGCCTGCGGGACTTTGCGATAGCTGTCCTGCGAGCTCTGTTTAGTGGTTTACCTTCACAAACGAGGACACACAGCACAGCAGAAACGCTGCCTCCCGCACCCAAGCCGGTAAGCTACCGATTCCTTGGCCTACTCGCTGCCCAGCAGTTCACGCAGCATTCCGCTGCGGTCGTTCAGGAACGCCTTGGTGATGGCGTAATGATCCGTTTCCTCGTATTCCACGCTCCGGATGGCCTCTCCATCCAGCATGTAGATCTGCGCCCCGGGGTAGCCCAGCAGGATGGGCGAATGCGTAGCGATGATGAATTGCGACCGGCTCTCCACCAGCTCATGCATGCGCACCAGTAGGGACATTTGCCGCAGCGGCGAAAGAGCGGCCTCCGGCTCATCCAGCAGATACAGCCCCTGACCACCGAAACGGTGGACAAACGTCGCGAAGAACGATTCTCCGTGCGACTGCTCATGCAGCGATTTGCCTCCGTAGGAATTCTTCAGCGGCGGCCCGAAGGGCTCCTCGTCCAGTTGGTCAATATAAGTAGCCACGTTATAGAAGCTTTCCGCCCGCAGAAAAAAGCCGTCCTTCGGCCGCCGGACTCCCCGGGCCAGCCGCAGATATTCATGCAATCCGGAATGGGTGGCCTGCGTGCTGAAGCTGTAATTCAGTGTCCCGCCCTCCGGATTAAAGCCCCACGCCGCAGCGATTCCTTCCAGGAGTGTCGATTTGCCGGTTCCGTTCTCTCCGACCAGAAAGGTTACCGGATGCGTGAATTCAAGACGCCTGAGCTCCCGGACCGCAGGTAAGTGAAACGGGTATTGCCGGAAAGACGGGATTTGTCCGCGCAGCAGCTCCGCATGACGGAGATAGAGCTGCGCTTCCCCGGAATAGATGCTCACTTAAACCACTCTCCTATTCTTCGTGATTTGAGATTTTGGAGTATGAGATAGATATAGTTTCAGATGTAGCTTCACTTCTATTTTGCGTATCAGTTCTTTGGAAGTTTTAGATCTAGTTGCAGTTTTAGCTCTAATTGCGTTTTAGCTCTAATTGCAGTTTCTGCAACTATTTCCACAAGTATCGGCTGTTTAGTCACTATAGTTGTACTTTCTGCAACTAAAACCCTTGGATGTGCCGGAAAAATAGAATTTCCCCGCTTTTAGATGTACGGAATACAACTATCTCTTCCCCACCACTGATATAGAAGAGTTTAGTTGTACAAAGTGCAACTAACCTGCCAGTTTCCTTAAATGGATATTCTAAGCTTCTCTATAAGTCAGTTTACCTGAGTGGAGGGAATCTGCAAAGGTGCGGGCTGGTCCGGGCGAAGCATGGGGGGCATCTGCCAATTTTCAGCGGAATACAGACAGGTGTCCATGAGACGAATGCTGACTCCGCATATAGTACTACTGTCTTGAGAATACGACGGGGCAGGGTGAAAGCCGTGAATGCGAAAAAGCAAAGGAAGCATCCCCCGGATTACCGTGAAGGGTACCGGGAGGGATACCGCCTTGGATTATGCGAAGCAGTGAAACGCCTGAATTCACCGGAAGTGGAATCGCGCAGGGCCATCAAGATCATGTATGTTCCGCAAGGGTTTCAGGCTATAGACACCGGAATAACGGAGGCGCTCCAGCAGCTGGTGACTGAACTGGTGATCAGCGCGCCGGAGACGATGCTGGAGGTGGCTGCCCGGGAGATGCCGGATGCAGTGCTGGTCATGAACGGACTGCATGTATTTCCAAGCAACCATCTGGAGCAGATCAGCGAAATCCGCAAGCTGGGAATCCCGACAGCGATCTGGTTCGCCGATGATCCTTATTTTACAGAAGACACCTCCGAAATCTGCAAGTCTTACGACCATGTATTCACCCATGAACTGGGCTGCCTGGAGTTTTACCGGTCGCTTGGGGCCATCTCCGTGCACTATCTGCCGCTGTGCGTGAATCCGCAGATGTTCTATCCGCGCCGCACCGGTCCGCAATATCAATACGATATTGTGTTCATCGGCAATGCTTTCCGCAACCGGACCGAGCTGTTCGATGCGCTGACACCCTATCTGCTGGGCAAAAAAGTGCTGATCGCCGGCGGCTTCTGGGAACGCCTGTCCTGCTATGAGCAGCTGTCGCCGTTCATCAAGGACGGCTTCATTCCGCCGGAGGAAACCGCGAATTATTACAGCGGGGCGAAGCTGGTCATCAATATTCACCGTCCCTGGGAAGGCGGTATGGATAACCGCAACACCTTCCAGCTGCCCTCCCGCTCGATCAATCCGCGCACCTACGAAATCAGCGCCTGCGGCACCATGCAGCTGACCGATGTCCGCGAGGACCTGGGGAGCCTGTACCGTCCGGGTGTGGATCTGGAGACCTTTGCCTCCGGGGAGGAATTGCAGGAGAAGATTGATTACTACCTGAAGCACGAGCAGGAGCGCCGGAAGATTGCACTGCAAGGATTGAAGACGACATTAAGCAGGCATACGTTCACCTCGCGATTACCTTATTTGCTTAATGTGATCATGACCCGGACATGAAACCGGAAACCAGGATGAAGGAGCGAATTCTCATGGATAATCATTTTATTATGCCCGCGCCGCCCATTCTGCGGTCGCCTGCGGAAGAAGAGAAGCTGCGTGGACGCCTGACCGGATTTAAGGTCGGGTACGACGAAGGCTATTTGCGGGGAAGACTCGCCGTCCTCGACGGCCGTCCGGAAGAGCCGCTGCCGGTCCGCGACATTCATATCTTGTACGTGGCCTCGGGAAAAGGCTACCCGTACTCGCCGCTGGATGACGCCGTCATCTGCGCGCTGCAAAAGCTGGCCACCCGCGTCACCATTACCGATGTGCGCCAGAACCTGGTGGACCTGGCGATCACCCATTCCCCTGATCTGGTGCTGGTGCTGGATGGCCTTGATTTGCCGCTGGACCAGGTTGCGCTGCTGCGCAGCAGGGGTCACAAGACAGCCATCTGGCTGACGGACGATCCTTACTACACCGATTTCACGATGAAAATCGTCACCCATTACGACTATGTGTTCACACTTGAGCTGAATTGTGTGGAAATTTACCGCGGCCTTGGCTGCCAGAAGGTACACTACTTGCCTTTCGCCGCTCACAGGGAGCACTACCGCCCGACGATCACGCATTCCCCGATTCACCGCGACGTGAGCTTCATCGGCTCCGCCTACTGGAACCGGGTTGCCTTCTTCCGGGAAATTATGCCTGATTTGATGAGCTACAACACGGTTATCAACGGCATCTGGTGGGACCGTCTGCCCGAAGCTCCGCTCTATGGCGAGCGGATCGAAATCGGCAGATGGATGACGCCGCAGGAGACGGCGATCGCCTATAGCGGATCGAAGATTGTCATCAATCTCCACCGCTCCCATATCGACGAAGTGGTGAACAACAACGCACTGTCCATTCCCGCATCCTCGCCGAACCCCCGTACCTTTGAGATTGCGGCCAGCGGCACGCTGCAGCTCAGCGATGCCCGGAATGACCTTGGTTCCTTCTACAAGGTGGGAGAGGAGATCGACACCTTCACGACTCCGCTGGAGCTGATGGAGAAGATCCGCTTCTATCTGACCCATGAGGAGGAGCGGCGGGAGATGGCGCTGCGCGCCTTTGAACGGACGCTGAAGGACCACACCTATCTGAAGCGTGTCAACCAGCTGCTGACGATCATTTACAACTGAGCGTGTAGCACCGGCAGGCCGAATTTGTGCGGATAACGGGGGGACAGCTGTCGTGCCGGTAACTGTCCCCCCTCAATATACTGGAGTACCGGGCTTGGCGTTAGCCCGCAGGCCCTTGCTCCGGCTGGGCCGGGGCGGCGGACCGGAGCAAGTTTTACTGTGAAGATGTTCTTGTAGCTTATGCTCCGTAAAACTAAGCCTATGCTTTCGAAGCGAGTTTTACTGTGAAGATGTTCATGTAGCTTATGCTCCGTAAAACTAAGCCTATGCTTTCGAAGCAAGTTTTACTGTGAAGATGTTCTTGTAGCTTATGCTCCGTAAAACTAAGCCTATGCTTTCGAAGCGAGTTTTACTGCGAAGATGTTCTTGTAGCTTATGCTCCGTAAAACTTTCAGGGAGGTGAATGGTCGCTCGAGGCCCCTTGCCAGGGAGCGCCGAACCACCATGGCCGACAAAGCTACAATCGTCCTCTTTTCCCATGTCTCCAACACACGCAGCATCACGGGGGCGGAAAAGCTGCTGCTGTTCTTCGCACGGGAGCTTTCCCCTTATTTTGATTGCATTCTCGTTGCGCCCCAGGACGGCAAGCTGACCCGCCAGGCTAGAGCAGCCGGTCTTCAGGTGCAGCTGCTGCCGATACCGCTCGTCTACGGAATGTACACCCCTTATGCCGGTCTGGAAGCGGACATCCGTAAATTTCAGGAAAGCAAGGAATACCTTGAAATGACAGACTGGCTGGCTGGTGTGCGTCCCGCTTTTATTATCTGCAGCACATGTGTGCATGCACTGCCGGCTCTGGCAGCAAAATCGCTGAAAATTCCGGTAATCTGGAAAATATCGGAGACTATTGTAGGCAATGATTACACCCATCTCAGCACGGATTTGATCAACCGCAACAGTGATGAGATTCTGGCTATTTCGCATACGGCCGCGGCTTGCTTCCCGGAGTACATCCGCGAAGGCAAGGTCACCCAGCTTCCCCCCTCCTGGGATGACAAGGATTTGCTGGTTGAAGCCTGGAGCAAGCTGCGGGGCGACCGCCGGCGCGAACTGCATGTAGCTCCGGAGGAGCCGCTGATCGGTTATATTTCGTCCTTCATCAATAAGGAGAAGGGGCTGGAGCATTTCGTCAAAATGGCGGTCCTCGTCTCCGCACACCACCCGGGCGCCAAGTTTCTGGTCATCGGCACACCGGGCGACAAAAATTATTACGACCGCTGCCAGCGCAAGGTGAAGCTGGAAGGGCTAAGCGGAAAGTTTCATTTTGTCGGATATGAGGAGAGTCTGCCTGCCGCATATTGCGCGATGGATCTGCTGGTGGTTCCCAGCCTGATCCGCGAGGGCTTCGGCATGACGGCTCTGGAAGGCTTCGCCTTCGGCAAGCCTGTCGTCGCCTATGATTCCGGCGGGCTGCAGGAAATCCTGGTTGCCGCCGGCTGCGCCGAGCAGCTCGCGCCGGCGGCGGATATCGCCGCGCTGGCGGAGCGGGTGAACGCGCTGCTGGCGGAGCCGGGGCTCGCGGGCATGGTCGGGTCGCAGGCGCGGGAGCGCATCGCCGGGCTGTACGGGCCGGAGGCTTACCGCGCGCGCCTGCTCGGGCTTGCGGAGCGCTGGAGCCTCCGGTACTGCATCGTACCGGAGGTGCCGCAGGCGGCTCCGGCTCCGGTGCAGCTGGAGCTGGCGCCGCCTCCATATGCGGCGCCGGCAGAGCCCGCGCCCCCGGCGCCTGCGGAGCCGGAGGTCCCTGCCGCTGCCCCGGCACCGGAGCCCGCCGGTGCCGCAGCAGCCCCCGGCGGCGCCGAGCCCGCCGCCGTGCCGCCCCCGCCGCCAGCGCCCCCGCCGGGGCGGCGGCCGAAGCTGCGCCGCGCCCTGCGGCTGCGGCGCCTGAAGCTCCGGCGCGGCAAGCTGCGCCGGAGCAAGGCCCGGGCGCTCCGGCGCGGGCGCCCGAACCACAAGCGGCGGGCGCGCGAGGTGCGCCGCCGGCCGAAGCCGCGCCGCAGCGGGCGCAAGCGGCGCGGTGGAAGGCGGCGCCGCAAGGCGGGCTAGCGCCCGCGGCCGGCCTTTCCCGGCGGGGCAGCTGTGCGCCCCGCCGGGAAGGGAAGCTGCTGTGCGCAGGTCGCCCGCGAGCTGCCGCATAGGCGTAACTGCCCGTCCGCAGTCTGCTGCGGGCGGCAGGCCATCAATACAACAAGCAGGGGAGTGAAAGCATGAAGATCATGACGATACTCGGCACGCGGCCTGAAATTATCCGCCTGAGCGTCATCATTCCGCTGCTGGATCAGCATGCGGAGCGGCATGTGCTGGTGCATACCGGGCAGAACTTCACCGCCAGCCTCAGCGGCATTTTCTTCGCCGAGCTGGGGCTCCGGGCGCCGGATTATGTGCTGCAGGATAAGCAGGCGGGTCTTGGCGGGCAATTGGCTGCCATGTTCGGCGGTCTGGAAGGCATCCTCCTGAAGGAACAGCCGGACCGGATTCTGCTGCTCGGCGATACCAACAGTGCACTATGCGCCGTTCTGGCCGAGCGGATGGGGATTCCGGTCGTGCATATGGAGGCGGGCAACCGCTGCTACGATTTAAAGGTGCCCGAAGAGAAAAACCGCCGTGTCATCGACGCCGTTTCCACCATTAATATGCCATATACACAGCAGAGCAAGAGACATCTGCTCAGCGAGGGCTTCCCGAGCCAGCGCATCGTGCTGACCGGCAATCCGATTTACGAGGTCATGAACCATTATGAAGCGCAAATCGCCGCCAGCGACATTCTGGAGCGCCTGGAGCTGGGCGAGGGAAACTACTTCCTGGTTACGGCCCACCGTGCGGAGAATGTCGATGACCAGGACTCGCTGCTGCAGATTATGTCGGGCCTGAACAAGGTGGCGGAATACTCCGGACTCCGCCTGATCTGCAGCATTCATCCCCGCACCCGCTCCAAACTCAGTGAGCAATTACCGCTGAGCATGCATCCGCTGGTGGAATTTCACGAGCCCTTCGGATTCTTCGATTTCGTCCGTCTGGAGCGGCACGCCCTGTGCGCCATCACCGACAGCGGTACTGTTCAGGAAGAGTGCTGCCTGATGGGAGTGCCCACCGTGACGATCCGCCGGACGACCGAACGTCCGGAGACGGTGGATTGCGGCAGCAATGTCGTATCGGGAGTAGAGCAAGGCAGCATACTCCGCTGTGTCAAGCTGATGACGTCGGTAGGCCGGGAGTGGGAGGCACCGGAAGGCTACAAAGCCCCGGATGTCTCAGCAAAGGTAGTAAAATTTCTGCTTGGAGGGAACCTGCATGTTCAATAATAAACGGATTTTGGTCACAGGGGGCACCGGTTCCTGGGGGCATGAACTCATCCGGCAGCTGCTGCCGCAGAATCCTCAAGAAATTATCGTCTTCTCCCGCAGCGAGTCAGCCCAGGTGGCGATGAGCCGCGAATTCGAGGATAACCGGCTCAGCTTCGTGATCGGCGACATCCGCGATAAAGAAGCGCTGGTCGCTGCATGCCGCGGTGTGGACTACGTCTTCCATCTGGCTGCGCTGAAGCATGTGCCGGTCTGCGAAGATCAGCCGTATGAAGCGCTCAAGACCAATGTCGTCGGCACACAAAATGTGATTGAGGCGGCAATTGCGAACAATGTCGAGAAGGCGATCTACATCTCTACCGACAAGGCCGCGAATCCTTCCAACTTCTACGGCATGACCAAAGCCATCGGCGAGAAGCTGTTCGTCTACGCCAACCTGCTGGGCAGCCGCACCCGCTTCGTGACCGTACGCGGCGGCAATGTGCTCGGCACCAACGGCAGTGTGGTGCACCTGTTCATGAAGCAGATCCGCGACAAGGGCCAGGTGCGCATTACGGATATGAAGATGACGCGGTTCTTCTTCACCCTGCGCGATGCGATCACACTGCTCTTCAAGGCCTCCGAAGTAAGCCTGGGCGGGGAAATCTTCGTGATGACCATGCCGACCTGCCGTATCGTCGACCTGGCCGAGGTGCTGATCGAGGCTTCAGGCAGAGAGAATGTCAGCATCGTGGAGACGGGAATCCGTCCCGGGGAGAAAATTCACGAAATCCTGATGAGCGATTTCGAGAGCCTGACCACCGTGGTTTACGATGAACAGTACCTCGTTATCCTGCCGACACTGGATATGCCGGAGCTGCGGGACCACTACAAGGGCTATCCTCATGTATCCTTCAACAGCTTCAGCTCCGAGAATAATCTGATGGATCAGGAGGAGATCAAGGACATCCTGATCCGGGGAGGGTTCCTGAAGTGAAGCTGCTCATTCTCGGCGGAAACGGTATGGCGGGTCATATGCTGGCGGCTTACTTCCGCCGCCAGGGCAAGCATCACGTCTTCCACACCACCCGGGATAAGAGCGATCTTGGCGGGCTGTATGTGGATGCCGATGATATTGCCGGTGTGGAGAAGCTGGTAGAAATCGTTTCACCCCATGTCATCATCAATGCGCTGGGCGTGCTGAACCACTTCGCCGAGCGCGACCGGATCGGCGCGTATCATGTCAACGGCTTTCTGCCCCACCGGCTGCGCCGTGTGGCGGATGCTGTGCATGCCCGGCTGATTCATATCAGTACCGACTGCGTGTTCGAAGGAACACGCGGCGGTTACACTGAAGCGGACACCCCTGATGGAACTTCCGTGTATGCCATCACCAAGAGTCTTGGCGAGGTACGGGCACCCGGGCATGTGACCGTACGCACCTCCATTATCGGCCCGGAAATCCGCACGGGCGGCATCGGTCTGATGGAATGGTTTCTGTCTCAGAAGGGTCCCGTATCCGGCTACGAACGGGTCATGTGGAACGGCGTCACCACCCTGGAGCTGGCCAAGACCGTCGAGCGCCTGCTGGACCCGGAAATTTCCGGTCTGATCCATCTGGCGCATCCCGAGCCGCTCAGTAAATACGAATTGCTCCGGCATATGCAATATGCCTTTCATAAAACGGATGTTGAAATTATTCCAGAAGCGGAGCATGTGCAGGACCGTACCCTGGTAAGCACCAGGGCGGATGTCCGGTTCAAGCTGCCCTCCTATCCCGAAATGCTGACCGAGCTGGCGGAATGGATGAGAGATTCCGGGATGTCCACATGAGCGGGCGGAAGGTGCTCATTACCGGCGCCGCAGGCTTTACCGGCCGGCACGCCGTCCGTTATTTCCATGCAGCCGGTGCCGAAGTTACTGCCGTCGTGCGCCGGCTGCCTGAAGATCCGGACATCTTTGCCCCGGAAGTTGCGAAATATGTCTGCGACCTCAGCGACCAGGGGGCGGTACACGCAATGATTGAGGCAGTCCGTCCGGAGGAGGTATTGCATCTGGCCGGCCGCAATTCGGTACCGGAATCCTGGCGCGATCCGCTGCTTTATATGGAAACCAATGTTATGGCTACCCTGTATCTGCTTGAGGCACTCCGGAGCCAGCCGGCCGGCCGCATTCTGGTGGCCGGTTCCCGGCTTAAATACCGGCCGGGTGCGGAGGAAGGCCCGCCCCATCCGTACAGCCTGAGCAAAACGCTGGAGGAACTGGTCTCGCTGGCCTGGGGCACCTTGTTCAAGCAGCCGGTGCTGCTCGCCGAGCCGTGCAATCTGATCGGCCCCGGCCCTTCCACCGGCTTCTGCTCCCTGCTGGCCCGACACATCGTGCGCACGGAGACAGCGGAGTCCGAAGCGGAGCTGCAGCCGTTCCGGCTATCCTCCCGGCTGGCGCAGCGGGATTTCCTCGACGTACGCGATGCCGTCAGGGCCTATGATGTCATTCTCCGCAAGGGAGACACAGGCGTCGTATACCGGATCGATTCCGGGGCGCCGCACCGGCTGGGAGATATTGCGGCGGAGCTGCTGGCACATACATCCGCCGCAGTTCCGATGGACTGGGGACCGGAGGACAGCAGCCCGGATCATGATTCCGCCGTTTCCGCAGTCTCCGGCCGTGAGGATACCGCTTATCCGGCTGAGCACAGCGCAGCCGTGCTGGGCTGGAAGCCGGAGATTCCGCTGGTGCAGTCGCTCGCCGACATCCTGGATCATTACCGAGGCGCTGGGAAGGAAGGTTTAGTATGAGGCCGAAAGTATCCGTGATTATCCCGTTCTACAATTGCCCCTATATTGAGCAGGCGCTGCAAAGCGCCTTGGCTCAATCCTGGCCGGCCCATGAGATCATTGTTGTCGACGACGGCTCATGGCAGCATGTGGACCGGATTGTTCCCTATCTCTCCCGAATCCATTATCTGGGCAAAGCCAACGGGGGGACGGCAACGGCGCTCAATCACGCCATCCGCCACGCCTCCGGGGATTATATCGCTTGGCTCAGCTCGGACGATATGTTCTATTTCGACAAACTGAGCAATCAGGTCGCTTTTATGGAAGAGCACCGGCTTATGATCAGCTATACCAACTTCAATTTCATCAATAGCCAGTCCCAGGTAACAGAAATGAACGCTTCGCCGGCTTTTCCGAATATGCTGGAATATCTGCGGTGTTTCCTGCAGGGCAATCCCATCAACGGCTGTACGGTAATGTTCCGCACAGAAGTATTCGGCGCCATCGGGCTGTTCGACGAATCGCTGCCGTACACCCATGATTATGACCTCTGGTTCCGGGCGATTCTGAACGGATATGCTCCGGTGATGCTGAACCAGTCCTTAACTGCCTACCGCAGACATGAGGGGATGGGAACGCTCAAGCATTACGATGTAATTATGGCGGAGGCTGCTGCGACCAACGCCCGTTATCACACTGCGCTTCGTAATCTGATTGCCTCAATGGGCGGATAACAGAACCTGCGGCCTCCGCTTGATCCATCAGAAAGTATCTGCCCTGGCCCCCGCAAAGTACCGGGTCGGCATTCATGGGAAAGGCATCGCTTTGCGGGGGATTGTGACTTCATTCGGGTGTGGGAGGAATAGCGTATGTACCGGGAAATTGCAGTAAAAGATTTCATGCCACTCTTGCTGGAGCAACTGAAATTCGCCGACAGCATTCTGGACGTCGGCAGCGGCACCGGTACGCTGCTGGAACGCTATGAAGCCGGCGTCGTCCTTGGCCTGGAGATCCACAGACCCTATTTACAGCACCGCAAGTATACGGCGCCGCATATCATACCGGTACATGCCGACGCCAACCATATTGATAAGCTGTTCCTGCCGGGTACATTCTCGGCGGTCACACTGATCGATTCGATTGAGCATTTCACGATGCGGGAGGGGGCAGAGCTGCTGCGTAAAGCGGAGATCATCGCCTCTAGCCGTGTTGTGGTGTTTACACCGCGCGGATTCTTCCCTCAGGAGGGGAAGGATCATTTTCATTTGCACGGCGAGTTTTATCAGAGGCACTGCAGCGGCTGGGAGCCGGAGGATTTCCTGCAGCGGGGGTATGCTGTCACGGTCCTGAAGGGATACCATCATGCGGAGAACCCGGCCTTCCGGGAGGCGTTCGGTCCGGACCATCCGCCGCTCGATGCCTTGCTTGCCTGCAAAACGGTATAACTTACTCTCGGGAAAGGAGGTGGACGCATGGTTCAGCAGCCTAAGGTTTCCGTCGTAATTCCTTTTTACAATTGCTCCTATGTAGACTTGGCCGTAGAGAGCGTGCTTGCCCAGACCTATCCCCATATTGAAATTATTGTGGCCGATGACGGCTCGACCCAGTATGCCGATAAGCTGGCGCCTTACAGAGACCGGATCATCTATGTGCGCAAGGCCAACGGCGGAACCGGCTCGGCGCTCAATATGGGCGTCCGTGTGGCAAGCGGAGCCTATTTTGCCTGGTTAAGCGCAGATGACCTGTTTCACCCGGATAAAATTGCGCGTCAGATGGAATGTCTGCGGAATACGGGAACGACCTTTAATCATACGGCCTATTATTACATTAATGAGAACGGCGAACGGGTGTCTGAGCGAATCAGCGTCCCTTTCCGCAGCAGAAGTGAGCTCATTGAGACGATGATGCAGGGCTGTCCGGTCAATGGAAGCTCCGTTCTGATGGATATGAATATTTTTCACAGAGTCGGTCTCTTCAACGAACACTTCCTGTACACGCAGGATTACGATATGTGGCTGCGGATTTTACCCCATTACCACTGGTCTTATATTGAAGAGCCGCTGCTGGATTACCGGGTGCATCAGCAAATGGGCTCAGTCATTCACAATGCCGCGCAGAACAAGGAGATCAGTGTTGTGCAATCCAGACATGCCGGCGTTCTCGCTCAGCTGCTGAGAAAGGAGAGAGGGCAATGAGAGTGACATTCCCCATCCTGACGCTTTCGCGGGGAGGCGCTCAGCGCATGCTGGCCGAATTGGCCAACCGGCTGTTCAAGATCGGCCATGAGGTGACTGTGGTTCTGCCTGCCGGAGCGATTGTGGAGTATGCATTGGAGTGTCCGGTTGTCTTTTCAACTGGAGAAGAACTGTCGGAGGTTGATTTTCCTTACGCGGACATCATTGTCTCGAATTACTATACAACCGTACCCGTGGCCCAGCGGGCCAGCGAACAGGGGAAGGGGATTCATGTGCGGCTGGCTTTATGCTATGAGCCGACCTTTCTCCCCGATAACAACCAGTCCTATGCGTCGTACCATATGGTCAAACACCTGATGGTGCTGTCCCGCTGGCAGCAGGAGACGGTCCGACTCAACCACGGAATCAAGGGGAGAATTATTCCGATCGGCGTCAACGCCGATTTTCATAATATGCATCTGCGCGAACAGGTCCGCAGTCCGGTGGTATCGGCCATCATGCGCAAGCCGGAAGGGGGATTCTCCGGGCACCGGGAACAGGACTATCTCATGGAGCAGCTTGGCATCGTTAAAGCGCTGCATCCCGAAGTGAGTATCTTTCTGCTTACACCTCCGGGGGAATTCGCCACTTCGGCTGCGCTGCAGGCGCTGCGGTCCGATCCGCGCTTTCAGGTGCGCACGCCCTCGGGAGATGAGGAGCTGTGCTACCATTATAATGAAGCAGATATTTTTGTCAGCTCCAGTACCTATGACACCGGTTCTTTGCCGGGACTGGAGGCGATGCGCTGCGGCGCGGCGCTTGCCACACTCTATTCCGGGGGCAATCTGGAATACTGCAGACACGGCCAGAACTGCCTGATGTCCTACCGCCACGAGAACCGGCTGGCCGAAGATATCGTGAGGCTGGTCCGGGATAAAGACCTGCGGGTCCGGCTGGCACGGCAGGGCGAGAGCGATTCAGCCCGCTATACGTGGGAGCGCAGCATGCAGCTGTTTCAGAGCGAGTTGTTTGAAATTGTTTCAAAGCAAGCGTAATCCGGCAAGCATACCACAAAGAACCCTCGGAATCCCGCCTGCCGGCGGGCCCCGAGGGTTCTTTGCCGTGACTAGAAGATGGAGAAGGAATTCATCATTTCGCGGAACTGCGCAGCATAACGCTCCGAGCCGAAGCGTGCAATCATCAGCTCCCGGCCCTGCTCGCGGATCAGGCTGCGCAGCGGAAGGTTGTTCATCAGCTCCAGTCCCTCGCCTACGGCTGCTTCAATGTTGCCTAGGGGGTAGAACTTGCCGGATACATTATGTTCGATGAAGGAACGGACTCCGTCGGAATCGGTGCTCAGGACAGGACAGGTGCAGCAAATCGCCTCGGCGACGGCATAGCCGAAGCCTTCCGTAATTGAGGTGGACACCATAAAGCCTCCCGACCCGGCAATCGAGGAATAGTAGATTGGCATCACATGGTTGGGAATATTGGTGAACACACTCAGACGGTCGGCGAGCCCCAGCTCATGCAGCTCCTTGTGAAACAGCGCCTTCTGCTCCTCGGTGGCAAGCTCCGGATCATGAAACATCCAGAGATGAAGATCCGGCTTGTGGCGGCGGATTTCGTAAGCGATCTTGAGGTACTCACTCCAGTTCTTGTTGGTCTCCAGCCTTCCGACCCAGGCTATTACCGGATCGCACGGCGGTTCGCCGGGGATGAACCGGAAGGAGTTGACGTCAACAATATTGGGAATAATGTAACGGTGCATCCATGGACAAATAGTAATGTACAGTTCCAGCAAGTGATTGGTCGGAGGCATCAATACTGCGTTGCAGTAGGCGCGGAGATAGGGAACGGATTCAATGATGATATTTTGCGCGTCCTCCCGTTTGCCGAGACCCTGCGATTCATAAATGAGAATGCCGCCGTACCCGAGCTTACGCAGCCTTTCGAGCATCAAATAATCGGAGGTAACGACAATAGCGTCATAGGCATAAGCTTTCAGCATTGCCCGGATCTCTTCATCGCGGTTGGTAATAAACACAGGGAAAGACGTAATGTTCTGGTTGCCTGTGGCCGGCGGGAAAATATATAGTACATGACATTCGATTCCGCTGCGCTGCAGGCTCTCGCACCGCAGGTTATTCAGTGTCTCCACCCCGCCGCTGGGTACATAAAACGTAAATAAAACCCTCATGCTCACCCTCCTGACTTTACTCTGCGGAGAATACACCGGCATATCGCAGAATTGCGGCTTGCTGTTAATAGCATACGCGACTGTGACTGCGCATGTGACGATGCGGCGCTCACTGTGCCAAATCCTTTCTGCATAGCGCGGGCCGACAACGGTCAAGCTAAAGATTGTTAAAGCTGCATTCATTATAGAAGCAAATGGAGGATGTAATCATGGTGCGATCAAGAAGAATCACCCTGCCGCTCTCGGCGGCGCTGCTGCTGGGACTGGCCGGACTTACCGGCTGCGGCACGAACCAGGCGGCGGACGGAACGGTGCAGACGAACAATGTGCGCAATACACGCGAAGCCGGAGAGGGGCATATCAACACCAATGCTAACCGGGGCGGGACCATGGCCAACTCATACGAGAATATGGAGAGCAATGAAGCTTTGGCTGACCGCGTCGCCGCCCTGCCTGAGGTCAGAACTGCCAATGTCATGCTTGTCGGTAAAAACGCCTATGTAGCAGTTTCTCTGGAGAATGCCAGAGGCGGGATGCAGGCGCAGAGCATGGGCGGAACACGGCCTTACGGCATCGGTGATACCGACAATGATGGCCTGAGCGGCTCGGGCCGGCCGATGGGCGGCATAAACGGGCGGACGGATGCCCTCGGTAGAGGCATGGAGGCAGGAGTTCCGGGCAGAACTGGAACCGGAGGCTCCACGAACGGCATACGCAGCGGTCAGACCGGCACGGGTACGGTAGGCGGAACCGGGATGACGCAGCCGGAGCTGTATACCGGTAACGGGGGCAACGGTATCTTCACGCGTGGCAATAATATGGTCGACGGGACACAAATGAAGCGTGATATTGATGACAGTATGGGCCGGGATGCCGGAAGCCGGGGAATTGCTCCGTATTCCTATAACGCGACCTCGGATACTGACGCCAATGATGTCACTCAGGATATCAAGAACAAGGTTGCCGATGTGGTAAGACAGCATCACAACGGCATCGATAACGTGTATGTATCGGCCAATCCCGACTTTGTAGAACGGGCCAACTATTACGCCGAAGAATTCCGTGCCGGCCGTCCGCTCAAGGGCTTCGCCCGTGAGTTCGGAACGATGGTGGAGCGCATCTTCCCGACACGCAGCGGATATTAAGAGCAAATGCGCATCTGGGTTGCCGTAGCGTGGAAGCGATTCAGGCACTTTGCGGAGACCCAACGTATAATTTAGAAGTATGTTAACAAAAGAAACGCAGCCGCTTGTCGATTCAGGCGGCTGCGTTTCTTTTATTTTAAGTCTATTCAAAGCTGATTCTGCGTCCGCCGATCCAAACGCCGTCCAGGTTGAGCTGCTCGTCGAGCATGAGGATATCTCCGCGTTTCCCTGCTTCCAGGGAGCCGATAAGCTGCTCCATCCCCAGCGTTGCCGCCGGTGTCAGGCTTGCGGCGCGGGAGGCCTCCTCCAGCGTAAAGCCCGCCTTCTCGATTAAATAGCGGAAGCCTCTGATCATGGTCAGCGTGCTCCCGGCCAGCGCGTCCGGGTTATCTCTCAGGGTAGCGATACCTCCCTTGACCGTTACGGGTAAATCACCGATGGCGTAATCGCCGTCGTCAAGTCCCGCCGCCGACATTGCGTCCGTAATAAGCAGCAGCTGGCCGCGCTTGAGCCGGGAGACGATCGCAATGGCTGCCGGGTGAACATGAATGCCGTCGGCTATGATCTCTGCGCGGATCCGTTCATCGTACAGAACGGCGCCAGCCGCGCCTGGCTTGCGGTGATGCAGGGGCGTCATGGCATTGAACGTATGCACGGCCTGATTCAGTCCGGCTTCCGCGGCGGCGGTCACCTCTTCGAAGGTGGCGTCGGTATGGCCGAGCGCCGCCGTTATGCCGCTCTTGCGCAGCCACGCAATGGCCTCCAGGGCATGCTCGCGTTCGGGCGCCAGCGTCACCTGGCGGATCATCCCCGGATACCGGGCTTCCCAGTTCTCCAGCCAGGCCACGTTCGCCGGAACGATATGCTCCGGATTCTGCGCGCCCGGCCATTTCGGGCTGATAAACGGCCCTTCGAGGTGCACACCGGCCAGCTGCGCGTAAGGCATGGAAGCAGACCGGTAGTCAGCCACCTCCTGCAGCACGCGGTCGATGTCGGCTTTGGCTGCGGTCATCGTCGTCGCCAGCATGGTCGTTGTTCCGTGCGACGCATGGCAGCGGGTAATGGCGTCCAGGCCGCTGCGGTCACTGTACATGAAATCATAACCGGCTCCCCCGTGTACATGGACATCCACAAAGCCTGGAATATACAGGCCTTCGGGCGTATCGCCGGCTGAAGGCCAATCTGCGAAGGCGCCGGGAAGGTCTGCCGATTCTCCGGCATAATGGATCATCTGCTCCGAAACGGCGATGACTCCGTGTGAGATCAGCCCGGAAGGAGTCAGGACTTTGCCGTACAGGAGGCTGCCGGAAGCCTCAGTGTCAGTTGGCCGGATTATCGTATCCATTTGGCGGCTCCTTCATCCAGCAGAACGACCACGTTCGGGTGGCTCTGCAGCAGAGAAGCGGGGCATTGGGTCGTAATCGGCCCCTGCAGGGCGTTCTTGACCGCTTCGGCCTTGGCTTCGCCGCGCACCAGCAGCACGATCTGCCGCGCCTTCAGAATTCCGCCGATGCCCATCGTTACCGCCTGATGCGGAACATCCTCCGGCCGTTCGAAGAATCTGGCATTCGCTTCGCGCGTCTCCGGCAAGAGCTTCACCACATGCGTGCCGCTGGTCAGGCTGGCGTCCGGTTCGTTGAAGCCGATATGGCCGTTGCTGCCGATGCCCAGCAGCTGCAGGTCGACCGGCCCTTCTTCCTCCAGCATCCGGTCATAAGCGCTGCATTCTGCGGCGAGATCGGCGGCATCGCCCCGTGGCACATGGGTCCGGCTGAGCCCGATATCAATATGGCGGAACAGATGCTCGTTCATGAAGCTGCGATAGCTCTGCGGGTGGTCTGCCGGCAGCCCGACATATTCATCGAGATTGAAGGTGGTGGCTTTGGCGAAGCTGACCATGCCTTTGCGGTGCATTTCGGCAAGCTTGCCGTATACGCCGAGCGGCGAGCTTCCGGTAGCGAGACCCAGCACCGCCTTGGGGCTGGATTGCAGCAGGCTGGCGATCAGATTGGCTCCGGTCTGGGCGAAATCATCTTCATTGCGAAACGTCAGAACGTTCATGTATGGTCCTCCTTTTGTTCATTAAAGGGTGTCTCCGCCTTGCGGCCTTTCCGGGCTTGAAGCGGCAGGGCGGCATCCGGCGGGGCGGCCTTGTGGCGGTATTGCTGCACATTGCGGTAGGACTGCTCAAGCTTGGGAATAAAATCTTTAAACCGGGTGCTGACCATACCGGTGAACAAAATATCGACGATATGCAGCTGCGCGATCCGCGAAGCCATATCTCCCCGGCGCATCCCCTGCTCCAGTGAGGAGGAGAACAGCGGGATATCGGCGAGTGAAGCCAGGGTGCTGCTGCCATAAGAGGTCAGCGAGATGGTGGTTGCACCGCTCCTCCCGGCGCAGATCAGTGCATCGACCGTCTCCGGCGTTTCGCCGGAGTAAGAGACAGCAAACGCGACATCGCCTGCGGCGAGCGAGGAGGCTGAAGTGATCTGCATATGGGAGTCGGCGAACGCGGTACAATTGACGCCGATGCGCACAAGCTTCTGGTAGAAATCCTGGGCAACGATGGAGGACGTAGCCATCCCGTACAGATCGACCCGGCGCGCCCGGCAGAGGACGTCGATGGCAGCCTGCAGCCGCTCCAGATCAAGGAGAGAGGTGGTGTCCCGGATAGAGGCCAGATGATTCGCCTGCATCGCCTCTACAATGACCTGCAGCGGATTGCCGGCGACGATATCCTGGTAAGAGGAGCCCTCTGCTACGGAAGCATCGCCGTGGGCGATTTCGGCAGCCAGCTTGACCTTGAAATCGGGAAAGCCCCTGAAATGCAGCAGCTTGCAGAAGCGCGTCACAGCCGCGGGACTCACCCGGCACTGTTCGGCCAGCTCTGTAATTCCCATATGGACAATCTCGCCCGGGGAAGCGAGAATGCGTTCCGCGAGCTTCCGTTCGGTGGGCGACCATTTTGCCTGATTTTGCTCAAGGGCATGGAGAATTGGAGACATGGAAGTCAGCTTCTTTCATTTAAAAATGTGAAGTTGGGTGAAGGTGTGTAGTCGGAATATTGGAAATGTAAACACCGGGACGACTCTCTTTTAAAAATATATTTCATTTATATATTAATAAATAGGAAAATTATTTTCATACTCAGCATAAATCAAAACGCTCCCGGCTGCAAGACGGAGTTTTTGTTTTCTTAGTTGTATTTGAGTCGGTAGGAAACGGTGTTCCGTCGCTGGGAGCACCTCTCGCTCTCAGCCCCTGGCATCCGCCCATTTTAGGGCAGCAACCGCACAAATGATGTTCACAATACATAGTATGTTTTGACTGTATCCCTTTACCTTGTTATACCAAACAAACCCGAGCAAGGAGGGGTGACACCACATGAAGGGAAACGAACACCACAGCAAATTTCTGCTGACCCATCGCGAACGGGAAGTATTCGAGCTTCTCGTCCAGGACAAAACAACGCGCGATATCGCCGGCCTGCTGTTTATCAGCGAAAAGACGGTACGAAACCACATCTCCAATGAAATGTGGTTTGAAATACATCCTGTGATGAACGTTGGGAAGGCCTGATTTAGTTGGTTAATTAGTGAGTAACCATGGATATCAGGGATGTAGTAAGGGGAGAGAGGAAGCAGTTGCCAAGTTTTATTTGACAACTGCTAATTGTGTGAAATGACAGAGGATAAAGACGCCTTAGTCTTGAGTACTGTTCTGCCTTCTTAAATTTTGAACTGCCAGAGCAAGATTTTGTTTTTTGTCAGCTTCGCTCCACTCGTCCCAGAACTTTACTGAACCAGAGTTAGGTTGATATTCTGGTTTCTGAATTTTTATTCTGCTAGGCAATAAACAAGAATCTCCTACAACAATTGCTTCTCCAATTCCTAGTGTCGGGAGTTGGTCTTGAATGCCGCCAAGGTTTTCTGGAAGCAAGTTCGCGACTGCACTTTTATCAGACTGATTCGACAACCGCAGTGCAACGACATTATTACATTGACTCATTATCGTAGTGTTCAGTTCAGAAGGACGCTGACTAATAATGAGTAAGCTAACTCCATACTTTCGTCCTTCCTTGGCAATCCGTTCAAAATGCGTCAATGCCCGTACTTCAGCTGCATCAGCTGCCATACGGTTAGGCAAATACAAATGTGCTTCATCACAGACAAGCGCAATTGGATGTCTCGAGCTACTAGCCGACCATTGCTGAACTTGAAAAACTAGACGAGCTACTAAACTAAGTACGATTGGTAATATATCCGAAGGAACTTCGCTAAAATCAATTATTTTCACACCAGGAGTATGATTATCATTTGCTTTCATTAACTTTTCAACCAAATAGTCAAGGTAATTCACAGCAAGCTGTTCTTGTTTTAAAGCAAACAAAAATCCGTGTCTTCGATCACTTCGCTTAGATTGAAGTCGAGGTAAAAAGCGATTGAACTTTCCGTTGAAAGGACCATTGACTGGTCCATTTTTACCTTGAACTTTTTGCTCATTTAATTCAGTGATTGCATTCACTACATCATCTAAGCTATATGGAACGGGACTGTCGATTGTAAAAGTGTCAAGTTCTTTTTGCATACCTTCACTTTCTAGGATATCCTTTTTAGCACTTATTACTGCGTTGCTAAAAGCCATCGACTGATTTGGGGCATTTTCATCACTTCTGTCTAATATAAGAGCGAGCATATCTTCATAGCCCAGCAGCCAGTAGGGTAGGAAAAGCACATCCTCTTTCGGAATATCTAAGTCTCCTGGTCCCGCAATTCGATAACGAGTGATGTTAGGGTGAGCAGCCAAAGGTTCGTATTCTCCGTGCAAATCAAAAATAATCATGTTGGAATCTTTAAGACCAGCTACTTGCTCAATAATTCTGGCTACAGTCCACGATTTTCCTGAGCCTGTAGATCCAACGACCATGGCATGTCTTTGGAAAAAAGCGTTTCCGTCCAGTAAAGCGTGAGCATTAGCCGCCATTGTATATGCACCTAATGATAATGGGGTTTTCGATTTGGCGGTTTCATCTGCAATTAAGCCAGTGAATAGTGTCATATAATCGCCAAATAACAAAAAACAGTCTGCTCCAATTTCAGGGAGGTTTTCGACCGCCCGCGTAAATGACGGTCGTTCTCTTCCTGCACGTGGTCCTTTTAGAGTGCCTAGAGCAGTGATGGTAACATCATTGTTGACATTATTACCGTCTGTTGGAAAATGCTCATCTTGCTCATATTCGAGGCGAACCACTCGCTCAATGCGTCCGACCAAACGGGTGTTTGGATCAGAAGTATTCATGATAACATAGCCGTTCACATTGATTTTTCGAAGTTGATCTTCACTAGAAGTTGAAACATTTACACGATAGCTATCGACTTTGTTCACATATCCTACAAAATGGTCATTATTGATATTAAATAGATCTAGGTGTTGCTGCATACGATTCAGCCCCCCAAGCTTGATTTAAAAGTTCAGTAAACATCCAATGATTCGGTTCTTGCAGGATAAAGGGTTCAAATTTATCACTGATAATCTCGCTGTAATCCCCCACTTTTTGAACTGCTACGAAATTTTTTATTGCCCCTTTTTCAATCAACGCTTTTGCAGTAGTAGATAGTTCCATAGCTAATATAATTTTGGGGATAGAGTCATTTCGCAATAGCGGTTCAAAGCTACCTTGAATGTGCAAATCATTAAAACCAAATCCTAGGAACATCAGAGCATTACATCCACTCAATGCCTGCTTCATTTCAGAAAGTATCGTATAATATGGCTCCATGTGTGTCTCAAGATATTTCCCTGTTCCAGGGGTTACAATTGTTGGCGTAAGTCGAACCTGTTCTAGAAGTGGTATTAAATGTGTACCGACTCCTGGCACCTTCATAACGTCACCATTAGGAATTTTAAACCAACTCAGCGATCCATGGGGCTTATAAATTCGCAAATGAGGATGGGTGATATTATTCAGGTTCTTACCAGTTTTTACGGTCCGAATCATTTGCTCATTCAACTTGTCTATTGAGAGAGGAGAGCCGATTGACCCTTCGTTAAATCCATCCCAGATTCTCCAACCCGCTTTTGATGATGACCATTCGATTAAGTGATCATAATTTGTCGTTATTATGTGAATGACTTTCGTGTTGGAAGTTATGTATTTTAAAAAGTATCGAACAAATCCTGTCGGATCAGCATTGGTTGAAATATCCAGCAGCAATTTTTGCTCATCTGTTGAAATGCAACACCAAGTGTGTAGAATGATTTCTTGCAGAAGTTTATTGCTAACGGCCTCCCCCGAATTCTGAAGCACCTCCTCGAGACCTAAACCAATTGCTAGTTTGGATTTGATCTCAAACCATATGGTTCTTTCATTTTCATTCAATTTGTCCACTTGAACATTTGCTGATAAATAACTAGCCAGTTTTCCCATTCCTGAAATTCCAGCACCTGCAGATATACCACTTCCAACGATGAGTACAGGGTTTAATTTGAAAGTCTGATCAATAAAATCAGAATATTTATTTCTCATAGCAGTTCCCCTTGAGTTTACGACAAAAATTACCAGTCGTTCTAATAATCAAAAAGTTCGACATTTCTCACGAAAAACCTGCTGTATTACGGAGAATATTTGAATAAATGGAACCCTGTTGTTGGTTGAACTACTACTGTATTTGCAAATACTTTAGTTCTTTAACAAGGAACTCAGAGCTATACAGTAATCAATCGAAGTTTTAAAGCTAAGATTAAACAGGACTTATTATACATAGTGTAGAAATATTAAATGTTATAGTGGGATTTTCGTACGCGATAATTAGGAGGACAAGCGAGTGTCTAAATGGTGGATGGTTCGTGCAGGGGATAACAATGAACTAATACCCAAATGGGAATCAAAGAATGTTGTGTCAATCGGTTGGAATCAGTTGGGTGACCCAAAATCATATACATCAAGAGATGCCATGATACAAAAGGCCCACAAGGTTTATCATGAATCGAAACCTGGTTCCAGAATTCAATGGGCAAGTCAAGTTTGGAAGTTCAGTCGTGATATTAAAATTGGGGACCGAATCGTAACTTACACTAAGGACACTCGTGAATATTTAGTTGGGACTGTCACAAAGTCACATGACTATAATGAATCTGTTATAAGCGATTACTACCCGAACGTTATTAGTGTTAAATGGGAGGATAAGCGTGTTTCTCGTGATCTGCTATCGCAAGGAGCAAAGAATTCACTCGGGGGTATTTCTACTGTATTTCGTATCGATGATTGGGGAATGGAATTCAACAATCTGCTATTAGGTAATACATCTACATCTCATGATATAACCGATGATGGACAAGATGCTGAAACGAATAATGCTGAAGAATTCATTCAACAAGCAAAAACATTGATGGAAGATGCAATTGATAAGCTAGATCCTTGGCAAATGCAGGATCTAGTGGGTGGCCTATTATCAGCTATGGGATACCAAGTTAAGGTGAGTCCTAAAGGACCAGATGGTGGCGTCGATATCCTTGCTCATCGTGATGCATTTGGATTTGAGAAGCCAATCATTAAGGTGCAAGTGAAACATCGTAATTCTGCAAGTAATGGGGCTGAAATCCAACAATTACTTGGTACCACTCCTATGGATGCTAGTAGCATCTTCGTTTCGACTGGTGGGTATACTTCATCGGCAAGAACAGTGGCACAACAGAATGGCGTTAAACTGCTTGATCTTAGTGAATTAGTACAATTAATTTGTGAATGGTACGAAAAACTTCCAATTATTTCTCAACAATTAATCCCTTTACAGAAAATATATGTGCCTCTGAAGGTATAGTTTATCCATAATACAGAAAGCAAAAACAGCCTCATTCGGTATCAAGCCGAACGAGGCTGTTTCATTTATATGAAATTATTTTTCATTAAATTGAATAAAGATTTCATTATTACCTATACTACTTATTACCAAGCTTGTTAAACAACTTAATCCCATGCTCTAAATTGTTAGTGAAATATTCAAATGCCTCTGGTGATTCATTATGTAACTTTATGAGTAAGGAGTTGATTCGATTTAATTGCTGATCAGTTGCGGAATCCACTTCTGCGTCCGAGCTCCCAAGTCCCAAGTCTTTAAGTATTTTTTCGAGGATTGTTAATTGTATTGTTTCAGTTTTACCTGTCTCAAAATTACTAAGATAGCCTGTAGATACTCCAAGTTCTTGAGCGTAGTCGCTTAACCCAATATTTCTTTGAAGCCTCATAGTTCTGACCTGCTGCCCCAATGTCCTCATGGAACACCCCCTAGATATGATTATACGCGACAAAAACTGGAATTTAAAGGAGATAAGGAGAACTTAAGAATGGTAATTAACGAACATACAGGAGGATTTAATGAGAGAGGCTGACGTAAACAAAATAAAAATTACAAATATCACATATGTTCATGATCCAGAAGCTATGCAAAAATGGTTAGCCTTATATGTGAATATGTTTAAAGAGGCTTTGAACTCAGAAATAGCAAATTTGGGCGAGGATGAGCATACCCTTTTAGAGAAGGAGTTGAGGGATTTGTGAAAACTGTCCTGTACTGTCGCTCATCTATTGAATCTCAAGAAAACTCGATTTCCATGCAGAGGACCATATCTGAAGCTGTCGCTGCTCAGCGTTCATTGTTAATTGATGAAGAATATATTGATACAGCGGTCTCTGCACGTATAAATAAAATTAGTGACCGACCCAATCTTGCCCGATTACTTACTGACATTAAACGAGGTAATGTAAAAACTTTGATAGCCTACAAACGGGATCGTTTAGCACGTAATGTTGGACAGCATTTAGAAATTTACGAGATATTGAAGAAATATAACGTTCAGGTTATTTTTTCTGCTAGTAATGAACTCCCCCTGCAATACTCACCAGCAGGGGAGTTTTTTGAATTGATCATTGCTGGATTTAACGAGCGCGAGGTGAATCAGATCGCACATCGAATCAGAGATACTAAACTTGCGTTATTCTCTGATGGGAAAAATCATGGGGGAAAGTTGCCGTTTGGATACTTCCTAGATGCAGAAAAGATAATACAACCCGATCCAATAAAAGTAGAAAAAATTGAGATGATTTTCAATGAACTATTAGTCACTGAATGTCGGACATTCAGTGAATTTGTTAGGTATTTAGAGTCTAAGAGAATTATTGAAAAGCACAAAAGCAATTACAACAAAATTAAAAAGTATATCACCACGCCTGAATATATGGGCTTCCGTAGAGCGAAATTTAATGAGGATATTATAGAAATTGAACAAAAACGATTGAAAATTATAGATGAGGATAAATGGAATCAAGCTCAGATGATACTTAATACATTAATACAGAGTAGAGGTAAGCAAAAATCTGAAGTAAGTATGCTTGATGAACTTGTTTTCTGTGCGACGTGTAATGAACCGCTAAAAAGAAAGCTAATTTCAATGGCTGGAAAAGAATCTGTTATGTATTATTGCAGCGCTCATTATCGAAACAAGATTCCCCAACAATTCTTAGAGAAGTACGTTTTAGAAGAAGCAACTAAGTGGGCCCAAAATATAGCTTATTCTCAAAACAGCGTTATGCTCATGGATGTGATCAATCGAGTGAATGCAGAAAGTGCAGTCAGACTCTTAGAGTTAGAACAAAAAATGAAAATATTGAAAGATAACGTAATTGGATTTACGGAAAAGTGGATACTAAATAAAGATCCTCATACGCAGAGGGAAATGGTGACAGAGTATTCAAAATTAGTTCAATACGAGCACCAAAAGAAGTTGCTTTTGAGAACTCAGAATTATATAGGGGTGTTTCCAGCAAGAATCCAAGCTATATGGACACAGTTGAATGTTCAAGAAAAGCTCAACAAAATGAACAGTGTGGAGATAGCGGAAGTGTTAAAAGATATTGTAAGTAAAATTGAGATTGGTCCTCCTGATTTTTCGCCCCGAATTGAATTAAAACATCCATTTTTAAAATTAGTAAACATCAAGGATGGTGAAATTACAATTGAAATTAAAAACGTTGATTAGTCCTGGAATGAGGGGAGCCTTTTACGGAAGGCATTCAACAGACAAGCAGACGATGGATGCCCAGAGAAGCATGGCCTTAGATATTATTCAGAAATATGAATGTGAATTTGTTGGTGAGTATTTAGATACGGGAGTTTCGGCAAGGAAAAAGGAACTGAAAGAACGTAACGGTGTATCATATTTACTCGCCGATGCTCATTTAAATAAATATGACTTTGTAGTTATATCGCAGCATGACCGACTAGCAAGAAATCCAAGGGAACATCAGGAGATACGCTCAACTTTAAAAAAATATAAAATCCCCGTAATCATTGCGAGCACAGAAAGTCTTTATGATTCTGGGGATCTTTTAGTTGATCTAATCAAGGACGGCAACTCAAAATTTGAAGTAGATAATACCCGCGTTCGGACTAGAGATACTATGTATACATTTTTTAAACAAGGTAAGTGGTGTGGAGGTAAACCACCTTTTGGTTATCGCTATAATTCAGAAACAAAGCTTTTCGAAGCAGTTGAACACGAGCACTTGATAATTAAAGATATCTTTAACATGTATTTAGAATACTTTGGTTTTGAAAAGATTGCTCAGAAATTGCCTTCTAACTCTTATGATGGCTGTGAATGGACTGACCAGGCTGTTCGAGCTGTGGTCACTAATCCTTTTTATGCAGGATACTTAACACGGGGAAGAAAGAAAAAACGAGCAAATAATTCATTTAATGACCGATCGAAATGGGAGATGCTACACAGCGATAGAATTCCAGCAGTCATCTCATTAGAAAAGTGGGAGAGATGTTGGGAGCTATATAGTAAAAGGGTCAATGGTAAGGTTCCTCCACGGCGTTTTAAAACGAGCTTTTTGCTAAAGGATCTTCTTAAATGTGAAACTTGTGGATGTTATTTTGTAGGCAAAGATAAAACTACTACAGGGAAATCAGGTGAAAAATATGGAACTAAGTTTTACTGGTGTTCCTCTTGCGATTATAGATTTGAATTGAGCAAAGCACATGAAATAATTGATTTCCTTTTGATGAATTTACGACAACAACATGAAAATGTAATCATTCAGAAGGTTTTAATGAGCATAGAGGACGACATCATTAACTTGGGCAGAGAATGTGATGTACTTAGCCGAACAATTTCAAATTATAAGGATCAACTGATTAAGGTTAAGTCTGAAATTGATCAACAGTTTATTTTTCTCCATAGCATGGATGTAGAAGAGTTGGAAGAAGTCAGGGACAATGTAAAGACACTCATTCGGATATTGACACTGTCTAAACAAAGTTACGAACAAAAGATTAGTGTAGTTGATAAACAATTGATACAGCATCAAAATCAAATTAAACAAATGCGTAAATTACGACTTAATCAAGAAAGCGTTAAAAGCAAGCTGGATCAAATAAAGTTGGAGCAAGTAAAGAGACAACCGATAAAGCAACAAGAAAAGCATGAGCAAGATTCGAGAATGCTTCGTGGTTTATTATTCGAGTTTGTACAGGAGATTACCATTAATCCTATAGGGAATGTTAAAATCACAGCTCGACATGACTTACTATATACGGAAGTGAAGTGACTTGTTTCAGGAATGAAGCAAGTCTTTTTCTTGTTATATCTCGGTTCTTGGATTAATTGCTAGAATACTAGAGAAATAAAAAACTCGGTTTTTTATTAGCCATTCGATCCCGTAGCTTGTATAAAACCGAGTTTTTATAGGGCTCATCCCCCCTTAAACCTTACGGTATATAAGGCTTCTTAGTGTCTAAAGTTATAACCGAATAACTGTCCAAATAAGTAGCTCGGTTCTTAGGTAAAGATTAATTAGCCCTTCCTAGTTTTCTGTATTCTATTACTATGAGCTGCGTGGTACAATTTACCTAATTATCATAGGACTGGCTGAATGTATTGATGAAGTTCAGCTGATTTTATACCGAATAGGTGGATAAAAATGGACAATCAAATCGAACAGCAGTTATCAAACAGAATAGCGAACTGGAAAAAGAACCTCATCGATATGAGTAAGAGGAACACACTGCTTAATTTTAAGCCAAAGAAAACTAATAGTGTGAATTTCTTAGATGTCCCTTCAAAGTTATTTGAATCACTGGTGTGGGAAGAAAAACAATTGGACTGTAATAAATTAGTTACCCAATATACTCATCAAATTGAAAAAATCAAACTTATGCCAATTGAAGAACTTGAGAAGAAAAAACGTATTGCTGAAGAAATCCAAAATTATAATAGGATTTTAAATAAGCTTAGAACGGCTGCAAAGACACGAATGAACGAACAAGGAATAAATATTTCTTACTTATCATTTGGTCTTTTAAAATGGAAAGAAACACAGCTCTCATCTTCATCAGATTTCTTTGCGCCTTTACTGTTGGTGCCTGTAACCTTAAAAAGAACTAGTGCGAATGCCCCGTTTACAATAAATCAATTTGAAGATGAGATTGTGATCAATCCCTTCCTAGCACATATGTTGCAAGAGCAGCATGGTATTACCTTGCCTGAGCTCCCTGAAGATCCAGCAAGTATTAACGTTAATCAATTATGGGGAGAAATAAGAGAACTTATTATTAATCTTGAGGGCTGGGGCGTCGAAGAGGACGTTTATTTATCGTTGTTTTCCTTTAACAAGCTGGTTATGTACAAGGATATGGAGACTTATAAAGATATAATCGAAAGTCATCCACTGATCAGAGAAATTGCAGGTGTGCCTAATGAGGAAAGCAGAAAACAAACATTCGATCACACACGAATTCCAGATGAAACAAGTATGGATCGGGAGGTCCTTTCCCATCAAATATTCAATATACTCGATGCGGACTCAAGCCAGCAGCAAGCAATATTGGCTGCTAAAAATGAGATGAGCTTTGTTCTTCAGGGTCCACCAGGCACTGGGAAGAGCCAAACCATCTCCAATATAATTGCAGAGAACTTAGCAAACAACAAAAAGGTCCTATTTGTAAGTGAGAAAATGGCCGCACTAAATGTAGTGAAAAGTCGCCTTGAGAGTGAAGGATTAGGAGATTTTTGTATTGAGATGCATAGTCAAAAAGCCAATAAAAGACAGGTTTTAGATGAAATAAACCATGTGTTAAATGTTCAGGAATCAAATAAGAAAATATCCAAGGAAGTATACGGCCAAATAAATGTCATCAGGGAAAAACTAAATTCATATTCAGAAAAGGTTCATTTAGCCAGAGAACCGTATGATATGACAGTATACGAAATACACGGAATACTTTCTAGGTTGCATAACGTCCCTGAATTTACAGTGGACTTCAACATTAGCCCAACTACTGAGCTTGAATCAATTTACAGATTGTTGGCTGACCTAGAACGTTATCGGGCCTCTGTTTATAAATCTGATTTTCACCCATGGGAAGGCTACAACGACGAGAGCTTCTCGCTTGAAATGAAATCTAAAGTGAAAAAGTTTCTTGAAAAGATGAAAAATCAATTGGAATACACGACGGAAGTAGTATCAAATATACAATCATTTACTGGGCTACAGATTTCTACGTTAGATGAATTAAAAAAGGCAACCAACATATTGGACATGGCTAAGCATTCTCCACTGCCTCCAGTGGGGTGGTTTGATAATGGGAATATATCTCAGATCATTATAGATGCTAAAAATTATCAAGAGAGATTTTCAACATTTCTTGATGAAAAAAAGGAGTTAACGACAAAGGTCAATGAAGATATATTGGAGGAAAGCTGCCTTCAAGATTTTTATAACGAACTATATATTGAAAATGAACAGTTTATTTCGATGATTCCTGAAACAAAACTGAACGAAGTTTTGTTAACCCAAAGTGCATTAATAAATAGGATCGAAGATATCTTGCTTATTCTCTCCAATGCCTCTAATTATGCTGAAATAGCCTCTAGGCTTGGAATGCACGAGTTGGAAAGTGCTAAAGAACTAAACCAGTTGTTAAGTTATCTTTCTTTGCTAAACCAAAATGTAACTCCAACAGAGATCTGGTTCGATGTAAACCAACTAGCAAATATTTTAAATCAAGCCATGAAATTAAAGGGGCAATACTTAGAGATTGCTGAATTACGAGGCAATTTGTTATCAAAATATAAGCCATCATTTTTAGAGATTAATGCTGAAAAGGCTTTGATTGATTTAGAAGTTAAAGAGTCCCTAGTCGAACCATTTAGTAACACTCAAAGATCAGGAGCAGAGGAAGTAAATTTGTATGATCAAAAATCAAAGGTGAAAGGATTGCTTGGGGATTTTTTCAGTAAAACTCAATTATTTAACACATATAAATCAGAATTCGAGTCACTATTCGGAATAGAAATAACCAACCTCTCCTTGATTGATAATCTAGAAATTGTGATTCAGTTTATCGAGAAATCTCCCAAGCCACAGGAAAGTTGGTTTGACTTAAATAATTATCATGGTATACAAACGACTATTCGTGAGGGGAAAGAGTTGTTTGGGAAATATCAGATTGAATTTGATAAATCCACTAAATTATTTGAAGAGGAAGTGTATGACGAGCGCATTTACAATATTTTTGAACGGTGTGAGGGGCCATACCAGTCATTTTTCAGGGTCTTTAATGGTTCCTATAAAAAGGATTTAAAATGGCTGAGGGCTAATCTGAAATCCAATGAGAAATTAGATTTTGATACGTTTCAAAAATACGTTCGTAACATAAAACGAGTATTAGATTACAAGAAATCCATTGGGAAAATGGAATCTGATTTCCATTCACTACTGGGGTGGCATTACCAGTTGTCTGATACAAGTTGGTCTTCCATCGAACAAGCGCTATCCACTACAAGAGAGATTGTAGAATGGCATCAAGGACGTAACATGTCTATATTATTAAGAGAGCTGTTACTTAGACCTGCGGGTAAAGTGGAGTTATTGACGTCTTCTTTTGCCCAATTGAAACAGATAAGTACCGATTTAAAAAATATCATCAATCGAATTCAAAACGAGTATTCAAATTTAATTAGCGTATATGGTCCTGATGCTTCAAAGATAGATATAGAACAATTATTTACTAAACTTCGAATTGAATCGGAAAATGTGGAAGCCTATTTTGATTTTGTAGATAAATTTAATTACCATCTTCAGAATCCAATGAATCTGAGTTCGATTTCCTTGAAGCAAGATTTGAAAAATAATATTATGCTTAAGCAACAAACCAAAGAGCTGGACGAAAATTTCGAAAATAACGTCAGTATTCTGGGGAGTTCTTTTAAAGGTAATGATACGGAATGGGATAAAATTCTTAGGTTCATTGAAGAATTTCAATTGTTATTTAAAAGAAATATGCAGATTACAAATGAATTTAAATCAACAATGTTTAGTGTTGAGGAATTTTACGTTGATGTAACTCCCCTGGTACAATGTTTAAGCTGCATTGAGAAAGACTTTCCCTTGTATCGGGAGGCACTGCCAAAATTCTTTACGGGTTACGAAGGTTCAGAATTATATTGGCCTTATAATGAATTTGGAAAGACACTTAAGTTAATAAAACGCCAAGTTGAAGAGTGGCAATATGGATTCTCTAGACTTAGCTCATATTTTGTTTCCACTGATTTAACATTTGATGAGATTAAAAACACCTTAGAGATGGCAGTCCGCGTAAAAATTTTTAAAGAGATTATCGATAACGAACTGGAGAATCTTAAAGTTGTATTCGGTGATCGATTTACTGGGTACAACACGAATTGGGAACAAATCTTTGACGCACTAGCATGGACGGATGAATGGCACAACTTGTTTGCTAATATGGCGATGCCGTCTAAGTTGCTGAATTATGTTACTTCAGAAGGAAAAGGGAACAAACTCGACATCATGGAGTGGCTAGAACAGGCGGAAAAAGAATATGAAAAAAACATGAACCTTAAAAAAGATCTGCACTTATATTTTACGGTATCTGTTATCTTCAAAGAAATTGATTTCTCTGAGCTCAAATTTGAGGATCTTATTCAATTTTCGGAGATACGTATTGATTCGATTGATCTTTTGGAAGATTGGATCAGATATCGACGTCTTGAGGACCTTGCATCTAATTTAGGTCTCGGAAAATTTATGCTTGCAATAAAAAGTGAGAATATTGCAGATTTTACGTTTAAAGATTTATTCCAGAAGAGATTCTTTACTCTTTGGCTGGATCAAATATATAAAAATGAACCACTTTTATTTGACTTTGATGCAGATGCAATGAATACTGATGTGACCTCTTTCAGAAAATTGGATGAAAAAAGTAATCAGTTGAACGTCCTACGCATAAAGGAAAAATTAGAATCAAACCGAAATCACGCTATAAGTTCACTTGCGTTTCGTCGAGAACTTCAAATCATACAAGCGGAAATAGGAAAGAAGAAAAGGCACTATCCAATCAGAAAACTATTAAATCTGACAGCGCCTTTATTCATGGAGATAAAACCATGCTTACTAATGAGCCCGTTATCCGTAAGTCAATTTTTGGATGCCTCTGTAATTCAGTTCGATTTAGTGATTTTTGATGAAGCATCTCAGATATTCTCAGAGGACGCGATCGGAGCCATCGTACGTGGAAAACAGTTAATTGTTGTAGGTGATACTAAACAATTACCTCCAACGAACTTTTTCCATAGCAGTACGATTGAAGAAGATTTCGATGACGAACAAGAAGAGGATCAAGAAGTTTCATATGAAAGTATTCTGGATGAGTGCGCTCATGTACTCCCTCCGATTAATTTACGTTGGCATTACCGTAGTAAACATGAATCATTAATCACTTTTTCGAACGAAGCTTTTTATCACAATAACTTGATTACTTTCCCAAGTTCAGATAATGGACCTTATTTGGGAACAGAGTTCGTTTATGTTAAAGATGGTGTTTACGATCGAGGCGGAAATAAAACGAATAAAAAAGAAGCAGAACAAATTGCTAATTTAGTAATTGAGCATTTCAAAGAACACCCTAATCAATCGCTAGGAATAATTGCGTTCAGCGAGGCTCAAGCTTCTGCTATAGAGAATGAACTGACCACTTTAAGAAATGCAAATCCGTTATATGAACGTTTCTTTCAAGAAGGGGCTCATGAAGAGTTTTTTATCAAAAGTCTGGAGAATGTTCAAGGTGATGAACGCGATGTTATTTTCTTAAGTGTGGGCTATGCTAAGGCTGCTGATCAAACGTTGCATTATAATTTTGGACCACTGAGCAAAGCACGTGGAGAAAGACGGTTAAATGTAGCTGTTACACGTGCCAAATATCACATGAAACTAATTAGTTCTTTGAAGCCATCTGACTTATCTGATACAAAAGTAAGCGGAAATACTGGTTTGCGTTTGTTGAAAGATTATATGCAGACTGCTATGGACGGCAAGTTGCCGATCAGTATGACATCGCATGAAGAGAGGGAGTTTGACTCACCTTTTGAAGAGGATGTATTCAACGTTCTAACGGATATGGGATACAAAGTTAAAACTCAAGTTGGCTGCTCAGGCTATCGAATTGATTTAGCTATTGTTGATCCACTCAATGACAATAAGTTTCTGTTGGGCATAGAATGCGATGGAAAAGCTTATCACAGTTCAAAGGTCGCACGGGATAGAGATCGACTTCGTCAGCAAGTTTTGGAAGGGCTTGGGTGGAAAATATATAGGATTTGGTCACAAGAATGGTTCAAAAAGCGGAGATTTGAAATCAATCGACTTGAGAATTATTTAGAATCAATAAGGCACTTGGTTTAAAAAAATGTTTGATTAGAAAAATGGCGTGCAAACGTAATAAAAGTTTGCACGCCATTTTTCTGTTTTTTTTAACTCGAAAATGTGATCGCTGATTATAGGGCTAGGCTATCCCCTTTAATATTCGAGAAGGTTTACCTTTCGTCATCAGGATCTTTGAGGTAGGCGTTATTACTCGAACTTTCCTGAATCGACGGCACTTCTATAGGCAAAGACGCTTCCTTAACTGCCGTCTTCGGTGGCCTTCCTTTTTGTCTTTCCCCAGTAGATTTCGAATTGCTCAAATATTTCTCAATAACTTCCTGTTGGTGTTGAGCAATCAATTCTTGAATTTCTTTTTCATGACGTAATGTTGCAATTTCTAGCGTTTGTTTTAATCCGCTAAGCTCATAGGTCAACTTGTCGAATTCCTCCTGATTGAACTTTGAGATCAGAGCGTTCTGACGTTCGAGTTCAGATTGTAGATGGAATATTGTCTCTTTCTGCGCACTGCACAGTTCATCCAATTGCTTCCACGATTTATGAGTCTCTAATAATTCACGATTGACCTCAGTTAATTCCTTGTTCAGAAATTGTACTTGTTGTTCAAGTTCTTCAATAATTCCCTGCTTCTCTAGGGTAACCTTTGCAATCTCTGTTGAGGTGTAGTTGTTATCATCAATAACTTTTTTGATTAAAGAGGAAAATATTTCATTAATTCGTGAGGTGTGCTCTTGAAGGATCTCCAAGTCACTTAAATACTTCTTCGCACTGTCATGATGCTTGTACGTCTGAAGTTCATATAAGGTAACCACGCTTTCAAACCATTCCTTGCTGGATAATCCTGATATCGCAATCATAGAGGAGACTTTTTCTTTAATTTCTGGGTTCACCTTAACTCCAAATGTTTCTGATGCCATGTTAACCCCTCTCTATATGAAGATTAACTCGGGTTTACCTTGTAAGCCAGGTTAACTGAGTTAACTTCATATGTACTCTGGAATTTATTCGTTATCAGATTATATGGAGCAGCAGATGGCTTTATCACTTTGAACACATTAGAAAGCGAAATTAAATGGAATAGGACAATCTTAGTTCGTAATAGGCATAACCAGAGGTGATGTCTGTGCAGTTTAAGGTTGTTTTTAAATCCGTTGAAAAGGAAAAGTCACTTGAGAAAATTATTGAAGAATTAGTTGATGATACCATTCGCAAGGTGCTCACCAAACATCCTGGTATAAGCTATACTAGAGAGACTTCTAAGGACAGACAACCATGATGAATCAGGTGATTTGTAGATGATAAACCCTAATGTAACAGCCATATATGTACGTGTATCTACCACAAAAGACTCCCAAAAAGACAGCCCAGAGCACCAGAGGGGGCTCTGTGAAGAAAAAGCCAGAGTGCTTGACTTAGATGTACAGTATTCTTATGAAGATCGTGACACAGGAACATCCATCGTAGCAAGGGAAGAGATTCAGAAATTGATCCAGGATGCCAAATCCAAGTATTTTGGTACCATAATATTCGCTTCACTTTCACGCTTTTCAAGAGACACGCTTGACTCGCTTAACCTAAAGAGGATCTTGGTGGATGCTTTAGGCATCCGATTGATTTCTATTGAAGAGGGGTTTGATTCGCTAAAGGATAATGATGAGCTCAAGTTTCAGATCATTTCAGCAGTGAATCAAAAACTCAGCGAACAGATCAGTCTTTCATCGAAGCGCGGTATCAGGCAGTCCGCGCTAAAAGGGAATTTTACAGGAAGTATTGCTCCTTTTGGATATAGAAAAATCGTAAGTAGCGATAAAAAGACACTTGCGCCTGATGAAAATTATAGTTATATCGTCGAACTCATCTACCATTTATATGTATCCAGAAAGATGGGGGAAAAGGCAATTGTACAGTACCTTAACAAGGAAATGGAGATTCCTTCTCCGAAAGGTGGAGTTTGGGGGATTACGACAATTCAAAGAATTCTTACCAACGAAGTGTATACAGGGCAGAATGTCTTTGGTAAATACGAAGTGAAAAAGGTCTATAACGACATTAACAACATGTCTGACCGAAGCAAAAAACAAGTACAGAGGGAAAAGGGAAAATGGGAAAGATCAGCTGAACAAACTCATGAAGCCATAATTGACGATGAAACGTTCGAGCTTGCGCAGGAGATTCGCTTAAAACGTGGAGGAGGAAGGCGTGGAGGCGTCAGGAATAGAGTGAATGTGTTTGCTGGTATCATCTTTTGCAAGCACTGTGGAGCCTCTCTAGTGAGCTGTAAAGGGAAGTCGAGGAAGGACGGTCCAGAATACCGTTATTTGATCTGCTCCACCAGGAGACGGCAAGGAGAGACGGGCTGTGTCAACAATGCCTGGATTCCTTACAACAATTTTAGAGACACCGTCATCAATGAAGTGAGCAAGAAGTTGAAGCGAGTTATAAACGTTGAGACAGAAACCACGGAGAGTAAAGAAAGAATCTTGAAGAAGAAGTCGTCCATTGATATGGATAAGGATCTAAAGAGGTTGGAGAAGGCTATCCAAGGAAACCGTAAGCTATTGTTCGAATTGAGGAAACAGAATATGCTCGGGGAAATCGATGAAGAACAATATCAGTTTGAAAAGCAACAGTATGAACAGGAGATTGCTTCGCTTCAAACACAGCTAACCCAATCATCTCAAAATAAGGAAGTTCAGATCAATTTGGATAAGATCCATGATGAGATAAGATCAGCTCTTGAAACGCTTGTGAACCTTGAGTTTGATCGATTGGATGAAATGAGGATTATCTTGTCCAAACTGATTGACAAATTGGTTGTAAGTGTTGATGGGGAAGTGGAGATTTATACTCCGTTGGGACTAATAGAAAGTTGAAATGAGTTTTGAACATTATAAATATATTTTATTACAAATAATAGAGATAGAGGTTATTTTAAAAAAGGACACGTGAAAATATGTGTCTTTTTTGCATATTATGCTCATTCTTTTGGGAAATCACAGTGAAAAATGTTGTGAATTGTAAGGGGGATGGGATAAAATTGCATACAGTACATATAGATAGAGAATGGGGGAATACAATGTTCGGTATGGTAGAGAATTATTCGCAGATGTTAAATAGGATTGCAATATTTACGGGAATAACCACTTTTATCCTTGCTTTGATTCTAACGGAAACAACGCCCTTATTTCAAGATTTATTAATAAAATTTAAAGATGTACAAATAGAAATAATGGATACGAAAGTATCAATTGTTCACGCAGTAATTGCATTTCTTGCGCTACTTATTTCTAGAATTTTTAAACTTCACAATATTATTTCAGATATATTGAAAATTAGACATAAGTTCGATGTTCAATACATTTTAATGCCTATCGCTGGTGAAGTTGGTTTTGCTCTTAATGAAACAAAAATTAAAAATATGAATATTAAGAGAAAAGAATTGATGGTACAAGTATTTTATAAATACGCTAGCTCTACAAATCCCCAAATTGATAAACACTTAATAAATAAGGCGCTTGATAGTTGGTCTTGGTTTTGGGTTTTGGTCGAATCATTCTTTTTTGCATTAATTAGTTTAATTTTGTTTATACAGTATTCTGCTCCTGCTACGTCTTTTGTTGCAATTGCGTTACTACTAGATATTTTTTTCTGTTATTTACTGTATGGTAAGCTAAAGAAAGCTGCTTCAAACGAAATCAGGGCCATTTTAGCATTACCTGGTGCAGATGCAGATATCAGAGTGTTTCTTAATGCGCTATGATGTCAATGGCTTGATAATTAAATCAGAAAACACTGCGAAATCTGTAATGCAGCCGAGTAGAAGAGTTCTCGATTGGATAGAAAATATTCCACGTAATCATATTGTTTTAGATTATGGATGTGGAAAATTAAGATACACTTTACCACTCGCAAATAGGGTAAATCAAATCCATGGTGTGGATTCTACTTATCAACTTAATAAAACACAAACTATTAATGGTGAAATGACATCAGTATTTGAATATGTGGAAAAGAATCTCGATAATGTCACGGTACATGAAATAGGGGGGGACTCATGGAAGAAAATATATGTAGATTCTGCAATATGCACTAATGTATTGTCAGCTATCCCGTTTACTGAAGAAAGAATTAATGTGTTGAAAAACATTAAGGGACAACTCAAAAAGAACGGTAAGCTTTTAGTCACCACTCAATTCAGAAATTCATATTTCAAAAGTTATACTAATAGAGAAGATATTAAGGACTACAATAATGGATGGTTAATTCCTAGTCGCCAAGGAATTAGTTATTATGGGATAATTACATTGCAGGACCTAACAGTATTATGCCATGAAGCTGGATTTTTAAAGGTGTATGGAACTATACAAGGAGAAAACGCCATTGCCATTTGCATTAATGATTGAGCGAACTTTTTAGAGCATGCTTTAAAGTTGTGCATCTAAGCCTTCTCTTATCTTTCAGGGGAGGTTTTTTGTATTTTACGCTTTTCTAAAAATTCTTGTTATTGTCAGTTGTTCATTTAAAAGATGTTATTTTGCGGGATTAAGGTATAAAATTAGGTTTGAATTCCTTGAGTCAAAAGGAGGATTTAATATGCCTACTCCTTTAACGGAAAAAGAAGTAAATCGGTTGTATCAATTGCTAAATAAAGAACAACGAGAACTATTAGAACAATATTTGAAACAAAGTAAGAAAAGTAAATGGATTGAAAAACTAGCGCATAAAAAGGGAGTTATACTACGGTCAGATATGTCAATGAATGAAATATGGGACATATTGAATGACTGGGAATTAAAGGAGGTCCTTAACGGTGGGTACAGTCAACGTCCATACAGATGTGAGTGTGGAATGCCTTTAAGATTTTGTTATATTGTGCATCACCGCAAAGAAAATAAGACGTATCGACTTGGTGTTACATGTCTTGGGAATTACACAATGCTTTATCCAGAACTTATTAAAGATATAACAAATGGATTTCATAAAGTAGATCTGGAACGGGATGAGATACTAAAGAGGTATGAAAATGGATGGGATCTAACTGAAGATTATATTGAGTTAGCATTATCTGAGCAAATTCAAAAGCAGATTGACGTTGGTCTTCCTCTCTCCGACAACCAAATTCATAAAACTGAACATCAGTTTAAGGATGAGTTGCGAAGAATAAGATATAAATATGAACTTGAAAGGATGGCCCAATACAGAAAGGAAAGCATCAAATCTTTAAGCCACTCGGAATATCAAGGCGTTTCTCCAACTAGACGATCTTCTATAAATGAATATCTGATTACGTATGATCAAATCTTATTTAAACACTTAGGACAGCTAAAACAAACTAGAGAAAATGAGCATAAGATCGTGAATTCATCAATAAAAACTCAGTGGTCGACCGTACAAAATTCTGTGAAGAGCTTGAAGCATGGGGAAGAAATTAATTATTCCGACTTTTTATCAAGAATGTTAGCACGCTGTATTATTTGAAACTGTATTAAGTGATTAATGATAATAAGCAATTTTAATATACCTCTCTGGAGGACTGCGAATCCATAATTGGAATTGATTATAATTTAAAACGCAATAAAAGTTGGTTCAGTCTATATGCTTGTTTGTTATTTTGTTAAAAGAAAGAGGGATTTACGTGTTCCACACGATCCTTGATTTTTTGATTTGGATAAAGAATTGGTTGGATGCATTAAGTGATTCAACAAAACGAATCGCGGTATACATCGTGGCGTTTTTTGTAATAATATTTTTAATATCTTTTACTCTTACAGCTATTAAAGAGATCCTTATTTTAATAAAACAGATATTTATTTTTTTAATGAAACAGACTAGTGTTTTTTTTAATTCTTCAAAAAACATTATTAAATCATTCAATGAATCGGGAATAATACAACATAAAACATTATATTTGTTGCCTGATGGACTTGAATTATTTGTAGGTAAGAAATCAGGCTTACTTTTAAAAACAGGAATTTATATGCTAATACCGAAAAATTTAAAGGAGCGGTGGTTTGAAGGCTCAATTCAATTGAACAATAGAACTAATGAAGAAAATAAAGTTAGTCAAAATGGTGTTGAATTACAAATACTAGATGTTTTGATCATGCCTGAACAAGTAACAAAAGTTCTTTTTAAGATAAATAATCTAGAGGAAATAGGGAAAACTATACAACTATATAAACTTAAAGCTAGAAAAAAGGATGAAGAGTTTAATATACATAGTGAGCAAGAAAAAGAGTTAACTAAACGAATAAAGTTATTTGTCGATGATAATTTATTGTTATTTGAGCGATTTAATGAACAACAATTGATTAGAGAAATAAATTTTGGGAAAGAAAATCAAATAACATTTGAAGCGTTTTTCCAATCATTAGCATTATCAGAACTTAGAGAGGCAAAGAAAGTGACTTTGGATGTTGATTTTAGATATTTAAAACATGGCAACGAAAATGCTAAAGAAATTAAATTGAGTTCTAGTCTAGAAATCTCAAGCCAAAAGGAAACGAACATTCATAATATTATTCGGAATCAGATATCATTGCCAATAATTTTTAACTTTTTAGCATTTGGTGGATTCTTAATGTTTTTAATGCCATTGATTATCATTTTTAGTCTGCTGTTATTGTTTGTATACTCACGTATCTTATTTGTTTGCTCTGCTTTATTCCTGTTTATGATGTTGTGTTTAGCAATTAATATGAATAGCAAAATTGCTCAATTATATTGGGACATGAGCAATGATAAAGAAACAGAAATTATTTGTACTAAAGGGTAACCATTATAAATCGAGTGTGTTTCAAACCACATCTCCAACGTCATGCAAAAATTAAATGTAAAAGGCCGTTCACAAGCGGTTGTCGAGCTGATCAAGCTTGGGGAGCTGAAGATATAGCTGCCGTGCTCAAGGGGTGACCTGTGCAAGCCTTCTTTTATCCTGCGGGGTAAGGGGAGGTTTTTTGTTGTCCGGAGAAGAGTGCGTTGATTATAAGCCTTCTTATATCCTGCTGGATGAAGGGGATTTTTTGAGTGAATATTGTGATTACAATCACAAACTATTTTATATAACATGATAAATTTAAGTCACCAAAGTCATTCAGGAGGGTCCGTTATGGCAAGATACGAGCAGCAAAGGCAATTTCTTAAATCCAATTTTCATGAGTTCAAGCATATAAAAACAGACAAGATCAAGGGAGTGGCCCAACCACCTGTTGTTAAGCCTTTTGGTCCAGATTCGCAAATCATTGATTTGCCGAAAGTCAGCAGAGATGTTTTACGCAATGAAAATATGTTTGATTGCATAGATCAGAGAAGAAGTACGAGATTTTATTCTGCGGAAACGCTAAGTCTTGAGGAGCTGTCCTATTTATTATGGGCTACCCAGGGGATTACGGGAATGAACAAGAATGGGCTAACCTTACGGACAGTCCCCTGCAGCGGGGCTACGCACACTTTTGAAACCTATTTACTGATTATGAGGGTGGAGGGTGTTCAAGAGGGGGTTTACAGGTACCTGCCTTCCGAGCATAAGCTCTTATTTATGTTTGAACTGAAACAGATGGAACAGAAGGTTGACGCTATTACTTTAGACCAGCCGTTTGTCCCTAATTTCGCCAAGAAAGCCGCTGTACTGTTTGCGTGGAGCACAACGCCATATCGCTCCGAATGGAAGTATGATATTTCAGCCCACAAAAAAATCCTCATCGATGTGGGGCATGTATGCCAGAATCTTTATTTATCCAGTGAATCTATCGGTGCAGGGGCCTGCGCCATCGGTATCTATGATCAAAAGCTGATTGATGAGATTCTGGGATTAGACGGCGAAGAAGAGTTCGTAATCTATCTGGGTGCAGTCGGGAAGAAACGGGAATAGCTGCCTGCAGATGAACCTGCTGTCATGGCAATAGTTGTGGCTTCAAACATTTAAGCCTTCTTTTATCCTGCGGGGTAAGGGGAGGTTTTTTGTTGTCCGGAAGTTGCGGGGAAGTTTAAGTAAAACGTTCTGACATCATATGCAGAATTTGACAACGAATCAATGGTAAGCAAAAGAAAACCAAGCGATTGCAACTAATGAAGGATGCATCGTTTGGTCTAATTTGCAAACTCGATATTTAATGTTTCAAAGTCCACCTTACATTTGGCTCTCATCATAAAATCAATGCCTACAATTCCATCAAAGCCGTAAGGCTCTTGAATCGAACCAAGCTGAATTGGAAAATCAGTCAAAGCAATATGTTCAATGCAAAAGTCGGGAATCTGCTGCTCATAACAAATTTCGCTCGTTCCCCCTACTCCATACTTTCGCTTGGCTCTTCCATAAATAAAATCAATATGGATGCCTAATTCAGCTAATGCATCGGAATCGAAAACGGTTGCGGCACAGCCTGTATCAAATAGAACATTATGCAGAACAATTGATTTATCATGATGAGCTATAGTCAAGGAAACGACAGGCAAGCCATTCTGTAATTGTAGCTTCATATCCGTTGCCGTACCCCTGAGAAGAACTCCTCTACCACCTCAACATAGCTTCTACTCGTATGGAATACATACAGCTCACGGGCCGGATGAAGCTTATGCAGCTCTTTATAACCGCTCCAGGCTTCCTGTGGATTGTCGTAGTCTTGAATGACGGCCATATCCTCTAATTGACGTACCCGGTTGCTGGAGCTTGCCTTGATTGCCTCAACAAGCACAAAACGACCTGGGTGCAAATCAGTAATCTCTTCCCATTTCACCGTTTTCACCTCGCTTGGTTAATCATGCTTTTAGTATATCATAGTTGCTTAAGGATAATGGAAGCGAGTGATCAAGCTTGGGGAGCTGAAGATATAGCTGCCGTGCTCAAGGGGTGACCTGTGCAAGCCTTCTTTTATCCTGCGGGGTAAGGGGAGGTTTCTTTGTTGCGGAGCTCCGCCCATAAAAAACCGCCCCCGGAATCATCCGGGGAAGCGGCTATGTCAACGAAGTCAGTGGTATTTAACTGTCTTGATGCGGGCTTCTTCTTCGTAAGTCAGCGGGCTGCGGGTCGGCGGGTTATGCAAATGGCGTTCTACGCTGTACTCAATCTTCCAGTACTCTTCTTCATGGGAAGACATCCACGGCTGCCACATTCCGGTGACCCAGTTCTTCAGTTCTTTCAGTCCTGCCAGCATTTCCTTCATCCTCCTTGGACGATGGTCGGTTTAATGGGATTATGTTTGTTCGTCGTTTTTGGTTACGCTTTCATTATAACACAAAACGTAAACTTTAAAAGATGTGTCCGCACCAAAAAGACAGAAAAATCATAAATATTTTTCGTTAATCCTTTGTTTGTCTGTGATTAGGGGAATGGTGTCCTTCGTGGGAGGACATAAACGAAAAATCATTAGATCGCATTTGTAATGCATGAACATACTGGTTCAGAACGCATTGAGCGGGTGATTTCCGGTATGCAGCCGCATCATATTCAAGAAATTATTGGTTATACTAACACAATCTATCCGGGGAGTGGGGAGTTATTTATGCCAAAACAACAAGACCAGCAAGAGCGCCTGTCGCTCCGCCATATCCTGCAGGAGTTTGAAGAATGCGCAGATTTGACGCAGCGCGAATTTCCTGAGATTGGCGCATATATCGTTTATTTTTCCCATTCGGTGGACAACCTGCTGCTGATCAATCAGGTGCTGGACCCGTTGTCGTCGCTGAAGCGGAAGAAGGACCTGGAGCAACTGCTGTGCGAATCGCAATTCGTGCCGGTGACGGATTCCAAGACTGCGGTGAAGGGAATTCTGGGGGGCGGTGTGGCGATTTTTGCGGCAGACAGCGTCCACTTAATCGATGTATTCGGTCCCGAGGCGCGTTCGGTAACGGAATCGGAGACCGAGTCCATCATCGCGGGACCCCATGATGCTTTTGTCGAATCGGCCACTACCAACATCTCGCTGATCCGCCGCCGCATCCGCAGCTCGCATCTGAAGGTGATCCATTGCGCTGTCGGCGAAGTCAGCAAGACCGATGTATATATTCTTTATATGAAGGATATTGCCAACCTTGATTATGTCAAGGATCTGGAAGGACGGATTCGGCGGATCGAGACCGATGCGATCAATGACGGTGGAATGCTGTCCCAGTACATTGAAGACAAGCCGACTTCGGTATTCCCGCAATTTCTCACAACGGAACGGCCGGATGTGTCCTCCTCTAAGCTGGTGTCCGGTAAAATTCTAGTGCTCATTGACAACAGCCCGACGGTAATCAGCGCTCCGGCATCGTTCTTCGAGTTCTTCTCGTCCTCCGACGATTACTATGAGCGGTGGGTTCTTGGAACCGCCCTGCGGCTGGTGCGTTATGTTGCACTGCTTATCACTCTTATGCTTACTGCACTGTATGTCGCTGTGACCTCTTTTCATTATGAAATGATTCCGGAGTCGATGCTCCTGACCCTGGCCGAATCGCGCAACCGTGTGCCCTTTCCCCCTGTGTATGAGGCGCTGATGATGGAATTTACCATTGAGCTGCTGCGGGAGGCCGGAGCGCGCCTGCCGACCAAGGTCGGCCAGACCATCGGCATCGTAGGCGGTATCGTGATCGGGCAAGCGGCGGTGCAGGCCGGACTGACCAGCAATATTCTGATTATCTCCGTAGCCTCCTCCGCGATCGCTTCCTTTGTCATTCCAAGCTATCTGATGAGCGCTTCGCTGCGTGTGATCCGCTTCGGCGTTATTATCCTTGCCGGGGTCTGGGGCAACATGGGGCTGGTCTTTGGCATCGCGGTCATAGTTATTCATCTATGCGGTCTGAGCAGTCTGGGCTCCTCTTATCTCATTCCTGTGGCACCGATGCGGAGCAGAGATTGGAAGGATGTGTTTATCCGCGCGCCGTTCTTTGCACTGGTGACCCGGCCCACCCAGAACCAGACCTCCAATCCGATCCGACAAAAAAACAGAAAGTAGCGGGGATACACCATGACCGAAAAGATCCGGCCCTTTAATTTAGCCGTGCTTGTCTATATGAGCCAAGTCGGGATCGTAGTTTTTACACTGCCGAGAACGCTGGCTGATTATTTCGGCACCAACGGCTGGCTGTTCCTCATTCCCTGCTTCCTGCTGGTTTCCTTCAATATTTATCTGATCTCCTGTGTGTACAGGCTGGGCAAGGGGCGTTCAGTCTTTGACATTCTGGAGCAATCCGTGCCGAAGCTGCTGCTGTATCCGCTTTATGCAGCTCTGATTACGGTATGGATGCTGTTCGGCTGTGTCATCGGCAAGAAGTATGTGCTGCTGTTTCAAATGCTGGCCTTTCCGACGACCAATCCGATGGTATTTAAGCTGATGTTCGACCTGCTGGCCTTTATGCTGATCATCAAAGGAATTTATGCGATTTCCCGGGCAGCGACCATGTTCTTCTGGATTACTCTGTGGATGTATTTGCTGCTGCTGTGGGTGCTGCCGGACTTTAATTGGGTGCGGCTGACCCCGTTTATTTTGCAGGGCGGACATGATCAAATCAAGGGGGGGCTGGAGGTGTATGGCGCTTTTCTCGGCTATGAGATGTCGCTGCTGTTGTTTCCTTACATCAGTAAAGCCAAAGGCAGCATGGCGGCCATCCAGGCGGGAAATGCTTATCTGTCCTTTAGCTATATCAATCTGGGGCTGATCAGCTTCGGTATTTTCAGCCAGGACCAGCTCAAACAATTGCTGTATCCCTTGCTGGATATATTGGCGTATATCCAGTTTCCCTTTGTGGAGAGGCTGGAGAATCTGCTCTACGGATTTTTTCTGTTCCTCGTGCTGATCACCGCGGTGATGTATTGGTGGGGAGCGCTTGAGACGGCCCGAAGAATCCTTCCGCGGCTGAAGCAGCAGGTGCTCACCTTCATGCTGCTCGGCATCACTTATAGTATTTCCTTTATCCCCAAAACGATTGATGAGGTCAATACCTGGATTGGCTTCCTGGGCAATGTGACTATCGGCATCGCCTTCGGACTGCCGCTGCTGTTGATTACGCTGCTTCTTATTCAGAAGAAAGGAGAGAAGCGGGATGGTTAAGCGAATAGCGGCCATGCTGGCACTGGTGCTGCTGCTTACCGGCTGCAGCACGGACCAGCGGATTCTGGACCGGCTCGGGATGGTGCAGACTGCAGCGTTTGATTCTACCGAAGGTGGAAAACTGCTGGTAACGGCCAGCATTCCGGTCATCGATCCGAACACGGAGGAGCACAGGGAGATTCTGCAGGCGGAAACGGATAGCGTCAAGGAGGCGAGGCTGGTCTTCTCCAGACAGACCGATCTGCGTGTGGTCAGCGGACAAATGCGGGAGCTGCTGTTCGGCATGGACCTGGCAGAAAAGGGGCTGTGGAAATACGTCGAAACCCAGCTGCGTGACCCCTCTGTCGGATTCAGCGTGAAATTAACCATAGTGGACGGCAAAGCCGGCGAACTGCTTGCTGCGGAACACAAGCCTCATGCGGATACGGGACGGTATATTACCCATTTGCTTGAAAAGGAAGCGTCAGGCAACAATATACCGGCTACAACGCTGTATGAGTTCTCCAGAGATTATAACGATGACGGTATTGATGTCATTGCTCCGATTGTATCGGACGGAAGCGATAAAGTGCGCGTGAGCGGAATTGCATTGTTTGCGGGCGACCGCATGGTCATGAGAGTTCCGGTCAAAGAGGGACTGATCTTTGCGCTTTGCCGCGGCAAGCTGAAACGCGGGGAAGCCGCTTTAGACCTGGAGGGACAAAGCGGCAAGCGTGAAGTGGCCGTATTCAGTTCAGTTACCAGCAAACGCAAGGTGAAGGTACACCGCTTGCCGGACGGGCGCTTTAAAGTTGATTTATACGTATCCCTTCAAGGCTCCGTGCTGGATTATACCGGGCAGCGTACCTTGAAGGAGGAGGCAGACCGCCATGAGCTGGAGAAGGAGGTTGCCCTTTCCATTGAAGACAAGGCGGAGCAACTGATCCGGCAGATGCAGCAGAAGAAGACGGATGCGCTGGGGCTCGGGCAATATGTCCGCAACAGCCTGTCTTATAAGGCCTGGGAGGACATGGATTGGCGGGAAATGTACCCTGAGGTTGAGGTAAAGTGCCATGCCAAGGTCAAGATCAAGGATTACGGAAAATATATGTAGTGGTTTCACCCCGGGAACACCCATTACAATGTCTGCGCGAGACACTGTAATGGGTTTCTGTGTAATATTTCGTCTACTCATGTTACTTTTATGCTGCCAGACATGTCTAATATATGTCGACTGTTAAGGAAACACGGGAAGGCCCGGGCCTTCTGGGAGGGATCAATGAACATGGAAAATAGCCGGCCAGCAGATGTCGGATCGTCAAAAACTATAGAGCTGACGAAGCTCGCGGGTTTAGCCAGACAAGGAGATGCAGAAGCCTTTGTTGAGCTGATTCAGATGCTTAAAGGGCCGCTCTACAGAACCGCCAGAACGATTCTGAAAGGCGATGAGGAATGTGCGGATGCCCTACAGGAAACGATCCTAAAGGCCTACCAGTCGATCTGCTCGCTTAGAGATCTGCAATATGTCAAGACATGGCTGTACAGGATTCTTATTAATGAATGTAATACGATTATACGCATGAGAGTGCGTCAATCTCTGCCTGGTGCACTGCCCGAGACGGCTGCAGACAGCTCGGCTTACCGGGATGTAGAGCTAAGGGAAGCCATTGATCAACTGGAGGAGCCGCTGCGGCTGGTTGTGCTGCTCGTCTATTTGGAAGATATGAAGATTGCAGATGCTGCCGCGATTCTCGGGATTAGCGAAGGAGCGGTCAAGATGCGCCTGCAGCGGAGTAAGACCCGGCTGAGAAGCTGGTTGGAGCCGAATAGTGAAGGGAGAGGGACTCATGAAGCCAGACAATGTCGTTGATCGGCTGGAGATGCTCCGGCCGGAGAAGGACTTGAAGATAGACATCCCTGAGATCGTGGAGTTCAGGCTGGAGGAGACATTCGGGAGAATCCGGGCTGAAGCAGCGGCCTTACCGGTAAGCGCCGGGCGGGGTCGCAGGCTTGATCAGCGGACCCGCTCGGCCGGCCGCAGCAAGGCCCGGCGGCTGCTGCGCTGGGCAGCTGTCACTGCGGCCAGCTTGCTGCTGCTTGGAGCGGGAATGCTCGGGCTGGGTTACATCTCACCGGCATTCGCCGATTCCATGCGGACGGTTCCGGTGCTCGGAAGCCTGTTCTCCCAGTATGGGGACAAGGGCCTTCAGGCAGCGGAGGAACAGGGCCTGGTGCAGCCGCTCGAACTTACCGAGACGCGCGGGGATACCACAATCAGCGTCCGTAATGTGATCTATGACGGGACAAGAATTGTGTTAGAGGTTCACCGGGAGAGTGAAGGAAGCTTCTATAGCCAAGATTTGCGGGACCCCAGACAAGGAGAATTGACTTGGGTGGAGGCGCATTTACAGGATCAGGAGCTGTTGCCGTCCTGGAGGCCGGCTGGAGATGACTACGTGCTCGTAAGCATAAATCATTTGCTGCAATCGGAACAGTCCGACCAAGCTCCACTCCAGCTTTCATTGACGGTAGAAGGGTTTGAACAACCCTTCCATTTCGAAGTGCCTTTAGAGAAAATCGAAGCCAATATGACTGTCATCGAGAAGCCGGAAATGCCACAGGCATTGGAGCAGCGGGGATTTGTGGTGGACAAGGTTGTCGTGACGCCCGTAACGACACAGGTGTTCTACCATCTCCGGCCCAAGAGCGAGGATATCTCGAATACATTTGTGCATCCGGATGATTTCGATATGTCGGACGCGACGGATGATCAGGGACGCGTCTATCAGAGGCTTGGCGGTCTGGGTGAGCCGGAGACAGAGGAGGGCAGCAAGCAGCATCAGCTATTCGAGCCGCTTGATCCCGCGGCGGATGTCCTCAAGCTTACCTTCAATGTTGCAGGCGGCCCGGATGGGAAGCCGTATACTTCGATTGAAATGGAAGTGCCGCTGCCCGATCGGCAGCAGTAGATTTTATACCTTACAGGTTGAGCTGTCCCTTAGCCATAAATGGCTTTATGGGACAGCTTCTTTGTTTTTATCTAAATTTATAAATATACAAAATCGAGCGATGGGTGTAAAATTGCAGTACTTAAGGTTTCCGGGGGCGTATGCTACGGCCGTATCCCCCTTTGTGAATTAATGCGCAAGTCTCAAAAGGCGGGCAGCGGCAGGAAGCGTGAACCGGAAACGAAGGAGAGAGCTGCAGCTGCGGCGGCAGCGTACAATGTATGGAAGAGATGGAGGCAACGGGATTTATGAAGAGAAGAAACGGGAAACAACTGGTTATACTGGCCATGCTGCTTGCAGCACTGAGCTTGCTTGCGGTGGGCTGCGGAGCGGCCAACAATGCCGGCAATTCGGCGGCTAATGCGGGGAATTCCACCGGGTCCGGCACTACGGAAGCAGCCGGCGGAAGCGGCGGAAATGAAGAGCCCCCGGCAGAGCCGGCTGTGGTGACGCTCGGGCTGCTGCCGTCGATCGATGCCATTCCTTTTATCATTGCCCATGAACAGGGCCTCGACCTGAAGCATAATGTCAATCTGGATATCCAGAATTTCAAGAGCGCCAAGGACCGCGATGTGGCTTTCCAGGCCGGAAAGGTCGATGGCATCAGCGCCGATCTGGTGGCCATTTCGATTTATAACGAAGCGGATCTGAATGTGAAGATTACCAGTACGACCAAGGGGCATTTCAGTCTGCTGACCGGCAATGACGACATTCAGGAGGTCAAGGATCTGAAGGGCAAGACAGTCATTCTTTCCAAAAATACATCGACCCAATATACAATGGCTACGATGCTGAAGCAGGCCGGTCTGACCGAAGACGATATTACGATAACGGAAGTGCCGCAAATTCCAACCCGTCTGGAGCTGCTGAAGAATCAGAAGGCCGATGCCGCCGTGCTGCCCGAGCCTTACGTTACCATGGGCACGGAATCCGGTCTGCGCGTGCTGGGCAGCACCAACAGTGCGGGAATCAATCCGTTCGTGCTGGCCTTTCCGCAAAGCGTAATTGATGCTAAGGGACAAGCCATCCGCGATATGTATGCGGCTTATGATGAAGCCGTAGCTTACATGAAATCGCATGACCAGTCGGAATATATCGATCTGATCATTAAGGAAGTAGGCTATCCGGACACGCTGAAGGAGCAAATTACGGTTCCCGACTACCAGCCAGCTACACAGGTGGATGTGCAGCAGGTGGAGCAAGCCTTTGAATGGGCCCGGGAGAAAGGGCTGCTGACCCGAGATATTACGGCTGAAGAAGTGATTTCCGATGTCCAGTTTGGAAAGTAACGGACTCCAGATTAAAGAATTACAGGTCGCATACCATAACGGGCGGCAGGTCCTCGGCAACCTGAATCTGGTTCTGCCCGAATTCGGAATTTATACGGTTATCGGCCCTTCCGGCAGCGGCAAATCGACGCTGCTGCGGGCCATTGCCGGACTGCTGCCGGGTTATGGCGGGAAGCTGCACTTTAACGGCAAGCCCCTCCGAGACAAGAACACCCGGATCGGCCTTGTGCCGCAGAACTATGGTCTGCTGCCCTGGAAGACGGTTCACGACAATATTGACATCGCGCTCAAGATTGCCCGGGCGGGAGAAGGCGGCAAGGAGGCGCGTGAGACGCAGATTGCCAAATGGCTGACGGCCATGGGAATTGCCGGGCTGGCGGGCCGGTATCCGCTATCGCTCAGCGGCGGCCAGCAGCAACGGGTAGCCATCGCCCGCGCGTTCGCGATCCGGCCGGAAATTCTGCTGCTGGACGAACCGTTCTCGGCGCTTGACGCCATGACCCGCGAAGGACTGCAGCGGCTGTTCCTTGGCAACTGGCAGGAACAGCCGGCCACCGCCTTGTTCGTGACCCATGACGTGGAGGAGGCCATTCTGCTCGGCCAGCGTATTGTGGTCATGCCAGCAGGCAAGACGGATGCCGCAGAAGCGCCGGAAATTCTCGATAATTCCGCTGTCTTCGGCTTGAACTATGAGGACAAGCGGGACAGCGCCGCATATACGGAACAGAGCAGACGAATCCGCAGAATAATGCAGGAGAAATGGCAATGAAGCGGCGGCTGTGGCATATTGCAAGGCTGCTGCTTGTTTTTCTGGCCATGAATCTGATTTGGTACCTCCTCTACCTGCTGCTCCATCATCCGATCCTGCCGAGCCCCGGCCCGGTCTACCGGGCGATGTTTGAGCTGGAGGGCAGGGACGTCGCACTCAATGTCGGCTACAGTCTGCTGCGGATCTTCGAGGGCGTAGTGCTTGCGCTGGTAATCGGCCTGCTCATCGGCCTCCTGATGGGCCGCTCGCCGTTCTGGAACCGGGTGCTGGACCCGGTAGTCTATCTGACCTACCCTATTCCGAAGATCGCCCTGCTGCCGGTCGTCATGCTGTTCTTCGGCCTTGGCGAAACCTCCAAGGTGCTGATGATTACGCTGATCCTGCTGTTCCAGATTATTATCTCGGTCCGCGACGGCATCAAGGCCATTCCGGAGAGCACCTATGATGTACTGACCAGCATCGGGGCGACTACTGCCCAGAAGTTCTGGAATGTAACCTTGCCCGGAGCACTGTCTGTTATTCTGAGCACGATCCGCATTTCGCTCGGAACGGCGATTTCGGTGCTGTTCTTTACTGAAATCTACGGAACCGAGCACGGCATGGGCTTCTTCATAATGGATGCCTGGCTGCGTCTGGACTATTCCGAAATGTATGCCGGGATTCTGCTCTTCAGCTTCGTCGGGTTTGTGCTGTTCCTGCTCGTCGATCTGCTGGATCACAGGTTTATGAAGTGGCGTAAATAGAGCAGCATGTTTTACAATGAGCCCTCTTCCCCCCCGCCCGGCGGAAGAGGGCTTTTTGCGCTGCAGGAGTAAAATAACGCAAGCCTAGACGAAAAATACACAAAAAAAATACAGTTTAAATTTAATGAAGAAAAACATGGACTTGTAAAGTAAAAGGCGTTTTTTTGAAAAAAAATGCAGCGAAATGCCTGAAAAACCTCTTTTAATTTAAATCAATATGAAATTAAATGAATTTTAGCAATGCTTTTGTTTTAAAAAACACTATATTGTTAGTGGGGAATTTTCTGGAGACGTTTTTTTAGGTTCAGTAAAGTATAAAAAGGTTTAGTTTAATTCATTTACAAGTGAAATTTAATATGCTACTTTATCAATGGAAACGGATTCATTTAGGTTTTCCAGAATGGTTTCACATATATGCAAAGTAAGAGGGGCGATTGTTTTAGAAAAAAGAGCGTAAATCAAAGGGGGAGAAATTCTGAACAGATTTAAACGAAACATAGGGCTGCTGCTGGTGATCCTTCTCATTATAGTCGGCGGAGCGGTCTATTACGTAAGCGCTTCAAGGGAAGAACAGGCTGTACCACCCGCTGCTACACAGGCTGGGGAGCATGAGGAAGAGAAGAAGCAGGAGCAGCCTGTAACAGAACAGGGCTCGGGGCAGGCTTCAACCTATACGCTGACCGTGGATACGGAGCATCCGGGCGCACAGATTAGTCCGCTGCTGTATGGAGCTTTCTTCGAGGAGATTAATCATGCCGGCGACGGCGGCTTGTATGCGGAGCTGATTTCCAACCGTTCCTTTGAAGACAGCCCCGATACTCTATTCAATTGGTGGGTTGAAGAACAGGGCGGCAGTAAAGGCAGGGTCTCGCTGAGCGGTGAGCATCTGCTGAACGAAGTACAGACCCGGGCATTGGCCTTAACCGTGACGGCTGCTGCCGAAGGCGGCAGGGTGGCGGCGGTCAACAACGGTTATTGGGGAATTGCTCTCGAAAAAGGGGCTCAATACAAGCTTTCCTTCTATGCCAGACCGGAGCCGGGGCAGGCAATGCCGCTGAATATCTCGCTTGAAAGCCCGGACGGTAAGGAAGTGTATGCGTCGCAGGCGGTCAGCAGCGTAAAGGATGGCTGGAACCGGTATACCTACACCCTGGAATCTGCAGGGACAGCGGCCAATGCGCGCATTCTGTTCTCGGCTTCGGCGGAGGGAACGGTATATCTGGATATGGTGTCGCTGTTCCCGTCAACCTGGAAGGACCGCGAGAACGGGCTGAGAGTGGATTTGGCCGAGAAGGTGGAAGCGATGCAGCCGGCGTTTGTCCGTTTTCCGGGAGGCTGCTTTGTTGAAGGCAAGACCCCTAAAGACGCCTACCGCTGGAAGACAACCATCGGTCCGCTGGAGCAGCGCCCGGGGCATCAGGGGTATTGGGATTACCGCTCGACTGACGGTCTCGGGTTTCATGAATACCTGCAATGGGCCGAGGATCTGCAGGCGGAGCCGCTGTATGTTGCCTACATCGGAATCTCCCATGACGGCGATCCCATTGCGAAAGCCAATACGGTTCCGCTCAGCGACATCCAGCCGTGGATTCAGGATGTGCTTGATGCCATTGAATACGCGAACGGTCCTGTAACCAGCGAGTGGGGCGCCAAGCGGGCCGAGAACGGGCATCCCGAGCCGTTTCATCTGAAATATGTCGAGATCGGCAATGAGAATAACTTCCAGCTTGCTGAGTATGTCAAGCGATACGGATTGTTCTACGAAGCGATCAAAGCGAAATACCCGGACATGAACATTATCGCCAATGCGAACCTGGAAGGCGAGTCTATCGAAATGGTCGATGAGCATTACTACGAATCCTCGGAGTGGTTCATGGCCAACGCGAACCGGTATGACAGCTATGACCGCAGCGGACCTGGCATTTATGTAGGCGAGTATGCGGTGACCAAGGGTGCGGGCCAGGGCAATCTGAACGCGGCAATTGGTGAGGCTGCTTTTATGGCCGGGATGGAGCGCAATTCCGATATTGTCAAAATGTCTTCCTACGCACCGCTCCTCGTACATGAGAAGGACCGTACCTGGAATCCCGATGCGATTGTATTCAATTCGGCGGCCAGCTACGGTACACCGTCCTATCACGTGCAGCAGATGTTTGGCAGCAATAAAGGAGATGTTATACTTCCTGTAACAATGGAAGAAGATGGTGTCTCACACTCTGCACAAGCGTCTATACAAGGAGCTGTCGGCCTGGGCACCTGGGCAACACAGGTTGAATACGACGATGTAGAGGTCAAGAGCGGCAGCAAGCTGCTGCTGAAGGATGATTTCGCGGGTGACAGCGGAGAGTGGAAGCTGAACAGCGAGAACTGGCAGCATGAAGACGGACTGTTCAAACAAACCGGCAATGCTACCGATATTCGGGCGGTCGCGGGCGATCCTTCCTGGCAGGACTATACGCTTACCCTTAAGGCCAGAAAGACCGGCGGTGCAGAAGGAATGCTCATTATGTTCGGAGCCAGGGATGAAGGGACCTTCTACTGGTGGAATATCGGCGGCTGGGGGAATACCCAAAGTGCGATTGAGAAATCCGTCGGCGGTTCCCGGTCAGTCATCGGGCAATCGGTTCCGCTGAGTATCGCATCCGGCACGTGGTACGACATCCGCATTGAGCTGTCGGGCCCGACAATCCGTGCTTATCTAGACGGCGAGCTGGTGCATGAGATCAAGGATCAGGTCTCGGCCGGACCGCTCTTTTACACGGCGAGCCGCGATTTATCCTCACAGGATGTGATTGTGAAGGTTGTGAACAGCGGCGAACAGGCGCTTCAGGCGAACCTTGTCTTTGCCGGGATGTCCTCCAAGCCGCTGAGTGGAAGCGCTATCGTTCTTGCTTCCGCTGAGCTCACCGATGAGAACAGCTTCACTGAGCCTGATAAAGTGGCTCCTGTAAGCAGTGAAGTAACTGTAACAGACGGTAGTCTGGAGCATGTGTTTCCGAAATTTTCCGTGACGGTGTTTAGACTTAAGGAAGGAGGGAAATAGGAACACCGGGGAATCAGGAGGGCTGCTCGTTCACCATAGACTAATAACACAATTTTGTACATTAAGGGGAGGTTTGTTTGATGGGCCAAAAAAGGGGAAAAGTGATATGGCCGATGCTGTTGGCCACTGTAATGATGCTGTCAGCCTGCAGCAGCGCGCCTGCTACATCTTCAGTTACAAATTCCGCAAACAACGGGGGAACAAGCGATCAGCCGGCGGCAGCGACGAACAGCGCGGCGGAAGCCACTGCTGATCCGGCGGCCGGAGGCGGCACGGATACAGCTGCCAATGCGGCCAACGAGCTGCCGAGCAAAGATATTACCGGCGAAGTCACCGTATGGGCCTTCAATGAGACGGTCTTCGACGAGATCGGCGCCGCCTTCATGGCTGAGTATCCGGGCATTAAGCTGAACACGGTAGTCATGCCGTTCGGTGATCTGCATGATAAGCTGCAGACTACGATTGCCGCAGGCAGCGGCGCTCCCGATGTAGCCGAAGTCGAGATGTATCAGCTTAACCGGTATATGGCCGGACATGTGCTGGAGAATCTGCTGGAGGAGCCGTATAACGCCGGCAAATACAAGGATCTGGTCCATCCGTTCAACTGGGAACGCTGGATGACCCCGGACAGCTCCGAGCTGCTGGGTATGCCTTGGGACATGACTCCGGGCGTGTACTACTACCGCGCAGACATCTTCGAAGAGCTTGGCTTGCCGAGCGATCCGGCCGAGCTGGGCGAATATATGCAGGATGAAGAGAATTTCCTTAACCTGGTCCAAATATTGAAGGCCAACGGCAAGTATTTCATGGAGTGGAGCGACGGTCCGATTGTCTGGGCCGGCGATGAAGTCGGCTATTTCGATAAGGACATGAACTGGCTGCGCAACACAGAGAAGATGGTCAAGGTTCTGGACATCACCAAGCGCGGGCAGCAATTGGGCTGGGCGCCTCATCTCGGATACACCACCGATGAAGGCAAGCAGCTGGTGCTCAAGGGCGATCTCGTCGGCGTCGTATCGGGTTCCTTCGGGGCCCGCGGATTGCAGGAGACCTTCCCTGAGCTGGCCGGCAAATGGAAAGCGACCCGCCTGCCGGTCGGCATCAATGTCGGCATGGGCGGCTCCAGCTTCGTCATTCCTGCCCAAAGCAAGAACAAGGAAGCCGCATGGGCTTACATTCAGTGGAGTATGCGAAGCGAGAACGCCTGGAAGATCTGGACCAAGCATTCGATTCAACCGGGCTACAAGGATATCGCCAGTCTTGACTGGTATGCGAACACCAAAAATGAATATCTGGGCGGGCAAGAGGAATTCAAGCTGTATGAGCAGCTCAGCAACGATATTCCGATTAAGCATCTGACTCCGGTGGACAACAAAGGATGGGAAATCTTCATCACGGCGATCGGGGATGCTCTGGCGAAGAATACAGACTCGAAAACGGTCATCCAAAAAATCGGCGATGATGTCATGGCCCAGGCCTCCAAGGAAATTGCCGCCTTTAAACAAGCGATGCAGGAATAGCAGGGACAATGAAACCAGGGGGCAGCTTGCATTAGCCGGAGCTGTCCTCTTATCTTCTGTCCGAAGAGGCCCCTAAAGATGGGAGGAGACCAACGCGTGTTGCGCATACTGCGAAAATATAAAGTGAGTTTGTTGATCCTTGTACTTGCGGCGATCTCGCTGGTGTGGTGGAACGAGTCCAGGGGATTCGACACTGCGGCCATGGCAGGCATTCCCGAGTACACCGATATCGATGAGAGCTCCGTGCTGGAGCTGGACAGCGTCAATTCGAAGCTGGAGCCGTCCTATTCGAGCTACTACGAGGCAAGAGTGCAGGAAGGGGCGGCGGATGCCGCAGATTTCGCGCTGACCCTGCCGGCTGCGGATTTCTCCGCGGTCAGCCCGGCGGGAACGGAAGTGATGAACGGCCTTGGAGACAAGACAGAGCCGGCATTGGCGCTGAATAACGAAGAGAGCTGGGCAGAGTACCGCTTCACGGTACCGGCCGACGGCTTCTATCAGATGGGCATGGAGTATTACGCCCTTCCCGGCAAGCGCTCCTCGATTATCCGCAGCCTTAAGGTTGACGGGGAGTACCTGTTCTCGCAGGTGAAGAAAATGGAGTTTCAGCGGATGTGGCAGGAAAGCGGGGAGCCATGGCGCGATAATCAGGGCAATGAATTCAACCCGAAGCGCGAGGAGGTCAGCGGCTGGCAATACCGGGAGTTTCGCGATGCCGAAGCGCGTACGGGCGAGCCCTTCCGCTTCTATTTGACCAAGGGCGAGCATACGCTGCGGCTTGAGGCCATCCGTGAGCCTGCGGCCATCCGGGAAATTCGGGTGTTCTCGCCGCAGACCCTGCCAACCTATGCAGAATTGCAGCAGCAGTATGAGACACTCGGCTACAAGCCTGTGCAGGACCAATCCATCAAGATTCAGGCGGAAACGGCGACGCTGCGCTCTGATCCGACCCTGAAGCGGATCGAAGACCGCGAGCCGCTCACCGAGCCGTTCGACAAGAACGCGATTGTGCTGAACAGCTTCGGCGGCGTAGGCTGGCGAACCGGCGGACAATGGTCCGAATGGAGCTTCGAGGTTCCGGAGAGCGGGCTTTATAATATCGGAATCCGTTACGGGCAATGGTTCCTGAACGGCATTCCCGTTGAACGGCGTCTTATGATCGACGGCGAAGTGCCGTTCCAGGAGATGAACGCGCTGAAGTTCCCTTATAAGGCGGAGTGGCAGGTCAATAAGCTCGGCAATGAAGAGGGCGCCTACTACTTCTACCTGGAGAAGGGCAAACACACGCTGCGCATGGAGGTTCAGGTATCCAGTGTCGGTCCGCTGATCGAATCGGTCCTGAACACGACACAGAAGATGTCGCTGCTTGCGCGCGAGATTACCCAGGTTACCGGCACGAATCCAGACCCGAACGGCGACTGGAAGCTGGAGCAGAATATTACCAACCTGGTGCCGAGGCTGCACATTATGGCGCGGACGCTGGACGAGGTCGTGCAGGGAATGTATGACTTCGGCGTGGAGCAGGGAAGCTCGGAGCTGAGCACGCTCTATGAAGCGCGCGACCGCTTCCTGGAGATGGCTGAGAACACATCATCCATCCCGGCCCGTCTCACGCAGTTTACCGATCTGCAGTCATCGCTGGGCATCTGGGTCAATGGCCTCATGAAGCAGAGCATTGTCATGGACTATATCGAAGTGAAATCGGAGGACCGGCCGTGGCCCAAAGCTGCAGCACCGTGGTACACGCGGGTCGGGACGATGAGCTACGACTTCTTCAGCTCGTTCACCAAGGATTACAGCGGCATCGGCAACACCTATGAGGATGACAAGGTGCTTGATGTATGGATCTCGCGCGGCCGCGACTGGGCAGAGATTATCAAGCAGATGGTTGATGAGGATTTCACACCGAATACGGGAATCAAGGTCAATGTGAATGTAATACCGACCGTTGCCGCAGACCAGAAGCAGATTCTGCTGCTGGCCAGTACGGCCGGACTTGCACCCGATGTGGCGCTGGGCGTCGAGGGCGAAGTCCCGATTGATTTCGCCGTCCGTAACTCACTCGTTAATCTGAACCAGTTCACGGATTATACGGAAGTGGCAGGACGTTTCAGAGAAGGTGCGCTGATTCCGTATAAATACGGCGGCGGCGATTATGCGCTGCCGGAGAACCAGAACTTCAGCATGCTCTTTTACCGGAAGGATATTATGGAGCAGCTCGGCATAAGCGAAGATGACATTCCCGACACGTGGGAAGAAGTTATGCAGTTGATTCCTGTGCTGCAGCAGAATGGTATGGACTTCTACTACCCGCATGCTCCGAATAATCCGTCGCTTGCGATCAACGAATTCGCGCCGTTCCTGTTCCAGTACGGGGGCGATTTCTATAAGAACAACGGCACGCAATCCGATCTGGATTCGCCGGAGGCGCTGACCGCCATGAAGACATGGACCGGCCTCTTTACGAATTACAAGCTGCAGAAGCAGGCGGATTTCTATAACCGGTTCCGTTCGGGCGAAATGCCGATCGGGGTAGCCGACTATTCCACCTATATTCTGCTGTCCACCGCTGCTCCGGAGCTGACGGGCTGGTGGGGCATGAAGCCGATGCCGGGCATTGAGCAGGATGACGGCCGCATTAACCGTTCCACGGGCGGGCTGGCCCAGACGGCCATGATCTTCAAGGACTCCGACATGCAGCAGGAGTCATGGGAATTCCTGAAATGGTGGACCGGCGCCGATGCGCAGGAGAATTTCGGCTCGGAGCTGGAATCGCTGCTCGGCGTGGAAGCGCGCTGGAATACCGCCAACATTGAAGCGCTGCAGCGTCTGCCCTGGCAGCAGAACGATATCGACGCCATCCTGGAGCAGTGGGACTGGTTCAAGGAGCGCGAAGTCGTGCTTGGGGGTTATTATACTACCCGTTACATCGCCAACATCTGGAATGAGATCGTGCTGAACGGCAAATATCCGCGTGAAGCGATGGAGCAGGGTGTGCGCGAGATCAACAAGGAGCTTAACAAGAAGCGCGAGGAGTTCGGTCTGGACATCACCGGAACTTCCGGCGGTAGCGGGGAAGGAGGACAGGAATGAGCAGTGAAATCATCGTGCCTGCAGAGAGCGGGCATCCCGGACTGCCGGCTGCAGAGCCGGGCAAATGGGCCCGGCTGTGGAGCGAGATCAAGAAGAATAAGGTTTCCTATTATTTTCTGGCGCCTTTCCTGATCTTATTTACCATCTTTACGATTGTGCCGATTATTATGTCGGTTGTGCTGAGCTTCTCCTATTACAACATCATTGAGACCCCGCGGTTTATCGGGTTCTCCAACTACAAGCTGCTGTTTGTGGATGATGACATCTTTCTGCAGGCAGTCGGAATCACCTTGAAGTTCGCCTTCATCACCGGGCCGGTCGGCTATATTCTGGCCTTTCTGCTGGCCTGGCTGATCAGCCAGATTCCGCAGAGATTCCGTTTCTTCTACACATTGTGCTTCTACCTGCCGTCGATCACCAGTGCCGTGGCGATGTCGGTAGTCTGGCTGTATTTCTTCGCCGGCGACCGCAAGGGCCTGCTTAATCATTGGCTGATCCAGCTCGGCATTCTGAATGAGCCGTATCTGTTTCTGCAAAATGTGGATTCCATCGTGCCGGTGATCATCATCGTCTCGCTGTGGATGAATATGGGCGTAGGCTTCCTGGCCTTCTTGGCCGGGCTGCAGAATGTGCCCGGCGATCTGTACGAAGCGGGCTCCATCGACGGTATTAAGTACCGCTGGCAGCAGCTGTGGTACATTACGGTTCCTTCCGTAAAGCCGCAGCTCCTGTTCGGAGCGGTGATGCAGGTGGTCAGCTCGCTTACCGTATTCGATGTCAGCATGCGGCTGGTCGGGTTCCCGAGTCCGCTGTACGCGGGCCATACCATTATGGCGCATCTGTTCGATTATGCATTTACCCGCTTTGAAATGGGTTACGCCTCGGCCATCGCCGTGCTGCTGTTCTTCCTGATGTTCGGGCTGAACCGCCTCATCTTCAGAGTGCTGGGGAGGGATTAGCATGCACAAAATCAAATTACGGCGCATCGACTTCGGGGGCATCTTTCTCTATCTGTTCCTGACTGTGTTCGGCCTGCTGATGCTGCTGCCGCTCATTTACATGGCGGTCACGGCACTTAAGCCGACCAGCGAGCTGTTCCTGTTTCCGCCGCGCTTCTTCGTGGTCAATCCGACACTGATCAATTTCCGCGACCTGCTGCTGATTACCGGAACCTCGGCGGTGCCGTTCTCCCGGTTTATCTTCAACAGCATCATTGTCACCAGCGGCATTGTGCTGGGCGGGGTTGTGATTTCGGCGATGGCCGCCTACCCGCTGGCGAAGCATAATATGCCGTTCCGCAGCTTTATCTTTAACATGATCGTAGCTGCGCTGATGTTCTCGCCGCTGGTCCTGCAGATTCCGCAGTATTTGCTGATCAGCCGCAGCGGACTGATGAATACGTACTGGGCGATGATCCTTCCGTACCTGGCAGCGCCAATGGGCATGTTCCTGATGACGCAGTTTCTGCGCCAGCTGCCCGACGCGCTGCTGGAAGCGGCGAGGATCGACGGGGCTTCTGAATGGAGGGTGTTCTGGGTGATCGTTATGCCGATGCTGAAGCCGGCCATTGCCACCTTCGCGCTCTTCAGCTTTATTTCCGCCTGGAACGATCCGTATCCTTCGATGGTATACACCACGGTCCAGGAGATGAAGACGCTGCCGCTGGCGATCCAGACCATCAGCGGAGGTGTCGGCGTCGTGGCCCGGGTCGGGACGCTGGCGGCGGCCAGCTTCCTGATGATTATCCCGACCATACTTGTCTTTGTTATTACCCAGCGGATGGTGCTGCAGACAATGGCCCATTCCGGGCTGAAGGAATAGGGGGCGACATGATGACTAGAAGCAAGCGAACGCGCAGGACGCTGGCCGGCGTACTGATTATCGCCCTTGTCTTGCCGTTCTTCGCGCTCTCCGGAAGAGCGTCGGCCGATGCCCCATACAGAGGGTACGCCTGGAGCCAGTCCGGCAGCGAGGTCAGCTCGATTAACGGGTATCTATATGATTCATCCATTGATCCGAGCGGCACGGAGACCGGGGTGCTCAAGAACCCCGAATCGCTGTTCATCGGCGCCGACGACACGCTTTATGTCGTGGATACAGGCAACAGCCGGATAATTCATATGGACAGAGACGGCGCTGTCCTGGGCATCATCGGCGATTTAGAGGGCGCCGGAAAGCTGCAGGAGCCGAAAGGGATCTTTGTCAAGCCGGACGGCACAGTCTACGTGGCTGATACGAAGAACCAGCGGATTGCTGTTTTCGGTGCGGACGGCAAGTATGCCAAGGAATTTCCGAAGCCGGACAGCACTCTGCTCGGGGCCAATTTCTCGTATTCGCCCTCCAAGCTTGTCGTCGACAAGCGCGATTACATGTATGTGGTCAGCGACGGGAATACACAGGGGCTGATGCAGATTGACTCCGCCGGCAAGTTCAAGGGCTTCTACGGTGCGAATCATGTGGGCTTCTCCTGGACCCGGGTGCTGATCAAGCTGGTTGCGACCAAGGAGCAGCAGAGCCAGATGGCGACGGTCCGTCCGTCGGAATTCTCCAATGTGGACCTTGACGAGGAAGGGTTCATTTACAGCACCACGCTGGGCGAAGAGACGAATCAGATCAAGCGTCTGTCGCCGGTTGGCGTGGACACGCTGAACGTAGGCCAGCGCCGCTACGGCAATTATTACACGGATGGTCCGTTCAGCATGGCGTCCTTCATGGGCATCAGCGTCGACAAGAACGGCTTCATCACTGCGCTTGACCTGCAATCAGGCAAAATATTTCAGTACGACAAGCTGGGGAACTCACTCTTCAGCTTCGGGGGAATCGGGGAGCAGAACGGCCTCTTCGTGACGCCTTCGGCGGTGGATCAGACCTCCGACGGGATGATTTACGTGGTGGATAAGGGCCGCGGCCGGATCGACCGGTTCCGGGCCACGCCGTTCGCAGAGCTGGTTCATGAGGCCTCGCTTCTGTATGTGGATGGCCGATACGACGAAGCGGAAGTGCTGTGGCATGAGGTGCTGCGGCAGAACTCCAACTACGAAATGGCCTATCAGGCCATCGGCAAGGCGCTGTATAAAGCGGAGAAGTATAAGGAAGCCATGGGCTATTTCAAGCTGTCGGGCTCCAAATATGATTATTCTTCCGCTTTCCGCGAGTACCGCAAGCTGTTCATCCGCGAGCATTTCACCTGGTTTTTTGCCGGGGCGATCGTACTGTTCCTGCTGCTGTATTGGGGAGTGCCGAAAGCCTACCGCAAATTTATTGCATGGATGTACAGACACCGGCCGGTAAAACCGAAGACGGCAAAGGGGGAAATGTAAATGGACACGTTGCGGATGATCCATCAGGTGGTTGCCCACCCCTATCAGTTCTACCATGATATCCAGGGCAGGCAGCGGATCGCCTGGTTCCAGGGCGTGCTCATCGTCCTGTTGACCTTTGCGGCGAAAATGATCTCCATTCTGATTACCGGCTATGCCTTTCAGAACCGTGAACCGCATGAAATTTCCGCCTTCCATGAATTCATCTGGCTTGTCGTGCCCTGGCTGACCTGGTGCATATCGAACTGGGGCGTCAGCACGATTATGGACGGCGAAGGCAAATTCAAGGAAATCTTTGTCGGCAGTGCGTTTGCCCTGGCTCCGTATATGCTGTTTATGATTCCGGTTACTCTGCTGACGCTCGTGCTGTCGCTGGATGAAGCTTCAACCTTCAAGCTGCTGCAGCAGTTCATCATTCTGTGGGTCGCCTGGCTGATCCTGCTGAAGATTAAGATTCTGCATGACTTCGAGCTGCGGAAGGTAGTCTTCATCACGGTCATCAGCATTATCGGCGTCGGAATTATCTGGTTTGTCGGCATTCTGCTGTTCGGCATTTCCAATCAGTTCGTTTCATTTATTGTCGATATGCTCAAAGAGCTGCGGCTCCGCGCGTAAGGAGGGGAAGGAACATAATGAGATGGAATAAAAAATGGCGAGGCATCCTCTTGCTCGCACTGGTGATCCTGCTGGCAGCCGTGAATGTCCGGCCGGTCCGCGGCTCCGCTGATCCTTCGGCTGCCCCGTCCGCAGCGCAGCCCGCTGCGGCGGAGGGAAACACTGCGGAGACAACGGAAGCCCCGGCGGCTCCGGCAGTCTCCGAGGCAGCCCCGGCTGCAGCGCCGGAGAGCCCTGCGCCCGTGGCCCAGGAAGCGGCTGGAGGTGCGGGAGCTGCACCGAAGGAGCTGCGGCCCGTGGAACCGGGAACAAAGGCGCTGGAGAATGAGCAATATATCCTCTATGTAGACGAGAAGACCGGGAATCTGCGGATTGAAGATAAAGCAACGGGCGCTGAATGGCTGGGCTCTCCGCAGCTGGAGAAGACGGCCATGCCTAATACGCTGAAATATACGGCGGCTCCGATCTATGCCCGTTATACGCAAGGGGCGGATATTACCCAGATCTATCCGCTGAAAGACGAGGATTCCAGCGTAAAGGTGACCATCGAGCCGGAGGTTGTCCGCGCCGAATATGCTTTCGAGAGCCTGAAATTAGGGTTCGCGCTGGAATACCGGTTAACCGGCAACGGGTTCGAGGCCTCCATACCCCAGGAATATTTGCGGGAAGAAGGCAATGCGAAGTTCACGAGTCTGGAGGTACTGCCGTTCTTTCATGCGGCCAGAGAAGATCAGCAAGGGGCGATGATGCTCCCCGACGGCTCCGGGACGCTGCTGGAGTTCCGTCCGGATCATCCTGCTTATTTGAAGGGGTATTCCGAGTATATTTACGGCGGAGACGAAACCTTCGTCAAGCAGAATCATGAGATCGACGACAGCTACTGGCTGAAGGCGGAGCCGCTGAAGAAAGCGGTCGCCCTGCCGGTATTCGGGATGTACCATGAGGGCACCGGCTACCTGGGTATCGTCACAGAGGGCGATACCGATGCGAAGATCAACGGTGTGCCCTCCGGCATCCGCGCCATCTCGCTTTACCGGGCTTCGACCGAGTTCACACTGCGCAAGGATGATGTCATCTTTGTCGGCAATTCCGGACAGATTCCCTATTACCAGGGGGAGATGATCCAATCGGAGCGGAAGGTGCGCTATGTGCTGCTGCAAGGCGAAGCCGCCGGTTATGTCGGTATGGCGAAGGAATACCGCAACTATCTGCTGGAAGAGCAGAAGGTCCAGCAAGCCGAATCCGGCGAGACTCCGCTGTATCTGCAGGTGCTGGGCGGCGTTTCCCGCGATGAGGTGCTCGGCACGACCTTTATTGAAATGACTACCTTCGCACAAATCAGGGAGATGATCGACCAGTACCAGGCCGCAGGCGTCAACCGCCTGGAGATTACAGTATCCGGCTGGGCCAAGAACGGCCGGTACGGCAACCAGCCGGATCATTTCCCGGCCGACAAGCATCTGGGCGGCGGGAAGGCTCTGAAGGAGCTGGCCGAATACGCCGCCGGCAAAGGTGTCAATCTGTACCTGAAGGCGAATTATGTGAAGCCTTATCAGGACAGCAACGGCGTCAATGCGGGCAAGGAGGCGGTGCGCGGCATCAACCGCGAGGTCCTGAAGCAGTACATCTACTACTTATCCAGCGGGTGGAACACGGATAACTACTTCTACCTGTTGAAGCCGGCAGTTGTTGAGAAGCGCGGCACAGCGGAACTGGACAGCTACGCCAAGCTGGGCGTTGCTGGCGTGCAGTTCGAGCATTTCGGCAGCCTGCTGTATTCCGATGAAGACAACAATTCAGCTACAGACCGCAAGCAAACGGAGAATGCTTATCTGAGCGTGCTGGACCAATACCGCAAGGCGGAGTTGAACACAGCCGTTGACTACGGCTATGCCTATTCGCTCGGCTATGCGGACCGGATCGACGGCGTTCCGCTGGATTCCAGCGGGTTCGTGTATACCGACCGCGCCATTCCGTTTTATCAGCTTGCCCTGCATGGGCTGCTGCCGTATACCTCGGGGCCGGTTAATCTGTTCGACGATTCACGCGGCCAGATGCTGCGCGCGCTGGAGTACGGAGCGCTCCCGAGCTATGAGCTTACCTATGCGCCTACTAGCGATCTGCAGCGGACGCTGGAGACCCGGCTGTTCTCCTCCGGTCTTGAGGATTGGCTGACCCCTTCGGCCCAAAGCTATCTGGAGCTGAAGGATGTGTATGACAGCATCGCGGGCCAGCAAATGACCAACCATGAGGAATTGGCCCCCAAGGTCTTCCGCACCACCTACGCTAGCGGCGTAAGCATTATTGTGAACTATAATGCTGCTGCGGTGGAAGCTGACGGAGTGAACGTCGCAGCCTACGGCTACGCGGTGACAGGAGGATGACGAAGTGAAAAAAGTTAAATTGTCGATGCGGAGCCGCAGTGTCATGGAGGGGTATGGCTTTATCTCCCTGTGGCTGATCGGATTCCTGCTCTTTATGGCCATTCCGCTGGGCCGCTCGCTGTATTATTCCTTTCATGCGCTGCAGGTCAGCAAGGACGGCCTGATCGCTACCTTTGTCGGGACGGAGCATTTCCGGGCGGCGTTTACGACGGATGTCAATTTCCTGCCGCTGCTGAAGGATACCATGGTTTCTACATTGACACAGGTTCCGCTGATCCTGATTTTCTCGTTGTTCTGCGCCATTCTGCTGAACCGCAAGCTGGTGGGCAAGACGTTTTTCCGCGGCGTGTTCTTTCTGCCGGTTATTATCGCCTCCGGAGCTATCCTCAGCAAGCTGATGGATCAGGGGGCGGCCAATCTTCCGATCTTTTATAATCAAAATTTATACAACAAGCTCAACGCCTTCATCCCGGGCGATATCCTGGAGATTCTGCTGAAATATGCGGAATCCCTGACGCTGGTCATGTGGGATTCGGGCGTGCAGATTCTCATCTTCCTGGCGGGACTGCAGACAATATCCATATCGCTGTATGAAGCGGCCAAATGCGATGGGGCTACAGCCTGGGAAAGCTTCTGGAAGATCACCTTTCCGATGATCATGCCCATGATGCTGGTAAACACCTTGTTCAGCATCGTCAGCTCCTTCACCAAGGCGGACAATCAGATGATGAGCCATATCCTCAATGTCGTCTTCAAGACCAATGACTTCGGCTATGGATCGGCAATGGGCTGGATTTATTTTATCTTTATCTTCCTGATTCTGGGGTTAGTGTTCCTGCTGTTCCGCAAATCACTCAATAACACTGAAGGGAGGAAATAGACATGCTTAAGGAAGAAAGCCTGAGATCGGCGCAGTCAGCCGGGCTTCAGGCTCTGCCGGCCCGGCTGAAGGAAAGCGGCAAGCTGGACCACTGGTTGAAACGCACCCTTCAGGTTATACATGTAACCTTTTACTATCTGGTTATACTCAGTCTGTCTTTCGTCTTCCTGTACCCGCTCCTCTACATGTTATCCAAGTCGATGATGCAGGCGCAGGATGTGGCGGATGCCACGGTGCAGTGGATTCCCAAGGCGCTGAGCTTTCATAATTACAGCCTGGCCTGGCAATCGCTCAATTTCTGGGGCGGCTTCACCAACAGCGCGATTATTTCCTTCGGAAGCGCGGTGCTGCAGATTCTAAGCTGTTCGCTGATCGGCTACGGCTTTGCCAGATACCGTTTTCCAGGATATACCCTATGCTTTGTGCTGCTCCTGTTCACCTTTCTGGTTCCGCCGCAGACGATTGTGGTTCCGCTGTACCTGTTCTTCAGCGATCTGGGCTGGATTAACACGCATCTGCCGTTTGTCGTTCCATCCATGTTCGGCCACGGCCTCAAGGGCGCGCTCTTCGTGCTGATCTTCATCCAGTTCTACCGGAGAATGCCGAATGTGCTGGAAGAAGCGGCGCGCATCGACGGTGCCGGCCCGTTCAGAACCTACTGGAAGATCATGTTCCCGCTCGCCAAGCCGGCGATGCTGGTGGTCTTTCTCTTCTCGGTGGTGTGGCACTGGAACGACAGCTTTGAGCCGAATACGTTCCTGACGACGCCGAATTTCTATAATCTGTCGCAGCGGCTGGCGATGTTCTACGGAACGAACAACCAGGCGGCGGAGACGATGTCGCAGATGACCTCAGGCTCCATCGGCATGGCGCCGACCGGATTGAACCAGGTAATGGCCGGCTGTATTCTGACCATCCTGCCGATCCTGATCCTGTATCTGCTCGTGCAGCGCCACTTCGTGGAGAGCGTCGAGCGTTCCGGCATTGCCGGTGAATAAGCCGGTAGCGGCTAAGCCTTGAGGCTCCGTTATTTACAGAAGAGCTGTCCCATAAGCCATGAAAAAGGCTGCTTGGGACAGCTTTGTTTTTTTAGCCAAGGATTACGCTTAGGCGGACGCTCCGCTTAGAGGTGACAACCTGACACAAGACGAACACAACCGCTTTTCCGAGGGTCGTTCTGTCCGCTGCCGTTCCCTCATTTCCGGATGAATACCGCTGGCTGCTGTAGAATGCGCTGGCTGCTGTAGAATTCGCTAGCTGCCACCTCTATATAGTTATGATGAACGAAAGGCAGCGTCAGCTCGCAGACTGCAGTTGGAAAATCGCCACTTAATTCCGCCTGTATCGAGGTAATCACAGATCTAGTTGGATATCCGCCACCTAATATAGAAGAAAATTAGCAATTTATTCAACATCGAGCCAATTAAGTGGCGATAATCCATTTAGATTGCTGAAATCCGTGATCTAGGCCGAAATAGTGTGCGAAAATCCAACTAAGGCAGTGAGCGATTGGATTTAGCCTGAGGTTTGACCCAAGGCTTGACCCAAGGCTTGACCTAAGGTTTGACCCAAGGTTTGACCTAAGGTTTGGCCTGAGTATGACCTGAGGCTAGGCTAAAACGGACGCCGAAACTGCAACCCACTATAAACCAGGAAATCTGCCTGCGGCCGGGCAGCGGCCGGAAGTCCAAATGTTCTCTTGGGTCATGGCTTGCAGCCTTATTAATTTCCCTGCACTAATTTAAAAATGGAAAATAAATGCAAACCTGAATACAATAAAGTAGTTACTGGAAAATTTCAATGAAACCGATTCCAGATTCTGGCGTATGAGACCAAAACACTTCAATAAATTGTAGGAGATGATATGTTGAGTAATTATAACGGCAACGTTGTCCTTCGCCGTCCGTTGAAAGCCGCACTGGTTGCGGCTGTGTCTTTGCCGCTGCTGCTGCCCGCAGGTCCTGCGGCCGCTGCCGACTCGGTCGTCAGTGGCAGTGCTTCTGCCTCTGCAGTGGTTACAGCTGGGGCGTCTAGTGCTCCCCAGGCGACCAGCAATGCATCCGCCGCATTGTCTGCAGATGCCGCCAGCAAGATCAAGATTACCGAGGAGCAGGCGGTGGCCAAGGTCCGCAAGCTCTTCCCCCTGCTGGAGGAAGCGGATGTAAGCGGGGTTCAGCTGGGGAATACGCACAGTTATCCGGTAAATGAGAACGAGCTGGTGTGGACGATCAATTGGTCCGTGCAACGGGGCAATGGCAGCCACGGGTTCTCCAGTCAGGTGAACGCTGTGAACGGGGATATCGTAAGCGCGTACATATCCTCTGAGATCCTGGAGCCGGCCAGTAGCTACTACCCTCCTAAGATCAGCCGGGAGGAAGGCGAGAAAATTGCCAGAGCCTTTATCCTGGAGGCAGCACCTTCAGTGAAGAGCGGAGATATCAAGATCACCGATGAGCAGATTGTGAGTGCAGACAGTGCCCTGTTTGGCCCGATTCAGTATTATTACATATTTACGCTGCTGAAGAACGGATTGCCATCCAATAGAGATCAGATTTCCGTCAGCGTTAGCGGCAACGGTGAGATTCTTTCATTCACCAAGCCTTATAATGATCTTGTCTACCCTTCAGCTACGCCTTCCATCTCCAAAGAGGCGGCAGTGCAGATTTTAACCAAGGGGTTTGATCTGGAGCTGTCCTATACTCCCATTTACCGTCATAACAAGCTGGAACAATGGATTCTGGCATGGAAACCGGCGGAAGGCTCCATGAATGACATCAGCGCCGTGAACGGTAAGCGCCTCAGCAACGAAGGCAAGGAGCTTGAATCGGCAATTCCTGCTTATGAAGCGGTGCCTAAGAGCAAAGCTCCGTTTCAAAAGGCGGGCGGGAGCAAGGAGCTGACCGCAGAACAGGCGGCTGCGGCTGTGAAGAAGGTGGCGGCCATTCCGGCAGACCGTAAGCTTACGAGCCAAATGCTGAACAACGATTCGCAGAGTCCCGGAGACAAGTCCTGGTATCTGGTCTGGGAGAACCCCACGAACCGTGCAGGCGGATATTTCCCGTCCCGTTCTACCGCCCGGGTTAATGCCACCACCGGAGAGGTTACACAGTATAATCAGGAAGAATTCTCCGCCGAGAAGTCTGAAGTACAGCCTGCTGCCGCAGGCGCCAAGAAGCTGAGTCCGGCAGCGGCCAAGCAGCGTGCCCTTACCTTAATCGACGCTCTCTATGACAATGCGAGCGGTAATCTGAAGCTGGTCTGGAACGGTGAAGAGAACAGCGTGGTTCCGGAGGGACGCGGCTACAGCTACCAATTCATCCCCTACCATCAGGGCGTGCCTGTTAACGGCATCAATATTTCGCTGAATCTGGATATCTACGGTAACCTGTCCACGTATTACGCCACGGGCAACGGCGCTATGGAGAAGATACCTGATAATTTGAAGCCTACCATCGCCAAGGCTGCGGCTGCGAAGAGCTATCTGGACCAATATACGGTTGAATTAAAATATGGTACTTACGGCGGTTACTACACTTCCAGTACGTATATCAAGCCGGAGACCAAGCTGGTTTACGCAGCCAAGACGAAGGATGAAGCGCCCGTTCACCTTACACTGGATGCAGTCACCGGTAAGTGGATCCAAACGTATGAAATGAATCCGGGCACGGTGAAGGCAGCAGATGTAGCTGACCTTAAAGGCCATCCGGCCCAGGAGCAGCTGACAGAACTGGTCAAGTTCGGAGTGCTCGTTCCGGATGAAAGCGGCAAAATTTATCCGGATCAAGAGATCACCGTCGTCGAGTGGCTCGCCATGGCCGTTAAATCGGCAGTGCCTTATTATGCTTCATACTCTTCTTCCAATGAGAAGGCAATCGCCGGCGTCAATCCGGAGGATGAAGATTATAACACAGTTAGATATGCGGCAGAGCTGGGCTGGATTGATTCGGACGCGACTCTTCAGCTGAAGCAGAAGTTGTCCCGGGATGAGCTGGCGGCATATCTGGCCGCAACGCTCAAATACGACAAGCTGGCGGGCTTCCTGCAGAACGATCCCGCAGTGGCGGCGTTCAGCGACAATGCCTCGATCAAGAATAAAGGGGCGGTGGCTCTTTCGCTCAAGTTGGGCTTGCTGCAGGGTGAAGCCGGCGCTTTCCAGCCGCAGAAAACTGTTACCCGGGCGGATGCAGCCGTAGTCTTGATGAAGCTTGTTCAGCTGCAGGGGCAATTGGATCAGAATCTTGCTTACCAGTAAGCGAGTGCGGGGGACCTAGCCCCGCTTCACCTTAAACGCGAACATCCCTGCTTCATATCCAACAGATTATCCCTGAACCGCGGCTGCGGAGAAGGGGTAATCTTTTTTTTGTACCTTTTCAAGGTACACCTGAGCAGGTACTGGTCAGCTTAATTGATCTTACATTACAATTATCCTAAAACAAATTGAAGAAAGGTAAAGGAAAGATACTGAATGTAAACGTATTCCACTCGCGTCTGTCAGCGCTTTCTTTATACAATAGGGATGTAGAAAACAAGGGAGGTTCATCTATGTGGAATAAGAGAAAAAGTTTACCCCTGTGGGCTGCAGTCCTATCCATGACATTGGTGTTCACCGGCTGCGCAGGCGGCAATAATGCAGGCAACAACGCCGGAAACGGCGGTAACGGAAATGACAGCGCGGCAAATACGGCGGCAGCCGACACGGCTGAGGCAGCCGCTCCGGCAGACGGGCCGGCCGATCCGCTGGGCAAATACGATCCGCCGATCAAGCTGCGCTCGACCATGAATGAGACCGGCAAGGAGACGCTGGCGGAAGGCGACACGCATGCCAACAATGTCTGGACCAGAGGGTATAAGGATGAGCTTGGCATTGAAGTCACCTATGACTGGATCGTGGCCGATGCCAATTACAGAGACAAGATGAATGTAACCATGGCCAGCGGCGATCTGCCGGATCTGCTTAAGGTCGATATGGTGCAGTTTGAACAACTGCATGAAGCGGGAATGCTGGAGGATTTGACCGAAGCCTTCGATAAATACGCCTCCGATCTGGTGAAAAGCTTCTACGCCGAGGAAGACGGCGCCGGGCTGAAGCCGGTAACCAAGGGCGGCAAGCTTTATGCGATTGCAAGCTTCCCGGGCTCGCTCGACTCCTCGGATATGATCTGGATCCGCAAGGACTGGCTGGATAAGCTGGGCCTCGCAGAGCCGAAGTCGATGCAGGATATCATCAAGATTGCCGAAGACTTCACCTTCAAGGACCCGGACGGCAACGGCAAGCAGGATACCTATGGCATTATGATGAATAAGGATTTGCCGATCAACGCATTCCTGCTTGGTTATCATGCTTATCTGGAAACCTGGATCAAAAACGATGCCGGAGAGATTGTGAACGGCACGATTCAGCCAGAGGTTAAGGAAGGGCTCGCCGAACTGCAGCGCCTGTACAAAGAAGGCGTGCTTGATCCGGAATTCGGGGTCAAGGATTTCGCCAAAGGCGTGGAGGCAGTCAACGCAGGCAAAGCGGGCATTATGTTCCTGCCGCAATGGGCGCCGTTCCAGGTCATGGGGATGGTCAAGCAGGATCAGAGTGTGAACTGGGTACCTTATCCGGTGCAATCCATCGACGATCAGCCGGCGAAGACACAGAACCATCTTGGCCTTGGTGGCATCTACGCGGTCCGCAAGGGCTATGAGCATCCGGAGGCGCTGGTCAAGCTGCTCAACTTCCAGGCGGAGAAAATGTTCGGCGAATCGGCTGAAGCGGAGCGCGCCAAATACAATACCGGTCTGACCGGCCTCGGCTTCCAGAATGCCGTGGTGTCGAACCTTCCGGCCAACAAGAACGTGAAAGCCCAGGAAGAAGTCGAAGCTGCCATCAATTCCGGCGACACATCCACGATGGGCCTCGAAGCCAAGCTGTTCTATGACGATATTATGGATTACCGCGCCGGTAATCTCGATAAATGGAATATGGAACGTATTTTTGGACCGCTCAGCTCGCAGGGTATCATCAAATACTATCGTGACAACGATCTGATTGTGATGAATGAGTTCATTTATGCACCGACGAAGACGATGAACAGCAAGTCGGCTACACTGGACAAACTGCGGCAGGAGACCTTTATCAAGATTATCTACGGCAGCCTGCCGGTCGACGCCTTCGACAAGTTCGTGGAGGACTGGAAGAAGCTTGGCGGGGATCAGATCACACAGGAAGTTAACGAAGTGATCAAGGCAAACCAGTAGCGCAAGGAACGGGGACTGCCCGGCCGGCAATCGGCTGTGCAGTCCCTTTTTATGGGATATTATCGAAGTCCCCGCAAAGCACCCCAAGTCAACAGAAGATACCCAATGTCAACAGGCTCCACTATAAAGGCCAAAAAGCACTGTTTTATAATCAGGATACAAGGAGGAGACAGCCGATGCATTTTAAACCGAAGCAATTTTTGCGCAACATTCCGCTGCATTTGATGATTCTGCCGGCGCTTGTGCTGGTCATTATTTTCAGCTATATCCCGATGGCGGGCCTCATTATTGCCTTTCAGGATTTCTCCCCGATCGCCGGGTTCAAGCAGATGAACTGGTCGGGCCTGGAGAACTTTCATTATTTATTCGATATTCCCGGCTTCAAGCAGGTCGTATGGAACACCGTATTTATCTCAGTCATGAAAATCATTGCCGGACTGACCGTACCGGTCATTGCCGCACTGCTCCTGAACGAGGTGCGGGTGGGCGGATTTAAACGGACGATTCAGACGGTTATCTATATGCCGCATTTTTTCTCCTGGGTCATCCTGGCCGGGATTATTGTTGACGTCTTGTCGCCAAGCAGCGGCCTCGTCAATATGGTGCTCAAAGCGTTCGGCATGCAGCCGATCCAGTTCCTCGCCGAGAACAGCTGGTTCCCGTATGTGCTGGTCATTACCGATCAATGGAAGGAGTTCGGCTTCGGCACCATCATATATCTGGCTGCCCTGACCAGCATCGACACATCGCTCTATGAAGCCGCTGTCATCGACGGCGCGGGCCGCTGGAAGCAGACCTGGCATATTACCTTGCCCGGCATCCGGCCAATCATGATTCTGATGCTGACGCTCAGTCTCGGCAATGTGCTGAACGGCGGATTTGACCAGGTATTCAACCTGTACAACCCGCTGGTCTATGAATCCGGTGACATTCTGGATACGATGATCTACCGCATCGGGATGCAGGACGCCCAGTATTCGGTATCCACCGCGCTCGGGCTCATTAAATCCGTGGTATCGTTCGTATTCATCGGCCTTGGCTATTATCTGGCGTACCGTTTCGCTAAATACCGGATTTTCTAGAGAAAGGACTGGACTGTATGCATCATATGACGACGGCTTACCGCTGGTTTCAGCGTCTCAATTATGTCTTCCTGACTGTGCTTGCCCTGCTTTGCCTGTTTCCGATTGTCAATATTCTGGCCATTTCCTTCAGCTCCAGCGAGGCGGTGGAAGCCGGCAGAGTCACACTCTGGCCGGTGGAATTCACCCTTTCCTCCTACCGTTACATGCTGGACAATAACCTGTTCCTCGGTTCCTTCGCCACCAGCGGCCTGCGCGTCGTGCTCGGGGTCACGGTCAACCTGATCTTTACGGTGCTGGTGGCCTATCCGCTGTCGAAGGAAGCGGTGACCTTCCGTTCACGGACGGTGTACGCCTGGATCTTTGTGTTCACCATGCTGTTCAGCGGCGGCCTCATTCCCGGCTATCTGGTGGTCAAGGAAGCCGGTCTGCTCGACAGCATCTGGGCGCTGGTGCTGCCGGGTGCGGTGCCCATCTTTAACGTACTGCTGATGCTCAATTTCTTCCGGGGCCTGCCGAAGGAGCTGGAGGAAGCCGCCTGGATGGACGGAGCCGGACACTTACGTACACTTTGGAGCGTCTACCTGCCGGTCTCGCTGCCCAGCATCGCCACGGTTACACTGTTCTCGTTAGTCGGGCACTGGAATGCCTGGTTCGACGGCATGATCTATATGCGCAGCCCCGAGCATTATCCGCTGGCAACTTATTTGCAGTCGATGCTGCAGCGGGCCAATGTCTCCAATGATATGGTTACACTTGAACAGGCGCAGCTGCTCAGCCAAATTTCCGACCGGACGACACAGGCGTCGCAAATCTTTTTGTCGATCGTGCCGATTCTGGCGATCTATCCTTTTTTGCAGCGTTATTTCGTGCATGGGCTGGTCGTCGGCAGCGTCAAGGGTTAAACTGGTATGGAATGTCCGCTGGCTGCGGGCCTGCCGGTGTCGGCGTATAGCTTGGCCTGTTACCGGCTGCCGCTCCCCGCGAGGGGGGCGGCATATGCTGTTGTCCCCATCCTATCAGCAGAGGTTGTTACCCGATGAAATCATTATGGCCCCGGTGGAATCCGAATTCGATTGTGTTCAAGCTGATCGGCGCTTTCTTGCTGGTTATGCTGCCGCTATGCGCCCTGAGCATCTCCACTACCTATTACAGTTCCAACCAGATGCAGGCGGAGGTGGAGCGGGCCAACGAGTCCAAGCTGCATTTCTACCATAGTCATCTGGAATTTGAGCTTCGCCGGATGACCTCGCTGGTGACGGAGTATTCCCTGGACGAAGCCTTCTCCACGTTCAGCACGCGCATACCGATTATGTCGCAGTATGAGCTGGACTCCAATCTCAACAATATCTACGGCAAACTGAAGCAGATCAAGGAGACCAGCCCCTATATCGGGGATGTGGTCTATTATGTTCCGCAAATCGGCAAAAAAGTCAGCGCCGCCGGCGGCATTACCGGCGATTCCGTCCAGGAATGGCGCAGTCTTCTGGCCACGATGGGCAATCTGAACGGCGCGCTCTCCAAATATGGCAGCGAGCTGTATTTGCTGCGCAGCAATCCCTTTAATCTCGACAGCAATGTTCCGCCCAATTTCCTGCTCGGGGTGAAGCTGTCGACAGATGAGCTTGAGAAACGGCTGAAGGAGTTTGCGGCCTCGGGCGGAAGCGCCATTACGCTGGGCTTCGGCGCCGGCAATGAGTATGTGCTGTCTTCCTCCGAAGAGCTGCCGGAGCTGCTTCCGGCCGGGAAACCGCGACCTGGGGAAGAGACTGTCAGTATTGAACGCTTCAAGGCCGCCGACTCGGCCTTTTATTCGCTGTACGACCATGATAACAATTTCCGGCTCACAACCAATATTTCCAACACGGTGCTGATGAAGCCGATTCAGGTGTACAAAAGGCTGCTGTGGCTGCTGAGCGCGGCGTCGGTTGTGACCGTCATTTTGTTCTCCTTCTGGACGTACCGGACGATCCACCGGCCGATGTCGATCCTGATCCGCGGCTTCAAGAAGGCTGAGCAGGGACAGACCGGGCTGTACATCACCCATTCCCGGCGCGATGAATTCGGCTATCTTTACTCCCGGTTCAATGAAATGCTGAAGCATTTACACACGCTGATCGAAGAGAATTACGTGCAGCGTATCCGAACAGGCGAGGCAGAGCTGAAGCATTTGCAGTCGCAAATTACGCCCCATTTTCTGTACAACAGCCTGTTCAGCATCAAGCAGATGGCCGAAGTCGAGAATACGGAGCTGATCAAGGAATTCTCCGATTATCTCGGACAGTATTTCCGGTATATGACCCGGGATTCGGCTCAAGAGGTGACGCTGCAGCAGGAGCTGGAGCATGCCCTGGTCTATCTGGCCATTCAGCGCATCCGTTTCGGGCCGCGGATTGAAGCCGAGGTGGACGCGCTGGAACCGGCCTGGCGCGGGATTCGTGTGCCGCGTGTGCTGCTGCAGCCAATCATCGAGAATGTGTTCGAGCATGGTCTGCACGACAAGAGCGCCGGCGGGCTGATCCGGATCAGCTATGTGCAGGCCGGTGAGATGCTGGAGCTGCGGATTGAGGACAACGGCGAATCGCTGACGGAGGAGACGCTGGAGCGCTTGCGGCATCAGCTGGCCATCCAGGGCTCCTATCAGGGGGAGACTACCGGGATTATTAATGTCAGCCAGCGGCTGCGTATCAAATTCGGCCCGCCCTTCGGGCTGCAGGTGGGACGCGGTGAGCTTGGCGGACTTTGTGTAAGGGTTATCATACCGGCAACGGGAGGTGTGCTTCATGCAGCGAATGATGATTGTTGATGATGAGCCGATTATACTGGACGGACTTTATGAATATTTTGTCAAAGCGGATCTTCCGGATCTAGAGATTATCAAGGTGCACTCTGCGGCTTATGCCATTGAGTGGCTGAATACGGTCAAAATCGACATTGTACTGAGTGATATTTGTATGCCCGGCATGGACGGGATGCAGCTGATCCAGGAGATTGTCGACCGCTGGCCGCGCTGCAAGGTAATTCTGCTGACGGGTCATGATGAGTTCAACTATGCCCACCAGGCGATCCGCAACCCTTGTGTAGTGGACTATCTGCTCAAAACCGAAGGGATGGAGAGCATTCGCGCTGCCGTCCAGCGCACGCTGGAGCAGATTTCGGCCGAGGAGGATGAATTCTACCGGACGCAGTGGCTGCGCCACAAGCTGCCCCGCGCGCTGCCCCAGCTTCAGCAGCAGTCGCTGCTGGAGCTGCTGCGGGGACCGGGGCGCAGGGACTGGAGGCAGCTCCAGGAGGAGTTCGACGCGATCCGCCTGTCCTTCCGCGCCGATGAGCCTGTGCTGCCGGTGCTGCTGCGCATGGAGACGTGGCGGGGAGCGGAGACGGTCTCGGACCGCGGCCTGATCCGCTATGCCGCGGCCAATATTGCCGAGGAGCTGCTCGGCGACAAAGCTGTTGTAAAGGCCATTGATCTGGACCCGGGCACCATCGTATGCCTGGTCCAGCTGCAGATGGACGCTGCAGCCTTCAGCACGGTGTCCCGGGAAGAATGGTGGATGCGGACGCTGCGGTTTGTACACGGGACGCTGGAATCTATCCAGCAGGCCTGCAGCAAATTCCTGCAGCTGTCCGTGTCGGTCTTCGCCAGCGAGCATACGCTGGCCTGGCAGGAGCTGGGCCAGGGGATCAACCGGCTGCGCCTGGCCGTACATGAAAGCCCGGGCCTCGGGATGGAGAAGCTGCTGAAGCTGGATCTGCGGGCCGGCGCAGCCCCTCCGGCGCAGCTGCAGCACAGCTATGCCGCCACGGAGCTGCTGCTGGATCAGCTGGCGCAGTGCCTGCAGGCGGGCGACGGGGACTGGGCCGGCGCGTTCCGCAAGTGGGTAGAGGCCGCCGGCGAAGACGGCCCGGCCGACCCGTTCCAGCGCCTGCGGCTGCTGTCGGCCATCGCCGCCAGCCTGGTCCGGACGCTCCAGGAGCTGGGACTGCTGGAGGCGGCCCGCGCCGAGACGGAGCTGCCGCGGATGCTCTATTTTACCGTCCAGACTCCCTGGCCGGAGATTGTATCAACCTACCATTCCGTGTACGCCTGGATCGTCTCCAGACGCAGCGCCGCCTCCCGGCATGACGAATCGCGTATTCTGCTGGTGATACATCAATATATCAAGGCCCATCTGGCCGATGATCTGTCGCTGACCCGGATTGCCCAGGAGGTGTCGCTGAATCCCTCGTATTTATCGCGCTGGTACAAACGGATGACCGGCAAGGGGATTTCCGATTATATTCTGGAGAAGAAGGTGGAGCTGAGCAAGGAGCTGCTGCTCGGGACGCCGCTGAAAATGCACGAAATCTCCGCACAGCTCGGCTTCAGCGACCAGCACTATTTCTTTCGCTTCTTCAAGAAGACCGCCGGCTGCACCCCGCAGGAATTCCGCGAACAGCGGAAGGGCCAGGGTCAGGTGAATGCCTGAACAAGCAAAAAGACCTCAAACGCCGCAGCGCTGCGGCATTGAGGTCTTATTTTTATTTGCCAAGCTGCTGATCCACTTCACGAACCGGATTCTCTTTCTTGTGCGCTTCAATGGATTTGCCGCTCATGAACCAGCCGATCAGTGCAATCAGCACCAGTACGATATAGAACGAGGTTTTCCAGATGGTGCTGTGGGCGAAGTCTTCAGGAATGACGCCCAGCGCCGGATGGGCCAGAGTGATAACGGTCAGCTTGACGCCGACCCAGCCGACGATGAAGAATGCGGCGATCTCCAGACCCGGACGGGAATGCAGCAGCTTGACGAAGAACGAGGCGGCAAACCGCATAATGATCAGACCGATAAATCCGCCGGCAAATATAACCAGGAACTGTCCGCCGTCCAGTCCGCCGATATGTCCCATGCCGCTTGGCGGCAAGGCTACGGCCAAAGCAACGGCAGCCAGGATCGAATCCACTGCGAAGGCGATGTCGGCTACTTCAACCTTTAGTACGGTGAGCCAGAAGCCGCCCTTCTTGGTATTGACCGCAGCTTCCGTGCCGCTTTCATTCGCTTCATCCGTAACGGGCTTCTTGAACAGCAGCTTACGGAAGATGTGATTACCCGCTATAAACAGCAGGTAAAGCGCGCCGATGGCTTGGACCTGCCAGATATCGACCAGGTAAGAGATGATAAACAGTGAGCCGAAGCGGAATACGAAAGCCCCCGCCAGTCCGTAAAAGAGCGCCTTCTTGCGCTCCGCCTCCGGCAAGTGCTTGACCATAATGGCCAGCACCAGCGCATTGTCCGCAGCGAGCAGTCCTTCCAGAGCCACCAGGACGAGCAATACCCATCCGTACTCCAATAATAATCCCCAATCCATTACTAGCTTCCCCTCTTTCGGATGCAAATATGATTTCGCGTCCCCTTAGTATGACCCAAAATATATAAAAAAGACCTTTACCAAACAGACCAGTCTCTTACAGAGGCTAACCTGATTGGTAAAGGTCTCGCTAACAATGGAACATTGCCAATAAAGCCGGAGAGCATCTTCATACTCTCGTACTGACGACTTTATTACATATAAGTAAGCAGGCAGAAGATTATGGCCGGGCCTCCACTTATATTGCATGCAGAAATGCAATCGCCCCTCTCTTGCGAGAAGGAGCAGGTCTGCATGAGCAGCTACTCCCCTTTACGGGATATATGAAATTGAGAAGGTTAGAGTTTCACGTCCGATTAAACCTAAAAAGTATCATATATGAGCCGAATGCCAATGTCAATGCCTGTGAGAACAAATATCAATGGATGAATGACCGATTTTGGAAACGGAAACATGGTAAGTGTAAGTTAGGTAAGTTCACATCTCTTGTGGCGAAACTGCAAACATAAGGAAATTGAGGGCTTTTTAAGCGGTTGTGTAATTGACGATGCCGATATTTAAAAATATGATGAAATTAATTCAAGCGGTCAAGCGAGATTTATGTTAGGTAAAATAACATCAATAATTCGAGACTGCTGCTACTCGTCGTCAAAGGTCTTTAAAGCTTCCGAAGCGAGTTTTGCTCGAAGCAGAGCCAAGGAAGTAATGCTAAGCAAAACAAAGCAGATGCTTCCGAAGCGAGTTTTGCTCGAAGCAGAGTCAAGGAAGTAACGCTAAGCAAAACAAAGCAGATGCTTCCGAAGCGAGTTTTGCTCGAAGCAGAGTCAAGGAAGTAATGCTAAGCAAAACAAAGCGTATGCTTCCGAAGTGAGTTTTGCTCGAAGCAGAAGCCAATGAAGTAACGCTAAGCAAAACTTTTAGGAGGTGGGAACATGCAGCCGACGTGTCTATCAAACGAAGCGGAGGAAGAACTCAGCCGCCATCCTTGCTACAGCGAGGAAGCTCACCGGTTTTACGCCAGGATGCACATCCCGGTTGCTCCCGCCTGCAACATCCAGTGCAACTACTGCAACCGCAAGTTCGACTGCGTGAATGAGAGCAGGCCGGGTGTAGTCAGTGAGGTGCTGTCGCCGCAGCAGGCAGAACGGAAGGTCAAGGGGGTTGCGGCACAGCTCATGCAGCTCTCGGTGGTCGGCATCGCCGGCCCGGGCGATCCGCTCGCCAATCCGGAGGAGACCTTCGATACCTTCGCCAGGGTCAAGCAGCATGTCCCGGATGTGGCGCTGTGCCTCAGTACGAACGGCCTCACGCTTTACCGGCATGTAGATGAAATCGTAGAGCTGGGTATCCGCCATGTGACGATTACCATCAATGCGATTGATCCGGATGTGGGTGCCGGGATTTATCCCTGGGTATTCGACGAAGGTGTGCGGTATGAAGGCAGAGAGGCAGCGGAGCTGTTAATCAGCCGTCAACTGAAAGGACTGGAAATGCTGGCGCAGCTGGGGATTCTGGTCAAGGTTAATTCGATTATGATTCCGGGGGTCAACGATCATCATCTGCCGGCCGTGTCCAAAAGAGTAAAAGAGCTCGGGGCCACGCTGCACAATGTAACGCCGCTGATTATCGCACCGGGGAGCCAGTACGAAATGGATGGGCGCAAGGCTCCGCGTCCGAAAGAGCTTCACAATCTGCAGGAATTGCTCGGGCGTGACGGCATGAAGGTGATGCGTCACTGCCGCCAGTGCCGGGCCGACGCTATCGGGCTGCTGGGTCAGGACCGCAACCGGGATTTCCCGCTGGAAGCCATGGATGAAGATCCCGTGGTTAATCTGGAAGCAAGGGCGCTGTTCCAGAGCGACATTGATGTCAAGCTGCGCGAGCGCGTAAGCGCGAAGCAGGCCCGTCTGAACGGGCTGCAGGCGAGCATGCCTAAGAGCCGGCTGGCCGTCGCCACCAGAGGCGGCGACAAGGTCAACCAGCATTTCGGCCATGCGACGGAATTTCTGATTTATGACACGGACGGTTCCGAGGTGGAACTTGTCGGTGTCCGCAAGATTCAAGCCTATTGCCACGGCACTGCCGATTGCAACGGCGATAAAACCGCTACTCTGCAGGAAATTATCTCTATTCTTAGCGATTGCCGCATTCTTCTCTGCTCGGGCATCGGGGAAGCTCCCCGGGCCAGTCTGAACAAAGCCGGAGTATTGCCGCTTGTCCGCAAAGGCGATATCCGCGAAGCGATTCTCGAAAGTGTGAAGTACAGCTCTTATTTTGGAAATATAAACATTTCGAAGGGATGATGAATCATGAGACAAATAGCTTTTTACGGTAAAGGCGGTATCGGTAAATCCACCACTTCGCAAAACACCCTGGCTCAGCTGGCCACCAAGTTCGGCCAACGCATTATGATCGTCGGTTGCGACCCGAAGGCAGACTCTACGCGGCTCATCCTGAACACCAAAGCCCAGCAGACTGTGCTTCACCTGGCAGCTGAACTCGGCTCTGTTGAAGACCTGGAACTTGATGATGTACTGCAGACCGGGTTCGGCGACATTATCAACGTGGAATGCGGCGGTCCTGAACCGGGCGTAGGCTGCGCCGGACGCGGGATTATCACCGCCATTAACTTCCTGGAGCAGGAAGGGGCCTACACCGATCTGGACTTCGTATCCTATGACGTGCTCGGCGACGTCGTCTGCGGCGGGTTCGCCATGCCGATCCGCGAGAACAAGGCGCAGGAGATCTACATTGTCTGTTCCGGTGAAATGATGGCCATGTACGCTGCCAACAACATCGCCCGCGGGATCCTGAAATATGCCAACAGCGGCGGTGTCCGCCTCGGCGGCCTGATCTGCAACAGCCGTAACACCGACCGTGAGGATGAGCTGATCACCGAGCTGGCCCGGCGCCTGAATACGCAAATGATTCATTTTGTACCCCGTAACAATGTTGTGCAGCATGCCGAGCTGCGCCGGATGACGGTTGCCCAGTACAACCCGGATCATCAGCAGGCCAAAGAATACGAGATTCTGGCCGAGAAGATCCTCAACAATAAGATGCTGACCATCCCGACCCCGATTTCCATGGAAGAGCTGGAAGAGCTGCTGATGGAATTCGGCGTCATCGAAGACGAAGAAGCGGCAATTGCGAAGCTGCAGGCTTCCGGACAATAAGCGGCATAGGGCGGTCCGGTGAAACGCGAGTGGAGAGACGGCCGTTTCACCGGATTGGCTGGTCACCTGATAACGATACGCAGGGCGGCATCAAGCAGCCTGCATCTTGAAGAGGAGGGTCAACATGGGACTGGATATCGAGTCGAGTAAAAAGATAGTAGAAGAAGTGCTGGAAGCCTACCCCCAAAAGGCGCGCAAAGACCGTCAAAAGCATTTTCAGATCAATACCGAGGAATCCCAAAGCTGCGGGACCTGTGCGCTGAAATCCAATATTAAATCCCGCCCCGGCGTCATGACGCCGCGCGGCTGCTCCTATGCCGGTTCCAAAGGGGTGGTCTGGGGACCGATCAAGGACATGGTCCATATCAGCCACGGCCCGATCGGCTGCGGACAGTACAGCTGGGGCACACGCCGGAATTACGCCACCGGCACGCTGGGCATCGACAACTTTACGGCTATGCAGGTAACGAGTGATTTTCAGGAGACGGATATTGTCTTCGGCGGTGATAAGAAGCTGGAAATCATTATGCGTGAGATCACGGAAATGTTTCCGCTCGCCAAAGGAATTTCCGTCCAATCCGAATGTCCGGTCGGTCTGATCGGCGACGATATTGAAGCAGTATCGAAGAAGATGTCCAAGGAGCTCGATATGCCGATTGTGCCTGTGCGCTGCGAGGGCTTCCGCGGGGTCAGCCAGTCGCTGGGCCATCATATTGCCAACGATGCCATCCGCGATTTCGTGCTGGGACGCGCCGAGCTTGCGGAAACCGGACCTTATGATGTCAATATTATCGGTGACTACAATATCGGCGGCGATGCCTGGGCTTCACGTATTCTGCTGGAAGAAATGGGGCTGCGCGTCATTGCCCAGTGGTCCGGCGACGGCACGCTCAACGAGCTGGAAATCGCCCACAAGGCCAAGCTGAACCTGATACACTGCCACCGTTCCATGAACTACATGGTTGAGCATATGGAGAAGGCCTACGGCATTCCGTGGATGGAATACAATTTCTTCGGACCGACGAAGACATATGAGAGCCTGCGGGCCATCGCCGCGCTTTTCGATGAAACGATCCAGGAGAACTGCGAGAAGCTGATTGCCAGATATAAGCCGCAGATGGATGCGATTATTGCCAAATACAGACCGCGTCTGGAGAGTAAAAAGGTGCTGCTGATGATCGGCGGCCTGCGCTCTCGCCATACGGTGGGCGCCTATGAGGATCTGGGGATGGATATCGTGGCCTCCGGCTATGAATTCGCCCATAAGGACGATTATGAAAAAACATTCCCGATGATGCAGGAAGGCTCGATTATTATGGACGATCCGACCGCTTATGAGCTGGAGGAGCTGGCGCAGAAGCTGAATGTCGACCTCGTAGGTTCGGGCGTCAAGGAGAAATATGTATACCACAAGATGGGCGTTCCTTTCCGCCAGATGCATTCCTGGGATTACAGCGGACCGTATCACGGTTTCGACGGATTTAAGATTTTTGCCAAGGATATGGATATGACAGTGAACAGCCCGGTGTGGAATCTCATTCCGAAGAAGGCTAAAGTGCAGAAAGAGGAGGCGAGCATATGAGCAAGGACAGACTGGAGCTTCCGGACTATAATACCCTGTTCTCGGAAGAACGATTTGTGCAGCAGCGGGAGAACAAGAAGCAATTCGAGGCACCCTGCTGCGAACAGGAGACTGCCGAAGCGCTCGCTTACTCCCAAACTGCCGAATATATGGCAAAGAATTTCGACCGCAAGGCCGTGGTCATTAATCCGCATAAAGCCTGCCAGCCGCTGGGGTCCATTATGGCCGCCCTCGGCTTTGAGAAGACGCTGCCGTTCGTGCACGGCTCGCAGGGCTGCAACTCTTACTTCCGCAGCCATTTAAGCCGCCATTTCAAGGAGCCGACGCCGGCGGTCTCGTCCTCGATGACCGAGGATGCGGCAGTATTCGGCGGTATGAGCAATCTGATCGACGGTCTGGAGAATGCCGTGGCGCTGTACAAACCGGAGATGGTGGCCGTATGTACGACCTGTATGGCCGAGGTTATCGGCGACGATCTCTCGGCATTCATCGGCAATGCACGGCAAAAGGGTGTCGTGTCCGAGGACTTCCCGATTGCCTATTGCAACACGCCGAGCTTCGTCGGCTCTCATACGACCGGCTATGATGCCATGATGAAAGGCATCCTCAGCTACCTGTATGACCGTTCGGGGATCCAGGCTGCGCCGGGCAGCGGAGAAGAAACGGGCGAGAAGCTGAATGTCCTGCTGGGCTTTGAGCCTTACACCGGCAATTTTGCTGAAATCCGCAAGATTCTGGACGCTTTCGATACCAAGTATACCTTCCTTGGCGATCACAGCGGCAACTACGATTCTCCGGCTACCGGAGAATATGAATATTACTACGGCGGCACCAAGCTGGCGGATGTGCCGCTGGCCGCGAATGCCTTGGCTACACTGTCCCTGCAAAAGTACACGCTGAAGAAGACGCAGGAATATATCGGTACGGCCTGGAAACAGCCGGTCACCGCGCTGTCTACACCGCTGGGCGTTACCGGTACCGACCGGCTGCTGGAAGCTATCAGCGAGCTGACGGGCCTGCCGGTTCCGGCGTCCCTGACGGAAGAACGCGGACGGGTAGTGGATGCCCTTACCGACAGTCATCCTTACATTCACGGTAAACGGGTTGCGCTTGTAGGCGATCCTGATCTGCTGATCGGTCTGATCGGATTCTGTCTCGAGGTGGGCATAGAGCCGGTGCATATTGTCTGCTCGAACGGCGATGTGGAGTTTAATGAAGTGAAATTCAAGGATGAAGCCGAAGCGCTGCTGGCCACAAGCCCCTACGGCTCGGAAGCGAAGCTCTATATCGGCAATGACCTGTGGCATATGCGTTCCCTGTTGCTGAATGATCCGGTGGATTTGGCCATCGGCAGCTCGCATCTGAAATTTGCCGCCAAGGATGCGAATGTGCCGCTGGTGCGGATCGGCTTCCCGATCTTTGACCGTCATCATATGCACCGCTATCCGATTCTCGGCTACCAGGGTGCCCTGAATCTGCTGACCCTGATCGTCAACACGGTGCTGGATGAGCTGGACCGCAACAACTCCGGCTTCAACTATGATCTGGTGCGCTAAAATAATTCTTTATACACGCCCAAAGAAAATGTGATCTCCATAAGTGATGAAATTTACTGTAACTTTCTGTAACTTTATTTTAAACTAAATAACATCTATTCAAATAAATGGTATACAATGCACCCGGCGTACCTGGCTCTCTGATCGTGCCGATAACATGCGGCATGATCAGAAGCCAAGGCAGGCCGGGATTGTTGCAATACCCCTGCAATTATCGTTCCATTCATGCTTACAGGTATGTCAGTAGAGCATCCACCTTAAGCGAAGGAGATGAGAAGCCGATGGACCCAGTGCGCAAAGAAGAATTTGATTCCGAGGCTTGCGGAAGCCAAGCCCCCAAAGTCAAGGCTTGCCCGCGCCCCAAACCGGGCGAAGCAGCCGGAGGCTGCTCCTTCGACGGAGCCCAGATCACCTTGTTGCCGATTATGGACGCCGCCCATCTGGTCCATGGTCCGATTGCCTGTGCCGGAAACAGCTGGGAAAGCAGAGGTACGCTCACCAGCGGCCCTTCACTCTCGCAATATGGCTTTGCTACGGATCTGAACGATTCCGACATTATTTTCGGCGGGGAGAAAAAGCTGAGAGAGAGCATCGACTATATTGCCGGGCGCTTTGCGCCTCCGGCAATATTTGTATATGCGACCTGTGTGACGGCTCTGATCGGCGAAGACATGGATGCCGTATGCAAGGAAGCGGCGGACCGGATCGGCGTGCCGGTTATTCCTGTGAACAGTCCGGGCTTTGTAGGCAGCAAGAATCTGGGCAACCGGCTGGCCGGCGATGCCTTGCTGCAGTACGTAATCGGGACCGGAGAGCCGGAGCCGGATACGCCGCTCGGTGTGAATCTGATCGGCGAGTACAACATCGCCGGCGAGATGTGGGATATTGAGAAGCTGATGACCAGCGCTGGGATTGCCGTGACCTCCCGCATTACAGGCGATGCCCGCTACAAGGAGCTCACCTGGGCACACCGCGCCAAGGTGAATATGGTAGTCTGCAGCCGGGCGCTGCTCGGTCTGGCCAAGCAGATGGAATCCAGGTACGGGATTCCCTATTTCGAGGGGTCCTTCTACGGCGCCAAGGAGACGACCTATTCACTGCGGCAGATGGCCTACCTCATGAATGACCGGGAGATGGAACGCAGGGTGGACCGCTTGACCGAACGTGAGGAAAGCCGGCTTATCCAGGATTTGCGGCCCTACCGCAAATTATTGAAGGGGAAGAAGGCCGTACTGTATACCGGCGGCGTCAAGAGCTGGTCGGTTATCTCTGCACTGAAGGAGCTGGGAGTGCAGGTTGTCGGGGTAGGGACCAACAAAAGCACGGAGGATGATGTGCGCCGGATCGCCGACCGGGTCGGCGATGATACCGAATATATTCCCGAAGGCGGCGCCAGCCGCATCCTTAAGACGGTGCGTGAACGCAAGGCTGATATTATGATCGCCGGCGGGCGCAATATGTACCTGGCGATGAAAGAGCAGATTCCCTTCATTGATATCAATCAGGAGCGGCATAAGGCCTATGCCGGCTATGAAGGTCTCCTGCGGCTGGCCAAGGAGCTTACTTATTCCCTGACCAACCCGATCTGGAAGCTGGCAGCCTCGCCTGCCCCGTGGGATAAGGAGGGCGCTTATGACCGTTAACCGCAGACCCAAGCCGGCTGCCATCAATCCGATAAAGATCGGCCAATCGCTCGGCGCAGTGCTGGCACTGCAGGGGTGTTACCGGGCGATGCCGCTCATTCACGGCGCCCAGGGCTGCTCCGCTTTTCCCAAAGCGCTGCTTACGCGGCATTTCCGTGAACCGATTGCCGTACAGACCTCGGCGCTGCAGGAGATGGATGTCATCTTCGACGCCAACCGTAATCTGGAGGAAGCGCTGAATGTCGTGCTGAGCAAGCATCGCCCCGATATCATCGGCATTATCGGAACCGAGCTGACCGATGTCGCCGGGGTGGATTACCAGACGATGCTGAAGACGTATAAGCGGGAACGCAATATGCGCGGCGGATTAGCCTTTTCGGTGGTGCTGCCCGATTTCCGGGGCTCTCTGGAGTCGGGCTACAGCAGCACGGTGGAGGCCATGCTCGATGAGATGATTCAGCAGGTGGGGCACCGGGGCGCAAGAACAGTGAATACGCGGCAAATTACCTTACTGCCCGGTTCGTTTCTGACGCCGGCCGATGTGATGGAGCTGAAGGAGATGATCTCTTCCTTCGGTTTCGAGGTCATTGCCTTGCCCGATACCTCCACCTCGCTTTCCGGACATCTGCTGACCGGCTTCTCGCCGCTTACCCGCGGCGGTGTGCCGCTGGATTCGATGCTGCAGAGCCTGCAATCCGGCTTGACCATCGCCGTCGGGGCCAGCATGGAGCGTCCGGCCCGGCGGCTGCATAATGCGCTGGGCACACCGTATAAGGTATTCAGCCGCGCGATGGGTCTCAAGGCCACTGATGAGCTGCTGCATTTCCTGCATCAGATCAGCGGGGAACCGGTGTCCATGCGTTACTGCTGGCAGCGGGAGAATTTGCTGGACGGCATGCTGGACGCGCATTTCCAGTTCGCCGGCATGTCGGCAGTGGCAGCGCTGGAGCCCGATCATCTGGTGTCGGTCTCGGGCTGGCTGGAAGAGCTGGGTATGGAGCAGAAGGCGCTTATCGCTTCCTTCGAGACTCCGCTTATTGCCGGGCTGGAGCGGGAAGTCTGGGTCGGCGACCTGGATGATGCGGAAGTGCTTGGCAAAGGAAGCGACTTGTGGATCAGTAACTCGCACGGGATCGCCGGATCGGAACGTATCGGTGCCGCCTATATGCCTGCCGGATTTCCGGTATGGAACGAGCTTGGCGCGTACATGTCAGTGTCCGTCGGCTACAGGGGCGCTATGGAATGGACCAATAAAGCGGGAAATTTGCTCATGCGGAGGGAGGCTGAACACCGTGAAGGTAGCGTTCGCCACAAATGACGGCAGCCGGGTCAATGCCCATTTCGGGCAGGCCACGCTGTTCGCCGTTTACAATGTAACAAAGCAGGGCGGTGAGCTGCTGGAAATGCGCCGCATTCCGGCTGTGCTGAACCAGGATGAAGCCGGCAAAATCGACAGCCGCATCGAAGCGGTCGGCGACTGCACGCTGATATTCATTATGCAGATCGGCGCTTCGGCGGCCGCTCGTGTAACCCGGCGCAAGATTATGCCGGTGAAGGTGCCGATGGGAAGTCCCATCGACGAACAGGTGAAGCGCTTGGTAGAAATGCTGCAGGGCAAGCCGCCGATGTGGCTGGCTAAGGTGCTGCGCGCAGAAGAAGAGCAGGCTGAAGGGGGAGAAGCCGATGGAACCCATGGTTGAAGGAAGCTCGGCAATGGAGCTGCCGGGCGGGCTGGCAGCCGCTGCGGGCAAGCGGCAGAAGCGCAAGGCGCCGAAGCCGCCGCTGAATGAGGAACTGGCCCAGGCGTTCGTACGCCGGCTGTGTCTCCTGCTGGACGCCGAGGATCACTTTGGCAGGTATGCGGCACTGACGCCGCAGGAGAAGCTTGCCAAGCAATTCCTTGCTTCCGAGGGCGACCGGAGCCAGTCCGACTTCAACTGCTCCGTCTCGCCGAAGGTGCAACATCAGGTGCCGCTCGTCTTCCAGGCTGCCGCCGGAGTCATTGAAGAGATAAGCGGTACCATGATGGAAAGCACGGCAGAGATTAATCATGAAGGCTTTGGCCGGGGACTGCTGTATACCGGCCGGGTGATTCTGGTGCTCAAGAGTCTGCGGGCAGGATTTCCGTTTCCGTTTACTTCGGAGGACAGACTGCTGCGTTACGGTGTGGAATGTGTCGAGGAAGGCCTGGCCTTTCTGGGCAATTATCAAGAAGTGACGGCTCTTCATGGATTGCTGAGTCTGGAGGGGTAGAATCCATAACATTCAGTCACAGGGGGAGACGGAGATGGAGCAGCTGGCCGAAGGCTTGGAATTGCAGCGGTATGCCCGGCAGCTGAAGCTGCTCGGCGAAAGCGGACAACGTGCACTGGCGGAGGCCACCGTAATGGTGGCCGGTGTGGGCGGTCTCGGCGGGACGGCGGCGCTGTATTTGGCGGCCGCCGGTGTGGGCCGGCTGATACTGGCCCATGAGGGAGTAATCGTACCACCGGACCTCAACCGGCAAATCCTGATGGACCATGAGCATCTCGGGATGGAGCGGATCAGCACGGCTGCAGCGCATCTGAAGCGGCTGAACCCGCAGGTCGAGATTGAAGGATACAATGCCAGAATTGAAGTTGCGACCGCCAGGCCGTGGGTCGAGCGGGCCGATATTGTTATTGACGCGCGGTATGACTTTCCGGAACGCTACGCCCTGAACCGGCTGTGTGTCGAGACAGGGACGCCGATGGTTGAAGCGGCGATGTATGGTTTTGAGATCTCGCTGACAACGGTCATTCCCGGGGAAACGCCTTGTCTCGAATGCCTGTATCCCGAGATATCGCCGGAGTGGGAGCCGCTCGGATTTCCAGTTCTGGGCGCCACCTCCGGTATTGCGGGTTGTCTGGCAGCGCTGGAAGCCGTAAAATGGATTGCAAGGGTAGGGACAACTTATGCGGGCGTAATGCATCGCTTCAGCTCACTTGACTTCGCCTGTTACAGCGTTGGGCTTACCCGTAATCCGAATTGCGCTTGCTGCGGAGAAGGAGGTACACCGTGAACAGTCTCAAGCTATGCGACACGACGTTAAGAGATGGCGAACAGGCGGCTGGTGTTTCATTCACGAGGGCGGAAAAGCTGGAAATCGCAAAGTTGCTGTCGGAGTGCGGGGTGGATCAGGCGGAAATAGGAATTCCTGCCATGGGTAAGCGCGAACAGGAGGATATCGCTGCGATATTCGAGCTGGGGCTTCCAATGAAGCTGATGACCTGGAACCGTTCGGTCATCGGAGATATCGACAAAGCCCGGAGTACCGGGGTGAACTGGAGCCATGTCTCCCTCCCGGTATCGCTGATTCAGCTGCATGGCAAGCTGGGGCTGACGCCGGCGGAAGGGCTGCACAGGCTGCAGCGCGCCGCCGAATACGGCCTGCGGCTCGGCATGACGGTGTCGGTCGGGATGGAGGATTCCTCCAGGGCGGAAATGGGATATCTGGCCGAAGTGGTTAACACCTTATACCGTGAAGGCGTGCGGAGATTCCGCTATGCCGACACGGTTTCGGCGCATCATCCGGGGCAGATGGCAGCGCGGGTGAAGGAACTGCTCGGTGCTGTTCCGGCTGATGTGGAGCTGGAGGTGCACTGCCATAACGATTTCGGTCTGGCCTGTGCCAATACGCTGAGCGGCATTGCCGCCGGTGCCGTGTGGGCCAGCACGACGGTGGCCGGCATCGGCGAGCGTACCGGCAACGCTGCCATGGAGGAAGTGGTGATGGCCTGGCGCCATTTGTACGGCGGCCATACCGGCATTAAGCCGGAGCTTCTGCAGGGGCTGGCCGATAAGGTCATCGCGGCCTCCGGACGCAGCGTCGGCGACGCCAAGCCGATTGTCGGGCAATTGGCATTCACGCATGAGTCCGGCATCCATGTGGACGGCTTAATGAAGGAGAAAATGACCTATCAGACCTTTGATCCGGCAGAGGTGGGCCGGGCGCATAGCTTTGTGCTGGGCAAGCATTCCGGCAGCGGAGCAGTGATCCATGCACTGCAGCAGCGGGGGCTGAGTGTGAACGCCGAGACGGCGGCCCGGCTGCTGGAGCGGGTGCGCGAGTATGCGGACGCCCGCAAGGGTCCGGTGCCGGAGGTTATGCTGGTGCAGTGGCTGATGGAGGACCAGCAGCGGGCCCAGCATGTGGTGTAAGGCGCTGGCTGGCCCTGCTTTAGCGAACGGGCCAGGCTATCTATAAGAGAGTCAGCAGGTAAGAGAGTGAACAGGTTCATCCGGTTCACTCTCTTGCGGATACATTGGACGGAAGCAGGCTATGAAGAGAGCAAGCGGCAAAGCGCCTTGAGCAAAGGCGCTTTGCCGCTTGTTTTTATTTGCGGGTACGGTGTCTGACCGCTGGCAGCCGTGCTGCAGCATGGGGTGAATAGCAAATGTGTACGAAAAACCGACCACAATGTGCTTGTGCGGTGGTAAAGTGGCCAATGTGTATGAAAAACCGACCACAATGTGCTGGTGCGAGGGTAAAGTGGCCAGATGTGTACGAAAAACCGACCACAATGTGCTACGGCGAGGGTAAAGTGGCCAAATGTGTGCGAAAAACCGACTACCATCAGCAATGAGCTGGCGCATGGGGGAATAGCCAAATGTGTACGACAAACCGACCACAATGTGCTGCAGTCAGAAAATGAAGGGGTACCTTAAGGTGGTAGCCTGGATTTTTAGGTTAGCATTTTGGCATGTCCGGTGGCGCTGATTGACCTAATCTTTGAGAAGAGCAGTAGTTGAACAACCATTCAGGTACTTGTCTTAACCCGTTCTCTGGATTAATCTTGGCGCACAGGTCAAAGCTGGCTGCAGACCGCCCTTTGTTATTCATTTCCTGTCGTATGGTTAAGATATATTAATGCTTGACTATAGCACTGAATGAAGCGGAGGGAGCGGCAGTGAACCCGAAATGGTGGAAGGAAAGCGTTGTTTATCAGATATACCCCATCAGCTTTATGGACAGTAACGGGGACGGGATCGGCGATTTGCGCGGGATTTTGTCCAAGCTGGATTACCTGCAGAATCTGGGTGTCGATGTCATCTGGGTCTGCCCGATTTATAAATCGCCGAACCATGACAACGGCTATGATATCAGCGATTATTGCGACATTATGAAGGAATTCGGCACGATGGATGATTTTGACCTGTTGCTGCGGGAGATGCATGCGCGCGGAATGAAGCTGATGATGGACCTGGTGCTGAACCATACCTCGCATGAACACCCGTGGTTCGTGGAGTCGCGGAGCTCGAAGGACAATCCGAAGCGGGACTACTATATATGGCGCAAGGGGAAGAACGGCGGTCCCCCGAACAACTGGGAATCGTATTTCAGCGGCTCGGTGTGGGAGTATGATCCTCAGACGGACGAGTATTATCTGCATCTGTATTCCAAATACCAGCCCGATTTGAACTGGGACAATCCGGTAGTGATCGACAAGCTGCATGACATGGTACAGTGGTGGCTCAAGAAGGGAGTTGACGGCTTCCGCTTCGACGCAGTGGCCCATCTGGTCAAAAAAGAAGGATATCCCGATGCCGACAACCCTGGCGGAACAGTCACCGTGCGCGCTTACGACATGTTCTCCAATCTGGAGCATGTGCACACTTTGCTGCAGAATTTGTATGACAAGGTGCTCTATTATTATGACATCATGACCGTCGGGGAGACCTCGGGCCTCGGACCGGAGCAGGCGCTCGATTACGTCGGGGACGGGCGGCGTGAGCTGAACATGACCTTCCAGTTCGAGCATATGAATATTGATGCGGCCTCGCCGGGCAGCGGCAGATGGGATGTGGTGCCCTGGAGTCTGCTGGAGCTGAAGCGTATCATTTCCGGCTGGCAGACGGTCCTGCATAACCGGGGATGGAATGCGAATTATCTCTGCAATCACGATCAGCCGCGGTCGGTGTCACGTTTCGGCGACGATCTGTTCTACCGGGTGCCTTCCGCCAAAATGCTGGCAACCTTCGTCCACATGCTGGAGGGGACACCCTACATCTATCAGGGCGAAGAGCTGGGGATGACCAATGTGGCGTTTGAGTCGATCGACGATTACCGGGATGTGGAGACGCTGAATTTTTATGAGGAAAAGCGCAACCAGGGAGTTCCCGAAGCCGATATCATGAAGGCCATTCATCTGAAAAGCCGCGATAATGCACGCACTCCCATGCAGTGGGATGACAGCGAAGAGGGCGGCTTCACCACCGGTACGCCGTGGATTCGGGTGAATGCCAATTCCCAGGAAATTAATGCAGCGAATGCACTCAAGGACCCGGATTCGATCTACCATTACTATAAGAAGTTGATTGAGCTTCGGAGGAAGCATAAGGTCATTGTGTACGGCGAATATGCCCTTCATCTGGAGGAGCATCCGGAAATTTACGTATATAGCCGTACGCTGGAGGACGAACGCCTGCTGGTGATCCTGAATTTTTTCAAGGGTGAACCGTTGCTGGAGCTGTCTGCGGAGTTTGCGCCGGAGAAGCTGGAGCTCCTGATCTCCAACTATGCGCCGGTCAAAGGTGAGGACTTGCGGGAGCTGAAGCTGCGGCCCTATGAAGCCAGGGTCTATCTGCAGCGCCAGGAATAAATACTGCGAAGAGTTGCCGTGCCATGGGAACTGTGGCGAATTGGCAACTCTTCTTTGAGTTTGCCCGAAAAAGCGGTACAATGTCGATAACTTGCTAACGGTTTACGATACATAGAGAGACTGGAAGGCGGCCAGGTCCGCCTGGGGAGGAGACGGCAGATGAGTGAATGGTACGAGAGAAGCTTTGGAGAGGACTATCTGATCGTATACAGACACCGGGATTTCAGCGGGGCCCGGCGTGAGGTGGAGTCGATGATCGGCTGGCTCAGCCTGCCGCAAGGCGCTAAGGTGCTGGATTTATGCTGCGGGATGGGCCGCCATTCGGTAGCGCTGGCCGAGGCCGGATATGAGGTGACCGGCGTCGATCTGTCCGAGGTGCTGCTGCGGGAAGCGCGTACCTTGGAGGGAGCAGAGGCCATAACCTGGGTCCGTTCCGATATGCGGCAGCTGCCGCTTGCGGGGGGCTTCGACGCAGTGGTCAATCTGTTCACATCGTTCGGGTATTTTGAGGAGGATGAAGAGCAGGTCAAGGTTCTGAAGGAAATCCACCGGATGCTGAAGCCGGGCGGGAAATTCATTATCGACTATCTGAATCCGGCCTATGTCATCAAGCATCTGGTGCCGCATTCCACCCGCGAGGACGGCGATACCCTGATCGATGAATCGCGGCGGATCGAAGACGGCTATGTCAAAAAAAATATTGTCCTGACCTCCAAAACAGACAGCACGCCGCGCGTCTACCAGGAACGGGTCAAGCTGTACCCGCTGGAGCAATTCAGCGCGCTGCTCTCTGCGGCCGGCCTGTCGCTGAAAGCCGTGCACGGCAGCTACGACGAAGGTGAATATCATGCGGAAACTTCCACCCGCATGATATTCACCGGTACCCGGCCCGAGTAATGGTATCGGGCCGGGATTTGCGCGGTGGCGGCACAGACGGTATGCGCAGCGCGGAGCTCACGCGCTGGGACGGCGGCATCCTGCGGGCGTCGATGCCGATGGCGCCGCCGCTGCGCCAGGTGAACTGCTATATTCTGCCGGAGGAAGACGGCAGTCTGACCGTAATCGACCCCGGGCCGCATACGGCGGAGACGGAGCTGGCCTGGGAAGGGGTGCTGGCGGAGCTGGGGTACGCATGGACGGCGGTGCGACGGATTGTCGTAACCCATCATCACCCCGACCACTACGGCCTGGCCGGCTGGCTGCAGGAGCGCAGCGGCGGCCGGGTCTGGATGGGCGAGCGCGCCTACAGGGAGGCGCAGATGTCCTGGGGCCCGGCGGCGACGCTGAACGATGCGCTGCCGCAGCTGTTCGCCCGGCACGGCATGCCGGAGCCGTGGCTGGCGGCGGTGCGGGAGCACCTGGAGAGCTTCGCGCCCCAGGTGGCACCGCAGCCGGAGGTCGATTTCATCGACCCGGCTGCACCGTTTGTGATGGGCGGCCGGGAGTGGCGGCCGCTGCTGACCGGCGGGCATGCGCCGGGCCATCTGTCGTTCCACCATGCCGCCAGCGGCCAGCTGCTGTGCGGCGATGCCGTGCTGCCGCAGATCTCGCCGAACGTCGGCCTGCAGCCCGGCAGCGACCCGCAGCCTCTGCTCACCTTCATGGATGGGCTGCGGCTGCTGGAGGGCGTCCCGGTCACACTGGCGTTCCCGGGACACCGCGAGCCGTTCACCGGGTTCACGGCCCGGGTACAGAGCCTGCTCCTCCATCATGAGGAGCGGCTGGACAAGGTGGCGGGCCTGCTGGCGGACGGCCCGCTGAGCGGTTTTGCGGTCTGCGAGGCGCTGTTCCGCAGCCGGATCTCAAGCGCGCATCAGATGCGCTTTGCCATGAGCGAGGCGCTGGCTCATCTCGCCGAGCTCGTGCGCCGGGAGCAGGCTGAGCTGCGCGGGCCTGCTCCCGGGGCGCCGGCGGTGTACGCGGCGCTGCGGTGAAGGCAGCGCAGGGTCGCGCCACGCTTGCGGTGCTACGGCACTGCGTGCGCCCGTGCAGGAAACGCGGGGCGGGTGTGCCGGCCGAGCGGGTGAAGGCTAGAGCTGAGGCGTTGCCGGGCATGCTGGGGCCGGGCATGGCAGGGTGTGCGCGTAAGCTCGTTGCTGCGCGGTGTAGCTGTTATGCAGCGGCTGTTGGGCCAAGCATGCAACTTGCCTATAAGGCATACCTAGCCGTCACATGCCATCCATGGTCTAACGGACACAGGGGCCGCTATTTGCCTTTGTCGGCTGCTTTTGCCGCGCTAACGGACAGAGAAGCCGCTATTCGGTAAGAAACACCCCAATACTGGGGCGAATCACCCGAATAGCGGCTCTGGAGTCCGTAAGATCAGAAAAACAGGCGTCACAGCCCAAATAAGGGCTCTGGGGTCCGCAACAGTATTCCATCGGTTGCAAAGCGGAGTGGCGTCATGCATAAAGTGAGCGCAGCGGCTTCCAGCACGAACGCCGAACATTACTCACCAGCGCCAGCATACTGCGGTCCAGGTTACTCAACACACCACCGCTACGTAGCGGCTCCCAGCAAGAACGTTACTCACCAGCGCAACCATGTTCCCCAGTCCCGGCTAGTCACACAAACTCTGCTGTGCCGCATCCGCTTGCCTTCCCGGTCATCCCTGCACCTCATCCGCTAGTCTTCCCTGTCATTGCTGTGCTGCATTTGGCTATCCTTCCCCGTCACCCCTGCTCACCGGCGCCTGCACCAGACTTCAGTCGGTCTTCCGTAGTCCCTCGGGCTTATTCCGGTGCTTCTTCAGCGGCTGCCTTCTTGGCGGCGGGCTCGATGTCTTCGGGCTGATGGGGTAGGCCGAGTTCCTTTTCCCGCTCAGCCTGCTTGCGGTGCGCTATCCGGCTGCTAGCCGCTGCAGCGATAGCACCGACGATATCGTCGAGGAAGGTGTTGACCTCGCCGGTGCTTTTATCATTGAGCCGCTCCAGCACACCGGGCTTGAGTTTGTCTACATAGCCATAGTTCGTGAACCCGATGCTGCCGTAAACATTCACGATCGAAAAAGCGAGAATTTCATCTACGCCATATAGGCTCTCGTCATGCTTGATCATATCCTGCAGCGGCCCGAACAGCTTGCCTTCTTCCGCCAGTACATCGAGCTGGATTCCGGTCAGCACCGCATTTTGCACCTCGCGCTTGCTCAGGACCATCTCGACATTGTGGATACATTCGTCCATGGTCAGTCCTGGGTAATACTTTTTTTGCAGAAACTGTACCAGCTCGGCGATTTCCTCTACGGTGACACCGCGTTTTTGCAGCCAGTGCTTGGTTGCTTCCGCAACCGCTTTACTGTTGAGACTGTAAGGAATTTTTGTATCTGTCATGATTGCTCACCCCGTTGACGTAGATTAATGTACAGCGCTTACAGGCCGTATAGTGATTGTACTGATCTATCCATGTAATGTCCAGAAAGCTGGTCTTTTTGTCGTCTCCCGCCGGATCGCACCCGTAGCGTCGCTCCTGCTCCAACGCAGCTGCCGTGTCGCTCTCGTAGCATCGTTCCGGCTCCATCGCGCGCTTAACTCAGCCGCTCCAACGAAGCCGCACCAACACAGCGGCTCCAACGCTCCCGCTGTATCGCTTCCGCTGTATCGCTTCCGCTGTATCGCTCCCGCTGTATCGCTCCCGCTGTATCGCTCCCGCTGTATCGCTCCCGCTGTATCGCTCCCGCTGTATCGCTCCCGCTGTATCGCTCCCGCTGTATCGCTCCTGCTGTATCGCTCCCGCTGTATCGCTCCTGCTGTATCGCTCCCGCTGTATCGCTCCCGCTGTATCGCTCCCGCTGTATCGCTCCCGCTGTATCGCTCCCGCTGTATCGCTCCCGCTGTATCGCTCCGCTCCAACGCTCCGCTCTAACGCTCCGCTCTAACGCTCCCGCTCCAACGCTCCGCTCCAACGCTCCGCTCCACCGCAGCCGCTCCACCGCAGCCGCTCCAACGCTCCTGCCATAGCGCTCCCACTCCCGGCCATTGGCTAACCTTCATACAAGCCGTGGCCTTGGCCATTATTTTGGATAAGCCATTGTTATTTTTTGGACAGAGGGCTCGTATACATAGCAGTACCAGCACCAGCTGATCTCAGCAATCGAAAGGGGTAGTGAAAGATGAAACACAAGAATACGGTCCGCGGCTTGTCCGCGGCTTGCCTGCTGGCGGTTCCGCTGGCGCTTTCCGGCTGCGGCCTGTTCGGCTCGGAGTCGGCCGCGGTGGATCCGCCGCCGGAAGAGGTCGAAGCGCAGATGCTGCAGATGAGCGGAGAGTCTACGCTGGACACCGGCGTATTTGCGCCGATATCCGGCGAGGATACCGTTGACACAGCAGACAGCGTAGACACAGCGGACAGCGGAGTGACTGCAGAGACAGATGGAGCGGCACCGGCAGACGGGGAGCGGACTACCGTCTTCCTGGAGGACGGCAACGGTCTCCTCGCGCCGGTATCGGTAAGCCTGCCGGGCAGCGATGAGAAATCGCTGCTGGAGTCCTCGCTGGCGGCGCTCGTCAGCAAGGGTGAATATGCCGGAGCGCTCCCGGATGGATTCAAGGGAGTGCTTCCTGCCGGAACGGAAGTGAAGTCGGTTTCCGTCGACAAGGAGCATCTCGCTGTAGTGGAATTCAATTCGGTGTTTAACGACTACGATCCCGCCGATGAACGGAAGATCCTGGAGGCGGTAACCTGGACGCTGACCGGACTTCAGGACATTCAGGGTGTCCAGCTGTGGGTGGATGGCAAGAAGCTGACTGAAATGCCGCTGCTCGGCACCCCGCTGGACCGGCCGCTCACGCGCAGCTTCGGGATCAACCTGCCGAAGGTAGGCTCGCTGCTGATGGATTCCAGCGCTGTAACTGTCTATTTCAGCGCAGCCACTCCTGATGGCACTCAGCAATATTATGTGCCGGTAACCCGGTTTGTACCCGCCGGGGAGCAGCCGGTGGAAGCGGCGCTGAACGAATTGATCACAGGACCCGACAAGCAGTACGGGCTGGAAATGGTCATGACGCAAGGGACGCTGCTTGAGGGAGTCGAGTCTGGACCGAATGGCGTTGTCACTGTCTCGCTGACAGACGATATGTTCGCGGACGGATCGGAGGTGCCGGAGGAAATGCTGGAATCCGTGGTGCTGACGGTCGCCCAGAACGCCGGAGATGCGCCGGTGCAAATCCGGCTTAACGGCAAAGATACGGTTACCGGCACCAATAATGTCAACTACGGTCAGCCGGTGTCTGCGCCGGATTATGTGAACGAGCTGCCGCTCTAAAGAGTGTTTCCGGCAAAAAGATGCTTTTGTGCCTGCACTTTGGTAGAATGAAGGTTGTTTCGGACAAACGGATAATGTCCCTTCAGCGGATGTTATCCGTTTCTCGCGGAATCATGGATGCATCTGTCCACGACCATACCAATTGCTACTGATGTAGGAGGCTAACTTGATGAGATCAAACGGACGACAAGGCGACCAGCTCCGGCCGCTCACCATAACGACACAGACGAACAAATATGCAGAAGGCTCCGTAATTATTGAAATGGGCGATACCAAAGTCATCTGCACGGCAACGGTGGATGAGAAGGTTCCCCCTTTCCTCAAAGGGCAGGGCAAAGGCTGGGTCACCGCCGAATATTCGATGCTGCCCCGGGCGACGCAGACGCGCAACCAGCGGGAAGCGGCGCGCGGCAAGCTGACCGGCCGGACGATGGAGATCCAGCGGCTGATCGGCCGCGCGCTCCGCTCCGTCGTGAATCTGCATGCGCTCGGTGAGCGCAGCATCACACTGGACTGCGATGTCATCCAGGCCGATGGCGGTACGCGTACGGCTTCGATTACCGGGGCATTTGTGGCTATGGCCTACGCCATCAACAAAATCGCCCTGCAGCACAAGCTTGCCGTATTCCCGATCACCGATTATCTGGCGGCGGTCAGTGTCGGCATCGTCGGCGACAAGGCGCTGCTCGATCTGAATTATGAGGAAGATTCCAAGGCCCAGGTCGACATGAATGTCGTAATGACGGGCGGCGGCGCATTTGTGGAGCTGCAGGGCACCGGCGAAGAACGGCCGTTCACCCGCCAGGAGCTGGACCAGCTGCTGGGCCTGGGTGAACAGGGAATCCGCGAGCTGATTGCGGCACAGCAGGAAGCGCTCGGACCGATTGCCCTCAAGATTCCTGCGGGCCAGCCGGGCCGGGAGGTGTAGGATGAGCGGTAACGCAATCCTCATTGTGGCGACCAAGAACAAGGGCAAAGTGCGTGAGTTTGAGCATGCTTTTGCCCCGCTGGGACTGACCGTGCGCAGTATGTTCGACTACCCGCAGCTGCCGGATGTAGTGGAGGACGGTGCGACCTTTGCCGAGAACGCGCTGAAGAAATCCAAGGCTGTCGGCGACGCGCTCGGGCTGCCGGTGCTGGCCGACGATTCCGGGCTGTGCGTCGATGCGCTGGACGGCAGACCTGGAGTCTACTCCGCAAGGTACGCCGGTGAAGGTGCAAATGACGAGGCGAATAACTTGAAGCTGCTGGGCGAGCTGGAGGGTCTGAAGCAGGGCGAGGACACCGGCCAGCCACTGCTCAGCCCGGCCCGGTTTGTCTGCGCGTTGTCACTGTATGATCCGGCGGACGGGCTGGAATTGACCGCAGAAGGGTCCGTCGAAGGCTGGATCACCTCCGAGCCTGCGGGCGGCGGGGGCTTCGGCTACGATCCGCTGTTCTATCTGCCGGAATTCGAGAAGACCATGGCTGAGCTGACACTCGAAGAGAAGCAGGGCATCAGTCACCGCGGCCGGGCGCTGCGGCTGCTGACGGAGAAGCTGGCGGCTTCACGAAAGTAAGTCCTGCAGAAGGTAAACTGGCATAGAATGCGTTTTGGTATGTAATATAATATTACATACAAGCCTCATCTTTTCCAGCTTACAAGGGATTCTGTCCCCCGATGGTATCCCCTCTACTAACCACTTTTCAAAACAATAACGGGAAGAAACGACCTGTCCGCAATCTTGCGGGCAGGTTTTTTTATGGGAATCCTGATCTTATCACATTATGAAACGCTTACAACTCAAAAAGGAAGATTATTTCTTTTTATTTTATTTTTATGAAAAAATACTTCATTATTTTGGAATGATCTGCTATACTCCTAAGAAAGAGAGGGCAAAGTGAACTAATATGACATGAATACGTATGGCTCTCGTCTTACACCACTTTTAAGGGGGATTTTGAATGAGAACAAACAGATCGGGCTTTATTCTGTCATTGCTGGCCGTAATGCTGCTGGCCGGTTGTGGAGGGAACGGGAATTCCGCAGCACCGGCTAATTCTGCGAATGGGGCCGAGCCCTCTGCCGGGCAGAGCGAAGCTCCCAAGGCGGACCCTGTCACCCTGGAATTCTGGACCATTGCCCTTCAGCCTACCTTTAATGACTATTTCAATGATCTCATTGCGAAATATGAAGAAAGCCACCCCGGTGTTACTGTGGAATGGAAAGACTACCCCTACGATGCCATCTCGCAGCGGCTGCTGACGAGTACAGCCAGCGGCAACAGCCCCGATGTAGTTAACCTCAACACGGAATTCGCGAGCCAGCTGGGCAGCAAAGGCGCTTTGCTGAATCTTTCGGACTACCTTACGGCTGAACAGGCCGGTGCTTATTTCGACGGAATCTATAACTCTACTGTATTTGACGGCAAGGCCTATGCGCTCCCTTGGTATACAGGTACAGAAGTGCTGTTCATGAATAAGAAGCTGGTGGAGGAAGCCGGCCTCGATCCGGCCAACCCGCCGCAAACCCGCGATGAGCTGACAGAGTGGGCACGCCAGATTCATGAGAAGACCGGAGCGGCCGGCTACGCGCAGCAGCTCGTGTCGAAGCTGTTCCCGATTGATGGAATCCCGATCCTGAATGAAGACAAGACGGCAGCGGCCTTTAATACGCCTGAAGCCGAGGCCATGATCTCGAATCTGCGCAGTCTGATGGAAGAAGGCGTGGTGCTAAAGGAAGATGCGGATTTCACGAAGCAAATCCAGTATTTCTCCGGTGAACAGGTAGCCTTCCAGTTATCGGGTCCTACCTTTATCAACTTTATTAAGACCTCGGCGCCGGAAGTCTATGCGAATACAATTGCGGTTCCGCTGCCTACCGGCAAGGCGGGCCTCCGCCTCTCCAACTCCATGAATGTGGTAGTGCCTGCGAAGTCGAAGAATCCGGAGCAGGCCGTGGAGTTTGCGGCATTTATAACGAGCGCAGACAGTCAGACCGCGTTCTCCAAGGTTGCCAACACCTTGCCGTCAACCAAGGCATCCATCGCAGATCCGTTCTTTACAGAATCCGACGGCACGCTTGAAGCGGAAGCCAAGGTGGTCTCTTCCCAGAGCTTGGACAAGGCAACCGACTATATGGTCGGCGTTCCCAGCGCCTCCGATATTAACTCCGCACTTGCCCGCGGCCTGCAGGAGATCCTGCTGAACGGGGCGGATATCAAGCAAACGCTGGACGCGGTGGAGAAAGAAGTGAATGGAATCATTGCTCAGGCTTCGTAAGCCACTTGCAGATCGGGGAGGCCCCGTCCTCCCCTTATAGAATGCACTAACGTAACGGGGAGGGAGGAATATCGAATGAAGAGCTGGTTGCGTTCGGAATCTTTCACCGCTTGGGCGTTTATGGCGCCGGGCCTTTTATTTCTTGCCATCTTTACCTTTTGGCCGATCCTCTACGGCATTCCGCTTTCTTTAACCGATTACTCGGTCATTGCCGAGACCCATTACGTCGGGTTCGACAATTTCACCAGAGCCTTTCAGGATAAGAATTTCACCATCTCCTTATGGAATTCACTGGTCTACGTCCTCATCGTTCCGGTTATCCAGATCGTGTCCATTCTGATGGCTATTCTGGTCAACAGCCGTATTCCGGGTGTGAAGATGTTCCGGGCGGCGTACTATATTCCGGTTGTGACTTCGATGGTTGCGGTGGCGCTGATCTGGAGCTGGCTGCTGGGCCATAACGGGGTGGTTAATTATCTGCTGATCCAGACCGGAATCATCAGCGGGCAGGTCTCCTGGCTGTCGAGCAGCAGTACTGCACTGTATGTGCTGATGTTCATCACCATGTGGAAGGGCCTCGGTTATTACATGATGCTCTACCTGGCAGGACTCCAGGGAATTCCCGCAGATTTATATGAAGCAGGCAGAGTGGACGGGGCGAGCTCGATGAAGCTGATATGGCATGTGACGATTCCTCTGCTGCGCCCGCACATCCTGTTCTGTACACTGATTTCGATCATGGGGGCAGTCCGGGTGTTCGACGAGGTATATATCCTGACCAAGGGCGGACCGGGGACCTCGACCCTGACCTCAAGTGTGTATATTTTTCAAAAAGGGCTGGAGCAGTTCAACTTCGGGTATGCCTCGGCGCTCGGTCTGATTGTCAGTGTGATTATTGGAGCGCTTAGCGTCCTGGTGTTCCGCTTTAACCGGAAAGGCGGGGTGAATTCCTATTGAGTACTATGAGCGGATCTTTTAAGCCTTTGAAAAAGGGTGCCCGGTATACGGTCACTTACCTGCTGCTGATTGTGCTGGCTGTATTCATGATGGGCCCCTTCCTCTGGCTGCTAAGCGTGTCGCTGATGCCCGGCAGAAATGTTTTCTCTAGTCCGCCGGCCATTCTGCCCACCTTCATTGACTTCGATAACTACGTGCAGGTCTGGCAGTTCATGTCCTTTCCGCGCTATATAACGAATACAGTCATTATCGCCGGGCTTGGCGTGGTCTTTAATGTGCTGCTTGCAAGCATGACGGCCTACCCGCTGGCGGTCTTTCAGTTCAAAGGCAGGGGCCTCGTCTTCTCCCTGCTGGTGGCGACAATGATTATTCCTTCTTCGACAGCGATGATTGTCCATTATCTGACCATCCAGGCCTTTCATCTGGGCAATTCCTATCTGGGCGTCGTGCTTCCGGCGGCGGTGTCGGTATTCAATATATTTCTGATGCGGCAGACCTTTCTGGGCGTGCCCACGGATATCAGGGATTCGGGGAAAATGGACGGCGCTTCGGAGTTCCGCATCTTCTGGCAGCTTGTCCTGCCGCTGGTCAAACCGGGAATTGCGGTCATCGTGCTGCTGGAGGTTATGGCGTTCTGGAATAACTTCCTGTGGCCTATCGTCATCCTGGAGGACCCTGCGAAATATCCGCTGGCCGCCGCGCTGACGTATCTGAACGGCCAATTCTCGTATAACTTCGGCTGGATTGCCGCTGGAACCATGATTTCGGTTACCCCGATTATTGTTGTCTTCCTGTTTACGCAGCGGTACTACATGGAAGGCATTGCAGGTGCGATTAAAGGTTAAGAGGAGGCTGGAATGATGACGCTGTCACTGCGGGAACGGCAGTATTACTTTCGGGATTATTACGACCAGGGCGAGGAGCTGGTGCTGGAAGGGCCGCAGTTGAGATGTGAGCTGTCCTCCCGGTTCGCCATGAACCAGAACTACGAAGGGCATCTGCCGGCAGACGGGCCTATCGTAATTATTGAACCGCCGGGTCCGGGAGTAGAGACTGAGGAGCGGGGCAATGCCGCTTTGCTGCTTGAATATGAGGGCACACTTAAGGCGGACGGCTACCGTCTGGACATTGCTAAGGACGCGAAGATTACCATAGCTGCTTCAGGCAAAAGAGGGCTGCGCTACGGGATGGATGCGCTGCACCGGCTGCTCAGAATAGAGGACGGCAAGTGCCGCCTTCCGGTGGCTGCTGTTCACGATGAGCCGTCTTTTCCGGTCCGCGGCATTATCGAGGGCTTTTACGGTACACCGTGGAGCTTCGAAGACCGGATGGATTCCGTCCGTTATATGGCGGCGCACCGGATGAATGCCTTTATGTATGCGCCCAAGGATGATCCGTATCACCGTGAACTGTGGCGTGAGCCTTATCCGGAGGAGAGCTTCGCCAGGATCACTGAGCTGAAGCAGGAATGCGACAAGCATCTGGTGGACTTCTATTATTGCATCAGTCCGGGGAATGACCTGCAGTTTCGCAGCGAATCCGATTTTAAGAATCTGGAGGCGAAGCTTGCCGCGATGATCTCCATCGGTGTCCGGCATTTTGCGCTGCTGATGGACGATATTGATTATGTGCTCACCGGAGACAATCTGAATTATCTGGAGCGGTCCGGCCTTGCCCATGCTTTTGTCGCCAACCGTGTTCATGACTATTTAAGCAGTCAGATGCAGGGGGCTACCCTGGCGATGTGTCCCTCGGAATATTGGTCCTATTGGGATACCGAATACAAGCGGGACATCCGCGGGAAGCTGCATGCGGACATCCAAGTGTTCTGGACCGGCTATTTCGTGTTTGCTCCGCAGATCGGAAGCAGGCATGCCCGGGATAACAGCGGTTATTATGGACACGACTTATGGCTGTGGGACAACATCCCGGTGAACGACTGTGACCACGACCGGCTGTTTCTGGACCCGGTACGCGGACGTTATTCGCAGCTTGGCCGGACGGGACATCAGGCCGTTGTCGCCAATCCGATGAATCAATGGGAATGCTCAAAGATTACACTGAATACGATGGCCCACTATATGTGGAACAGTGAACGTTATATGCCCGAGCTCTCCTGGGAGCTGTCGGTCCGGGAATTTGCCGGGGAGCTGGAGGAGGAGATGATGTTTTTCTGCCGCCAGAATCTGAACAGCCGTCTCTACACCGGAGGATATGAGGAGCTGAAAGAGGCTGTGAACAGCAAGGATATTTCGCGGCTGGATATATACTTCGACCATCTGGAGCGTTCGGCTTCCCGGCTGCTTGGGCTGGACAATCCGAAGTTCAGAGAAGAGGCAGAGCCATGGCTGCAAAGAGCGCTGGCGGATGTAGCGCTGTGGAGAGCCGTGCGGCGGAAGGTAACCGGCACGGACGAACCCGGAGCCGATGAAGAGCTGCGCGGTCGGGCGGAAGCCTGCCGGTCCTTCACGGTCCGGTTGGGGAGTGAACCGGCCTGGAGAGCAGCCGAAGCCTGGGGGCTTGCCGTCCCGGAAGGGAAAAACGGCTACCGGCTGGCCATGACGCACGGGGAGTTATGATGTGCTGGAATAGATATAGGCCTTGAACAGAAAGGATGGCGGATAGAGATGGCGGACCGGTATACCATCGCTTTTGTGCCGCTCGATGAGCGGCCCTGTAATTATGAATTCCCTCCCCTCTTGGCCAAGGGAACAGAGTTTGAGGTCCTGCGGCCTCCCCTGCAGCTGATGGGACTAAAGAAGCGCCCCGGAGATACAGACGGCTTGTGGAGCTGGTTTGAAGAGGCCAGCAGCCGGGCGGACGGGGCGGTGGTCGCTCTGGATACCCTGCTGTACGGCGGAATCATTCCGTCCAGACTGCACAGCCTGAACCTGGAGGAGCTTGCCGCACGGCTGGAGAAGCTGCGTGAGCTTAAAGGGCGGCAGCCGGAGCTGGTCATTTATGCGTTCCAGCTCATCATGCGCTGTCCGCAATACTCCATTTCTGACGAGGAGCCGGACTACTACGCCGATTGGGGCAGAGAGATTTTCCGCAAAGGCTTTATCGGCCACCGCAAGGAGCTTGGCAACGCGACGGAGGAAGAACTGCAGGAGCTTGCGGATATCGACGCCTGCCTTCCGCAGGAGATTCTGGAGGATTATCTTTCCCGGCGCAGTATTAATATTGAAGCGAACAAACTGGTGCTGGAGCTGGTGAGGGACGGGATTATCGAGTTTCTGATTGTCCCGCAGGATGATTCGGCTCCCTTCGGGCATACCGCCAAAGACCAGCAGAAGGTCCGTGCGCGGATTACAGAGCTTAATCTGGAGCTGAAAGTGTATATGTATCCGGGTGCAGACGAGGTGGGCTGTACGCTTCTGGCACGGATGATAAATAAGACCAAAGGGACCGTACCGCTGGTTTATCCGCGGTTGTCCTCGGTGCAGGGAGCATTCGTCACCCCGTTATATGAGGACCGCTTCTTCTATGAGACACTGAAGTATCAGATCATCGCGGCAGGCGGCCTCATTGCCTCCAGTGCCGTGGAGGCGAACCTCGTGCTGCTCCTGAATACGCCGGGCGAGACGATGGCGGAGGCGGTATCGCAGCAGCATGCTTTTTTCAGCTACGATGTGTACCGGAACTTGATGGAGCTTGTAGAATACGGCGATTATACGCTGAAGCAGCAAGGGAAGCCGGTCGCCGTTGCGGATGTCGGCTATGCCAACGGCGGTGACCAGAAGCTGGTGAAGATGCTCCGGGAGAAGGGGCTGCTGTTTGACCTCGCGGGGTATGCCGGCTGGAATACAAGCTCGAATACGCTCGGTACTGTCATTGCCCAAGCGATGATCTATCTTCTTTACGGACGGACCCAGGAGCATCTGGATTTCCTGGCCCTCCGCTATGCCGAAGATGTGTGCTATTGCTCGGTGGTCCGCGGGGAGCTTAGTGAGGGTCCGGTCCAGGAGCTGGGCTTCGGCAAATATTTGCTCGACGGGCAACGGGGAAGCGTCTCGCGTCTGGTTGAACAGCGGCTGCGGCAGGAGCTGGCTTCACGGATTGACGGACCAGGCGGAAGGGTCGAGATTATAGGCTGTTACATGCCCTGGAACCGGATGTTTGAAGTGGGACTGTCCGTACGTTTTGAACCGGCCGGGGAATACAGCGAACATTAGACTATAAGAGAGAGGGTGGGGACCCTGAATCCGATCATGCAGAAGCTGCAGCATGGACTCATCGTATCCTGTCAGGCACTTCCGGGTGAACCGCTGCATGGTGCCGGTATTATGGCGCGTATGGCGGCCGCCGCCGAGGAAGGCGGGGCAGCGGGCATCCGGGCCAACGGTGCTGCGGACATCCGGGCCATCAAGAGCACTGTATCGCTGCCGGTTATCGGGATCGTGAAGAGAGATTACCCTGGTTCGGCTGTATATATTACACCGACACTGAAAGAAATAGACGAGCTGCTGGAAGCGGGAGCAGATATGATCGCTTTTGATGCTACAAGCCAGAAGCGGCCGGGAAACAGCACAGTGGAGCAGATTGCCGCCTTTCTGAAAGAGAGCGGCACGCCTTCAATGGCGGATATTTCAATCCTGGAGGAGGCCCTCCTGGCCGAATCCCTGGGAGCCGACTGCGTCTCCACAACCCTCTCGGGCTATACACCGTATTCCCTGCAGCGTGAAGGGCCGGACTTCGGGCTGCTGCGGAGCGCAGTGGAGCGCTTGTCTATTCCGGTTATTGCCGAGGGCAGGATCACTGAGCCCGCCCAGGTGCGGCAGGCGCTTGAGCTTGGTGCCTTCGGGGTTGTCGTGGGCTCGGCCATCACCAGGCCCCAATTAATTACCGGGCGGTTTGCGGCAGCAATTAGAGAGGTGGCAGTTAGCAATGGAAATGACGGATCGAATTAATACGTATTATCCTTCCATGACCAAGTCGGAGCAGAAGGTGGCCCGCTGTGTGCTGGAGCATCCGGATAATCTAATCTACTTTTCGGTGACAGAGCTTGCGGACTTTGCGGGTACAGGCGAAACCACAGTGATGCGCTTTTGCCGCAAAATCGGGTTCAAAGGCTATCAGGACTTCAAGCTTATGCTTGCCCAGGGACTGCCGAAGCAGCAAGCCTTGTCCGGCCGTGAAGGCAAAGACGGCGATTACCCGACGCATCTGTACGAATCCATGGTTGATGTGCTCCAGTCCAGCCTGAGCATGCTGGACCGGAGCCAGCTTGAAGAGGCTGTCAGCCGGATCGATGAGGCCCGCCATGTGCAGTTTTTTGGCGTAGGCTCATCGGCGATTACGGCGCTGGACGCCAAGAACCGTTTCCTGCGGATCGGGCGGCGGGTGGAGGCCATTGCAGACAGCCATATCCAGTCGATGATGGCGGTAACGATGGGCGCAGGCGATATTGCCTTCGGCATCAGTGTTTCGGGAAGCACGCTGGATACCAACGATATGTTAATGAAAGCGAAGCAGAACGGGGCTTTGATTATTGCGATGACCAACTACGCGAAGTCGCCTATCGCTTCCATCGCCGATATCGTCCTGCTTACCGCCGGTAAAGAGTCGCCTCTGGAAGGCGGATCCATCGGGGCGAAGATTTCCCAGCTGTTCATTATCGACCTGATCTGCGAGGGACTGGAGCGCAGGCATACGGACGAGACGAAGCGGATGAAGGAACGGACGGCCAGGGCTGTCATCGACCGTATCTATTAAGGATGTACCGCAGCCTTGGTCTATAGCAGAGGCTCTTGATCTCAGAACACAGGGCCATTGGGAGGAGTGAGTGAATGAGACGGGTCATCGGGGTAGATATCGGCGGGACGGCCATTAAAGGGCTGGTGCTCGACGAGATGGGCAATGTATGGGCGGAAGCGGGGAGTGCCACGGAGGCCCGGCAGGGCAGGGAGGCGATACTTGGCAAGCTTCACACCGTAATCAGCGAGCTGTTGAAGGCTTGTACGGTTGAGGCCATCGGTATAGCTTCGGCTGGCAGAATTAACACGAGCAGCGGTGAAGTCGTGTACGCTACAGATAATCTGCCCGGATGGCAGGGACTCCAGCTTGCCGGCTGGGCCCGGGAGACTTTCCTATTACCTGCTGCTGCTGATAACGATGCCAACGCCGCTCTCCTTGGAGAAGCCTGGCAGGGGGCCGGACGCGGACGGCGGAGCCTGGCCATGCTTACACTGGGTACCGGAGTTGGGGGCGCTTTCATGATTGATGGTGTGCTGAGCAGGGGGAAGCACTGGAGCGGCGGAGACTTCGGGCACAGTATTCTGTTCCCCGGCGGACGGCCCTGCAACTGCGGCCGAAGGGGCTGTGCCGAACAATATGTTTCAGGCTCTGCGCTGCTGCGGCTCGGGCAAGAGCTGACAGGCCGGACATATACCCACGGCTCGGAAATTATGGCCGAAGCGAGACGGGGGGAGCCGGGTGCCCTGAGGGTTCTTGACGGCTACACCGCTGACTTGGCAGTTGTACTTGATAATATTGCAGTTACTCTCGATCCCGAACTTATAGTGATCGGCGGCGGGGTCATCCATGACCGGGATATATGGTGGAAGCTGCTGAAGCATGGGCTGCAGGGCGAAGGGGTGTACAGCATTCTTGCGGCGGCGGAGCTCGGGAACCGGGCGGGCTGTTTCGGAGCGGCCAAGCTGGCGCTGGATGGCCTGCGGCGGCAAGCGGAAAGCTATGAACAGGAGGATACGGCATGACAACCGGACGGTTAAAAGAAAGTGATGTCATCATTATCGGCGGCGGACTGGGAGGGACGGCGGCGGCTCTAGCTGCCGCCAAAGCGGGTATGCGCGTCATTCTGACCGAGGAAACCGATTGGCTCGGGGGCCAGCTGACTGCACAGGCTGTTCCGCCGGACGAGCACCGCTGGATCGAGAGCTCCGGCAGCACGGCCTCCTACCGGGAGTTCCGCACCAGGGTGCGGGAATATTACAGACGAAACTATCCGCTTACGGAGCAGGCGAAGCAGGACCCGCTGCTGAATCCCGGGAACGGCTGGGTCAGCCGTCTGGCCCATGAGCCGAAGGTCGCGCTCAGCGTGCTTCATGAAATGCTGGCTCCCTATGTGAACACAGGGCGTATCGAAGTGCTCTATCATACGGTTCCTGTTCATGCCCAAACGTCAGGAGATGAGGTTACTGCGGTAACTGTACAACATACCCTGAAGGGCACCGAAATCAAGCTGTCGGGGCGTTATTATCTGGATGCCACCGAATGCGGTGATTTACTTCCTTTGGCCGGAGTGGAGTATAGAAGCGGCGCCGAATCCAGGCAGGAAACAGGCGAACCGCATGCACTGGAGGAAGCGGACCCGCTCGACATGCAGTCGATTACACATGTGGCTGCCGTAGATTATTTGCCGGACGGGGATTTTACGATAGAACGCCCTGCGGACTATGACTATTGGCGTCAATATGTGCCGTCCTTCTCGATGTATCCCATTCTCAGCTGGTACGCATCGGATGCAGAGGATACAAGCAAGCTGAAGCAGTTCACGATGTTCCCGAACGATGAAGGGATCGTATCGCTGTGGGATTACCGGAGGATTGTCGATCCTGCGATCTGGAGTCTGCCGCTGAACGCGGGTGAAGTCACTCTGCTGAACTGGGCCTTGAACGATTATTATGCCGGTCCGCTGATCGGAGTATCTCCGCAGGAACGGGAGAAGCATTTGCGGGGAGCCAGGCAGCTGACCCTGTCGCTTGTCTACTGGCTTCAGACCGAGGCGCCCCGGCTGGATGGCGGAAAGGGGTATCCGGGAGTCAGGCTGCGGGGCGATGTGCTGGGAACAGAGGACGGGCTGGCGAAGTCCCCCTATATCCGCGAAGCGAGAAGAATCCGCGGGCTGTACACAGTGACTGAGCAGGATGTAAGCAAGGAGCTGCGCGGCGAGGCGGGACCTCTGCGCTATGAGGACAGTGTCGGGGTCGGGAGCTATCATCTGGATCTTCATCCTACAACGGTGTCCCAGCGCACCTTCTATATCCCGAATCATCCGTATGAAATTCCGCTCGGTTCATTGATTCCTGTCCGTGTAACGAACCTGCTTCCGGCCTGCAAAAATATCTCGATGACCCAGATTGCCAACGGCTGCTACCGCCTCCATCCTACGGAGTGGAACATCGGCGAATCCGCCGGGCTTCTGGCCAGCTATGCCATTGCCAATCACATTCTGCCGCGTGAGGTTCATGCGGCGGCCGAGCATCGGCAGGCTTACCAGCAGCTGCTTCTCGATCATGGCGTCCAGCTCCACTGGACAGAGGCAGAGCTGGGACAGGCGTAACGGAAGCTCCGCTCCGGAGCGGAGCGTCAGTCACTGGGCCGGGCGCTGCGGCTGCCGCCGGAGAACCGGGGCGAAGCCGGGTGGAGGCAGGAAGGGCCGTAAGAGGTACAAGACAAGGACCGTGCAGTGGCACGGTCCTTGTCTTTTTGAGGACGTTGTATAAATTGAGCTTAAGCTATTCCCGGATATGGGAGGAAAGAGACTTCAGTAACGAAGGGAGCACCAGTACGCACACTCGTAGTTGGATAAATGAGAACCCAGCTATAGAAGGATTATGGTCGTTTTTTCGTACACATTCGGTCCACTTACTCGAAAGGCAGCACATTGTGGTCGTTTTTTCGTACACATTCGGTCCACTTACCGGAATGGAAGCACATTGTGGTCGTTTTTTCGTACACATTTGGTCTATTTACCCGAACGGAAGCACGTTATGGTCGTTTTTTCGTACACATTAGGATGTTTACTTTTGCCTAGCAGTTTGAGTTCGATAGTTCACTTTAGCTCACTAGCCAGGTTGTATGACATCTGTAGTGGATAACCGCCACTTCATTGGGGTGCAAGTTAACCATTGAGTTTCACATGGATTGTTCCTGACTACGGAAGGTTTGGAATCCCAGCCGCCATCCGGCCCTGAATATCAGCCACTTAAACCTGTGATCAACCGAGCTTCAGGTATCAGCTTCTTTTTTGAAATTAGAAATCAGATGATAATATCCCTATAAAATGGAAATTTCCCCCTAGAATATTGGCTCGATTTGTATGAGAATAGAGTTGCCTTCAATTCTATCCCTTCCATGCCTACTCTACAAGGACACGAACCCCTCCCACACACCTTTAAGCGGTATTGACCTATTGCTGCAGCATTCCATCTGAGGCCCGTACTAGTATATCCTGCAACCTTTAGCGCCAGAGCGCTGTTTGCGCATGCGCTCTGTGCGGAATGTAACTCCAAATCTACTAACATCCAGTTTCATAGATGACAGAGTGAAGGCAAATTCGGGACAGGAGGTGGGCGCTGGTCTTAAGAACAGCAAAGCCGTGCGATCAATTGAACCTTAGGAGGTAGAAACCGAAATGAGGCCTTTTGCCAAAAGAAACCGCAAACCGCTATTGCTCGGACTGATTGCTGCACTGCTGATTACGCTCATTCCTGCGCTGGGCCCGGGCGCCAAAACCGCGAACGCGGCAACGAATTATAAGCTGATAGGGTACTACGCCTCGTGGGCCGCTTATGGACGGGCTTTTAATGTCAGCGATATCGATCCGACCAAGCTAAATGTAATCAATTACGCCTTTGCCGATATTTGCTGGAACGGCATCCATGGCAACCCTGACCCGACCGGGCCGAATCCGGTCACCTGGACCTGCCAGAACGAGCAAGGCCAGGCGATCAGCGTACCGAACGGGACGATCGTGCTTGGCGATCCCTGGATCGACGCGCAGAAGAGCTTCGGCGACGACAAGTGGGATGATCCGATCAAAGGCAATCTGAAGCAGCTCTGGAAGCTCAAGGAGCGGAATCCCGATTTAAAAACCATTATCTCCGTCGGCGGCTGGACCTGGTCGAACCGTTTCTCGGATGTGGCGGCATCGGCGCAGACGCGCGAGGTGTTCGCCAACTCAGCAGTCGATTTCATCCGCAAATACAAGATGGACGGCGTAGATCTGGACTGGGAGTATCCGGTGAGCGGCGGCCTGGCGGGCAACAGCTACCGGCCCGAGGACAAACAGAATTATGTGCTTCTCCTGCAAAAAATCCGCGAAAAGCTGAACGCCGCCGGTAGTGCCGACGGCAAAACCTATCTGCTGACCATCGCCTCCGGCGCCGGTCCGACCTTCGTGCAGAACAACAATCTCAGCGGCATTGCTTCTGTCGTCGATTGGATCAACATCATGACCTATGACTTTAACGGCAGCTGGAACACGACTACCGGGCACAACGCCCCGCTCTATTATGATCCGGCTGCGGGAGCGTCCGGCTTGACCGACCCGGCCAATTACAACATCGACAAAGCGGTCACGACCTATTTGTCCAGCGGTGTTCCGGCAAGCAAGCTGGTGCTGGGCGTTCCGTTCTATGGCCGCGGCTGGGGCGGTGCCCCGAGCACCAGCAATGGTCAATACCAGGTATCTGCCGGCATCTCCTCCACAGGCACCTGGGAGAAGGGCAGCTATGATTTCTATGACCTTGAGACCAACTATATCAACAAAAACGGCTATACCCGCTACTGGAACAACACTGCCAAGGTCCCTTACCTGTATAATCCCTCCACCCAAACCTTCATCAGCTATGACGATGTGGAATCGCTTGGACACAAGATCAGCTATCTGAAAACGAAGGGACTGGCCGGAGCGATGTTCTGGGAAACCAGCGGCGACCGGAACAAGACGCTGACTAATAAACTGTTCGCAGATCTGGGCGGGGGAGTGGTGACGCCGACACCTACTCCAACGGCAACAGCTACCCCGACGCCGACGGCGACACCGACCGCCACACCAACGCCTACGGTCAAGCCGACCGCAACGGTTACGCCAACAACCACGCCGACACCGACGGCAACGCCGACAGCTTCGCCAACGCCGACTCCGGGGCAATGTACCGTAGCGGCCTGGAGCGCCGCCGCAGTCTACACCCAAGGTCAGCAGGCCTCCTATGGCGGCAACATCTACGAGGCCAAATGGTGGACGCAGGGCGACCGTCCTGACCAGAGCGGAGCCTACGGCCCGTGGAAGCTGATCGGGCCATGCAGCGGTACGGTGACGCCTGCGCCTAGTGCTACTGTGACGCCGTCACCAACAGTTGCGCCGAGCGCCACGCCGAGCGCCACCGTAGCTCCGACCGCCAGCCCGTCGCCGACGGCGGGAGCCGCAGCCTGGGCAGCGGGCGCAGCTTATAAGACCGGCGACATTGTCTCTTACGGCGGCCAGCGGTATATCTGCCAGCAGGCCCACACCTCGCTGGCGGGCTGGGAGCCGGCAACCACGCCTGCGCTGTGGAAGCTGCTGTAACTGACTTCACTGTCCGTCCGAAATAAGGGCCCGCGCTCCGCGGCAGTTTGCAGGTTCTCCTTGCCGGAATGACCTGCGTCATGCGGAGCGCTTAGGCCCTGGAATACCAGCTGAAACTGGAGGGGGATTTATGAAGAAGCCCAACCATGCCAGGCGGCCCCGAGCTGCCCGCTTTCTTGCTGCTGCCCTCGCTGTCCTGCTGCTGCTGCCGATTTATGCGGCTTGGCCGGGCCGGACGGCAGAGCAAGCCTTTGCCGCCGGAACTACGCCTGAAGCGCCTGCACCGGCTGCCGACCATCCGCGCAAGATCATTGCCTATTTTCCCGAATGGGGGGATCAGGCTAACAAAGGCTACTATACCGTGGACAAAATCCCGTGGGGCAAAATTACCCACATCAATTACGCTTTTGCCAAGGTGAACGCCCAGAACCAGATTGATTTCCTGGACCGCACCGCAGCCGTCGAGAAGGATTATCCCGGCCAGCTGACCGATGTGCCGTTCAAGGGGCATTTCAATCAGCTCGTCAAATACAAGCGGCTGTACCCGGATGTGCGCACGCTGATCTCGGTCGGCGGCTGGTCCGCTTCGGGCGGGTTCTATACCATGGCCAACACCGAGGCTGGCCGGGAAACGTTTTCGAACAGCGTAGTGAGCTTCCTGCGCACCTACCAGTTCAACGGTGTAGATATTGACTGGGAGTATCCATCGGGGACGGCCCAATCCGGGAACCCGAATGACTTTGGAGCGGCGGAGCCGCTGCGCGACGTGAACTACGATAACTACGTGCTGCTGCTGAAGAAGCTGCGGGAGAAGCTGGATCTGGCCGGCGCGCAGGATAACCAGAAATATGATTTGACCGTCGCCGCCACAGCCTCCTCATGGATACTCGGAGGAATGAAGCTGGGCGAAGCGAACCAGTACCTTGACTGGGCTAATCTGATGACCTACGATTTCCACGGTGCCTGGAACGGCTATGTCGGCCCGCATTCCGCGCTCTATCCCGATGCCCGGGATACCGAGACTGCAGCGCTCGGCACGCCGGTGCTGAATACGGATTGGGCGGTCCGCTACTATCTGGGCACGCTGCCTCCCGAGAAGATTGTCATCGGAGTTCCGTATTACTCGCGCGGCTGGAAGAATGTGAACGGCGGTGTCAATAACACGGGGCTTTACGGCTCGGCGGCCACTGCGGGCGGAGGAGCAGACGGCGACTTCGGCATCTGGAACGATCCTGCGCCGGAGCAGCCCGCCGGTGCCAATCCGATCTGGCATATTCTGAATCTGCTGAAGAATCCGGCCAATCAGCGGTATTTCGATCCCGTGACCAAGACGCCTTATCTCTACAACGCGGCCCAAAAGGTGTTCCTGACCTATGAGGATCAGGAGTCGCTCGGCTATAAGCTGGCTTACATCAAGGAAAAAGGGCTCGGCGGTATGATGTTCTGGGAGCTGACCGGCGATTATTCGCAGCAGGCGGATGGCACCTACACCTACGGCAGCTCACTGACAAGTTATGCTTACGAGCAGTTGAAGTCGGCTTCGGCTCCCGGCGGTCCGGCCAAGCCGCAGCTGCCCCCTCCGGCCAATTTCGACGTTGCGTTCAGCGGCACCTACGATCATCCGAATTATACCTATACGCTCAAAATATCCAATAACACCGGGTCGGCAATTCCCGGCGGCTGGAAGCTGGAGTTTGATCTGCCGACTACGGTAACCTTAACTTCGGTCTGGGGAGCGGGTGCCGTAGAGCAAATCGCCTCCGCCTGGGATTTTAACCGTTACCGGGTAACAGGCACCGCTTCGCAGAGCATTGCCAGCGGAGGGACACTGGAGCTGCAGGGCATGATGAAGCTGAACTTCTCCGGCGGTCCGCAGCGGATTACGCTGAACGGCAGTTCCTCGCAGGGCGAGTATGATAAGCTGTACGGAGGGGGCACACCGACCCCGACGCCGAGCGCCACACCAACGCCGACACCAACCGCGACCGTCAAGCCGACAGCTACAGTAACGCCGACGGCGACTCCAACGCCAACGCCCGGCCAGTGTACGGTTGCTGCCTGGAGCGCCGCAGCTGTTTATACGCAAGGCCAGCAGGCCTCTTATAGCGGCATCATCTACGAGGCCAAATGGTGGACGCAGGGTGACCGCCCTGACCAGAGCGGAGCCTTCGGCCCGTGGAAGGTAATCGGGCCTTGCGGCGGCACGGCCACGCCAGGTGCGACGGTGACGCCGTCCCCGACTGTGGCGCCAACCCTGGCGCCTACGGCTACCGTAGCCCCGACGGCAACCCCCACCACAGTGCCGACACCGACGGCCAGCGTGTCGCCAACAGCGACCGCAGGAGCAGCGGCCTGGGCAGCGGGCGTCGCCTACAAGGCCGGTGACGTTGTCGCTTACAGCGGCTTGCGGTACATCTGCCAGCAGGCGCATACCTCGCTGGCCGGCTGGGAGCCGGCGACAACGCCGGCACTCTGGAAGCTGCTGTAAGCTTCCGCAGCAGCGCAAAAAAGCTTGCAGAGCAGGCAACGCCTGTTCTCTGCAAGCTTGTTTTATGCGCCCGGGCGCTTGGCGTGCTGCTGAGTGCCCCCGATGCGCGCCTGTCCGCTACGTGTCTGCCCGCTGTGCGCCCTGAAGCGTCAGCAGCCCCCGCTGTTTTTCAGGCCGGCATATTTCCAGTGACCCTGGAAGACTTCCTGGACCTCCGTCTTCAGGCTCTCAAGATCATGGCTGCGGATGAAATCCCAGCCCAGCCAGTTAAAGCCCGCACCGGCAGGCAGACCCGGGTCTACCTCCGGATGCAGCATGATGAAATGCCGCTCGGTCGCCTGCTGTGCCAGGCTTTTACCAGTGACAAAATCCGTGATCGGCTGAATCTCGTTCAGCCGCTCCTTTTGCGCGAGCATCAGAAGTGGATTGACCAGCGCCCCGTCCTCCGGCCAGATGACCGATACATGCTCCAGATCCTTGCAGGCTTGTGCGAACAGCCAAGGGATCACATAAATTGCAGCCCCCTCCGGACTCACCTCTGCAGACTCCACCGTCTTGACCATTACCCGGCCATGCCAGCCGTCCTTAATATTATCTGCAAGCTTGATAATGCCGTCTTCTCCATATTGCTTGTAGAGCGTCAGCAGAAGCAGCTCCGATATTTTGTTCGAGGAGCCGACGGCGATAATCTGATCGTTATACTCCGGACGGAGCAGATCGCTCCAACTGCGGGGTACGGGAAGCTCACCGAGATAGCGGTGGTCCACCAGCAGCACATAAGGATACACACCATAAATCGTGAATGCATCTTGAGGGTCTTTAAGCTGGGCGCTCTCGAAATAAGGCGTCTCCCCGAGCGGGATGGACTTGAAATGGCCTGCCGCTACAAGCGTATCCAGAAACGGTTTGTGAAAAAAGCTTCCCAGCCCGAAGCCGGTTACGGCTGCAGGGAAGGCATCGATGTGCCCGGCCTGCCATACGCCGGCATAAGCGTCGCCGCTGCATTTTTCCGGTAAATAGCTGTTCAGCGGTGTACCTCCCCCTGCCTCATACTCCCGGGTCGACGCCTCAAATGAACTGCGGAACGCATCGCGCAGCGCGCAAATGGTATTCCCCAGAAAGTGCAGCTCACCCGCCGGGACCACATTTTCTGCTGCTTCAAATATACTCATAACTCTGTTCAACTCCCTCCGAAAGTGTATGATCTGTATGCATGTGCCAATTTATCCAGTTATAATGATCATAAATTCATTATCATACTAAAAACAATGGATTACTCTCCTTTATTAAGCCAGCTTTGTGGAAAATTTGTGGAGTTTTGCACGAAATAGGCCTGCAGGACTTCATAAGCTTCCATAGGATGCAATATAATGGCTATACATCGGGAAAACGGCTTCCATTAAAAAAATGCAACGCATGTCGCCGTTCGTTCGTTATAATGGATATATAGCGAAAGGTGGTGGGTTCACCTTGGAAGGTTGGATTCTTTGGCTGATCGCAGCGGGGATACTGCTGGTAGTTGAGATGTTTGCGCTTACTTTTTATTTATTGTGGCTGTGTATCGGTTCAGTGGCTGCGGCTTTGGTTTCGTTTCTGTTCCCGGACGCCATTATTCTTCAAGTCGTTGTTGGCTCCGCGGTCGCACTGGTGCTTACCGTATTCACCAAGCCTCTTGCGGCAAAGCTCCGCGGCTCACGGGGATTCCGGGATACGGGTGTCGAGATCGTCGGCAGGCAGGGCATCGTAGTAGAAGCGATCGTGCCCGGACGTTACGGGCAAGTGAAGGTCGGCGGAGATACCTGGAGTGCTACTTCGGCGCAGGCGCTGGGCAAGGATGAAGCAGTTATGGTCATCCGCAGAGGCAATACAATAATTGAAGTGGAAAGATGGGGGGATGGTTACTGATGCAATGGGTAATTGTAGGAGTTATTGTGGCAGTGGTTGTCGTATTTATTGCGCTCACGATCAAGATCGTACCGCAGCAGCGGGTCGGCGTAGTGGAGCGTCTCGGTAAATTCCACCGGCTGCTGACACCGGGTCTGAATGTACTGATTCCGGTAATCGACCAGGTCCGGACGTACCATGATCTGCGGATTCAGCAGGCCAATGTGCCGCCGCAGACGGTGATTACCAAGGATAACGTGCAGGTGCAGATCGACACGATTATCTTCTATCAGGTGGTTGGTCCGGAAGAAGCGACCTACGGAATTTCCGATTATGTATACGGGGTTCGCAACATTTCGACGGCCACCATGCGGCAGATTATCGGTAAGCTGGAGCTGGATGAAACCCTGTCCGGCCGGGAAAAGATCTCCGCCGACATCCGGCTCGCCCTGGATGAAGCGACCGAGAAGTGGGGCGTGCGCATCGAGCGCGTAGAAGTTATCGACATCAAGCCGCCGCTCGACATTCAGGAAGCGATGGATAAGCAGATGAAGGCCGAGCGGAGCAAGCGCGCGATTGTCCTGGAAGCAGAGGCTGCCAAGCAGGATATGATACTGCGGGCCGAAGGGGATAAGCAGAGCAAGATCCTGAAGGCTGAAGGGGATAAGGAAGCGCGCATCCGCGAGGCGGAAGGTCTGCGGCAGGCGCAGGAGCTGGAAGCGCTCGGGCAGGCCAAAGCAATTCAGGCGGTAGCCGAAGCGGAGCAGGCGCGGATCACACTGATTGCGAATGCTGGTCTGGATGAGCGGGTGCTGGCGTACCAGTCCTTTGAAGCGTTGACCGATATCGCAAAGGGTCCGGCCAACAAGGTATTCCTGCCGTCCAGCGCCGTCGAAGCGCTCGGCAGCCTTGGCGCCATCGCCGAGGTGTTCAAGGATGGCAAAGCGGGTAAGCAGTCCTGATCACATTTACAATTGCGTCGGCTTCCTTTAAAGTAAAGGCAACACATTTAAAGGAGAAGATCGCATGACGGACAAACAAATTTCTCCGCTGGTCGAGCTGCTTGGCCTGGAGCAGCATGTGGAAGGCGGATGGTACAAGAGACTATGGGCCTCATCCTTTGAAATTCCGCAGGAGACGCTGGGAAGCCGTTATTCCGGTTCCCGGGCCTCAGCTTCCTCGATTTATTTCCTGCTACATCCCGGTGAAGAATCGGCATGGCACACCGTGCTCTCTGACGAGATCTGGCTGTGGCATTCGGGCAGCCCGATCGCGCTGAGCTTCGGCGGCAGCGGCGATCAGCCGGAGAATGTAACCGAGGTTATTCTGGGACCGGATATTGCCGCAGGCCAGAGCCCGCAGGCAGTGGTTCCTTCCGGTGTATGGCAGGCGGCACGGCCGCTCGGCGATGAGCCGGTGCTGGTCTCCTGTATCGTCTCGCCGGAATTCCGCTTCGACGACTTCAAGTTAATCGAAGAGTAAGAGTGTATGGCAACGGCGCCGTCTTCCGGTTATGGGAGACGGCGCCGTTTTGGTCCGGGTGCGGTGATCTGCTATACTGATTTACGCATAGCTGATTCCATTGTCTTTTTTGCGGTTATGGAAGAATGTCGAATACAACAACTTTGCTTGGAGGGTTAACAATGACGGAATATAGCGGACCATTTACTGGCGGACCGACACTGAACGACGGCGCCACCATGCCTTGGCTCGGACTTGGCGTATGGCAGGCTAAAGAAGGCGCGGAGGTAGTGAACGCCATCAAGGCGGCGGTCGAGATCGGCTACCGCAGCATCGATACGGCAGCGGGATACCATAATGAAGAAGGCGTGGGACAGGCTGTCCGTGAATGCGGCGTGCCCCGCGAAGAGCTGTTTATCACGACCAAGCTGTGGAATGCGGACCAAGGCTATGAATCCGCGCTCAAGGCATTCGAGGTCAGCCGCAAGAAGCTGGGTCTCGACGTGGTTGACCTGTATTTGATCCACTGGCCGGTAGCGGGCAAGTACCGTGAATCGTGGAAGGCGCTTGTCCATCTGCAGAAGGAAGGGCTGGTCAAGTCCATTGGCGTCAGCAACTTTCAGCCGCATCATCTGCAGGACATTATGGATGATACCGGTGTTGTGCCGGCGGTCAACCAGGTGGAGTTCCATCCACTGCTGACCCAGCGTGAGCTGCTGAAGTTCGCGCGCCAGCATGACATCCAGCTCGAAGCCTGGAGTCCGCTGATGCACGGCAATCTCGATGTGCCGCTGATTCAGGAGCTGGCGCAGAAATACGGCCGCACGCCGGCGCAGATTGTGCTGCGCTGGGATCTGCAGCAGGGCGTCATTACAATTCCAAAGTCGGTGCGTGCCGAACGGATCAAGGAGAACGCCGGCTTCTTCGACTTCACGCTGAGCGACGAAGATGTGAAGGCGATCGAAGACCTGAACCAGAACCACCGGTTCGGTCCGGACCCGGATAACTTCAATTTCTAGGCGCCGATGAGCACATCACAAGCAAGCCCTGTAAACGGGGCTTGCTTGTTTGCTGTTTGTAAGCTTCTTATTGCGTCGCAGGACTGGGATTGGCGGTTTCGGCAGTCTAAAGGACTCCCCGTGCCCCCCGTGCCCCCCGTGCCCCCAGCATTCTTCTCCCCTGGTAATGCTGCCGTGACTGGCTTGTTGCAGCTTTGAACTTCGCCTGGTGAGAGGCCAAAGTGGCTGCCTCGATACTGCTTTCAGCCTGAGCCAGCCAGACGGACAACAATAGCTGTGGTCTGTCTGTGTTGGCGCAAGATATTCTTTTAACCGATTGATACGTTGTATTTGCGCAGCCAAAGGTCAACTTGGGCAAGATAAGCGAACAGCTGCGGACCGGACATCAGCTGGCCGAACCAGGGCAGGTTGCTGGAGGATTCCGGGCTGGCGGCGATTTCGCGGATTTTGGCGGCGTTAATGAACTCCAGAATCGGCGATGATGAATCATCCAGAATGCTAAGCATCTGCGAACGCACGGCATCCAGATAAGCCGGGTTATGCGTCTTGGGATACGGGCTTTTTTTGCGATACAATACGTCATCCGGGAGAATGCCTTCGAGCGCTTTGCGCAGGATACCTTTTTCGCGGTCGCCCGTCGTCTTGATTTCCCAGGGAATATTGAACACATACTGCACCAGCCGGTGGTCGCAATACGGTACCCGTACCTCAAGCCCGACGCCCATGCTCATCCGGTCCTTGCGGTCCAGCAGCGTCGGCATAAAGCGGGTGATATTAAGATAAGACATTACGCGCATCTGCGCCTGCTTGGAAGTCTCGCCGGCCAGCTTAGGCACCTCGGCCACAGCGTCGCTGTACCGGTCCCCAAGATACTCCAGAGGACGGATCCATTCCTGAACTTCCGGCGACAGCAGTCCGGCGCGCATCTTGGGAGCGACTGACCATGGGAAGGTGCCGGAGGACAGTGCCTCTTCACGGTGGAACCAGGGGTAACCGCCGAAGATTTCATCGGCCGCTTCGCCGGAGATGGCCACCGTCGCATTCTTCTTGATCTCACGGCAGAATAAATACAGCGAGGAATCCACATCGGTCATCCCCGGCAAATCGCGGGAGTAGAGCGCGTTATCGAGCGCAGCAACAAGCTCGGGAGTATCAAAAGCAACATAATGATGGTTCGTTTGCAGCTCATCCACCATCCGCTTGATCCAGGGGCCGTCGGCGCCGGGCTGGAAGGAATGGCTTTTGAAGTGCTTGTCGTTGTCGACATAATCGACAGAATAAGTATCGACCCGGCCTTGGCCGGTCCGGTTATAGTAATTGACGGCTAGTGCAGTCAGTGCACTGGAGTCAAGGCCCCCTGACAGCAGCGAGCAGACCGGAACATCCGAGACGAGCTGGCGCTCCAGGGTGTCCTGCAGCAATTCGCGCACTCTGGCCGCCGTTTGTTCCACATTGTCGGTGTGCTCATAGCTCTCCAGCTCCCAATAGGCATAGCTGCGGATGCCTTCCCGGCTATAAATCATGGCATGACCGGGACGAAGCTCGAATATATCTTTGTATACACCCTGTCCCGGAGTGCGGGCCGGACCGATAATGAAGATTTCCGCCAGCCCTTCTGGTCCTACCTTGGGCTGTACTTTGGGATGCTGCAGCAGGGCCTTCGGCTCCGAGCCGAAGACAAATACATCATCCACGCGGCTGTAGAACAATGGCTTGACGCCCAGGCGGTCGCGGGCCAGAAAGACCTGCTCATGCCGGCCGTCCCACACGGCAAAAGCAAAGATACCATTCAGCTTCTCCGTGCAATCCGGTCCCCATTCCATATAAGCATGCAGCAGCACTTCCGTATCACATTCGGTGACAAAACGATGCCCCCGCTGTTTAAGCTCGATTTTCAGCTCCGGGGCGTTATACAGTTCGCCGTTATACACAATCGCGTAAACATGGTCGTCATGGCGGGCGATCATGGGCTGTGCGCCGTTCTCGGGGTCAATCACGCTGAGCCGGCGGTGACCGAAAGCACAGGGGCCTGAGATCCAGGTTCCGGTCGCATCCGGTCCGCGGTTTTGCAGGGTTTCAGTCATCTTCACAAGCAGCTGCGAGTGCTGGGTAAGATCGCCGCGCCACTGGATAAATCCGGTTATTCCGCACATGATGGTTCATCCTCTCTTTTGGTGCGATTGTTGTCCTTTCTTTTTTGCCAAGTAATACAGATATATGCCGAAGGAAGGGATAAAATGTATGTCCTTATCCGAACACTAGGGTAGAGGAAAATTTGCCAAGGAGGGATAATGGGATGTATTACATTAAAGATGCCAAAATCCGCCGGATGACCGAATACGACGGTGCGCCTTGCGCAGAGGTGGGGGTGCTTCCGGGAGCAGTGGGCGATTCCGCCCTGTTGGTTTACATTGTAGAGGACCGGCGGGAGGACGGATTTGAGATCGTGCGCATTTTGACAAATGATGCGTCTCTGGATACCGATTGGTTCGACAATAATTTACATCAAGCGTTCGAGGATGTGACATTCAGTGCGTTTACAGGCAGCGAGATTATGACACCGGAGGATGAGCGATCCAAATTCCAGCGTGAGCTGCTTATGTTCGGTAATTTGAAAAAAGAGCTGGAGCGCCATTTCACGGCTTATCCCTGATCCGCGTTCACTGCTTGTATATCCGGCGGCATAACACAAGCAAAGGGCAGCGCAGGCTGCTGTTTCATTCCGCCGCCGGAGGCGGTCTGCGGGGATGCGGATAACTGGCCTGTACCGGATCGGTGCCTCAAGCAGACAAGGTTCTGAGGTTTTTTGCACGATATTCTTGAAAAATCTGCTGAATACGTTATAATAAATAACGTTGCTTTAATACATATGCTTTAAAAGGGTTTCAATTTCACTCGTGTCCCAGTAGCTCAGCCGGATAGAGCATGCGCCTTCTAAGCGCACGGTCGGGGGTTCGAATCCCTTCTGGGACGTAAAGACAGCCTTCCTTCGGGAAGGCTGTTTTGCGTACAGGGGGAGAAGCCCCGGAGGTTCGTTGGAGCATTGGCATCGTAAGGAACCGCATCGCAATCAGCCCGGAGGGGCTGTATCCCTTCTGGGACGTAAAGACAGCCTTCCTTCGGGAGGGCTGTTTTGCGTACAGGGGGAGAAGCCCCGGAGGTTCGTTGGAGCATCCGCATCGTAAGGAAGGGCATCGCAATCAGCCCGGAGGGCTGTATCCCTTTCTTCTGGGACGTAAAGACAGCCGCACCGATGGGAAGGCTGTTTTGCGTACAGGGGGAGAAGCCCCGGAGGTTAGTTGGAGCATCCGCATCGTAAGAAAGGGCATCGCAATCAGCCCGGAGGGCTGTATCCCTTTCCTCTGGGAGGTAAAGACAGCCGCACCGATGGGAAGGCTGTTTTGCGTATGGGGGATTCCAGCCAGGGTGATAGTTGTATTTGGTACAACTATCTGGCGGCACTTTTTCGGAAAGCAGAGGATAACTGTATTCTGTACAATTATTTTTAATGTTTTTCCCCGAATATAGGGTTTTTGACGATTTTAAATGCAGGAAATGCAACTAAAGTAAATTTATGCTCTTTTACAGTGCATTTAGTTGTATAGAATGCAATTATCGGCTCCAGCTTGTCGCGAAGCTCTGAAGGGTCCCAGCCTATACAGTCCATGCGGACAAATTAGGTAATACGCTGCCGATTATCATACAGCAGCACGAAGCTCTTCGTCCAAACAACAGCGCTCCAGATTCCTACATCCGCTCCGGCAGCGGCAGCCCGAGCACCTCAAGCGCCTCGCCCAGGGTGCCCTGGAATTTGCCGGTGAGCCAGAGACGGAACGCGACGGTCGTCTGCTCTCCCTTCAGAATCGGGCAAGCCGAGTAGAAGTTGTTGAACAGCGAAGCCAGCGTATGGGCATAATTGCACAGCGTGTTCGGGGTCAGGCTGCGGCTGGCGGCGAGCAGGGTGTCGTGCCAGATGCTGAGCTGTCTCAGCAGTGCCAGCTCAGCCGGTTCAAGCTGTTCCGGAAAGGGGACAGGTGTTGCCAGGTCTTCCGCCGGGAGTCCGGACTTGCCGAGCACACTGCCTGCACGCGCATACGTGTACATAAGATACACACCGGTATTGCCGGAAATCTCTGTAGCCTGCTCGAAGTCAAAAATCACCTCGGTTCCCAGGTTGAACCGCAGCAGATAATAACGTATAGCGGCGATGGCGATCGCCCGGCTGGAGAGCCCGCTTTTGTCAGAACGGGTAGTCTCAATAGTCTTCTCCATGTACCCGATCAGCTCCGTAACCTTGATGCCGATGCCCTGGCGGCCGGACATGGCGTAGGAGCTCTTGCCGTCCGAGATATCCATCCCCAGTCTTGCTGCGGAGGCCGGGCTGAGCGAAACTACACCATAGCTGACATGATGAAGCTGCTCTGCCTGTGCATGATATCCTAATGACTCCAGCGCTTGCTTGACGACAGCCTGCGGGTATTCTTGTCTGTAGTCGATCACGTTGATTACTTTGTCCGCATGGCCGTAAGATTTGCTCTGGCCGTTCAGGCCGGTCGTCCACAGCCCCGTTTGAAACTCGCTGTACACGAAATCCTTGCTCAGCAGACCGAATTTCCAGAGATGGTAAGCAATGTCCTTGGCCGTATAGGTCAAAATGCCGTTCGAACGTACCAGCACCTTATCCTTCAAATGCTCCTCAGTCTCTTCGCCAGCCGGATCACCGGCCGTGTGCTTCAGAATCCAGCAGCCAGCCAGCTTGCCTTCCTGCTCCTGCACGAAGCCATCTGTATTCTTCAGCAGCTCAAATGCCGCCGACCAGAATCCTTCCCTTACAATACTGCTTTCCCATACTAACAGATCATAGTCAATCCCGAAGTCGTGCATCTCTGCCACATGCTCACGGACGATCCGTTCGGCAACCAGTTGACCCAGCCAAGCCGTATTGTTGCCCCCTTGCTCCAGCGCATGGAGAATCTCCGTCCGCTTCTGGACAGTCTCGGGCTGCTGCGCGTACTGCCTGTTGACTCCGGCGTAAATATCCCAGCAATAATCACCAAACCGCCCATGCTCCCCTGCAAGCGGAACATTCAGCAAGCCCACCACCGTATCGGCGAGCTGATTGCCGAGGTCATCCACGTAATTGTGCACTTCCACCTCATAGCCGGTTTTGCGGAGTAGGCGGACCAGTGTGTCCCCGATACAGGAATTACGCAGATGCCCGATGTGCATAGATTTGTTGGGGTTCACACTCGTGTGCTCGACGACTACTTTTTGCCCAGGAGTTGCCGGAAGCTCATAAGAACGGGCTGTCTCCGAAGTATGGGCTACCCACTCGGGCCAGTTTATATACAAGTTAATGAACCCCGGGGCTGCGATATCGATCCGGTCGACCAGATCGCGCACAGCCTCCTGCCGGCGAAATTCCGCTGCGATGAGCTCAGCAATAACGGACGGCGCTTTGCGGAGTACCTTGGCGAGCTGCATCGCAATATTGCTCGAATAATCCCCGAACTCGGGATTGGCGGGTTGTTCAAGGGCAATAGCGGGGGAAGTGTCAATGTTTGCTCCCAAATGCTGAAATACTTGCTGCACACTTTGCTGCAGGGCTGTGACAATAAGCTGGCTTACCATGAAAGACTCCTCCTCTAAAAATATGACAAAAAGGCCCCCGTCTCAAAAGAGACGAGGGCCTTTAGCGCTCGCGGTACCACTCTCGTTGCCGGATGTGCATCCGGCCGCTCGACGGGAATAACGGTCCTTAGCCGGGACTTCCTACAGTAAAGGTTCAGAAGTCCATCTCCCGGGTGCGCTTCACAACCTGTCCTGTACCGGCTTTCACTGTTCCGGCTCGCTGCAGACTAGGCTCAGGATCGTTACTCTCCCGTTCATCGAATGTGGATCAATTTTTTCCAGTATAACGAATTTGCCGCAGAAATCAATAGGGCAGTAGCTTTCTGTGAATCTAGCAGAGCCAATCATGGAGGTCTCTGCTCTAGGTCGAAAGTGAATTTTAGTGTGCGCTTGCAGATTTAACGAACGTTCTGTCTTCTGTCCACACCGCTGGCTGCACCGGAGAATATGATGAAATTGTGCGATTCAATATAGGTCGCGCTAGAATCAGAGTTTCAGATGTTCTGAAGCAACAGCAGGAAGGAGGAGGAAAGGGATGTCCATCATTTCGACCGGCCCCATTGAGAATAATCCAGTCGCCGGAGTCAGACCGACACAAGTGGTCACTGTAAGACTGGTATCCCGGGCCGCAGTAGAAGCAATATCGGTGGTTATTCAGGGTTATGTGCTGAATGGAACAAGAACAGTGTATGTCAGTGAGACTGTGAATCTTGCCCCGAATGAATCGCTTCTCCGTAATTATTATGCCGACTTGAACGGCTTTGAGTTTGTGTTCAATACGGGCGAGACAGATGATCAATTGCTCGGAATCTCTGTATGGGGCAAGCAAAACACCGGAGAGCTGACTACAGCCCACCGCATCGTCACGCATGAGCATATATTTGCAGAACCGGAAGGCATTTAACTTAAAACGGTTAGATAAGGAGAGTTGCATTCATGAGTTTCCTATCGACAGGTCCAATTGAAAACAACATGGTCGGCGGAGTCAGACCCACTCAGCAGGTTACCATCCGGATTGATAACCGCAGCAACTCCGTTGCTTCGTCTGTATCAGTGCAAGGGTATTACTTAAGCGGCGGAGTACGTAACCTGTATGTCAGCGAATTTTTGAATGTCAATCCGAATCAGGTGATTACAGCCAGCTATTTTGCCGATTTGGATGCGTTTGAGTTTCTGTTTCTAACCTCGGGAGACAACGATGATCCTGTTCAAATTTCCTTATGGGGAAAAAGCAGCACCGGCGCCCTGGTCACCGCCCATCGGCTGGTTTCCGCCGAACTGCTCGGCGAAACCGTACTGGGGGTTACCGGTGCCACAGGTGCTACCGGACCTGCAGGGGCAACCGGTCCGACAGGTCCGGGAGGCGGCGCTACCGGCGCAACGGGAGCCACCGGCGTAGCAGGCGTAACCGGTGCGACGGGAGCCACCGGCGTAGCAGGTGTAACCGGTGCGACAGGAGCCACCGGTGTAGCAGGCTTGACCGGCGCAACGGGAGCCACCGGCGTAGCAGGCGTGACAGGCGCGACGGGAGCTACCGGTGTAGCAGGCGTAACCGGCGCAACGGGAGCCACTGGTGTAGCAGGCGTGACCGGCGCAACGGGAGCCACCGGCGTAGCAGGCGTAACCGGTGCGACAGGAGCCACCGGCGTAGCAGGCTTGACCGGCGCGACAGGAGTCACCGGTGTAGCAGGCGTAACCGGCGCAACGGGAGCCACCGGCGCAGCAGGCGTAACCGGTGCGACAGGAGCCACCGGCGTAGCAGGCGTGACCGGGGCGACGGGAGCCACCGGTGTAGCAGGCGTGACCGGCGCGACGGGAGCCACTGGTGTAGCAGGCGTGACCGGGGCAACGGGAGCCACCGGCGTAGCAGGCGTGACCGGTGCGACAGGAGCCACCGGTGTAGCAGGCGTAACCGGTGCAACAGGAGCCACTGGCTCAGGAGCCATTATCCCTTATGCATCCGGGCTTCCGACAACACTAACCACGGTGCTGGGCGGATTGCTTAACACCTCCGGCCTGGTCGGCTTCGGCAATAACGTTGCCGGAATTTCCGTCGCCGGCGGTACGATCGATCTTACCGGCGCGGCTGGCACCTTGCTGAACTTCGCTTTCTCGGTGCCGCGGGCGGGTACCATTACTTCACTCGCCGCCTATTTCAGTACGACAGCAGCAATCGCCCTGGTAGGCTCCACGGTAACCCTTACCGCCCAATTGTTCCAGTCCACCACGCCGAATAACACATTTACCGCTGTGCCCGGCGCACTTGTAACATTGGCGCCGCCGCTCACTGGCGCTATTGCACTCGGCACGATCAGCAGTGGCCTTACCAGCGGGCTGAGCATTCCGGTGACCGCCGGAACACGTCTCCTGATGGTGTTCTCGGCTTCGGTAACCGCCGGCCTGGATGTGGCTACCACGGTAGCGGGATATGCCAGCGCGGGTCTTACTATCGCTTAAGCCGGAGAACCGGATCAAAGAACGAAATAACTTCACACAAAAGGGACCGGCGCATCGGATGTGCCGGTCCCTTGTTTGTATCATTTGCAGCAGGACGATTTCTATCTTGGCTCAGAGCATCAGAATCTCCCGGATATCCTGCTCGCTGAAAGAGGACAGGCTTTCATTGCCCGGCTTGATCACTTCGTCGATCAGCTGCTTTTTCTTCTGCTGCAGCTCGACCATTTTATCCTCAACCGTTCCCTGGGCCACCAGGCGGATGACCTGTACGACCTTCTTCTGCCCGATCCGGTGTGCCCGGTCTGCGGCTTGCTGTTCGACGGCCGGATTCCACCAGAGATCGTATAGAATGACGGTGTCCGCTCCGGTCAGATTCAGTCCGGTGCCGCCCGCTTTCAGAGAGATCAGAAACAGATCGCGCTCCCCTTCATTGAACCGGTTGCAGCGCTCCACGCGCTCGGGGGAAGGTGTATCACCATCGAGATAGAAGAACGGGATGCCCAGCATTCCCAGCTCGCGGCCAATCAGGTCCAGCATACCGGTGAACTGTGAGAACACCAGCATCCGTTTGCCGGAGCTGCGGCATTCCTCAATGATCTCCAGCAGCTGCGCGAATTTGCCCGAGCCGCCGGCGTAGTCGTCCAGGAAGAGCGCCGGATGGCAGCACAGCTGACGCAGCCGGGTCAGGCCGGCCAGCACCTTGATCCGCGCATGTCCGAAGCTGCCGTCGTCCAGATGCTTCAGCGCTTCCTTCCGCAGTCTGACGAGGTAGGCTACATAGAGTTTTTTCTGCTCGGGGAGCAGCTCGGAGGCCTGCACGGATTCGATTTTGTCGGGAAGCTCCTTCAGCACATCGCTTTTGAGGCGGCGCAGCAGGAAGGGCTTGGCCCGCTTGGCAACCGTTTCCCGGGGTAGATCGTGGAATTCCTTCTTGCCCGGGAACAGGCCCGGCATCACCACATTGAAGATCGACCACAAATCCTCGAGCGCATTCTCCACCGGAGTTCCGGTGAGCGCAAACCGGTAGCTTGCCTGCAGCAGCGTGACCGCTTGGGCGGTCTGCGTCTCATGGTTCTTGATCATCTGCGCCTCATCCAGGATCAGGGTGTGAAAATGGCGCTTGGCATATAGCCCGATATCCCTGCGCAGCAGCGGATAGGAAGTGATAATCACATCATGGGCCGCTGTATTGCGGATCGTCCGGCTTCGCTGCGTAACGTTGCCGTCGGCGATGGCGGTGCTTATGCCGGGGGCGAATTTGCGCAGCTCGTTATGCCAGTTATAGAGGAGGGAAGCGGGAGCTACAATCAGCGCGGGCCTTCCGCTTGTCCGGATGTCCTCCAGCTCGGATAGCAGGAAGGCGATGCTCTGCAGCGTCTTCCCCAGCCCCATATCATCGGCGAGAATGCCCCCGAAGCGGTAATGGGCCAGCGTCTTCAGCCATTGATAGCCGTATTGCTGATAATCCCGCAGTACCGGAGCCAGGGACTCCGGCAGCGGAAAATCAAGATTCTCCGGATTCTCCATATTGGCCAGCAAGCGCCGGAACGACCGGCCGAGGGCAACCGCACCGCCCTTGTAATCCTCCGCCTTGAGCTGCAGGGCGCGCAGCAGCGGCAAGGGATACCCGGTGCCGGGAGTCAGGTCGCCGGCGTGGACGCCCAGCTCATTCATCAGCCGGATGACCTCCTGCAACTCCTCGCCTTCCAGCGGCAGCAGCGCCCCGTCAGGGAGACGGTAATACCTGCGCTTTTCCTGCAGCGATTTCAGTACCGACACTACCTCGGATTCAGGAATGCCCGCCATGGTGAACTGAAATTCCAGCCAGTCTGTCTTTTCATTCCAGCTCAGCTTCGCTATAGGCAGGGCATTCCCTGTATATAGCCTGCTCTTGACCGCCGAGGTGGCATAGACCTCCAGCAGCGGCTCCAGCTGTGGAATGGTGTGGTGCAGGAAATCGAATTCGCCCTCTTCGTCGCTCATGACGTATCCGCTCTCCGTCTGAACGAACGCCTGATGCTCCATCAGCTCCAGAATCCGCCGCTCGACAGCGCCGTCGCGCACAAGGATCACCTGTTCGCCCCGTTCATAGGTTCTTTGGTCGAGCGGATTGAGCACCACATCGCCGTACTGGAATTCCAGTCCGGCCAGCAGCCTGTCCCTGATCCGGTCCAGATAGAGGCGTGCCCGCAGCGGCGATTGCACAATCCGGCCGAAGATCCGCTCAGCGATCTCAATCCGGCCCAGCCGCTTCAGGCCCGGCAGCACACCTTCCATGAAGGATTCCATTTGCTCAGGGGCAATAATGAGCTCATCCTTGCGGGAACCGGCCAGCATCTGCTTCAGTCCCGCCAGGCGGCGGACATCCGTCTCCGGCAGCCGCAGCAGCTTTCCTTCCGCGGCCAGCAGTCCGTAATCCTCCAGCACCGTGATTTTGGACAAGCCCTGAATTTCCAGCAGGTACCCCTCGCCCTCGGCCTCATTGAAATGGAAGCTGAGCGGGGGATATTCCGCTGCAGGGTGAAGACCGGTTATTGCCGTTCCATCCAGCTGCATAGAAGCGGCGGATACCGCGGACAATGCCGGGAGCAGCCGCTCCCAGAAGAACGGCGGGATGGGCAGGAGACGCTCCGTTCCCAACATGCCCGCGCCGTTAGCAGGCTGCGCTTCCCGGTACACCTGTTCATTGTCCAGAACCTCCAGCAGCAGCTTCAGGGCGCTGTCATCCTCCTTGCCAAAGCTGTGCCGCGCCGGGTCATAGCTGAAATGCTCGCTGAATACAAAGCAATCCCCGCGCTGAACAGCTCCCAGAAAAGCCCGGATCTTCCGGACAACGTACAGCCGCTGTTCCCCCGCCTTCAATTCCACGCCGAGCATTTGGCGGCCGCGGGCGAAGGATACCGGTCTTACGGTGAATTCAACTTGTAGGGGAGTTCTGGAATCCATATAAGTTCCCGTGCCGCTGGGCCGCTGCCGGGTACCTCCGAATATCTCCAGCATGCTGCTTACCAGTTGGCTGCTGCCGGCAGCCGACCTTGCGGCAGCGGAGCCCGGACCGGAGACGCCGGATGCGGGCCGTTCCCGGTCCTCCGCCTTCCGGACATCATCGGCATGAAGGATGCCGACCAGACCTCCGGCGATATGCTTGCAGAACGCGCCTCCGTGAACATAAGCCGGACAGGTGCAATCTCCGCTGACATCACCGTCGCTGTCCACCGCAAGCGCCACCTCGCAGACCTCAAGGCCGGTAATCTCGGCCCGGTATTTGGAATACTCCAGCTTCTCGTTATGCTCTGCGTAGATCAGCTGAACCTTACCTGATATATAATAAGCCAACCCTTGCTCGTAGGCCTCCCGGCCGCACAGCAGCCGGATCACCCGTTCGGGTACATGATAACCCACTATACGCTCACTTCCTTATCCGCCTAAACTTGGCCGACGATCCGTAATCCCTGGTTATATCCTCGTCAACCATCCGTAACCACGCTCAATGTCTTTATCATATCAGAACAGATGTGCGCTTCAAAGTCCAAAGCAGCGCTTCTTGCCCGTCGGTTTTTTTTGCCAAAATAAGATCTGTAGGCTGCGAATTCGGATCGGCATCTGAAGCGAGGCAAACGGCAGCCCAAAAAGCCATCCTCAGGCTTATGCCGCAGGATAGCTTTCTGGAGTTCTTGCCGTGTGTAAGCTTCTATCAAGCCTCAGGACTGATCGCTTTGCGGCTCGCCGATACCATGCAGAATAAAGTCTATCAACCATTCGATTTCCTGTTCATCATTCCAGTCGTGGTCAGGCATAAAGAGCAGGCGTGTCAGCAAAAAGCCGATAATCGAGGAAATGGTGAACCGCAGCAGCGGCGGGGTGGGAACGGCCCTGATTTCGCCCTTGGCTTTAAAATGCTCCGTAATGGACGTGACGCGCTCCAGCACCTTACTTGTCACATTCTCCATAAACTGCTCCCGCAGCACGGGCTGAAACGGTATCTCCTGAAGCAGAATGCGCAGGATATTGAAATGCTCCTTGGAGAAATCCAGCCGGTTATGCATGAAAGCCCGCAGAAACTCCTCATAGCTGCTTCCCGGCTCATCCAGCACGCCGCCAAATTTGCGCATCACAAACGGAGCGACCATGCGGCTCATCGTTCCGCCTACAATCGAGAGCAGCAGGTCTTTTTTTGTTTTGTAGTAACGGAAGATCGTGCCCTCCGCCACCCCCGCTTTGCGGGCGATTTCGCTGGTTGAAGCGGCAGAATATCCTTTTTCGGCAAAAATCTCGATCGCCGCCTGCACGATGGCAAGCTGCCTTGGCGTCATCTCTTCCTCCCGGCCCAGATCGAGCAGTTCCTTCATCCATTCTTCTTGCTCCGGCCCTCCGGCGGTGCCAGTCTTCTCCATGTCAACAGAACCTCCACAAGTACGGGCTTTTTGTTAGTTTACCATAGGCGCAGTCCAAGTTACATTCGGCGGTGCTTGCGGAGAGCGAGGACGTTCAGCGCCATGAACAAGAGAGAGAAGCCCAGGAGGATCATCACATTCAGCGAGATTGCGCTCCAGCCCTTGCCCCGGATCATAATGTCCATCAGCGCCTCGGAGCCGTAGTAGATCGGGGTCAACAGACCAAGCCGCTGCAGCCAGAGCGGAAGTGTATCGAGCGGGAACAGCCCGCTGAGAAAAATTTGCGGCACGATGACCAGCGGGATGAACTGGATCATTTGCAGTTCATTGGCGGCGAAGGCGGAGAGCAGGGTTCCCAAGGTAAGCGCCGTCAGCGCCATCAGCAGGGTAATCAGCAGAACATACATGAAGCTGCCGGCCATCATGATGCCCAGTACCTTGATGGAGAACCAGGAGATGAGCAGCGCCTGCAGCACTGTGAAGAGTCCGAAGCCCAGCACATAACCCAGTACAATTTCCCGGCGCTGCAGCGGAGTGGAGAGCAGCCGCTCCAAAGTGCCGCTGGTCCGTTCACGCAGGAGGGAGACGCCGGCGATCAGAAAGACGAAGAAGAACACGAACACCCCGATCATGATCGGGCCGTATCGGTCAATGGTCTTCATCTCTTCCGCGCCGTACAAATAACTGATCTCGGGTCTAACCGGCGCGTCTTGAAGTCCGCCGGCAGCCTCAGCCGGTTCCGGCTGCGAGAACAGGTCCTGCAGCACCACCAGCACCGCCTGATTGGCGGCCGGATTGCTGCCTTCCAGGATGACCTTGGGGCCAGCAGCTTCCAGCTTGATGAAGGCGTCAATCTCACCGCTACGGAGCGCTGCGTCTCCTTCGGCGGCATCTGAGTATGTAGTAATATCCACATCCAGGCTGGCAAGCCTGTCTGCGTACAGCACCATACTCTTCTCCAGCCCCAGCTTCGGTGTATATTTATCGCCATTAAAGACGAGGTTCATCAGACTGAGTACCAGCAGCGGTGCTATGAACATCAGGGCCATGGTCCGCTTGTCATGAATGAATTGCCGGAGGATTCGCAGGGCAATTGCACGGATTCTCATGGGCGGGCACCTCCGTAATACAGGAATGCTTCCTCTAAGGAAGCTGCACCGGCAGCCTTTAGCACTCCTGCGGGGGTGTCTACCGCCAGAAGCCGGCCTTCCCGGATCATTGCCAGACGGTCGCATTTCCCGGCTTCATCCATGACATGGGTCGTCAGTACGATCGTCGTGCCCTTGCGGTTCAAGCCTTTAAGCTCCGTCCAGATCGCCTGGCGCAGCAGCGGATCAATGCCGACCGTGGGCTCGTCAAGCAGCAGCAGCGGCGGCTCGTGCAGCAGGGCGATAGCGAGGGAGAGGCGCCGTTTCATTCCGCCGGAATACTGGTCCACCCGTTTGTTCAGATGCTCCTGCAGGTCCACAAGCTCCATGACGTCGCCGATCCGGCGTGTACGGTTGCCGTCCTTCAGACCATACAGCGCGGCGAAGAACTCCAGATTTTCTTTGGCGGTTAATTCGCTGTACAGTGCATCGGACTGGGCCATATAGCCGATTTTTTGCAGCACGGACAGCTTGGGCATTGTTGTTCCGAGCACCCGGACCTCGCCGGTAGTTGCTTCATCAATGCCGGCCAGCAGCTTCACAAGAGTCGTCTTGCCCGAGCCGGAAGGCCCAAGGATGCCAAAAGTTTCCGCACCCTCCACCTGAAGGCTGATATCGCGAAGCACCTCTTTTTTCCCAAAAGCCTTGCCGACATGGCGGACGGATAGCACAGGATGAACCACGTTCATGCCAATCTCCTCGCTTCTTTCAGAGTATGAGTGAGCGCTCACTCATTATAATAGTGCCGCCAGACTATGTTGTAAATGAAATTGTTCGCCGAAGAATATTTTAAATTTTACATAATTGATTGCGCTGGGAAGTATTGGGTTAATTAAGGGTAGCTGTGTATCGCTCGGTTACCTGATTTCATTCATTGAAGGAGGTTCATTGATGGCTGTTCGCTTAGGAAGTCTTATTCCTCTGGTATTAATAACGGCATCGCTTAGTGCCTGCAGTACAGCCGCCAAGGAGGCAGGCGTATCCCATTTCAGTACCTTGCCGGAATCTGTGAGTACGGAGGCTCCGTATCTCCCGAAGGATCTGCCGATACCGCTTGAGGCGGGCATTACTTTTACGGAAGCGAAGCTGGTAGACGGGAAGAAATCTGCGATGCTGATCTATGAGACCACGGAGAGCATGACCCTGCTGGGCAGTACATATCAGAAATATATCGGCGAGAAGCAATTGGAGCACGGCACCTTGATCGTAGAGCCGGATAATCTCCTGATTCGCGGCAAAGTATCCGGCAACTACTCCTACTCCATCATTGGCAGCAGCTCCGCTGTCCAGCCGGGGGATGCCGAAATTATTGTCACCTGGATGGAGAATTGACAGGTATGCTGTGCGATTAGTTCAATTTTAAGGCAAGTTTAACATGGAATTTACTTTAGGGCCGACCTCCGGGTATTTTGGAGGCGGTCTTTTGTTTTACTTAATATTTCCATAACATTCCTCCGCAACAGATTTCACATTCGTGGATGAAAATAACAGTAGCAGTTACCTATACGAAAAGGGTGAATCGAATTGATGAAAAGTAAATGGTTCAGTGCGGCTGTAGCCAGTGCACTTCTTGTAACGGGGGGAGCGGGCAGTATTTTGGCTGCAGAGAGCACGGTCAGCGCTGCCGCTGTCAAAACTGCGGTGAAAGTGGGCTCGGCGACATGGACGATTAACGGTGCTCCGGTCACGCTCAGTACCATTGACAGCAGCGGATATAAGTTGTACTCGCTCAGCCAGGTTGCCGGAGAACTCGGCGCCAAGGTGGTGGCAGGCGCTAACGGTTACGAACTGAACGACAGCAAGGGCCTACATAATGTACAAATTCGGACAGGCCAAACCAGCTATGTGGTAGACGGGGAATCCCTGCAATTTACCGCGGTTCCTGTCATTCATAACGACAAGGTTTATGTGGAGCTGACGAAGCTGGTTACCGCACTTGGCGGCGAGCTGGACAGCACGGCAGGAACCATTCTCAGCTTTGCCCGGCCGGAAGGACAGTTCGATACCCTTAGCTGGAATGCCGGCGGCAGCCTGATTGCTTCGAAGAGCGATGCTGAAGCCGCACTGCTCTATAAATTTGACAGTATTCCCGGCAATTACGAATTATTCTCTTCCGACGACAGTGCACCTGGCTTCGCCGTTTCCGCCGACCAGCAGTGGGGCGCATTCAGTGACGAGAACGGCCAGCTTCAATTGATCAACCTGAACAGCGGGGCGATCAAAGCGCTCGGCAGCGATACCACCGTGAAGACGGATCTGGTCTGGTCAACGGACGGCAAGAACATCTACTTCGTCCAGGGCGACAAGCAGGAGAAAATCGCTAAAGTAAACGTAGAAACCGGTGCGATTTCCAGTGTCCTGGCCGACAAAGTCGAGAACAAATCCGAACTGCGCGTAGCCGCCGATCAGAAGAGCATCGTGTACATCGTTAACGTTACCGGTGTGGCCAAGAACGATGCCGACAGCACGGAAGATTCCTTGACCGTGGACTTCAGCAAAGCGGGAGAGCAGCTGTACAAGCTGGATCTGACCGTCAAAGATGCCAAGCCGGCCGCACTGACCACCTCGCTTGATAACAAGCTGTATCCTGAGATTCTGGGCAGCGGTGTCGTCTACCTGAGCGCTGATCCGGAAGGCTCGGCAGCCAATGTCCTGAAGTCGATTGCCGCTGACGGCACGGCTTCCACTATTGCTCTGAATGCCGAAGCGAACTGGGCAGCGCCGGTTACCGGCGGGCTCGTCGTATCCGGATTGACTGCGGACGGCAGCACTGTGATTTACTCCGTTACTCCTGCAGGTACCGCAACAGAGCTGTACCGCACAGCTGAGGATGTATCCGAGGTAGCGGTAAGCCATGACGGCAGCAAGCTGGCAATCGTCAGCGATGGCAAAGTGTTCCTGATCCAGAACGGCAAGGCACTACAAATCACGAAATAAGCATTCACAACATTAACGGCGTAAACCGCCGGAAGGAGAATTCAACAATGAAGGTTTTCAAAAAATTTACGGTAACGGCTTTGACCGCCGTTCTCGCGGTAACGACCGCTTTTGCCGGGGTAGCCTCCGCGGCTGATACGCTTAAGGGCAAAATCACCATCAACGGTTCGACGGCGCTGCTGCCGCTGACGCTGCAGGCTGCAAAGGAATTCCAGAAGCTGCATCCGAAAGTAAAAATCGCCGCTTCCGGCAAAGGCTCCGTAACCGGGCCGCAGGCCGTGAAGAAGGGCATCGCCGACATCGGCGCCTGCGACTGGGATGCGAGCATCGACGTACCGGGCTTCAAAGCCTTTGACGGCCAAGTGGCCAACAAAGTGGCTGTCATTCCTTTTGCCACAATCGTGAACAAGAACGTCGGTGTAGACAACCTGACCACCGAGCAGCTGCAAGGCATTTTCTCCGGCAAAATCACCAACTGGAAGGATGTTGGCGGTTCTAACGCCGATATCGTAGTCATCACCCGTTCTTTCGGCTCCGGCACACGCGTCAACTACCAGGCTAAGGCACTGGCCGGCGGCGATATCGTGAAGAAAGAAAAGAACTACAAGGAAACCGGATCAAGCGGCGACATGAAGACGGCCGTAGCCACTACGCCTAACTCTATCGGCTACATCGACCTCGTGTATGTTAGCGGCGGCGATATCAAAGCCGTGAAATTCAACGGTATTGAAGCTACTACAGACAACGTAATTAACGGTTCGTACAAGATCTGGGCGTATGGTTACTACATGACCAAAGGCCAGCCGACTGGCGCTACGAAGGAATTTATCGAATACGTACAAAGCAAGAAATTCCAGAACGGCTCGCTGAAGAAGCTGAAATTCATCCCGATCTCGGCGATGAAGGGCTAAGCAGTAGCGGCATTCATATTGAAAGGTAAACGCGGCCAGCTCCGGTACCATTTCCGGGGGTGGCCGCTTACAGGAGGGAACGTATGGGGGCAGATGTGGAAAGCCTGGCTTCCCGGGCGCCGAAGAAGCATACAGAGGGGAAAATAAAGATAAACGCGAAACGCCACAGCAGACATTTGTTCAGCAACACCATGTCCCGCTATTATTTCTTGTTCAGTATTCTTGCGTTATGCTTCGTGCTCGGCCTGGTTATCGTTTTTATCGGAAAAACGGCCTTGCTCTTGTTCGGAAATGTCTCGCTGGCGGAATTCTTCTTTTCATTTAACTGGACGCCGGAAGAAGGCAGCTTCGGGGCTGCGGCCTTTATCATCAATACATTGTCGCTGACCGCGCTGACGCTGGTAATCGCCGTACCCATCTCCGTGGGGATGGCGGTGCTGTGCGCCGAGATCGCGCCGAAGTGGCTGACCGGCTTCATCCGGCCAGTGCTTGACCTGCTCGTTGGCATTCCGTCTATCGTCTACGGGTATTTGGGCCTGACGGTGCTGCTGCCTTTTCTCCGCCGTGTCAGCGGCGAGGGTCTGGGCGACGGGGTCTTGGCCGCAGCGCTGGTGCTGGCACTGATGGTGCTGCCGACGATCTGCCGGATCAGCGATGACGCCATCGTTGCCGTCCCCCGCAAATACCGGGACGCCGCCTATGCGCTTGGCTCGACGCGTCTGCAGGTCATCATGCGCGTGGTGCTGCCGGCGGCCAGCCGCGGAATCATCTCGGCGGTGATTCTCGGCATGACCCGCGCCATCGGCGAGACGATGGCCGTGGTGATGGTCATCGGCAATACGCCGCAGCTGGCCAAATCGCTGTTCACGCCGACATCGGTGCTGACCAGCAACATCGTGATGCAGATTTCGAACGTGGAATTTGACTCTGACTGGAACTATGCACTGCACATGATGGCCTTTCTGCTGCTGCTTATTTCCTTCGCCCTGATTCTGATTATCCGTGTTCTGGGCCGCAAAAGGAGGGACGCACAGTGAACGGATTTACACGTACACGTCATTCGGCACGGGCACAGCGGCGGAACCGTCTGGCGACGATCGGCTTCTATACGCTCGGTGCGCTGGTGCTGCTCCTGATCTTCTGGCTGCTCTTTACGATTCTCAGCAAAGGTCTCCCGTCCTTGCGGCCGGAGTTCCTGATCAGGCAACCGGAGGAGATCGACCCGGGAGGCGGGATCGGTCCGGTCCTGTTCAACTCCTTCTACATCCTGCTGATCTCGCTGGTGATCTCCATCCCCATCGGTATCGGCGGCGGCATCTATATGGCCGAATATGCACCGGACAACAAATTCACCGCTGCCTTGCGGATCTGCGTTGAATCCCTGTCCTCGGTGCCGTCGATTGTCTTCGGCCTTCTTGGCCTGGCGATCTTTGCCGAATACTTCGGTATCGGCCTGACCATTCTCGGCGGCGGAGTCAGCCTGGCGATGCTGAACCTGCCGATGCTGGCGCGCGTCACGGAGGAAGCCGTCCGCGCCGTTCCCGGCGAGATCCGCGAAGCCGGCTACGCGCTCGGCATGACCAAATCCTACGTCATCCGCAAGGTCGTGCTGCCGGTGGCGATGCCGGCCATTGTAACGGGCGTCTGCCTCGTGGCCGGACGCGCCTTCGGGGAATCGGCGGTCATCATCCTGACCGCCGGACTCAGCACCTCCGGCGAGATGTGGGACTTCAACCTGTTCTCCCCGGGCGAGACACTCGCCGTGCATCTCTGGTATGTGCAGTCCGAGGCCATCGTCGAAGACGCGCGGCAGATCGCCGACAAGTCGGCGGCTGTGCTGGTCTTCGTCGTGCTGATGATCAACTTCATGTTCCGCTTCCCGCTCTGGCTCGGCAACCGCCGCAAGGGGCGGTAGCATCGCAGCAGCAGGCTGCACAGGACACACAGGCCGCCGGATGATTCCGGCGGCCTGTTTTGCGCTGAGGGGTTCTCATCCCCCGAACGTCAAAACAGCCTACCCGAAGGAAGGCTGTTTCTGGACGTCCCAGGAGGGAGGGATACCGCCTCAAGGGGCGGATTGCGAAGCAGGTGCTCCCGAAGCGGATGCTCCAACGAACCCAGGGGCTTCTCATCCCCCGGAACGTCAAAACAGCCTTCCCGAAGGAAGGCTGTTTCTGGACGTCCCAGGAGGGAGGGATACCGCCCCAAGGGGCGGATTGCGAAGCAGGTGCTCCCGAAGCGGATGCTCCAACGAACCCGAGGGGGTTCTCATCCCCCGAACGTCAAAACAGCCTTCCCGAAGGAAGGCTGTTTCTGGACGTCCCAGGAGGGATTCGAACCCCCGACCGTGCGCTTAGAAGGCGCATGCTCTATCCGGCTGAGCTACTGGGACATAAATAAGAGACTGAAAAGCAAGCAAAAATTATGTTATCACACCTGCGCAAGTTTTTCAACTTGTTTTTTTGAAAAGGGGGAGGGATATGCTATAATCTACAATTGACTATAAACGGATGAAAGGAGGTTTCCCTTATCAATCATTTCAATTCCCCTGCCAAAGAGAATATTGTACTGTTCCCGAAGACATTGGATTACTACCAGATGCAGCTGACCGTCATGCTGGAGAGCGAACGCTACGGCGAGGCGATGGAGCTGCTGCGTTTTCTGCTGCAATGCCAGGGACAGGAAGAACGGAATTACGAGGAATGGCGCTCGCTTCTGGAGTGGCTGGAGACGGCATTTCCCTATGCCATCCGCAGCGATGAACCGCAAGGGGAGGCTCCAGCAGAGGATCAGGATATGAATGAGCAGGACATGGCCCGCCATCTGGCCAGAACCAAGCTCGAAGAGGATTCGGCATATCCCGACAAGCTGCTGAACCGTGTCATGAATGAACCGCTATCGGAGGCGACGATTCTGGCGCTGGAGCAGTTATCATATCTGGACGGCCCTCAGGTGGATGAGAAGCTTATGGCGTGGCTGCAGGGTTCACGCGTACACCCGCTGCTGCAATTCCGTGCGCTGCAGACGCTGCGGCGGCGAGGTGCGCAGGGGACCCTCCAACTGCTGCGCGGACAGGAAGCTTCATTAATAGAGATCGAGGATGTGCCGCTAGTTAATGAGGATTTTCCCGTGCAGATCAGCCAGGTGATGGAGCGGCTCGCCGAGCAGACGGAGGTACATGAGCCGACACTCTATTATTTTGCCCAGGAGCTGTGGGGGCAGTTTATAATGTCGATTTATGGAACTTCCCATTACCGCAAGCTGGTTGAAGGCGAAGAAGAGCAGCTGGATATTTGGGCCGGGGCGCTCCACCAGATGGTCTCCGAGAGTCTGAACGGCACCCGTCAGGAGGAAGAGACCCGCACCATGTACGGGATTACGGGCAGCATGCGCTTCCAGTTCGAGGCGGCATACCGTTACCTGAAAGGGTTCATTAAGAGTTCTCTACTTGATAATTAGAGCAATGTTGGATATAATATAATGGTTATTCTGTGCGTGAATACGTGAATGTTCTACAGGTCAATATGCAACCTATTTTTGGAGGGAAAAGTATATCATGAAAGCAACCTGGGAAAAGATAGAGAAGAACCTTGGGGTTCTTGAAGTAGAAGTTGAAGCTGAACGCGTAGCGGCAGCGCTCGACAAAGCTTTTAATAAAGTGGTTAAGAAAGCGAACGTACCTGGCTTCCGTAAAGGCAAAGTGCCGCGGGTTATTTTTGAATCCCGTTTCGGCGTAGAGAGCCTGTATCAGGATGCTATCGACATCCTTCTGCCTGAAGCCTACAGCGAAGCGGTTGAACAAGCCGACATTTTCCCTGTAGACCGTCCGGAAGTGGACATCGAGCAATTTGCCAAAGGCCAATCCTTCATCTTCAAAGCGAAGGTAACAGTGAAGCCTGAAGTGACCCTTGGCGATTACAAAGGTCTGGAAGTTCCGGCCCAGAAGGCCGAAGTTTCCGAAGACGAGCTGAACGCTGAACTGAAGCGTCTGCAGGAGCGTCATGCCGAGCTGGTTGTCGTGGAAGAAGAAGCAGCACAGAACGGCGACACTGCGGTTATCGACTTCGACGGCTATGTAGACGGCGAAGCGTTCGAAGGCGGCAAGGCTGAACGCCATTCCCTGGAACTGGGCAGCGGCTCTTTCATCCCTGGCTTCGAAGAGCAAGTGGTAGGAATGGCTACCGGCGACTTCAAGGATGTAGAAGTGACTTTCCCTGAGGCTTACCATGCCGAGAACCTTGCAGGCAAAGCTGCTGTATTCAAAGTGAAGCTGCATGAAATCAAGCGCAAACAGCTCCCTGAGCTGGACGACGAATTCGCCAAAGATGTGAGCGAGTTCGACACGCTGGAAGAATACAAGGCCGACCTGAAGAAACAGCTCGAATCCCGCAAGCAGAACGAACTGAAAGGTGCCCGCGAGAATGCGGTAGTCGACAAAGCGGCAGCCAACGCTGAAGTTGAAATTCCTGCAGCTATGATCGACAGCGAAGTGCAGAACATGGTTCGTGACTTCGACAACCGTCTGCGCCAGCAAGGCATGAACATGGACATGTTCCTGAGCTTCTCCGGCCAGACCCGCGAAGATCTGGAAGAGCAGATGAAGGGCGACGCCGAGAAACGCGTCCGCAACAACTTGGTGCTCGAAGTGATCTCCAAGACCGAGAACATCGAAGTTTCTGAAGAAGAAGTTAATGAAGAACTGGCTTCTATGGCTGAGAACTTCAGACGCACTCCGGAAGAAATCAAGACGATCCTGGCAGCCAACGGTTCCCTGGGCAGTCTGAAGGAAGAAATCGCTCTGCGCAAGACGATTGATTTCCTCGTAGAGAACAGCGTGGAAGTGGAAGCTTCCGAAGAAGCTCCGGCTGAAGAGACAAGCGCTGAATAAGCTCTTGCACCAAAGTCTCCTGCATAGCATTGAATCAACCAGATAGGCTGCTTCTAGCGGCCTCCATAATATGGCGATAAGGCACGTAATCAAGGTTACGTGCCTTTGCTTTTTTTAATTTTCAGGTGCGGGGAGAGAAGGAGTTGGCATTCCGTGCGCAATTAGGCTATAATGCAGGCACACGCTCTAAGCTGGACTCCCGCGCACAGTGAAAAAATGACATACTGTCTTGAACGTGTTAAAATATTTTTGAAACGGAAAGACTATTCTGTGCAGAGAAAAGAGGTTGGTGGCATGAGTCTGGTACCTATGATTGTAGAAACCACGAGTCGGGGAGAACGCTCGTACGATATTTATTCCAGATTGCTCAAGGACCGCATCATTTTCCTGAGCACTGCAATTGACGATGATGTCGCCAATCTGGTTATAGCCCAATTGCTGTTCCTCGCAGCTGACGATCCCGAGAAGGACATTCACTTATATATCAATTCACCCGGTGGTTCTGTCACAGCCGGCATGGGTATATATGATACGATGCAATACATCAAACCGGATGTATCGACGATTTGCGTAGGGATGGCGGCCAGCATGGGTTCACTCCTGCTTACGGCCGGAGCGCCCGGTAAGCGGTACGCGCTCACCAACAGCGAGGTTATGATTCATCAGCCGCTCGGCGGCGTCCAGGGGCAGGCTTCCGACATTTGGATTCATACCGACTGGATTCTCAAGACGAGACAGAAGCTGAATCAGATATATGTGGAGCGCACAGGTCAACCCCTTGAGAAAATCGAACGGGATACAGACCGCGATAACTTCATGAGCGCGGAAGAAGCGAAGGAATACGGGTTAATCGACCAGATACTCACTTCATCGATCATATCTTAAAGGGGTGGTAAGATGTTTAAATTTAACGACGAAAAAGGGCAATTGAAATGTTCTTTTTGCGGTAAATCGCAAGAGCAGGTCCGTAAGCTCGTAGCCGGTCCCGGCGTTTATATATGTGACGAATGCATCGAGCTGTGCACGGAGATTGTGGAAGAGGAACTCGGCCACGAGGAAGAGCTGGATCTGAAGGATATTCCGAAGCCTAAGGAAATCCGCGATATTCTCGACCAGTATGTTATCGGACAGGAGCAGGCGAAGAAATCCCTCTCCGTTGCCGTTTACAATCATTACAAGCGCGTCAACAGCCAGAGCAAGATCGAAGACGTCGAGCTGACGAAGAGTAACATTCTGCTGCTCGGCCCGACAGGCTCGGGTAAGACGCTGCTCGCCCAGACGATGGCGAAGATTCTCAATGTGCCGTTTGCGATCGCAGATGCCACTTCTCTGACCGAAGCCGGCTATGTCGGTGAGGATGTTGAGAACATTCTGCTGAAGCTGATCCAGGCTGCCGATTACGATGTGGAGAAAGCCGAACGCGGCATTATCTATATTGACGAAATCGATAAGGTTGCACGTAAATCCGAGAACCCGTCCATTACCCGCGACGTTTCCGGGGAAGGCGTACAGCAGGCGCTGCTGAAGATTCTGGAAGGCACCGTTGCTTCCGTTCCGCCGCAGGGCGGACGCAAGCATCCGCACCAGGAATTCATTCAGATCGATACAACGAACATTCTGTTCATTGTAGGCGGTGCATTTGACGGTCTGGAGCAAATGATCAAACGCCGCATCGGCAAAAAGGTCATCGGCTTCAACGCCGCTATGGAAGGCCAGAAGGATTTGAAGCCGGGCGAGTACCTGTCGATGGTTCTTCCGGAAGACCTGCTCAAATTCGGTCTGATCCCTGAATTTGTAGGCCGTCTGCCAGTCATCTCAACATTGGAGCCGCTCGATGAGCATACGCTGGTGCGTATTCTGTCCGAGCCGAAGAACGCGTTGACTAAGCAATACGTCAAGCTGCTGGAGATGGACAATGTTGCACTCAAGTTCGAGCCGAAGGCGCTGGAAGCCATCGCCAAGGAAGCCATCAAACGCAACACGGGCGCACGCGGTCTGCGGGCAATCATCGAGAGCATCATGCTCGACGTGATGTACGAGGTGCCTTCGCGCGATGACATCAAGGATTGTGTCATTACCGAGCAGGTCGTGCAGGAGAAGGCTGTGCCTGAGCTGGGCATCAAGAAGGATAAGAAAAAAGAGGAGAGCGCCTAATCTTTCTCATCTGAGGATGTGCAGACGCAGCTGCCTGACAATATTGATCACTGCCTCCACCTGTCTTCGGCTGATTGCTGGAGTACAGGTGGAGCTTTGATCGTTATGGGGGAGAAAACCATGTATTTGAGACACCAGACCCGTCCTGTCAATGTCGGCGGGGTCATCATCGGGGGAAACAACGAGGTTGCTATTCAAAGCATGTGTACGACCAAAACCGCTGATGTGGAAGCAACGGTTGCCGAGATTTTGCGGCTGGAGGAAGCGGGCTGTCAAATTGTACGCGTAACCGTGAACAATGAGGAAGCGGCCGCAGCGATCAAGGAAATCAAAGCACGCATTCATATTCCGCTGGTTGCGGATATTCATTTTAACTATAAGCTGGCGCTGCTCGCCATTGAGAACGGCATCGACAAGGTGCGGATCAATCCGGGCAACATCGGCCGCCGCGACAAGGTGGAAGCGGTCGTTAAGGCTTGCAAGGACAAGGGCATTCCGATCCGTATCGGGGTGAACGCCGGTTCCTTGGAGAACCATTTGCTGGAGAAATACGGCTATCCTACCGCCGATGCAATGGTAGAGAGTGCCCTCTATCACATCGGCATTCTGGAAGAGCTCGATTTCCATGATATCATCGTCTCTCTGAAGGCATCCGATGTGCCGATGGCCATCGAAGCCTACCGCAAGGCGGCTGAGGTCATCCCTTATCCGCTGCATTTGGGCATTACCGAATCCGGCACCTTGTTCGCCGGTACAGTCAAGAGCTCCGCAGGCATCGGTGCGCTGCTCTCCATGGGCATCGGCAGTACCGTGCGGATCTCGCTCAGTGCCGATCCGGTAGAAGAGGTGAAGGTGGCCCGTGAGCTGCTGAAGACCTTTGGTCTGATCTCGAACGCCGCCACCCTGATTTCCTGCCCGACCTGCGGCCGTCTGGACATTGACCTGTTCTCCATCGCCAACGAAGTAGAGGAGTACATCTCCAAGCTGAAGGTGCCGATCAAGGTCTCGGTCCTTGGCTGCGCCGTGAACGGCCCAGGCGAGGCACGCGAAGCTGACATTGGCATCGCGGGCGCCCGCGGTGAAGGTCTGTTGTTCCGCTATGGCAAGATGATCCGCAAGGTTCCTGAAGCCGAGCTTGTCTCCGAGCTGAAGAAGGAAATCGACGTCATTGTCGAGCATTTTGAACGGACCGGGGAGATTCCGGGACGCAGTCACGCCGGGCTGGCACCCGCTGTGCAGACAGAAGCCTAAAGAGCATGCAGCCATTATCTTTGCAGATATAGAAAGCCCCTCCGTAACGGGAAACCGTAGCGGGGGGCTTTTTGATTTGGGCATAAATTGATTAGAGCGCAGACTGTTCGATTCACCCACAATTATTTTATGGTTCACCCTTGGGTCTAGATTCTCTCTGCTGGATGAATTCAAGAAATTCCAACGTAATTGTAGAGATCGCATCCTCTTTGGGGAGATGAATATACCGGCTTATGTTCAGAATATCCTCCCTGAATAAATGAAGGAGCTGCAAAGTAGCTTCAGGCTTTTTGAGCTTGGCTTCCTGCAGCAGGGTTAAGAATTCGTGATCTGTGATAAGCTGCGCAGCATCTTTTTCTTGCATTTGTTCACCGCCTGTTGACTGATCTGTAATTCCTGGGCCACCTCGTGCTCTGTCATGCCTTGAAGATAAAGCTTGCAGAGAATTGTCTTTCCATGAACCGGGAGCGTATTTAACAATTCTTCCACGCAAATCTTTGAATCGGAATGGGCTGTGAAATTATAGTCAACGGGTTGATTGTCAAAAAGCGAGAACTCCCGTGAATGAATTTTCCTTGCCTTATACTGCACTCTCCAGCCAATCCGATAAATCTCCTGTTTACATTCCTCATAAGCGCTCACTATTGAATTCCCCTTTCTGTGAGTACATTGCTTCGTTTATATGTAGGGAGGATAAAAAAGGAATTTACAACCAATAGTAAGAACATTTGTTCTTATAATATCATGAAATAGAGCAATGTATATATCGAAAAGTGAATTTTTTCCTGTAACATACAAAAAAATGAAGAGAGCGCCCGGTTTATGAATTTCTGAAAAGGCTATACTACCTAGTAGTAGTCAAGGCGTGCTGACAATAGTGAGAGGAAAGTGGAGGGAAGACCTATGGGAGAATTAGGAATATTGGTGATGCTCGTCCAGCTCTTTTTTGCGCTGGTTATCGGCGTTTATTTTTGGAACCAGCTGCGGGGGCAGAAGACCAATAAATCGGCGGTGGAGCGTGAATCACGCAAGGAGCTGGACAAGATGCGCAAAATGCGGATGATCTCGCTGACCAAACCGCTTTCGGAGAAGACGCGTCCGGCTTCCATCGGTGATATCGTCGGTCAAAAGGACGGGCTGCGTGCCCTGAAGGCGGCTCTGTGCAGCGCAAATCCGCAGCATGTCATCATCTATGGGCCGCCCGGTATCGGCAAGACGGCCGCTGCGCGTGTCGTGATGGAGGAAGCAAAGAAGAACCCGCTGTCTCCCTTCAAAACCGATGCCAAATTTACGGAGATTGATGCCACGACCGCGCGTTTTGACGAGCGGGGGATTGCCGATCCGCTGATCGGCTCGGTGCATGATCCCATCTATCAGGGAGCGGGAGCCATGGGCATTGCCGGGGTACCGCAGCCGAAGCCGGGAGCGGTTACCAAGGCGCACGGCGGCATTCTGTTCCTTGATGAGATCGGCGAGCTGCATCCGATTCAGATGAACAAGCTGCTGAAGGTGCTGGAAGACCGGAAGGTGCTGCTGGAGAGTGCGTATTACAACTCTGAGGACAGCAATACACCGGCATACATTCACGATATCTTTCAAAATGGCCTGCCAGCCGATTTCCGGCTGGTAGGCGCTACGACCCGGTCGCCGGAGGAGATTTCGCCGGCGCTGCGCTCGCGCTGCATGGAGATCTACTTCCGGCCGCTGCTGCCGGAGGAGATCGCCGTTATCTCGCGCGACGCGATTCAGAAGATCGGGCTGAAGCCCAGCCCCGAAGCGGTGGCTGTCGTGCAGCAATATGCAACCAACGGCCGCGAGGCGGTCAATATGATCCAGCTTGCCGCGGGTCTCGCCCTTACCGAAGGCCGGGAGACCTTAAGCGCTGCGGATGTGGAATGGGTGGCCAGCAGCAGCCAGCTGCCGCTGCGCACGGAGCGCAAGGTGCCGACTGCACCGCAGATCGGCCTGGTGAATGGCCTGGCCGTCTACGGCCCGGGCATGGGCACACTGCTGGAGATCGAAGTCTCCGCCGCCCCGGCGCAGAGCGGCCAAGGCCGCCTGCATATTACCGGCGTAGTCGATGAAGAAGAGATCGGCGGCGGCTCACGCACCATCCGCCGCAAGAGCATGGCCAGAGGCTCGGTCGAGAACGTGCTGACCGTGCTGCGGCTGATGGGTCTGGAGCCGGACCGCTTCGACCTGCATGTCAACTTCCCCGGCGGCACGCCGATCGACGGTCCGTCCGCCGGAGTCGCCATGGCGGCGGCGATCGTATCGGCCATCCGGCGGCTGCCGGTGGACAACACCGTGGCGATCACCGGGGAGATCGGCATCCACGGCCGGGTGAAGCCGGTCGGCGGGGTCATCGCCAAGGTGGAGGCGGCCTTCCAGGCCGGGGCGACCACGGTGCTGATTCCGAAGGACAACTGGCAGTCGCTCTTCGCCGACCTGTCTCCGCTGCAGGTTATACCGGTGGAGACCGTGGAGGAGGTCTTCCTCCACCTGTTCGGAACCGAGATCGCCGATGTGCGGCTGCCTGCGGTATCCGGCGAGATATACTCGGCGGGACCTTCGCTTTTTAAAGCGGACGCCGCTTCAGACAATGCGGCCAACTGAACGGCTGAACAGCATATCGGATAAGGAAGAAGCGGCAGGGGACTGCCGTTTCTTTTTTTGTAAAGACAGTATATCTCACAGAGCTCCCTGACATAATCTGCAGCGATGCAGCGGATACTAAAACGTGGAAACCACCAACTGAAGTGCAGCGCCGGGGCTGTGCTTTTGTGTAAGCTATTGGTGTTTTGATGCCGCTTTTGTTAGAATAAATGCAGGTGAAACTACTTGAGAACCATGGGAGGTGCGAAAGCGATGATACAAAAACAATCCAAAGGTCGTCGTTTTCCTTTATTGCCGCTTAGAGGTCTTCTTGTGTACCCTAGCATGGTTCTTCACTTGGATGTGGGTCGCGAGAAATCCGTTCGGGCGTTGGAAAAAGCTATGGTTGAAGACAACCTGATTCTCCTCTGCTCCCAGTCGGAAGTGAATATTGAGGAGCCGGGACAAGAAGATATCTTTCGCGTCGGTACCGTCGCCAATGTGCGGCAGATGCTGAAGCTTCCGAATGGAACCATCCGCGTGCTGGTGGAAGGCGTAGAGCGGGCGGAGATCATTCATTATACGGACAATGAGGAATTCTATGAGGTGCTCGCGCGCGAGCTGCCGGAGCAGGAAGAGGTCGACCAGGAAAGCGATGCCTTGATGCGTACCGTGCTCAGCCAGTTCGAGCATTATATCACCTTGTCCAAGAAGGTCACGCCGGAGACACTGGCTGCTGTTTCGGATATTGAAGAGCCGGGGCGTCTGGCCGATGTAATTACCAGCCATTTATCGCTGAAGATTAAGGATAAGCAGGAGATTCTGGAAACCATCGATGTCAGCAAACGCCTGGAGAAGCTGCTCGATATTCTTAATAATGAACGCGAAGTGCTGGAGCTAGAGCGCAAGATCAACCAGCGTGTGAAGAAGCAGATGGAGAAGACCCAGAAGGAGTATTATCTGCGCGAGCAGATGAAGGCGATCCAGAAGGAGCTCGGGGAGAAGGAAGGCCGTGCCGGCGAAGCCGACGAGCTGCGTGCCCAGATGCAGGAGAAGGATCTGCCGGAGCGCGTGCAGGAGAAGATTGAGAAGGAAATCGACCGTCTGGAAAAAATGCCGGCAAGCTCGGCCGAAGGCAGTGTCATCCGCAATTACGTCGATTGGCTGTTAAGCCTGCCCTGGAGCGAAGCGACAGAGGATGATCTCGATATTCTGAAAGCCGAGCAGGTCCTGGATGAGGACCACTATGGGCTGGAGAAGCCCAAGGAACGCGTGCTGGAGTATCTGGCCGTGCAGCAGCTGGTCAAGAAGCTGAAGGGTCCGATTCTCTGTCTGGTAGGGCCTCCCGGCGTCGGCAAAACCTCGCTCGCCCGCTCCATCGCCCGCTCGCTGAACCGCAAGTTCGTGCGCATCTCGCTGGGCGGCGTGCGCGATGAAGCCGAAATCCGTGGGCATCGCCGCACGTATGTCGGCGCAATGCCGGGCCGTATCATCCAGGGGATGAAGACGGCAGGCAGCATTAACCCGGTCTTCTTGCTCGATGAGATCGACAAGATGGCGTCGGATTTCCGCGGCGACCCGTCGGCCGCGCTGCTCGAGGTGCTGGACCCTGAACAGAACAGCACGTTTAGTGACCATTTTGTCGAGATGCCGTTCGATCTCTCGAACGTTATGTTCGTGACGACGGCCAACACGGTTCACAACATTCCGCGTCCGCTGCTGGACCGTATGGAGATGCTGCATATTCCGGGCTATACGGAGCTGGAGAAGCTGCAGATTGCCTCGCGCTATCTGCTGCCGAAGCAGCGCAAGAACCACGGGCTGGAGGAAGAACAGTTAATCATCGAGAACGAAAGTGTGCTGAAGATCATCCGTGAGTACACACGCGAATCCGGTGTGCGCAATCTGGAACAGCAGATCGCTGCACTCTGCCGTAAAGCGGCTAAGAAGATCGTATCCGCCGAAACCAAGCAGGTCACGATTCTGCCTGATGAGGTCAAGGATTATCTTGGCGTCTCGAAGTACCGCTACGGCGTAGCGGAGCTGGAAGACCAGATCGGCACCGTAACCGGACTGGCGTGGACAGAGGTCGGCGGCGATACGCTGCTGATCGAAGTGACGGTCGTGCAGGGCTCCGGCAAGCTGATCCTGACCGGCCAGCTCGGCGACGTGATGAAGGAATCGGCCCAGGCTGCCTTCAGCTATACGCGTTCGAAGGCCGAGGAGCTCGGGCTTGCGCCTGATTTTCATGAGAAGAACGACATTCATATCCACATTCCCGAGGGAGCCATTCCGAAGGATGGCCCTTCGGCCGGTATTACCATCGCTACGGCGTTGATCTCTGCCTTGACGAAGCGTTATGTCTCCAAGGATGTAGCGATGACTGGTGAGATTACACTGCGCGGACGAGTGCTCCCGATTGGCGGACTGAAGGAGAAATCGCTGGCCGCCCACCGCGCCGGATACAAGAAGATCCTGCTTCCGAAGGACAATGAGCGCGATCTTAAAGATATTCCGGAGAGTGTGCGCAATGATGTGGAATTCGTGCCGGTCTCCCATATGGACCAGGTATTGCAGCATGCGCTTGTAGAACAGCAGACCGCCGCCCTCAGCGAGGCGCAGAGCAGTGTGCATTAGAAAGGAAACGATATGAAAGCTACTGAATATAAAGTGAATCAGGCCGAATTCGTGATCAGCGCAGTCGGCCCTGATCAATACCCTGTGGACGCCTTGCCGGAGATTGCTCTGGCAGGGCGCTCCAATGTCGGGAAGTCATCCCTGATCAACCGGATGATCCAGCGCAAGAATCTGGCCCGCACCAGCTCCACCCCCGGCAAGACGCAGCATATGAACTATTACCGTATCAATGAGCAGTTATACCTTGTCGATTTTCCCGGTTACGGCTATGCCAAGGTCTCCAAGACCCAGCGTGCCGCCTGGGGCAAGATGGTCGAAAGATATCTGGCCGAGCGCGAGACGCTGAAGCTGATCTTGCTCGTAGTAGACCTGCGCCATCCGCCAACAGCCGACGACAAGATGATGTTCGACTGGATCAAGCATTATGATCTGCCGCTCTGCGTAGTTGCCACCAAAGCGGACAAGATTCCCAAGACCCGCTGGCCGAAGCATATCAAGATTATGAAGCAGGAGTTGGGCGTGCTGCCGGGCGACAGCTTTATTCCGTTCTCTTCAGAGATCGGTCTCGGCAAGGAGGAGCTTTGGGGGGTAATTCTCGGAGCAACCGCTACAGAGGATGAAGGGCTGGAAGAGGTAGAGGCTTCCGGGATTATGCCTAGTGAGGAACTGGAGTCCTAATAGTTCTTGGGTAGATAGTCTTAGATGATTTACCGGCAGCTGCAGGCTGCTGCTAGTTTCCATTATTTACTTTTCCTATTAAGCAATCATTTCCCAGTGAAGTGGTTGTTTTTTTTGCCTGACTTCTATAATATTTGACTAGAGAGGGGCCGATATTAAGCGTATGATAGATATCCATAGCCATATTCTACCCTTTGTTGATGACGGGGCTGCCGATTGGGAAGCGGCACTCGCCATGGCGCAGGACGCCCATAAAGACGGCATTACCACGGTTATAGCCACACCCCATCATGCCAACGGGGCGTATCTGAATCCGGCTTCAAGAATTAATGAAGCGGTTCCTGAGCTGCGAGAGCGGTTGCAGGAGGCGGGGATTCCAGTGCAGGTGCTTGCCGGACAGGAAATCCGTGTCTATGGCGATTTGCTGGCTGACCTGGAGAGGGGAGAACTTCTGACGCTGGCGGGGACCCGGTACATACTGCTGGAGATGCCTTCGTCGCGGGTGCCGCGTAGCATGGAGGAGACCTGCCATGAACTGGTGATCCAGGGGCTGGTTCCGGTTATCGCCCATCCGGAGCGTAACAGCGAAGTGGCGGACGATCCGCGGAAATTGGAAAAGTTAATAGATTTGGGAGCGGTTGGACAAGTTACCGCCCAGAGTCTGGCCGGAGTCTTTGGGGGCAAGCTGCAGAAGCTGTCGCTAGATTTATGCCGGAGAAATCTGGTGCATGTCATCGCTTCAGATGCACATGATAGCGGCCACCGTCCTTTTGGTTTAAGCGAGGCTTACAAAGTAGTAGAGAAAGAACTAGGCTCGGAAACATTCGACTTTTTTCAACAAAATTCACGCAAAATTGTCGAAAACACAGATCTTTTTCGGACTATTCATACCGGTTCCCGCAACATGCGTCAAAAAATGTTCGGATTTTTTTCCCGCAGAGGGTGACCTCTATGAGAATTGATGGTAGAATGGTTATTACTGGGTGATTGTCATATTATTTTAAATACATATCAGAAGAGGTGGATGAGCAGTGAGTTTGAAGAAAAAATTAGCAGTATCGACATTGGCAGCAAGCATGGCAGCTGCATCTTTTGCAGGTTTCCCTTTCAGCACCGAAGGTCTGGCTAAGCATCTGGGTGTTAGTGTGGCTTCTGCAGCAAAGTCCAAAGAAGAAGTTAAGACTATCGTTAAGAACGTATACAGCAAATTGACCAACGGACAAGCCCTTTATAACTACAAGGAGCAAGCTAAGACAATCAGCCAGGATGAGTTTGAAGCTATTTTTGCTCCGGTACTTGATAAGGTAGTAGCCAAAGCAAAACTGAGCACTGATGATGTCAAAACTTCTTATAATATTTTCCAGACCGCGTCCAGCGTAGTTTATGATGTTTACGCAGACGGTTTTACCGGAGTACAAGGAAAGCTCGTTGTTGATGAGAATGTAGCCCTGTTGAACAAACTGGCAAAAGCTGCCGGTGTGGACTCACTCACTTTCGATGACCTTTCCGAGTTCGTATTCGGCACTAACGGTCTTGAAGCAGAACTTCGTGCATTGATTGGTACTACTTCCATTGAGTCTGTTCTGGAGAACGACGCTCTGATTGATCAAATCGTTGACAAAGTGCTCGCTCGCAAAACTGGCGGTGCTGACTCCTTGACTGTAAGCGAAGTATTGACGAATCTGGGGGTAACTCCTAGCGATGTGAAGTCTGCTCTGCGTAACTTCAACAAGGAACTGCCAACAGCTCAGAAAGCTGCATTGTCTCTTGCAAGTGCCTACCTGAAGGCTTATCCGACCAGTGATGGCGGTTACACTGGTGGTACTGGCGGCGGTACAGTTGCAACAACGCCAACTCTGAATGCTGCTACAGGCGTTTATGATGTGTCTAAGTTGGTAAGCATCGTTGGCGACAAGGCCACTCTTAAGTTGGTTGATGCCGATGTACTGAAGGCATTCGACGCTTTCCTGGCTGCAAATAGCGGTAAGACAGGCCTGACATTCACGTTTGATCTGGGAACAGTAAAGGCGAAGATTGTTGAAGTTCCTTTGTCCAAAGTGATTGTTGAAGCTGCAAAGACGAAAGGTATTGCTAACTTCGCAATTGCCTTTAACGGTTTGACTACAACGTTGCCACTGGGACAATTTGCAGATGCTCTTACTCTTACAACTACAACTCTGGAAGACACTGCAGTAACTTCGGTTTCTTCGCAGAAATTGGCTTCCAAGGTATATGATTTCGATCTTAAAGTTGGCGGAGTTGCAACAACAGTATTCAAACAACCGCTGACCATCAAGCTTCCACTTGCCAATACAACTGGTCTGGATAAAGAATTGCTCTCCGTATCGAAGCTTGTGTACGGTGCGCTTGAATTCCACGGAGGTGTGGTTGACGGAGAACATATCATTGAGAAACGCGACACGTTCTCTTCCTATGCTGTTGTCGAGAATAAAGTGAGCTTCACAGATACTGCTTTGGTTCAAGCTTGGGCTGGCAGACAGATTCAAGTTGTTGCTGCTAAGGGCGCAATTGAAGGCGTAGGGGCTGGTAAGTTCGCACCGAAGAACAATGTTACCCGCGCTGAATTTGCCAAGATGCTGGTTCGCGGTCTGAACCTGGAGAACAGCACTGCAACTGAGAACTTCAGCGACGTAAGTTCGACTGCTTGGTACGCTCCTTACGTAGCTGTTGCTGCTGAGAAAGGTATTATCACTGGCCGCAGCGCTACTCAATTCGATCCAAACGCTTCGATCACACGTGCTGAAATGGCTACAATGATCGCTCGTGCAGTTAAATCTCTTAATCCTGCTGCCACTTCGAACACTGCATCGCTGAGCAAATTCTCCGACGCTTCGAAGATCGCCGCTTCCCTGAAAGAAGGCGTAGCCTTCGCAGCAAGCAACAACCTGGTAATCGGCAATGCCGGCAAGTTCAATCCGAATGACACGGCTAACCGTGCAGAAGCAGCTGTAATTATCTACCGTACAATTAACTTCAAGTAAAGAATAGCTAGCAAGGAGGGCCTCCTCTCGTCAAGGTGAGAGGAGGCACTTTTTTGAGGGAAAACGAAAGATTACTGAAACAGCTTGGAGGGAAATTCAGTTGTCAGCACAAGAATTGGATCTTCGCGATTATTTCCAGATTATCAGGAAGCGACTGTGGATGATTATCAGCATTGTCATCGTAGTGTGCCTGCTTGCAGGAGTATATAGTCTTTTCATTAAGAAACCGGTGTACGAAGCTTCAACCAAAATTATCGTCAACCAAACGCCGACACAGGCGGTTGCAACGCAAATTGACCTCAACCAGATCAATACCAATATCCAGTTAATTAATACCTACAAGGAAATTATTAAGACACCGGCTATTCTGGATGTCGTCGCCAACGAATATCCGCAGTTTAATACGACTGCTGAAGAATTGTTGAAGAAGGTTAATGTGAGTTCTGTAAATAATACGCAGGTGATGACACTTGTCGTTCGAGATAATTCGTATGAGAGAGCTGCGGAAATCGTAAATGCCATCTCCCTTGTGTTCAAGCAGGAGATTCCTTCATTGTTCAGCGTAGAGAATGTATCGATTCTCAATGAAGCAAAGCTGAATCCTGACGTTGAACCGGGTCCAGTGGAGCCGAATGTGGTTATGAATTTGGCGATTGCTTTCATTGTTTCTTTGATGATCGGTTTGGGAATTGCATTCCTTCTGGAATATCTGGATGATACAATCAAGACCGAAGCTGACATTGAGAAGTACCTTGGACTTCCAACGATTGCTATGATTACAAGGCTGGGTCAAGAAGAGACGAAACATACTGAAACCCAATCTCAAACGTTAAACAGAAAGGCGGGAGAACTAGAACATGTCACAGCAACCAAGTAAACAACGTCATCTGATTACCGTGACCAATCCCCGCTCGCCGGTATCCGAAGCTTTCCGAACGCTGCGCACAAATATTGATTTCTCTTCGATCGATGAACAAATCCAGATTATTATGGTAACTTCAACGGGACCGGAAGAAGGCAAATCCACCGTAACGGCCAATCTGGCTGCAGCATATGCGCAAGCAGATAAGAAGGTACTGTTGATTGACGGTGACATGCGTAAGCCAACAGCGCACAAGACGTTTTCTCTCAGCAATCGGCATGGTTTATCTTCACTATTGTCGCAGCAATCCTCTCTTGAGGAAGCTACACAAGCTACAGGAGTGAGTAATTTATCCATTGTAACCTCAGGGCCCATCCCTCCTAACCCTGCGGAAATGATGGCTTCCAATCGGATGAATGCGTTGTTGCAGGAATTACGCCAATTATACGATGTTGTTCTTATTGATACACCGCCGCTGCTAGCAGTTACTGATGCGCAAATCATTGCATCCAAGAGCGATGGCGTTATTATGGTTGTAAGCTATGGTAAGGTTAAACGAGATATTGCTGCTAAGGCTAAGAGCGGTCTTGACCGTGTAGGGGCTAAGATGCTCGGAGTTGTTCTAAATAATGTTAAACGTAAGGCTAGTGAAGGCTATTATTATTACTATTACGGGAACTGACGCTCCTAGATAGAATTTGTTATTTTTGGAGGCACCAAAATGACAGCTAAAACAAGAGTGTTATTATTATTTCTGATCGATATAGCGATTATTTGGTTCAGCGTTATGACTTCCTACCTTTTTCGCTTTTATGGTCATATTCCCGGTGAATACGTATCGCAAATGTTATGGTATGCACTAATCTCCTCCATTGCTTTCGGAGGAAGCTTGGTTTACTTTGGACTCTACCGCAGAGTGTGGCAATATGCCAGCATTGGCGAGATTGTATCGGTGTTTAAAGCTATTGTCGTAGGAGCCCTGATCTCATATGCAGTGGCTTTTATTATTCTTCCGGGACGGGTCCCTCTGAGCATTGAAGTGCGTTCGGTGGAGACCATTCTTCTGCTGGTAGGCGGTATCCGGTTCTGCTGGAGAATGTTCCGCAGCAGCAAGAATATTGTGAAAGACTCCGAGGTACATACCCTAATTGTTGGAGCGGGTGACTGCGGAATCTTGATCGCCAGAGAATTAACAGGACCGTCGTTTGCAGGAACAAGAATTGTAGGGTTCATTGATGACAATAAAGATAAATACCATATGATGATTATGGGGGTTCCCATTCTGGGTAACCGCTATGATATCCCCCGAATTGTCAAAGAACGCAATATTCATGAAATTATTATAGCTATGCCGTCAGTTTCGAGGACAGAGATATCGGAGATTGTTAATCTTTCCAAAGCAACCGGTGTAAAGCTGAGGATCATTCCTGCTCTCAATGACCTGATCGCCGGTAAGATTTCAGTGAAGAAGCTGCGTGATGTAAGTGTAGAGGACTTACTGGGTCGTGAACCGATTGTAGCCGACATGAACAGTATTCTCGGTTATGTGCACAACAAGACGGTTCTTGTCACTGGAGCTGGCGGCTCCATTGGCTCGGAACTATGCCGTCAAATATCACCTTATGCACCGGGCAAGCTGCTGATTCTTGGGCATGGTGAGAATAGTATTTACACGATTGAAATGGAACTGCGTAAGAAATTTCCTTATTTGCAGATCTTCACACTGATTGCCGATGTACAGGATCGTACCCGGATCATGGACATCTACAGCGAATACCGACCGGATGTAGTCTTTCACGCTGCAGCGCATAAACATGTTCCTTTGATGGAGCGGAATCCTTCGGAAGCGATTAAGAATAACGTGTTCGGCACACGCAATGTAGCAGATGCGGCCGATAAATTCGGAGCCGAACGGTTTGTGTTAATTTCTTCGGATAAAGCTGTTAACCCGACAAGTGTTATGGGCGCCACTAAGCGGATTGCCGAAATGTATGTGCAAAGTTTAAATACAACAAGTGCAACAAAATTCTCTGCCGTGCGTTTTGGTAATGTATTGGGCAGCCGGGGCAGTGTAATTCCGGCGTTCAAACAGCAGATCGCTGCCGGTGGCCCGGTTACGGTTACGCATCCGGAGATGGTACGTTACTTCATGACGATTCCTGAGGCAGTGCAACTCGTCATCCAGTCGGGTTCCTTCGCCAGAGGGGGAGAGGTATTCGTACTTGATATGGGTGAACCGGTCAAGATCCTTACCCTTGCTGAGGATTTGATCACCCTGTCGGGATACGAGCCATATAAAGATATCGATATTGTGTTCAGCGGGATTCGTGAAGGTGAGAAGCTCTATGAGGAATTGCTGACCGCTGAAGAGAATTTAGGCTCAACACAGCATGACCGGATCTTTATCGGACAGCCGAATGTCATCAGCCAGAACCAATTGGAGCTGGAGTTTAAGCGACTGGAACGAGTGTTAACCGAAGAACCTGCGGCTATACGTGAAGTCATCAACCAGATTGTTCCCATGCAGCCGGTAGCGCAGGCGGCGATAAGCTAAATATCGGTTAGGAGGTACCTGCTAGTGAAGAGATGGAAGAAAATTTTAATTTGGACGTTGTCGGTGTTGGTCGTACTAGGTGTCGGTGGACTGTTTGCAGCAAATTATGCAGTAGACAAGCTGATGAATTCAATGGCTTCAAGCTTTGATGTGGAGGAGACTGTGGCAGATGATACAGTCTCAGATGAAGTTGCCGAACCAGCTGTTGTATCAGAGGATCAGACGGCAGAGCCGACAGAAACTGCAGTACCTACGCAGACGGTAAGCCCTGGTAGTGGCAGTTCTGAAGAATCAAGTAAGGCTGCTACTGCCACCGACAAACCGGACCCGGTATCAACCACTAAGCCGGCAAGCCCAACATCATCAGCCACTGACAACAAAGGTAGCTCTTCCAGTGGTTATACAGCCCAAGTATCCACTGACAAGGCTAAAGAGATTCAGGAAAATGTAACAGTCAAAGATAAAGCGGACGTTGCTTCAATTGTATTGGGACAGCTCAGTATGTCAGATATCAAACGTCTGCAGGAACTGGCCTCTGGCGGGCTGACCATTGAAGAGAAGAGAGAAGCACGCAGTATTATTCTTGGTAAGGTATCCGAAGAACAGTATAATGACTTATCCCAGATTGCCAAGAAGTATGGTGTAAGCCAAGGCAAATCTCGCGATCAGATTCTTGAAGAAGAGAAGCAGATACAAGCACAAGAACAAGAACAGCAAGCAGCTGAAGAAGGAAGTGAATGAGAATGTCGAAGATTAAGTTACCCGCAACAGCATTGTTGCTACTAGCATTGGTAGGCTCTGCACCACTAACTGCATCCGCACCATTGTCCGCTTCGGCTGCGACAGCAGCGACACAGACTTCTTATGTTAAAGTTCAAACCATGAATGTCAAGATGATCTTTGACGGTGTCAGCATTCAGCCGCCTGCGGGTCAATACGCTTTTATCTATAATAACTCTACTTATGTACCGCTTCGCTTCATGTCTTATGCTCTGCAGAAGAGCGTCAGTTGGGATGCGAAGAACGTAAGAGTTACGGTCGCAGATCCAAGCAGTTCAGAGTTAGTAGTCATTAAGGAATATTTAATGAATCTTGGGAGCAATGCATCAACAGCGAAGAACATAACCCTTACCAAGGTGAATGCCAGTTATATCTTTGACGGAACAAACAAGAAGCTCCCTGCAGGACAATCCAGCTTTATCATGAATGGTACGTTATATGTACCTTTGCGCTTCTTCTCAGAATCGGTGGGTCATACAATTGGCTGGGACCAGAAGACAAAGACAGTAACTGCAACTTCAGCCTCTTATCAAGGCTCTGAAGACAACAGCGGTACAACAACACCTGGCGGAACCGGCTCAGCCACTGCAACACCGGCTCCTGGTGCGGGAGGCGGTAGTACTTCTGCGAACCCGACATATGAGCAGATAACCAGTGAGACGGAAGCCAAGCTTACAGCATTACAGGCTCAAAGCAGATCGGCCCTGACAGTACTTGCATTAGATTATTTGTCTGCTACAGATGCAGCAACTAAATCCAGTCTATTATCCCAAGGTAAGCAGCAATTAGCTTCCTTTACAGCCAGCTTCAATAGCATTATTGCCGATGCTGAAGCCAAACTCACGAAATATGGTTATTCTACGGAAATTATTAGCCAATATAGAGCTACGTTTGAGGCTGAGTTGCAAAAGGGTATGTCAATTGCCGAGGGTATGAACAACTAATAAAATCGCAGATTGATAAGAATAGCCACAGTCTCTTGTATACTAATGAGAGGCTGTGCATTCATAATATAGGGATTTTCAGTAGAGTACATAAAGGATTAGGTGAGCTTAAATGAAGCCGTATGTTATAGTAAAACCTATCATTGATTTCTTATTGGCACTAATCGGGATTCTCCTGTTATGGCCTTTTTTCTTGATCATCGCTATAACAATCAAGCTGGACTCCAAAGGTCCAATCTTATTTAAACAAAAAAGGCTTGGTCGAAACAAACGTGAATTTCATATTCTTAAGTTCAGAACAATGAAGACTGACACACCTAAAGACATGCCTACTCACTTGTTGCAAGATCCAGATTACTTCATTACCAAAGTTGGGAAATTCCTGCGGAAGACAAGTTTGGATGAACTTCCTCAGATCATCAATATACTTAAAGGTGATATGAGCATTATCGGTCCTCGACCTGCACTATGGAACCAGCATGATCTAAATGAAGAGCGGGATAAATATGGAGCGAATAATATCAAGCCGGGATTAACAGGCTGGGCACAAATAAATGGCAGAGATGAGCTGCCGATAGAAGTTAAAGCTAGACTTGATGGTGAATATGTAACGAAATTATCTCTTGTTTTTGATGTTAAAGTTTTTTTTATGACCATAAACAGTGTATTAAAGTCTGATGGTGTAAGAGAAGGGTCCAGCGAAGCAGAAGTGACATCACCCACCAAAGGAGCTGCTTTATAAGATGGACAAGAAGAAAATATTGATCACCGGTAAAGGCAGTTATATTGGTACAAGCTTTATTAAATGGTTGGAGCAATGGCCTGAGCGATATGAGATTGATGAAATTTCCGTTCGAGGAACGAAGTGGAAGGATCGCGATTTTTCGCATTACGATGTTGTGTTGCATGTTGCTGGTATTGCTCATGTGTCTGCGGATCCAAAAATGAAAGAGGAGTACTACAGGGTGAATCGTGACTTGGCTATAGAAATAGCAACAAAGGCTAAAGAGGAGCATGTTAAACAGTTTATATTTATGAGCAGTATGCTCGTCTATGGATCCGATAATAATTCCTTAAATCAAACTATTATTAACAAAGACACTGTAACTGGAGCTAATGATTTCTACGGACGTAGTAAGCTGGAAGCAGATAAGGCTATTCAACAAATGAATGATAGAGAGTATAAAGTAGCTTGTATTAGAACTCCAATGGTGTATGGCCCGGGATGTAAAGGCAATTTCCCTAAACTTATAAAGTTTTCTAAATGGTCACCCATTTTTCCTAAGTTGAATAATAAAAGAAGTATGATTTATATTGACAATTTGTGTGAATTCATAAAATTAAATATAGATTACAATGATAGTGGATTGTTTTTTCCTCAAAATAAAGAATACGTATCTACCGTGAATATAGTAGAGACTTTAGTGAAGTTTTATGGGAGGAAAATTATTTTCACTTCATTGTTTAATTGGATAATCTTAATATTTTTATCTTTTAGTTCATTTATGAATAAAATCTTTGGAGATAAGATTTATGAAAAAGAATTATCTACCCACTATGATTGGCAATACTGTCTTGTGGATTTTGAAAAATCTATAAAGCATACACTCTGGGGGAAATAAACTTGAAAAAGGTTTTAATAGTAGCATCAGTGGCATCAATGATTGACCAATTTAATATAGAGAATATTAAAGTACTTCAAAAACTAAAATGCAAAGTTCATGTAGCTGCAAATTTTAAATTTGGAAGCACTTCAGATCGGAAAAGTGTGGAACATCTAATTGAGCGTCTTAAAACTATTGATGTTGAAGTTCACGATATGCATTTTGAAAGAAATGCTTTCAGTTTAAAAAATATTAGAATATACTTTAAGGTCCGTCAACTGATTAATACAGAAAAGTTTGATATTATTCATTGTCATTCACCTATCGGTGGGTTAATTAGTCGCTTAGCAGCACGGAAGTCACGTAAAAAAGATAATACAAAAGTGATATATACTGCTCATGGATTTCACTTTTATAAAGGTGCTCCTTTTAAGAATTGGCTGTTATATTACCCGATAGAAAAGTTTCTTTCTATATATACAGATAAAATTATTACTATTAATAATGAAGACTATAATACTGCAAGAAAGTTCTCATCAAATGCAGTTTATGTCCCTGGTATAGGAGTGAATATAGATCAGATAAAAGAAAAATATGTTGATAAAACTAGTAAACGTGAGGAATTAGGTGTTCCCTCCAATTCAATTATGTTAATTTCTATCGGTGAATTAAATAACAATAAAAATCATTCGAAAATTATTGACGCTTTATGTGAGTTTAAAAATAAAAATTTATATTATGTGATTTGTGGGCAAGGGAATCTCCTAAATAATCTTAAGGACCAAGCAAAAAAATTAAATGTTGATGATAGAGTTATTTTCACTGGTTTTAGGAATGACGTCATAGAAATATTAAAGGTTGCGGACATCTTTTGTTTTCCATCCTTTAGGGAAGGTTTACCTGTTTCATTAATGGAAGCTATGGCTGTGGGATTACCTTGTGTAGTTTCTCAAATCAGAGGAAACACCGATCTTATCGTAGAGAACAAAGGCGGTGTTTATATTCGTCCTGATTCTACTAAAGATATTAAAGAAGGTTTAGATCTATTAATTAGTGATTCTCAATTAAGGGAAGACATGGGTAAATTTAATACTCATTATATAGATAAGTTTAGTATACAGAATGTTGAAAATCTTATGTTATCAATTTATCAGTCTTATATATAGCTTATTATTGAAAAGAGGTTAAGAAATGAGAGTTTTAGTAACTGGGGGAGCAGGTTACATTGGAAGTCATACTTGTGTAGAATTAATAAATGCTAATTTTGAAGTTATAGTAATAGATAATTTATATAACAGTAGTAAGGTCGCATTAGATAGAGTCGAGAAGATAACAGGAAAGAAGATAGAATTTTATCAAATAGATTTACTATGTGAAAGTGATTTGGAAGAATTATTTAAAAAAAGAAAGATTGAATCAGTTATTCATTTTGCGGGGTATAAATCAGTTAGCGAATCAGTTGAAAATCCTCTAATGTATTATACAAATAATCTAAGTGGAACTCTGGTATTATTGAAAGTAATGAATAAATTTAATGTGAAAAAATTAGTTTTTAGTTCTTCGGCTACTGTATATACACCTGCTATGGGTGCATTAGATGAAGAAGCAGATTTAAAAGCTACTAATCCCTATGGTCAAACCAAATTGATTATAGAACAAATATTACGAGACTTATATATTTCTGATAATACTTGGAATATATCTATCCTTAGATATTTTAATCCGATTGGTGCTCATAAAAGTGGAGAGATTGGTGAGGACCCTGACGGTATCCCAAATAATCTTCTTCCATATATTACTCAAGTAGCGGTAGGGAAGTTAGAAGAGTTGAAAATCTATGGAAATGATTATCCAACTAAGGATGGTACAGGAGTAAGAGACTTTATTCATGTAGTTGATGTTGCTAGAGGCCATATTAAGGCAATTGAATATATTGATTCTAGTAGTGGTGTATCAATTTTTAATCTTGGAACAGGCAGAGGTTACAGTGTTATGGAGTTAGTTTCAGTTTTTGAAGAAGAGACGAAAGCTAAGATTAATTATAGGGTCGTTGACAGAAGACCTGGTGATACTGCTATCTGCTATTCGAATCCATCAAAAGCAGAAGTCGAACTAAATTGGAGAGCAATGAAGAGTATAGAAGAAATGTGTGAAGATGCTTGGAGATGGCAACTTAAGAATCCAAATGGTTATAAAGTTAGAAAATCAGAAATTTGGGAGAGTTAAGTTGAAAATACTACATATAATTAATAACTTAGGATCGGGTGGAGCAGAAAAACTATTAGAGCAGACATTGCCTAGAATAAATAAAATTGATGGGATTGAAATTGATTTATTGTTGCTCACAGATAGTGATAATATTTACGAAGCGGAACTTAAGAAAAAAAATATTAAAATTAATATTGTCCCTTTACGTAAACCAAGAAATCCGTTGAATATTCTATATATCCGAGGCTTTATTAAAAAGGGGAGATATGATATTGTACATACTCATTTATTCCCATCTCAATACTGGACAGTTCTCGCTGTTGAGTTAATTAGTAAAAAGCCTAAGTTAGTTACAACAGAACACAGTACTTTTAATAGAAGACGTGAAAAAATATATTTTAGATTATTAGATAGTTTCATTTACTCTAAATACAAAAAAGTGATTTCAATAAGTGATAAGGCCCAAGTAAACTTGACTGAGTGGATTATTACAAAAGAAAATGAGCATAGTAAGTTTGAAGTGATAGAAAATGGTATTGATTTAAGTAAATATACAAATGCTGTTCCTTATAATAAATCTGAATTTAATCCAAAATTGACTGATGATAATATTTTGATTGGTATGATTGGTAGATTTTCCCATGAGAAGGATCAAAAGACTTTAATTAAAGCCGTTAATTTACTATCCTCTAATATATACTTAGTTTTAGTAGGGGAGGGGCCTTTGCAAGAGGAAAGTTTATCTCTAGCTACTGAGCTTCATATTAGTGAAAGAGTTCATTTTTTAGGTTATAGAAATGATGTTGCTAAAATCCTAAAGTCAATAGACTTACTTGTTCTGTCTTCTAATTGGGAAGGGTTTGGTTTAGCTGCTGTTGAGGGCATGGCTGCTGGAAAACTCGTGCTTGGATCCAATGTAGATGGGCTTCGGGAGGTTATAGGTGATAAAGATTTACTATTTGAAGTTGGTGATTTTAAAAAACTTTCGGAAAAAATTGAGTTTTTTTTGAAAAATGAAGAGATTACACAAAAAAAAGTTGAAAGTTTAATGACCAAATCTACTCAATTCAGTTTGGGGGAAATGGTGGACAGATACGTATCGATGTATAGGGAGTTAATTAATTTACACGAAAGATAGAAGATATTTATATTAGTGGGGGAAAAATCTTGAAAACAAGAATTGATAAAAAAAATTCTCTATTATTAATATATATTTATGCCTTTTTTGTAATTTATATGCCTGAATTAAAAGAAGTATTAGGGATAAGAAGTCATTATATCTTGGGTTTAGGAGTAATATTTATTTTACTATTACTTTTAAAAGGTAACTTTAAGATAAATAAAAAAATATTTACGCTTTGTTTAGGGATAATGGTTGCAAGTATGTTTTTTAGCATACGTGCTTATATTAGTGGTAATGAAATGAGAATACTTCAAAATAATTTTATTATTATACAAATAATTCATATTAACTTTATTGTATATCTATTAAAGAAAAAGAGCTATACACAAGAAAAGGCTATTATATTTCTATTGAATCTTGGGCTTGTCCAAGGGATTATGTGTATCATTATGCTATTTGTCCCTGGATTCCGAGATATAGCTTTAGAATTATATTATAACGGTAGAGAGGAAAATGTCTTTATTTCAGCAAATAGGATATATGGTATAAGCGGGGATTACACTTTTTTTACACCAGTATTCCATGGAATACTGGCTGTCTTGGCATGTATATATGCAATGTTGAAAAATTATCGTTTTTTATATTATGTACCCTTTCTTCTTATTGCTATTCTATTGAATGGAAGAACTGGATTAATTGTTTTTGCTGTGGGGTTTATTTGTACAGTTATTCTACTTTTGCTAAGAGGTAGATCCATTGGAAAGATTCTTTCATACGTAGTCATTTTTGTTATAGTGGTTTTCTTAATAATATTAATTATAAAAGTTGCATCCCCTAATACTTATAACTGGATTATAGGTGGGATAGAAGATTCTTTAGCATTATTAATCACAAATGAATATAGTGGGAATTATGAAGTTCTTTTAAATACTATGCTATATTGGCCAAAAGGATTGGGAATAATCTGGGGTGAAGGTTACAGAGTATTTGGAGAGAATGGTCCAATACATGGGAAGCGTCCGTCAGACATTGGTTATGTGAACGATATGTTCATGGGAGGAATTATATATATTACTATTCTCTACTCGTGTATCCTAAGCTTTTTATTGAAGATAGGAAAAAAAATGAAAGATTCTAATAAACTAATCGAATCATTGATGTCAATTTCCTTGGTACTTATCTTGCTTTTATCAAACTATAAAGGGGAGAGTATGAAATCAGGGGCAATTTTATTGGGAGCGGTTTTTATTAAACTGATTCTAATGGAGTTTGAAGAGAAGAAAGGAAGTTGTTAATGCAGCCGAATATATCTGTCATTATTCCTGTTTATAATAGAGAACGGTCAATTTCAATGGCCTTAGAATCATTGATTAAACAAAGCTTTATAGATTTTGAAGTCATCATTATTAATGACGGTAGTACAGATGAAACGGCGAGTGTAGTCCAAAATTATTGTGATAAAGACTCTCGAATGAGGATTTACTCTCAAGAGAATTTGGGTGTTTCTAACGCCAGAAATTACGGTATAAGTTTAGCCTCTGGTAAATACATTGCATTTTTAGATTCAGATGATTTTTATGAGCAGGATTTTTTGCTTGAAATGACTAATAGAATATTCAATGATAATTCTGATCTATGCTATTGCGGTTATTATAGTTACAAAGATTACGAGAAGAAAAAAAAAGAAAAAATAGTGTTCCATAAAGCAAATGTACTTCAATTGTATTTGTTGGGGAAATTAAAAACCCATATATCATGCTGGGTCATAAGTAAAAAACTTCTTATAGAGAATAGTCTCTCTTTTAATTCCAGTTTATCTTGGGGAGAAGATGTGGAGTTTATAAGTAAATGTATAATAAAAGCTAATAGTATAAGTTATGTTAAAAGGCATTTGACGAACTATGTTGTAGAAGAGGATGTAAGTAAACTATCGAAGTTTTCTATCAACAAAATTGATAGTGATTATTTATCCTTAATGAATATAATTGACTTTAGTAAACAGAATGAGGGGAAAGATGTACCCGAAATAACAAAATACAGGCTGCCAGCATTAATAACCTATCGTTTAAATTTAGCAATAAATAAAAAAATATCAATGGATTTAGTGCGGGGATACTACGAAAAATATGAAGTTCACTTATCAGGTTTTAAATTTAATAATGGTTTGAGAAGTTTTAAATTACTATTGTCGATTATGAAACTAAAATTAAAAATTAAAGGGTTCTATTAAAACAGAAATGCGGGAAAATAATGGATGAAATAAAAAGTTTTTTAAAGTCAAGTGCTTTATACTTTGTGGGAAATGTACTATCAAAGGTAATTTTGATTGTTTTACTTCCAGTGTACACCAAATATTTACAACCTTCAGATTACGGATATTATGACGTTTCTATAGCATATTTATCGATTGCTACGTCTGTTCTTTTTTTTGATATTTGGAATGCTGTATTAAGATTTATGTATGAGGATGAGAATAATAAATATAAACCTATTTATAGTGGAGGACTAATTTATTTATTAAGTTTGTTTTTATATATTATAGTATTAATTTGTTTCAATTATTTTTATAATATAAGATTTTTTGAATGGATACTTTTGTATGGTATTACTCTGACATTGCAAAGTTTTTACACCTCTATTACTAGAGGTCTCGGAAAAAATTTAACATATGCCATCTCAGGTTTAATTTCCACTTTTATTTCTGCCATAGTAAACATCTTACTTATAGTTGGCTTTGGGATGGATTCCTCGTCTATTTATATAGCAGGTATAATTTCAATTCTGTTTCAAGTTTTATATTTAGAATACTCAGTTAAAGTAATTAAAAGATTTTCAGTTAAAATTATTGATAAAGAGTTAATGAAGAAAATGTTTCTTTTTGCTGCTCCTCTATGTATTAATTCTCTTAGTTTTTGGTTATTAACGGGTTATAATAGAGTCGCTATTACAACTTTTTTAAGTACTTATGAAAATGGATTATATTCTGTAGCGAGTAGAATAGGATCCATACTTACAATGGTCTCTATGTGCTTCTCGCTTGCTTGGCAAGAAGTTGCATTTTCAAAAAAAGGCTCAGATTCTCAAAAAGGAGTGTTTTTTTCACAAGCATTTAATTTATATTTTAAAGTTATGACATATTCAACAGTACTTATTTTATCGTTTATATATTTTTTATTTCCGTTAATCATTGATTTTTCATACGAATCGGCAAAAAATTACATTCCTTTATATTTAATGGGTGCAATGCTGAGTATTTTGAGTAATTTTTTGGGGACAATATTCGGAAATATTATGAAAACGAAAATAATTTTAATTTCAACCATTTCTGGTGCTGTTGTTAATGCTCTTTTAATAAAACCTTTGATAGATAAATTTGGTGTAAATGGAGCAAGTATTTCACTTATAATCGGTTTTTTAGTCACGATAATAATAAGATCATTAATTTTGTTACGTAATATTAATTTTAAAATTAATTTTAAATTTTTAATTTATAGTATTATTTTGGTTGGTGTTTCTATTATTGTTTATATTAAGGCGAACAATTCAATGGTTTTATCAGCTTTTATTTGTACTTTTATATTAGTTGCTATCGATTTTAGAATGGAGATAAAAAAAATAATTACTTTATTAAAAAATAGGAAAAGGAGGAACACTAATGAAAATTATTGAGCTTGAGGAAATGAAAAAAATTGAATTAAGTATATTAAAGCATGTTCATAATTTCTGTGAGTTACACGATCTTAAATATTTTCTGGCAGGTGGAACTCTTCTCGGTGCAGTGAGACATGAGGGTTTTATTCCTTGGGATGATGATATTGATATCATCATGCCGAGAAGTGATTATATGAAATTTCTGCAGTTATCTAAGGGTGGTATCGGGGATCAACTAGAAGTGTTATCAATGTATAATAGTAAGGAATATATGTATTCATTTGCTAAAGTTATTGATAACAGAACAGAACTTATTGAAAACGATATTTCAAACAAATCAATAGGCGTATATATTGATGTCTTTCCTATGGATGGTTTACCGAGTACTATAAAAGATTCTGACAAATTCTTTAAAAAAATGAAAATCTATCAGAACATTAGATTACTTATCATACATAACTATAAGAAAGATTCAAAGAAAATGCCTTTGAAAATTTTAAGCAAATTCTTTTTAATTACCATGGGTTACGAGTGGATACTCAAAAAAATCGATAGATTTTCGAGTAAATATATCTATGAGGATTCTGACTTTGTTGCAGTTTCAGTTGCTGGTTATGGAAGGAAAGAACGTATCGAGAAAAAATATTGTACTGAATTAAAAAAGATGAGATTTGAAGATGATTTTTTTTATGTACCTGTTTATTATGAAAAGTATCTCAAAAACTTATATGGAGACTATATGAAACTCCCCCCTGAAAATAATAGGGTGAGTCATCATAGATATAAAGCATTCTGGAAATAAAACTAACTAACTTTTGGAGTGAATAATATGAATACTGCATTAATTATTGCTGGTGGTAGTGGCCAAAGAATGAAACAAGATATTCCAAAGCAATTCTTAAACGTATATGATAAACCAGTAATAATTTATACATTAGAAGCTTTTGAAAAACATCCGGACATTGATTCTATTGCAGTAGTATGTTTAGAAGGATGGGAAGAGATACTTCGTGCATATTCCAAACAGTTTAACATAACAAAGCTAAAATGGATTGTTAAGGGTGGAGAAAATGGACAACAGTCGATAAAGAACGGATTAGATATCCTTAAACAACATATTGACGAAGATAATATTATTTTGATTCATGACGGAAATCGTGCATTAGTATCTTTAGATATTATTTCTGACTCTATTGTTACGTGCAGAAAGTATGGGAATGCTGTTACAGCTATTCCATGTACAGAGGTTATTTTAAAGTCTACAAATAATATAGCTTCCAAAGAAGCTATTCCTAGAGAAGAATTAATGAGAACTCAAACCCCTCAAGTATTTAAACTATCTGAGTTAATATTGGCTCATGAGGAAGCAGGAAAAAGAGGGATAAATAACTCACTCGCAACGTGTTCATTAATGGTTGAGTTAGGTAAAGAAGTTTATTTTTCTTCTGGCTCAGAAAAGAATATTAAAATAACAAGAACCGAAGATATTGAAATATTCAAATCAATACTTATTTCAACTAAAGATACCTGGTTAAAATAAACATAACAAGGTGATGATTATTGAATGCTGTATTCTAATATATATGAAGAAGATGTTGAAAATACTTTAAAACTATGCATACCATGGTCGGAATTAACCAATAAAACAGTCTTAATCACAGGGGCCACTGGATTAATATGCTCATTTTTAGTTGATGTATTAATGTATCGAAATGAAATATATAAAAGCAACATTAGAGTTATTATAACTGCTAGAAATCAAATAAAAGCTGAAAAGCGTTTTGATAGATATATAAAGAACAAAAAATTCATCATTCTTGAACAAAATGTAGGCGAATTTTTTTCTATAAAAGATACATCAATTGATTATATAATTCATGGAGCGAGCAACGCAGATCCACTAAGTTTCTCTAATGATCCAATTGGAACAATGTTGGCAAATATAAATGGTATGAATAATTTATTAAAATATGCGTTATCACAAAACAAAGTAAGAACATTATTTCTTTCTACAGGTGAGGTTTATGGTGAGAATCTTGGGAACGTTGTTAATTTATCCGAAGATAGTTACGGCTATATAAACCCTACCAATCCACGTTCATGCTACCCTGAAAGTAAAAGAGCTGCTGAGACGTTGTGTGCGAGTTATGTTAAGCAACATCAACTAGATGTGGTAGTTGCAAGGCTTTGTCATGTTTATGGTCCTACTATGTTAAAAACTGATAGTAGAGTTATTGCTCAATTTATAAGAAGTGCAGTTTCTGGTAATGATATTGTTTTAAAAAGTAAAGGATTGCAGAAACGCTCATATTGTTATGTATCGGACGCTGTTGGAGCTATATTATCAATCCTTCTCGTTGGCGAATCCGGTCAAGCTTACAATATATCTAACAACTCTACTGGTGTATCTATAAGAGAATTAGCTGAAACTATTGCTAAAATGTATTCTTTAAAGATTATAAACGAAATCCCAGAATCTTCTGAAAAGGCTGGTTATTCAATTATCAATAATGCTATACTAAACTCTACTAAAATTGAACTTTTAGGATGGAAAGCACAAATTAAACTTGAAGAAGGGATTTCAAAAACAGTTGAAATTTTAAAAGATCTGTACTAAGGTTTATATGTCTTTTGTTTTTCCGAATTTTGGTTAAACAATTGAATTGCCTAACTACTAAGGATTTTGTTGTTCAAGTTTAGTCATGAATTATGCAGATATGATAAATCTATTGCCGATTCGGATATTACCGGTACTTTTGATAGTGAATGAAGCCTCTTACAGATCGAATCAAGCCAGCCAGCTGAATCCGGGAATATTTATGCAACTTAAAACTAGCGCAAATTAACACAGAAGATTTTTTAAATCGGTATCTTTTGGTTTCTGGTGGTAATTGCCGAGACTGAAAGAGGCCGATTTTTTTGAATGTCCATGTTCTAGGTTGGTTACCTTCAAATATTTAGAGTAATAGTTGGAAGTAACCCACGAAGATTAATGGATGTGAAAACGTTTGGGCGCGGTATGCTGTATTCAATCATTGTAGTAGCGATACTCTTGGTCATTTCTTTCGTAATTGGGGAGACGGTTTACTTGCCGTGGTATATCTTCATCCCGCTCCTGATTCTCATGTGGGGGCTGGCGTTCTATCAGTCGAGCAGAGAAAGAGAGAGGGAGCGGTAGGCTGGTAAACTTTCGAATTGATGTATTAATTTCGTACGCCTGGTACACCAAACGACAAACAAAATCGATACTTAGGTCTATAATGGGTGATATCTCTATTACATTATTTAGGGAGTGAGGTCCTATGCCTAATTATTATTTTAAAGAAATATGGACACCACTGAAGTGGGTTCAAATTCGCTTTTTTCGTGATGATGATAACCGGGTATGGGTCAAGTTTGGGTCTAAGCGGCGTAAGCTGCTACATAAAGGAGATTTACCGAATCCCGATAAGGTGCAGCAGGCGAGCGATTCCTATTACTCCTAGTCTAGAGGTTTTTTTACGGGAGCGTGTCTATGACAAAGTCCTTCATCCTTATCTGCGTTGCCTTCTTATTTCTCCTGATAGCTGGGTGCGTGGAGCCGCAAACTTTACCCGATGAGCCAGTGCAACCGAAGATTTCGGTACAGCGACAGAACGTCGATTATGTTGGTGGCAGTTCTTGCTGGTTTGGTACGAAGACGGAGGGGATCTGCGCAGATCCGGTTCATCCGGATGTGTTTTATGGCATGGTGCAAGAGCAGGCGATGTCTGCGGCTCCAGGTGCTGTTCTTCGGATTAAGTTCTCCATGAGCCGGATGAGTTCTGGTTAAAGATTACGGATGCGGACGGTGAAGAGGAATCTATCGGTCAACCGGATCAATACCGATACACTCTTCCCATGGAACCGGGATATTACCGGTATGTTCTGGAAGCGGTGTGGGAGGAGCGGAATTCAGCATCCTATTATTTCGGGATTGAAGTCAAGGAGTGAGCGAGGCTTACATTAAGCGGAATATTACATAAAAGATAAGACATGACAAGCCGATTGTCAGGCTCATTTTAGCCCCTCTGGATATGGTAAGCCGGATCTTCGGGTACAGGATGTGTGATGAGATATGGACGTATTTTGGCCATAAAGTTAGGGAAGGCCAGGTTGAGAACCCCGTTCAGGATACCGCCGATCGCCATATTGAGAAGGACACCCATTGCTGCATCACCGCCGTTCTCTAAAATATTATCTATACATTACATTTAAACCCGCAGAGGCGTGTTGTAACTGTGGCTTAAAGTGTGCGCAGCAACCAAACCATTCAATATAAAAACGGAACCTTGCTTGATTTCTGGCGGAGGTTCCGTTTTTTTGCGTGGATGTACAATGGCCAGACTTTGCTTTACTGAACTGAGGGGAGATGGTTTTATCGGCGAAATCTGGTTATTAGATATTATCAGAAAAATACTGGAAGGATAGTATGTCGATCAAAGCTCAAGCGCAATTTGTTGGCCTGTTCACAGGACTCGGTATCCCGGCAGTTGTGTGGCTGCTGTTCGATGAGAAAACGTTGAAGTGGAAAATTCTATATACGCTGTACGGCCTACTGGTGGGGGTTCTTCCTATTATATGGCGATGAATACGAAGAAGAAGGGAAGGTGAGTTTAGATGATGGTTTTGCGAGTGCTGGCGGGAGTGTTCTTTGTGGCAATGGGGCTTTATTTTGTGCAAATGAAAAAGGTGACGATAAATACAACTAAGTTCGGTTCTGTGAAGAGGTCTGAGCATGATCGGGGGTTGCCGCTGGTGATGGCGAGAATAGCCGGTGGCCTTATGATCATCATCGGCCTGCTGATATGGGGCTTCGGATTTCCTCGTATGTTAACGGAGTGGTGAGGGGTTGAAATCAGCTGGGGGAGGTGCAGGATGTGAGTACTTTTGGCAGAATGTTTATTTATTACTCGGCTGTCCTCGTCGTTTGGTCGGTTGCGTCTATGATCACCGGTAAAGATCTTTCCCTCCCATTATATATTTTCATCCCGCTTGTGGCGGTCATCTGGGGACTGGCTTATTTCCAGACGAAGCGAAAGCGGAACAAGGTAAACAGCGGGGAGCGTTAACGTAGCAGCTACAATGAAGGCGTAAGTAAATGTGATGTGTATCGCTTCAGAATAAGACTCATGTCTATACAATCATAAGTATTCCTTATTCCAACGAATGGATGGAGACTCTTACCGATGACGCATATGCATGAGTCAAAAGATAGCCGAACCTATCTGATCATTAATGTGTTGGCCGTCTTCATGATTGTAATATTTGTAAGTCATATGCTCATGGCAGTAAACCACTCTGCTGCGAGGGCAACGAGTTATGATTATGAGTTCTCACATATTATGTATCAAAACAAAGATACCACTACACTCTTTGTAATCTATTCCGATGACGGACTGGGATCAAAGGTGGCTTTATATACGTTAGTGTTTATAATCACTGAAATATTATTGCTGGTGAGTTTTGCAATCCGGCGTTCGCTTAGCACTTTTTTACTTATTCTTATGTATATCCTGAATATATATCTGTTCGTCTATCCATACTTTCATCTTAAAGAAACTCAAGAGGCCATGTTCCTGACCAGTACACATTTTTTGCTGTTGACCGGGCATGTGAATGATTACAGCTTAGCTGTTTTGGTGCCTTACTATGCGCTGATGATTGGGTTGACGTTGTATTTTGTGAGGAGGCATCTTCCGCAGCGGAAGTTAAGACGCTTATCCCAGGCTAGATCTTGCAGATAAACAATAAACCGGAACCTTCGCGTTCTCTGGCCCATCAGGGTTGAGAGCTTGAAGGTTCCGGTTTTCTTGATTTCAGCGTGATCAGCATGGAGACTTATATTGAACAGAGGGCATGGATGCAAAGTCTCTACTTACAAAAGCTCAAGCTCTTACTTATCCGTCTCCACAACCCATACCTCCGGCAGATTGCGGTATTGCTCCGCGTAATCCAGGCCGTAGCCGACGACGAATTCGTCGGGAATCTCGATGCCGCAATAGTCGATGGGGATATCGGCGATGCGGCGGGACGGCTTGCTGAGGATGGTGCAAATACGGACGCTGGCGGCTTCGCGGAGGGCGAACAATGCCTTCAGATGCTGCAGGGTGAGTCCGGTATCGATCAGGTCCTCGACCAGCAGGACGTGCTTGCCGCGGATGTCCGTGTCAATGTCTTGCTTAATGGTAATTACGCCGGAAGTGGTGGAGCTGCTGCCGTAGCTCGATACAGACATAAAGTCGATAGTTACGGGAAAAGAGATCTCACGCATCAGATCGGCCATAAAGACGGCCGCGCCTTTGAGAATGCCGACAAGCACCAGCTCCTGGCCGGCATAATCGCGGGAAATGGCCGCGCCCAGCTTCTTAACAGCCTGCTGCAATTCTTCCTGAGTGACGAGGGTGTTGCGTAATGCGGTCATAATAAACGCTCCTTGGAGATGTCTTAGAGTAAAATCGTCACTGAACATGCGTGCAGTTGCAGCTGAAGTTACCGATGCAGGATTGTCGGGGAGAAGGGATGAATACCCTTTGTTCCTCTACCTGCAGCTTGCGCCTGTCAGCTTATACACATCAGGACGATCTATCCTTCTCCTTCAGTATAACATCATGCGCACCGCCTTCGTAAATCGTGGTCGAGGAGACGAGGGTGATCTTCGCGTTCTCCTGGAGCGAGGGGATGGACAAGGCTCCGCAGTTGCACATGGTCGATTTGATCTTGCTGATGCTGAGGTCGAGGTTGTCTTTCAGACGGCCGGCATACGGTATGAAGGAATCAACGCCTTCCTCGAATTCGAGCTTGCTCTCTTTGTCGGCATTGCCGAAGTCGTAGCGCTGCCAGTTGCGGGCCCGGCTGGAGCCCTCGCCCCAGTACTCTTTGACGAAGTTGCCGTTCACGAGCAGCTTGCGGCCGGGGCTCTCGTCGAAGCGGGCGAAGTAGCGGCCCAGCATGACGAAGTCAGCGCCCATCGCCAGCGCCAGCACGATGTGGTAGTCATGCACGATGCCGCCGTCGGAGCAGATCGGGACATAGATGCCGGTCTGCTCGTAATATTCCTGGCGTGCGGCAGCCACCTCGATGACGGCGGATGCCTGACCGCGGCCGATGCCCTTTTGCTCGCGGGTGATGCAGATGGAGCCGCCGCCGATGCCCACTTTAATGAAATCCGCTCCGGCTTCGACAAGGTACAGGAAGCCTTCTTTATCCACGACATTGCCTGCACCCACCTTCACGCTCTCGCCGAACGTTGCTTTAATGTAGCCGATGGTCTCCGCCTGCCACTCAGAGTAGCCGTCAGAGGAGTCGATGCACAGCACATCCGCTCCCGCTTCGATCAGCGCCGGAACACGCTCTTTATAATCACGGGAATTGATGCCGGCTCCGACGATAAGCTGTTTATTGCTGTCATGCAGCTCCAGCGGGTATTGCTGATGGTTATCGTAATCCTTGCGGAAGACGAGATAGACGAGATGGCCGCTGGCGTTCACAATCGGCAGACAATTGAGCTTGTGGTCCCAGATCAGGTCATTGGCTTCAGTGAGGGTGATGCCCTCCTGGGCATAGATCAGTGAGGAGAGGGGGGTCATGAACTCGGTAATCGGGCATTCCGGCGGGAGCCGGTTCTCGCGGTAATCGCGGCTGGTGACGATGCCCATCAGCTTGCCGGTCGGTTCGCCATTATCGGTAATGGCGATGGTGGAGTGGCCGCTGCATTTTTTCAGGGCCAGCACATCCTGCAGGGTGTCCTCCGGACGGAGGTTGGAATCACTGATGACGAAGCCGGCTTTGAATTTCTTGGCCCGCTTCACCATCTCGACCTGCTGCTCCACCGACTGGGAGCCATAGATAAAGGAGATGCCGCCGTTCTTGGCCAGGGCAATGGCCAGGTTATGATCGGATACAGCCTGCATTACTGCGGATGTAAAAGGGATATTCATGCTGAGCGCCGGGGTCTCACCGCGCCGGAATTTGGTTACAGGGGTGCGCAGATCGACATTGCCGGGCACGCATTCCTTGGTGGTAAGGTTCGGGACGAGCAGGAATTCGCTGAACGTCCGTGAGGGTTGGTCATAGTAATAAGCCATGATGGTGGTCACATCCTTAAGTGAAAGTCGAAAAGCAGACACGGCGGAATGATGAAGAGACAAGGCGCTGAAACAGCTGTGGTAATGATAGATTAAAGTGATGAAAGAATTAATGGGATGAAAGAGAAACAGATGTAAGATCTAAGATGAGGAAATACAATTGAATAGAAGGATAACAATTCTGAACTAAGAACAAGTCATATTTAAAACTAGTCTGATCGAGGGAACGAAGTTAGTTAAAGCTTCAAGCTAATGAGAATCAAAACGTATGAGATTCAATTTGCTGAAGGCTCAAAGCTTCTCACACGCCGGACAAAAAAACCACCGGAACCTGCAGGTCCGCTTCCAGCTTCCTGTAGTGCTCGCCTTTGGCTAATATGGCTTGCACGCCGACCAGCTCTACGCCCATATCCGCAAACTGCCGGGCAATACAGCGGATCGTCGCGCCGGAGCTAATGACATCGTCCAGCAGCAGTACGCGGTCTCCGGCCTTAAAGCCGTCGAAATAAATATAGTTCTCGTTATAAGCAGTCTCGCGCTTGATACATACTTCATAGTTGTCGTACAGCTCTGTGCTGAGCCGCAAAATATTCATCGGCTTCCCCAGCCTGTAGGCGGCAAGCATGCCCCAGGTGTGCCCACCCGGCTCCGGCGAGACGATGTAATCAAAGGCAGGAAAGCGGTCCTCGATATCCGCCGCCAGACGTTCAGTAATTTCGCTGATCAGCTCAGGCTCAATGTAGGTGCCCCGCTCTCCAAAAGGATACAGCTTAAAGTCGTATACGGTGTCCTTGTCTTTGTGGATGCGCACGCTTTTGGCGCTGCTGATGGATTGGCTTAACTTGCCGACTTGGGTGCTCATGCTCCTCACTCCTTATGCTTATTAAATATAAAAAACCCCGGGCGCAAGAGGCACGGACAAGCATTCAGGACCCGCCCAGTCCGAGCTATGCCAAGGCATGGCTCGATCAGAACAGATGCTGTAAAGACTTGTGTGCCTCTTGTAGCCTGGGGCAATTTACGGTTGCCTGTAGAAACGCTCAAACCAAATTAATGAGCTTATACAAGAGGTATGTAGTTGAATGAAATATTACGCGTATGTTACGTATGGCATTGTAGACCCGATTGAACACCTGAATTCATGTCAGATATAATGACTCTTGATCATTTTTTATATGCTAACATTGTCAATATTATGTGTCAATCCTTTATTTGGTGTCATGTTTATTTACTTTACCGAAACAATAGGCCAGTCTCATCGTTGACAGTATAGATGGATTGAACTAAAGATTGTTGTGTTGGGATTAGCCGTGACGCAAGAAAACATTTAGACTTCCGGTCGCTTCCCGTCCGTAGATTTCTTGATTTATACGCTTGTTGCGGTTTCGGCCTCCGACTGATGGCTTTCTGCAGTAAAAGCTGATAGGCGAAGCGCGGGCTGTCATCGTTTTAAGCTGCTGAAAGGTAGATCGTGATTATCCTCCACACAGGTCAAATCAATAAAATAGATGAGGAAGGCCAAGAGCACCCATGACTAAAGGCGACAGCAGCTATTGCTCTTAATGACCTCACTACCCGCTGCTAAGCTGCTAATTGCAGTTTGTACAACTATATCCACCTAAACAGGCCGTTTCCCGACTATAGTTGCATTTCGTACATCTATTTTCTTGCTTTAAGGCAGTTTGATCCCAATATGCTGATTTTAGTTGCACAAAATACATCTATCCTTCAAAGATGGATGGATACCTAACAAATAGTTGTACGAAATACATTTATCCTTGTTGATTAGGGGTTCTTTTCGTTCATCATACCTAAACAGAGCCGGACAGAGCCTGCTGCCAGCGAATTCAACAGCAACTAGCGGTATTCATCTGGGGATCGGGAATAACAGTGGACGGAAGTCCATAACTTAATTCACTTTCCGGCCTTATTCAGGCTAATCTTAAGTTCAACTTATATAGATAAAAAAATGTGGGGAGTGTGAATCCGAGGAGTGTTATCGGATACAAACAAAAAGAGCTGACGAGAATATCCCGTTAGCTCTCTTGCTGCGTCCCTACGTGTTTATCGTATACATTTAGCCCATTCCCCTTCGCGATGCACATTGTTTCTGATTATTCGCATACATTCGGCTTGGCCGCCTACACCTCAATAATAATCGGCAAAATCATCGGCCGCCGCTTGGTGCGGTCGTAGAGGAATTTACCCAGCACGTCCTTGATCGTCTGCTTGATGATGCTCCATTGGCCGAGGTCGGCTTCGCTCATCTGCTGCAGGGTCTGGGTGACGAGTTGATTGATCTCGCTGATCAGCGTATCGGAGTTGCGGACGAAGACGAACCCGCGGGAGATGGTGTCCGGCTCGTTCAGCAGCCGCCCGTCGGCCTGGCTTAGCGTGACGACGGTAATCAGGATGCCGTCGGCGGACAGCTGGCGGCGGTCACGGAGCACCACATTGCCGATATCCCCGATGCCAAGGCCGTCGACGAGGATCTGACCGGCGGGAATCCGGCCCGATTGCCGGACGTTCCCGCTACTTGATTCGACAATATCGCCATTCTTCAGAATGAAGATGTTGTCCGGGTTTACACCGACCGCTTCGGCCAGCAGGCTATGGTGATGCAGCATCCGGTACTCTCCATGAATCGGGATGAAGTATTCCGGCTTCATCAGAGTCAGCATCAGCTTCAGCTCCTCCTGGCTGCCGTGGCCGGAGACATGCAGCTCGCTGCGCGAGCCATAGATCACTCTTGCGCCCAGCAGGTAGAGGTTATCGACGACGCGCGAGACGTTGCGCTCGTTGCCCGGAATGGGGTTCGCGGCGATGAGTACGGTATCACCGGCGCCGATCTCCATCTGCCGGTTGCTGGAGGTGGAGAGCCGGGATAGCGCGGCCATCGGCTCGCCCTGGCTGCCGGTGCATAGCACAGCAACCTGCTCCGGCGGCAGCTTGCCCGCTTCCTGCGGCTCAACCAGCATCCCTTCAGGGATGCGCAGATAGCCGAGCTCCTGGGCGACGCCGACCACGTTCACCATACTGCGGCCGAGCAGCGCCAGCTTGCGGCCGGTGTGTCCGGCGGCATCGACGATCTGCTGCAGCCGGTGTACATTGGAGGCGAAGGTAGACACAAAGATCCGCCGCTCCGCTTTTTGAAAAGCCTCCTCCATATGCTCGCCGACCAGCCGCTCCGAGGGGGTAAAGCCAGGGCGTTCGGCGTTGGTGCTCTCCGAGAGCAGGAACCTTACGCCCTTTTTGCCGATCTCGGCCATTTTATGAATATCCGGATACTGGCGGTTGACCGGGGTCATATCGAATTTGAAATCGCCCGTATGCACAACCGCCCCTTCCGGTGTATCGAACACCACGCCCAGACAATCCGGGATGCTATGGTTCGTATTGAAGAAGGAAACCGTGATCTCGCCGAAGCTGAGCTCCGAGTCGCCGTTAATGGGATGCAGGCTGGTCTGCCGAAGCAGTCCGTGCTCCTTCAGCTTGGTCTCGATCAGGCCCAGCGTCAGGCGGGAAGCATAGACGGGCAGGTTGAGCTGCTTCAGCAGATAGGGGATGCCGCCGATATGATCTTCATGCCCGTGGGTCACGATCAATGCCCGTACCTTGTCCAGGTTGTTCAGCAGATAAGCCACGTCCGGAATGATCAGATCAATGCCGAGCAGGCTTTCATCAGGGAATTTGGAACCGCAGTCAATGACGATGATATCGTCGGCATACTGCACGAGATACATGTTCTTGCCGATTTCATATACGCCGCCCAAAGCGGCAATCCACAGCCGGCCATCCGGCTTGTTCATGTCAATTCCTCCCTTGTTCAATTCCCTATATTATGTATAGTGGAAGGGGAATTTATCCGGGGAATCCGAGAAGCGGTAGATTAGCGGACCGGTAAATTCATAAATATTTTAGAAATAACCCAAGATAAACCGTGGCACTTTTACAGTTTTTTAATTATAATAATTCTTATCTAGATGTCAAAAAGAGTTCAAAGGTTTTGCAAGAAGCTGCATTTTCATGTGATATACTTAACACAGTAATTGGGGAATTTATGTTTAGGATATATTTTTAATAGTAGAAATTGCTGCAGCAATGAATAGAGATTAGGATGGTGAACTAGCGATGCATATCATCGTCGTTGGCCTGAATTACCGGACGGCACCCGTGGAAGTGAGAGAGCAATTTGCTTTTGCGGAACAGGATCTGCCCGCAGCGCTCCACCAGCTCATGAACACCAAGAGCGTGCTTGAAGGGGTTCTGGTTGCCACCTGCAACCGTACGGAAATTTATGTGGTCGTGGACCGGCTGCATATGTGCGGATATTTCATCCGCAATTTCCTGGAGCAGTGGTTTCATGTCAAGAGCGAACATTTCGCACAGCATATGTATATATACGAAGATGAACAGGCGATAGCCCACCTCTTCCGCGTGACCTGCGGTCTGGATTCCATGGTAATTGGCGAGACGCAGATTTTGGGACAGGTCCGGAATGCATTCCTGACGGCCCAGGCGGAAGGCGCCACCGGAACGTGGTTCAACCGGCTGTTCAAGCAGGCGGTAACGCTCGGCAAGCGGGCGCACAGTGAGACTTCCATCGGCGAAAGCGCGGTGTCGGTCAGCTATGCGGCGGTGGAGCTGGGCAAGCGGATTTTCGGGGCGTTTACCGGCAAAAAGGTGCTGATTCTCGGCGCCGGCAAAATGAGCGAGCTGACCGTCAAGCATCTGTACACCAGCGGAGCGGCGGAAGTCATTGTCGCCAACCGAACGCTGTCGCGCGCGGCGGAGCTGGCCGAGAAGTTCTCGGGAACGCCGAGCACCCTTGAGGATGCGCTGAAGCATCTCGAAGAGGTGGATATTGTGATCAGCTCGACCGGGGCCACCGGCTACGTGCTGACGGCGGATCAGGTAGCAGTCAGCATGAAGCGCCGGCCTTCGCGTCCGCTCTTTATGATCGACATTGCGGTTCCGCGCAATATTGATCCGGGTGCGGCCCAGGTACAGGGCGTGTTCCTGTACGATATCGACGATCTGGAAGGCATTGTGGAGAGCAATCTGGAGATGCGCCGCAGCGAGGCGGCCAAGATTGACGTTATGATTGCCGAAGAAATGGACGATTTCCAGCTGTGGTTGAAGACGCTCGGCGTACGTCCCGTGATCCGCGCCCTGCAGGATAAATCGAACGGAATTTATGAGGATACGCTCGACAGCCTGTTCAAGAAGCTGCCCGAGCTGGATGAGCACCAGCGCAAAGTCATCGGCCGCCTGATGAAAAGTGTAGTCAACCAGATGCTCCATGACCCGATCAATGTTATCAAGGAGCTGTCCGGCGGGAAGCAGGGCAATGAGGCGCTTGATTATTTTACGCAAATTTTTGCGCTCCAGGAGCTGATGGACTCCGGTCAGGAAGGCGGAAGTTCTTCCCCTGTTCAGTCCGGAATCCAGGAGCGTCCGTCCGTCAGCGAGTTCACCGTGCCCAAGACGGTGTTTGCGCCTGCCGGCGTACTCGGCGGGTGACCCGGGATGGGGCTGCTGGACAGAATATATGATACCGCTCTGCTGCTATACGCCCTGAGCCTGCTGTTTGTTTTCTCGGATTGCCTGAAGCGCAATCCGGGCGGTAAGCGGCTGGGCACAGGGCTTCTTGCTGTTGTGGGGCTGCTGCAGATGGCCGGTCTGGCCATCCGTTTCGGGCAGGAGGGCGGACTGCCGATTTTTACGCCGTATGATTTCCTGTTCTGGTTCTCCTTTATCATTGTGCTGACTTCGCTGGCCGTGTCGTTCACCCGGGGCGGAGAATTTACGCTGCTGCTGCTGAGTGTGGCGGGCTTCAGCGTATTTCTGCTCAACCGGGTATGGCTGACGGCGGAGGACCATACGCTGCAGAGCTGGAGTGCCGTGCACGGCTGGCTGGCGCTGCATGTGATTTTGGCCAATTTGAGCTTTGGCGCACTGACACTGGCCACCGTATTTGCGATAATGTACCTATTCCTGCACCGCAGGCTGAAGATTAAGAAATGGGATGACCGAATTCGCCGTCTGCCCAGTCTGGAGACGATGGATAAGTACTCGGGCACAGCCGTATATACGGGTGTTCCGCTGCTGATTCTTTCCCTTGTCCTGGCCGGCGTTTCAATCCTCTCGGAAGGACGGACGCCGCTGTTTCAGGATACCAAAGTGCTCACCACCCTTATTGCGCTTGGAATCTACATAACCTATATGGTGCTCAGGCGCCTTGGACGCTACGGCGGCAGCGCAATGGCCCGCTGGGCGATTGCCGGCTATGCCTTCCTGATTCTGAATTTCCTGTTGAACTCGTTCTCGGATTTCCACGGCTGGGGCGGGTGAAGAGCGGGGGACGGATGTGGCTTGCGGTAGTGAGGGCCGGGAGATGGTTGTGTCTTGCAGTAAGGAAGGCTGGGAGACGAACGTGTCTTGCAGTAAAATGAAGGTCCGGAGGCGGCCGTGAGTCCCGGGAAATGAAAGCAAGAGACAGATGTGACTGCTGTCAAGGAAGGCTTGGAGACGGTCGTGAGCATGTGGTAAATAAAGCTCCGGAGCGGACATTACTTGCGAGAAATGAAGACCGGGAGTAAGGTGGAGCTGGAAGCGGTAGACCTGGGCGATGCAGGCGAGAGTTATGTGGCTAACCGGGTAGTGGATTAAGGTGATACAGTAACGTTGGGAAGCGTCATGTGGGTGATTACAATAACATGCTAACCGTCTGTGGGTGATGGTAGAGTAACGTGGTAAGTGGGCGATGCCTGCGAGGGTTACGTGGCAAACTTGTTAGTGAATTAAGGTGATATTACAGTAACTGGAAAGCGGCGTGTGGATCATTACAATAGCATGCTAACCGCCTGTGGGTGATGGTAGAGTAACTTGGGCGATACAGGCGAGAGTTAAGTGGCTAACCGGAAGTGAATCAAAGTGATACAGTAACGTGGTAAGCAGCTTATAATATAAGAACAGTAGAACGGTGAGTGAGCATACGTAACTATTAAGCTGAGCACAAAAAAGTAAAATAGGAGTAGATCGGGGCTTGCGGAGCTGGAGGATCGGCAGTATCTGGCAGGCCCAAATCTATAGCACTCCAAAACGGCTGAGATTGATGTAAACTTTAATAGCCAATACAGTTAGTTCGATTTTCGCACACTAATTTGGCTGTTTTTACGGATTTCAGACATCTAATTCGATTTTGGCCACTTAATTGGGCCGATATTTGGGTAAGGATCGACTTTCGTCCATATTAAGTGGCGGTTATCCAACTAAGTTGATGATTATCTCCATACAGGTAAAATTAAGTGGCGATTTTCCAACTAACCTATGCTGTGGGAACAGGGGTTGCCTATCATTCATCACGTCTGAGTGGAGTTGGATATAGCGGGCTGTTGCCTGTTTCTGTGCAATTTGCGTTAACCATCCAGAAATCAGGATGCGGCTAATCTGCTGTTAATGAGGCTTTCATGCGGATGTTGCGGCGATGGATAAGTGTTTATGGCTGTAATGCGGCGGCAGAACTACAGGCGGGAGCGGAGTGGAGCCGAAATGACAAGGTTAGTGCCGATTATGCTCGACCTGGAGCATTGCCGGGTTGTAGTGATTGGCGGCGGTACGGTGGCGGAGCGCAAGGTTGAGGGGCTGCTGGGAAGCGGAGCAGCCTTAGTGGTTGTCAGCCCCGGGCTGACGGGGCGGCTGGAGCAGCTGGCCGGGGACGGCGCTGTGACCTGGGTCAGCCGGGGGTACGCTCCCGGAGATGTCCGGGGAGCGGCCCTTGTGTACGCCGCGAGCAGCGATGCGGCGGTTAATGAGGCGGTAGCCCGCGAGGCACGCGAGCGGGGCGTCCCGGTGAATGTGGCCAGCCATGCCGAGGCTGGCAGCTTCATTACCCCGGCGGTACTGCGCCGGGGGAGGCTGACCGTCGCCGTGTCAACGGCGGGCGCGGGACCTGCAGCCGCGGTGCAAATCACCGAGCGGCTGGCGGAAATATTGGGCGAGGAATACGAGCCCTACCTCGATTTCCTGCACGAGCTGCGCGGCGAGATCAAACGGCGGGAGTCTTCGCCCGCACACCGCGCGCGGCTGCTGCGAAAGCTCGTGAAGCTGGATATACTGGCCGAGATGAAGCAGGGCACATTTACCGGCTGGAGCGATGCGGAGATTACGGCGTGGATCGCGGCCAACCGGGAAGAGTAAGAACTGAGGGAAGAAACGGGTAATGAACAGGAACGGACAGTGGAACTGAAATGTAAGGAACGGAAGCGGGTAGTGAACAGAGTCGAGTAACAATTAACGACCAGAACTGGCAGTGAACAGGACCTGTAACAGTCACGGGCATGTTCTTCGTGTTAAAGTTGTACATATTAAAGGGTGACCGCGCGATGGCGGCAAGGTGTGCTGGTAGAAGCAAAGCAGACGGAGTTACGGGAGGATAAGATAATGATGCGTAAAATTATAGTTGGCAGCAGGCAAAGCGCGCTGGCCCTTACACAGACCGGGCAGGTGATTGCCGACCTGGAGCGGCTAAGTGCGGAGCATGGCTTCGGCTTCACCTTTGAGGTGCAAAAAATCGTCACCAAAGGCGACCGTATCCTGGACGTGACCTTGTCCAAGGTCGGAGGCAAAGGACTGTTCGTCAAAGAAATCGAACAGGCGATGCTTGCCGGAGAGATTGACATGGCCGTGCACAGCATGAAGGATATGCCGTCCGAGCTGCCCGAGGGGCTCGTAAACGGTGCGGTGCCGAAGCGCATGGACCCGCGCGATTGTCTGATCTCCCGCGGCGGCGTGCCGCTGGAGGAGCTCCCGCAGGGCGCCGTCGTGGGCACCAGCAGTCTGCGCCGCTCCAGCCAGCTGGCCGCGCTGCGGCCGGATCTTACGATCCGCCCGGTGCGCGGCAATATCGACTCGCGCCTGCGCAAGCTGGAGGACGGCGAATACGACGCCATCCTGCTTGCGGCGGCGGGACTCTCCCGCATGGGCTGGCAGGATAAGATCACGGCCTACCTGCCGCAGGAGAGCTGCATTCCGGCGGTCGGCCAGGGGGCGCTGGGCATTGAATGCCGCGCGGATGACACCGCGCTGCTGCAGCTGCTGCAGCTCTACAACGATGAGCAGACCGCGCTGACCGTCGCGGCGGAGCGCTCGTTCCTGGGCACGCTGAACGGCGGCTGCCAGGTGCCGATCGGTGCGTTTGCAGTACTTGCGGCAGGCGCCGGCGGGACATCGGCAGCGCACAGCATCACGTTGACCGGTATGGTCGGCACGCCGGACGGATCGGTAATTCTCAAGGAGACCTGCACGGGCGGTGACCCGGTGAAGCTCGGCCAGGAGGTAGCGGGGAAGCTGATCGCCAGAGGTGCGGAGAAGATTTTGGCAGATGTAAGGGGATGATTGGGATGAGTGGGATGAGTGGGATGAAGGGGAAGGTATACCTGGTAGGGGCAGGTCCGGGAGACGCGAAGCTGATTACAATCAAGGGGATGGAGTGCATCCGCAAGGCCGATGTGCTGGTCTACGACCGGCTGGCCAGTCCGCGGCTGCTGAAGTGGATGAAGCCCGGCGGTCAAAAAATATATGTCGGCAAAACCACGGACCGCCATACGATGAAGCAGGAGGATATCAACCAGCTGCTGGCGGATCTGGCGCTGGAAGGCAAGACGGTAGTGCGGCTGAAGGGCGGTGACCCGACGATCTTCGGCCGGGTCGGCGAAGAGGCGGAGCTGCTGCGCCGCCACGGCATCCCGTATGAGATCGTTCCGGGCATCACCTCGGCGATCAGCGTACCGGCCTATGCCGGCATTCCGGTCACGCACCGGGAGCTGGCTTCCTCCCTGTCGATCATCACGGGCCATGAAAGCCCGGATAAGCTGGATCATTCGATCCACTGGGACAAGGTGACGAATGCCACGGGAACGCTGGTGTTCCTGATGGGCGTCGCCAAAGTCGGTTACATAAGCGAGCAGCTGATCAAACACGGGCGGCCCCCGGAAACTCCGGTGGCGCTGGTGCGCTGGGGCACGCGCGCAGACCAGGAGACGCTGACGGGTACGCTGTCCGACATCGAGGCCAAGGTCAAGGCGGCGGATTTCCAGCCGCCGGCCGTCATCGTTGTCGGCGAGGTGGTTCGCCAGCGCGAGCTGCTGATGTGGGCGGAGGCGCTGCCGCTGTTCGGCAAGCGCATCGTGGTGACAAGGGCCCGCAGCCAGGCCAGCGAGCTGGTGGAGCTGATCGAGGAGCTCGGCGGGGAGCCGTACGAGTTCCCGGTAATTGAGACGGTCATGCCGGAGGACGCCGGGAAGAAGGCCGCCATCACCGAAGCGCTCGGCAAGCTGCCGGGCTTCGATTGGGTATTCTTCACGAGTGTGAACGGCGTGGAGTTCTTCTGGCGCCACCTGGCGGAGCAGAAGGTGGACATCCGGGGCTTGCACCGCGCGCGCATCGGCGCGGTGGGCCCGGCCACAGCCGCGGCGCTGGCGGGGCGCGGGCTGGTGGCTGGTGAGCTGCCCGCCCGCTTCCAGGCGGAAGGGCTGATCGAGGCCTTCGGCAGCGAGCTGCTGCCGGGCCAGAAGGTGCTCCTGCCGCGCGGCGATCTGGCGCGGGAGTGGCTGCCGGACAAGCTCCGCGAGCTGGGGCTTGAGGTCACGGAGATAGATACGTATGAGACAGTGGTTACCGGCGAGGATGATATAGAGCTGCTGCGGCTGCTGGAGGAGAAACGGATTCATGCGATTACTTTTACCAGCTCCTCAACCGTACGCAACTTCATAGAAATTCTGAACCGCATGGGGCTGGAAGATCCGATGACGCTGCTTGCAGATATCAAGATCGCCTGCATTGGCCCGCTCACGGAACAGACGGCCGTTGAGGCTGGCTTTACGCCGGGGCTGCTTGCGGAGGAAGCCACCATTGATGGTCTGATCCATGAGCTCTGCCGCTGGAATGCAGAAACCCGGCTGAAATAAAGGAACGAACAGGATAAGTGTAAATTGTACAACTGTTAGGCGCTTTGGCGCTGCGGGGTAAGATAGATATAATCTGTGCAGCTAATTTGGCCTGATGGAAGAAAAACGGCCGTTTATGTTCATATTAGCTGTAGAAACTGCAATAAAGCAGAGGCTGGCCCGGCGGAATCAGCTGTGTATAGTTGCAGCAAATGCAGCTAATGTCTGTAGCCGCTCCCGGGCAGCGTGCCTGATATTGCAGGGTTAAGCAGGCAAGGACGCGGGTTCACCCGACAACTGCCTGCAAAATATAATCGGGAGGATATACAACATGGGTTTTCCTATCATACGGCACCGCCGTTTGCGCGGTACGGCCGGAATCCGCGGTATGGTGCGCGAGACGGTACTGAATAAGCTGGATTTCATCCAGCCGATATTTGTGACTTACGGAACAGGTGTGAAAAATGAGATCGGCTCCATGCCGGGAGTGTATCATTTCTCGCTGGACACGCTGAAAGCGGAGGTCGACGAGATTGCGGCGCTGGGGATTCCGGCTGTCCTGCTCTTCGGGATTCCGGAGACGAAGGACGCTGTCGGTTCCTCTGCTTTTGCCGAAGACGGCATTGTGCAGGAAGCGACACGGCTGATTAAAGAATGGTATCCGGAGCTGCTGGTGGTGGCCGACACTTGTCTGTGCGAGTTCACGGACCACGGCCATTGCGGCATGGTGCATACGCATGTTGTGGACGGCAAGGTGCATGGGGATGTCATTAACGACCCTTCGCTGGAGCTGCTGGTGAAGACGGCGGTTTCCCAGGCGCAGGCCGGCGCGGATATCATCGCCCCCTCCAACATGATGGACGGCTTTGTGCAGGCCATTCGTACGGGGCTGGATGAGAACGGCTTTGAGCATATTCCGATTATGTCCTATTCGGTAAAATATGCGTCGGCCTTCTACGGCCCCTTCCGCGAGGCTGCCGATTCGGCGCCGCAGTTCGGCGACCGCAAGACCTACCAGATGGACCCCGCCAACCTGCGGGAAGCCATCCGCGAAGCGGATTCCGATGTGCTGGAAGGCGCGGACATGCTGATGGTCAAGCCGGCGCTGGCTTATCTGGACGTCATCCGCACGATCCGCGACCAGTTTGATCTGCCTCTGGTGGCGTATAACGTCAGCGGTGAATATTCCATGGTCAAGGCTGCTGCGCAGCAGGGCTGGATCGACGAGAAAGCGGTCGTGCTGGAAATGCTGACCGGCATGAAGCGGGCCGGCGCGGATATTATTATTACTTATTTTGCCAAGGATGCAGCCCGCTGGCTGCAGGGCTAGGCTTATATAAACAGAAGACAGGAGTGAATATCGCTATGGGCAATGTGCCTTTGTCACGCCGGGAAGAGGCTTCCCGGAAGGCTTTTGACGAAGCCAAGCAGTATATTCCCGGCGGGGTGAACAGCCCGGTGCGGGCGTTCAAATCGGTAGGCCTGACCCCGGTGTATGTGGATCACGGGAGCGGCTCGCGGATTTATGATATTGACGGCAACAGCTTTATCGACTACGTCTGTTCCTGGGGACCGCTGATCATGGGCCATGCCCATCCGGAAGTGGTTAAGGCGCTGCAGGAAGCGGCAGTTAAAGGGACCAGCTTCGGAGCGCCGACGCTGCTGGAGACGGAGATGGCCAAGGCCGTTGTGGAACGCGTCCCTTCGGTGGACATTGTGCGTATGGTTAACTCGGGAACGGAAGCGACGATGAGCGCAATCCGGCTGGCGCGGGGGTACACCGGGCGCAGCAAAATCCTCAAATTCGAAGGCTCCTACCACGGCCATGCCGACAGCTTGCTGATCAAGGCGGGCTCCGGCGTGGCCACACTGGGCCTGCCCGACAGTCCGGGCGTACCGGAAGGCGTGGCGGCTAACACTATTACTGTACCTTACAATGACTTGGAGAGCGCAAAAGTCGCTTTTGAACGGTATGGTACTGATATTGCCGCAGTCATTGTCGAGCCGGTGGCCGGCAATATGGGCGTGGTGCCGCCGCTGCCGGGCTTCCTGGAGGGCTTGCGCAAGGTGACGACGGGATATGGGGCGCTGCTGATTTTTGACGAGGTGATGACGGGCTTCCGCGTGGGCTACAGCTGTGCGCAGGGCCTGTTCGATATTCAGCCGGATCTGACTTGCTTCGGGAAGGTTATCGGCGGGGGGCTTCCGGTCGGTGCCTATGGCGGCAAAAAAGAAATTATGGAGCAGATCGCTCCTTCCGGTCCGATCTATCAGGCAGGCACACTCAGCGGCAATCCGCTGGCGATGACGGCGGGCTACCACACACTGAAGCTGCTGACGCCCGAGGTCTACGACCGCCTGGAGACGCTTGGGGCACGGCTCGAAGCCGGTCTCAGGAAGAACAGTAAGGAGCTGGGCATTCCGCTGACCATTAACCGTGTCGGCTCGATGGTGTGTCCGTTCTTTACGGAAGGGCCGGTCATCAACTTCGAGACGGCCAAGACCAGCAATCTGGATATGTTCCGGCGCTACTTCGGCCACATGCTGGATCAGGGCATCAGTGTGCCGCCGTCGCAGTTCGAGGGGATGTTCGTCTCTGCCGTGCACAGTGAGCAGGATATCGACGCGACCATCGAGGGCCATTACAATGCCCTGAAGGCACTGTGACGGCGGAGAACGGGGCACACCCGGCCGGTGGCGGGGCCTGGACCCGGCGCGGGGAATGGCTCGAAGCCATGCCCGGGCGCAGCATTACCCGCGAACCGGACCGGGAGGCCGCGGTAGACCGCTGGCTGCTCGGGACGGCCGGCATGCCGGAGAAGCTGCATGCCCGGATGCGCCGCGAGGGCGAGATCCAGTGGAGGGGCGACCGCCTGCGCCTGCGGCTGTTCCCGCCGCGTGAGGCGGGGATCGGGCCGGTAAGTCAGCAGGCGGAGGTGCTGTTCGAGGACGACTTCTGCCTCGTCGTCCACAAGCCCGCCGGCATGGCGGTCCATCCCGACGGCAGCGGCCAGGGCGTGACACTCGACCATGTCGTGGCGGCACATTATGCAGTCTCCGGCGGCGGCATCGCTGTCCGGCATGTGCACAGGCTGGACAAGGACACGACCGGGCCGGTGCTGTACGCCAAGAACGAATACGCGCAGCTTGTGCTGGATGAGGCGCTGCGCAGCAAGGACGTCTCGCGGCAGTACGCCGCGATTGTGCAGGGCGCCGTGCCGCCTGCGCTGCAGCGGATCGACGCGCCGATCGGCCGCGACCGTCACCATGCCGCACGCCGCCGGGTCTCCCCCGGCGGACAAGCGGCGGTGACGCATGTGCTGGCGCGCGAGGCGCTGCCGGGCGGCAGCGTGGTCAAGCTGCGGCTGGAGACCGGCCGCACGCACCAGATCCGCGTGCACCTCAGCCATGCGGGACATCCGCTGTTCGGCGACGAGCTGTACGGCGGGCCGCCGTGGCCTGCTCCGGGAGGCGGCGCTGCTCCCGGCCAGGCCGGAGCCGCTGGCTTGCCCGGCGGCTCCAGCCGTCAGGCGCTGCACGGCGAGTCGCTGGCCTTCAGCCATCCCTGGACGCGGGACCTGATCGAGGTCGCTGATCCGTGGCCGGAGGATATGCTGGCGCTGCGGGCGCGGCTCAGCAATCCGTGGCAGCTGCCGGGCTGAGACAGGATGACTCGGCTTAGCGGGGCTGCCACAGGGTTACGGCCCAAGCAGATTAGAATTGAAAGATGATCGGCAGGAGGGAGGCCAGAACTTGGCCTCCCTCCTGTTTTTGTTGAAGCGGTAGCCGTTCTCAACCCAAGGGACCCTGCTTTTCCAAATAGCCTATTGCCTAATGGTGCAGAGATTGCGTTTTTATTGCACTCTCTGCAACTATTTCAAAGCGAATTGGCCGCCATTTCATTATAGTTGTACATTGTACAGCTATAAGGCCGGGAACACACTGAAGTGATTGAAATTTACTGTTTTAGGTGTATGAAGTGCAACTATCTCCTGAACACGGGGCTTTTTACAGGATTTAAATGTACAAAGTGCAACTAAGAACGCTTGCCTATTCCCTTGGAACTGTAAAGACCTGTAAAGCGCCTTTCGTGTACGCTCCTGTGATTTTTGGGTATATCTCTTATAGAACTGACGGGACCAGGAGCCGGAACCGGCACCGGGCGGTCCGATTGGCATACATGAAGGGAGCTGAAGCCATGCGTTGGCAGGGCAGAAGAGGCAGCAGCAATGTAGAAGACCGCAGAGGGCTCAGCGGCGGGAAAATGGTAGGCGGGGGCATCGGCGGTATTATTCTTGTAGTCATCGTTACACTGCTGAGCGGCGGGAATGTAGGCGACATTCTGGGTAATTTAGGCTCGGCCACAACCACCAGCACATCCAGTACAAACGGCTCTTATCAGCCTTCGGCCCAGGAAGAGGAGCTGGCTCAGTTCGTCTCGGTCGTGCTGGCCGATACTGAAGAGGTGTGGGGCGAGCTGTTTGCGGCACGGGGGATAACGTACACCGACCCGACGCTTGTGCTCTACAGCGGCAGCGTGAATTCGGCCTGCGGCACGGCGACCTCAGCGGTGGGGCCGTTCTATTGCCCCGGCGACGCCAAGCTGTACATTGATTTGAGCTTTTACGATGAGCTGCAGCAGCGGTTCCAGGCACCGGGCGATTTTGCGATGGCTTATGTCGTTGCCCATGAGGTCGGCCATCATGTACAGACGCTGCTGGGCACTACCGCCAAGCTGGATGAGCTGCGCCGGAGCGTGAGCGAGGCCGAATACAACGGCTACTCGGTGCGCTTTGAACTGCAGGCCGATTATCTGGCAGGCGTGTGGGCTCACCATGTGCAGGGCGAGAATCTGCTGGAGGAGGGCGATCTGGAGGAGGCGCTGGCTGCGGCGAGTGCCGTCGGCGACGATACCATCCAGAAGCAGGCGCAGGGCTACGCCGTGCCGGACAGCTTCACGCACGGTACCTCGGAGCAGCGGAAGCGCTGGTTCTACAAGGGCTTTAACTCCGGAACAATCGAAGGTGGAGATACATTCAGCGCCGCACAGCTGTAAGCTGGTTGCCTGAGGCTCCCGAGAGATCCGGCAACACCAGTAACACCGGTAACACTCTCGCTCTCTACCGCAGCCGCTGGGCAAAGGCATTAACACTAACGTCTTCTACAGCGGACGCTGCATCAAGGTGGCTTTAACGCTCTCTACCGCAGCAACTGCACCAATGGAGCAACACTGCCGTTCCCGAGAGACGCTGCACAGGAGCGGCACAACTGCAAACCAAGCGCCGCTCCACCGATAACGGCGGAGCGGCGCTTTTTTGACTAGGTCATAACTGTTCTGACAGGCCTGGCGGGGTCAACCCGTTGCGGTACGAGAGCCGGTTGCGCCCCAGCTTTTTCGATTCGAGGAGCAGCTGGTCGGCGTATACATAACCTTTTTCCATAGAAATCTTCCGGTCGGCGTCGGTCTTGTAATAGTATAGCCCGAAGGAGGCGGAGTACGTAACCGTAATATCCTCTTCCTCGTACTCTGCAGCGACGCTGTGATCCTTCACGCTGTCCAGGATGCCCTGGATTTGCGCCATGCATGACTCGAAGGATTTGTGCCGCAGGAACATGGTGAACTCCTCGCCGCCGCTGCGGAACAGAATATCCTCATCCTGCATGTGAGCGGCCAGCGTCTCTGCAAAATGGACAATGACCTTGTCGCCCACCGCGTGGTTATAGCTGTCGTTGATTTTTTTGAAGCGGTCGATATCTGCTACGGCAATGCCGATGATCTCTCCGCTTTGGTTAAGCTCCTGCATCATTTTATCCATATGGGCGCGGTTGTAGGTTCCCGTAAGAAAATCCCGGTAAGCCATCTGCTCGAACTTGTCCCGCTCGTATTTGTGCTGGGCGCTTTGTGATTTGGAGTAAAAGGAGAGGCTGACGACGTAATTCAGCAGAAACAGCGCGAGCAGCATATCCCAACGCTCCATTTGCAAGAACAGCAGGAGCAGGCCGTTGGTCAGCGCCACCTTGCAGAAATCAAGCAGATTGCGGCTGCGCAGCAGCAGATTCAGCGCCTCTTTGCGGGTCTTGATATCACCGGACAGTGTGAATGTGATGACCAGAAAGCCGGAGGACAGCACCATGCTGACGAAGGTAACCAGACAGAATAGCAGCCAGTAGCCCAGCGGCAGCTGCCCGGCATACGGATACAGTAAGGTGTACAGATAATAGCCGGCCGTCCCGCCCAGCGTGAAGGAGCCAATATTGTAAAAGGTGTCCAGCAGCTCACCGGGATCTGCGGTTTTGGTCTTCTTTTTGTACAGAAAAACGGTAAAGCTGTAAAGCGTCTCGAACAAAAAAGTCCCCAGGGGTCCGGCGAACACCCCGAAGGAGGACGTGTAGCTGATCGCGTAATCTATGTTTGAATTGCCGCTCCGGGTGACGATGCGCAATTGAAAATAGAAACTGGAGAATGCCCAGTAGAGCAGCAGGGCGGTCCAATAGGTATGATCCAGATCGATTACACGGGGACAAGCGAAGGCCACAGCTGCTGCGGCGGCGAACAGCGACAGGTCAAAGATTCGGGCTTTTGACATAGATGACATATCCTTTCACGAATTATACCGATTATACCCGAAAAGATCGAAAGGGATAAAAAGGATTTTTTGATTTATATAACTTGAACTGAAGATTTCTATCATCCTATGAGGCATAGCGTGTTTTCAGCTGGAGTTCTGTTCGACTCATACCCACGCCGCTACTACCCGGTATTCATATAATAATTTGTTACTACGCAGCTGAATTGCTTAAGTATGCAATAATTTCTAGCCGGGGGTGAGGAGTTTATGAGAATACTGCTGGTCACTTACTGGGGACTGACCAATATGGGCGGCATCTGGACGTACATGAACCAGCTGTCGGACCAGCTCGGGAGGCTGGGGCACTCGGTAACGCTGATGGGGAGCCATGTGGAGAATAACCGGCTTTATTTGTTGGGAAGCGCACAATCCTTTGATAAAAAAGCCTACTACTCCGCGCTGCTGCCTTATCTGGATTCAGCCAGGTTTCCCCACCTGCATCTGGAGCACGGCATCTTCAGCTTTGAGCTAGGCCGGTATGTGTTTGAGGGCGGTGCCGCAGTTCTGGGATTGCATAATTACGATATTATCCATGCCCAGGACCCGATCTCGTCGTATGCGCTGCGGCGGATTATGCAGACCCCGGTGCCGCTCGTTACGAGCATGCACGGGGCGCTGAGCCGGGAGGCCTATTACGAGTACAAGGGGCTGGAGCCCTGGCTGACGCAGGAGGTCTATGAACAGCGGCCCATCTGGAGGTATTTCCGGCGGATGGAGGAGCTGGGGGCGCTGGCCGCGGACAGCATACTGGTCTCCTCGAAGTGGATCGGCAAATGGGTCCGGGATGCCGGGGTCCCCGAGGATGTGATCCATACGGTCCCTTACGGCATTAATCTCGGGGAATACGCCGCCAAGGCAGCCCAGCCGTCGCCGTTCAGGGTGTCCGCCGGGCACAAGATCATAATGTATGCCGGACGCCTGGAATACATCAAGGGTGTCCACGTGCTGCTCGGCGCACTGGGCGAGGTCTGCCGCAGCCGCCAGGACTGGACCTGCGTGATAGCGGGAATCGGCAGCCTGGAGGAGGAGCTGAAGGCCCAGGCCCAGGGACTCAGAATCGCCGAGAAGGTGGTGTTCGCCGGCAAAGTGGACAATATCCCGTCTGCGCTTGCCGGAGCCGACATCTATGTGCAGCCCAGCCTGCAGGATACCCAGCCTTACTCCGTTACGGAGGCCCAGCTTGCCGGAATTGCCCCGATTGTGAGCGGGACAACGGGCATGCCCGAGATGGTACAGCATGGCACGACCGGCTGGATTGTGCCTGCGGAGGATAGCGGAGCCCTGGCTGGGATGCTGCTGCGGCTGCTCGGCGACGATGAGCTGCGGGCAAAGACGGGCAGTGCGGCGAAAATCTGGGCGCTGCATACCCGTTCACTGGCTACGATGACGGACAGTACACTGAAGGTGTACCGCAGAACGATCGGCGAGCAGGCTCTGCGTTACCGCGCCGGCAGCGCACTCCGTCAGCTGGAGAAGCCGGGATCCACACGTCTGGCGGATGCTTTTCATCCGGCCGATCTGCTGCAGGCCTTGAATCCTGCAGACCCGCTCGTACCGCTGCTGCGCCGCAGTCTGCCGGCGCAATATGTCGTTCCGGATGAGCGGATTGCTTCGATTAGCATGAATCAGTAGGAATTAGCGGGAAGAACGGGTCTGTCCCCTGCCGCACCAAAGTTGTCATGCCTCCTTGAAAAAAGCATATACATGTGTGGAGTAACATTTTGGGCTTATGCTCTGGGCTTGTCTCAGGGTTAGATTATGCCAAAAAGGAGGACATTTCCGTGTTTGACCCGTCCCACGGCTTGCGGTTTGATATTTATGAACGCATTCACCTCTCCGAAGAGCTGCCCGGAATCGCCGAACTCGAAGAGGTGGAGCTGATTCCGGATATTACGGTGATCCAGCGGGAGGACCGCGCCGAGCTGCACGGCCAGCTGCTGCTTACCGGGCTCTACAGGGGAGAGAACGACCGTACGGAGCGGCTGGAGCATGCCATCCCTGTGGAAATCACCGTTCCGCTGACCCGCGTCCGTTCGCTTGAAGACATAGGCGTGGAGATCGAGAACTTCGACATCGACCTGCTGACCATGCGCACGGTCAACATTACCGGCATTCTCTCGCTGCGCGGCATCGGCACCGGCGACAGCCAGCCGGCCTGGCAGCAGGAAGAGTACACGGTAGCCTATTCCCCGTCGGATGAAGCACCCCAGGAGATCCATGCCCGTGAATCGGACCATGACGCGCTTTATGAGAATTCGCTGTGGACCTTCGGCGAAGGAACAGCGGAAACAGCGCCGGACGAGAAGGAGTATTCCGGCTCCGGGCCGGAAGCCGCAGGAGGCACGGAAGGCGACCTGTATCCGGAGGACGCTACGGGCTACACCCAGCCGGCGGATATTGCCGCTCCGCTGCAGAAGGAACAGGAGAAGAAGCTGCGCACCCACAGCCTGGACGGTTCTCCATGGCAGATAGGTGCAATCCTTGAGCCGGGCAGAGCATCCGATAACGCTGGCGCCGGCGCTGCGGCCGGGCAACTTGCCGAAGCTTCTGGCGCAGGCAAGCAGGAGCAGACCGTTCAAGATGCAGAAATCCATGCCGTGTATGAGAGCGGGACAGTGCTTGCTGCGGCGGAAGATGCCGGAACTGCGGTACCGGTGCCGGAAGAAGGCCTTCTTGTGGCAGCGGAGAATACCGACAACGCACTGTATCAGGAAGCAGCGCTTCCGGCAGAGGAAAAGCCTGACCTCAAGGTTGCTCTGGGCTCCAAGAAGGATGCAGAGCCGCAGGCCAAGGAGACGCTGTCGTTCTCTTCGCTTCTGGGTACAAACCGTTTCCGCAAGGAGCATGACGTACCTGCTCCGGAGGAAGCGCCGCAGGCAGTTCAGCCGGCTGCTGCGGAGCCCGGCAACGACAATGACTGGAAGAGCCGTTTCATCGGGAGCACAAGCGCTTCGGAGCTGTTCCGTAAAGTCCGGCTCTGCATTGTGCAGCGTGAGGATACGCTGGATACGATTGCGGAGAAATACCATCTCAGCGTCCGCGAGCTTTCCAGCTACAACCGGCTGTCCGGACAGAATGTGGAGGAAGGGCAAGTGCTTTATATCCCCTGAGCGCCGGGAAATGCTGAAGAGGGTTGCAGACATTAAACCTGGCGCCGGGGTTAACCGAGCGGAGGAAACCGGAGACGGTCTTAGGCCATTCATGGCTTAGGGGCCGTCTTTTGCAGATTCACCGGGTTCCCGGGTATAAGACAGGCCCATTATGCGTATGCTGGTTGACTAGGAATAGCTCTGAATGTATTATGGGTTTATGCAATCATTAGCGAAAGACTGGGAACGGGAAGAGTAGGCGGTCAGCCCTTCAGAGAGCGGAATTGTTGTTGCTGTGATTTTCCGCAGGATGCAGCCCCCGAAGTCGCCCCGGAGTCGCCATTCCGAGCCGGTTACCGCAATTGGAACCGGGAGTAGGATTGTGCCGGAAGCAGCCGTTATCTGCATGAGTGTCGCGACTGTACTTTGGACGGAACATGTTCCGGGGGCAGGCAGGATCTTGCTATATCGCGAAACAAAGGTGGTACCGCGAAAGAATGGTCTTTCGTCCTTTGAGGACGAGGGGCCTTTTTGTTTGTTTCAGGAAGTGATTCCGTTCTTAATATGACGGCACATCCGGTTCATCTTGACTGTTATATCTAATCTGTCACTTGATAATGGAGGTTTATGAACATGGCTGAACACCAGAACAACCTGGCGCCTGAAGCGCCGCAGGAAGCTGCTGCGCCGACCGGAGCCGAGAACAAACAAACCGGAATGCCGACGACCTATGATCCGAAGGCGGCGGAACACAAATGGTACACCTACTGGCTGGAGAATGAATTCTTTAAGGCGGGCCTGCGGCCGGAGGCCGAGCCTTACTCTATCGTCATTCCGCCGCCGAACGTAACGGGAATGCTGCATATCGGGCATGCGCTCGATTTCACCCTGCAGGATATTCTGATCCGCGTGAAGCGGATGCAGGGCTATGACACCCTGTGGCTGCCGGGCACGGACCATGCAGGGATTGCTACACAGACGAAGGTGGAGCAGAAGCTGCGCCAGCAGGGGATCTCCCGGCATGACCTGGGACGCGAGAAGTTCCTGGAGCAGGTATGGGCGTGGAAGGATCAATATGCGGAAACGATTCACGACCAGTGGGCCAAAATGGGCCTGTCGCTCGACTACTCCCGCGAACGCTTCACGCTGGATGAGGGCATGTCGGACGCAGTCCGCCAAGTCTTTGTCAGCCTCTACAACAAAGGCCTGATCTACCGCGGCAAACGGATCATCAACTGGGACCCCGCCGCCAGAACGGCGCTGTCGGATATCGAGGTTGAATATAAGGAAGTGAACGGGCATCTGTACCATCTGCGCTATCCGCTTAAGGACGGCAGCGGTTATATTACGGTCGCCACCACGCGTCCGGAAACGATGCTCGGCGATACAGCGGTTGCTGTTCATCCTGAAGATGAACGCTACAGCGATATGATCGGAAAGACGCTGATTCTGCCGATTATCGGCCGCGAGATTCCGGTAATTGCCGACGAATATGTCGAGAAGGAATTCGGCAGCGGCGCCGTGAAGATCACGCCGGCGCATGATCCGAATGACTTCGAGGTAGGCCTGCGGCATAACCTTCCGCAGATCAGCGTAATGGATGAGAGCGGCACGATGAATGAAGAAGCGGGTCCTTATCAGGGGCAGGACCGCAGCGAGTGCCGCAAGAGAATCGTCGCCGACCTGAAGGAGCAGGGAGTGCTCGTGTCCATCGAGGATCACGTACACCAGGTAGGACACAGTGAACGTTCGGGTGCTGTAATTGAGCCGTATCTGTCCACGCAGTGGTTCGTGAAGATGCAGCCGCTGGCTGAAGCGGCGATTGCCGCCCAGAAGGAAGGCAATGGAATCAGCTTCGTACCGGAGCGCTTTGAGCGTACCTATCTGAACTGGATCGAGAATGTCCGCGACTGGTGTATTTCCCGCCAGCTGTGGTGGGGCCACCGGATTCCGGCCTGGTACTCTGAGTCTACGGGCGAAGTATTTGTGGCCCGCGACGAAGAGGAGGCGCGCCGGATCAGCGGCCTTGACGATCTCAAGCAAGACGAGGACGTACTCGATACCTGGTTCAGCTCGAACCTCTGGCCGTTCGCCACACTCGGCTGGCCGGATGAATCGAGCAGCGATTATCAGCGTTACTTTCCGAACAATGTGCTTGTGACGGGTTACGATATTATCTACTTCTGGGTGGCGCGGATGATCTTCTCTTCCGTTGAATTCACGGGACAGAAGCCGTTCTCCGATGTATTGATGCACGGTCTTGTACGCGACGCGGAAGGCCGCAAAATGTCCAAATCGCTCGGCAACGGCATTGATCCGCTGGAGGTCATCGACAACTATGGCGCCGATGCCATGCGCTTCATGATTTCCACCGGCAGCACGGCCGGCCAGGACCTGCGCTTCCGCCTGGAGAAGGTAGAGCAGGCGCGCAATTTCGCCAACAAGATCTGGAACGCTTCCCGCTTCGCATTGATGAATCTGGAGGGCGTAACCTTTGCAGATATTGACATTTCAGGTGAGCTAAGCACGGCTGACCGCTGGATTCTGCACCGCCTGAACGAAACTTCCCGCGATATTACGCGTCTAATTGACGCGTACGAGTACGGCGAAACCGGACGCCTGCTGTATAACTTCATTTGGGATGATCTGTGTGACTGGTACATTGAGTTTGCCAAGCTGTCTCTATACGGCGAAGACGCATCCGCCAAGGCCAAGACACAATCCGTACTGGCTTACGTGCTGGACCGCACCCTGCGTCTGATTCATCCGTTCATGCCGTTCATCACCGAGGAGATCTGGCAGCATCTGCCGCATGAAGGCCGTACGATTATGCTGGCCGAATGGCCGAAGTATGAGACTGCGCTGGAGAATCCGGAAGCCGTGAAGGAAATGAATCTCCTGATGGATATCATCCGGGCGGTGCGCAATATCCGCGCCGAAGTGAATGTGCCGATGAGCAAGAAGGTTGAGCTGATCGTCAAGGCGGGTGACGAGGAAACTCAGCGCATCGTCGAACGCAACGGCCATTACATTGCACGATTCTGCAATACATCATCCTTTGAAGCGGGACTTGACCCGCAGACGCCGGATAAGGTTATGTCGGCCGTGGTTACGGGAGCAGAGCTGCTCCTGCCGCTGTCGGGGCTGATCGATATCGAGCAGGAAATCCTCCGTCTGGAGAAAGAAGTACAGACGCTGAACAGCGAAGTGGACCGTGTGGCGAAGAAGCTCGGCAATGAAGGCTTCGTCGCCAAGGCACCGGCTAAAGTCATCGAAGAGGAGCGGGCGAAGCAGGCGGATTATTCCGCCAAGCGCGAGAAAGTGATTGCCCGTATCGCAGAGCTGAGAGGATAAGGACTATGGAAGAGATTCTCGGGGGCGGCGCGGCCGCTCCCCTACGTTCATACACAGAAGCGGTGGACTGGATCAACGGGCTGATTCCTTTCGGCATCCGTCCGGGTCTGGAGCGGATCGAGGCCATGATGGAAGCCTTAGGCCACCCGCACCGCAGGCTGAAATTTATTCATGTCGCAGGTACGAACGGCAAGGGTTCGACCTGCGCTTTTCTGACCAGTGCACTGCTGCAGAGCGGGTACAGTGTCGGTACCTACACTTCTCCTTATATCACGAAATTCACCAACCGGTTCCAATATAACGGTGAAGATATTTCCGAAGAGACGCTTGTGGCTCTGGCGAACCGGCTCCATCCGCTCGTGGCCGAGCTTGCCGCGGGAGAGCTGGGGTCACCGACGATGTTCGAGGTGTCGACTGCGCTGGCAATCCTGTATTATGCGGAGGTCTGCTTCCCTGACGTGGTCGTATGGGAGACAGGTCTGGGGGGAAGGCTGGATGTGACGAATATTGTCACTCCGGTCGTCTCGGTCATTACCAATGTCGGTCATGACCATACGGATGTGCTTGGCGATACGATTGAAGCAATAGCCTATGAGAAGGCGGGCATCATCAAGCCGGGTGTTCCGGCGGTAAGCTGCGTCAGCCAGCCGGAGGCCATCGCAGTCCTGAAGGACAAGGCTGCGGCAACCCGCTCGACGCTGTATCTGGCCGGCGAGGACTTCAGTTACGAAGCCGGAGAGATTAAGGACGGACTGCAGAGCTTCACCTTCAAGGGCCCCTTCCGCTCGATCGGCATCGACATTGCCATGAAAGGCGAGCATCAGCTCAGCAATGCGGCAGGTGCGATGATGGCGCTGGAGGTGCTGCGCCAGTATATGGCTTTCATGCTCGAGGACGAGGATGTGCTGGAGGGCTTCCGCAGCACGTTCTGGGCCGGCCGGCTGGAGGAGGTCGGTACTTCTCCGCGCATAGTACTGGACGGAGCGCACAACCCGGAGGGTGCGGAGAGCCTGGCGAAGAGCCTGCCGCACTTTTACCGGTACAATAAATTAAATTTGCTGATGGGAATGCTCTCGAACAAGCATCATGAGTCCTACTTCAAGCATATACTGCCTATAGTGGATACGCTCATTCTGACCGAACCGGATTTCCGGAAGAAAATGGACGCGGACGAACTGCGGGCGATTGCGGAAGGCTTGCGGGAGACCTACGGCAAACCAGATTTACAAATTATCGTGGAACACAATTGGGGCAAGGCGCTGCAGCTGTTAATGTCGCTTACGTCGGAAGACGACCTGGCGGTCGTGTCAGGGACATTGTATTTGATTTCCGACGTGCGCAGCACGCTTTTGCGGCAACCCGATTCTGAAAAAGGCTGGTGACTAACTGTTGGATACTACTGAACGTGTGCATTTTATCGGGATCGGCGGCTACGGAATGAGCGCGATTGCCCGGGTCATGCTGGAAATGGGATATACGGTTACGGGCTCCGACGTGGCAGCCCAGGAACTGACAGAGAAACTGATTGCCAAAGGCGCCAAGGTCTACATCGGCCATACGGCTGAGCAGGTCAAGGGGGCGGACCTCGTGGTCTACTCCACGGCGCTTACGAGCGACAACGTGGAATGGAAGGAAGCGGAGCGCCTGAACATTCCGGTGCTGCACCGCTCGCAGATGCTGGCGCGGCTGCTGAACGAACGCAAGGGCGTTGCCGTCGCCGGCGCGCACGGCAAGACGACAACCTCCTCGATGATCGCGCTGGTGATGGAGGATTGCGGTGTGGACCCTACCTATATTATCGGCGGGGAAATCATGAATGTCGGCACGAACGCGAAAGCGGGACAAGGGGAGTTTGTGGTGGCCGAGGCGGACGAAAGCGACGGCTCGTTCCTGCAATATCATCCCTGGCTGGGCATCGTAACGAATATTGAAGCGGATCATCTGGAGAATTACGGCGGCGACTTCGGCAAGCTGAAGGCAGCCTACGTCCAGTTCATGAACCAGATGCGCGAAGACGGTACGGCTATCGTATGCGCCGACGACGAGACGGCCCGCTCGCTCCTGCCGGAGGTCAAAGGCCAGATCATCACTTACGGCATTCATTCGGCAGACGCGGATTATACCGCAACAGACATTGTGCTTGGGGACCGACTGGTCTCCTACACGATGAACAAGGGCAATGAGACGCTGGGGACCATCGAGCTCTCCATTCCCGGCAAATATAATCTGTACAATTCGATGGCGGCGGTTATCGCCTGTCTGAAGGCGGGCATTGCGTTTGCGGACATTGCGGCTGCGATCGTGAAATTCCACGGGGCGAAGCGGCGCTTCCAGGTGCTGGGCGAAGTGGATGATATCCTGGTCATTGACGATTACGCTCATCATCCGACGGAGATCCAGGCGACCATCAGCGCGGCCAAAGCGACCGGCAAACGGATTATTGCCGTATTCCAGCCGCAGCGCTATACGCGCACCTTCTTCCTGCTGGATGCGTTCAGCCGGGCATTCAGCGAAGCGGATGAGGTCATTATCACCGACATTTACTCTCCGGCGGGAGAGAAGCAGATTGAAGGCGTGACCTCCGCGAAGCTGGTAGAGCTGATCAAGAGCAACAGCAACGCGAGTGCAAGACATCTGCCGACCAAAGAAGCCGTGCTCGCCGATCTGCAGGACCGCATCGCTCCAGGCGATTTGGTGCTGACGATGGGCGCCGGGGATATTTATAAAGTGGGCTACGCGCTGGCCGAACGCTTGAAAGGCTAGAGCAGAGACACCTCATCGCGATACAACCTGCTAAATCATTCTTTGATTTAGCAGGTTGTATTTGTTTTTTGTGGAATAATTGCGCGACTTACATAAATTATCTTTCGGAGAAACGGGTATAACGAGTATAGTATCAGGTAGAATGGTTGATTCCCGTAATTATGGTGGTGTACACATGGATTTTCAGCTAGATATTCGAACGCTGTTATACCTGTTTATCTTTGGGAATTTGTTTATTGCTCTGCTGATAACCTTCTACCGCTATCATTTCACACGGGATATCGCTTCGGGAACCTTTATTGCGGCCAAGTGGCTGCAGGTTGCCTGCTGGTGCTCGATGCTGTTGTGGGATGCCATGCCGCGCTGGATTGCCATACCCTTCAGCAATGGACTCATCCTGATCGGCTACGGCCTGGAAATTGCTGCCCTGCTGCTGATGATGGGCATGCTGGGACGCAAGGAAATGCTGTACTATCTGTGTATTGCGGCGGGGAGCATCGTCAGCTTTCTTGTGGTTGTCCTGTTCTTTAATCGGCCGAATATGCGGGTGGCTGTGGCCTCGCTTTGGGCGATGCTGTTCGTCATTTATCCGGCTCTCCGGTTGACCCGGCGCAAGGATGGTTCGCCGCTGCAGAGACTGCTGGGCAGTGTATTCTATCTCATTGCCGCTGCCATGCTCGTACGGGCTGTAGCCGCTGCTTTCCTGGAGCCGGATATGTCGGCGCTGTCGCCGGATGCCGCACAGTACCCGTATCTGCTGGGCATGTTCTTTATGATGATTATGGGAACCGCTGCCTTTGTGCTGCTCTCCAATGAACATTCCTACGAGGAATTGAAGCGGATGGCGACCTACGACACGCTTACTGCCATTCTGGGCCGCAGGGCCTTCTTTCTGGAAGCGGAGGTGAAGCTGGCCCTGGCCGTTCAAAAAGGCGAGCCCTACACTCTGCTGCTGATGGATATCGACCACTTCAAGACGGTGAATGACACGTACGGTCATGATCAGGGGGACAAGGTGCTGCAGGAATTTGCGCTTACAGTCGAAGCGAGGCTGGGCAACGGGGATCTGTTCGGCAGGGTGGGCGGCGAGGAATTTGCCGTTGTGCTTTACGGCCTGAACGAAGCGGAGAGCAGCCTGAAGGCGGAGCAGCTCCGTGAAGCGGTCTTGGCTGCCTCGCAGCTCAAGCTGCCTTGTGATTGTACCGTAAGCATCGGTATCATTACCGTGAAGCCCGATCAATGGACCTCATTAAGCATGCTGTACAAGCTGTCAGACCGGGCGCTATACCAGGCCAAACAAAATGGCAGAAACCGCGTAGTCCGCTCGTCTTGACGAAGGGCTGACCACTGCGCGATACGCTTTTGATCATATATATTCGTTAGCCGGAGCAGGTCAGGAGGTGTGTTTCATTAATCTGGATGTGCATACGCTGCAGATATGCCTCTTTTTCGGCAATCTCTTTACACTGGTGCTGCTTCTGGCCTACCGATCGCGGGCTGCGAGCAATGGAAGCTCCGAGCTGTTTGCTGCGGGCAAAGTGCTGCAGCTGGCAATTACTCTGCTGCTGCTGCTTCAGGATGTAATAGCTATCCGCTATACCCTGCCGCTGATCTCACTTATGGGTATTGCTGGATTGACGGCAGAAATCTTTGCCATACTGAAGTTGCTTGGTATCTTTGAGGAACGGGTGAAAAGGTTGTATTACGGTCTAGCGGGCTTGGCTGCGGCTGTCTTGCTGACCCTGTCTGTGCTTGATTCCAGGAGTCCGTACTATATCGCTTATGCTGCACTCGCCGGAGCGCTGCTGCAGGTGGTTCCCGGCTATGCGCTCGGGGTGAAGATCAAAGGGACTCCGCTGCAAAAAGTAATGGGCATCCTCTACGGCGCTGTAATTATACTGCTGCTGGCAAGGGTACCGGAGGCGCTCGGCCGGCCGATGCCGGCCGATACTGCCGGACTGCTACGGGATTTCAGCTATCTGGGCGTCTACCTGTTGATGTTTCTTGGCACAGCCGGCTTTATGCTGCTCTCCAGAGAGCATACTTATGCTGAGCTGGAACGTGTGGCTACGTACGACGAGCTGACGGGAATTCTGAACCGCCGCGCCTTCGTGCTGCGGGCCCGGCCGTTGATAGCGGCCGCTGCCAAGGAAGCACAGCCTTACTCGTTCATGCTGCTGGATGTGGACCACTTCAAAGGGGTAAACGACACCTACGGGCATGACACCGGTGATAAAGTGCTGCGCGATTTCGCCAGCAGAGTTGCCGAGCAGCTCGGCAACGGCGATCTGTTCGGCCGGTTCGGCGGCGAAGAATTTGCGGTTCTGCTGCACCGGGCCGATGAAGCCGCCAGTAACGAAATCGCCGAGCGGCTGCGCCGCTGCGTGCTGGAAGCGCAGATCGAGGGCGTTCCACTCACTTATACTGTTAGCATAGGCGTGGTTACGATTGCTTCCGGCATGAGGTTTCCTCTGAATGAGCTTTACAAGCTGAGCGATTCCGCCTTGTATGAGGCCAAGCACCGTGGGCGTAACTGCGTCGTCCGGGGCGAAGCACGGGGGAGGACTCCCGATAAGTCCATTGATTAGAAGTAGCAGCGCTCCTCCTGTATCGGAGGGGTGCTGTTTGCTTTTTATGGTAAGCCGCGGATTCAATTTAATAACAAAATTTTGAAATACGTGGCAAAAACGCAACACTGTTGATTCTTTTTGGGTAATATATCAGGAAACCATGCTCATATGTCTGAAAGAAGACTTATAAAGAGATAAACAAGGGAAATGGAGTGACGATGACAATGAAAGAAAGAATGCTGTTCATCTCTGCGGAGAATCCTTTTCCGCAAGACAGCGGAGGCAAGCTGCGCACGGGTAATATCCTGGGGATTCTGCTGGACAAATATGATGTAGATCTGCTGACTTACCGCGGCAAGACACCGGCAGACAACAATCTTGCGGGGCTGACCGTACATGAAGTGGAGCGCTCGGTTACTTACAGAAAGGCGATGCTTCGTTCGTTATATACCTGGCGCAACTGTTCCTATATGAGCCATATTGATCTGGACATGCGGGCCAGCATTGAGCGGCTATGCGCGGAGCGGCAGTACAATCAGGTACTTATCTCCCACAGTCTGCTGGGCAGCTGTGTAGATATTGTGCGCAACCAACTGCCTGGAGCCGTAATCGTTACGGATGCGCATAATTTTGAGAGCGGACTGTCAGCCCAGCTTGCCCACAAGAAGAACGGCCTCTCAAAGCTGTTCTATTCCCTGAATGTGCTATGGACACGCAGGGATGAGATAGGACTGCTGAAGAAGACCAGCCTCCTGCTGACCACCTCGGAACAAGACCTCCAATCGTTCAAGGCATTATCTGAGACGCATGCCCATAAAGTTCATGTGATCCCCAACTTTATCCGCATCAGCGACTATTTCTTCAGAACGCTTCCTTCCAAAGAGAAGTGGATCATTCTGCCGGGCAATATGAATTATTTTCCCAATGTGAACGCCTCACTTTATTTCTTCCGCGAGATTTATCCGCTGATCAAGGCCCGGGTACCGGATGTCAAATGGTATATTGTCGGCAGGGATGTGCATCCGGATGTAGCCGCATTGGCGGAGCAGGACTCCTCTATCGTAATAACCGGCTATGTCGATAGTGTGGCAGAGTATATCCGCAAAGCCCGGGTAGTCATTGCACCGCTGCTGGAAGGCAGCGGAACGAGACTGAAGATTCTGGAGGCCTGGGCGCTGAAGACGCCGGTCGTCTCCACCTCCAAAGGAGCGGAAGGCCTCAAGTATGAGCATGCCTCCAACCTGATGATAGCCGATGAGCCGGAGGCTTTTGCGCGGTATGTCGTGGAGCTGCTTGAGGATTCCCGGACGGGGGAACGGCTGGCGGAGCAGGCTTATCAGACGCTGCTGGCCAATTACGAGGCGGGAAGCGTCAGCGGCAAGCTGCTGAGTCTAGTGTGAAATTCACCAAAATTCCAAAATAAAAAATCTTTTCTCCCATAAATCGACAGTTAAATTTTCTTAAATGCGCTACTATGGTTCTATATCTGTAGTTTCATGTCTTTGCAGAAAGGATGTCTTCCGGCCTGCCTGGAAAGCCAAGACCTACTATATCTATAATTATTTGTGAAAATCAAGGAGTCAGTAGCCATGAGAGAGAGATTGCTGTTTTTGTCCGCATATCAACCAGAAGACCCTGAGGGAGACAAGAGGACAGAGCGTTTTCTCGATATATTGCTGGAGAAATACGATATCGATTTGCTGGAATATTCGCAGGCGCATAGAGAGCTGCCGTTTAAGCCGCGGCCTTCGCTGATGCTGCATCCGCTGGGGCAGACCCGGGGCCGCAGCCTTCCGCTGCTTGGCCCTCTGAACAAGCTGCGGGGAAATTCAGCAGCTGCGGACACAGATAAACGTTTGCGCGCTGAAATCGCCAGTCTTGGACGGGCACACAAGTATAGACGCGTTTTTATTTCGAATACCCTGTTACTGAAATGCCTTGATATGGTTTCATCGCTGCTGCCGGATGCGGCCGTGATTACCGATGCGTACAGGCTGAACAGTGAAGCCCCTGCCGGCAGAAGCGTCGGCCCCCGGGGAATCACGAAACACTACCGGGCGCTCCAGGGGGCGCTGAACCGGCGGGAAGCCCGCAAGCTGGTGAACAAGGCGAGCCTGCTGCTTACGGCATCGGAATGGGATGCGCTGTATTTCAAATCGCTCTCGTTTGCGGATGCGGGCAAGGTACATACGGTGCCGGCATTTGTGGATCTGCAGGACTACACCTACGGCGATGCCGTGGCCAAAGAGGAGTCCATCTTCCTGCACTGGAATATGCGCTCCACGGAAGGCAAGAATGCCGCCCTGGTGTTTTTCCGCAAGATTTATCCTGTCATTAAGGAACAAGTCCCGGCATGCCGCTGCTATCTTCCGGGCGATGCATTGCATCCTGAAATCGCGGCTTTGGTCAGAGACGACTCTTCAGTGATTGTCGCCGGATCAGAAGGCGGCACGGACCATTACATACGCCGGGCGAGGGCGGTTCTTACCTTATTGCGGGAAGGGGTAGGCGGCCAGTCGGAGATTCTGGAGGCCTGGGCGCTGAAGACACCGGTTATCACGAGCCGGAAGGGCTCCGAGGCGCTGCAATGTGAGCCCGGACGCAACATCCTGCTGGCCGGCACAACCGGTGAGTTCGCGGAGCATGTGGTGCAGCTCCTGGAAATGCCGGAGCTGGGCTCGATTATCGCCGATCAGGCTTACCGGACGTTGCTGAACCATTATGAAGCCGGCCAGATCAGAAGCAAATTGCTGAGTTTAATATAGGCATTTCGCGGATTCAGGCTGCGTGAGCATGGTATATTGTCCCCTTGTCTATCATATACTCTCTTAACAAGAGAAGCTGATAGCGAGGTGGACGTTCCTTGAATAAGAGCGGCAGAATGACGTTCCGGTTCGAACCGGACAAAGCGGCAGCGAAGCATGAACCGGCGGTTCCCCTTAGCGGCGGCGTGGTGGCCAATGCCGGAGCCGGTGTCCGGATGGTGCGGCGTGACCAGGAAGAGGACAGGCTCCTGGATGGGGATGCGTACTATGGGTATGAGAATGAGGACTATGGCAGAATACCGGAGCGGAAGGTACAGGAAGAACCGGTTGAGGCTGAGTTTACGGCCTATTCGGGCTATAGCGAAGGAGAATTAAGCCGCAGGCATCAGCCGGCCCGCCAGTCCTTTTATACGGAGCCCGCCGCTGATCTTTGGGACAGCGCCTCTTACGATAGCGGGGCCGAAGAACCGGAAGACAGGCTCTATCCGCTGGAGGATTGGGGCCAAGACCGCACCGGGGGCGGAGGGTATGAGCGGCACTCGGGCGGATACGGCGGCGCCTATCATTCCCGGCGGCCTTCCCGCTGGTGGAAGGTTACACTGTCAGTGGCCGGTGCTCTCGGGACAGGCCTGCTGCTGGGCTATACGGCGTTGTCCTTCTTCGGCGGAATATCCGGCGGAGCGGATAGTGCTGAACGGGCGGCTGGAACATCAAGTGTCCAGAGCGGAGCTGCCGGAGCCGGACAGACCGCGGCGGGGGGAGCCGTTCTCCCTGGCGGAGCAGGAATGGCCGGAGCCGGCCGGATTCAGGTAGCGGTGCCGGCACAAAGCTATTATCTGCTGCAATACGGCGTATTCAGCACAGCTCAGGGCGCTGAACAGGCACAGCAGGAGCTGATGTCCGCCGGCCTTGCTGCCGGAGCCGATCCGGAGGGCGGCAACCGCGTATATGCCGGCCTGTCCCCGGACCGTGAAGAAGCAAAGCTGCTGAGCAGCGGGCTGAAGAATCAGGGGATCGAATTATACGTCAGGGAAGTATCGCTGCCTGCCGTGCAGCAGGCTGCCTTCGCCGGAGAAGCGGAGACGGTGAAGGAATATTTCGCCGCGAGCGGTGAACTGCTGGGGGAACTGAGCAGCCTGTCCGCCGGGCTGCTGGGCGGAGCGGGTTCTCCGGCTGATGCGGCTTCCGTCAGCGATTTGCATATGCGCTGGAGCGAAGCTGCCAAGGCACTGGCGGCAGGGCTCGGCCCGGAGGAGCAAGTCCTCTGCGCCGCATTGGAGAAGGCGGCGAACCGGGCTGTCGCAGCCCTGAACGAATATGACAAGAATGCCGCCCAGGCCCTGCTCTGGGAAGTGCAGGATTCGATGCTGACTTTCCTGAACGGACAGCGGCAGCTCCTCGCCGCCTTATCCTGATGCTTTGCAGTCCCCGTCCGGGTTTTCGGGCGGGGTATTTTTGCGTACTGGCGTGGTAATCATTTCCGAACGGGATTTAGCGTTTGTATTGGGCAACGTTTCACCGTATAATAATTAGGGTGTCAAAAAATGGCGAGGGAAGACCTTGATGAAGAAGAAAAATGTAGGAACACTGCTGTTATTTCTAATTCTGGGCTGGCTGGCCGGAGCGTGGATTGCCAGGCTCCTTGAGCCTGTCAAACAATTGTCTTTTCTTACAACCTCGACCATGATTCAGTGGTCACCGCAGGCCGATTTGGACATCATTACCTATGACATTACCATTCAATTGAAACTGTGCTTGCTTAGCCTCGCCGGCATCATTACCGCTGTATGGCTGTACCGCCGGCTGTAATTCTCGCGCGTTTGTTCAAGAAGGGATGTTGCTGCATTTGAAGACTGAGCACTCACGGCCTGTTATTCTGGCCTCGGGCTCCCCGCGCAGACGGGAACTGCTGGGCATTCTCGGCGTACCGTTCCGGGTGCTGTCCAGCGATGCTGATGAGAGCACGCCCGAGGATTTCACACCGGAGATGATTGTGCGTACATTGGCCCTGCGTAAGGCGGAAGCGGTAAGGTCCGCGGCAGCGGATGAAGATGCCGTCATTGTCGGCAGCGACACGATTGTCGTTCTGGACGGAAGGGTGCTGGGCAAACCGGCGGATGAAGCGGACAGCAAAGCTACGCTGGCCCTTCTGCAGGGCCGGACCCATGAGGTGTACACAGGGGTGGCCTGCATCGGACTGCCGGACGGCAAGATCACAGTGGATCACCGGGTAACCTCGGTAACGATGCGGAACTTGAGCGATGACGAAATCTCTGCCTACATAGCAACCGGAGAACCTGCGGACAAAGCCGGTTCTTATGGGATTCAGGGGCTGGGTGCTACATTGGTGGACCGGATTGACGGCTGTTATTATAACGTGGTCGGATTGCCGCTGGCACTGCTTTGCGGTATGCTGTCCGAATTTGGCATTCATGTGTTGAAGCGCCAAGGCATGTAGAAGAGAGAGGGATCAGGGATGGAATCGCAATTGATGCTGCGGGACCTCCCCCATGAAGAACGACCACGAGAGCGCATGATGCATTATGGGGCGGAATCTTTAAGCCAAGCGGAACTTTTGGCCATTTTGCTGCGTACCGGCACCCGCCGGGAATCCGCAATCCATGTGGCCCAGCGCGTATTAGGCGAGGCGGGCGGCATCCGTGGCCTTGCCGATCTGAGTATTGAAGAATTGACGAATATCAAAGGCATCGGTCCCGCCAAGGCCGTGCAACTGAAAGCAGGCATTGAGCTTGGAAGACGAATGGCGAATTCCCGGCTTGCGTTGCCGGTCATTATCCGCAGTCCGCAGGACGCCGCGGAGATTATAACCGAGCAGCTGCGTTATTTGCAGAAGGAGCATTTCATCTGCTTGTTCCTTAATACGAAAAATCATGTAATTGCGCAGGAAACATTGTCCATCGGCAGTCTCAACGCCTCGATTGTGCATCCGCGAGAGGTGTTCCGGGCAGCGATGAAATGCAGCAGCGCAGCTATCATATGCGCACATAATCATCCGAGCGGGGATCCTACGCCCAGTCCGGAGGATATCGCAATCACAACACGGTTGCTTCAGGCGGGTGAAATTGTCGGAATCGACGTGCTCGATCATCTGATTATCGGTGACAGCAAATTTGTCAGCCTGAAAGAAAAAGGGTACATGTAACCTCATAGCGAGATTCACTAGGAAAAGGAGAATAGAAACATGTTGGGTGGTTTTACGAAAGATTTAGGCATAGACCTTGGAACGGCCAATACGCTTGTATACGTCCGGGGCAAAGGGATTGTAGTCAGAGAGCCATCCGTCGTGGCCATTAATACCGATACGAAAGCCATTGAAGCCGTAGGCGAATCTGCCAAAAAAATGATCGGCCGCACGCCGGGAAACATCCGTGCGATCCGTCCAATGAAAGACGGCGTTATCGCCGATTTCGATACAACGGCGACGATGATTAAATATTTCATCCGTCAGGCCCAGAAGCAGCGCGGCCTCTTCCAGCGCCATCCGAATGTCATTGTGTGCGTGCCTTCCGGCATTACTGCCGTAGAGCAGCGCGCCGTAGAGGATGCGACCAGACAGGCAGGAGCACGCGAGCCGTATATCATTGAAGAGCCTTTCGCTGCTGCGATCGGCGCCGATCTCCCGGTATGGGAACCGACGGGCAGCATGGTCGTCGACATCGGTGGCGGGACTACCGAAGTCGCGGTGATTTCCCTTGGCGGGATTGTAACCAGCCGCTCGGTCCGGGTAGCCGGCGATGAAGCGGATGAAGCGATCATCCAATACATCAAGCGCCAGTATAACCTGATGATCGGGGAACGCACCGCGGAACAGCTCAAGATGGACATCGGCTCCGCACTGCCTTTGGAAAAGGCCGAAACGATGGAAATCCGCGGCCGTGACCTGGTCACAGGCCTGCCGAAGACACTGACTATTACCTCGGATGAAATCTGTGATGCCCTTGCCGATACGGTGAGCGCAATTATTGATGCCGTTAAGGTAACGCTGGAGAAATGCCCGCCGGAGCTTGCCGCCGATATTATGGACCGTGGCATCGTGCTTACCGGTGGCGGCGCTCTGATGCGCAATCTGGATAAGCTGCTGGCCCGCGAGACGGGAATGCCGGTCATTGTGGCCGAGAATCCGCTGGATTGCGTAGTCATCGGCACCGGCAAAGCGCTGGAAACGCTCGATCTGTTCAAGAGCCGCAGCGGCTCCGGCAGCCGTTCCAGAAAGTAAAGGTTGTAGGAGAGCCTGGCGAACGTCAACCCCGATATGGGAGAAATACGTCTTGGTAAAGGGTGTTGAAACTTGTTTAAGCTGTTTAACAATAAACGTCTGTTTATATTGCTGATTACGCTGGTGAGTTTTATCGTGCTGATGGGGTTCAGTCTGGGTTCGAGAAAGTCTCTGACCTGGCCGGAGAACTTCGTCCGCGACACCACCGGTTTTGTGCAAAATCTGTTCTACAAGCCCGCTGGATATGTAGCGGGCTTGTTCCAAGATATCGCCAACCTGCATGATCTGGCCGAGGAGAACGAACGGCTGCATCTGATGGTAGCCCAATATACCCGCGAGAAGGCGCAGTACAATTTCATCAAGGCCGCCAATGAACGTTACATGGAGGAACTGAAGTTTAAAAAGGCTCAAAAGGAGCTCTATGACTTCGAGCTGTACATTGCCCAGGTCATCAGTCTGACGACCGAGCCCAGCAATAATTCCATCGTCTTAGATCTGGGTTCAAAGGACGGCATTAAGCCGAATATGTCGGTCGTTTCAACTGAAGGTCTGGTCGGTGTAATCAGCCAGGTCAGCAATTTCACGTCTACAGTTAAATTGATGACGATGATGGATGTGAACGATCCCAACTCGCAGCCGGCTATTTCAGCCACGGTCCTGAACAAGGAAGGGCAGAGCTTCGGGATGATCGAGGGCTTTGATACCCAAAGCGGAATGCTGCAGATGAACAAGATTCCGGTTGGCGATCCCATCGCTGTCGGTGACATCGTGATTTCCTCCGGGGTCGGTGGCTTATACCCGCGCGGGCTGACCATCGGAGAGGTCAAAGAGGTCAAGATTGGACAGTTTGGTTATACTTCTACGGCAATCATAGATCCGGCAGCTGATTTTCAGGATTGGAAAGAACTGTTTGTCGTCTTTACGGAGGAGCGTGTGGAGTAGTGAGGATGCGCAGGTCGGTTCTGGTATTATTATTGTTTCTCTTATTTATTCTCCAGGGCACCATCCTCCCCTGGCTTATGCCCGACAGCTGGCAAATGCGGATTATTCCGAACCTCGTCTTTATCGTACTTCTGTTCGTTACCGTTTATCATCACCGGCATACGGCGCTGGTGCTGGGACTTGCCTTCGGCATGCTGCATGACGTCGTTTTTTACGGCCGGATTCTCGGCGCCCACTCGTTCGCGATGGGACTGTCGGCTTACCTGATCGGACTGGTGTTCCAGATCCCGCGGGCGCCGCTGCCGCTTATGATGACGGTAGTGCTGCTCGGCAGCCTGCTGGAGGACAGCATCCTGTTCGCAATATACAGTGTGTTCAATCTGACGCAGGTTCCCTATAACTGGGCGCTGCTCGACCATATGCTTCCGACGATGCTGTTTCATTTCGCCATGGGACTGGTCCTTTACATTCCGGTCCGGCGTCAGTTGGAATTGCTGAAGAAAGAGACGCGCAAGGAAGAGAATGCATAATCTCCCCTAAGGGATTTCTTTCGCGCGGAAAGAAGGATTTTACCGCGGCGGGCACGAAAGAAAGAGAATGGGGGGACAGGCATATGACAGTGAAATCCAATCTTATAAGGATTAAGGGCATCAAGGACGGCCTGGTATTCCTGCTGGACGATAAGTGCGCTTTTGAGGAACTGCTAAGTGAGCTGCGGTATAAGCTGGAGCACAGCCACCAGAATATTTTGACCGGCCCCATTGTGCATGTCGATGTCAAACTGGGCAGCCGTCTGGTAACCGAAGAACAGAAGAACGCTGTGCTGGATATACTCAAGGGCCAGGGCAATCTGCTGATCCGCACGGTGGAAGCGCTGGAGGAGCCGGAAACGGTGGACAAGTCTCCTTTCAGCTTGATGGGCGGGATGGTCCGCTCGGGCCAGGTGCTGCATCATGAAGGAGATCTGCTGTTTATGGGCGACATCAATCCTGGTGGAACGATTACCTGTTCGGGGGATATTTATATTCTTGGTGCGCTTAGAGGCATGGCCCATGCCGGGGTAGGCGGCAATCAGGAGGCGATTATCGCCGCTTCCCTGCTCGCTCCGACCCAACTGCGGATTGCCGATGTCATCAGCCGCCCGCCGGATGAATGGGAGAAGCGGGAGAGCAGTATGGAATTCGCTTATTTAACGGAAGGCGCCATGCAAATCGATAAGATCCATAATATAGTAAAAATGCGTCAAGGTTTAAATGTGTTCAAAGGGGTGTAGCCTCCATGGGAGAAGCGATTGTCGTAACCTCGGGCAAAGGCGGAGTCGGCAAGACGACTACTACGGCCAATATTGGCACCGCGCTTGCTCTGCAAGGCAAAAAAGTATGCCTGGTCGATACCGATATCGGACTGCGTAATCTGGATGTTGTAATGGGGCTGGAGAACCGTATCATTTATGATCTGGTGGATGTATGCGAGGGGCGCTGCCGCCTGAACCAGGCGCTGGTCAAGGACAAGCGCTTCGATGAACTGTATATGCTGCCTGCGGCCCAGACGAAGGACAAGACCTCTGTGACCCCGGAACAGGTCAAGGATATTGTGCTTGAGCTGAAGAAGGAATATGAATATATTCTGATCGACTGTCCGGCCGGCATCGAGCACGGCTTCCGCAATGCCATTGCGGGTGCGGACAAGGCAATCGTCGTCACTACGCCGGAGCATGCGGCCGTGCGCGATGCGGACCGGATTATCGGTCTCCTAGAGCAGTCGCATGTCGATTCGCCGAAGCTCGTCGTCAATCGTATCCGGCCGGGGCTGGTGAAGGCCGGCGATATGCTCGATATTGAAGATATTCTGCAGGTGCTTAACATTGATCTCATCGGGATCGTTCCGGACGATGAGCTCGTCATCAAGGCTGCGAACAACGGTGAGCCGACGGTGATGAACCCCGACTCCTCGGCAGCCATTGCTTACCGCAATATCGCCCGCCGGATTCTGGGCGATGCCGTACCGCTGATGCAGCTCGACCGCAAAACCGGTGCATTTCAGAAATTCAAGAAATTTTTCGGTATGGGCTAAAGATGGACGCCGAGGCCCATAGCAGGGTCTGAAGTTCCGCCGGCGGAGAGTCCGCGGCGGGACTTTTTTTGTTTGCCGGAACCCGGCAGAGCTTCTGAATCCGCATCCTGCAAAGACCCCACAGTGTGGGGTTGTTTTATTTCGTCCCCTCTATTCCTTCCGGCACAGTCCGGATACGCGTCCACCCTTCGGCGCAAGGTGTCAGGGCTTGTTCTAAAGCCGATGCCCCGGTTCATAAAATGGGAGTAAAACAAGCCCGCCGGAGGGATGGACATGGAACAAAGATCAGGCATTAAAGGCCGCCGCGATGAACGGATCCGCAGCCTGCTGACTCAAAACGAGGAAGGGCTGGAGACGCCCCCGCTGCATACACTGCCGGAGCAGCCGGCAAGCTTCCGCGAGTGGGGAGCAGGCGGAGGGACCCGTCCTCCCGAGCCGGACCCTGAAGCCATATGGAAGCAGCGCCGCCGCGAATGGGAGCATGAAGGCGGAGGTGACCACCCGCGGTTTACGGCAGGACTTCTGCGGCGGATCATCGCCAGCGCACTGGTCTTTGCGGCTGTATGGGGGATATTTGCGCTGCAGCAGCCTTGGGCACTGCGGGCGCAGGGTTTTGTCACGGACATGCTGAGCCGGGATATGGATTTCGCGGCGGTGCAGGTGTGGTATGAGGAGCATTTTAACGGAGCGCCATCCTTCATTCCGATGTTCGGCGAGGAAGACACGCCTGCGGAGAAGGTCAGCGCCAGGCATGAGCTGGAGACGCCGGTCTCCGGAACTGTCGTCCGGCCCTTTGATAATGCCCGCCAGGGGGTGGAAGTTATGCCCCTGGAAGATTCAAATGAAAGCGTTACGGTGAAGAGTGTTGATGTGGGCCGGGTATTATCCGTTACCAAGGAACCGCAGGGCGGAATCCGTGTTACAATCCGCCATGGCGGAGACCTGACGGCGGAGTATGGCCATTTGAGCGGCACCCGGCTGGCGGCGGATGACTGGGTGGAGAGCGGGGACGCTGTCGGCTGGCTGCAGCAGACGGAAGGACTCGATGTTCCGCTGCTGTTTTTTGCCGTACTGAAAGACAATACTTACATCGACCCTGCCGAAGTGGTCTCGTTTGATTAGGCTCTTCGGCATTCCGCTGTCACTGCATCCGCTCTTTGTCCTGATTATGCTGCTGTCTGTGCTGACCGGACAATTTCTTGAGCTGTTGACTTTATTCGCCATAGTCTTCGTCCATGAAATGGGACATGTCTGTGCGGCGCTGTGGGCCGGCGCTTCCGTCAAATCAGTCCAGCTTCTGCCATTCGGCGGGGTGGCTGTTATCGAGGACCATGGCAGGCTTACCGCCGGCCGGGAGATCGGGATAGCGCTGGCCGGGCCGCTCCAGAACGGGATTATGATTACGCTGGTGGCCGGACTGCAGCAGGCCGGCATTGTCGGCGGCGGTTATCCGGACTACTTCATTCAGGCCAATGTCATCATTGCCCTGTTCAATCTGCTGCCGATCCTTCCCCTCGATGGCGGCAAAATCGTACAGGCTGCTTTAAGCATAGCGGCGCCCTATTATTTCACACTGCTGTGGAGCGGCAGAGTGAGCATTGCAGCCAGCGCGCTCGTCATTCTCTATGCGCTGCTGCCGCTGGGAACAGGCGGGGGCTTGCGCCTCAACCTGCTGATGATCGGTGCGTTTCTGCTGTATTCCAATATAACGGACCAGCGCAATCTGCTTTACCGTTTTATGGCTTTCCTGATGAACCGGGAAGGGGCCTATGAGCGTTATCTGCAGTCAGGGAGCGCTGCCAGACCGATTGTCGCTTTTTCTGCGAAACCTTTGGATGATATATTGCGTCTATTTAAACGGAATCAATATCACTTTATTTATGTCATGAACGATAACAAAGACGTAGTCGCCGTTGTACCGGAGCAGCGCCTGATTTCCTCGTATTTCGGAAGGTGAGACGGCTGCCATAACTTGCGCACAGCGCGGCACGGCGATGGAAGGATGGAAGAATCAAACCAGAGGTGAAGCCATGAAACAAATGATCGTTCACTGTACGCCGCATGTTACCCGGATGGCTCTTCTGGAGCATGGAAGACTGGTGGAGTATGCGGCCGAGCGCGACCAGGAGCAGGGGCTCGTCGGCAGCTATTACAAGGGCCGGGTAATGAATGTGTTACCGGGGATGCAGGCTGCTTTTGTCGATATCGGGCAGAAGAAAAACGCCTTTTTATATGTAGACGATGTGCTTCACCCTCATTTGGAGAAGCAGCCGGCGGTGAAGCCGTCGATCGAAACGCTGCTCTCGCCGGGGCAGGAATTGATTGTCCAGGTGCGCAAAGAGCCGCGCGGCGGCAAAGGAGCCCGGGTCACGACCCACTTTACGCTGCCGGGCCGCTGGATGGTGTACATGCCTTATGCCGAATACGTCGGCGTCTCCAAGAAGATTGCCCGCGAGTCTGAACGTACCCGGCTTAAGGGTATCGGCGAACGCTTGCGCCGGAGCGAAGAAGGGATTATTATGCGGACGGTGTCCGAGGATGAACCTCTGGATGCCGTAGAAGGAGATCTGTCCTTTCTGCGGACGCAGTGGGAGGTAATTCTCCGCCGGGCAGAAAGGGCGGAAGCCCCTGCTCTTCTGCACAGCGATCTTAGCATTGTCCAGCGGTTTATACGCGATGCCTTTAATCCCCAGCGCGACGAGCTGCTGATTGACTCCCCGGCTGCGGCTACGGAAGCGGAAGCCTTTTTGCGCGAAATGGCTCCTGAAGGCTACAAGCCGGTGGTCATGTATAACGGTCCGGAGCCGATCTTCAGCGCTTACGGTGTTCAGGAGCAGCTGCACCGGAGCTTTAACCGGAAGATTACGCTGGAAGGCGGAGCCACGCTGATTTGGGACGAGACGGAAGCGCTGACGGTCATTGATGTCAATACGGCGCAATATACCGGGGGAGCTACTCTGGAAGAGACGGTAACCCGTACCAATCTGCTGGCCGCGGAGGAAATCGGACGGCTGATCCGTCTGCGCGACACCGGCGGCATCATTATCGTCGACTTTATTGATATGGAGCAGGAGGCACACCGCAAGCTCGTCACGGAGCGCCTCAGCGGAGTAATCAGCCGTGACCGGACGAAGACGCACATTCTCGGCTGGACGCAGCTGGGTCTTCTGGAGATGACGCGCAAGAAGGCAAGGCATGATTCGGCGGGAGCGGTTCCGGTGATCTGCCAGTGCTGCGGAGGAACCGGCAAAGTGGGGACCTGGCTGGAATAGCGGGATTTTGCACAGACCTGTTAATTTTGAATCAAGCATTGACGGTATGCCATAAATGTGTTATTCTCTTTAAGTATGTGTCTGGTTCTATTGTTCCTGCACATGCTGTAACCGCTCCGATCGGGTACGATAAGCGCGGGACCCCCGGGTTACGCCACCTGAATTAGGCGAGTCTGAGACATGAGGAGGTGCAAGTACAATGTATGCAATTATCGAAACTGGCGGTAAGCAATACAAGGTCCAAGAGGGCGACGTATTGTTCATTGAGAAGCTGAATGCCGAAGACGGTGCAAGCGTAACGTTTGACCGTGTCCTGGCTGTTTCCACTGAAGGCGGTTTGACTGCAGGAACTCCGCTCGTTAGCGGCGCTACTGTAACGGCCAAGGTTGAGAAACACGGTAAAGGCCAAAAGGTTGTAGTCTACAAATACAAACCTAAGAAGAACTACCACAAGAAGCAGGGCCATCGTCAACCGTACACCAAAGTAACCATCGAGAAGATTCAGGCGTAAGAAGGTGCGTTAATGATTAACGTACGGATCACGCGGACATCCGCTCAGGGTACGATTGTTGGCTTTACTGTGAAAGGGCATGCGGAATACGCAAAGAAAGGCTGGGATATCGTGTGCGCCGGCGTTTCGACGGTAACGTTCGGAACGGTGAACTCGATTGAAAGGCTGACCGGCGTTGTTCTGGAGACTTCACTCGATGACGGTTTTCTCAGCGGAACCCTGGTTCCGGTGACTGACCCTGAAGTTTCCGCCAAGATCCAGCTGCTGCTGGAATCGATGGTCGTGATGCTCACTGATATCGCAGAGTCATACGGGAAGTATATTAAGATACAGCAAGTCATTAATTGAAGAAGGAGGTTGACCAACATGTTGAAATTGGATCTTCAGTTTTTCGCTTCGAAGAAAGGTGTAGGTTCCACAAAGAACGGCCGTGATTCCCATGCAAAGCGTCTTGGCGTGAAGCGTGCGGACGGACAGGCGGTTCTGGGCGGTAACATTCTGGTTCGCCAACGCGGAACCAAAATCCACCCGGGCACGAACGTAGGCATCGGTAAAGATGATACGCTCTTCGCACTCGTGGACGGCGTAGTGAAGTTTGAACGTTGGGGACGCGATCGCAAGAAAGTGAGCGTATACCCGGTTGATGTCGCTCCGGTAGCAGCGGCAGTAGAAGCGTAAGCTTTTATAAACCTAACCACAGATTAAGCCTCCGGCATGAGTGCCGGGGGCTTTTTTGAAGTATGGATGCGGCAGAGTCTTCCATCCCTTGGGCAATGCGGAGACGGATGAGAGTCCGGCGGCGGCCCGGAGATGCTGATGATTGCAGGGAATGGCTGTGTTATACTGGAAAATGGCATACGCTTTACCTGAGGTGATTAATTGAACGCGCAACCCTTTGTGCGAACTTGAGGGACGGGGAGAAAGAATGAAATCCTGGAAAAGTATTCTCTGGGCAGTCATGTTATCCGTTTTGATTCCTTTAGGCCTCGTGTACCTGCATACCTCTCTGGCCACTTGCCTGCTGCTGGCTGTATGGATAGCGGCAGTGCTGGCTTGTAGCTTCCATTTAAGCCGGCGTCGTTTTGAAGAGGAACTGCGTGTACAGGAGAGAACACTGCAGCAGGCGGCCAACCGAACACTGAATCATCACCGGCATGACTGGATGAACGATCTGCAGGTGCTTTACGGCTATATCCGGCTGGGCAAGCCTGATAAATCGCTGCAATGTGTGGAAAGAATAAAAGAGCGGATCGCGCTGGACAGCCGCATAGCGAAGCTAGGCGTTCCGTCCCTGGTATTCTATCTGCAATCCTTCCGCACCCTGCGTACCAATCTGGAGCTGGACGTGCAGGTGGAGGAAGGCCTGCAGCTGGAGGACAAGCTGAGTCCGGCCAGCGGCGAGGAATTGACTGCGGTCATTATGCAGACGGTGAGAGCCTACCAGTACAGCGGAAACGCCCAGCAGGGCGACACCCGCATACTCCGGCTCGGCTTTGCGCAGGATGGGGACGAGGTGCTGGTCTCCTTCGAAGCGGAAGGCGATCACGGAAATCCGGAACTGCTGCAGGGGCAAATTTATAATATCGTCCAAGGAAAAATCGTGAGAGCGGAGCAGCCGGGGCCGAGCAGGTCCCACTTTAAGCTGCGTCTGCCGCTCGAAATGTAGTTAGGACGGCAAGCAAGAGAAGGAAGGTGAACAACCATGTTTGTAGATAAAGCCAAGATTTATGTAAAAGCCGGTGACGGAGGCGACGGTCTGGTCGCATTCCGCCGGGAGAAATATGTGCCTGAAGGCGGTCCGGCAGGCGGCGACGGCGGACGCGGAGGCGATGTGATCTTCCGTGTGGACGAAGGTCTGCGTACCCTGATGGATTTCCGCTATCAGCGGCACTTCAAGGCCGAGCGCGGAGTCAAGGGACGCAACAAGAGCCAGCACGGTGCCAATGCAGAGCATATGGTCGTGCGGATTCCACCCGGAACGGTGCTGATCGACGATGATACGAAGGAAGTTATCGCCGACATGACCCGCCACGGGCAGCAGGTGGTCGTCGCCCGCGGCGGACGCGGCGGACGCGGCAACACCCGCTTTGCCACTCCGGCCAATCCCGCCCCTGAACTGGCGGAGCACGGGGAAGAGGGCCAGGAACGCTACATCACGATGGAGCTTAAGGTCATGGCGGATGTAGGGCTGGTCGGTTTTCCGAGTGTCGGCAAATCGACGCTGCTCTCCGTGGTATCCGCGGCACAGCCGAAGATCGGCGCGTATCATTTCACAACCATTACGCCGAATCTGGGCGTAGTCGATGTGGGGGACGGACGCAGCTTCGTGCTGGCAGACCTGCCGGGTCTTATTGAAGGCGCAAGCGAGGGAGTCGGTCTCGGTCATGAATTTCTGCGGCATGTCGAGCGCACCAGGGTCATTGTCCATGTGGTGGATATGTCCGGCTCCGAGGGCCGCGATCCGTTCGAGGACTGGAAGCTGATCAACGGCGAGCTGGGCCAATACAACGCCAGCCTGCTGGATCGGCCGCAGATCGTGGCGGCGAACAAGATGGATATGCCGGACTCGGAAGAGAACCTGGCCAATTTCCGTCAGCAGGTCACAGAACTGCAGCCCGATATTGAGATCCTGCCGATTTCCTCGCTGACCCGCAAGGGGGTCCAGGAATTGATGTACCGGGCAGCGGATGTGCTGGACAGCATTCCGGTAGCGCCGCTGGTCGAAGAGGTAGCAGAAACTACCGAGCGCAAGGTGTACAAGCTGGAGGCGGAGGACGACAACAGCTTCACCATCTCCCGCGAGAACGAAATGTATATCGTGCACAGCCCGCGCATTGAGCGGATGCTGAAGCGGATGCAGATGCATACGCATGATGCGATTCTGAAGCTGGCCCGCACTCTGCGCCATATGGGCGTAGATGCCGAACTGCGCAAGCGTGGCGCGGTGGAAGGGACCATCGTACGCATCGGCGATTTCGAATTCGAGTTTGTCGAGAACAGCAGCTACTATTAAATAAAGAATGTGTAAATAAAGAATGTGCGCTACTGCATTGCGGCGCATATACCGGCCGTGTTTTCCTGAGAGGAAGACACGGCTTTTTGTGTAGAGCGCAGAAAGATTCACATGTATTACCAAGAGCTGCGATTATTGCGGAACGGCCATACCTTACCAATAATCATCTGCATAATTCCGTTAATGCCCCCGGTTCAGCCGGGGGCATTGCTGCATTAACTGGAGAAGTGCGAAGACTTCAAAGCGGGTATAAGGCTGATGCTCCGGCCCACTCCGGCCGGCGGTGTGAAAATGTATTGCTTTTTTCAAGCGGCATGACTTATAATGTCCACTATGTAAACACAAAAGTCTTTGGGGTGAGGACGTTCGTGAAAGAACGCTATTATTTAGTCCGGGAGGACATTCTGCCTGATGCCGTGCTGAAGACGATGCAGGTCAAGCAGCTGCTTGAAGCCGGGGATGCCAAGACGGTGCATGAGGGTGTGGAGCAGGTCGGGCTGAGCCGCAGCGCTTTTTATAAATACAAGGACGGCATTCATCTGATTCATCAGCTGGAACGGGAGCGGATCATCACGATCTCCATCGATCTGGAGCATGAATCGGGTATGCTCTCCAAGGTGCTGGGCTGTGTGGCCGAACATGGGGCGAATGTACTGACCATTAATCAGAGTATTCCGCTGCAGGGGCGGGCCAATGTGGTTATCTCCGTAGAGATCTCCCATTTGAACATGGAGCCGGGTGATATGATGGAAGGGCTGAAGTCCATCTCCGGTGTCAAACGGGCGCTAATTATCGGGCAGGGGTAGCCTATGCTTCCGAGGTCAGTTTTATTTCGCAGTCAATTCTAAAGTAGGTCATGCTCCATAAAACTTTTAGGAGGATTCAAATGAAGCCGGTTAAAGTAGGGTTGCTGGGTCTGGGAACGGTAGGAGCGGGCGTAGTCCGTATCCTTGAAGGAAATCAGGAGGATCTGAGCAGCCAGGTGGGATCGCCCATCGTGATTGAGCGCATTGCGGTAAGAACGCCGGGCAAGCTGCGCGATATCGAAGTGGACGCCGCCAAAATCACGACCGACCCCTGGGAGGTCATCCGTAATCCGGAAATCGACGTCATCGTCGAGGTCATGGGCGGCATCGCTGGGACGAAGGAATATATTCTGGAAGCTCTTGAGCGCGGCAAGCATATTGTAACGGCGAACAAGGACCTGATGGCCCTGCACGGGTCGGAGATTCTGGCCAAGGCGCAGGAGAAGGGCTGCGATGTCTTTTATGAGGCGAGTGTTGCCGGAGGCATCCCGATTATCCGTACCTTGATTGAAGGATTCTCCTCGGACAAGATCATGAAGATTATGGGGATTGTCAACGGGACAACCAATTACATACTGAGCAAAATGAGCCGGGAAGGCGCCTCTTATGCCGATGTGCTGAAAGAAGCGCAGGAGCTGGGCTATGCCGAAGCCGACCCTACTTCCGATGTGGAGGGGCTGGATGCCGCGCGTAAAATGGCGATTCTCGGAACCCTTGGCTTCCGCACGAACGTTGAACTGGGCGATGTGAGTGTCCGGGGGATATCTGCAGTGAGCAAGGAGGATATCGCTTTTGCCAAGAGACTCGGCTACGAGATGAAGCTGCTCGGCATCGCCGAACGCCAGGACGAGGAATTCAGCATCAGTGTGCAGCCGACGATGATCCGTGCCAGCCACCCGCTTGCATCGGTGAACGGCGTGTTCAATGCTGTGTTTGTCTTCGGTCAGGCGGTGGGTGAAACGATGTTCTACGGTGCCGGTGCGGGCGCCATGCCGACAGCCACCTCCATCGTGGCCGATCTGGTCGCGGTGATCAAGAATCTGAAGCTGGGCGTGAACGGCCTGAAGCAGATAGTCCCATACAAGCAGAAGACGCTGAAGAGCGACGAGGATATCTTTTTCAAAAATTTCCTGCATCTGCATGTGGACGACAAAGCCGGGGTACTCGCCAAGATTACTCAGGTGTTCGCCGAATATGAAGTGAGCCTCGATTCGGTGGTACAGCAGCCTAATCCGAACAATCCCGATGCCGAGATTATTATCGTCACCCATAATGCCAGCAAGGCCAGCTTCGAGAAGGTGCTGCGGCATCTGGAGGCGTTGCCGGTTATCCACCGGATCAAGAGCCATTACCGCGTAGAAGGCTAACGTAGAAGAAGGAGATATTACCCGACATGACAAGCAACTATGGAAAGGCTAGAGTCAAGGTGCCCGCCAGCACGGCCAATCTGGGCCCGGGCTTTGATACGCTGGGCATGGCCTTGCCGCTATATGCCTGGATCGAGATGGAGGAAGCCAGTGAAACGCTCTTCCACCTGCACGGGGATGAGATGGCCGGCTTGCCGCAGGATAAGAGTAATTTGCTTTACCAGGTGGCACAGATGGTTTTTGCCGAAGCAGGTGTAGAGGTTCCTGAGCTGTCCATCTCCATGTATTCGGAAATTCCGCTGACGCGCGGGCTGGGCAGCAGTGCTTCGGCTATCGTTGGCGCAATGGCGGCTGCCAATGTTATGATAGGATCACCGCTTAGTGATGCCAAGCTGTTCGATCTGGCGACGGCTTTGGAGAAGCATCCCGACAATGTCGGTGCTTCACTGTTCGGGGGGATCATTACCGCCGTTTGGGACGGCAGGCATGCCGACTACATCCGGATCGAGCCTCCGGAGAATCTGGAAGTGCTCGTCGTTATTCCGGAGTTCGAGCTGTCGACCACCAAAGCCCGCGGCGTGCTGCCGACTGAGATCAGTGTGAGCGATGCGGTGCACAACATCAGCCGCACCTCGCTGCTAACTGCAGCCTTAGCCTCCGGGCGGCTGGAGCTGATCGGCCGGGCCATGCAGGACCGCCTGCACCAGCCCTACCGGGCGGCGCTCGTACCCGGCATGGAGAAGCTGCTGGCCGAAGCGACCGGCCACGGAGCGCTGGGCATCGCGCTGAGCGGAGCCGGGCCGACTCTGCTGTGCATGGTCGACGGACGGGAGAGCCGCAAGGCGGAGCTGGAGAAGTTTCTGCTGGCGACAATGGAGGAGCACGGCATTTCCGCCCGCACCCGCTGGCTGCGGCCATGCGTCTCCGGCGTAAGTACGGAGCTGGTCCCAAGAAACGGGATGCAAAACCAATCATTTTTGGATATGATAAAAGGAGAAACAAGCCTATGAAATCGATAGCGGCATTGCCGCAAGGCACCGTATCGCATGAAGCGCTGCTGTATCTGTTCGGCGATGAAGCTGTCAGCATCAAGCATCATAAACTGATTTCCGATGTATTTCTCTCAACGGCGAACGGCGAGACCGAATACAGCGTCATCCCGATTGAGAATACCATTGAGGGTTCGGTGAGTCTGCACATCGACTGGCTGATTAATGAAGTCAACCTGCCGATGCAGGCGGAATGGATTTTTCCGTCGATTCAGAACCTGATCGGTCATCCGCAGGAATTCAGAGACAGAGAGGGAAATAAGGATTATAGCCGGATGGTGAAGATCCTCTCCCACCCCGTGGCGATGGCCCAGTGTCTGCAATTCGTCCGCGAGCATGCCCCATGGGCGGAGCTGGAGTCGGTTGGCAGCACCTCGGAAGCGGTGGAGATCGTCAAGAACAATCCCGGCAAAGGCTGGGCTGCGATCGGTACAGCGCTGGGTGCAGCGACACATGGCTTAGAGATTGTGGACCGGCAGATCACAGACCACAATAATAATTACACCCGGTTTGTGCTGGTGGGGCCCAGGAAGCTGGAGCTTTCCCGCAAGAGCAGCGGGGACAAGACCAGCATTCTGGTGACTCTTCCGGAGGATTTTCCGGGGGCGCTGCATCAGGTGCTGTCGGCGTTTGCCTGGCGGCGGCTGAATTTGTCACGGATTGAATCACGCCCGACGAAGAAGAAGCTGGGCACTTATTATTTCTATATTGATGTGCTGGAGCCGATTGAATCGGTCCTGCTTCCGGCGGCGCTTGAGGAAATCAAGGCTCTGGGCTGCCAGGTGCGGATTCTCGGATCATATCCCACATACACCTACAAGGAAGAGAAAGCGGAGGTGCAGTAAGTTCATGGCTGAGCAATGGATCTATCTGGATGGACAACATGTAACAAAAGAAAATGCAAAGGTATCAGTGTTTGACCATGGTTTCTTATACGGTGACGGCATTTTCGAGGGCATCCGTATTTATAACGGCAATATTTTTAAATGCAAAGAGCATCTGGACAGGCTGTATGATTCGGCCAAATCGATTATGCTGGATATTCCGCTGACCTATGACGAAATGCTCGAAGCGATGGCCGAGACGATCCGCCTGAACCATATGCGTGACGGGTATATTCGATTGGTGGTCTCCCGCGGCCCCGGCAACCTGGGTCTGGACCCGCGCAGATGCCCGAAGGCCAGTGTAATCATCATCGTGGAGCAGCTCGCCATCTACCCGGAGCAGGCGTATCTTAACGGCCTTCGTGCGGTCTCTGTATCCCAGCGCCGCAATCTTCCCGATGCGCTGAATCCGAAGATCAAATCGCTGAACTATCTGAACAATATCCTCGTTAAACTCCAGTCCAACCTGGCGGAAGCCGACGAGGCGATTATGATGAACGCCCAGGGATATGTGACCGAGGGCTCCGGAGACAACATTTTTATCGTCAAAAATGGAGTGGTCTACACGCCGCCTTGCTATCTCGGAGCGCTGGAAGGCATCACCCGGATGGCGATTATCGAGCTCTGCGAGAAGCTGGGGCTTCCGCTGAAGGAAGAGCCGTTTACGATGCATGATGTCTACATTGCCGATGAAGTGTTCTTCACCGGTACCGCTGCCGAGGTTATCGCTGCCCGCGAAATTGACGGCCGGGTTATTGGATCGGGACATGCCGGTCCGGTTACACTCAAATTGCTGGAAGAATTCCGTAACGTGGTCGACAAAGACGGCTACAAAGTGTGGGAATAAGGGTCCGGACTGTTTGTTCAATAAGCAAGCAAATCCTTTCATGCCTGGCATGAAAGGATTTTTTTTGTTTCCGGGATGTCATTCGCCCATAGGCTGCATAAGATGTAGTAGCGAAGGAGGCGGCTGTACCGCATATCGAATGCTGCAGGCAGCTAACAACACTTTGGCGTAGGCTCTGCGTTACTCTCAGGTAATGGCCTCGCGGGAGCATATGCGCAAAACATCTATAGGAGGTTATACGGGCGTGAAAATACACATGGTCAAAGAAGGCGATACCCTGTACGCATTGTCGCAAAAGTACGGAGTGCCGCTGCAAAAAGTCATCGACGCCAACCCGCAGATCAGTAACCCGGACGTTCTGACGCCGGGTGACAAGGTGAAGATCCCCACAGGTGCGGTTACGGTACCGGACAACAGCGAGCTGTTTTACAAACACACAGTTAAGCAGGGAGATACCCTCTGGAAGCTGTCCAAGGCTTGGGGACTTACACTTAAGGAAATTATCGATGCCAATCCGCAGCTGAAGAATCCGAATGCACTTTTGACCGGCGAAATCGTCAACATTCCCAAAAAGAATAATCCCTCCACAGTTCAGCCCACGGCCACTGCTAATGCGGGCGCCAATCCGCAGGCAACGCTGCCTACAGTAGTAGACAAAACCCAGGTAGGCGGAAAAACCTACACAGGACCGATTGAGAAGCCGGCTAACGAGCCTAAAACACCGACCGCTCCAATCGAAAAAGCTGCCACTGCGCCGATTGAGAAAAAGACTGAGCAGGTAGCACCTATTGTTGCTCCTGAGCCGGTTCCCGCACCAATCAATGTCAATATGCCAAATAAGGCGCCTGAGGTTGCCCCGGTCCAGGAGATTGTACATGAAACGCAGAGTTTGTTTGTGCAAATTTCCATTCCGGCTGAGGAAGCAATTGTTTATGAGAAGCCGAAGGAAGCGGAGAAGTCCAAGATTGAACCGGTGGCCTGGAAGGATGAGAATATCGCTCCTTGTGAAAAAACGCCCGGCTACCCTGGTCTAAACGTAAATCCGTATGCCTATGATTGCCCACCCGCCTATGATCCAATGTCGGTAATGGGTGCGAACAATACCGGATATATGCAGCCTGCCGCCTATGTACCGGAATATGTCTCTCCGTATGCCTATCCAGACAACCTCTATCCATGCCCGCCGGATTATCCCGGAGCTTGGTATCCCTATAACGTACCCGTATATGGTGAGCCTGCCGGTACTGCAGCTATGCCTGCCGTTGACTACAATCCTTATGCTGTTCCGCAATACGGCGTTCAGCCGGTATCTTTGCCTTGGCCTCCTTGCGGGTGCGAAGGACCGGTTATCCAGCCGTATTCCTATGAACAACCGGTTTATGGCTATCCTTCCAACATACCGGCACAGCCGGAGCTGATATCGCCTTATGCAGGTACGCCCAATGCAATGCCGTATGGGGGTATGACTAATGCAATGCCATATGCTGGTACGCCCAATGCAATGCCGTATGGGGGGATGACTAATGCAATCCCATATGCAGGTACGCCCAATGCAATGCCTTATACAGGTACGCCTAATGTAATGCCACTTGCAGGCACGCCTAATGCGATGCCGTATTCGGGGGATGATGTAGTAAACCCACTTTCCGCAATTCCGGCAACCCCCACATATCCGGGTATGGAGAATTTCGCCGCGCATAACCGCGTACCGGAGATTCTTGCACCAGAGATTCTGGCGCCGGAGATTCCAGTGGCAGTGGAGGCTATAGTGCCGGAATCAACCGGGAATGCAAAAGCCAGCACCGCAAAAGGTGAGGGTAAGACTTCTAAAACGAAAGCTGCCCAGAGTGCAGAAAAGCTCGTTAAGACCTCATCCACTAAAGGCCGCAGCCAGAAAGCAAAGGGAAGCTCAAGAAAAAGTAAAAATCCATGGATTTCGAACTGAAAAACTCTGGCGATCGAGGTAACGCATAAAACCGCTATGCGGGCCTGCTGTAATTCGGCAGGCTCGCATTATATTGTTGAAATAGTGTGAATGCATTATAAAGTGAACTAAAAGTCCCCCATAAATGGTAAATTTTTAGGGTTGTTATCATCAAGTGGTACATGATATATTATATATCCAGTCGGCTGGAGCAAAGGCTTGCAAATGATTGGAGAAGGTAAACTGAATAACTTGCTAACATTCTTTTAAAAAAGATGTTGCAATTATTCAGGAGACATGATATATTATAAAAGTTGCTGATGACGAGTTAATAACTGAAGCAACAATGTTGATCTTTGAAAACTGAACAACGAGTGAGTATCGGAAATCACCTTATTGGTTTCAATAAAAGTGATTCCAAAATGAGAATTTATTCTCGTCAATTTCAAAATGAGCTATCAGCTTATTCGATAAAGTTCTGAACGGTTAACGCCGATTCGGGACAACCTTATTGGAGAGTTTGATCCTGGCTCAGGACGAACGCTGGCGGCGTGCCTAATACATGCAAGTCGAGCGGAGTTATGAAGGAGCTTGCTCCTGATTAGCTTAGCGGCGGACGGGTGAGTAACACGTAGGCAACCTGCCCCTTGGACTGGGATAACTACCGGAAACGGTAGCTAATACCGGATAATTTCTTCTGCTGCATGGCGGAAGAGTGAAAGGCGGAGCAATCTGTCATCAAGGGATGGGCCTGCGGCGCATTAGCTAGTTGGTGGGGTAACGGCCCACCAAGGCGACGATGCGTAGCCGACCTGAGAGGGTGAACGGCCACACTGGGACTGAGACACGGCCCAGACTCCTACGGGAGGCAGCAGTAGGGA
>NZ_VWRQ01000069.1 GCF_008635795.1 Paenibacillus tepidiphilus | reverse complement strand
GGCCCATACGAACGGCGGGCACGGTCGGATAGCGTGGCAGCTTTTTGCCAGTGCTGGCCGGAAGATCGGACAGCAGCAGGCTTGCCGATGCCAAGGTGTAGTAGCCCGCGATGCACTGCCCGTCTGCTAATGCCACGAAACAGGCGGCCACGCGGCGGCGAATGTCCTGGGTGACTCGCTCGCGCAGGTAGCGATTCAGTGGTTCCGAATCGCTATTGAACCCGGCGCGATCATGTGCGGCATCGAGCGGTGCGAGCCGGAACGGTGCGCCGCTCATTCAGCGCGCAAGAGTTTGTTGCGACGGGCAAAGGCACGTTCCAGAGCCGGGGCCGGTTGCGGCGGCGACAGCAGCGCTTGTGCAAAGCACTCCTGATCGGCCAGCGAGAGCCGGATCACTTCGGCCTGCTCGATGGCGCGTTGCGCGGCGTCCTGCACTGCGGACACCACGAAATCGGTCATGGTGCGCCCCTGAAGTTCGGCGGCACGCTTGAGCATCGAATGAAGATCGGTGCTGATTCGGGCTTCGAGACGGGCGGTAGAGATGGCAACGGGCATGATTTTATCCTCCTGATGCAATCATACGGCAAATTGCCGTACAGTCCAAGGCGGAATTTTCGGCGGTTCCGGCTTACCGTACGATTTTTTCCGTTTTCTGAGGCGACCCCTTTAAGAAAAGCCGGGCCACCGCCCGTGCTCTCAACAAGCCGCCCTGGTGCGCCACCCTCTCCCATCCCCCCCGCCCCTTCC
>NZ_VWRQ01000068.1 GCF_008635795.1 Paenibacillus tepidiphilus | reverse complement strand
AATCAGGACCACCCGTCCAACGGGTGGTTTGCTCTAGGGGTATAACCCCTTGTTGCCAAACTGCGCCTAAAGACGCTAGCCTGACCATACAATTGTTCAGGCTCAGTGTTATTTGTCATCTTCACTCACCCGTTAAACGGGCTTACTTCTTTTTGTTCCTTTTGTCACTGAACGGATCTTCGTATTCTTTTACACTCAGTTTATCTATCGCTTGGTCATGTGCTTCTTGTTCACGGATGTATTTGGCTACCGTGGCTTCATTTAGCCCCACTGTGCTCACGTAGTATCCTTCCGCCCAAAATTTCCGATTCCCATACTTGTACTTTAGCCCAGCATGCTTCTCAAAGATCATGAGCGAACTTTTTCCCTTCAGATATCCCATGAACGTGGACACGGCGATCTTCGGCGGTATCGCTACCAGCATGTGCACGTGATCTGGCATCATATGTCCCTCTATAATCTCTACTCCTTTGTATTTACACAATCGTTTGAAAATTTCGATCAAATCTTTCCTCACTTGATTATAAATCTCTTTCCGTCTATACTTCGGGGTGAACACGATATGGTATTTGCACATCCACTTCGTGTGAGCTAGACTATAGCTCTTGTTTGCCATCTTTGACCATTCCTATCCTTTGAGCCTGAACATCTCAATTCTATCGGAATGGTCTTAGTGGTCAAACCCTCAGTCCCTCCACCCGCATAGCGGGTGGTTTTTTGTTTCGCGCGTTTCACGCACTCAACTGGCTAAAGCCATAA
>NZ_VWRQ01000067.1 GCF_008635795.1 Paenibacillus tepidiphilus | reverse complement strand
GTATCGGTATGCGTCCGTCCCGACACCGGCGTCCCGACCACAATGTCGGTCTGCCCCGTGTATTTGTGCAGCCACACGTTATAGGCCGCCAGCAGTACCATGTACAGCGTCGCTCCGGTCTCTGCGGCGAGCTGCTTCAGCCCTTCCGCCACGTCCGCGCAGATCTGCGCATGAACCTGTCCGCCTTCGCTGCCTGGCACCGCCGGACGCATCCGGTCAGCCGGCAACTCCAGCACCGGCGCTTCCTCCCCATAGACCGACAGCCAGTACGCCTCATGCAGCTCCATCCGTTCTACTCCGAGCGTCCCCTGCTGCCAGACCGCATAGTCCTTGTACTGAATCCGCAGCGGCGTCAATTCCTCACCGGCATACGCCGCCATGAAGTCCGATACCAGAAGGTTCAGCGACACGCCGTCCGAGACGATATGATGTATGTCCCACAGCAGCCAGTACCGCTCTTCCGCCAATCGCAGCAGCCCGGCACGCAGCAGCGGCGCCTGGTCCAGTGCGAACGATTGCACGAAGTCCCGGGCAAGTTCCCGGGCTTGCCCTTCATCCACCTCCCTGTATATCCATTCCAGCGCCACTTCTTCGTGCACCTGCTGTCTCGGTTCACCGCCAATCCACGTGAACGACGTACGCAGCGATTCGTGGCGGGCGATGACCGAGCGGATCGCTTGCTTCAGCCGATTCCCGTCTACCTGACCTGTGAGCTCCATGACCCCCGGCATGTTGTAGCGCGTGCTCTCCGGCTCCACCTCATGCAG
>NZ_VWRQ01000066.1 GCF_008635795.1 Paenibacillus tepidiphilus | reverse complement strand
AACAAAAGCAATCTACAGGCACATTTCGCAGCCTGATTTGCTTTTTAGCCGTAAAGGGCTATGAGCGGTAACGCTCTGTTCGAGATAATTAGTGCTTTGCAAGTAAAAAGACGGTTAGCGATAAGCGTATTTTTCGCCTGATTATTATGTATTAGATAAAACAATGCGGAGTTTATAAAACAATGCCTAAAATTAAAACAGTACGTGGTGCTGCTAAGCGTTTCAAGAAAACAGCTTCAGGCGGTTTCAAACGTAAACAATCTCACTTACGTCATATTTTGACTAAGAAAACCACTAAACGTAAACGTCACTTACGCCACAAATCAATGGTAGCGAAAGCAGACCAAGTATTAGTAGTAGCGTGCTTACCATACGCATAAGCGTTGAGTCAAGTTAAAACGTACTTTAGTGAATTTTAGTTAATTATATACATTAGGAGATTTAATAATGGCTCGTGTAAAACGTGGTGTTATTGCAAGAGCACGCCATAAGAAAGTTCTTAAGGCTGCTAAAGGTTATTATGGTGCGCGTTCACGTGTTTATCGCGTTGCGTTCCAAGCTGTAATTAAAGCTGGTCAATATGCTTACCGTGACCGTCGTCAACGTAAACGTCAATTCCGTCAATTATGGATTGCACGTATCAACGCTGCAGCACGTCAAAACGGTTTATCTTACAGCAAATTCATCAACGGCTTGAAAAAAGCTTCTGTTGAAATCGACCGTAAGATTTTAGCTGACATCGCTGTATTCGACAAAGTTGCATTCGCAGCTTTAGTTGAAAAAGCAAAATCTGCCAGATCG
>NZ_VWRQ01000065.1 GCF_008635795.1 Paenibacillus tepidiphilus | reverse complement strand
GGCTGCAGCTGCTGTCCTTCGCCCAGAATATAAGCCCGCAGCGTCGGCAGCGGCTGGCCGATGTTGCTGATCCCGCTGGTGATCTCCGCCTCGCCCAGCTTCTTGTACGTCACGTGTACGGTCGTTTCCGTAATCCCGTACATGTTGATCAATTCCGTATGAGGATACTTCCGGCTCCAGGCCCGCAGCTGCCCCGGCGCCAGCGCTTCCCCGCCAAAGATCACGGTCCGCACGCTCAGCTCGGCGTCCGCCTCTTCCATTTCCTGCTGCGACAACGCATAGAACGCGCTCGGCGTCTGGTTCAGCACCGTTACCCGCTCCTGCCGCAGCAGCCGCAACATCTGCTCCGGGTCTCTCGCCGTCATCAGCGGCACGACGACCAGCTTGCCGCCGTACAGCAGCGCGCCGTACATTTCCCATACCGAGAAATCGAAGCAATACGAGTGGAACATCGTCCACACGTCCCGATCGTTGAAATCAAACGCCATCCGGTCATTGAACAACAGCCGCACCACGTTCCGGTGCGTGATCATCGTCCCTTTCGGCTTTCCCGTCGTCCCTGAGGTATAGATCACGTACGCCAGATCGTCCGGCTGTGTCGCCTGCGGCGGGTTCTCCGCCTGCATCAGATCCGCTTCCCCCACATATACCCGGTACCCCGCAAACGGCAGCGCCGGCATCCGAAGCTCCACCTCACGAGTCGTTACCAGCCACTGCGCCCCGCTGTCCGCCAGCGTATAGGCGATGCGCTCGGCCGGATAATCCGGATCCATCGGCAGGTACGCCCCGCCGGCCTTCAGGATGCCGAGCATCCCGGCGATCATCTCCACCGAGCGGTCCATCAGGATGGCCACGATACACTCCGGCCCCACCCCTTGCCCGCGCAGCGTCCATGCCAGCTGATTCGCCCGCGCGTTCAGCTCCGCGTAGGTCA
>NZ_VWRQ01000064.1 GCF_008635795.1 Paenibacillus tepidiphilus | reverse complement strand
TAGCCGGATGAATCGCGACATGGAGGCGGCTCTCCAGCTAAAAGAGCTTTACCTGCATCAGACCATTGGAGAGCTGGCCGAGCTTTTGGCGCAGGAGGCGGAGCCGAACCGGCAGCTGGAATCAGGGCGGGAAATGCTGGAGCAGTTGAAGCGGCGCATCATGGAGGACCCCGAACAAGCGAAGTACCTGCCGGAGGATTGTGAGGATGTATATCCACTGAGCAAAATTCAGCAGAGCATGGTGTTCTACTCCAGATTGCGTCCGGAGGAGCCGATTTACCACGATCAGGTTTTGCATCACCTTAAGATCGTGTCGCCGGACCATTTTGCAGAAGCGCTGCAGCGGTTATCCGATAAGCATCCGATCCTGCGTACCACCTTCGATCTCACCCATTTCGAGGAGGAGGTCCAGATTGTGCACGCCCGAATCGTGCCGGAGCTCTCCACGGAAGATGTCTCCAACCTTAGCCGGGAGGAGCAGGAACGTGCCATCCGCGCGTATATCGAACAAGACCAGCGCAGCCTGTTCCGCTTTGGCAGCGGGGTACTGTGGCGGATGCGCTTGTTCCGGCTGAACGCGCAGGATGATTATTGCATGGTGTTTACGGTCCATCATGCGATTCTGGACGGATGGAGCGTCGCCTCGTTCCAGCAGGAGTTCGCGGACATTTACCAGAAGCTGCTGCAGGGAGAGGCGGCGGAGGTCAAGCCGCTACGAAGCCAATATAAGGATTATGTGGCGATTAACCGGTTCCGGGAGAGCGACGAGGAGAGCCGGCAATATTGGGTTGAGGCATTGGCAGGGTATACCCGCAACAAGCTGCCGTTTAACTACGCGGGCAAGAAGAGGGCTGGCGGAGGGGCCAGCAGCATCTACCGCAGGCCCCTGGACGGCCCGCTGCTCGGAGCCTTGAAACGACAGGCGAAGCGATACGGCTGCACGGTCAAGGAGCTGTGCTTGAGCGCGCATGTATATTTGCTGGGCATCCTGACGACGGAGGAAGAGATTGTTACAGGCGTGGTCAG
>NZ_VWRQ01000063.1 GCF_008635795.1 Paenibacillus tepidiphilus | reverse complement strand
TAGCCGGATGAATCGCGACATGGAGGCGGCTCTCCAGCTAAAAGAGCTTTACCTGCATCAGACCATTGGAGAGCTGGCCGAGCTTTTGGCGCAGGCGGTTGAGCCGAACCGGCAGCTGGAATCGGGGCGGGAAATGCTGGAGCAGATGAAGCGGCGCATCATGGAGGACCCCGAACAAGCGAAGTACCTGCCGGAGAATTGTGAGGATGTATATCCACTGAGCAAAATTCAGCAGAGCATGGTGTTCTACTCCAGATTGCGTCCGGAGGAGCCGATCTACCACGACCAGTTTTTGTATCATTTCAAATTTGAGTCTATGGACCATTTTGCCGAAGCGTTGCAGCAGTTATCCGATAAGCATCCGATCCTGCGCACCACCTTCGATCTCACCCATTTCGAGGAAGAGGTCCAGCTCGTGCACGCCCGGATCGAGCCGGAGCTTTCGGCGGAAGATGTCTCCTTACTTAGCCGGGAGGAACAGGAACGTGCCATCCGCGCGTATATCGAACAAGACCAGCGCAACTTGTTCCGGTTCGGCAGCGGGGTACTGTGGCGGATGCGCTTGTTCCGGATGAACGCGCAGCATGATTATTGCATGGTGTTTACGTTCCACCATGCGATTCTGGACGGATGGAGCGTAGCATCGTTCCAGCAGGAGTTTGTAGACATTTACCAGGGGCTGCTGCAGGGAAAGCCGGTGGAGGCCAAGCCGCTGCGAAGCGATTATAAGGATTATGTGGCCATCAACCGGTTCCGGGAGAGCGACGAGGCGAGCCGGCAATATTGGATTCAGGAATTGGCGGGGTATACCCGCAACAAGCTGCCGTTTAACTATGCGGGCAAGAAGAGGGCCAGCGGAGGGGCCAGCACCATTTACCGCAGGCCACTGGGCAGCCCGCTGCTCGGAGCCTTGAAACGACAGGCGAAGCGGTACGGCTGCACGGTCAAGGAGCTGTGCTTGAGCGCGCATGTATATTTGCTGGGCATCCTGACGACGGAGGAAGAGATTGTTACAGGCGTGGTCAG
>NZ_VWRQ01000062.1 GCF_008635795.1 Paenibacillus tepidiphilus | reverse complement strand
CCGAATATCAGAAATCGAATCTCTAATTGAAGCGATGAGAAAGACCAAAAATAAACGATTATATGAACGGTATCAAGCCGTTTGCCTTCATTTAGAAGGGCGCAAAACGAAAGATATTTGTGCTGTTGTCAAACGAAACCGACAAACGATCGAGCGGTATATCCAGGCTTTTAAACAACATGGAATCGAAGGTTTGGTCCCGAGTTATTCCTCAGGAAGACCTCATAAACTGGATCCAGAACAAGAGAAAGCATTAGCTCAAACCATCTCCACTAAGCAACCTGTGGATGTTGGATTTGAGGCTCAATATAATTGGACACTACGTCTGGTGGTCCATTATATTCGGCGCGAGTTTGGTCAGAGCTTCACGCTGCGGGGAGCTTCCAAAGTACTTCATTACTTGGGATTTAGCTACACAAAGCCTACGTACACGCTTGCCCGGGCAGATTTAGACAAACAGAGAGTTTTTAAAGAAGAGATTTTCCCTGCTTTAAAAAAAAGTCCTGAACAACGAAATTGATCACCTTTTGTTCGAAGATGAATCTATGATCCGGGATTATCAAGCGCTACAGTACAATTGGTTTCTTAAAGGAAAACAGCGAAAAATAAAAACACATGGACAGCATCGAGGAGCGAAGCTGCTGGCTACGCTGAACTACGAAACGGGACAGATTCTTTGTCATGAAGCCGAAAATTACGATATGGTGACCTTCGAATCCTTTCTAAAACGTGTACTGCAAACCTATCCCAAAGGTGAAATTGTAATGATTCTGGACAATGCCCGTATTCATCATGCGAAGTACATTCAGTCTTTCTTAGAGGAACACCCTCGTCTAACCTTTGTCTTTTTACCGCCATATAGCCCTGAACTAAATATGGTTGAAGGTCTATGGAAATGGCTCCGAAGTGATGTCATTAATAATGTGTTTTTCGGAAAGTTCTATACTATTCATACTCACGTCCGTAAATTTATCCGGCGACTAAACCGCTCTTCCCATGAGGTCATTGATCGATTATGCGTGCGGTTTTAATCTTTTGTTCAACTTATATA
>NZ_VWRQ01000061.1 GCF_008635795.1 Paenibacillus tepidiphilus | reverse complement strand
TGGTTAAGCTACTAAGAGCACACGGAGGATGCCTAGGCGCCAGGAGCCGACGAAGGACGTGGCGAACAACGAAACTGCCTCGGGGAGCTGTAAGCAAGCTTTGATCCGGGGGTGTCCGAATGGGGAAACCCAGCTGTGGTAATACGCAGTTACTCATGCCTGAATACATAGGGCATGCAGAGGCAGACCAGGGGAACTGAAACATCTAAGTACCCTGAGGAAGAGAAAACAATAGTGATTCCGTCAGTAGCGGCGAGCGAACGCGGAACAGCCTAAACCAGGGAGCTTGCTCCTTGGGGTTGTGGGACGTCTCACATGGAGTTACAAAGGAATAGCGTAGGTGAAGAGGTCTGGAAAGGCCCGCGATAGAGGTAAAAGCCCTGTAGCCGAAATGTTATTCTCTCCGAGACGGATCCCGAGTAGTGCGGGGCACGTGAAACCCCGTATGAATCCGGCAGGACCATCTGTCAAGGCTAAATACTACCTGGCGACCGATAGTGAAACAGTACCGTGAGGGAAAGGTGAAAAGCACCCCGGAAGGGGAGTGAAATAGTACCTGAAACCGTGTGCTTACAAGAAGTCAGAGCCCGATCTATGGGTGATGGCGTGCCTTTTGTAGAATGAACCGGCGAGTTACGTTTAACATGCAAGGTTAAGCCGAGAAGGCGGAGCCGCAGCGAAAGCGAGTCTGAATAGGGCGAATGAGTATGTGGACGTAGACCCGAAACCGTGTGATCTACCCCTGTCCAGGGTGAAGGTGCGGTAACACGCACTGGAGGCCCGAACCCACGTACGTTGAAAAGTGCGGGGATGAGGTGGGGGTAGCGGAGAAATTCCAATCGAACTCGGAGATAGCTGGTTCTCCCCGAAATAGCTTTAGGGCTAGCCTCGGTGAATGGAGTGGTGGAGGTAGAGCACTGATTGGGTGCGGGGCCCGCAAGGGTTACCAAGCTCAGTCAAACTCCGAATGCCATTAACTTCTTGCCGGGAGTCAGACAGTGAGTGCTAAGATCCATTGTCAAAAGGGAAACAGCCCAGACCATCAGCTAAGGTCCCCAAGTGTGTGTTAAGTGGGAAAGGATGTGGAGTTGCACAGACAACCAGGATGTTGGCTTAGAAGCAGCCACCATTGAAAGAGTGCGTAATAGCTCACTGGTCGAGTGACTCTGCGCCGAAAATGTAACGGGGCTAAACACACCACCGAAGCTATGGCTTGAT
>NZ_VWRQ01000060.1 GCF_008635795.1 Paenibacillus tepidiphilus | reverse complement strand
CAGTAATTTTGCAAACAACCTGACATTAATGGAAATCCAAAAAATTGCACAAAAAAAGAGATTCCTTTATCGTAGAAGTTGTTACGACACCCACGAAAGGAGATCTCTTGCTTTATAAGTTAGCGGAAAACGGGTTGCTGTGTCAAGTCACTTCATGGCTAGAAACGAAGAGTCGCTTGTTGCTCGGCGACCGATACGCCAAAAAACTGAAGTGGGGTAGTACCGTCTTTCTTTTTTTAGAAGCCCTATTGAGTCGTCGTCCCGGGGTGCAAAATATAGCAGACAATCTGCTACGGACGCCGTGCTATCAGGAGCGGACCGGGGTGGCCTCCATCCACGCTTCGTCGTTAAACCGGAGGCTCAGCCAATTACCACCGGAACAGCTGCGAGACCTCTACCACTCCCGCCTCCAGCAGTTACTGGAAAGAGAAGGACCTCCTCTGCCCAAGCACTTACAGAAACTCGGTCCTTTAGCAGCAGTCGATTCCTCCACCCTCACCGTGGGAAAGCTTCGCGGGGAGTGGGCGTTTCAGCAAACCGGGACCCATGCGGTGAAAATGCATACCTGCTTGCAGTTAACCGGCGAATCCAGCGCCATTCCTACCGCTTCGGTGCTGTCCACTGGAACGGTGGCGGACTTGGATTCGGAAGTACTGGAGCACCTGGTGCTCCAGAAAAAAGTCACTCATTTGCTGGACCGCGGCTACATCCACTATGCCCAATTTATCGCTTGGGAACGCAGTGGAATCAAGTTCGTCGCCCGTCTGAAGCACAATAGCAAGGTAAAGGTTATTCGGACACGGAAAGTCACAAAGCCTTTTCTGAAAAGGGATGCCACGGTGGAGATTACTTCGCCGGAAACCGGGGAAACGGGTAGGTTTCGACTCGTGGAGTACACCTATGTGGACAAGAAAGGAAAAGCTCACCTGGCTCGCGTCCTGACGAATCGCTGGGATGTAACGGCAGCAGAGGTGGCGGAGTTGTACCGGTATCGCTGGAAGGTGGAACTCTTTTTTAAGTTCATGAAGTGCAGCCTCCACCTCAAAAAACTGTACAGCAGTTGTACACCAACAGCAGTATGGAACCAGATCTATTTAAACCTGATTGCCTATGTGCTATGTGAGCATCTTCGTTTGCGTCATGCCCCCCACCAGCGAATCGGACGAGTACTAGCCGTGTTCCGGTTGTATTTGACTGGAGAATATGCGGATTTTCTAAACCATCTCAACCGGGTCAAGATGCGAACCAGCAAGGGGCGAAGGAAAAAGGGCGGGAGGCCAAGGATCCATCCTAAACGGCTGAAAAAAGAGCGCATTCTCTTTTACTAACTGAACGGAAAGACAAACAACTGAAGCTAGATCAATCCAAAAAACGGGTGTTGTTAAACGTTAAATTGGAGGAAGGCCTTTTTTTGTCTTTTGAGCGCTCACCCA
>NZ_VWRQ01000006.1 GCF_008635795.1 Paenibacillus tepidiphilus | reverse complement strand
GTTCGTTGGAGCATAAGCTTCGTTAGGAATTCTTCGCAATCTCGAACGAAGTGAGAGTATCCCTCTCTCTCCGTAGCAATACCTTTAGGAACTAATGCATGGCCCGTTGGTCAAGGGGTTAAGACACCTCCCTTTCACGGAGGTAACATGGGTTCGAATCCCATACGGGTCACCAATTTTGTCTTGATTTCACCAGATGAAATTTGGTACAATAACAATTGTTCGTTTTATGGAGGCTTAGCTCAGCTGGGAGAGCATCTGCCTTACAAGCAGAGGGTCGGGGGTTCGAACCCCTCAGCCTCCACCATAATTTCCCGATAGGGAGATTGATTATATTATTTTACTGACGCGGGGTGGAGCAGCCCGGTAGCTCGTCGGGCTCATAACCCGAAGGCCGCAGGTTCAAATCCTGCCCCCGCAATATCTCCACTTTCTGGAGAGAGTATTTCTAATCGTGGAACCGTGGTGTAGAGGCCTAACATGCCTGCCTGTCACGCAGGAGACCGCGGGTTCGAATCCCGTCGGTTCCGCCATTTTTATTAAAAGTGATATTGTGGCTCGGTAGCTCAGTCGGTAGAGCAAAGGACTGAAAATCCTTGTGTCGGGGGTTCGATTCCCTCCCGCGCCACCATTAATCGCTTAGACAATTGAATATGCCGGTGTAGCTCAATTGGTAGAGCAACTGACTTGTAATCAGTAGGTTGGGGGTTCAAGTCCTCTCGCCGGCACCATCCCGTGGAGGCTTAGCGAAGTGGCCAAACGCATCAGACTGTAAATCTGCTCACGTACGTGTTCGGTGGTTCGAATCCATCAGCCTCCACCATTCTTTAGGGGCATAGTTTAAAGGTAGAACAGCGGTCTCCAAAACCGTTAGTGTGGGTTCAATTCCTGCTGCCCCTGCCAATTTCACTTTACAATTTAATGAGGCGGTCGTGGCGAAGGGGTTAACGCACCGGATTGTGGCTCCGGCATTCGTGGGTTCAAGTCCCATCGATCGCCCCATAACCGTAAATTGAATGGATAACTAAAGAAGAATAGTATTATGGCGGTCGTGGCGAAGGGGTTAACGCACCGGATTGTGGCTCCGGCATTCGTGGGTTCAAGTCCCATCGATCGCCCCATTATTATGACAATGAAGATGTTGGGGATTAGCCAAGTGGTAAGGCAACGGACTTTGACTCCGTCACTCATAGGTTCGAATCCTATATCCCCAGCCATTAAATGCGGACGTGGCTCAGCGGTAGAGCATCGCCTTGCCAAGGCGAGGGTCGCGGGTTCGATTCCCGTCGTCCGCTCCATTTAATCTGGCGCCATAGCCAAGTGGTAAGGCACAGCTCTGCAAAAGCTCTATCCCCAGTTCGAATCTGGGTGGCGCCTCCAGTATTATGCCGGCGTGGCGGAATGGCAGACGCGCTCGACTCAAAATCGAGTGGGAAACCGTGGAGGTTCGAGTCCTCTCGCCGGTATCAACTAAGATCCGTAGGATTGTTAAATGACAATCCTACGGATTTTTTGTGTTCTTCAATTCGATTTTTGGCGTGATTACACAGATTTGAGCTGGCTCTGATCTACTGGGCGCTTTCCTGCTCATTTGCGGTAGTGGTAACCCATGAAATGTCCTTTGCCCAGGATGTGGCCAATTACATCGTATTCATGGATAAAGGGGGTGTAGTGGAAGAAGAGCTGAAAGCATTCTTCTCGCATCCAAGGAGGAGCGGACGAAGCAGTTTCTGCTGCGCATTGTACCGAACAGTGAATATGCAATTTAGCAGACTCCAGGGCTTGTGAGCGTTACTATATGAAAAAGTGGGCACATCCCCGCCACGGGAGATGTGCCCACTCTTATGTGTAAGGAAGATAAACTTAAGGCAGCTTGTTGCCGGCTGCCCGGTACACCTCGTACCATTCCTGGCGGGTCAAGGTAATCTCCGAAGCCTTGGCAATATCCAGCAGGCGCTGGGTATTGGTCGTGCCGACAATCGGCTGCATATGGGCCGGATGACGGAGCAGCCAGGCAATGGAGATGGCCGTATCGGTGACGCCTTTCTCTTCGGCCAGACGGCCGATGACCTCATTCACTTCAGGGAATTTCTCATTACCGAGGAATACCCCCTCGAAGAAGCCATACTGGAACGGCGACCAAGGCTGGATCGTCATGTCATGCAGGCGGCTGTATTCGAGAATCCCGCCGTCATGGACGACCGAGGCCGAGTTGGTCATGTTGACGTTGAAGCCGGCGTCAATCATGCCGGTGACCATTACGCTAAGCTGCAGCTGGTTGAAGAGCAGCGGTTGTTTGACATTCTTTTTCAGGAGTTCGATTTGCAGCGGATTGAGATTGCTGACCCCGAAGTGCTTGACCATCCCTTGTTGCTCCAGATAGTCAAAAGCCTCGGCCACTTCCTCTGGTTCCATCAGCGTATCCGGACGGTGCAGCAGCAGCACATCCACATAATCGGTCTTGAGGCGCTTCAGGCTGCCCTCGACGGAAGAAATGATATGCTCTTTGGAGAAGTCGAAGAAGCCATGGCGGATACCGCATTTAGTCTGGATCAGCATCTGCTCGCGCATACCCGGGCTTGCAGCAACGACGTCACCGAAGACTTCCTCGGCTTTACCGCCGGCATAAATATCGGCATGATCAAAGAAGTCGATCCCTGCTTCTAGGGCACTGTGAATATGCTTGTCCGCTTCCTGGGGAGACAAATCGGCAATGCGCATGCAGCCCAGCGAAATTTCGGCAACCTCCAGGGCGCTGTTTCCTGCTTTTATTTTGTTAACCATTCAAGTTCACTCCTTGTTATGTTTAAAGTTTACTTTTCAAAGTTTAGACCTTAGAGTTAACTGTAAGTCAACCAATTTTGTGCCAAGCTTTCCAAGCCCGTGGAATGGTGTTACCTTTAGAGTAGAATACGGTGCCGAAAGCGTTCGGCGGAGGGGAGCTGCCAGCATGGGATACAGCATCAAAACCATATCACAAAAAACCGGGCTAAGCCAATATACACTCCGTTACTATGAAAGGGAGGGCGTGCTGCCGGAGGTGTCCAGGGATGAGCACGGCAACCGCTGCTTTCACGACGAGGATCTGGAGCTATTGTCGCTGATCCGCTGCCTGAAGGATACCGGAATGCCGATTGCGGAAATTAAACAGTTCGTATCCCTGGAGAGAGAGGGCCGTGAAGCCCTGTCGGAACAATGTAAGTTACTTGAGGCGCATAAGCGGCAGATTGAGGAAAAGATTCAATTCTTTCAAAGCTTCGCCAGGAAAATCGATCATAAAATTGCTTATTTCCACTCTCTGGAGCAGGAATCCAAGGCTGAATTGAAGTAACCGGCAGCCGGATGGATTGCGGCAAATGAGCTGTGAGAAAGTTCGCTGCAACTAAATGCGGAGACTTAATAAACATTATTGATTCTAATGGAATATGCCGGAAAGAAGCTGCGCCGAAAGGTGCAGCTTCTTTGGTTGCGGGAGGCAGGAATGCTTGATCCGGCAAGGGATACAGCTCTATGAGGCACTGGGCTAGCTCTTCATGCGGAGGGGATTAAAAGGCAAACATGGGGAGCGCAGAAATAATATGCATGATCATTGTGTTATGTTTCATTACATATATTTTGGCTATTCAATGACAAACAAGGTTTTAGCATTGACGAAAAAGCAAGCGATGATATGATATAAGTATTCAAGCAAAGATATTCCAATTTCGGTGTTATGTAATGTTACGCGTGAATGGATATCTTTCTTAATTGAACTGAATAAGCTCTTGTATAAGCTCAATAATTCGGGTTGAGCGTTTCGACCAGGCGACCGTAAATTGCCCCAGGCTACAAGAGGTATAGGATAGGGATTGCTGTTCACCGTGATTTTATCTGCGGGCTATGAATGCTTTCTGTCTTGTACCTTTTGTGATCTGGGGCTTATTTGTTGTGCGCGGAATTATTGAGCGGGCTTATTCGGCCAACACGGGCGTGGCGGTTCAATTCCATTATTCCAATACCAAAGAAGAGGTGTGTATTCATGAGCTATGATCTGATTATTAAAAATGCCAGCATCCCGCAGGGTGACCGGCAGGTGCTGACGGATATCCTGGTCAATAAAGGCGTGATTGTCGGATTCGCCAAAGATATTGAGGCGGAGGCTGCGGAAGTTATTGATGCCGGAGGCAAGCTGGTCCTGCCGGGAGTTATTGATTCCCATACGCATTTTAACGATCCGGGCTTTACGCACCGTGAGGATTTCGTTACCGGTACGAGCAGTGCTGCCGCAGGCGGGGTCACGATGATTGTCGATATGCCATGCTGCAGTGTTCCTTCGGTCCGTTCCGCCGACAATCTGTTCAACAAGCTGAACGCGCTGGAAGGCAAAGGGATCGTTGACTACGCGATGTGGGGCGGAATTACCGGTGAGGATGTGCGCAACAATGTGTTGCCGGAAATCATCAGCGAGCAGGTGGCTAACGGCGTAGTAGCCTTTAAGGTGTATATGACACCGTCTGTGCCGAGCTATCCGCGTGTAACGGACCCTGAGATGCTGGAGGCGTTCGCTGCCGTATCTCCTACGGGGCTGCCAATCGGCATTCATGCCGAGAACTTTGCCATTTGCGATTATTTTACCAATAAGCTCAAAGGTGAAGGACGTATGGATTACCCGGCGTGGGCGGAAGCACGTATGGCGCTTGCCGAGAAAGCGGCGATCCAGCTCGGTATCAGCTTCGCCGAAGAGACGGGCGCCCGGCTGCATATCGTGCATATGAGCACAGCGGCAGGCAATGAGCTGATCCGCGAAGCCAAGCTGAAAGGCACCAAGGTGACGGCGGAATCCTGTCCGCACTACCTGACGCTGAACGCGGTGGATGCGATGACCGAATTCGGCACATTCGCCAAGATTGCACCGCCGCTGCGCACGGCTAAGGATAACGAGGGACTGTGGCAGGGCTTGCAGGACGGTACCATCGACTTTATGGCTACCGACCATGCGCCTTATGAGATTGCCACCGAGAAGGATGCGCCGGGCATGGACGTCTGGACATCATTCCCGGGTATACCGGGGGTGGAAACGCTGGTGCCGATTATGATCAGCGAAGGCTACAACAAAGGCAGACTGAGCCTTTCCCGCCTGGTCGAGCTGCTCTGCACCAACCCGGCCATTCATTACGGGCTATATCCGAAGAAGGGTGCGCTGGAGATCGGTACCGACGCCGACTTCACCATCGTCGATCTGGAGAAGGAATGGACGCTCGACAAAGACCAAATGCACTGCAAGCCGAAATATACGCCGTTCCACGGCATGAAGCTGAAGGGCAAGGTCGATAAGACGATTGTCCGCGGAACGCTGGTGTATGACGAAGCGCTGGGCGTTATCGGCAAGCCGGGCCACGGTGAATATGTGAAACGGCAAACTATCAGCGAGCTCCCGCGCCTGCTGAAATACTAAGACCGGAGAGAGGGAGGAAGCGTAAATGGCTAAACATGCGATTGTTGTAATTGATATGCTGAATGATTTCATTCACCCGGATGGAGCGCTGACCTGTCCGAACGGGGCGGGTATTGTTCCGGCGCTGCAGGACCTGATTGAATTCAGTCATGAGAATGAAATCCAGGTGATCTTCGTGCAGGAGGCACACCGCAAGAACGATGCGGACTTCAAGGTCAGACCGGTTCATGCCATAAAAGGTTCATGGGGTTCGGATTTCATTGATGAGTTGAGACCGGATGAGAGCAAAGGCGATTACGTGGTGCAAAAAAGACGTCACAGCGCCTTTAGCTATACGGATATGGATCTGTTCCTCCGTGAAGAAGGCATCGACACCGTCGTGGTTACGGGGGTATGGACCAATGTCTGTGTCCGTTCCACGGCCTCCGATGCGATGTATCACACCTACAAGGTTATGTGCATCAGCGACTGCTGCGCCTCAAAGGATGAGGATATGCATATCTCCGGCCTGCGCGATATCGGCATCTTCGGTCAGGTGGTCACGCTTGAAGAGTATAAGGCGAGAAATATAGTTGTGAAGGGTTAGAGGAAACCCGCGATCCGAAAGGCTCCGTTACTGCCGTCAATACAAGGCAGCAACGGAGCCTTTGTTGTATCATAGAGGACCGCTTTGTGGAAAGGTTAGTTAAACCGCTGCCGGAACTGGCGCGGGGAGATGCCTTCCTGCTTCATAAAGCTGGAGCTGAAATAAGGCGCCTGGTTGAAGCCGACCTCCTCGGCGATGCGGGCAATCGGGAAGCGGGTCTGCATCAGCAGCAGCTTGCTCTGCTCAATGCGGTAACGGAGCAAGTATTCCATAGGCGAGCAGCCGTATTCACGGTTCATGCAGCGGGCGATGTAGACCGGATGAAAGTTCAGGCTGTCACCGAGCATCGCTGTCGTTACCGGTTCACGGTAATGCTCGCGGAGGAAGGACGCCGCCTGCTCCGCACAGGCCTTGGATGACAATACCGGCCGGTCACGATCGATGGAGGCCGAAAGCAGCTGCAGGATTTCCTGGAACAGCAGCTGCTGGCGGAGCCTCACGGAATCGAGGTGGCCGTTCACCTTGAGCTGTTCAAGCTGGAGCAGAAGCTCTTCCATCCGGGCTGGCTGCAGCAGGGTGGTGTATTGCGAGAGCAACAGATTAAATACATGGAAGTCGCAGAACGAGGCTGGTGCCGGTTCATCAGCCGTCTCTGGGCCGCCGGGACCGGTCTCCGGAGCCGTAATGGCGCTCCAGCTTCCGGTGGTCTGGAAATGCAGCCAATAGCAGGGGGTCTCCTCGTGGCAGCCTTCGGTTCCGAAGTGATGGCAATCCGGGCGCAGGATGAGCGCTTCCCCGGCGCGAACCTCGTACCGGCGGTCTTCTTCGCCCACATAAAGGCAGCCTCCCGTAACCACCAGCAGATCAAACATCTGCAGATTCTGGCGGTTCATATGCCGTTCCCCCGGGAGGAAGCTTCCGAATCCGGAGACCATGTAATGGGGAAGCGGGGGTGCAGAAAATTGCAGCAATGTCATGGTTATGCCTCCTGCAGCCGGCGGTATCGAAGCACGGCCCGAATTGGCCGGGTGCCGGTACCACTCTACACTGATGGTTGGGATAATGAAAGTTTAGGTTGGGAATGTGGTACATTTCCCCGAGTATATCACCTATAATTTACTTCTAGCAAGGCGGAAATACGGCTTGCCCAAACATACAGATGATGGAAGCGGCTAGTGAGGGGAGAGTTCAATTAATGAAAACGGGAAGTGGAAAAATCGGACTGTGGATGCTGGCTTGGCCGATTTTTATCGAGATTTTTCTGCAGACCCTGCTGGGTACGGTGGATACTATAATGGTCAGCCGAATCTCCGACGACGCGGTAGCCGTGGTGGGGATTTCGAACCAATTGTTTAATGCGCTGACGGCCTTATTTACAACCTTTGCCGGAGGGGCGGGCATCCTTATTGCGCAGCGGCTCGGTTCGGGCAGAGGAGAGGACGCCCGGAGCATTGCGATCATGGGCGTGTCGGTCAGTGCAGTGCTGGGTGTAATCGTCAGCCTGATCCTGTTCGTCTATGCCGATCCTATCGGACGGATGCTGCAAATATCGGTTGACCTGGCGCCGCTGGCCCATGTCTACCTGACTTATGTCGGGGGCGGATTGTTCCTCGTCGGCATGACCGCCGCACTTGGAACTGCGATCCGCAACACGGGCAATACCCGGGGGCCGATGTACACTGGCGTAGCCGTCAATGTGCTGCATATCGTGCTGAATTATATTTTTATCTTCGGGATGTTCGGTCTGCCGGAGATGGGCCTTGGCGGGATTGCCATCTCGAACGTCATCAGCCGGTTATTCGGGGTGGCGGTGCTGCTGTACATGTTCTGCGGTGCGTTTGAACGGAGGATTAAATTCCGTGATTTCGCGACCTTCCATAAAAAGCTGTTCAGTGAGATTCTGAAAATCAGCTGGCCGCTGGGCCTGAATTCTTCGGCCTGGGTCATTTCGCAGCTGGCGATGTATATGTTCATGGCTATGCTCGGTGCCCAGGAGCTGGCCGCCCGCACCTATCTGAACACCCTGGAATCGTTCTGTTTCACGCTCGGTTATGCGATTGCCATGGCTGGACAGATTCTGACCGCGCATCTGTTCGGAGCGAAGCAGACAGAGGCGGTCTATCGCGGGGCCTACCGTACGATGTTCATCGGGCAGGTTATCGTCGGCGCCAATGTGCTGATTCTGTTCTTGTTCGGCAATATGCTGCTCGGCTTCTTCACCAAGGATCAGGAGATTATTGCCATCGGCGTATCGCTGCTCGCTCTGAATCTGCTGCTTCAGCCCAGCAAAATGCTCAATATGGCGATGGGCAACGCTCTGAACGCCATTGGAGATACCCGCTTCACGATGACCATTTCAATGATTTCAATGACGGTAATCGGTATCGGCGGCTCCTACCTGCTGGGGATTTCCGCAGGATGGGGATTGGTCGGCATTTACTGCTCCATGATCACCGACGAGCTGCTCCGGGGCGTGCTGGTGCTGATCCGCTGGCGGCGGCGCAAGGTGCTGAACGCGGCGGCTGCGGAGGAAGCAGGCATACGGCCGCAGTCATTGGAGCCGCAAAGCGGGTTGTCGATGTCGTAAGCGCAGTGTCCTGCACGAATTAAATAGGCGGCTTGTACCAAGCCCCGGAACGGTTCCATAAGGGAACCGTTCCGGGGCTTTTTGCATCCGGAATATTGCAATTGTCCATGAAGCACCGGATAGTTCACTGCCCGGAAGTCAGGAAACTGCAGGAATGGCGGGAAGCTGCACTGTCCGCCGGGCCGGGCCTTAGCTATACTGGGGCCATGATTAAATACTGGTTAGGAGAGTGAACGCCTTGAGATTGCGGAGACGCAAGACGGTAGCGGCGCTGGCGACGTATCTTCCTATACGGGAAGCGGAGCGGATACCGCCGCCGTCCGGGACAAGGACGGTAAAGAAAAGAAGGGGATTAATGCACGAGCTGGTACGTAACCGTGTGTTATTTTTGATGCTACTGCCGGCACTGCTGTTTTTCCTCATTAATTCGTATTTTCCGATGGTGGGTGTGTATTATGCCTTTACGCAGTTTGACTTCAATTACGGATTGTTCGATGCGCCGTTTGTCGGGCTGCAGAATTTCGAATTTCTGTGGAAGTCCGGAACGCTGGTCCGGCTGACCCTGAATACGATCGGGTATAATCTGGCGTTCATCGTGCTGGGAAATGTCATTGCCATTGCCTGTGCCATCCTGCTCAGCGAACTGCGCAGCAAATGGTTCAAGAAGCTGACCCAGTCGATTATGTTTCTGCCGTATTTCGTTTCTTTTGTCATCCTGAGCGTCATCGTTTATAACGTATTTAATTATGACAGCGGTTTCTTCAACACGCTGCTGGCGCAGTTTGGTGCAGGCCCTGTTGATGTGTACAGCAAGCCGGTGGTCTGGATTTTCCTGATCATCTTATTCTACCTGTGGAAGAATCTCGGCTACAGCATGGTGATCTACCTGGCGGCCATTACGGGCATCAGCGAGGAGTATTATGAGGCGGCGAAGATTGACGGGGCGCATATTTTTCAGCGGATCTGGTATATCACGGTGCCCATGCTTAAATCGACATTCGTCGTGCTGCTGCTGTTTTCGCTGGGCAGTATTATGAAGGGGCAGTTTGACCTCTTTTACCAATTGATCGGCAACAACGGCCTGCTCTATAACACGACGGATATCCTCGATACGTATGTGTTCCGCTCGCTGAAGGTTACCTTCGATATCGGGATGGCGACCGCCGCCGGGCTGTACCAGTCGCTGTTCGGCTTCGTGCTGATCATGACGGTGAACTATATCATCCGCAAAATCAATGACGACTACGCGCTGTTCTAGGAGGTGACCACTTACATGACAATAAAGGACGACCGCTATACCAAGTTGCTGCAGGGATTGGCTTATACGGTAACGGTGCTGGTATCGCTCGCTTGCCTCATACCGTTTCTACTGATTCTCTCGGCTTCGCTGACCGCGAACGAGTCGATTATCCGTGAAGGCTATCATCTGATTCCGGCGGAGTTCTCCCTGGAAGGCTATAAGACGGTGTTTACGTTCCCGGATGAAGTGCTGCGCGCTTACGGGGTGACGATCATTACGACCGTTACGGGGACGGCGCTGGGGCTGTTTCTGATGACGATGGCCGGTTATGTGCTGGCGCGTAAGGATTTTAAATACCGCAATGGCTTCTCGTTCTACATTTACTTTACGACGCTGTTCGGCGGGGGACTTGTGCCCTGGTACATCATGATGACCAAATATCTGCAGCTCACCGATTCGCTGAAGGCGTTGATTCTGCCGGGGCTGATGACGCCATTTCTAATTATCCTTATGAAAAATTTCATCCGCTCCGCCGTTCCCGAAGAGCTGATCGAATCGGCCAAAATCGACGGGGCCGGCGATTTCCGGATCTACTGGCGGATCGTGCTGCAGCTCTCGATGCCGGGCATCGCCACGGTGGGCCTGTTTCTGGCGCTGCATTACTGGAACGACTGGTTCGGCTCCTCGCTGTTCATCAACGATCCGCATAAGTACCAGCTGCAGTTCCATCTCTACAATGTCATCAACTCGGCTTCGTTCATCGCCAATATGGGCGCAGGCACCGGAATCAGCCTGGGTGCGGACCTGCCGACCGAGTCGACCAAGATGGCGATGGCCATCGTCGTCACCGGCCCGATTCTGTTCCTGTATCCGTTCGTGCAGCGGTATTTCGTCAAGGGCTTGACGATTGGCGCGGTGAAAGGTTAGAACCGTATCAGCGGGCGGGCCGGGTCAGGCCTGTGCCATGAAGAATACGGCTGACATAGATTTACCCGATAATTTCTTAAAGAGGGTTACCAAACTTGAGGAGGGTTCTGCATGGAGAAGAAGGCGGGAAAAAGAAGGCTGGCGCTGCTGGCGGCATTGCTGTCTGTGACAATGGTAGCCGGTTGCGGCGGCAGCAATAACGCGGGGAATGCGGGCAATACCGGCGGGGCAACCAATTCGGGTTCAGGTTCGGAAGAAGCAGGGGCTTCCGGCAGCAATGCGGGTACAGGAGAGGCTGCTCAGCCGGGGATCGACACCTCGAAGAAGGTGGAGCTGCAGTTCTATATGCTGGGCGACGGACCGAAGGATCTGCCGGATATCGAAGCCGAGATTAACAAAATGGCGGCCGAGGAGCTGAACGCCACCGTCAAATTCAACTATACGAGCTGGACCGACTGGGACCAGAAGTATAAGCTGCTCCTGTCCTCCGGCCAGGCGATCGACCTGATCTTCACCGCCGACTGGACCCAGTACCAGTCCTACGCCAAACGCGGCGCTTTCCTGCCGCTTGACGATCTGCTGCCGAAGGCCGCGCCGGAGCTGCAAAAGTTCGTACCGGAGCCGATGTGGGAGGACGTGAAGGTGGACGGCAAAATCTACACGGTGCCCGCCACTTATAAGGAGTATGTGACGAACGGCTTTGTCTGGCGCGAGGATCTGCGCAAGAAATATAATCTGCCTAAGCCGACCGATCTGGTCAGCTACGAGGCTTATATGGAAGGAATCAGGCAGAATGAACCGGACCTGATGCCGGCCTCCTTCAACAGCGATGTGAAGAACAATCTGCACTACATTTATACCGAGCTGAATAAAATGGTCGGCGCGCTGCCTTACGGCATGGGTGTGAAATACGAGTCGCCGACGGAGGTGTACACCTATTGGGGCTCCGAAGAGCACAAGGAAGAGCTCAAGATCATGAAGCGCTGGCAGGACAACGGCTATATCCCGAAGAACGTGCTGAACATCAAGGACACCATGCAGGACCCGCTGACCTCCGGCAAAGCAGCCAGCATGTTCGGGGATAATCCGACCCGCTACAACGACATGGTGATTTCCGTCAGTACGACGCATCCAGACTGGGAGCTAGGCTACTATCCGTTCGGCCTGACGACCGGCTATGCCACTCCGGTGCATCCGGTACACAACGGCTTCGCGATACCGAAGAGCAGCAAGAATCCCGAGCGGGCACTGGCCTTCTATGAGAAGCTGGTCCTCGACAAACGGTATAACCTGCTGACGCAATACGGTGTGGAGGGCAAGAACTATACCGTAGAGGACGGCTACTACAAGCTGGTAGGCACGAGCCAGACCAACGGCTTTACCCGCGAGGGCATGAACGGCTGGGCATGGCGCAATCCAGAATACATGCTGTTCGACAAGAGCTTTGACGGCGTCAAGGCGATCTTCGATGAGCTGGATAAAATCCAGAAGCCGGACCTGTTCCTGGGCTTCGCCGAGGATTACACCTCCTATCAGGCGGAGAAGGCGGCGCTGGAGCAGGTGGAGAAGCAGTACCTCTATCCGCTGCAGGCGGGGCTGGTAGAAGACGTTGACAAGGGACTGGAAACCTTCATGCAGAAGGCGAAGCAGGCCGGCCTGGACAAAATTCAGGCAGAGTGGACGAAGCAGTGGAATGCGTATACGGCGGAGAAAGGAATAAAGTAAACGGGGTGCCCCGGAAGCCAGCGGCTTTCGGGGCAGCTTTCCGTGAGGGGCCGGAGAAAAGCCGCTGAGCGGTATGTTGCCGGTGCCGTAACTGCACGGATAGTTTGGACCTCCGGCCGCTGTTAGATTTTGATTTCCTGAATGAATCCGCAGTCTGCGGATGAAATCAAAATCTAAAGGCGGACACTATCGTTCCTCCGGTTCCAAACATCCTCTCCGTTACTATAGCAACACGGGTTCCCAGCGCCCGCAGAGAAGGGGGCACCCGCCGCCCGCTTCCGGGGCGGAGAATGGGAGCAGAGTGAAGCCTGCCCCGGAATAGCGAGGCGGGCCAACGGAGGAGGATAGCTGTTAACCCAGCGCATTGTGTGAACGCCGGTAATCATTCGGCGTCGCCCCGAAGCTGCGCTTGAACATCCGGTGCAGGTAGGAGCTGCTGGTGAAGCCGCAGCGCTCGGCGATGGCGGTCACCGGCAGCTCGGTGGTCTCCAGCAGGCGGCATACTTCACGCAGGCGCATCTCCAGGATCGAATCGACGATGCTGGTCATCGTCTGCTGCTTGTAGAGCCTGCTGATGTAGATCGGCGACATATCAAGTTCGTCCGCGATGCTGTTCAGACTGAGACTTTGACTCATATAAGATTCCTGCACCTTCTGGTTAATCAGGCGGACGAGCTCATGCTGCTTGCTGTTTTTTTTCTCGGCCAGCCGCGCTTCAATTTCACGGAACAAGACGAAAAAGGCCGTCTCCAGCTCCTCCAGCGTCTCGAACGCTTCCAGCGGCGGTAATTCAGCGGCAGAGGCGCCTTGCAGGCGATTTCTTTTCTGAATCGTGCTGATAACTTCCTTGATAGTCACGCTCAGCCGGGACACTGTCTGCTGGGCCGCAGAGAAAGGGTAGTCCGCAGGTTCGCGGAGGATAGTGCCGAGCAGCGTCTTCGCTTCCTCTGTCCGGCCGCTCATTAAGGCGTCGACCAGCTTTTTCTCCAGCTCCGTCGGATAGCGGTAGGACTGGTCCTGGTACCCGGCAATGCGCGAAGCGCTGATAATGCAGCCGTGGCCATAGAACATCCGGTGCCTGGAGGCGTCCCTGACCAGCTTGTAATGCTCGGGCAGCTGTCCGAGGCTCCGCTCTACCGAGCTGTAAGTGAGTGTAAGACTGAGCTTCAGGTAATCAGCGCAGGCCTGCCGGATCTGGCCCAGCAACGCTTCCGCAAATTCATTATCCGCATAGCCTGCGGAGCTGCAGCCGCCGAGCAGTACCAGCACACTGTCATCGTTCATGTCCACCGTTTCTGCCCGGCAGGTCTGGCTGCAAATCTCCGAGGCGATGTTCATCACGGCGAATTTATAAGCCTGCAGGTAAGCGGCATGGGTCACCCGGAACTCACCATAATGATCAATCCGCAGCAGCAGGAGCCGGTAATCGTCCAGCTCTGCGAAGTGAATGCCGAGCTGCCGCAGTTCACCGTCCTGCAGGGTGATATGCAGCGGCCTGAGGCCGAGGACCATATCGCGCAGCGCGTTTTGCCGGATGGTGAACATGCTGTCGCGTTTCTCACACTCCAGCGCATGCATTTCCCGTACCATCCGGTCGATCGGCAGATACATCTGCCGGGACATCAGCCAGGATAAGCCAATGCCGCCCGCCAGAATTAATCCGGCAATCAGCAAGGTTGCATTGCGGATGTGGTCGGTCTGCCTGGTGATGACCTCATAGGGGGTGATCCGCACATACTGCCAGTTAAGCGCATCCGGCGCAGTATAGGAGATCAGGGAGTTGATCCCGCCGAAATCGGCCAGGAAATATCCGGCCTCCCGGTCCTTGATCCGCGACTCCATCCATCCCAGCTCCGTCCCGGAAAGAGGATGGGCTTCAAGGGAGCTGCCGGAGAGAAAGGTGCCGCGGTCACCCAAAATAAAGGTAGCGCTTTCAGAATGATCCGCGCCGGCAATCTCTTTGTTGATCCAGGGGGCGGAGATATTGACGATCACGGCGGAATTGATGGTACGGTCCCAGCCAATGGCGTCGAAGCAAATAAACGTATACGCCCGCACCTGTCCATTCTCCTCAGCTCCGTTCGAAAAGACCCGTGGAATCGGTGTGAACGGCTTATAATCCTCAAAGTGGTTCAGGATGCCTAGGATGCCGGTGTCGACCAGCTCCGCTTCAGTAAATACACCGTTCTGCCCCTCGGAGGAGGCGATGTAGAATTGTCCGCTTTTGGGATTATAGACATAAATGGATTCTATGTACGGCATGGAGCTCAGATAGTTGCCGAGCTCCGACATTGCAGCCGTGACATCATAAATATCGGGATGGTCATAAAAGACGATTTTGGAAATGGTGCTGTTGCGGTAGATCTGGAAGGACAGCGATTGCGCCGCATCGGTCATATTGACCACTTCCTTGCTGGTCTGGGTCAGATTGCCGAGGTCGGTACGGAAGGCCTGCGTCTTCTCAATGCGGATATAGTACTGATAGTAGATGATGGTGGAAAAGAGTAAGGTCAAGGAAACGCACAGCGTGGTGCTGATCAGGATTTTGCCGTATAGCGCTCTTCGGGTGCGTGGCTTGCTAAGTCTCATTGACATCCCCCCGGATTTCTATAGTGCTGTCCATAGTCTAGAGTATAAACTTCACACCGTGCACAGAACAGTGCCGTAAGGCGCGGGCAGTGAACAGAACGTATCCGGGGCAGTGAACAAACTGGATTTTATTGTACAAAAGAGAACGAAATCGTATGGTAAGCAGCGCAATATAGGACGGCAAACGGAGAAAGCCCGCCTGGCAGAATGCCGGGGGCTGTCCACCGGTGGGATGGGGAGGGAGGAGCCGGGGATACTCCAGATGAACGAAGAAGAGAGGTCTATATCATTAAAAGCTACCGGTTTACCGGTTCGGCAATCTGCATCCGCAGCGGTGTCACTTGATAGGCATTGACGGGGGCCAGGTCCTGCGAGCAGGCGGAGAGGGCGACGATGCAGTCAGTCAGCGCCAGCAGCGCCACATAATCGCCGGGCCGGGACAGCGGTTCCTCAATCACATAATCGAAATTCTCATCCAGCGCATTATTCATGAACCAGTTGATCGGGTCGGGGATTTCACGGGGCTCAAGACCATATTGCCGTAAGGCCTTCTGCAGGTTGTCATGACAGTTCGGATGCTCCTCGAGGCCGAAATCGACTTTGTACCGGTAATAATCGCAGGCCGGGAAAAAGAAATCATGCTTGCCCACGGTATCCCGGGTCAGCTGCATCAGCGGACGCCGCCGGTTGCTGTACAGCCCGTCGCCCGGCTTGAGCCGGATGCTGCTGAGCGAAGAGCGCATATGCACGGGGGAGACATGCTCCTCCGGGTCGTCAGCGTTAAAGCAGACGAAATCTCCGACCTGCTTGCCCTCCACATCGATAATGTAGAGGGTCTGGCCTTTGCGGATGCGGGCGCTGCGCCCTTCATACGGGGGAACGGTAATTTCTTCAATGATGCATTCATCGGCGCGCATGGTTCAGCCGCCTCCTTATTCGATAAATACGGCTACAGCCCGTACCGGGGAGCCGGTGCCCTTGCGGATGCGGAGCGGAAGCCCGAAATAGAGAAACCGCCGCTGGGCGACCCGGTCCAGATTGCAGAGGTTCTCCGTGTTGGTCAGCTTGTACTCGCGGCAGATCAGATGTCCGGAGAAGTCCGGGTCCAGCGGATTGTCGATTGACGGGGCGTCGATGCCGATATTGACGACACCTTGCTGCGCCAGCCATTCCGCCGCCCCGTAATCCAGGCCCGTATAGCGGGTCAGCCATTCGCCCGTACCGTAAGCGCGGTTGTAATGTCCGGTGTACAGCAGAATGATATCACCCCGGTCAAGATGCAGATAACCGCGCTGCAGCGCCTGCTCCAGATCTTGGCGGGTAATATAGTCATCCGGGGAGATATGGGAGACATCCAGACAGACGGCCGGACCGTAGAAATACTCCAAGGGCATCTCGTCGATCGTCTGCCCCTGCGGGTCATATTCATAAGTGGCGTCGCTGTGGGTCGGCCCATGCTCATTGATCAGCAGATTGTTCGTGGCGAACTCGAAGCCGAGCTTCGCCTTGCTTTCTTCATGGCTCATATTGGGGAATATCATCGTCTTCTGATGCGGCGGGAATACCGGCATCCCCTGATAAATCTCCTGGGACAGGTCGATAACCTTGATGCCCACGGGTTACTCCTCCTTTTGCGGGCCGCGCCATGCTAAGCCCCGGTTTGTGGGTGTATCATGCCAGCGGAGGCAGCACGGTAAAGTTGTCGGCGTCGATCAGGCCGATGTCGGTAATTTTCCACGCAGGGCTGGTGACCAGCGAGAGAAAGGATAGATGCATGAAAGGTACATGCAGCGTGCACCCGAGCTCCTCGCGGGCCAGCCGGTGCAGCTCGGCGATCTTGGCGCTCATCTCCTTGCCGGTCAGCTCGTCGGTCATCAGGCCGCCGATCCGCAGCGGCAGATCGCCGACCACCTTGCCGCCGTCGATCATGGCAATGCCGCCGTCCATCGCGATGACCCGGTTGACCGCCGTCACCATATCGGCGTAATTGGTGCCGGTCACGATGATGTTATGCGTGTCATGCGCCACACTCTCGGCGATGGCGCCGCTCCTCAGCTTCATGCCGCGCACGAACGTCTTGCCGATCTTGCCGCTGCGCCCGTGGCGCTCCACGACGATCAGCGGCAGCAAATCATCCTCCGGCGCGGGCTGGGCTGCGCCGTCCTTCACCGGCACGGAGTAGATGCCGGCACCGGTGAGATTCTGGTCGGGGATCACCTCGATGGCCCGAACCCGGACGCTGCCCTGCGCACCGCCGGCATCAAGCTGCAGGTCCTGCTGCTTGACGGGCTTACGCTTGACGGACTTCTTGACGGAGTCCGGATAGATATAGGAAGGAATGTCACGGGTCAGCTCCCCGTGCTCCGCGACCTTCTTGCCGTCAATGTATACCTGATCAACCGTCATCTGGACGAGATCGGCAATGACGGCGATATCCGCCTTCTTGCCCGGAGCCAGCACACCGACATCCTGGAAGCCGAAATGAGTTGCCGGATTAATCGTTACCATCTGGATGGCTTCCACCGGATCGATCCCTTCGGCGATGGTCCGCCGCACGATATCGTTCATATGTCCGTGCTTCAGCAGATCCTCGGGCACCATATCGTCGGAGACGAGGATCGCCCGGCGGGAATCCATACCTTCCTCAGTGATTGCGCGGATGCATTCCGCCATATTCCGCTGGGAGGAGCCTTCGCGCATAAAGACGCTTACGCCATAGCGCAGCTTCTCCATCATTTCTTCCTTGGTCGTTGTCTCGTGGCAGGAGACATGGCCGCCGCCGCAAATAATATGGGCTGCCAGCTCTGCCCCGGCAAGCCCCGGGGCATTGCCTTCAACGGTCTTGCCGATGGTCTTGGCATAAGACACGGAGGCCAGCAGGTCGTCGATCAGATACGGTGCATTGCGGTAGACAGGGTGGACGTTGCTGAAGCCCTGCAGCTCGCCGATGCCCTGCACATGCTCGTCGTTCAGCAGCTCGCGCATATCCTGCGAGGTGATATCTGCTCCGGCCGTTTCCAGTCCCGGCACATCCGGTGTCAGGCACGGTACGGTGAACAGAACACGGTTCGGAAGCGTGCGGGCTTCGTCGATCATCGCCTTCATTCCGGGAACGCCCAGTACATTGCCGATTTCATGCGGGTCAGCCACAAGTGTGGTCGTGCCGGTGGGTATGGACAGCTTGGAGAATTCGGTTACGGTCAGCATCGCACTCTCGAAATGCATATGAGAGTCAATGAAGCCGGGGCTGATGAATTTGCCGCTGACATTCTCAACGACAGTGGACGGGCCGATCAGCTTGCCGGCATCGCCGATCAGCAGAATCCGGTCGCCCTTAACAGCTACATCCCCCGGATAGATTTCGCGGGTAATAACGTTGATGATATAGCCGCCTTGCAGTACAAGATCGGCGTAATGCTGCCCGGAGAGCAACACATCAATCAGCCGCCGCCGCTGAATTGCGTCTTTGATATCGGTAGTCCGCATAAGCTACAAGCCTCCTGCACGGGGACAATCCACGCTGTCCACGATTCCGATGATTGCGGCATCCACCGGGGCCTCCGGATGCTGCGCCGCCCGTGAGGCGACGCTGCCGACGGCGTAAATAATCATCTCGCCGATGCCTGCGCCGACCGTGTCGACGGCGACAAGCGGCCCTCCGGCAGGCGTACCGTCCGGCAGAATCGGCTGTACGATCAGCAGCTTGGCGCCGATGAGGTGCTCATCCTTGCGGGTAGCAACGACATGCCCGGTAATCAGTCCCAGCATCATGGGATTGTCACCCTTTCTCTTTAAATGTAAGTTCAATCCCGGCTTGCCGGGCCAGATCGGAGGCAAGCGGGGTAATGACGGCCGAATCGTCAAGGACGATACCGGTCCGGTTCAGCTTGATGGCGTCCTGCACATCCGCAGCGGTGAGCACCTGCTTCTTTGGTTCCCGGCCGGCGGCCGTGGCAGGCCAGTTGGCGACCTCATTCGCTTCCAGCAGGCTGACACCGAAGCTGCCGATGAGGTCAAGCTTGCGCTGCAGCTCCTGGATAAGCGCTGGTCTTGCCTGGGAGAGCCCTTGCTCTCCCCAGCGGTAATGGCCGGGCGTTGCCCCCAGCTTCAGCGCCGCGACCGGCTTGCCGGCGCACAGTGCCTGCACCGTCAGGCAGACGAGCGGGTCTGCTGTATCGAGCTGGGACAACCGGGCCAGCAGGGATAGAGACAGCACCGGGATGAACAGAAGCTCCGCGCCGGCCGCCGGGAACGAACGGAGTCCGGCGGGGGAGATGATATCGTCTACTCCGGTCTGTCTGACTACTTCCCGCAGATCCATTGTTTCTGTCAGCTGTTCATCCACGGCAAGCTTGATCCGTGCGCCGCTTCCGGCGAGTGTGCGGATGGCGGCAAGCCCTTCCTCCATGCCGATGAAATGGCCGGTCAGCAGGACTAGAACAAGCGGATGCTCCTGCTTCAAACGGTTGTCTGCGGAGCGGTAAGCCAGCTCAAGCAGGGTATTCTCTGCAACCGCGCTATGCCGGCTGTCCATGGGACGGTCTATTCAATGCCGCCGCCCTTGGACAGCAGGGCGCGTTCGACTTCGCTGTGCGGACGCGGAATAACATGCACCGATACGAGCTCGCCGACCCGCTTGGCGGCCGCAGCTCCGGCATCGGTGGCTGCCTTGACCGCGCCTACGTCGCCGCGAACCATGACGGTGACGAGACCGAAGCCGATTTTCTCATATCCGCAAATCTCTACATTAGCTGCCTTGACCATGGCATCGGCGGCTTCGATGGCCCCGACCAGCCCTTTGGTTTCGATAAGTCCCAGTGATTCTCCCATTGTGATGACCTCCATAATATTAGTTTGATTGGTTGAAGCTTGTTATTTAAAAAGCCTGTGACAAGAGCCTTATGCATGATGCCGGACCTGGCAGCGCTTATTCCGGCTGTGCCGGCGGCTCGGGCGGAGGGGGAGGCGCTGAAGACTCCGCGGTCTTGGACCGTGGTGGCTTCGCTTTGGCTGCCGGTCCGCTCTGCGCTGCTGCCGCCGAATTGGCCGGTGCTGCTGGCGCTGTTGCTGCCAAAGCCGCCTGGACGGCGGTACTTCCTGTACCCCACATGTAATTCGCCAGGATTTTGCCGCTGACGTCTTCATGCGCCTTGGCAATGACATGTGCGGAGACGACCTGGCCGATGCGCTGGGCCTCCGCTTTTCCGGCTTCAACAGAAGAGGTGACCGCGGCGACTTCCCCGCTGAGATGAATCGTGACACCGAGAGAGCCGCCGACGCCGATGACCTTCTCTACAGCCACAAGCTGCACATCCGCCGCCTTGAGCGCGGCGTCCGCAGCCGAGACGGCGGCGGTATATCCCAAAGTCTCAATCAGGCCGAGCGCTTGCATGCTCATATCCCTCCTTGGTTCAAATGGTTGGTTGCAGGTATTGGACGGCTGGTTATCAATGCCCGTGCAGGGCCGATGCATTAAGTTCCGGCAATAATAGCATTAAGCTGGGGTACGGCGGCAGCAAGTTCTGCTGCGCTGCCGCTGAGCAGACAGTAATTGCGTTCGACGCTGATGCTCAGTCCGGGAGCAGAATGGCGGAGCCGCCATTGTTCCACGATGCCGATGCTATTCCAGCGGGAGCCTGCGGCAACTACCGCGATCCCCTCCTGCCGGCCTGACCCGAAATGGCGGCGCAGCAGCGGGGAAGGGGCTGCGCTGAGGTAGACCCGCGCGCTTGCTGCGCTGTCCTCCCGGCTGAGCCGGCCGGTAAGCTCCTTGAGCTTACCGAATAATAGCTGCGGATCGCTGCCGAACAGCTTCAGCTCGAAGCCGGAATCGCCGCCCCAGCGGATATCCGTCTCCAGTTCGGGAGTGTCCGCAAGAATCTCCTCGGCGGCGAATAGCTGGCCCGGCTCGCAGCGGCTGGAGCTGATGACCCCGGCCGCGCTGTGATTGCGGCCAGGGTTCCCGAGGAGCTGGCGGAGTTCACCGGTCAGCTCCGGGAAGAGCCAGGCGTCGGTGCAGCAGCCCGCCTGCAGGCGGAAGGGCTCCCGCACGTCCGGAAGGGAGCCGGCAACCGCGCTTTCCGTGCTGCGGCCGGAAGCGGGAGGAATGCCGCCGCCCGTGCCGGCTGTGGCGGGAAGCGTGCGCAGCAGCAGCGGCGAGAGGCTATCCGCGCCGTGCCGGCGGGTGTCCGCCAGCCTTGCTGCTGGCGGTGCGGCGGCTGCGCCTGGTGCGGCGTAGCCGCCGTGGACCGGCGGGGAGGGCTGGGCTGGAGCGCCAGCAATGGCGGGGCGCGCGCTCCAGCCTGAATACGGAACGACGGCTGGGCTAGAGGCGGCACTGCTGACGGAGTGCTGCGCGCCAGCCGAGCCGGAGGCAGCGCTGCCGTAGCCCGGTGCGGCAGCCGCGTTGGCGGCGTTGCTGCCGGCGAGTGGAGCCAGGCGCTTGCCGGCCCGCTCCTGCTGGTAGTTGACGCGCTTGACCGGGAGTGCCGGCAGGCTTCCTGCAGATGACGGTTGCCCGTAGCCGCTTGGCCCGGGGGCTTTGCCGCTGTTACGGGGAGTGGTAACGGAGGCTGCGGCGGGTTCATCCGCCGGACCAGCCGGCCGGTTGCGCTGCAGTACTCCGGTAACAATTTCTTTAATGAGATCGGACATGTGTGATCACCTCCTTGAAGCGCTGAACTTAGAGCAGCATCCTGGCGAGATCCGGATGCGGCCGCGGAATCACGTTGGATGAGACGAGCTGGCCGCCGGTACGCTGGTAAGCTGCGCTGCCGGCTTCCACGGCCGCCGTTACAGCGGCCACATCGCCTTCAACGATGACCGTGACCAGGCCGGAGCCGACCCGCTTGAAATCAAGCAGCCGGACATTTGCGGCCTTGCACATGGCATCCAGCGCTTCAACCGCCGGCGTGAGGCCGCGAGTCTCGATTAAACCGATTGCTTGCATAATCCACCTCCTTCAGGGCTGCAAATACAAATTGCTGTGCAAGTAACATAACGGTTGTAAGTGGGCCTATGAGCGTATAGGTGCGTTTGGTGCATTAATTTGTTTATTGCCATGAAGGTACCATGGCGGGTTGTAGTTATTGGATTCCGCTATAAATGAGTCTGGAGCGGAGTCAGCGCCCGAATAATCGTATAGATTGCCATTTTGTTGCCGAAAGCCGCAAATTTCAGTTCAATTGCACTTCATACAATAGAAAGAGGGGATAAACGCTCCGGCCGGAGCGTTCTATTGCACTTTATACAATTGAAATCGGGTGGAATGGCCATAAGAGCCTGTATAGAGGCTTACCGCATCTACCACTACGGCTACACATACCAGGATAGGTCAATCTCATCCTGGCCGGGGATGTGCGTCCGGCGGTAAGCCGCCTTCTCGGCCAGCGGGACGGTGGCGTCGATGCCCATCTTCGCGCTGACTCCGCGCAGGTTATGCGACGGCTCAAGCGGCGAGCCTTTGGCGCCGGGGACAATGAAGATGTCGAGGTCCGCCTGTACGCGGGTCGCGATCGCCCACTCGACATCGAGCGGGCTCAGGATGTCGACGTCTTCATCGACGACGACGACATGCTTGAGGTCCTTGTCGCCGGCGAAGGCGGCGAGAAGGGCGGTCTTGCCGTCGCCCTCCTGGACCTTACGGATGCGGATGACCGCATGGTAGCGGCCAACGCCGCCAAGGGTGACATGCACATCCTGCACGCCGGGGACGACCTGGCGGACCGAGCTGAGCAGCGCAATCTCGCGCGAGATGGCCATCGGCACCTTCTCCTCGTAGCTGGCCGGGAGAATCGTCTGCCAGATGGGCTCGTTGCGGAAGGTGACGGCCGAGATCTCGACAATCGGCTGCTCCGTCCGGGGGCCGTAATAGCCGCCCAGCTCGCCGAAGGGACCTTCCGGCTCGCGGATGCCGGGGAGAATCCGGCCCTCGAAGACAACTTCGGCCTCGGCTAGCACCTCGAGGTCAACTGTCTTGCAGCGGGCCACGCCGAGTGGTTGGCCCAGCAGGGCGGATGCCACTTCCAGCTTATCCGCGTGGAACAAATGGGTGCTGATCTGCGAAGCCAGCACCACGGCCGGCACGACGCCGAACATGAAGGCTGCTTCCATCGGCTCGCCGCGCTCCTCCATCTCCCGGAATTGCCCGAACAGCTCGGGGGAGGAGATGAGGATGCCGGTGCGGTTACCCTCAAGCAGCTGCATCCGCCGGATTGAGGTATACCGCTTGCGTCCGTTCCGGTCTTTGACGACCATTACTCCGGATACATAGTAAGCGCCGCTGTCTTCGGCATGGTAGGTGCATACCGGAAACAATTCCTTCAGATTAATTCTGCCGGTAAGGACATTCTCGTGGACCGGCGCCCGCTCTGCCTGAACGGTCGGCAGCGGCTGAACGATGGCGTCGATCAGGCGGGGGAGCAGGTGTGCCGGCTCCATATCCATACTCTCGGCAATCTGCTCTCTGGAGCCGCCGAGGCCGACGACCATCGGCATGTTGTAATCCTGCACCTTCTCGAACAGCAGCGGCTGCCGGCCTTTGACAGCCTTGGCAACTGCGCCCAGCTCGAAGTGCGGACTGACCTCGCGCCGGATACGCAGCAGCTTGCCGCTGCGTTCCCAGTAGGCGAGCAGCTGTCTTACATTTGTTGCCGCCATCAGCGCTCACCCCATCTCTTGATTAATTGATGCTCAACGCCCAGCGCGTCGAGTACGCGGGCGTTCATGAAGTTCACCAGCTCCCAGATTTCTGCCGGGTGATGATAGAAGCCCGGCGAAGCCGGCATGATGTCGGCGCCGGCACGGGCGAGCTTCAGCATATTTTCCAGATGGATAATATGCAGCGGCGTCTCCCGCGGAACGATGACCAGCCTGCGCCGTTCCTTCAGCGTTACACTGGCGGCGCGGCTGAGCAGGGTGTCGCCGAGACCGTTGGCGATGGCTCCCAGCGTGTTCATGGAGCAGGGGAGAATAACCATGCCGTCTGTCTTGAAGGAGCCGCTCGCGACGGAAGCGAACAGGTTCCCGTTATCCAGTACGGTCGCGTACTGCTCCAGCTCCTTCAGCGAAACGCCGCATTCATATTGCATCACCTTTTCGCCGGAGGCGGTGGAGATGACGTAGGTCTCGACACCAAGCTGGTGCAGGGTGCGGATCATGGAGTAGGCGTAGACCGAACCGCTTGCTCCGGTTATCGCCACTATAATTCTCATAAGCGGGGCCTCCTTGATACAGGTTCTATTGTTGGCGAATGTAGTAAATGCCGGCCGGTGCAGCTCTCCGGAATAACAAAAAGAAGCCGCGTGAAATAGAGAGGCAATCTCTAATCAAGCGGCTTCCTGCAATCTGTAAACAGATATAAGGCGAACCTTGGATATGGGCAGCTCCTGGGGATAAATCCCGAGAGAACCGGTATAAAATCTCTAAAGGCAATCAGCGTGCCTTGCTGCGTGAGCTTTAGCGGGATCAATCCCGCTTCATTGCTCCGTTCCCGCTTCGCTCATGACCACGGTACAGGCCCAGGCCGTGCCCGGATCATAATCTCTAAGCACTCCGGTAACCGGCAGTTCCAGCTCCTCCGTCAGCTTCCTCTGAATTCTCCGCTTGAACTCCTGATGCAGCGCGGCATCCACGGATTGCTTCAGCTCCGGATAATGGTCTTCCAGTGCCCGGAGGGCGGGTACCCGCTGGTGCTTGACGAGGAACATAATCATCGTATCGCTGACCGGCTCAATCTTGAGCTGGGTGACCCCGACGCCGTAGAGCTCCTTGTGGACCTCGTTGTAGCAGCGGGACAGCTTCTTCTTAAATTCATTGGAGGACAGCAATGGCGCAAGCGTCATCACGCTTCACTCCCCATCAAATATTCGGCATTAATGTAACTAAATATAACACACACCCTCGTTTGAACGACTCTTTTGTCTGCGGGAGGGCAAGTTTATACTCCATTATAAAGAAAATATTCAGCTTGTAAATGATTTATGTTACTTTAATTTACTTCATGCGGTTCGGTTTTGCTGTTGATCCGGAAAGTACGGGGCGAGAGTCCAATTTCTCTTTTAAAAATATTACAGAACTGTGCGTCGTTCACAAAGCCTGCGGCGGCGGAAATTTCCGCGACCGGCATCTGGGTGTGCATCAGCAGCGATTTGGCATAATTTAGCCGCTTGAGCAGAAGATAACGGTGCGGAGAGTGGCCGAAGCGCTCCTTGAAGAGATGGCGGAACCGGTCATAGCTGTAGCCGGACATATCGGCGAGCGACTGTACGGACAGCTTATGGCGGTAATGCTCATCCATATAATTGAGCACGTACTGCACCTGATCCTCGGCGGGCGACTGGTACCCGGAAGCACCGAGCAGGCGCTGGAGATATACGGTTATCTCGCTCATCTGCAGATTGAGCAGCTCGGTGAAGCCGTCGCGCTTGCGTTTGAACTCCTCATGCATCCGCTGCAGCGTCAGCAGTACGGTCTGATCCTTGTCGTCCTCGTACACCCCGGACAAGCTGTTGATGCGGGCGTTGCCGCAATGAAAGCCGACGAACAGCACCTCGGATACCGGCTGGTGATTCTCATCATGCTTGTAATTAGGCGGGATCAGCGCAAACGAACCGGGGCGGAAATGAAAGCTGCGCGGCCCGATGCCGCAGGTGCCCAAGCCCTCAATATAATAGACAAGCTCAAAGCATTCATGCTGATGCCTGGGAATATGTGTACCTGCCTCATGCGCTGCCCTGACAATATATAGGACCTGATCCATGTTGAACCTCCATTACAGTTGGTTTTAGCCGAATCATGCAAAAAAATGACCGAATTCATATAAATTTTTAAGCTTCATTTTGTTATGATCGTATCAATTAAACCGAAGATTCGCAACTTGACTGGCCATCTCGTTCGGAAATTGACCGGTTTAAACATTAATTTTGTCGTCAAATGTTAGCTTTTTAAGTGGAAATGCGATTTTCAAGCAATTAAATGGGATGTTGACTAATTTATAGTTTTTCACTGCCGATACAAAACATGCAACCGGAACAATGAGCTTTATAGGCGGTCCAATAACGACAACAGGGGTGCGAACTGAACACATGAAAAAGAATGTTCTTGCTTTATTGTTACTTGCGGTAATGGTACTGGTCACAGCTTGCGGAAGCAACGGAAACGGAAATACGGCAAACACGTCCAACAGCGGAACGAATGCGGAGGGCGGCGAAGCAGCTTCCGGCGATCAGTTGAAGGTTGTGCTGCTCATCCCGGGAACACTCGGGGATAAATCATTTTTTGATGCGGCGAACCGGGGTCTGGAACGGGTGAAAAGCGAGCTCGGTGCAGAAACCAAGGTTATCGAAATGGGCACGGACAAGACGAAGTGGGAGCCTACCTTTAATGATATCGCGGCTGAGGACTGGGATGTTGTCATCTCCGGCGGCTCGGAAATTACAGAAATGTTCAATATGACCGCTGAAGCGAATCCGGACAAGAAGTTCATCAACTATGACACGGATATCGAAGAAGCGCCTGCCAATATGTATAACATGTCTTACTCCACAAATGAAGTATCGTTCCTGGCCGGTGCCGTGGCGGCACTGACCACTCAATCGGATATGCCGAACGCCAATGAAGAGAATGTGATCGGTTTTGTCGGCGGGATGGATATTCCGGGCATTAATGCATTCCTCGTAGGTTACATTCAAGGCGCACAGTACGTCGATCCTGATGTGAAAGTAGCGGTATCCTATGCAGGCGATTTCGTGAATCCGGCAAAAGGCAAGGAATTGTCGCTGATTCAGTACAACTCCGGCGTGGATGTGATCTTCAACGTGGCGGGTGCGACCGGCCTGGGTATTTTTGACGCAGCCAAGGAAAAGACCAAATACGCTATCGGCGTCGATTCCGACCAGGCGCTGCTGCTGCAGGATACGGACAGCGAGAAAGCTAACCTGATCATTACTTCGGCGATCAAAAAGATCGACAGCGCCATCCTGGGCGCAGTTACAAAGCTGCAGGACGGCACACTGGAAATGGGCAAACGCGATGTGCTCGGATTTGTCGAAGACGGCGTAGGCATCGCCGAGAACGACATCTACGGCAATGTGTTCCCGGCCGATCTGCAGGCCAAGGTAGAAGAAGTGAAGCAGAAGCTGATCAATAAAGAAGTTACTGTCGACAATGCGATGGGGATGGAAACATCCGAAGTCGAAGCGATCCGCAATGCGGTTAAACCTTAAGTCAATTAAATATTAACAACCCTATACGCAGCTGAGGATATCTTCGCCCGGAAGATATTCCGGCTGCCTGTTTTTGCAAGCAAACCACGCGGAAAGGCGTTGATCAACGATGCAAAGCGCTCTGCTGGAAATGCGGGGCATCACCAAGGTGTATCCGAACGGCGTCGTGGCCAACCAGGATGTCCAGTTCTCGCTGCGCGAGGGCGAGATTCATGCGATTGCGGGAGAGAACGGGGCCGGCAAATCGACGCTGATGAAGATCATGTTCGGGATGGAGGAGCCAAGTGACGGCCAAATCCTCATCCGGGGCGAGCAGGTCAAGCTCCAGTCGCCGCAGGATGCAATCGACCGGGGCATCGGGATGGTCCATCAGCATTTCATGCTGGTGCCGTCTTTTACGGTGGCCGAGAACATGGTACTGGGCATGGAGCCGCGCAAGGGCACCAGCTTCAACTATGCGGAGGCGGTGCGCCTGACGGAAGAAACGGCGCGCAAATACAACCTGGCGGTGAATGCCAGAGCCAAGGTCGAGGATCTTACCGTCGGCATGAAGCAGAAGGTGGAGATTCTGAAGGCGCTGCTGCGCGGGGCCAAGATTCTCATTCTCGATGAACCGACAGCCGTGCTGACCCCGCAGGAGACGGAGGAGCTGTTCCATGAGCTGCAGCAGCTCAAGACGCAGGGCCATACGATTGTCTTCATCTCGCATAAATTGAAGGAAGTCAAAGCAATCTGCGACCGGATCACGATCCTGCGCGGCGGCCGCAGCGAAGGGGTCTTCGACATGAGCGATGTCAGCGAGCAGGAAATCTCGCGGCTGATGGTCGGCCGTGACGTGGTGCTGAAATATGACAAGGAGCGCCTGTCTGCAGGTGAAGCGGTGCTGTCCGTAGACCGGCTGAATGTGCAGGACAGCCTAGGCAAGGCGCTGCTCTCGGACATCAGCTTCGCGGTTCAGGCAGGCCAGATTGTCGGCATCGCCGGCGTGGAGGGCAACGGTCAGACCGAGCTCATTCACGCGCTGACCGGCGGGCTTAGCGGTGTGCTCAGCAGCGGCGCAGTCCAGGTTGCAGGGCGGGACATCCTGGCCGCAGATATTCTGGCGATCCGCGGACTCGGCGTCTCCTACATCCCCGAGGACCGGATGCGGCAGGGCTCGGCCGGCGATGCGAGCATTGCCGACAATCTGATCTCCATCCGCTACCGCTCCAAGGAGCTGAACCAGGGGCCGCTGCTGAACGGCAAGAAGATTGCGAAGCTGGCCGCAGCGCTGGTGGAGGAATTCAAGGTGCGCTGCTCAGGGCCCCGCCAGCCGATCGGCATGCTGTCCGGCGGCAACATGCAGAAGGTGGTGGTGGCGCGCGAGTGCTCCACCGGCCCGCAGCTGCTGATTGCGGAGCAGCCGACGCGCGGCGTGGACATCGGCGCCGCCCAGTTCATTCACCAGAAGCTGCTGGAGCTGCGCGGGAACGGCTGCGCGACTGTGCTGGTGTCGGCGGATCTGAACGAGATTCTGGAGCTGAGCGACCGGCTGCTCGTCATGTATGAAGGGCAGATCGTTGCCTGCTTCGAAGAACCGTCCAAGGTGAGCGAGGAAGAGCTGGGACTGTATATGCTGGGCATCAAACGGCAGGACAACCTGCCGACCGGGAGGGCCGCGGAACATGTTTAAAGTCAAATATTTCGAAGCGATCCGGACAACGGCAGTCATCCTGATTGCGCTCGTTATCGCTTTTATCATTATTTCACTCGTCAGCGACCATCCGGTGAAGACCATTGGCATCTTCCTGTGGGAGCCGCTGTCGACAAAGGGCCATATCGGCAATGTCATCGAGATGTCGATTCCGCTGATGTTCACCGGCCTGGCGGTGTCGCTGCTGTTCCGGGCGAATATGTTCAACCTGGGCGCAGAAGGCATCTTCTATTTCTCCGGCGTTGTGACATCCGTCCTGGCTATTCACCTGACTACGCTGAACGGCTGGGTGCATCCCGTTGTGGCCATTCTTGCCGGTTCCATTGTCGGGGCGCTGCTGTCGGCGATTCCCGGCATTCTGAAAGCGAAATGGAACGCCAACGAGCTGGTGACCTCGCTGATGTTCAACAACATCCTGTTCGGGGTCGGCCTGTATCTGCTGAATTATCATTTGCGCGATGCCAAGGCTTTTGCCAATGTGTCCTTTAAATTCGAAGAAACGGCGCGTCTGGCCAAAATCTTCCCGGGCACCCGGATTCACACCGGGCTGATTATTGTACTGCTGCTGATCGTACTTGCTCATCTGTTTCTCTACAAAACTAAGTGGGGCTATGAGCTGCGCATGACCGGCATCAACCGTGAATTCGCCCGTTATTCGGGAATGAAGACCGCTAAAGTCATCATTCTGGTTCATCTGATTGCCGGTTTTATCGCCGGGATGGGCGGCTCGGTCGAAGTGCTGGGAATGTACAACCGGTTCCAATGGACGTCGCTGCCGGGCTACGGCCTGGACGGGGCGCTGGTGGCGATGCTGGCGAAGAATAATCCGCTGTCGGTAATTGTTTCGGCACTGTTCCTGGCCTATATCCGTATCGGCGCCGATATGATGGCGCGCCTGTCGGATGTGCCGTCCGAGATGATCTCGATTATCCAGGCGGTTATTATCCTGCTGATTTCGGCGGAGCAGTTCCTGAAGTTCTGGAAGAACCGGATGCTGCTGAAGGAGGCGAAGGCAAGCGCATGAACAGTCTCTTGAATGTTATCTTGACGACGGATTTCGCCTTCTCTGTGCTGCGGGTGACGACACCGATCCTGTTCGCGGCGCTGGGTGCGCTGATCTCGAACCGGGCGGGAATTATCAATATCGGGATGGAGGGCATCATGCTCGTCTCCGCCCTGACCGGGGTCATTGTCAGCGCCTATACGCACAGCGCGTGGGTCGGGCTGCTGGGAGCGGCGCTGGCGGGTACGCTGATTGCGGGCATTCTGGCTTTCTTTACCCTGAAATTCAAAACGCATATTATCCTTGGCGGTGTGGCGATTAACATGTTCGCTTCCGGGGGAACGGTCTTTATATTGTATTTACTGAGCGGCGACAAGGGTTCGTCCACTTCCCTGGCGAGCAAGGTGCTGCCGAGCGTGGAGATCCCGCTGCTGAAGGATATTCCGGTGCTCGGTCCGATACTGTCGGGGCATCATATCCTGACCTATTTCTCTATTATCGCTGTGTTCGCCGTCTACTATCTGCTGAACCGCACGCCGCTCGGCCTGCGCATCCGCTCGGTTGGCGAGAATCCGCATGCGGCGCAGTCGGTCGGCGTCAGCGTCATCAAGATCCAGTATATCGCGCTGCTGCTCAGCGGCTTCTTCGCCGGGCTTGGCGGCGCCTACATGTCGATGGGCTACCTGTCGCTCTTCACGCGCGACATGGTGGCCGGCAGAGGCTGGATCGCGATTGCCGCCGAGTCGATGGGCCGCAGCACAACGGCCGGTACCGCGCTGACTTCGCTGCTCTTCGGCGCTGCCGATGCGCTGGCCAATGCCCTGCAGGTGCTGAAGATTCCGGCTGAGCTGATCGGCACCCTGCCTTATGTGGCTACCGTGATCGGCCTCTTGGTTTACGCGGTCTCGGAGACGCGCAAGAAGAACCGCAAGCTGAAGAGCCCGGCGGCGAAGTAGGCGGTATCGAATAATAGGTGCCTGGAGTTGGGGTGCCGGGAAGCCAGGGAACCGGGAAGCTAAGCAGCTAGCTAGCGAACTAACGAGCTTTAGGAACTGGGGAGTTTTACGTCAAGGCGTCGGTGTTTAGGGGTGTCGGAGAGCTAAGGATCTAAAGCAGTTGCGCCAGGCGCCGGGAGCTAGGAAGCAAGGGAGCTAGACTGCCAGACTGCTAGACTGCTAGACTGCTAGACTGCTAGTACCTTGACCGCATCAAATTGTAGCTGTGCACCATCCATTTGCGAGTAAGGCTGGAGATGCTCGCACCTATATCCCTTTCCCGTGAACAGGCTGACAAACAGCACAGTCCGGCTAATCAATCCTATTGTAGGCGAAAAATCAACCATAATGGGCTACCGTGAAGGTAAATAGGGCAAACGTAGGCGAAAAATCGACCATAATGTCTTGCCATGGAGGAAAACAGACCCATTGTAGTCGAAAAACCGACCACAATGGGCTGCAGTGAAGGTAGACAGGGCAAACGTAGGCGAAAAATCGACCATAATCCACAAACCAAGCTCACCTAACGAAAAGCAGGACAGTACCTTAAAGTTCTCAGGTTGCTCTTTTTCAGAGTTAGTGGGAAGTCGCCACCTAATTTCACCGTGCGTTAGTGTTTGCATCGCCGAATTGGCTGCTTAGAACGGCTTCAGCAAGAAGTGACTGTGTGGGAAGTGAAACGAAACCAGGCTTAGAAATCGGTGCATGGCACTTTATAACCGAGCAAGCTAGAGGGAAAATAAAGCGCTTATACCCTGGATTTTGAATTGGGCAAGCTGCTAGGTTCAAGAGACTCCATCGACGCAGCGTGGTTTACATGCTTCACTTCCGCAGCACAGTTTATCTGCTACACATCCGCAGCACATAGCACACTGCACAGTACGCAGCGCTCAGCGCTAATATTGCAAGCCAACAAGAAGCAAGTGGAGGAGATTTCATGAGAACGCCCATCATTATAGATTGCGATCCGGGGCATGATGACGCGATTGCGATACTGCTCGCGCTGGCTCATCCGGAGCGGCTGGACATCAGAGGAATTACAACGGTTGGCGGGAATCAGATTCTCGATAAAATCACCGATAACGCCCTCAAGGTGCTGAGCTTTGTGGACGCCGATATTCCGGTGGCCAAGGGCGCGGCCGGCCCCCTGCTCGGCAAGCTGACGACCGGCGCCGAGGCGCACGGCGAGTCCGGTATGGACGGTCCGGCGCTGCCGCCGAGCCGTTTCAGACCCGTGGAGCAGGGCGCGGTAGAGTTTATGCTGGAGCTGATCCGCGCTTCCGAAGAGCAAATTACGCTGGTGCCGCTGGCGCCGCTGACCAATATTGCCCTGCTGATTACCGCCTATCCTGAGGTGAAAGAGAAAATTAAAGAGATTTCACTCATGGGCGGCGGCCTGGCTTACGGCAACGTTACCCGTACGGCGGAGTTCAATATTTATGTGGACCCGGAAGCCGCCCGCATCGTGTTCGATTCCGGCATTCCGATTATCATGAGCGGGCTGGATGTGACGGATAAGGCCGCCATCTTCGAGGAGGAGATCGCCGAGCTGAAGACGCGCGGGCCCGTATCCGTGCTGGTCGGCGAGCTGCTTGACTTCTATTCCATCTACGGCAAGAAAATGGGCTATGTCGGCAATGCGCTGCATGATCCGTGTGCTGTCGCCTGGCTGCTGCAGCCGGAGCTGTTCCGCTCGGAGCGCCTGCATGTCACGGTGGAGACCGAAGGCAAGCTCACCCGCGGCATGACCGTGGCCGACCGGCGCAAGAAGCCGGAGCAGGCCGCGAACGCGGAGGTGCTGCTGGACGTGGACCGCGAGGCGTTCATGCAGCTGCTCTATGACGCGCTGGAACGACTGGACCGGGAGCAGCTGCTAAGACTAGCTCCGGCGGGAGGAAACTGAGATGGCCGGATGGGAGACGCTGCAAGAAACGGTGCGGCTGGAGCTGATCCAGCGGATGGAAGAAGGCTGCCGTGTAGGCAATTTGGCTGAGCAGCTGGCGGCGGCAGGAAATGATGAAGGCAAGCTCATGGAAGTATACCGGGAGCTTTCCGGGCTGACGGTGGCTGAGGATTTTCCGTATCAGGAGCCGTCCGGATTGGCAGAAATCCGCGCACTGCGCCCGCAGGGGCCGCGCATCCTCACGCTCGATTACACTCCCGAACAGTGGCGGGATAAATTCTACGGCGCCTGGCTGGGCCGCAGCGTCGGCTGTGCGCTCGGCAAGCCGCTGGAGCACTGGGATTATCTGTACGGTAAGGATGGGCGGACCGGCTGGGAGAATGTTGAACTGTGGTTCCGCGGTGCGGACGCCTGGCCGATTAAAGGCTACACGCCGGGGCATTCCCGGGCGGAGCAGGAATACGGCCTGGGCCTCAGCGCCTGGTCCTTTACCAGCACGCAGGAAACGATCAGGTATATGGAGAGCGACGACGATATCCGCTATACCGTGCTTGGCCTGCTGCTGCTGGAAGAGAAGGGCCTGGAATGGGATGCTTGGGATATCGGCAAGCTGTGGCACAAGCACCTGACTTACAGTCAGGTGTGTACGGCGGAGACGCAGGTCTATATGAACTTTGCGCAGGAGACTTCGCATATGCACGGGGAGAAGCCGGCGGATTGGCCCGGGCGTCTGGAGCGGGTGCGGATGCATCTCAATCCGTACCGCGAGTGGATCGGTGCCGCCATCCGCGTGGATGCGCTTGCCTACGGGACCGCCGGGCGGCCGGAACTGGCCGCCGAGCTGGCTTGGCGCGATGCGTCTTTCTCCCACGTGAAGAACGGCATATACGGCGCGATGTTTAATGCGGCGATGATTTCCGCCGCCTTCGCCGGACTTGGGAACGAGAAGCTGCTGGAGATTGGCCTCAGCGAAATTCCGCATACCAGCCGGTTGGCTGCCGATGTGCGCTTCGGGATGGAGACCGCCGCCGGAGCACACAGCGAACGCGAGCTAGTGAGCCGGATCTGGGACCGGTACAGCCATTACGATCCGGTGCACACGAACAACAACGCTGCGCTGGTTGCCGCCTCGCTTGTCTATGGGGGAGAGGATTTCGAGAAGGTGCTGGTCACCGCCGTTCAGGGCGGGCTGGATACGGACTGCAACGGGGCGACCGCCGGTTCAATCATGGGCGCGAAGCTTGGGGCGGCGGCGCTGCCGGCCCAGTGGACAGAGCCGCTGCATGACACGCTATACGCCGATTTGCCGGGCTTTCACCCGGTGGCCATTTCGGCGTGTGCAGAGCGGAGCTATCAGGTATTCGAGAAGCTCCGCCGCCATTAGTAAGCAGAATAGGCGGATTACCCGCCCGCGTATCTCAACAAGGACGTTCAGGCCCGGCAGGGCCTGGCGTCCTTGTTTGCTTTTATTAATAATTGGCAACCGATCTTCCACACTCTAACTCTTGTGTGTTAGCATAACAGTGAGTTCAGCTCCCAATGAATAACTTGCATAGGGTGGATGAAAGGAGAGATTCGGATGCTGAAGGTGGTACTGGCGGACGATGAGCCGTGGGTGCTGGAAGGACTTAGAACCATGGTGGACTGGGACAAATACGGATTCGAGGTCACCGGTGAGGCGCTTAACGGTCCGGATGCGGTAAGGCTGATTCTGGAGAAGAAGCCCGACCTCGTGCTGACTGACATCAATATGCCCGTACTCAGCGGGCTGGAGATGATTGCGAAGCTGAATGACACGATGGAGGAACCGCCGAGATTCGTCATTCTGAGCGGTTACGATGATTTCCATTATGCCAAGGCGGCGCTGCGCCAACGGGTGATTCAATATTTGCTGAAGCCGATCGACGATGAGGAAATTGAGGATATGCTGTCCCGAATTAGAACTGACATTCAAAATGAAATCGGTTCCAAAAAAGAGGAGGCCCAAAAACGGCTGTTGATCGCCAGCAGCCTGTTCAACCGGCTGGTCCGCGGCGAGTCCTCGGAGCAGCTGGAGGATGCGGCGGCCGGCCTGCTGGGCATCCGGCCGGATACGGAGGTTGTCTTCGCGCTGCTGGGCACCACCGGAGACCCGCTGGAGCTGCACGGACTGGCCGGGGAGTGTTTCCCCCGGGGTACGGTCCGTACCGTTGCCGATGATGCGGGAAGAAGCGGTATGATCGTGCATTCGGCGGGGCTGACGGCGGAGTACCTTGATGCCGCGTTTAGCCAGCTGTCGCGGGAGCTCACGGAGCAGCGGCAGGAGCCGGTCGTCGTCTTCCTCAGCCCCCGGATGAAGGGCGCCCGGGCGCTGCGCGAGCTTTACACGCAGACGCTGGAGACATGGAAGGTGAAATGCTGCCGCGATAAAGGCGGCGTTATATATTGCGAGCACTGGAGGAAGGCCGATCCGGGGGACGAGCCGCAGGGAAGCCTCTTTGCTGGACTGCTGGAGCAGGTGAAGTGCGGTGAAGCGGCGAAGATTCCGGCCGCGGTGAAGCGGATTTTCACCGCTCTGGCCGAGCAGGGGCTTGATATTCCCGCTGTCCAGGCAGCTGTTGCCGATCTGGAGATGAGCTTCTGTAAGCTGGCGGCGGAGCTGAACGGAGACCCGGGACATGTGCTGAACGGGCTTCAGCCGGAATATGGCGGGCTCGGCGGCATCGCCGATTACGCGGGATTGAGCCAGTATCTGCAGGAGCTGTGCCTGCGGACGGCAGCTTACTTGGGCGAGCTGCGCGAGGCCAATGAGGGCAATACGATTTTTAACGTCATCCAGTATGTCGACCTTGAGTTCCGCAATAAGCTGCAGCTCCAGGATCTGGCCCGGCAGTTTCATATGAATGCGGCGTATCTGGGACAGCTGTTCCGCAAGGAGACTGGATGCAGCTTCAGCGAATATTTGAACGAGAAGCGGATCGAGGCCGCCAAAGGACTGCTGAAACGGACCCAATTGAAAATATCCGATATTGCCTTGCAGGTCGGATTTACGAATACGGATTATTTTATCGACAAATTCAAGACGGTTGTAGGGGTCGTGCCTTCCGTCTATAAGAATGGCGACCACAGTAAGCAGCACTAAGAACTCCGGGGGCGTAAGCGAATGGCGAGAAGAAAACTCCGCTTCACCAATATCGTGAACAATATTCCACTGAATTATAAATTTTTCCTGATCAACATTGTCGGGGTGCTGCTGCCCATCATGGTTATCAATCTGATGTTTCTCGACCGCATTACCGATCTGATCAAATCGCGGGAGCAGCAGAACCTGGAGATTTCACTGGAGCGTGCGCGCAAAGATATCCGCGATTACATTGAGGGCGGCATTGCGGTCAGCTACACCCTGGTCTCGGACAAAAACCTGTATGACATGCTGGACCGGACCTATGCGGATTCAGGCCAATTCTACAATACCTTTGACGAGCAGCTCCGCGACCGGATGAACAGCTACATGCCGGTCAATAACCAGATTGAACGGATTACCGTATTTACGGATAACCGGTCTATTGTGTCCGGGGGGAATTACCAGGTGATGAACAGCAAGGTGTGGAGCAGCGACTGGTACCGTCAGTTACAGAAATCCGATAATGCATTGATTGTGAGCGCTTACCGTTCGGCAGACGCCGCCAATCCCAATCTTTCGGTTCCGAATCTCAGCATTGTGGAGTGGATGGATAATTATCCGGGTCTGGATCAATATGAGAAGCTGCTGCGGATCGACCTTGATCTCAATGAAATTTATGATGTCATTGTCCGGGAGAAGAATTATCTCAGCCTCTATCTGGTCAACGGCCAGAATCAGATCATTATGTCGGAAGAAAGCGGGTATCAACGGATGACCGATGATCCGTATCCGCTGTTCAAGCTGCTGGACGAGCAGAATCAGGATGGCCAGAAGCAGGAGGTGCACGAGGCGGCCATCAGCGGTGCCAGTTATCTCAAGGGCTGGCGGATTATCGGCATCACCCAGGGGGAGCGGCTCACGCAGGCGGTGCTGGATATCCGGCTGTATGCCGCTTTTCTGGCGACGACGGTGGTTCTGTTATCCAGTTTATTCATATACGTTATGCTGAGATCCTACAACTACCGGGTGAAGCGGCTGTCCCGCCACATGCACAAGGTATCGAATGAGAAGTTCGAGCTGATTGCCATCGATGAGGGGCGCGACGAGATCGGCGGTCTGATCCGCAATTTTAACAATATGACCACCCGGATCAACTCGCTGATCAACGATGTGTACAAGCTGGAGATCACCAGCAAGAATCTGGAGATGGAGCGTGTCCGGGCGGAGCTGAACTTCCTGCAGAGCCAGATGAACCCCCATTTCTTGTTCAATACGCTTAATGCTATTCTGGTCGTCTGCACCAAAAATAATTATTCCGATGTCACCGACATCGTGAAGAGCCTGTCCAAGCTGCTCCGGCGGCTGCTCAGCTGGAAGGAGGATCTAGTGTCGCTGCAGGAAGAGGTGACGTTTATCGAGATGTACCTGAAGATCGAGAAGTTCCGCTTCCGCGATAAATTCGATTACCAGTTCGAGATTGAAGAGCAGTCTCTGGATTACAAAATACCGAAGCTGAGCATGCAGCCGCTGGTGGAGAATGCCTGCAAGCACGGCTTGCAGACCATTGAGGGGCTCGGCATTATCCGTATCAGAACGGCCGTTGAAGACAACCGGCTGCAGATTACGGTTTCGGATAACGGCAAGGGCATGGAGCCCGAGCGGCTCAAGGAGCTGCTTGCCGCCGTTGCCAGCGAGGAATCCTCGGGGGCCAACATCGGGCTTCGCAACGTATACCGCCGGCTGGAGCTGAATTATGCTGATCAGGTGCGGTTTGATATTGTCAGCTCTCCGAATCAGGGCACGGCAGTGACCTTTGGCATACCGCTCAGACTGCTGCGCAAAACCAATGAAATCTAGAAAGTGGGGGATGTTCTATGGCCTATAAGGTATTGCTCATCGACGATGAACCGAATGCGCTTGAAGGCCTGCTGCTCCTGGACTGGGCAAGCTTGGGCTTTGAGGTCTGCGGAACCTGCGGCAACGGCCGGGACGGGCTGCTGCGGATGCAGGAGCTGGAGCCGGACCTGGTCATCACCGACATCCATATGCCGCTGATGAACGGCCTGGAGATGATCCGGGCCTGGCGCAGCCAGAGCGGGCGGGAGATCAAGTTTGTGATTCTAAGCGGGTACAGTGAATTTGAATACGCCCAGACGGCCATCCGCTATGGAATCAGCCATTATCTGCTGAAGCCGATCTTTCCGGAGGAGGCCGCCGAGGAGCTTGAGGATATCCGCCGCGAGCTGGAGCAGGCTGAGCGGGGACGGATGATGAATGAACTGGTGAAATGCGGTGAAACCACTGCACTGCTGAAGCGGCTGCTGCTGGAGCAGCCCCTCCAGCAGTCTGATGCCCGCTTGCTCTCCAAGTTGAACGAAAGATCCGATAACTGGAAGGTGTGTCTGGTGGAATGGGAGCCGGAGGAGTGCCCGGGGCTCCGGGAGAAAGCGGCGCTACTGCTGGCCGGCGACGCCCCGGTCTACCTGCTCGACCAGGAGGAGGGGCAATTATGCGTCATTTGCGGAATATCGGGCGATTCTCCGGCAAGCTTCGGTCGCCTTGACGAGCTGCGCCGGGAATATCCCGGCGCAGCTGTCTATATCGCTGCCGGAGCTCCCGTACATATGCTGGAGCGGATCGCAGACAGCCTCCAGACGGCGCGAATCGCGCTGCAGCATTATTTCTACCAGCCCGAAGCATCCGGTTTAATGGAGTATGAGGCTGTCTACGAGCGGCCGTTCAGCAGCCGTTATGACCATATCCGGTTGACAGATGCACTGATGAGCGCCGTCAATACTCTGGACGTTGCCGGGTTCAGGCTGGCACTGGAGACCGCGGAGGAGCATTTCCGCGTGGAGCTTGTTGCCCCTGAGGCGGTGCGGAAATTTGCCATTCATCTGCAATACCGGATGCTGGAGGCCGTTTCGGATGTAGATGGCAATCCGTTCGGGGACATGCTGGCGGACATCCGCGGGGCCGGCATGCGGAATACGTCCATATCGCTCTCCGGGCTCATGGGGCAGCTCGCATCCTTCGGGGAAGCGGTAATCGGTCTTCTGGTTCAGGAGCGGCAGGACAGCTCCCATGGAACTGTCGGCGAGATTAACCGCTATATTGGGGAGCATTACCGCGAAGCCTTGACCATCCAGAAGCTGGCTGAAATCTTTTATTTACACCCGGTTTATCTGGGTCAATTGCTGATCAAGAAGAACGGGATGAACTTCAACGAACAGCTGCACGGCCTGCGGATTGGAGAAGCCGCGCGCCTCCTGCGGGAGCAGCCGCAGCTTAAGCTGTCGGAGATTTCCGAAAGGGTAGGATATGCAAATTACAGCCAATTTCTGAAACAATTCGAAAAGAAAATGAAAATGGGCCCTAATGAATACCGCCATGCAAAGACCTAAACTTTTTGGGGGTACACCTTTAATTCAGCCGTATTTTAGGAAGATTACCACCTCTATAATTTATACATGTAAGTGCTTACAAATAACGGTCAAACATGGAGGTGCTTTATGGGGGGCAAGACGAAGAGAACGTTCAAGGTTTCCCTAATGCTGATGCTTTCCCTCAGCTTCGCGCTGGCGGGCTGCGGAGGCAACAACAATAACGGCAACAGCTCATCCGCCGGAGAAGGCGACAAGAGCGGAAATGCGGCAACGCAGACAGCAGGATCGGATGCAGGCAGCGATAAGGTAAAGCCGTTTGAGGTCAGTGTGTTCATCGGCGCAGCCGGACAGCAGCCTACACCGGACAACAAGATTTACAAGAAGATCAAAGAGGAAACCGGCGCAACCTTCAATATGGAATTCCTCGCCGGGGACATTAACCAGAAGCTGGGCGTTATGATTGCCGGACAAGACTATCCGGACCTGATTACCGGGAATGCCAAACTGGTTACAGCTGGCGCCTATATTCCACTAGAAGACCTCATTGAAGAACACGCACCAAATTTGAAAGCGCATTACGCAGATTACTGGAACATGATGAAGGACCCTAGCGACGGACACATCTACGTTCTCCCGAACTACGGGGTATATAACGGCAAGGTGAACAGTTCATATTATTCCGGGCCGGCCTTCTGGGTTCAAAAGGCCGTACTGAAGGAATTCGGCTATCCGCAGATCAAGACGCTTGACGAGTATTTCGATCTGATCGCCAAATACAAGGAGAAATATCCGACCATTGACGGTAGCCCGACTATCGGCTTCGAAATTCTTAACTACGACTGGAAAAACTGGGGTCTGTTCAACCCGCCGCAGCATCTGATCGGACATCCGAACGACGGCGGCGTGGTGGTTAATGACGGCGTGGCAGAAATTTTTGCAGATAAAGATTACGCCAAGAAGTATTATCAGAAGCTGAATGAAGTGAACGAACGGGGTCTGCTCGACAAGGAAACCTTTGTCCAGAACTCTGACCAATACCTGGCGAAGCTCTCCAGCGGAACGGTTCTCGGCATGTTCGACCAGCACTGGAACTTTGGTACTGCCGAGGATGCGCTGACCACCCAGGGCAAGATTGAGCGCACTTATGTCGGTCTGCCGCTCGTATATGATACCGCTACCAAGGATTACTACCGTGACCGTCCGGTGCTGAATCTGAACAACGGCTTCGGCATCAGCATCAATGCCAAGGATCCGGTCAAGATCATCAAGCTGCTGGAAACGCTGATTTCCGAAGACTGGCAGAAAACCCTGGCCTGGGGTATCGAAGGCGAGGACTATTACCTCAACGAAGAAGGCCGCTTCATGAGAACACAGGAGCAGCGTGACCAGGCTACAGATGCCACCTGGCAATTAGCCAACAAGGCCAAATCCATGTTCGAGTACCTGCCGAAGATTGAAGGCAGCTACAGCGACGGCAATGCTACCGGTCCGGCCGAGCAGCCGGAAGAATACCAAGCGGGTCTGAAGCCTTATGACAAGGAATTCCTCGACGCTTACGGCTTTCAGACCTACGTAGATTTCTTCAGCGAACCGCCGCAAAATCCAGTGTACTACCCTGCCTGGTCCATTGACTTGATCGACGGCTCTGACGCGAAGATCGCCAATACAAAGCTGAACGAACTGTCCACGAAGTTCCTGCCACAAGCTATTCTGGCGAAACCGGGTGATTTCGACAAGGTATGGAACGATTACACTTCCGAGATCGGCAAAGTGAATATCAAAGCCTACGAAGACAGAATCAACGAGCTGATTAAATGGAGAATCGACAACTGGAGTAAATAGGAAACGGCTCTCTTGTTTGATACCAGAAGGTGGATAGCCGTACCCCGGCTGTCCACCTTCGTCAAATTAATCAATTGTGTGGGGAGATAAACATATATGGCAGAGACCTTGACGCAACAACCCGTCGCGCGGCCTCCCAAGAGAAAGAAGGAGCGGCGCTTTACCTGGAAGCAAATCAAGGATCAGCGGCAGCTGATCTGGATGTCTGTACCTTTAACGCTTTATATTATGCTGTTTGCCTATTACCCGGTCTGGGGCTGGACGATGGCCTTTCAGAATTACCGGCCGAACAAGAGCTTCGGCGAGCAGGAGTGGGTAGGCTTCAAGCAGTTCCATTTCTTGTTCACCGACGATAATTTCATCCGGGTGCTCCGCAATACGGTTGCCATGGGCTTTATCAACCTGGTGCTCGGGTTTGTCACCGCGATTATTCTGGCGCTCCTCCTGAATGAGATCCGCAAGGTGCTCTGGAAGCGCGTTGTACAGACGATCTCCTACCTGCCGCACTTCCTGTCCTGGATTATCGTTACAGGCATTGTCGCTACCTCCCTCTCGATCAACGACGGGATTGTCAACATTGTATTAATGAAGCTGCATATCATCAATGAGCCGATCCTCTGGCTCAGTGAAGGCAAATATTTCTGGGGCATTGTCGGCGCCTCGCATGTATGGAAGGAAGTTGGCTGGAACACGATCATTTACCTGGCTGCCATCGCTTCCATAGACCCTGCTTTGTATGAAGCCGCAGAAATCGACGGAGCCAACCGCTATAAGAAAATGCAGTATGTTACCCTTCCGGGCATTAAGGGGACGGTTGTCATTCTGCTCATTATGTCCATCGGCCACATTCTGGAGGCAGGCTTCGAGGTACAGTATCTGCTTGGCAACGGACTTGTTGTGGACTGGGCGGAGACCATCGATATCTTCGTGCTTAAATACGGGCTGGCCCAAGGAAACTATTCACTTGCCACTGCAGGCGGTATCTTCAAGACCGTCGTCAGTATAACGATGCTGCTTTTGGCCAACGGAGTGGCGAAGCGGCTAGGGGAAGAGAGGCTGTTATAGACTATGGACAACCGACAAATTAGCCCGCAACCCAATGCAGGTATCAAGTATCGAAAAAACTCGGGTATCGGACGGCTTGAACCTTTCCTGTTCACTACGTTCAACACGGTCTTCATGATCTGTCTGGTAATCGTGACTCTATATCCGTTCCTGAATACGATCGCCGTTTCATTTAATGTCGGCAATGATACGATCCGCGGGGGGATTTATTTATGGCCCCGTGAATGGACGACACAGAATTACAAGGCGATTTTTGCCTCAGGCTACGTGTACGACGCTTTCTTCATCTCGGTGGCGCGTACCCTCATTTCGACGCTGCTGAACATATTTCTGACCACGATGCTGGCCTATACGCTCAGCCGTAAGGATTATGTGTTCCGCAAGGTGATAACAGTCATCTTCGTGCTTACGATGTACTTCAATGCCGGCCTGATTCCGAACTATTTCCTGATCAAGGACCTGCATCTGCTGAATACCTTCTGGGTCTATGTAGTTCCCTCGATGATCAGCGCCTTCAATCTGATTGTTATCCGGACCTATATTCTGACACTGCCGGAAGCCTTGATCGAATCGGCCAAGATCGACGGAGCCGGCGATTTTAAAATTTTCTGGCGTGTCATCTTCCCGCTCTGTAAGCCTGTACTGGCCACGATCGCCTTGTTCGTTGCCGTGGGAGCCTGGAATGCCTGGTTCGATGCCTTCATCTATACCTCGTCCAGACAGCATTTGAGTACGCTGCAATACGAGCTGATGAAGCTGATCTCTTCAACGATGAATTCCAACGCCAATCCGAGCGTGGCGCACGGATCCGGTATGACTGCAGAGTCGGCGCGGGATATGGTTACACCAATCTCGATCCGTGCAGCAATTACGGTAGTGGCGTCTGTTCCGATTCTGGTGGTGTATCCGTTCCTGCAGAAGTATTTCGTGGTCGGCCTCAACGTCGGCAGCGTAAAGGAATAGTCCCCCCGATGTGATTTCAGAGATGGAAGGAACGTTTCAATGGAGAATTCAGTTCTGGAATATAGCAACCCGGTCATTCCGGGCTTCTACCCCGACCCGAGCATCGCTCGGGCCGGGGATGATTATTATCTGGTCTGCAGCTCGTTTGAATATTACCCCGGAGTGCCGATCTTTCACAGCCGCGATCTCATCCATTGGGAACCGATCGGTCATGTGCTGGACCGGCTGAGCCAGCTTGATCTGCGTGAAGCAGGCAGCTCGGACGGCATTTATGCCCCCACGCTCCGCTATCATGACGGTGTCTTCTACATGATCACGACGGATGTGCGGGGAATCGGCAACTTCTATGTGACGGCGGCCGACCCGGCCGGACCTTGGTCTGACCCGATTACCGTTCCTTATGGCGGCATTGATCCCTCCCTGATGTTCGACGATGACGGAAGGGTCTATGTCACGGTCCAGCAGGGGGCCGATCTGGAGTCCCATATTATTCAGTATGAGATCAATATCCAGACAGGCGCGGCCTTGACCGAGCCTGTTGTCATCTGGAGCGGAGACGGCGGGCCGTGGGTTGAAGGGCCGCATCTCTATAAGATCGGCGGCCTGTACTACATCATGACGGCTTCCGGAGGTACTGCCAAGGAGCACCGCGAGATTATCGGGCGCAGCCCGTCTCCGTACGGCCCGTTTGAGCGTTTGCCGTATCCGGTTCTGACCCATAACCGGCTGAATGAGCATCCGATTCAGTACCTGGGCCATGCCGATCTGGTCACCGGCCCGGACGATAGCTGGTGGGCGGTATTTCTGGGTGTACGGCTGGGCGGACACGGGTTCAGCGTTCTGGGCAGAGAAACCTTTCTGGCCCCGGTTACCTGGACCGAGGATGGCTGGCCGCTGATCGACAACAATGAAGGCACGGTGGCGCTGGAGATGAAGGTGCCGGGCCGGGCGGCTACCGGGCGCGCTACAGCGGTAACCGGAGCAGCAGGAAGCAGGGCGGAGATGGAAGCTACGGAATATGCTGTAACTGCATATGCCACAGCCGCGGAACGGGTAGAATTCACGGATCAGACCCTTCCGCCGGAGCTGACATTCCTGCGCAACCCGGCGGAAGGCAGCTGGTCGCTGACTGGACGTCCGGGCTGGCTTACGCTGCATGGACAGCCGGGCAGCCTGAACGATCCCGCTGTACAGGTGGCCTTTGTCGGCCGAAGACAGCAGCACTTCACCGCCGAGTGCAGCACGATGCTGGAGTGGGAGCCGGCGCGGGAAGGAGAAGCCGCCGGACTGTGCATCCGCATGAACGAGCGTCAGCACTATGAGATCGTATTGACCCGGCTGGATGGAAGGGATGTCATTGCGGCGTATTTGACTGCACGAGGCGGCACCCGTCTGGCCGCGCAGGCTCCGTTCACCGGCGGCCCGGTCTATCTGCGGATGGCCGCCACGGCTGACGAATACAGGCTGCTGTATTCGCCGGACGGCCAGGCTTGGACAGAGCTGGCCTGCGCCGCAGCGTATGATCTCTCGCCGCAGGCGGCGGATGGCAATGCTTTTACCGGAGTTATATTCGGATTATATGCAACAGGAAACGGGCAACCGGCCCGCCATCCGGCATATTTCCACTGGATGGAGTACCGGGGGAGCTAGCAATAATGCGAGGGCGGACACGTAAGATGATGAGCCGTGAGGGCCCAGAGATTGGAGTATACGGACAATGAACAGGCACTGGCCCCGAGGCGTCACTGCAGCCAGCACTCATGCCGGCGGTGTCCGTCCAAGGCTAGCTTGCACAGCGATTATATACAGGAGGTCTACAACTTGAGAGAACCAGACAGCTTCGGAGAACCGGCGCTTAAGGCCCTGTTCGCCGGGGATTTCCATATTGGCGCTGCGGTCAATCCGCGGACAATGAAGACCCAAGAGCAACTGCTGAGACATCACTTCAACAGCATTACCGCCGAGAATGAAATGAAATTTGAGAGCCTGCATCCGCTGGAGGAGGTGTACCGCTTCGGGGCGGCCGACGAGCTGGTGAGCTTTGCCCGGAAGCATAAGCTGGCGATGCGCGGACATACCCTCGTATGGCATAATCAGACCTCTGACTGGCTGTTTCAGGACGGACATGGTGCTTCTGTGAGCAAAGAGGTGCTGCTGGACCGCTTGAAATCCCATATCAATACGGTAGTGGGGCGCTACAAGAATGATATATATGCCTGGGATGTCGTCAATGAAGCCGTAGCTGACGAAGGCGAAGCGCTGCTGCGCCGTTCGAAATGGCTGGACATTGCGGGAGACGGTTTCATTGCCAAGGCCTTTGAATTCGCCCATGAAGCCGATCCCGGGGCGCTGCTGTTCTACAATGACTACAATGAGTCAAATCCGCTGAAGCGGGACAAAATCTATACCTTATTGAAATCTCTCCTGGATCAGGGAGTACCTGTGCACGGTGTAGGGCTGCAGGCGCACTGGAATCTGTATGATCCTTCACTGGACGAGATTCGCACAGCAATTGAGAAATATGCCTCGCTGGGGCTGACGCTCCAGCTCACAGAGCTGGATATGTCTCTGTTCCGGTTCGACGACCGGCGCACCGACCTGAAGGAGCCGCCGGCGGAGCTGCTGGAGCTGCAGGCAGAGCGGTACGCAGCAGTCTTCAAGCTGCTGCGGGAATACAAAGACGTCATCTCGGCCGTAACCTTCTGGGGCGCCGCCGATGATTACACCTGGCTGGACCATTTTCCGGTACACGGCCGGAAGAACTGGCCGTTTCTGTTCGACGAGCAGCACCGGCCCAAGGCGGCCTTTGATCGGCTGCTCCAGGAATAAGGGGAGCTGAGGGGCAGGAATACCCTATGAGATGAAGGCAAGCAAAGCTACAGAAACTTTGAGCTTCAACTGCAAGGAGGAACAGGTTATGAATGAAACGGCCGGGTACAGAGAATCGGCTGACAGCGGGTATAAGGCCTGGCTCGGATACCGCCGCCCGGAAAGCGGACGGGGCGGGCAATATGCGAGCTGGTGCACAGCCGTGGTCTCCAGCGAGGAGCATCCGCTGATCCAAACGGCGGCGGCGGAGCTGGTACGGGCGATCACTGCGCTGACCGGCATGACGCCGCAGACCGGCGCAGCCAGCGCAGCCGGAGAGGGGCCGTGCATCGTCATCGGTACGATCCCGGGCGGACCGCCGCTGCTCCGGCGGGTGTTCGGCGTGGACACCGCCGGACGTACCGGTGCGGACGCCGCTGGACAGCCCGGCGTGGGCACCGCCGGACCCAACGGCACGAATGCCGCCGGGCAGCCCGGTGCATACACCGCCGAGCAGCTCGGCGAGGAAGGCTTCGCCATCCGCTACAGCGAAGCCGAAGATTGCATAGCCGTCGGCGCAGCCCGGCCGGCCGGTGTGCTGCATGGCGTGTTCCATCTGCTGCGGCTGATGGCTGCCGGGCAGCCGCCCGCAGAGCTGGATGTACTGGAACAGCCGTCGAACCGGCTGCGGATGGTCAACCATTGGGATAATTTCGACGGGAGTATTGAACGGGGGTACGCGGGCCGTTCGTTTTTTTACGACGACAACCGCTTTCTGCACGACACAGAGCGGTTGCGGGATTACGCCCGGCTGCTCGCCTCGGTTGGCATTAACGGTATCTCCATCAACAATGTCAATGTCCACCGGCTGGAGACGCTCTTTATAACGGAACTCTATTTACCGGATGTAGCAGAGATGGCAGCGGTCTTCCGGGCGTACGGCATCCGCCTATTCCTGAGCGTCAACTATGCCAGCACGCTGGAGATCGGCGCCCTTACGACCGCCGACCCGCTTGACCCGCAGGTACAGGAGTGGTGGAAGCGGAAAGCCGAAGAGATCTACCGGTTCATTCCCGATTTTGGCGGTTTTGTCGTCAAGGCTGATTCGGAGAACCGTCCGGGACCATTTACTTACGGGCGCAATCATGCCGACGGGGCGAATATGCTGGCCGAAGCGCTGGCGCCTTACGGCGGGCTTGTGATCTGGCGCTGCTTCGTCTATAACTGCAAGCAGGATTGGCGCGACCGCAAGACAGACCGGGCACGGGCGGCTTACGACCATTTCAAGCCGCTGGACGGTTGCTTTCATGACAATGTCGTGCTGCAGATCAAGAACGGGCCGATGGATTTTCAGGTCAGAGAGCCGGTATCCCCGTTGTTCGGGGCCATGGAAGATACCGGCCAGGTACTGGAGTTCCAGATTACCCAGGAGTATACCGGACAGCAGCGTCATCTGTGTTATCTGGTTCCCCAGTGGAAGGAAGTGCTCGATTTCAATACCTGCGCGGCGCCGGACGACGCACCCGTGAAGCGAATTATCGCCGGGACACTTCACGGCCGCCAGCATAACGGGATTGCTGCCGTGGTCAATGTCGGCAATGACGCCAACTGGACGGGACATCTGCTGGCGCAGGCCAACCTCTACGGATACGGGCGGCTGGCCTGGAATCCGGAGCTGGGTGCAGAAGAAATCGCTGAAGAGTGGATCGCGCTAACCTTTGGCGGCGATGAGCGGCAGGTAAAAGTCATCAGAGGGATGCTGCTTGACTCCTGGAGAATTTACGAGAATTATACGGCGCCGCTGGGCGTAGGCTGGATGGTCAATCCCGAGCATCATTACGGACCTAATGTGGACGGCTACGAATATTCGCAGTGGGGCACTTATCATTATGCCGATCATCATGGCATCGGGGTAGACCGGACAGTGAAGAGCGGAACCGGCTACAGCGGGCAGTATTATTCACCGGTAGCCGAACTCTATGAGTCGCCGGACTCCTGTCCGGATGAATTGCTGCTCTTCTTCCACCATGTGCCGTACACGTATGTGCTGAAATCCGGCAAGACTGTCATCCAGCATATTTACGATACGCATTTTGAGGGGGCGGAGCAGGCGGCTGAATTAGTGGCGAGATGGCAGCAGCTGGCCGGGGAGATGGAGGAAGGGCTGTACGCCCAGGTCCTGGCCCGCCTGCAGGAACAGGCTGAGCATGCCAAGGAGTGGCGCGACCGGATCAACACCTATTTCTTCCGCATCAGTGGTATTACTGACCAGGCCGGCAGAACGATATATTGAAGCTGTCTATGAGCACAGGAGGGAGGCGGAAGCAATGCAGGTCACTATATCCGAGCTGCTGAGCGGAATGCGAGCCTTAGCGGCAGGTCTGCCGCAGACCGTGGATGAGCTGTTGTTCGGTGATCCCGGTGCCAGAGTCCTAGCCGTAGCTTGCGCGTTCAGCGGCAGCCAGCATGTGATTGAGCAGGCGGCCGCACTCGGCGCCAATCTGCTGATTGTGCACGAAGGGCTGTTCTACAGTCACCAGGATAACCGTGGATTCCTGCAGGATGACCCGGTGTACGAACAGAAGCTGCGGCTGATTGAAGAGAGCGGTATTGCAATCTACCGCTGCCATGATTATTGGCACCGGGTACAGCCCGACGGCATCATGACCGGGCTGCTGCGGGAGCTGAGTTGGGAGAAGTATGTGGAACACCAGACCGATACTGCCGCGGTCCTGAGTATTCCGGAGATGAGCCTGGTAGATACCGCAGCCTATCTTAAGGAGAGGCTCGGCATTTCCTGCGTCAGGGCCGCCGGGGATGCATCCCAGCCCTGCCAGAGGGTGGGAGTCACTGTAGGCTATAGAGGCGGGGCGGGCCTGGCGGTTCCGCTCTATACCCGGGAGCGGCTGGACCTGCTAATCGCCGGCGAAGGCCCGGAGTGGGAAACGCCGGAATATATCAAGGACGCGGTACAGCAGGGCCATGCGAAGTCGCTGCTGATGCTGGGCCATGCCGAAAGCGAGGTGCCGGGCATGCGCTATCTGGCCGATTCTTTGCGGGAGAAATTCCCGGATATACCCGTTTATTTTATTGCCGATAAGCCGGTGTTCCGGATATATTAAGCACGATAAATCTACAGCTACGCGGAAGCCCCGCGCCAATTCTCTTGGCGGCGGGGCTTGTTTGTGCTGTGCAGGAGAGGGCCGCGCAAAGCTCTTTCGTAACGCAGCCCCATTGTTTTTGGAACGCTGCGGATAATTCCGCTCCGGCCGCGCATCCTTAATAAGGAAACGGGCTGGCATAGGTCTGATATATTATTTTTCAGAAAAGTGATGACACAGCGCCGTTTATACCTTATTATTTAAAGAGATTTTTGATAAAACAGTTTTTAAATATTAGTAGTACACTGTTCGGGGGAACGAAAGAGGGTATTTCACAAGGCGGTTTGGAGGTGGGGCTTCAACATGCTAACACTTCATGGGGTAAGCAAGAGCTTTGCGCTGCGGGAAGGCAGCTACCGGGCGGTTCAGGGAGTATCGCTGTCGGTGGAAGCGGGCTCCATCCATGGGATTATCGGCGCCAGCGGCGCCGGCAAATCGACGCTGCTGCGGCTGATGAATCTGCTGGAGCGGCCCGACGAAGGACAAGTACTACTGGAAGGCAGAACGTTGACGGAGCTTCCGGAGCAGGAGCTGCGTAAGGAGCGCCAGAAGATGGGCATGATCTTCCAGCAGTTCAATCTCGTCAGCAATGCTACGGTGAGCCGCAATGTCGCCATTCCGCTGGAGCTGGCGGGTTATCCGCGCAAGCAGCGGAAGGAGCGGGTGCAGGAATGCCTGAGCTTTGTCGGCCTGGAGGAGAAGGCCGGGCAGTACCCGGCCCGGCTAAGCGGCGGCCAGCGGCAGCGCGTGGCGATTGCCCGGGCGCTGGCGAACGGCCCGAAGCTGCTGCTGTGCGACGAGCCGACCTCGGCGCTTGACCCGGTAACGACGGCGGATATTCTCGGCGTGCTGCAGCACATCAACAGCGAACTGGGTGTAACGGTAATCATTGTTACCCATGAGATGGATGTGGTGCGCAGCATCTGCAGCCATGTCTCTGTTATGGAGGAAGGCCGTATCGTCGATTCCTTCGCACGCCGGGAGACAGGCTTCCTGCCGCCGGCCGGTCATACCGGCTCCTACCGGGAGCAGATTACGGGCAGAGCGGGGGGCGCCTATGTTTGAGAGCCTGCAGCAATATGAGGCGCAAATGTGGGAGTCCATCGGCGAGACCTTCGTGATGGTCGGGATTTCGATCGGTGCGGCGGTCCTGCTGGGGCTTCCGCTCGGCACGCTGCTTTATTTTACACGCAAGGGGCAGCTCTATGAGAACCGGGGGCTGTCGGCGCTGCTGAATGCGGTGGTGAACGTCGTCCGATCCTTTCCGTTCCTGCTGCTGGTTGTGGCACTGATTCCCTTCACCCGGTTTGTGGTAGGAACAGCAATCGGCACGATGGCCGCCACGGTGCCGCTGTCGATTGTCGCCATCGCCTACTATTCGCGGCTGGTGGAGCAATCGCTGCTGGAGGTTCCGCGGGGGACAATCGAAGCGGCGCGGGCGATGGGCGCGTCGAAGATCGCGCTGATCTTCAAGTTTCTGTATGTGGAAGCCCGCTCGGGGCTGGTGCTCGGCTTGACCGCTTCCACCATCAGCTTCATTTCGTTCTCGACGGTCATGGGTGTGGTCGGCGGCGGCGGGGTCGGCGATTTCGCCATCCGTTACGGCTACCAGCGCTTCGAGACGGAAGTGATGGTCTATGCGATTATTGTGATGATTGTGCTGGTCCAGCTGATCCAATTCACGGGAAGCACTGTGGCCAGACTGCTCGACAAACGCTGATTTTGGGTCAAAACTGCTTGGGTATTACCAAAAACATATACCAATGGGGGTTGTCTAATCCAATGAAGAAATCACTGCTCGCTTTGCTCACACTGCTCGTTCTGGTCGTCTCCGGCTGTGCCAATAACAACGGGGGGAATAACGCGGCAACCGGAAACGATGCCAATGCCGGAAATGCCGCCGCCGAACCCGTGAAGATCAAGGTCGCCTCGCTGATTCCGCCGATGACCGATATTCTTGACATTGTAAAGCCGCTGCTGCTTGAAGATGGAGTGGACATGGAGATTGTGGTGCTCTCCGACAATGTGCAGCCGAACGAAGCGCTGGCCAATAAAGAGGTGGATGCGAACTTCTTCCAGCATGTCCCGTACATGCAGCAGTTCAACGACAGCAAGGATGCCAATCTGGTTGCTGTGCAGCCGGTGTATGACGCCATTTACGGCGGATACTCCAAGCAGTATAAGACGATTGAAGAGCTGCCTGAGGGTGCAACACTGGTGATGGCCAACGACCCTTCCAATATCGGCCGCTCGCTGCAAATGTTCGCCGATGCCGGTCTCATCACGCTGAAGGAAGGCGTAGGCATTCAGGCAACACAGGCGGATATTACGGAGAATCCGAAGAATTACAAGTTCGAGGAAGTGGATCTGCTGATGCTGGCCCGCATGTACGATGACGCCGATCTGGTAGCGATGACTCCGGCCTATGCCAGCCCGCTCGGCTTGACGCCCAAGAAGGATGCGCTGATTACCGAACGCGAAGACTCCGAGTTCACCATCACTCTGGTGGCGCGCGAGGATAATCAGGATTCGGACGCCATCCAGAAGCTGGCGAAGCGCATTAGCGGACCGGAAGTGAAGAAGTTCCTGGAAGATAACTACGCGGAGATTGCGCTTCCGGCATTTGAATAAGCTGGTAGAAATCACAATTCCCGAAAACTCCACGGTCATTTTTGACCGTGGAGTTTTCGCCCTTTACACCAACCATCCCGTCACCAACCATTTCGCCTATAACCAACCTGCGCCGAGGAAGACAGTCTCGTTATTTTGCATCAAAAATTATCGCCTCTCGGGTCACTGTTGCACCGGCATGGTCCCCGAGCGATTCACTGTAGCCTTGTCTCTTGTCTTTAATCAAGGTTGCGCCGGCGGGCATTGTTTGGATGATGTCGCCTTTCTCTTTGGTACGGACATTGTAGAGGAAAAATGCTTCATCCTTCACCCTCAGCCCAGTCTGGCTCACATAAGCCCCATCCGGTCCAGTTGCACTCGTCCTAGTCTCGCTCGACCCTGCTCCATCCGAATAAGTCTTATCGGAATCGGTCTGGTCAGGTTCCGCACCAGCCGACAAGGCGGGATACACCGTATAAGTTTTAAGCACGGCTACCTGCTCGTCCAGCCATCCCGCTACTTCAATGGAACGAACCTCCACGTAATCCTCAGCCTCGACCGATCCCAGCGGCTGTCCGTCGGGACTGTAAAACTGGACTCTCTCGGGCGCTATCTTCATGTAATCAATATCGATATCTAATATCCGGTCTTCGATGTTATCCGCCTGCTCCATCCAGGCAACCGAGCCTTTCGGGCTCCATTTGATTAATTCGGAAGGCGTGCCACCCTCCGGTGTTACCGTATTCAGTCGAGTCCCCACACTGTCGTAGAAACCAACCGTGCCGCTTTCATCGTCAAATGCGAAGTGGTCGAAAGACGGTGACAGGAAAAGAGAAGGAACCCCGGTGGTCGAATGGGGGATGACTTGGAATTTCAGCGGATGAACGTTATCCCCGCCTGTTTTGAAATTATAGAACCATACATTTCCCAGATAGCTTTGCATGAACAGCGTCTGTTTCTCCGCATTCCAGTGCGATTGATAGATATAGTCGTAATTGTCAGTGAGCGGCCAGAAATTTTCACGTAACCGTTCAATGGAACCGTTCTCGCTGTCATAGACGGAGATATGAAATTGCCCCGCATCGGCGGTAAGCTCCGGCTCAAGAAACAGCAGGCGTCGTTCATCTAAAGGATACAGAGGTTTATAGCTGCCAATAAACGCATTATTCCACCGGTTGTTCGAATTGTTCAGCTGCTCGCTCCAGATCACTTCCGCATCATCAGAAGCGGGCTCATGGGCGACCAAGGCATTAATCATATTGTGATCACCATAAAAAAGATGCATGCTCACATACGTCATTCCATTCCATTGGAGAACGGTTCCGCCGCCGATGCTGTATTGGTCATTTCGTAATCCTGCCGGTACAGCGACGAGTAATCCGTCAGCATTCCGTTTTGTTTCAAAAGTTAAATGTTCGATCTCGGGCGAGGCCCATAGCACTTCTTTCAATTTAGCCGTGATCGGCTCCGGAACCGTGTACCCGCTATAAGTATCCTCAATATCCATCAGCATAGCTTGTTCTTCGTTCTCCTTAATCCACAGCCGAAAGGTATGCTTCGTGCCGTCTGCTTCCCCAACCACCATCTCATAATCCGGTATACCCGTATCCAGGATTCCTTCGATCCGCTCCGCGCTGTGGATGGCATTCATAAACAGATCAATTTCATCCTGTTCCGTGAATGGGGTTTCTAAATCCACGAAAGTATGCGTAAGTATCAGCGATTCGGCAGACAGCAGCGGCAGCTTCTCCCTGTGTGCCACCGGCTCAAAGTGTGCCCGGCTAGGAACCGGGCCAGGCGATGGTCCGGCGTTCCCGGCAGCACTGCAGCCTGACAGCATGGCTGTCAAAAAGGTGGCAGTAAGTACAAAATTGCTTTTATTCATGCAGGCACTCTCCTATGTCATCTATGTCATTGGATGGAAGGAAAAGGATAAAGTTGCTAAAGGGAGCCGAAAAGAGTTCTTGAATAGGAGCAAATGAAACGGCCGCCCTGTTCCCGTCATGGTTGGGAGGGGCGGCCCGTTTTCAATTTCTGGGTGAACGCTGCTGCTCGAGGCATCTTAACTTCAAGGTCGGGCAACCAGGCTGGAGATCTGCCCCTGAATGCCTCCTTGTTCCTGAGCATAGGCGGTGCGTAGTTTCGACAATTTGGACATGGCATGTTCTACATGCCGCTTAACTTGGTGCACGCTATCTTGGGATTCCTGAATACGGGAAAGCACAGACCAGTCAGCAATGACCCCGTCAAAAAAGTAATCCGCAAACCGGTGAAACCCTTCAATATTAACGTTGTCCAGCCGATTGTCCATCTTCACGTCCGCCAGTTCGGTGCGGAATCGGCCAAGCAGCACCTGCAGATACTCAACATGGGCCTGCGCGCTGTCCAGATGCGAATGCTTGGCCATATCGGCAATCAGTCCGCCTCCGAACAAATCCCATTTGCCCCAGCTTTCGGCGCTGCCCAGACTTTGCTCAATCCGATCGATCTGGTTAAGTGCCGCTCTACCGGCAGAAATAGCTTCATCAATTTCCTTCAAATGAGCGGACGCTTCGCCTTCCCGTTTCTCCAGCTCGCACAGCTGCTCTGCAAACCGAGGGTCATCCTGCATCAGCTCCTGCAATTCAGCAAAAACGAGGTCATACCGTGCCGCAGCATTCACCAGATCGGCTTTTTCCAAACGCAGCTCATAGCGCCTAGTTTTGCAATCCTCAAGCTCTTTCAGCACGGCCTCGTATTTCAGCCTGGAGGCGTACGCCTCCTGCTGCTCCTGGGTAAGCTTCGTTTTTTTCTGGCCGGTAATGGTATGAAAAATCGAAGTCAGTGTCACCTTCTCCAGACGCTCCACATCGGCTTCTTCCTTCTCCAGTATCGTCTTCAGTCGGTATTCCTCATTTCCCAGCTCCCGTTCCCGCTTGTCAAGATCACGCAGCATGGCATCCAGCTTGTACTGACGCCCCTGCCGGGCAGACAGTTTTCTTAACTCTGCCCGAAGCTCTTCGATCTTGCTTTGATTCATGCCGTTCACTCCCTAAAGTATAGTATAGGTATGCTTTTCTTTACGTGATGCCAGCACGGATTGTTTCACTACAGGTCGCAAGTTTTGAACCACAGCTTGCCATGCCCGTCATGCGTTACCCGCTGGCTGGAGCAAGGTCGGCATGACGCCGTTCAAAGCAATTTCAGAACAACGGCTAGTATTTAGATGAGCCTCCATAAACAACAGAAAGAGCCCCAACACCATACATGGTTATCGGGGCACTTTGTGTTGCTGCTATATTATCCTTTACGACACCGCTACAAAATGCAGCAGCTTGCTGCGGAAGTCGCCGTGCAGCTGCGGCAGAATCAGGCCGGCATGCATCAGGCGGTCGCCGCCGTAGACCGCGCCGGTCTCCTGCAGGACATAATCCTTGTCCGGATCAAGTCCTTGCAGGCGGAGCCGGGCTTGCGGCGCGTTCGGTCCGGCCAGCACGCGGAAGTAGCCGACCAGTGCTTCGCCGCGGTCCGGCGAGACGAACATCCACGCCGTCTCGTTGCCCTCGAACGGCGAGCGCAGCCGGTACATGTCGCCCTGCTGGACGAGCGAGCGGATCTCCTTGTAGAAGGCGACCTGTGCGGCCGCTTCTTCCCGCTCCTCCGGTGTAAGCGCGGTCAGGTCCAGCTCATAGCCGAAGTTGCCCGACATCGCCACATCGCCGCGCATCGACAGCGGTGTACTACGGTGCACCTGATGGTTCGGCACGGCTGAGATATGCGCGCCCATGGCGCTGGCCGGATAGACGATGCTGGTGCCGTACTGGATCTTCAGACGCTCCACCGCATCGGTATTGTCGCTGGTCCAGGTCTGCGGCATGTAGTGCAGGATACCCGGATCGAAGCGGCCGCCGCCGCCCGAGCAGCTCTCGAACAGCACATGCGGGAACTTCGCGGTGATCTCATCCATGACCCGGTACAAGCCGAGCATGTAGCGGTGTGCGGTCTCGCCTTGGCGCTCCGGCGGCAGGGAGGCGGAGCCGATCTCGGTCATATGGCGGTTCATATCCCATTTGACGTAGGTAATCGGTGCGGAGGACAGCACGCTGCCGACCGCTTCAATAATATAGTCGCAGACTTCCTGGCGCGACAGATCGAGAATGAGCTGGTTGCGGCCCTGGCTGCGTCTGCGATCCGGCACATGCAGGCACCAGTCGGGATGTGCGCGGTACAGCTCGCTGTCCGGCGAGACCATCTCCGGCTCGAACCAGAGGCCGAACTGCATGCCGAGCCGCTTGACCCGCTCGGCGAGATCGCCGAGGCCGTCCGGCAGCTTGCGGGTGTCGACGAACCAGTCGCCGAGCGAGGTCGTATCGTCGTCGCGGCGGCCGAACCAGCCGTCGTCGAGCACGAACAGCTCGATGCCCAGCTCCTGTCCGGCACGGGCGATGGCTTCGATCTTATCGGCGTCGAAGCCGAAATATGTCGCCTCCCAGTTGTTGATCAGCACCGGACGCGGCTCGTCGCGGAACAGGCCGCGCGCCAGGCGGGTGCGGTACAGCCGGTGGTAAGTGCGCGACATGCCGCCGATGCCGCTGTCCGAATAGACGAGCACCGCTTCCGGGGTCTGGAAGCTTTCGCCCGGTGCGAGGTTCCAGCGGAAGCCGAACGGGTTAATGCCCATGGTGACACGGGTCGTGCCGTATTGGTCGACATCGGCACCGGCAACGAAGTTGCCGCTGTACACCAGGCTGAAGCCGTAGGCTTCACCGTTATCTTCGCCCGCGTGCGGAGAGAGCAGGGCGAGGAACGGGTTCTGCTGATGGCTGCTGGCGCCGCGCTTGCTGTCAATGCCCTGGCGGCCGCTGTGCAGCGGGGCGCGGACGAGATGGCGCTCGCGGGCCCAGGAGCCGGAGAGCTGAATCAGCTCGAACTGATCATGCGGCAGGTCAAGCGCCACGGATAGCGCCCGGTTCAGCTTCAGCGCTCCGGAACCAATGTTGGTCAGCCTCGCCGAACGGATAATGGCGTCGAAGCCGTTCAGCACGGAATAGGACAGCTCGGCACGCAGTCCGGCTGCGGCATCCTCAAGCACAATGACCAGCGTCTCGGCTTCTTCCTCTCCTTCGGCATAGACAGCAGGAAGGCCGGCCAGCGCAGGCTTGCCTTGGACAATGGAGTAAGACACATAAGCAAGCTCCGTGACGGTTGTCCCGTTCGGCAGCTCGGCTTCATAGGCGGGCTCACGGAAATCGCCCGAGCCATAGCCGGGATATTCGTGGGCCAGCGTATCCAGCGAGAAATCGGCGTCGGACGGATCGACGGTGGTGCTGAAGGCCCGGGCTTGCGGCTGGAACAGATCGGAGACGTCTGTACCCCGGAGTCTTTTGCCATAGTGGAGCTGCATCGGATATTTGTCCCGGGCGATGCCCAGGATGTAGCTCGTGTTAAGCGTTTGCAGGTGGAAGATGCGGCGCTCCGCATCAACGTGAATAGACAAGGTTATAACCTCCCGGAGTTGGCACATATTTAATGTTGCGACAGCCCCATTATAAGACTGTTTTCCGGCCAAGCGTATGGAGAAAAGCAGAATGAATATGGACAAATGTCGTTTCTTAACCGCTTACTCCGGCTGCCGCAGCCTTTCCACGAGCGTATTCTTGGCCAGCATCCGATAGGAGCTTACCGTCACGGCGTAAGCAATGACGAGCAGAATCGGCACGGTGAGAATAAAGGGCAGCCAGTTCATCCGGAAGTTGGTAAACACAATATTCGCCGCGACACTCCGCGCCACAGTATAGGTAAGCAGCGCACCTGCGGTGGAGATGACGGCTGTTACACAAAGGGCATTATAGAGTCCTTCATAGACAAGCACCCGTTTGAGCTGCTTCCGGGTCATGCCTACGCTCTCCAGCAATGCGAATTCGTGCTTCCGGTTAATCACTCCTGTAACGACAGTATTGACATAATTAAGGATTCCAATGAGCGCGATGACAAAGCTTAGCCCGTAGCCCAGCGTCTGAATCACCCGGATGAAGCGGCCCAGCTCCTGCCGGTAATCTTCCCGGGATTTAACGGTCAGTTCATCGGCTGCCGCAGTCAGTGATTTGAGGACCTGCTCTACACTTTCCAGCTTGTCTGGATTAACCTGCAGCGTCGAAGATAAGGCCATGGCCGGTTCGCTTCCCGCCGGCAGAGCTTTGGTCAATTCTGCAGCCGGCAAAAAGGCGTTATAGCCGAATGCGAAGGACATCTGCATAACGGCCGCTTCCAGCGCCCCCGATTTCACGACAGCCATCACTTCATAGCTTTTCCCAAGCCCTTTATATGTGATTTTATCGCCTGGATGGTAATAGGTCTGATAGTCTTCCGGACTGAATATCGCTTCGCTGACCAGCACGTAGTTTCCGGTGTCAAATTTCGTTCGATCGAACGTGCCTTCTATAATATCCTGCGGAACATGGTCGTACCAGCCGGCATCGATGCCGTAAAGATTAAGCAGAATGGGGTTGCTCTCCCATTTCCATGAAGTGCGGGATTTGTCATCCTTCTTCAGGGCGGCCAGCATAGCCTCGTCGGGGGGATACAGCTCAGTTTTATAAAATACATTGTCCACACGTTCGACCCCGTCCAGTGATCCCAGTACAGGTAGGAATTTTTCCGACAACTGGTAGGCATCTCCCGGCCGCTCGCCTTCTACGTGCACAAGATTCGGTTTATTGCGGATCACTAAATCCCCGGCAATATAGGAATTCAGATATTTATTGACGTCCAGCGAGGAAATTAAGGTGAAGATGATCCCGAACAAAACGACGCTTAAAGCAAGGGAGGTAATCATAAGCACCAGCTTTTTCGGCTGGCGTAAAATATTCGTGAATGCCATGCTGTATAGCCGGGCTCCCCGTTTGGAACGTTTGAGCTTGCGGGCTCCGGCATTGATTCCGGCGTATTTCACGGCTTCTACCGGAGCAATCCGGGCAGCCATCCGGCCGGGCTTGCTTGCGGCTATCCGTACGGTCAAATAAGAGAAGAGAGCGGCAAAGACGAAGATCCACGGGCTGGCCGAGTAAGCACTCTCCATCGTCTCGCCGGAAAAACTGTTCAACATCGGTACCAGCAGCCGACCGACTGCGTAGCCTGACCCCAGGCCAACCGGCAAAGCAGCGAGATAGAGCAGCTTAGCCTGTGCTGTAATCACCCGCCTTAACTGTCTCGGAGTCGTACCGATGGCCTTGAGCAGTCCGTAGAATTTAACATCCCGCACGACGGAAATATAGAAAATATTATAGATCAGCAAATAGCCGCTAAACATGATAACCACCACAACCGCCAGGTAAGGCAGGACGGAGAGGGGATTGTCCGCCAGCGTAGTCGCGGTGTAAGCCCAGTTCACACCATAATCGACATCCAGCCCGGTATCGGCAAGCACCTTCCGGATCTTGTTCTCAATATTGACCGAGCTGCTGAACATGACGGAGAGAACGTAAGTATTTACATATGATCCGCTGTCCTTGGAGAGAACCGGATCTAATCCCGCGAGATTCTTGTCTGTAAACGCTTTGGACACAAAAGCCAGACCGGCCATCGCCAGATTCTTATCGGCTTCATAATATCCGGACAGTATAAAATCCCCGGTGATCACCTGTCCTCCGATATCGATCTTAAGCGGCACCCGCTCCCCAAGCTTATGCGGAATCTCCAGCTTGTCGAGCACCCAGGTGCTCAGCACGACTTCTTCTTCCCTGGCGGGAAGTCCACCTTCAACAAAGTTAACAAATCCGTGTCGGGCATAGCTTTCATCAATCTGGAGAACCTCTACCGGGCTTTGTGTGAAGACTGCGTTGCTCAATCTTCCGGTCTGCAGGGAGATTGCAGATTCGCGGATAGAGGGATGGGCCTTAAGCGTCTCCACCTGTTCCCGGGTGAGATACTTGAAGGACCCGTGAAAATCGCCGCCGGCCGTCTTCATCTGGGCCAGCTCCATGGATTTGTTAATGCTCATAACCATGGTAAAGATGGAGGTGATGAGCAAAGTGGTCAGAACAGTGGCGCAGATGACAGCCAGGTTGCGCATTGGAGCAGCCCTCAGGCTGCGCAGCGAGAGGCGGGTGATGACTTTGCGATTGTTCGGTGTCATCATTGCCGGGCCGCTCCATTGCCGGTTCCGGCGCCCGCGGCAATCCGCCCGTCCTCTATGCGGATGATCCGGTCGGCCGCCTGGGCGATGCTCTCATTATGAGTAATCATGACCAGCGTCTGCTGGAATTTGGCGCTGAGCTGCTTCAGCAGAATCAGCACCTCCTGGCTGGTCCTGCTGTCCAGGTTGCCCGTGGGCTCGTCCGCCAGAATGATGCTCGGCTTGGTGGCCAGTGCTCTGGCAATAGCGACACGCTGCTGCTGGCCGCCGGAGAGATTCGACGGCAGGCTGTAGATTTTCTCCTGCAGGCCCAGGGCCAGAATGACCTCATCCAGATACTGTTGGTCAATTCTGGCGCCGTCGAGCTCAAGCGGCAGCAGAATATTCTCCAGCACATTCAGGATGGGCACCAGATTGTAGCTCTGGAAGATGAAGCCGACCGACCGGCGGCGGAAGATCGTCAGCTGCTCATCGCTCATCGCGAAGATGTCGTTGCCGTCCACAATCACTTTGCCCCCGGTGGGGCGGTCCAGCCCGCCAAGCATATGCAGCAGGGTGCTTTTGCCGCTGCCGCTCGTGCCGACGATAGCCACAAACTCACCTTTCCCGACACTTAGCGAGACGTCATCCAGTGCTTTGACCAGCTGCGGGGCTTTGCCGTAATATTTTTTCAGATGTTCCATTTGCAGTATAGACATGCCGTTATCCCTCCAACATCAGTTCTTGTCTACCAAGATAGCAGACAAATATAACCGGGCCATGTCTGAAATCTGACGGTACCGACACAATTAGTTCTGGGGCAGATAAACAGATATTCGCGTTCCCTCACCCACGGTTGAGCTTGCCTGCATAAATCCACCCTGCCTGTTGACAATCTCCCGCGATAGAAACAGGCCGATGCCGACCCCTTCATATTCACGCGCAGCCTGTCCCCGGTAGAACCGCTTGAAGATATGCTCCAGCTCGGCGGCCGGAATGCCCATGCCGGTGTCTGTGACATCGATGCGCGTAAACATCTCATTGCTCTCGGCTTGAACCGTGATCGTTCCGCCGGCCGCTGTGTATTTCACCGCATTCTCCAGCAGGTTGAACAGAGCCTCTGCGGTCCACTGCGGATCATGGCGCGCCGCCACCTGTGAGGAACAATCGGTGCTGATGGCAATATCCTTAGCTTCCGCACGGGTGTACACCTGTGTTAGCGCCCGGCTCAGGGTCTGAATGACGGGGGCCGGAGCAGCATGAAGGGCAATCATGCCTGCTTCGAGCCGCGACAGCTTCACCAGGGAAGCGATAAGCCAGTCCAGCTTGTCCGACTGGGCGGCGATCTGGCTTACCAGGAAGCGGCTATCCTCATCCGCGCCGGGCTTTTCGTCCAGCAGCTGGCTGTACAACATAATGTTGGCGAGCGGAGTTTTGGTCTGATGGGAGATATCGGACAGCAGGGCCTTGATGTTGTTCTTTTCCGCTTCCAGGCTTTGTTCGCTGGCCTGGTTCATTTCAATATATCTGAATAAACGATGCTCCAGTGCGGACAGGCGGCTCTCCTCAAAAGGGGCGGAGGGCTTGCGGCCATGCATCGCCCCGTCCACCATCTGCTCGACCGAATCCGTCATGGCATCGAACCGGCGCCGCAGCGCCCGCTCCCGCAGCAGAGCAAGCACGAGTACTGACGATATAAAGATAACGGTTGAACCCAGCAGCTTCGGGTCCCACTCTGCTGCGGCAATAACCCTGGCTGCGTACAGTATGACAATCAATAATAATAGTAAGAAATAAATCAGTACGCCGGCATTGCGTGAACTCCGGTATAGCTGCCTCTTCTTCATGTACCCGGCTCCTCCGCCCACAGGTAGCCGAGCCCGTAGATGGTCTTGATGTATCGGGGAGAAGAGGGGTTGTCCTCGATCTTGGAGCGCAGCCGCTTAACAGCAACCGTCAAGGCGTTCTCATCGACAAATTCGGCCTCCTGCGACCAGATTTTATCCATCAGCTGCTCGCGGTGCAGAATTTGGCCGGGGTTGGCGATTAGCAGGCGGAGCAGCTTTTGTTCTGTCCTGCTGAGGATCAGCTGCTCTTCGTTCTTATAGAATTCCATTCGCGAGAAGTTAAAGCTGAGTCCTCCGGCCGTGTAGTAATCCTCGCTGCGCGCAGCCGTCCGCTTCAGCACAGCCATCACTCTTGCCCGCAGCACCATCAGGCTGAACGGCTTGGTAATGTAATCGTCGGCACCGAGCTCGAAGCCCAGCACAATATCCGGTTCCATGTCATTTGCGGTCAGGAAGATGACCGGTACCTGCGAGGTTCTGCGGACCCGCTCGCAATAATCCAGCCCGCTGCCGTCCGGAAGGTTGATATCGAGAATCAGCAGGTCGATTTTATGGGAAGTGAAGATACGCTCCGCTTCGGCCAGGTCATAGGCTTGCAGAATGGTGAGGTCACTGCGCGAAAGGGTAAGCGCGATGCCTTTATTCAGGCTGCGGTCATCTTCAACGATCAGGCATTTCATCATACAGATGCTCCTTTGGCTGAAGGGCAGCCGCGGTTATTTGGGATTGCTAGGGACCATTATACACACTCGGCCATCGGCTTGCAGTGCATTTCAGGAACCAGTTCACAGTCGTCTGACTTCAATGCTCGGCCGCAGTGTGGAAGATATCGCATTGCCCCGGCCTGCCCCGGTCCGGCCTTACCGCAGACTTCGGCCTGAGTCCAGCCCCGACTAAGGTCCAGTTCATAAAACCGTCCACGGTCTGTTTTGGGAAACCGCGCTTTACCCTAGAATAAGGATATAAGATTAAGACAAAGCGAAAGGCGGTGAGAAACAAATGTACAACAGAAAGAATAACGGACTCGCCATTGTGCTGATTGTCCTCGGAGCGATTATGCTGCTCGGCATTGCACTGCCCCTGATTCACGGGATCTTCCGCATCTTATTCCCGGTACTGCTCATTGCTCTTGGTTACTACGGAATTAAGAGCGGCCGTAAGATTATCGGCTGGATCGTATTGTTCATCGGTGTCATGTCGCTGCTTTCCAAGCTTTCCTGGATTATCGGACCGCTGCTGGGTATCGCGCTGGTAGTATGGGGCATCTCGGTATTGCGCGGAGGACATAGAAGAACCTACTAGTAGATGAATATAATTACTTAATGAGAAGCAAGGAGGGAGCAGGTAATCATGAGTGTTTTTCGCCGCATGAGGGACATTACGGTAGCCAATCTAAATGAACGTCTGGAGCAGAGCCAGGACCCGGTGAAGCTGATCGACCAATTTCTTCACACCACCCGGGAAGAGATTGCCGAAGTGGAACGGCTGCACCAGCAATATGCTTCACATACCAAGCAGTTGCAGCAACAGGTCAACCAGGCGACTGCAATGCGCAATAAACGTGAGGAGCAGGCTTTGCTGGCGCTGAAGGCCGGCGAGGACCATCTGGCCAAGCTGGCGCTCCAGGAGAAGATCATCCATGAAGAGAAGCTTGAGCAATACAGCGGGCTGCTTCAGCAAAGCCAGGAATCGCTTTATGAACTGGAAAGCCAGCTTAACGAGCTCAAGATGGAATATCAGACGGTGTACAGCAAGCGCCAGTATTATGCGGCCCGGATGGAATCGCTCCGGCTGCAGCAGCGCATGAACCAGCGGGCCACCGCTTACGGAACCGGCGCTGACGTTCCCAAGATGTTCGGCCGGCTTGAAGACCGGATGACCGACTGGGAGCTGGAGGCCAAGAGCCTGCGCGACTTGCGCCGCATGGGCCAGGAATTCGCCCTGCAGACCGGCGAGACCGTAGCTTCGGTGCTGGAGCGGGAAATGGCCCGGCTCAAGGAGAAGCTGAACAATGACGGAAAGGAGTAGGACCATGACCCGATTGTATCGTTCAACCCGTGACAAGGTAATGACGGGGCTGGCAGGAGGATTGTCCGAGACACTCGGTATCGACTCCACTCTGTTCCGTATCCTGCTGCTGGTCAGCATTGTGTTCACCGGCGGCGCGGTAATCGTGGTGTACTTCATCGCCGCGCTGGTTATCCCGAAAGAGCCGACGCAGTATAATCCGTTCGGCCCGGGACCCGGACACGGTCCATATGGCGGACCTTACGGCAATCCTTATCAGGGAGGCCCCGCCGGCTACGGCCAAGGTCCCCAGGGAGGTTACGGCCCGCAGGGACAAGGCGGATACGGCCCGTACCACGGGCAGCCTGGCGCCGGTCATACTGCTCATACCGCTCATAATAAAGCAGGAGCTTACTCGGCACAGGACTCCGGTCTGGATGCCATGATGAAGGATATCGAGAAGAAGGCAATGCAGAAGGAAATTGAAGAATTGAAACGCAAACTTGCCAAATACGAGAAGGGAGAAATGTAATCATGGGAGTATTCAAACGGATTAAAGATATGACTAAGGCGTCGGTGAACGACCTGCTGGATAAGGTAGAGGACCCGATTGTAATGCTGAACCAATATCTGCGCGACATGGAGGCTGAGATTCACGAAGCCGAAGTGACCGTGGCCAAGCAAATGGCTAACGAGCGCCGCATGAAGCAGCGTGTAGAGGAAGCGGCCAAGATGGCCGGCCAGCGCGGTGCCCAAGCCGAGCTTGCGCTAAAGAACGGTCAGGAGGAAGTGGCCCGCAAGCTGCTGGAAGAGAAGATTTACTTCGACCAGAAGTATGCCGAGTACAGCGACCTGCATACCCAGGCGGAAGTTCAGGCCAAGGAACTGGTGCAGCAGCTGCATGAAATGAAGGATGAGTTCTACAAGCTGCGCAACAAGCGCAATGAGCTGGTATCCCGTGCACAAATGGCCAAGGCCAAGAAGCAAATGTCGCAGATCAGCAGCGTGCATTCAATCGAGAGCGGAGCCGCTTCCCTGGGCTTCCACCGCATGGAAGAGAAGATCATGCAGCTTGAAGCCGAAGCCGACGTGCTGCGCGCCCCTTACAGCCCATCGGCCGCTTACAGCAAGCCGGTGGATGTTGAGAAGCAGCTGAAAGTGGATGAGCAGCTGGCTGCGCTGAAGAGCAAGCTGAACGGTGCGCCTGCGGCAACAGCAGCACCTGCCGCTGCCAATGCACCAGCCCAGGACAAAAAAGATAAGTAAAGCCTGTTCCTAAACCGCAGGCCAGTATGATATGCTGAATTAGGTCAAAGCCATACGGTATGGGTCACCATACCGGTATGGCTTTTATAGCGGTAAGAGAGGTATGGATAAGCCTCGGTTGTAGCGCGTAGTATGAGTGTTAGGTGTAGGTCCATGACTCAATAACCTGACTATTTTTTGATGTAACTGTATTTCCTACAATTATTCGGGTAAAATCCGCTGCTATTACCGGTATAGTTGCAGTTTCTGCAATTAAAGTCTGCATAAACCGCCGATAGGAAAGAAAACTATCTTTTTAGTTGTATGAAATGCAGTTATCTCCTCTAAAATGGATTGGTTGAACGAATTAGATGTACAAAGTGCAACTAACAGCCAGGAGGCGGTGTACGGATGCTAGACATCCCGACCGTGATGGCTCTCCTTTTTGATCAGAAGACATTGCCTTAATGAGTTTGGAGATTGACCGGCTGCTACCGGGCCAAAGAGTCAAGGACGCCCTATGGGCCGGAATAGACGGTGAACATCCAAGCAAGAGCATGGCGGAAGCAGGCCTAATTTACACTTATAAATTACTGCAGGAGGTGCGAATATGGATAAACGAAGCCGGATGATTGCCATTGGACTGATCGGTATCGGCTGCTTGATGATATTTGGCAGATGGATCGGCTTTTTCTCCATTGTCGCGCTTGTGCTCCTGCTCCTTGGGGTATACCGTACAACTATGGGCAAAGTGAAGCAGGGCTATATGCTGCTGGGGATCGGGGCGGCGCTGCTGCTGCTGGATCACCTCGTGCTGGTGCTGGGGATCTGCCTGATCTCGCTCGGGCTGTTCTTCGCCAAGTCCAAGAAGCTGCAAAGCGGGCGGAATTTTATGCAGAAGCAGAGCTTCTCTTCCCGGTTCGACTGGGAGCTGTCCCCCTGGATCATGAAGAGCCTGAGCTCCTGGCATGTGCTGGGGGAGGCCGATGTGGATCTGTCGCTGGCGATGGCCGAGGACAAGGAGACCATGATGCTGTTTCAGGGGATATTTGGCGATGTGGATATTCTGTTGTCCGATAATTACGGGGTGGAGATCGAGGCGTTTGTGCTGTTCGGCTCTATTGAGTTCGGTGACCACCGCGACACCGGTATGCTCAACCGGCTAAACTGGAAATCCGCCAATTATGACAGCAGCGAGCAAAAGGTGAAATTTTATGTGTCTTATCTGATCGGCGATCTGGATATCCGGGTATCCTGAAGCAGGCCGGACCGGGCGTTGATTTGAAGAGGGAGGGTGAGTGCCGCAGATGGACAAGAAGAACAGCAATATGGTCATACGCAGCATGGGCGAAGGGGCTTTGTTCTCCTTGGTCATGCTGCTTGTGATTCTCTATCTGATGTATACATACGGTTATTTGCGGCCTTTTGACGATTGGACCTTCGGTTTGCAGACCGCAGTGACGCTCGTCCTGCTGCCCGTAGTCTTTGGTACCGGTTTTGGATTCTACCAGGGGTTCCGCACGAAACGAAGGCTGGAGCGGCTGCGGGAGACGCTGGTCTCCTGGGAAAAAGGCAATCTGTCCTCCGCCATCCCGGAGCTCGGCACCGATGAGCTTGGGCGGCTCGGCGAGCAGATCGGACGGATCAGCGGCAAATGGGAGAACCAGGTCAACACGCTGCAGCGGCTGTCCACCAATAATGCCAAGCTGGCCGAGCAGGCGCGGGGCTCAGCAATTATGGAGGAACGGCAGCGCCTGGCCCGTGAGCTGCATGATGCGGTCTCGCAGCAGCTGTTCGCTATTTCGATGACGGCGACGGCGGTCGGGCGGACGCTGGAGAAGGACTTCGACAAGGCACAGCGGCAGATTGCCCTGATCGAGGAGATGGCTGCCGTCGCCCAGTCGGAGATGCGCGCGCTGCTGCTGCATCTCCGTCCGGTGTATCTGGAGGGCAAGGGGCTGGAACAGGGCATCCGTGAGCTGATCAAGGAGCTGGAGATCAAGGTGCCGCTTGATATTGTGTGCGAGATTGACCCTGAGATTCAACTGCTCAAAGGGGTGGAGAATCATTTGTTCCGCATCGTACAGGAGTCCATATCGAACACCCTGCGCCATGCCAAGGCGGAGAAGATGGAGATCCGGCTGCAGAAACGCGGCGATACTGTACGCCTTACGCTGCGCGATGACGGTGTCGGCTTCGAGCTGGATGAGAGCAAGCTGACATCCTATGGACTGTCGAATATGCAGGAGCGCATCGTGGAGACCGGAGGGTCGATCCAGTTCATTACCGCACCGGGTAAGGGAATGCGCATTGAAGTGACCGTACCGTTAATGAAGGAATAGGAGGAGAAGCAGCTTGGAAATGGAGGAAGCGATCAAGGTTCTGCTGGTGGACGACCATGAGATGGTCCGCATCGGGCTGGCCGCTGTGCTCGGCACCGAAGACGGCATCGAGGTGGTCGGCGAAGCCGGAAGCGGAGAGGAAGGCATCCGTCTGGCGCGGGAATATAACCCTGACGTGGTGCTGATGGATCTGGTGATGGAAGGCATGGATGGCATTGAGACGACCCGCCAGCTGATGAAGCTGTTTCCCGACTGTAAGGTTATCGTGCTGACCAGTTATCTCGACGACGAGAAGATGTATCCGGTTATCGAAGCCGGCGCGTTCAGTTATCTGCTGAAGACGTCGCGTGCAAGCGAGGTGGCGGATGCCATCCGCGCAGCAGCCAGAGGGCAGTCGGTGCTGGAGTCGCAGGTTGCCTCCAAGATGATGAACCGGTTCCGCAACAAGGCCGAAGCGCCGGCCTACAAGGAGCTTACCGACCGGGAGATGGAAGTGCTGCGGCTGCTGGCCCAGGGCAAGTCCAACCAGGACATCGCCGACCAGCTGATCATCGGCATCAAGACGGTCAAATTCCATGTGACGAATATATTGGCCAAGCTGGATGTCGAGGACCGGACCCAGGCGGCCATTTATGCTTATAAGAACGGGCTGGCGGAATAGACGCCGGGCCGTTTTTGTTTGCGGAGAGAGGGGCAGGAAATCAAGTTACTTTATACAAAAGGATATCTTATCGTTACTTTGTTACTGCGGGTTAATTAGTTCCTCTTTATGCGGTATGATTATACCCGAGGTGAGTCTATAATGGCGCGCAAAAGAAACGAGGAGCTGTGGCTGCAGAAACGGGGCAAGATTATCGCGGCGGCGGAAAAGCTGTTCGCTTCCGGCGGGTTCGCCGGGACTAGCATCTCCAGTGTGGCCGAAGAGTTGGGTATCAGCCATGCGCTGATCTTTACTTATTTCGAGAATAAGGAGGAGCTGATCCGTGCGGTGGTGCTGGAGCCCCTGTCAGAGACGATGGAGGCATACCGCTCGCTGTTTGAGGCAGAAACAGAAGTGATTGAAACGCTGACCCGGCTGGTTGATTTGCAGGTTAAACAGTGGCTGCAGCGGGCAATGTTTCTGCGGGTGGTTCAGCAGGTCTTAGGCCAGCCGGAGCAACATCCCGAGCTGACGGCGGCAGTTCACAGACACGGGGAGCAGGTTGTCGCCAAGCTGATTCCTCTGATCGAACGCGGTCAGCAGGCAGGGGTGCTGGCTCCAGGAGATCCGTACGTAATCAGTTGGACCTACTTTGCTTATGTCAACGGTGCCGGGGCGATCTTTCCGGAGGAGGCCAGCCGCTTGGCCGAAGAGACGGCAGGCTACGCGCTGCGTATTTTTGGAATCCGTAATTGACTGTAAAGCCATCCTTCAGGAGCCGAACGTCCTCATAGGTATAAAAGCATCTGTTCCTGGCTATCCTTCTAGTAGATTGCTAGATTCGGATGAGAGGAAGATGGACGGATGAAGCTGCGGAACCACGGGAGAGGACATTGGAGAATGCTGCTGGCCACGGGGCTGTGCGTGGCAGCGCTGTTGCTGCTGGCTGGGTTCCGCAGCGGCGAAGCTGCAGGCACGCCGGAGACGGGAGCCTCCGGTTCCGCGGCTCTGGGTCAGCCGCTCCGGCAGCTGGCGGCGGCCGGAGCCGCCGCTATGGAAGCGGGCGCGCCGCAGCGGCTGGTGCTGAAGTGGCAGGGCACGTACAGCGGCCCGGGAGCAGTGGCCCGGGAAGCAGCCGCAGCTCTGGCGCAGCGGCTGGGGCTTGGCCCGGTGCAGGCAGGGGACGAAGACGGACACGTTGCATACCGCGCGTCCGCCGAAGCTGAAGCTGCCGGCAAGGCGTCCTTGTTCTGGAGTGAGCTTGGCAACGGCACGAGCTATGTGATCGTAACACTGGAGACGCCGGACTGGCAGGCAGACGGCGGATTCGAGGCCGCTGCCGAAGCGACGGGCAGAGCGCTGCAGGCGGCGGGCGTCGCGGCCGAGTGGAACGCGTCGCTGCAAGGAACGGCAGCAGCGCAAGGGACGCCCGGCGCAGCGCTGGGCAGAATCGAGTCCGTGCTTGCCGGGGTCTTCACCGCGCCGCAGGCAGAGGAAGCCTACACGGACGAGTCCACCGCCAGCCGCTCATACCGCGTTCCGGGGATGGAACGCTTCGTGAAGAGCGGCGGGCATGACATCGCCCTGCAGGCGGCGGTGCACCGGGATAGCCGGGACGGCGCGAACCGGCTGACCCTTGGATTGCCGCTGATTACGGTTGAATATTAGACCCGGCAATCGTCCGAAAGGGCTGGTGCAGCAGCAGGCTCCGCGTTGCGGAGCTTTTGGCATAAGGTTATAATAGCTGTGTTCCTGAATCTGGATGAGAAATATGGGCAACTTATATAAGCGGGAGTTTGCAAACGGATAAGAAAATGTAATGGAAAATTGCGAAATCCCGAGAAAAACTGTCAGGAATCTGATAGCATCATTTCTGCGAATATGATAAAATGACATCACGCCGTCATGCGTTTCTTGTACTATCCGGCGCTGAGAATGATTGTCAACTATATTACATACAGAGAGATGAGGAGCCATGGCTGAAAATCAAACCCTTGATGCATTGCATACCCCCGGTGCCGTATTCTTTATTTTTGGGGCAACCGGAGATCTGGCCCGGCGCAAGCTATTTCCGGCGATTTACAGTTTGTACCGCGAAGGCAAGCTGACCCATGATTTTGCGGTCATTGGCGTGGCTCGCCGTCCCCGCTCCCAGGAGGAATTCCGGGAGGATGTGAAAGAGTCTATCCGTGAGTTCTGCCGCTACCAGGCGGGAGATGCGGAGGGATGGAATGAGTTCGTACAGCATTTTGAATACAAGTCCCTGGACATCAACAATATTGACGGCTTCCGTGAGCTGAATGCACAGACCGAAGCCATCGAAGCGAAGTTCGGCATTCCGGGCAACCGGCTGTTCTATCTGGCCCTGGCGCCTGAGCTGTTCGGCAGCGTCTCGTTCAACCTGCAGGCAGGCGGCATGCTGGAGAGCCCCGGCTGGAACCGACTGGTGATCGAGAAGCCATTCGGCTATAACCTGGAATCGGCGGAGGAGCTGAACGAGCAGATCCGTCAGGTATTCAAGGAAGAGGAAATCTACCGGATCGACCATTACCTGGGCAAGGAAATGGTGCAGAATATCGAAGTCATCCGCTTCGCCAACGCCTTTTTCGAGCCGCTCTGGAACAACAAGCATATCGCCAATGTGCAGATTACGCTTGGCGAGACTGTAGGCGTCGAAGAGCGCGGCGGGTATTACGACCATGCGGGGGCACTGCGCGATATGGGACAGAACCATATGCTGCAGCTCCTGACGATGATTGCCATGGAGCCGCCGAGCCGCCTGCTCGCCGAGGATATTCGCGACGAGAAGGTGAAGGTGCTGCGCTCCCTGCGGCCGTACGCTTCCGCCGAGGAAGTGCGCGAGAACGTGGTGCGCGGACAATATACGCAAGGGCTCTACAAAGGCAAGACCTTGCCGGCTTACCGCCAGGAAGACAAGGTGGACCCGGAATCGAATACCGAGACGTATTTTGCGGCTCGTGTGTTCGTCGACAACTTCCGCTGGGCGGGCGTGCCGTTCTATATCCGTACCGGCAAACGGCTGCCGGTGAAGACCACCGAAGTAGTGGTGGAATTCAAGGGCATGCCGACGAACGTGTATCTCGGCCAGAAGCATAAGCTGGAGCCGAACCTGCTCGTCATCCGCGTCAACCCGATGGAAGGCATCTATGTCAAGATCAATGCCAAGAAGCCGGGCTCGGAATCGGAGATTCAGCCGCTGGCAATGGACTTCTGCCAGAGCTGCATGGTCGGCATCAACTCGCCGGAAGCTTACGAGCGTCTGCTGCATGATGCAGCGCGCGGCGATTCGACCTACTTCACCCGCTGGGATGAAGTGTCCTCGGCCTGGTCCTTCGTGGACCGTATTGCTAAGGCCTGGAAGGAAGAAGCCGGCGACCTGGCTTCGTACCCTGCCGGCTCGTGGGGGCCGGTTGAAGCGGAGCAGCTGCTGGCCCGCGAAGGCTTCCACTGGTGGCCGGTCAACGGCCAGGAAGAAGACAACGTGGTATGGAGCGTTAATAGCTAAGTTATAACGGATTATCTTGGGGAGTTGCCCGTTCCGGTCACACAGTGACGGGAGCGGACAGCTCCCTGTCTGTATTCGGGCGGACTACGATGCTAAGAGCGTGGAGACAGTAAGCTATAGGGCTATGCAGGGTGTATTCCCGCAGGTAGAGAAGACATGGCACTGATTTCCGGTCAGTGTCATTTTTTATTTATATATCTTGCGGGTTTCCGCCGCTTTGGTGTAGATAATGCCCGCCGGATTTTGTTATACTGATAAGGATGCATTTTTGTATGGTACCCGGGATTAAAGCTGTGTGAAGAGGTTATAATGAACAATCCACAGATGAAGGGAATAGATCAGGAATGAGCAGAGCACCCATTTGATCTCCTGGCCGGTCAGCATAGGCACGGATTAACGAATTTATAGATGAAGGGATATGTGCAAAACCTATGGCAGCGGATCAGAAGCTGAAGCAGGAAGTGGACAAACGCAGAACGTTTGCGATCATTTCCCACCCCGATGCGGGGAAAACGACATTAACGGAGAAGCTGCTGTTGTTCGGCGGCGCGATCCGGCTGGCAGGAACGGTCAAGGCCCGCAAAGCAAGCAAGCATGCGACAAGTGACTGGATGGAAATCGAGAAGCAGCGCGGAATCTCGGTAACGTCATCCGTCATGCAGTTCGATTATTTAGACCACCGGGTGAACATCCTTGATACGCCGGGTCACCAGGATTTCAGTGAGGACACGTACCGGACGCTGACGGCTGCGGACAGTGCGGTCATGCTGATTGACGTAGCGAAGGGCGTGGAAGCACAGACGATCAAGCTGTTCCAGGTCTGTGCGAAGCGCGGTATTCCGATCTTCACGTTCATCAACAAGCTGGACCGCGAGGGCCAGAGCCCGTTCGACCTGATGGAGGAGCTGGAGAATGTACTGGGCATCCGCTCCGTACCGATGAACTGGCCGATCGGCAGCGGCCGCGAGCTGTGCGGCGTCTACGACCGGATGAAGAATCAGGTGGAGCTGTTCCAGGGCGACGACCACAGCGTAATCAAAGTGCAGAAGGTGGAGAGCTACCGCGACCCGATCATCCGCGAGATGGCCGGTGAATACCTGCATGATCAGCTGTGCCAGGATCTGGAGCTGCTCGATGTGGCCGGAGATGCGTTCGATTATGACAAAGTATTGCGCGGCGAGCTGACCCCGGTCTTCTTCGGCAGTGCGATCAACAATTTCGGTGTGCAGACATTCCTGGATAACTTCCTGGAGCTGGCACCGAAGCCCGAGCCGCGCCGCAGTACGGCAGGTTCCATTGAACCGACGAATGAGAAATTCACCGGCTATGTGTTCAAAATCCAGGCCAACATGAACCCGGCGCACCGTGACCGGATCGCCTTCCTGCGGATTGTCTCGGGCAAGTTCGAGCGCGGCATGAGCGTGAAGCATGTGCGTGCGGGCAAAGACATCAAGCTGTCCCAGCCGCAGCAGTTCCTGGCCCAGGACCGGGATATCGTCGAAGAGGCTTATCCGGGCGACATTATCGGCTTGTTCGATCCCGGCATCTTCCGGATCGGCGATACACTGAGCCAGGCGGGAGAGATGGAGTTCGATGAGCTGCCGACGTTCTCGCCGGAGATTTTCTCCAAAGTGAGCATCAAGAATGCACTGAAATCGAAGCAGTTCCAGAAGGGGATTGACCAGCTGACCGAAGAAGGGATGATCCAGGTCTTCCGTACGGTTAACTTCGACGATATAATTCTCGGGGTGGTCGGGCAGCTGCAGTTCGAGGTGTTCGAGTACCGGATGAAGGGCGAATATGGCGTGGATGTTCAGCTGCAGCGGATGTCCTATCAGTTCGCGCGCTGGATTGTTGATGAGAACAAGCCGGACCCGGCGAAGTTCCGGATCAACTCCACCCTTGTAACCGACAAAAAGGGCAATTATGTCGTGCTGTTCGAGAATGAATACGCGATGCGTACCGCCATGGAGAAGAATCCAAGCGCCAAGTTCCTGGAGACGGCTCCGTAAGCACGCGGTGCCAGGACAATGGCAGCAGTGAATTCCATGCTTAGCGGTTATCCCGCGTAGGCGTAACAAATGTAACCTCCGCCCCATAGCGTGCTGCTGGCATGCCGGGTGCGGAGGTTTTTTGGCGATACGAAGCGGGTCCTTAGGAAGTAATGGAGCCGGGTGTGACCTTCTCCAGATGGCGGTGCAGTTTGGCGACCAGATGATCCTGCTTGGCCTCGCTGAGGTCCGGCCACATCATTTCGAACACGGCTCCGAGACCCGGCAGTGCCGCTTCCGGCCCGCCAATAGAGCCTTCAATCATCGCTTTCAGCTCTTCCTCGGATTGACCGTGGACTTTATGCAGGATCGCCTGGCGCAAATCAATGGTTACCGGCATGCTTTAACCTCCCGATGGTTAGTTTGATTCGTACCCTGTATTACTGTGCCCGTCCGCACACCTGAAAATTCAAGTTTACGGGGGCTTGTGCTATACTACTTGGAGATGTATTCGCGCAAGTGGGAGGGACAGACTAGACTATGGCCAAAAAACAATACGCCGTCATCGGCATGGGCCGGTTCGGCTCCAGTGTGGCCAAGACACTCAGCGGTATGGGCTTCGATGTGCTGGCAATTGATGCGGACGAGCAGCGTACCCAGGAAATCTCCGGCATCGTGACGCATGCCGTGTCGGCGGACTGTACCGATGAAGAAGCGCTGCGGGCGCTGGGGATACGGAACTTCGACGTCGTGGTGGTGGCCATCGGGGAGGATATCCAGTCCAGCATTCTGACAACGCTGATCCTCAAGGATCTGGGGGTGCCGAACATTCTGGTCAAAGCCAGAAACGAGCTGCACGGCAAGGTGCTGAGCAAGATCGGCGCCGACAAGGTCGTGTTCCCTGAACGGGATATGGGCGCGCGGGTCGCACATCATCTGGCTTCGCCGAACATTCTCGACTATATCGAGCTGTCGCCGGATTACAGTATTCTGGACATGAAGGCGCCGCAACAAATGATCGGCAAAAACCTGCAGGAGCTTAACATCCGCGCCAAATTCGGCTGCAACGTGATGGCGATCCGCCGGGGGGAAGAGATGAACATTTCGCCGCGGGCCGAGGACAAGCTGAAGCCTGGAGACGTCCTGGTCATCGTTGGCCGGAAGGACAATCTGACCAAGCTTGAGCTGGCTTACCATAGTTAAGAAAGGCAGGAACATATGGAAATATTATCGCCGCAAAATACGCGGGTTAAAGAATGGGCCGGACTGCAGGAGAAGAAGCACCGTGACAAGTCCGGCAAATATATTGTGGAGGGAATTCATCTGGTGCAGGAGGCGCTGTTGGCCTCGGCCGAGGTGGAGATTCTCGCATTTGATGTAGACAAGGGCATGCCCGCCGAACTGAAGCCGCTGCTGCAATCCGTGCAGGCCATGGAGGTCATCGGCGTATCGGCGGCCGTCATCGGCAAGGTGAGCAGCACCAATACGCCGCAGCCGGTGTTCGCCGTCATCCGCAAGGAACGGCAGGGCGTGGAGACGATCCTGGCACAGCAGGGCAGTCTGGTCGTTGTCCTTGACGGGGTGCAGGACCCCGGCAATGTCGGCACGATCATCCGCAGCGCCGATGCGGCGGGTGCGGATGGCGTTATCCTCGGCCACGGCTGCGCCGACCTGTATAACCCGAAGACCATCCGCTCGACGATGGGCTCGCTGTTCCACCTCCCGGTCGCCGAGGCCGATCTGGCAGAGGTGCTGCCGCAGGCCCGTGAGCGCGGAACGCTGCTGGTCAGCACCTCGCTGGCCGGCACGGACTCCTGCTACACGCATGACTTCGGCGGCAGCCAGTGGCTGCTCATCGGCAGCGAGGGCCAGGGCATCTCGCCGCAGACGGCCGCGCTCGTCGACAAGAGCATCATTATCCCGATGGCGGGCCGGGCCGAATCGCTGAACGCGGCGATGGCGGCGACGGTGCTGCTGTTCGAGGCGATGCGGCAGCGGGGATTCAGTTCTTGAATAAGGCGATAAGTTAGTGAGTTGTAATTCACTTGTCATCGTTAGGAACGCAGTTTTCTATAGGTATGTAACGATTTCTATAATTTAAGTCCTGATAATCAAGAAACCCTTGGTTTATCAGGGCTTTTTTAATTTTCGGACTGATTTTATGTGGAATTTTGGCAGGCATGATCCAGCTTCTTATGAAAGGCTATTAACATGCAAAAGAACTTGTACAGTGCCACTGAAAGTATAATTTAAAGAATGTATGTCAAAAGCCAGTAAAGTTATAGACTGAGATAATAAAGCATTAGTATTCCAGTATTTCATTAAGCTAACGGACAGTTATACGTAACTTCCAGGGAATGTAAACGTCTAAATAAAATAAGGAACGAGGAGGCAGATATTTCATGGGAGGAACGAATGTATGGGATGCGGAGTGGGAGGTTAACGAAGAGCAGGCGCGGACACTGATCGGCAGACAATTCCCTCAGCTGTCATCGAAGCAAGTGAAGCGATTGGGCTGGGGCTGGGATAATACGGTTTTTCTCATCGGTGACGAGTATGTGTTCCGGTTTCCAAGAAGAACGATTGCAGTTGGCTCGATTCGAATGGAAGGGAAGTTGCTGCCGAAGCTGGGGGCATATATGAGCATCTCCTATCCGAAACCGTTGTTTTATGGCGAAGCAAGTGACGAATACCCGGCACCATTTCTTGGCTATGCCTACGTGCCAGGAGATTTCCCCATCGGTTTGACGGAAGAACGCCGGGCTTTATCGGCAGAGACGCTGGCGAAATTTTTGCGGAGATTGCATGAGTTTCCGGTACAGGCGGCGCTGAAGTGCGGAGTTCAGCAAGATCATCGAAGCTTGACGGACATAGCATCGCGTAAAGTGAAATTGGAGGGCTTTCTATCGAAGGTGGTTGAACACTTGTCGCCGGAGGAGTCCGGTGTGATCGAAGCGTATATTAGCAGGTTGCAAACGGACCGTGTCGAGGCGGTGAATGCACTGCTACATGGCGATCTTCATTTCAAAAATATGCTTGTGAATGAGAACGGGATCGTTTCCGGCATCATTGATTGGGGCGATCTGAGCGTAGGCCATCCGGCTTGCGATTTGAGCGTTGCTTACAGCTTTTTACCACCTTACGCTCGCGGCGTGTTTTTCGAAACTTACGGAGGAGCGGACGAGGAAACGAAGCTGCTGGCGCGGCTGATCGCGGTATACATCCCCGTACTGATCTTGATGCAAGCGGTCGATGACGGGAATGAAGCGATTGCGGCAGAGGCGAAATCCAACATCATGCGGGCACTGTCGGATTAAGGTACGATTCGCCTTCTCTGATGCTGCTTTATGTTGAGGAACACGAAATTCAACAGAGTAAGTCGTTGCGCTAACGGGAAACATTAGCTGACCAAGTGAATCCTATCATAAGTAGGAAAAGTTCTATCTGTTAAAATGTTATAACTGAATCGAGAGGGGGCTAACATGACAAATCCAAAGTACGGAAGTGACATAGAGTATTTTCAAAAAGAGCTAATGAACTTGATGGTACCACTACAGGGAGGAACCATAGAATTACGTGATTATTTGAATATGAATAAATGGTTTAGTTCTGATTACACGTTATCAAGCCCCGGAAATAATAAAAAGGCCATAACCTGGACTGCAACAATCGAACCTTTCTATGTAATGAAGTATCCGGTAACACAGCAGTTGTATCATTTTGTCATGCATGAAGAAGAAATAGAGCCGATGATCAATAACCTGCCGATTGCGGAAGTTTCATGGATAGATTCCATTTCCTTTTGTAATAAACTGTCCAGAATGCTTGGCAGAACTGAATGCTACACAATCACAGATGAGAGTGAACATACGATTTTTAAAAAGACAGCGAATGGCTTTCGATTATTATCAGACGCTGAATGGCAGTATGCCTGCAAAGCGGGAACAACGGGATATCGGTATGGAAGTATTGATCAAATTGCCTGGTATCAAGAGAACTCCGATGGATCAGTTCATCCAGTAGGACAGTTGCTTCCTAACCCGTGGGGGCTTTTTGATATGATTGGGAACGTATGGGAATGGTGTTGGGATTTATATGATACTGAACGATATGGGAACTATAGAGTCTTCCGGGGAGGTAGCTGGGCCGAAGCCCAGAACAACTGCGGTTCTACGAGTAGAAGGAAAAGCATGCCCGATTTCAAGATAGACGACCTTGGCTTTAGAATTGCCCTTACCAAAGTTTGAGAAAATGAAATCGGGCTGTCCCGGAGAATGGCGGCTACTCCCAGCTTTCGATTCCGAGTGTGTCCTTGTACGCACCCGGATAAGACTCGGGAATTTCAACTGCACCGGCAGATTTTTGATAGCTGGACATTTCTGCGTAGCGGATGATTACGCCATACACCGGCCATCGGGCAGCAGAGATTGGCTGATGATCTATACCATCTCCGGCGAAGGTCAGATTCAATCCAGGCAGGAGGCAGTGTCCTGCACCGCCGGCGATATATCCATTCTGCCGCCGGGAATGCCGCATCATTACAGCAGGTCTGAACAGAAATTTATCTTCCAGCACATCCCGTCTGCGGAGCTGCGCCGCTCCATTCAGGAGGCTCTGATGCGTATGGTCACCCATGAACCTCCCGGCGTAACTTCAATGCTTCACCGCCGGCTGTCTGAGCTTGCGCTGGAGGAAGCGCTTGTTCATGTTCAATTAAGTGCAAATCAGGAGCATAGCGTTTCAATGGATCCGAGAATCTCCGATATTCTAAGGGACTTGCAGCTGCATCCGGCGCAGAAGGTGAGCTTACCTGAGCTTGCCAGGACAAGCTGCTTATCCATTTCCCGTTTGTCCCATCTGTTCAAGGAGCAGGTGGGGGACACGATTCTGAATACACTCAATAAGTTCAGAATGGAGAGGGCTGCCCAGCTTCTTGCCGGTACACAGCGTCAGGTGGCCGAGATTGCTGCCGACGTTGGATTTGAATGTGCAATGAAACCAGTATATAGTCCAGTGCAAAGGATTTTGTTTGCTGTGAAGGCGATATGGAGGTGCATATCGGCATTTCCTTGCTTTATTTTTAAACAAGCCTCGGTGTGGTCTGATACAAGAAAATAATCCATCTTATTCCGAACTTCCTGAATTGTTACCCTAATGGGGTTCCTGTATTGTGGAGTTATCCAATTAACTTTACACACAGGAGTGATAACGTTGACCGAACGCATTTCCACAACAAAAGTATGGGAAGAAACCGTTCAGATTCCAACCTACGGTGTCGGTGAACCCAATAAAAACCCGATGTTCCTGGAGAAACGGGTCTATCAGGGAAGTTCCGGCAGGGTGTACCCGCATCCCGTTATTGAATCCATCGAAGATGAGAAGAAGCCGGCCCCGTATCAGGTCGTTGTCTTGGAGAATGAATATTTGCGGGTTGAAATTATGCCTGAACTGGGCGGACGCATTTACCGGGCCGTAGACCGCACCAATCATTATGATTTTGTCTATTACAATCAGGTGATTAAGCCGGCGCTGGTCGGCCTTGCCGGACCGTGGATATCGGGCGGTATCGAATTCAACTGGCCGCAGCATCACCGCCCCAATACGTACGGACCGGTTGAATACCGGCTGGAAGAGAAAGAGGACGGCAGCGCAACGGTATGGGTCAGCGAAATTGACCGAATGTACGGGACAAAGGTGACTGCCGGCTTTACGCTGCACCCGGACAAGGCATACATTGAAATCTCCGCACAATTATATAACCGCACCCCGGAGCCGCAGACCTTCCTGTGGTGGGCCAATCCCGCCGTTGCTGTAAATGATCACACCCAGTCGGTGTTTCCTCCGGATGTAACCGCCGTGTTTGACCATGGTAAACGTGATGTATCGCGATTCCCGATCGCCACTGGCACCTATTACAAGATGAATTATTCTTCCGGTGTTGATATCTCGCGTTACAAGAATATCCCGGTACCGACTTCCTATATGGCTTACAAATCCGACTATAATTTCGTGGGCGGATACGATCATTCTGTACAGGCCGGACTCCTGCATGTTGCAAACCATCATATTTCGCCAGGGAAGAAGCAGTGGACCTGGGGGAATGGCGAGTTTGGCCAGGCGTGGGACCGCAACTTAACCGATGAGGATGGCCCGTACATCGAGCTTATGACCGGAGTATTCACCGATAACCAGCCGGACTTCACGTGGCTGCAGCCCTATGAAGAGAAGACCTTTACCCAATATTTCATGCCGTACAAGAATATCGGGGTGGTCAAAAATGCTACCACTGAAGCAGCGGTTAATCTCGAAGTGGACGAAGACCAGGGCGTTGCAGGAGTATTTGTATACGCCACTGCGCGGTATGAGGATGCCGTAGTGGAGCTTGCCGGACCACAGGGGCTTCTGCTGTCCAAGCGTATTACACTCACACCGGCGGATACGTACGCTGCAGAAGTTAATCTTGCTGCAGGCGTGAAGGACCACGAACTCACTCTCTCGGTAAAAGATGCTGCGGGCAATCTGTTGGTATCGTATACACCGCAGCCAAAGGATATTGAACAAGTGCCGGATGCCGCCAAGCCGCTGCCCGCACCGCAGGAGCTTGCTACCAATGAAGAATTGTATTTAGCCGGGCTTCATCTGGAGCAGTACCGCCATGCCACTTTTGAACCGGAGCCGTACTATCTGGAAGGACTCAAACGTGATGAGAACGACAGCCGGATAAATATTGCGTACGGAACCTTGCTGCTGCGCAGGGGATTATTCGCCGAAAGTGAACCGTATTTCCGCAAAGCGGTCAAGCGGGTGACTTGGCGTAACCCCAATCCGTATGACGGAGAAGCGTATTACCAGCTGGGACTTAGCCTGAAGCTCCAGGGGCGTCTGGATGAAGCTTTTACTGCTTTCTATAAAGCCGTCTGGAGTGCGGCATGGCAGGACGGCGGTTATTTCTCGCTGGCGCAGATTGCTGCCGAGAAGGGAAATCACGCAGAGGCGCTGGACCTTGCCGAACGTTCCCTGATCCGCAATGCCCGGAACTATAAATCCAGAAATATCAAAACCGCTATGCTGCGTAAGCTAGGCAAATGGAGCGAAGCTGAAGCTTTTGCTGAAGAAACACTCAAGCTCGATGTCGCTGATTTCGGAGCCCATTATGAGCTGGCACTGATCCGGGAAGTGCAGGGGAGACATGAAGCGTTCACTGCAGCACTCAACGAGTTTAAGGAACTGCTGCGCGGGGAGCCGAAAAATTATCTTGAACTGGCCTCGGATTATGCAAATGCCGGCCTGTATGAAGAGGCTGTTCAAGTGCTGCTCCTGGTGCAGAACGCCCAGGACCCTATGGTAAATTACACACTGGCTTATTTGTACGGAAAATCAGGCCAGCAGGCGTACGTGGCTAGTTATATTTCTGCAGGAGAAAAGGCTAAAGCAGATTACTGCTTCCCGAACACTCTGTTTGAGCTTCAAGTCCTTGAATATGTAATCGCTGTTCAGCCTGAGAACGCCAAAGCCTGCTACTACCTCGGAAATCTGCTTTACGACAAGAAGCGTCATCAGGAGGCGATCAGCTATTGGGAGCAGTCCCGTTCCTTCGACGACAGCTATTCGGTGGTACACAGAAATCTGGCCCTGGCCTATTACAACAAGCAAGGGAATGCCGAAGCGGCGCGGGCTTCACTGGAACAGGCACTGGCCTGTGATCCCGGTGATGCGCGGGTGTTATTCGAGCTGGATCAGCTGTACAAAAAAATCGGATTGCCGGCGGATGAACGTCTGGAGTTCTTGGAGAGCCGTACCGGACTCGTAGGTGCCCGTGACGATTTGTATCTGGAGTATGTTACACTGCACAACCTTCTTGGCAGACATAAGGAAGCCATCCAACTGCTGGCTTCACGGAATTTCCATCCGTGGGAGGGCGGCGAGGGTAAAGCAACAGGTCAATACGTACTGGCGCATGTGGAATTAGCCAAACAGGTTATTCAGGAAGGCGCCTTTGCACAGGCTGTGGACCTGCTGCAAACAGCCCTTGTCTATCCCCTGAATCTGGGCGAAGGGAAGCTGGCCGGTGCACAGGAGAATAACATCTATTACTATCTGGGCTGCGCCTATGAGGGACTGGGGCAGCAGGAACAAGCAGAGGCATCGTTCCGTGCAGCTTCGAACGGTCTTGAGGAACCGACCAGTGCGATGTATTACAATGACCAGCCGCCGGAAATGATCTTCTATCAAGGCCTTGCCTGGCTGAAGCTACAGGACACGCATGAGGCTAAACGGCGTTTTAACAAACTGGTGGATTACGCGGAAAAGCATCTGTTTGACGATGTAAAGATTGACTACTTCGCGGTATCGCTGCCGGACTTCCTTGTATTTGATGAGGATTTGAACAAAAGAAATGAGATTCATTGCCGGTTTATGCGGGGTCTTGGATTGCTGGGTCTAGGCAGAAAAGGGATGGCAGAGGCTGAATTTAAAGAAGCGCTGCGGTTAGACTGCAATCATATCGGAGCAAAGCTGCATTTGCAGCTGAGCAAGTAGCAGGTTATCCGGGACGTTCGCTCCCGGATTTTTTTTATAGTCGTATGCCAATCGTCCGATGCCGCTGAAATAGCGTCGCCTCAGTCCGTACGAAAGGTATATTGCAACACGGCTGACAGAAGAACTTCGTTCTTCCATATTTTGTCCTGCACAGGCTGCGGAAGGTGTACAATAGAAAGCGCAACCAATCTCTGTACAGAGAGGACTGACTATGTGACGATGAAACGAACGGAAACCGATTTCCGGACGCTGCCGATGTGGAATGCTTCGCTCCCCCTGGAGCAGCGGCTGGATGATCTCTTGGACCGTCTTACGCTTGAGGATAAAATCGGGCTGATGCCCACCCGCCAGGAGGCGGTCCCGCGGCTGGGCATTGCCGAGTATTGGGTCGGCGGGGAAGCCGCCCACGGCTTTGTGGCCCAGGATGGTCCGGCCACGGTATTCCCGCAGACCATCGGCCTATCCTCCACCTGGAACCCGGAGCTGCTGAAGGAGATCGGGAATGTAATCGGCGATGAAGCCCGGAGCTACTACCGGCAGCGGGGCGGGCTCAGCGGTCTGACCGTCTGGGCGCCGACAGTGGATATGGAGCGGGACCCGCGCTGGGGACGCACGGAGGAGGCCTACGGAGAGGACCCGCATTTGACGGGGGTTCTGGCGACCTCACTGATCCAGGGGATGCATGGGGAGCATCCTTTTTATATTAAACTGGCGCCTGCTCTTAAGCATTTCTACGCCAACAACAATGAGCAGGGGCGGCTGAGCAGCTCTTCTTCGGTCGATCCGCGCAACCGGCGGGAATATTATTTGAAAGCATTCGAGCGTGCAGTCACCGAGGGGCGTGTGCATTCCCTGATGACCGCGTTCAATTCCATTAACGGCACCCCGGCAATCGGCCACCCGGATGTGAAAGGCGTACTGAAGGAGGAATGGCGGATGGACGGCTTCATTGTCAGCGACGGCGGCGATATGTCGATGACGGTGAGTGAGCATGGCTATTGCCGGACCTATGCGGAGGCGGTTGCTTTTGCCATAAAGGGCGGCATCGACTGCGTAACCGACGATTCCGCGCTGGTCAAGAAATCGATCCGGGAGGCCCTGGAGCGGGGCCTGCTGACTGAAGCCGAACTGGACTGTGCCATCCGCAATGTGTTCCGTATCCGTATCCGTCTCGGACAGTTCGACCCGGACGAGCTGAATCCGTATGCGCAGATTGCGGAGACGGTCCTCCATCATCCAGCCCATCGGGAGACTGCTTTGAAGGCGGCACGGGAAGCCATTGTGCTACTGAGGAATGAAGACGAGATCCTTCCGCTCCGGCCGGAGACCATCCGCCGGGCTGCGGTGATCGGGCCGCTTGCCGACACGGTCTACCGTGACTGGTACACGGGGCACCCGCCGTATACAGTCAGCCCGCTGCAGGGAATCGTCGCGGCGCTGCCGGACGCCAGGGTCGACTTCCGGGACGGGGACGACCGGGTGTATCTCCGCTCCGTCCACAGCGGCCGATATGTCGGCACGAAGGGCTGGGAGAACGGTCTGCTGGTGGCGGACCGTGAGCATCCGTCTGCGGGTGAACGGTTCCGCCGCACGGACTGGGGCTGGGGAGTGAACACGCTCCGCTCCCATGCCAACGGCAGCTATGTCACCGCCGATGACCAAGGCGGGCGGCTTGCCGCCGAGGCCAAGGACATATGGGGCTGGTTCGTGAAGGAGAGGCTGGAGCTCGTGCCGGGCGGCGACGGGACGACCGGGATCCGGACGTGGAACGGCCGCAACGTGTCCGTAAAAGAAGCGTCGCCGGATCATGAGCTGGTTCTTGGCGCCTGGAAAGCTGCGGGTGCTGACAGCGCTGATGCCACTTACGGTGCCGACGCCATGGATGGACCGGCTGCGGCTGATTCGGACGGAGACGGCAGCGGGAAGCCCGTGTCCGGCAGAGACGGCAGCGGCGAACCCCGCCCGGTCTACCCGTTTACTGTGGAGACTGCAAGCTCCGGCATCGAGGAAGCTGTGGAGATCGCCAAGGCAGCGGATGTAGCGCTGGTCTTCGCGGGGAATCATCCGCTGCTGAACGGCAAGGAAGATTTCGACCGGCCCGGATTGAGCCTGCCGGATTACCAGGAACGGCTGATCCGCGCCGTTCACGAAGCGAATCCGAACACAGTACTGATCATCGTCGGAAGCTACCCGTATGCTTTGGGCGAACTGGCGGAGCTGCTGCCCGCCATCCTGTACACCGCCCACGGCTCCCAGGAGCTGGGAACCGCTGTGGCGGATGTGCTGCTGGGCCGCTACAACCCGGCGGGCCGGTTGAGTATGACCTGGTACCGCTCCGAAGAACAGCTTCCGGATATTATGGACTACGATATTATTAAGGGCAAACGGACTTATCAATATTTCGACGGCAGCCCGCTGTATCCGTTCGGATACGGATTATCCTACACTTCATTCCGCTACTCCGGTCTGACCATCTCCGGGGAACAGCCTGTGGAGGATGACAGCTTCACTGCGGAGCTCAGCATTGAGAATACCGGCACCATGGCCGGTGACGAGGTCGTTCAGCTGTACATACGAACGGAAGGATCGCGCGTCGTCCGTCCGCAGAAGCAGCTGATCGGCTTCCGCCGGATTCATCTGCAGCCCGGGGAATGCCTCAGGATCGAATTTACGGTTCCGGTCTCTGAATTGGCGTACTGGGATGTAACCCGCGACCGGTACTGTGTGGAAGCCTGTCGGTATTCGCTGCTCGCAGGAGTATCCTCGGAGGACATCAAGCTTATGACAGAGCTGTCTGTGCGGGGAGAAACCGTTCCGCCGCGCGACCTGTGCAGGTGGACCGCTGCCGAGAACTACGATGACTATGAGGGACTGTATCTGGATGAATGTAAAGAGAGGGGGAGCCTGGGGGATATAGAGCCGGTAAACGGCGTATGCATCCGCCCGGCCGGAGCGTCCGCTACTGCCTGGTCCGGTTACTTCGATACAGCATTTCCGCCGCTGGCCTCCGTCTTCGAAGCGCATGTCTTATCCGAAGGCACCGGCGCAATCCGCGTACGGCTGAATGCTCACGATGGTCCTGTTGCCGGAGAATTGACGGTTAAAGACGCCGCAGGCGCCGGAAGCGGGACAGGGAGCGGGAGCGGCTGGCATACAGTCTCGTGCCCGGTCCAACAGCTCTCCGGCGCCGCCCGGATCTTCCTGGAACTGGAGGGCGATATCAGGCTAAGCCGGTTTCGGTTCGAAACGGGGACTTAAAGAGAGCTTGTAGCTTAACCTTATACATGCAGTTGAAGCCGACCGGAGTGCTCCGGTCGGCTTCTGTACTTTCTTTGGGCTGCCGGGACAACACCCAATAAAAGTGGAATTTTCCCCAATAGCTGTAGCCTTATGCCTGCAAACCGCAGGGACTATAATGTGTATGCGGTTACAAAAAACCGAGGCAGCAACTAAAAAGGGGAGGCAAAGTATGAAAAGTATGAAACGTACGATGGTTGGAATTTCCACGGCACTGGTTCTAACAACGGCGCTCGCAGCTTGCGGGGGGAATTCAAACTCTAACTCCAATTCCAATGCATCCGGCGGAAATGCCAGTCAGGCTCCAGCGGCAAACGCTTCCGAAGCTCCGGCTAAAGGCAGCGGTGAAAAGGTTACCATTAATCTTTGGAGCTTCACCGACGAAATTCCGAATATGACGAAAAAATATCTTGAAACTCATCCGGACGCGAACGTGGAGTTCAAAACCACGGTAATTGCGACGACCGACGGCGCTTATCAGCCTGCACTTGACCAGGCCCTGGCGGCCGGCGGCAAGGACGCACCTGATGTTTATGCCGCCGAAGCGGCGTTCGTGCTCAAATATACGCAAGGCGACGCATCCAGCTATGCCGCTAATTATGCGGACCTGGGTCTTGATGACCAACTGGTGAAGGATGCGGGCATCGCCCAATACTCGGTGGATATCGGCAGCAGCACGGACGGCCAGTTGAAGGGCCTCGGCTATCAGGCGACCGGCGGTGCCTTTATCTATCGCCGCTCTATTGCGAAGGAGGTATTTGGCACGGATGATCCGGCTGCCATCAAGGCAGAGGTCGGTCCGGGCTGGGATAAATTCTTCTCGGCGGCCGAGAAGCTGAAAGCCAAGGGCTACGGTATTGTTTCCGGCGACGGCGATATCTGGCACGCAATTGAGAACAGCTCCGATACGGGTTGGATTGTCGACGGCAAGCTGCACATCGATCCGAAGCGTGAAGAGTTCCTGGATCTCTCCAAAAAGCTGAAAGACAACGGCTATCATAACGATACGACCGACTGGACGGAAGCCTGGTACGCGGATATGTCCGGCACCGGCGCACAGCCAATCTTCGGCTTCTTCGGTCCCGCTTGGCTCATCAACTACACGATGAATGGTCAAGTGAAGGACACCAACGGCGACTGGGCCGTTACCGAACCGACCACTGGCTTCTTCTGGGGCGGCACCTGGCTGCTGGCTAACAAAGATGTTACGAAGGATGATGCCAAGAAACAGGCGGTTGCCGATTTCGTGAAGTGGGTAACGCTTGATACATCCGAAACTGGTCTGCAGTATTACTGGGCCAATGGCACAATGAAGGAAGGCGAGCAGGGCACGAAGGACAGCGTTGCCTCCTCCGTTGTTATGGCGAAGTCCAACGGCGAAGTTCCATTGCTCGGCGGTCAAAATATGTTTGACGTATTCGTTCCCGCCAACGCCAATGCTTCGGGTAAGAACCTGACCCAGTATGACGAAACGATCAACAAGCTCTGGCGCGATCAGGTCCGTGAATACACTGCCGGCAACAAGGACCGCGACAATGCGATCAAGACGTTCAAGCAGCAGGTCAAAGACCAGTTGGGTATCGATAGCGAATAAGAAGGGCCGGAAGGGGCGGGGGAATCCCGCCCTTTCATATCAATAAAAGAGGTGAGAGCATGCGCCGCAAGGGTGTCAGCTATTCGAAGTACGGTTATATTTTTACCCTGCCATTTGTCCTGGCATTTCTGATCTTCTCGCTTTATCCGATTGTGTACACCGCGGTGATCGGCTTTACTGACATGAAAGGATTGATCCCGAAGCCGATTCACATCATGGACAATCCTTTTCAAAACTTCAAGGATTTGCTCTTTGACAATCCTACCTTCATCAAGTCTCTGACCAACACGGGACTGCTGTGGGTCCTCAATTTCGTTCCGCAAATGCTCCTGGCGCTGCTGCTTACGGCCTGGTTCACGAACAAGAGAATGAACATTAAGGGGCAGGGGGCTTTCAAGGTCCTGCTGTATATGCCCAATATTATTACTGCCAGTACGATTGCCATCCTCTTCAACAGCTTGTTTGCCTATCCGATGGGTCCTATCAACAGTTTGTTCGAGATGCTGGGGTGGTCCGACGCTCCGATCTTTTTCCTGCAGGATAAGACGACTGCACGCGGTATCGTGGCCTTCATCCAGTTCTGGATGTGGTACGGAAATACGATGATCGTCCTGATTGCCGGGGTCATGGGCATTAATCCGGCACTGTTCGAATCTGCGGCAATCGACGGTGCGAACGGGGTGCAGACCTTCTTCCGCATCACGCTGCCGAGCCTGCGGACAATCCTGCTGTTCACTCTGATTACTTCGATGGTCGGCGGTTTGACGATGTTCGATATTCCGCAGCTGTTCCTGGCCGGCGGACCGGATGATTCAACGATGACCACGTCCATGTTTATTTACGGGCAAGCCTTCAAGGGCAGCTATATGTATAACCGCGCTGCGGCAGCGAGCATGATAATGTTCCTGATCACGGCGGTACTGTCGTCGCTGCTGTTCTTCCTGATGCGAGACCGCGACGCAGCAAGGCTCAAGAAAGCGGAGAAAATGAAGCGCAGAGCCGCTCGGTCCGCTCAAGCAACAACCGCAAGGGAGGTGTAATCATATGGAGAAAATTAAAAGCACCGGAAACGTAAACCGGAAACTCACCAAGACGATTGTCTATATCGTCTGCATTCTGCTGGCGCTGCTCAGCATTCTGCCGTTCTGGATCATGTTCGTCAATGCCACACGCTCCACACCTGAGATTCAAAGCGGCCTGTCGCTGTTGCCTTCCAGCCATATGATGAGCAATCTGCGGGTGCTGCTGGACAAGAGCTTCGATCCGCTTCAGGGCTTCATGAATTCATTCATTATCTCCAGTGCGGCAACGCTTTGTACGGTTTATTTCTCGTCCCTGACGGCCTATGGCATTGTGGCTTACGACTGGAAGCTGCGGGGACCGTTCTTCACCTTCATCCTGTGCGTCATGATGATTCCGGCCCAGGCGAGCGCCATCGGCTTCTATCAGTTCATGTATAAGCTGCACTGGACGAACAGCTTCCTGCCGCTGATCCTGCCGGCCATAGCGGCGCCGGCGGTCGTCTTCTTCATGCGCCAGTATCTGCTCGCGACGCTCTCGCTGGAGATTGTGGAGGCGGCGCGCGTGGACGGATCGGGCGAGTTCAAGACGTTCAACCGGATTATTCTGCCGCTGATGATGCCGGCGGTGGCGACACAGGCGATCTTTGCTTTTGTCGCTAACTGGAACAACCTGTTCATGCCGCTGATTCTCTTGACCCAGAAGGAAAAATATACGATGCCGATCATGGTCAGCCTGCTGCGCGGCGACATTTACAAGACGGAGTTCGGCTCCATTTATATGGGCCTTGCACTGACGGCATTGCCGCTGTTCGTGGTGTATTTCCTGCTGTCCCGTTACATTATCGCAGGCGTGGCGCTGGGTGGCGTCAAGGAATAGTTCATTTTAATACCACTACCCAAGGAGGAGAAGCCTGTTATGGCAGAGCAACATAAGCCGTTAGTAACCCATCTCTATACAGCCGACCCCTCCGCTCATGTCTTTGAGGGCAAGCTGTATATTTACCCGTCCCATGACATCGACCACGACGGTCCAACGAACGACAACGGCGATCAATATGCGATGGAAGATTATCATGTATTGTCCATGGACAGTCCGGATTCACCGTGTGTGGACCATGGGCTGGCGCTGCACCTGAAGGATGTGCCGTGGGCCTCGCAGCAAATGTGGGCCCCCGACGCCACATACCGGAAAGGCACTTATTATCTCTTCTTCCCGGCCCGGGATAAGGAAGGAATCTTCCGCATCGGAGTGGCGACGTCGGAGTCTCCGGCAGGCCCTTTTGCGGCCCAGGAGCAATATATTGAAGGCAGCTTCAGCATCGACCCGGCGGTGTTCATTGACGAGGATGAGCGGGCCTATATGTATTTCGGCGGACTATGGGGCGGACAATTGGAAAAATGGCAGACCGGAGAGTTCCGGCCGGATGCGCCGGAGAAAGGTCCGGAAGAACCGGCCTACGGGGCACGGGTGGCCGAGCTTAGCGAAGACCTGCTGTCCTTCCGGTCGGCGCCGCAGGAGATCGTTATCACCGATGAAGCAGGAACCCCTATTCTTGCCGGGGATGAGGACCGGAGATACTTTGAAGGTCCATGGATGCACAAGTATAACGGAAAATACTACTTGTCGTACTCCACGGGCACGACCCATAAAATTGTCTATGCCACCAGCGACAAGCCGTGCGGACCGTTTGTCTTCCAGGGAACCATCCTGAACCCGGTGCTTGGCTGGACAACGCATCATTCCATCGTGGAATTCGGCGGCAAATGGTATCTGTTCTACCACGATGCGTCCCTGTCGGGCGGTGTGGATCACAAACGGTCAGTGAAATTCGCCGAGCTGTCCTATGACGAAGACGGCAGAATCATTCCGGTAGTGATATAACCGGCTCGCGCAACACTGGCTTGCAACAAGAAATGATTGTGGTTTCATGGGTAATCGTGTATATTCATTGGTAATTGCATACTGTTCGACACTAGGGGGGCCGCAAGGCTGAGACGAATGTACTATTCGGACCCTTTGAACCTGATCTGGTTAATGCCTGCGTAGGGAAGTGGCGAGTTAAGAGTGAACGTAATGAATATTTGCCTGCTTTGGCTTATTTCTTATTTATGGTTGCTTTTCTTAGCCGCCCTCCTTCTGGAGGGCGGCTTGTTGCATTCTTTCGGCATTCAGAAGTATAGATGACTATTTGGGGGATTGCTTATGTTGGGATTTGCGGGCGGAGGTACGGCACCCGAGCTTCACTTCATTTCCGGCGGCGGACTTCCGGTTCCGGCGCTGCTGAAGGTCGCAGCAGCGGTGCTGCCCTATGTGGATTATATTCATCTGCGGGACAAGCAGCTGCCCGCGGGTGCGCAATATGAGACGGTAATGGAGCTGCACCGGGCGGGTATTCCCCTTGCCTCGATCATGGTCAATGACCGGCTGGACGTGGCGCTGGCGGCCGGGGCGGGAGGCGTCCAGCTGGCGGGGCACAGCCTTCCGGCTTCCGCCGCGCGCCGGGCAGCCCCCAGCCTGCGAATAGGGTGTTCCGTGCATTCTCCCGCCGAGGCTGCCTTGGCAGCGGAAGCGGGGGCGGACTACTGCCTGTTCGGCCATGTATTTGCCACTTCCAGCAAAGCCGGTCTGCCCGGCCGGGGGCTTGGAATGCTGAGAGAGACGGTACACAGCTGTCCTGTGCCGGTGATTGCCATCGGCGGGATACGGCCGGACAATGCCGGGGATATCATCCGCAGCGGCGCGCAAGGCATTGCGGTGCTGTCGGGGATAAGCGGCTCGCCGGACCCGGCGGAGCAGGCGCAAGCCTACCGGCGTGCGATTAATGAAGCCTGGCAGGAGAGGAGGTGAAGCTTGTGGAGGTGTATGTAAACGGCAAGGACACGGTGCTGGATGCCGGATGTGAGACTGTCGGCGATCTGCTGTCTGTAAGTCCCTGGAGCGGTAAACGGGTACTTGTTGAATTGAACGGTACGGCTGTCAGGAAGGAGGAATATGGACTTACCCGGCTGTCTCCGGGCGACCGGATTGAGCTGGTACATTTTGTTGGAGGAGGCTGACCGCCCTGATGCCGGAGACCAAAGACCGATACAGCAGACAGGAGCGTTTCTATGGAATCGGAAGTGAAGGCCAGAAGAAGCTGGGCCTTGCGAGAGTACTGATTCTGGGAGCCGGAGCGCTGGGGTCCGCCCTTGCCGAGACGATGGTCCGCGCCGGTGTGGGCCATGTCACCCTGATCGACCGGGATGTGGTGGAGTGGAGCAATCTGCAGCGCCAGAATCTGTACAGCGAGCAGGATGCGGAAGACCAGATGCCCAAAGCGGCGGCGGCTGCCCGCAGACTGCGCAGCATTAACTCATCAGTGGTGGTGGAAGGCATTGTCGCCGATGTTACCGTCGATGAGATTGGCGAATACACCGCAGGCGTCGATCTGATTCTTGACGGCTCGGACAATTTCGAGACGCGGATGATTCTGAACGATATCGCGGTGAAACGGGGAATTCCCTGGATTTACGGCGCCTGTGCCGGGAGCCGGGGAATGTCCTTGACCGTGGTTCCGGGAACAAGCGCCTGTCTGCATTGCCTGCTGGAGGAGCTTTATGCAGAGGGAGACTCCTGCGATACCGCAGGCATTATCCAGCCTGCGGTACAGATGACCGCCGCCTATCAGACGGCGGAGGCGCTCAAATGGCTGGCGGGCAGCCGGGATTCGCTGCGGGGGGCCATGGTTTCATTTGATCTGTGGGAGAACCGGCAGGTATCGGTAGACACCGCCCGGCTGAAGCGTGCGGATTGTCCGACCTGCGGGGAACAGCCCAGCTTCCCCTTTCTGTCGGCGGCCAATCATTCCAGAACGGCCGTACTGTGCGGAAGGGATACCGTGCAGATCCGCCCGCCCAAGCCCCGGAAGCTGGATTTGACGGAATGGGGACAGCGCCTGGCTGCTTACGGTCAGGTCAACCATAACCCCTATATGCTGTCTTTTACGGTAGAGAAGTACCGGATGGCGCTTTTCCCGGATGGGCGTGTACTGGTTCACGGTACGGCTGATCCCGGGGAAGCCCGTTCCTTGTATCACCGCTATTTCGGCTGAAGGCTTAAGGCAAATTTAGAATAGAGAGGGTGGCCATATTGAACGATGTATTCCATCTCGGCGGCAAGGCGCTGTCCAGCCGGCTGTTTATCGGTACCGGCAAATACAGCCGTAACACGCTGATTCCCGAGGTCATTGCCAGATCGGGAGCGGAGGTAATTACCGTAGCGTTAAGAAGGGTGAATCCCGATTGGGAGGAGGAGAATCTGCTGCACCACATTCCCGGGAGCATGACCCTGCTGCCGAATACCTCCGGTGCCCGCACGGCGGAGGAGGCGATCCGGATCGCCCGGCTGGCCAGAGCGGCAGATATGGGGAATTGGGTCAAAATCGAAGTCATCAATGACCAGCGGTACCTCCTGCCCGATAACCTGGAGACACTCCGGGCAACGGAGGTGCTGGCTGCCGAAGGCTTTGTGGTGCTTCCCTATATGAGCCCGGATCTTGCGGCTGCCATCCGGCTGCGCGACGCAGGTGCGGCGGCGGTCATGCCGCTTGGCTCTCCCATCGGAAGCAACCGGGGCCTGCGCACCAAGGAGCTGATCGGGATGATGATCGAGGAGACCGGAATGCCTGTCATCGTGGATGCCGGCATCGGCAGGCCCTCGGAGGCGGCGGAAGCGATGGAAATGGGGGCAGCGGCGGTGCTGCTGAACACGGCCATTGCCACTGCGCGTGATCCGCTTGGCATGGCGGAAGCGTTCCGCGCGGCGGTAGCGGCGGGAAGACTGGCCTATCTGTCGGGTCTGGGTCCGGTGCAGCAGGAAGCTGCGGCATCTTCGCCGTTAACCGGCTTTCTGCATGAATAAGGGGGGACGGCATGAGCTTTTATAACAGGTTAGCGGGGCTGAAGGAGCGATCCATTCACAGCAAGCAGCAGGAGTATACGGATTCGCATATTCTGCGGATTCTGGGCAAACCGAGGCTGGGTGAGGAAGACCTGCTGGCCCTCTTGTCCCCGGCTGCCGGAAGACATCTGGAGGCCATGGCGCAGAAGGCGCAGCAAGTGACCCGCAGCCAGTTCGGTCACGCCGTGCAGCTGTTTACTCCGATGTATGTGTCGGATTTCTGTGTGAATCACTGCGAATATTGCAGCTTCAGCTCCATCTACGATTTTCCGCGCAGGAAGCTGGATATGCGGGAGGTCGAATTGGAGGCGGCCGCAATCGCTTCAACCGGCATGCGCCATGTCCTGCTGCTGACAGGAGAATCGCGCCAGGCGTCTCCGGTCAGCTATTTGAAGGCGTGCACGGAGGTGCTACGCGGGCATTTCGCTTCAGTCGGCATTGAAGTGAATCCGTTGTCCGTATCCGAATATATGGAGCTGGCGCAGGCCGGTGTGGACAGCCTCACTCTGTTTCAGGAGGTCTACGACCAGGAAACGTACCGCAGGCTGCACATAAAAGGACCCAAGCGCAATTACCGCAGCCGTCTGGATGCTCCGGAACGGGGCTGCGCGGCAGGCTTCCGCTCGGTTAACATCGGCGCCCTGCTCGGCCTCTATGACTGGAGGGAAGAGGCTTTCATGGCGGCAATGCACGCCGACTATCTGCAGAATAAGTACCCGGGCTGCGAGATCAGCCTGTCCATTCCGCGGTTCCGTCCGTTTCTGGGGGACTATAGCCCGGAATCGGAGGTGACGGACAGCGCGCTGGTGCAGACGGTTCTGGCCTATCGTCTCTTCCTGCCCCGGGCGGGCATTACCCTGTCCAGCAGAGAGCCCGCTTCGCTAAGGGACAGGCTGGTGCATCTGGGCATCACCAAGATGTCCGCCGGCGTGTCGACGGCGGTGGGCGGGCACACGGCTGCAGACGGGACGCCGCAGTTCGAGATATCGGACGGGCGAAGTGTCGAAGAGATCAGGGAGATGCTGTACCGAAACGGGCTGCAGCCCGTGTTCAAGGACTGGGATATACTGGTGTAACGATTGCTGTGCCACAAAAGAGCCTCCCGTATGGAAGGCTCTTTTGTGGCACAGCTTTGTATAGAAGCCGCTTTAGCTGTAAAGCGAATAGCCACCCTTCTGAAAGGCCTGGGCTTTCTCCTTCATCCCGGCAGCGATAGCGGCTTCTTCCTCGGCCTGATCCTGCTGCCGGGCCATAGCGCGGATATCCTGTGAGATACGCATGCTGCAGAATTTCGGGCCGCACATGGAGCAGAAGTGGGCAGTCTTGGCCGCTTCTGCTGGCAGGGTTTCGTCGTGGAATGCTCTGGCCCGCTCCGGGTCGAGCGACAGATTGAATTGATCCTGCCAGCGGAATTCAAAACGGGCTTTGGACAGCGCGTCGTCGCGTGCCTGGGCGCCGGGATGGCCCTTGGCCAGATCGGCGGCGTGGGCGGCTATTTTGTAGGTGATGACCCCCTCGCGCACATCCTCCTTGCCGGGTAAGCCCAGATGCTCCTTCGGAGTCACATAGCACAGCATGGCGGTGCCGAACCAGCCGATCATGGCTGCGCCGATAGCCGAGGTAATATGGTCGTAGCCCGGGGCAATATCGGTGGTGAGCGGACCCAGCGTGTAGAAGGGGGCTTCCTTGCACCACTCCAGCTGCTTGTCCATATTCTCCTTGATCAGATGCATGGGAATATGCCCCGGTCCTTCCACCATGACCTGGACATCATGCTTCCAGGCGATTTCGGTCAGCTCCCCGAGGGTCCTTAGCTCTGCGAACTGGGCTTCGTCGTTGGCGTCGGCGATGGAGCCGGGCCGCAGACCGTCGCCGAGCGAAATGGCGATATCATACGTCTTCATAATCTCGCAGATGTCCTCAAAATGCGTATAGAGAAAGTTCTCGGCATGATGGGCCAGGCACCAGGAGGCCATAATTGCTCCTCCCCTCGATACAATCCCGGTCAAACGCTGCGCAGTCAGCGGAATGTATGCCAGCCTTACGCCAGCGTGGATTGTAAAATAGTCCACCCCTTGCTCCGCCTGCTCAATCAAGGTATCCCGGTAAATCTCCCAGCTCAGATTCTCGGCCCGGCCATTTACCTTCTCCAAAGCCTGATAGATCGGCACGGTTCCCACGGGAACGGGGGAGTTGCGAAGAATCCATTCACGGGTGGCGTGAATATTCCGTCCTGTCGACAGGTCCATAAGGGTGTCCGCGCCCCAGCGAGTCGCCCAGCGCATTTTCTCCACCTCTTCCTCTATGGAAGAAAAGATAGCCGAATTCCCGATGTTGGCATTGATTTTGACCAAGAATTGGCGGCCGATAATCATGGGCTCACTCTCCGGATGATTGATGTTGGCCGGTATGATTGCCCTCCCCAGAGCGACCTCGTTTCTTACAAATTCGGCAGTGACATTCTCGCGGATCGCGATATATTCCATCTCGGGTGTAATGATTCCCTTGCGGGCATAATGCAGTTGGCTTACGTTCCGGCCTGCTTTGGCCCGCAGCGGAAGACGGCGTTCCCCGGAAAATACTGGCGCATCCGCATCCGAACTATCATTTTCCGAATCGCCGTTGTCTTCGGCGTCTGCGGCTCTTGCACAGGTCTCGGTGTCCGCCCGCTCGCAGATCCAGGGCAAGCGCTGGGGAGACAGGCCAAGGCGGATATCCGGGAGCTGACCGCTGTCGGTATAGACCCCGCTTGTATCATACACCCGCAGGGATTCCTGCCGTTCTCCGCCGTCTGTCCCGCTGAAGCGGATTTCCCGCATGGGGACCCGGATATCCGGACGCTGGCCTTGAACATACACCTTGCGGCTCCCCGGAAAAGCGGAAACATTGACCTTGCCAGCCTGTAATTCATCTGTCATCTCAATTCCTCCAATCAGTGGATTCATAAACAAGATTGCGCTAAAAAAGCCGCCCCAAATGGAGCGGCTTCATCCATGATTGGCAGGAGCCATACACAAACAGAAGTTCCTCTCCACTTTCCTACGCTGGTATAACCCAGATCAGGTTCAAGGGTCCGGAAATGCAATTTTCCCGTCTCAGCCCATTCAGGCTCCCCTAGTGGTTATCTTATTTAATTATTCTATAATTTACTTTGATAAGGATATTCTGTCAATGGGAAAAAGTATTCTGCCGGCGGGCGGCTGAAAGGTGCAGGTCTGCGGTATTATTGCCGGCGGGCAGTCATAAATTGTTATCAAAAAGGATGGATTATGAGGCAGTCCTGCTTGCGACTCCAGTGAAGGAAGGTACAGCCGGTGAACGCTTCGGGCGGAACGGAATATGCTAATGAAACGCGGTATCCGCTCGGAAAGCTGGCCGCTCTGCTGGCCTTGATGCAGCAGCATAGCGAGGAAGCGGTTATCCGCGCGGAAATGGACCGCCGAAATTACCGGTATATCACCGGAAGAGTGGGCTCCATGGAGCTGGTTAAGGTGATTGCGGCAATTGAGACGGCGGCCAAGGCGGGCGGCGTCATCAACCCGGACGATTACCGGGAAGTCCATGCACTGTATCATGCCACACTCGAAGCGGTGCAGGGTGTCGGGCGGGGTACGCTGCAGTTCGGCGAGATCCTGCGCACGGTGGGGCTCACCTTCTGCGTCGCCAGAGGGGCGGTAAACGTGGCCGGCTATCTAAGCGATTGGATGGCAGTGTGTATTTACGGGACCATTGGAGCGCCCAAAAAAGGCTTCGAGCACGAGGCAATCGGCTTCGGCTATAACCATGTGTAAATGCAGTGGAGGATGAACAGGATACCCGGACCCGTATAGCCCATAGTTATTAGTCGATCAGGGGGCTGCGACCGGAAACAGGCGGATGCTTGTTTCGGCGCGGCTCCTTTTTGTGTTGAACCGGGAGGGGCACGCGAAGAGCCTTACGGTGGCCGGAGGATGCTTTTGATGGGTGAAGGACTAGTACCTTGACCGCATCAAATTGTAGCTATACACCATCTATTTGCGAGTAAGGCTTGATACGCCCGCACCTACATCCCTATCCCGTTAACAGGCCGACAAACAGCACAGTCAGGCTAATTAATCCTATTGTAGTCGAAAAATCGACCACAATGGGCTGCAGTGAAGGTAGACAGGACAAACGTAGTTGAAAAATCGACCATAATTCACAAACCAAGCTAACCTAACGAAAAGGAGGACAGTATCTTAAAGTTTTCATAATCGCCACTTGCATAGAACGGCTCCAGCAAGAAGTGACTGCGCGGGAAGTGAAACGAAACCAGGCTCAGAAATCGGTGCAATGGCACTTTATATCCGAGCAAGCTAGGGGAGAATTAAAGACTTATACCCTGAAATTTGAATTGGTCAAGGACTAGAAGAGCGTGAAGCGCGTGAAGAAGATGAAGAACGTGAGAAGAATCAGGGAGGGGTTGCTTCTATGCTTCAACTGGATGGAAATTCGCTGACGCCCGAGCAGATCGCGCGGGTGATTGGCGGCAGTGAACGGGTGGAGCTGGCTCCCGAGGTCTGGACGCGCGCCGCCGCCTCGCGGAACGTGGTCGATGCCATCGTAGCCCAGGAACAGCCGGTGTACGGGATAACTACCGGGTTCGGCAAATTCAGCGACACATTTATCCCCTCCGGGGAGGTGGAGGAGCTGCAGCTGCACCTGATCCGCAGCCATGCCTGCGGCGTAGGCGAGCCGCTTGCCGAGCCGGTCGCCCGCACGATGCTGCTGCTGCGGGCCAATGCACTCGCCAAGGGCTTCTCCGGGGTGACCCCGGAGCTGCTGCAGCTGCTTGTTGATATGCTGAATGCGGGCGTTACCCCGGTCATTCCTTCCCAGGGCTCGCTTGGGGCAAGCGGCGATTTGGCTCCGTTGTCCCATCTCGCGCTGTTTCTGATCGGCGAGGGCGAAGCATCGTATAAAGGGAGGGTATTGCCGGGGCTGCGCGCGCTGCGCCGGGCCGGGCTTAAGCCCGTCACGCTGCGGGCCAAGGAGGGGCTGGCCCTGATCAACGGCACGCAGGCGATGACAGCCATCGGAGTGCAGGCTTATCTGGAGGCGTCGCGGCTGGCACAGCTCGCGGACGGCGTCGCCGCGCTGACGTTTGAAGCGCTGCGCGGCGTAGCCGCTGCCTTCCGGCCGGAAACGCATGCTGTCCGGCCTTATCCCGAGCAGCGGCTGGTCGCGGCCGGGCTGCTGGAGCTGCTGGCCGGCAGCCGCCTGGTGACCGCGCCGGGCGAGCTGCGCATCCAGGACGCGTACTCGCTGCGCTGCATCCCGCAGGTGCACGGCGCGGTGCGGCAGGTGCTCGGCTACGTGCGCGAGAAGCTGCTGATCGAGATGAATGCCGCCACCGACAATCCGCTGGTGTTCGCGGATTCCGGCAGCATCCTCTCGGGAGGGAATTTCCATGGCGAGCCCATCGCTTTCGCCATGGATTTCCTCGGCATCGCTGCCGCCGAGCTGGCCGGCATCTCGGAGCGGCGGATCGAGCGGCTCGTTAACCCGCAGCTGAACGATCTGCCGCCATTCCTCAGTCCCCGGCCCGGACTGGAATCGGGGATGATGATTCCGCAGTATGTGGCCGCTTCGCTGGTGTCGGAGAACAAGACGCTGGCTCATCCGGCGAGCGTCGACTCCATTCCTTCCTCCGGGAATCAGGAGGATCATGTCAGCATGGGTACCACTGCCGCCCGCCATGCGGCAGCGATTGTCGGCAACGCCTGCAAGGTGCTGGCGATTGAAGCGATCTGTGCGGCGCAGGCGGCGGAATACAGGGGGACAGAGCTGCTCGCTCCGCGTACACACCGTCTGTACACGGCCATACGTTCACTGGTCCCGCCGCTGGACCGGGACCGTTCTTTAAGCGGGGACATCGGACGGCTGGCGGAGGCGTTCCGGAAGGGTCCGTCCGGTTTGTTTATGGAGGAAGTATAGCTTTATGAATGAAACGTAGCCAGAAGGAGGAGGTAGCCTTGACGGACAGACATACGGACATCCGCGCTCCGCGGGGAACACAGCTGCACACCAAGGGCTGGGTCCAGGAGGCGGCGCTGCGGATGCTGATGAACAATCTTGATCCCGGGGTGGCGGAGCATCCCGGACAACTGATCGTCTACGGCGGCACCGGCAAAGCGGCCCGCAACTGGGACGCTTACGATCATATTGTTGCCGCGCTGAAGGAACTGGAAGAGGATGAGACGCTGCTGATCCAGTCCGGCAAGGCGGTCGCCGTCTTCCGTACGACACCGGACGCGCCGCGTGTGCTGCTGGCCAACTCCAATCTGGTACCGGCCTGGGCGAATTGGGACACCTTCCGTGAGCTTGACCGCAAGGGGCTCATGATGTACGGCCAGATGACAGCCGGGAGCTGGATTTACATCGGCAGCCAGGGCATTGTGCAGGGCACGTACGAGACCTTCGCCGAAATCGCCCGCCGTCATTTCGGCGGCTCGCTGCGGGGCACGTTTACGGTGACCGCCGGGCTGGGCGGCATGGGCGGCGCACAGCCGCTGGCTGTAACAATGGCGGGCGGAGCCGTCATCGCCATCGATGTGGACCGCTCGCGCATTGAGAAGCGGCTCGCGACCGGGTACTGCGACCGGCTGGCCGAAAGCCTGCCGGAGGCGCTGGCCTTGGCCGGTGCGGCGAAGGCAGAGGGCCGGGCGCTCTCGGTCGGGCTGGCGGGCAATGCGGCGGAGCTGCTGCCCGAACTGGTCCGGCTCGGCGTGCTGCCGGACATCGTGACCGACCAGACCTCGGCGCATGATCCGCTGCACGGCTATCTGCCGGCGGGACTGACGCTGGAGGAAGGGGCTGCGCTGCGGGCGGGCCGGCCGGAGGAATATATCCGGCAGGCCCGCCGCTCCATCGCGGCGCATGTGGAAGCGATGCTGGAGCTGCGCCGCCGCGGGGCGGTCGTCTTCGACTACGGCAACAATATCCGCCAGGCAGCCTATGACGAAGGGGTGAAGGCGGCCTTTGACTTCCCCGGATTCGTACCGGCGTATATCCGGCCGCAGTTCTGCGAAGGCCGGGGGCCGTTCCGCTGGGTGGCGCTCTCCGGCGATCCGCAGGATATCTACAAGACGGATGAGGTTATTCTGCGCGAATTCGCAGACAATGAGCGGCTCTGCAACTGGATTCGGCTGGCCCGGGCCAAAATTGCTTTCCAGGGCCTCCCCGCAAGGATATGCTGGCTCGGCTACGGCGAGCGGGCCAGATTCGGTGCGATCATCAATGAGATGGTCGCTTCGGGCGAGCTGAGTGCGCCCGTCGTCATCGGGCGCGACCATCTCGATGCGGGCTCGGTCGCTTCGCCCAACCGCGAGACGGAGGCCATGCAGGACGGGAGCGACGCCGTTGCGGATTGGCCGATTCTGAATGCGCTGCTGAACACGGCCGCCGGAGCGAGCTGGGTGTCGCTCCACCATGGCGGCGGCGTAGGCATGGGTTATTCGCTGCACGCGGGAATGGTCGTGGTTGCCGACGGAACCCCTGCTGCGGCCAAGCGGCTTGCCCGGGTGCTGACGACCGATCCCGGCATGGGCGTGGTCCGGCATGCGGACGCCGGTTATGAAGCGGCGGTGCGCACGGCGAAGGAAAAGGGAATCCGTATTCCCGGACTGTTCTGAAACAGGGAGGCTTGAGACCATGGGAAAGCTGCTCTACGTAAAAGCGGCCGGGGAACTGGTCACATTGGAGGGAGAGGAGCGGCTGCGCACCGGAGATAACGGGCCGCGCACCGGTGAGGCGATGTCGCAGCTCGGGATTATCAGGGGCGGCAGTATAATCGCCCGCGACGGGGAGATTGTCTTCGCCGGAGCCGATGAGGAGGCCCTTGAGTTCCTTGGCGGCTGCAGCGGGGAGACGGAGACGGTGGATGCGCGCGGGATGGTGGTGACACCCGGTCTGGTGGACCCGCATACGCATCTGGTCTATGCCGGAAGCCGGGAAGAAGAGCTGGAGCAGCGGCTGCAGGGGGATACGTATCTCCAGATTCTGCAGCGGGGCGGCGGTATCCTGAGCACGGCCCGCCGCACAGCGGAGGCTGCGGAGGATGAGCTGTTCGCTGAGGCTTACGCCCGGCTGAACCAGTTCCTGCTGCACGGCGTTACTACGCTGGAGGCCAAGAGCGGATACGGCCTCACGCCGGAGGCAGAGCTGAAGCAGCTGCGGGTAGCGCGGCGGCTGGATGAACGCCATGCCATCGATGTTGTCTCCACCTTCATGGGGGCGCATGCTGTTCCGCCAAGCTTTCATGGCAATACGGACGGCTATGTCCGGCAGGTTGTTGAAGAGATGCTGCCCGCCGTAGCCGCCGCCGGACTGGCGGAATATTGCGATGTGTTCTGCGAACGCGGCGTCTTCGACCTGGCGCAGAGTGAGCGCATTCTGCGGGCTGCGGCAGCGCTCGGCTTCCGGCTGAAGGTGCATGCCGATGAAATCGCCGCCGGCTTCGGCGGCGCCGGGCTGGCGGCGCGGGTCGGCGCCGTATCGGCAGAGCATCTGCTGAAGACGTCGCCGGAGGACCGGGCCCGGCTTGCGCAGAGCGGGACGGTTGCCGTGCTGCTGCCGGGCACCGCGCTGTTCCTGATGGAGCAGGCCGCCGATGCCCGGGCGATGATTGCCGAAGGCGTGGCCGTGGCGCTGTCCACCGACTGCAATCCGGGCTCCTCGCCAACGGTCTCCATGCCGTTCATTATGAACGCCGCCTGCCTGACCATGCGGATGACACCGGCTGAGGCGCTGACGGCAAGCACGTTCAATGCTGCCTGCGCTATCGGCAGGGAGAAGCAGATCGGCAGCCTGCGTCCGGGAAAGCAGGCTGACCTGACCCTGTTCGCGGCGGATAATTACCGCAAGCTGCAGTACCACTACGGGATGAACCTCGTCCATACCGTCATCAAAAAGGGCAGGGTCGTGGTAAGCGGAGGGGTGCTGGTCCAGGGGGAGTGAGAACGCTCCGGTTCTGGAAAGATGTTGCATGGCCCTGGAGTATTTGACGATAGGCTAGGGCGACAGTGGGCAAAGCAGCAGGCGATGGCATAGCAGCGTTCCGCTAGGAAGCAGACCCGGTGGGAAGTGGATAGCAGTGCTTCTCCGGCGGGCTTCTCGAGCGCGGCAGGAACCTATATGAAATGGAGGGTTCAGAATGAAGGATTACCGCATCAAGCCGGAGCGGCTGCTGCTGGAGCTGGAGGAGCTGGGCAAGATCGGCCGCGGACCCGGCGGAGGGCTGGACCGGACGGCCTTTACGCCCGCCGAGCTTGCGGCCCGGGAATGGCTAAAGGAACGCCTGCGGGCCATTGGCCTGGATATCAGAGTGGATGCAGCGGCAAATATTTGGGGCACCCTGGCCGGCACGGAGCCGGAGCTGCCGGCCATCGCCATGGGCTCCCATCTCGACACGGTGCCGAGTGGCGGCAGGTACGACGGTGCCCTCGGCGTGCTGACCGCACTGGAAGTGGTGCGGACGCTTGCTGAGCAGGGTGTGCCGGTGCGCCATCCGCTGCAGGTTGTTTCCTTCAGCGCCGAGGAGCCGAACCCGTTCGGGCTGTCCACCTTCGGCAGCCGGGCTGCGGCCGGGAAGCTGAAGCCGGAGGATCTCGCCGGCGCAAGCGACGGAAACGGGCTGACGCTAGGCGAAGCCCTGCGGCGCTCCGGCGGTGACCTTGCGCGGCTTACAGAAGCGGTTCTCGCCCCGGGGACCCTTTCCGCTTACCTGGAGGTTCATATCGAGCAGGGGCTGCGCCTCTTGAGGCGGGATATCCCGGTGGGCATTGTTACGGCTGTGACGGGGATCTACCGTGAGGAGGTTGCCGTATACGGCGAAGCCAATCATGCCGGAACAACGCTGATGGAGGACCGCCGGGATGCACTGGCTGCCGCTGCGGAACTGATGCTGGCCCTGGAGACCGCCTGCCGCAGCCATCCGGCGGCAGAGACGGTGGGAACGGTCGGTATGATCGCGAACAGCCCGAATGCAGCCAATATCGTCCCGGGCAGGGTTGTTTTTCATCTGGAGATCCGAGGCAAGACGCGGGCGGAGATTCAGGAGGTGCTGGACGACTGGAAGAACCAGGCTTCCCATATTGTGCAGCGCAGACATTGCAAGCTGGGACGCAGGCTGCTGCTGGACCAGCACCCGGTCCCGCTGGACCGCGAGCTGACCGGCTGCCTGCTGGATGCGGCTGATGGGCTGGGCATCCGATCCTTCCTGCTCGGCAGTATGGCCGGACATGATGCGGCCCATATGGCTGCGGTAACCCGCTCGGGCATGCTGTTCGTGCCGAGTCTCGGCGGCAAAAGCCACTGTCCGGAGGAGCAAAGCCGGGACGGGGATATCGTCCAGGCTGCAAATGTGCTGCTGCGCGGAGTGCTGGCGCTGGACCGTGAGCTGGACCGGCAGGCGGGAACGGGCACCGGATAGCCCTCCTAAGGCCCGCCGCTTACAGCAAGCGGCGGCGTCATGGTTCTGCTTGCCGTGAGCGGGGACTGGAAGCGCCCGCCCTGCAGCTAGCAGGTTGCGGCCCAGCCTGCCGCACAGAAGACAGGCTGGGCCGCTGCTTCCTGGCAGTGTGCGGGGGCCGGGTTTTCTCCGCATTGCGAAACGGTGCATTGTATATCGCTTGACCCCTATAGGCTCTGGCGGAAGGGGGCATTGAGAGGAGGACGACAATGGAGCAAATCTATACGGCGGACCTGCTGTACACCGGGGGCCGCTTCCTGCCGGGCGGCGCAGTGCTCGTGCGGGGAGACAGGATCGTCAGGACCGGACTGGGCGCTGAGCTGCTGCGGGAATCCCCGGGAGCGGAAATCGTGGACTGGTCCGGCAAAGCCATCGTGCCCGGCACGGTGAACGCCCACAACCATTCTTTTCAAAGCCTGCTGCGGGGCATCGCCGTTGACCGGCCGTTTCTGGAATGGCGCAGCGAGGCGCTGTACCGCTATACCGCGCGGATGGATGCCGAAGCCGTCTATACCGGTGCGCTGCTGGCTTTTGGCGAAATGCTTAAATACGGCGTAACGACGGTCTGCGATTTCTTCTATATCCATAACGGAAGCACGGAGAACGATGAAGCAGTTATCCGCGCCGCCGGTGAGGTCGGCATCCGTCTGGTGTTCGCCAGCACGATGTATGACTGGGCCGGTGCTCCGGCGGCTTACCGCGAGAGCGTGCCGGAGGCGGTGGACCGGACCCGGAGACTCGCGGTCAAATATCAGGGCCACCCGCTGGTCAGCGTGCATCCGGCCCCGCACAGCCCGCATGCCGCCTCGCCGGCCATGATTCAGGCGGGCCACCGGCTGGCGCAGGAGCTGGATACCCCTTTCCATATCCACGTCGCGGAGGAGCCGTTTGAGGTGGAGGAGACGCTGCGGGATTACGGTCTGCGTCCGGTGCATTACCTGGATTCACTCGGGGTGCTGGATGAACGGGTGATCGCGATCCATCTGGTCTGGCTGGACGACTCCGAAATTGCGCTGCTGGGCCAGCGGGGCTGTAAGCTGGCTTATTGCCCCTCCAGTAATATGATGCTGGCCGACGGCATCACGCGTATCCCCGACCTGCTGCAGGCGGGCGTGCAGATTGCGCTCGGGACAGACGGAGCCTGCAGCAATAACCGGATCAGCGTGTATGAGGAGATGCGGATGTGCTCGCTGCTGCAGAAGGTAGCCCGTCTGGACGGCACCTGCATTACGGCGCCGCAGGTCTACGAGATGGGCACCCGGCGGGGCGGGGAGCTGCTGCGGCTGCCGGCCGGCATGCTGGAGGCCGGGGCCTATGCCGATTTCGCAGCGCTGGACCTCGGCGATCTGTCGCTCGCGCCGAAGAGCGAGCTGCTTGCCAATATGGTCTATGCGATGCAGCCGGGAGCGATCGCGGATGTGATAGTCGGCGGCAGGTCCGCTGTGAAGGACGGGCGCCTGGTACGGGTGGCGGAGAGGACCATTTCAAGCAAGGTGGACGCTCTCTTTGCGAAGTGGACCGGGAAGGGCTGAGGCGATTGTGACTTAAACCGGGCGCTTGATTGTATGATGTTCAACAGACTTCGGGCGAATAGTGAATTTACGTCTTGTTCATGGAATTCTGCTGCGCGAGATGCAGCAGATCACCTGTGCCACTTTGGTTTCGGTTCATCCGTTGTATGAAATACAATAGATGCTTAGGGAAGGGCTGCGGTCCACCGCCCGCTGGAGCAGCCCGCACGGCGGGCTATGGCCCATCGGGCGCACGCCCGGCCTGAACGGCAGCGGAACAGAGCTACCGGACGCTTTGCCGCCGGTATTGATAAGGAGTGGTGCCGTACTGCTCCTTGAACAGCTTGATGAAATACTGCGGCTTGCGGTAGCCGACCATCTGGGCGATGTCCAGCACATGCAGCCGCGAGTCGGTAAGCAGTTTGGCGGCCCGTTCGAGCCGTTTCAGCGTAATATAGCCCGACAGATTCTCGCCTGTCTCCTGCTTATACAGCCTGGAGAGGTAGACGGGATGCAGGTGAACCGCTTTGCCGAGATCGTCCAGGGACAGCGTGTCGCCCAGATGCTCGGAGATATAGGTATGAATGCTGCGGACGAGCTCCGCATTACATATTTTGGCCTGGCCTGCAGCTGCCCCGTCCGCCTGATTGCCCGGCGGCTCCGGCTCTCCTTGCCCGGCAGCAACAGCCTCCCCCGAACCTGAGCCTTCTTCCCCGCCCGTCAGCCGCTGTTCCTTCCCGATACACATAAAAGCCTGCTTCATCGCCTTCTCCATGTCATCCTTATCCACGGGCTTCAGCAGGTAATCGAGCGCTCCCAGCCGGATGGCGTTCTGCGCGTAGTCGAACTGCGAATAGCCGGAGAGGATGATGGTCTTCGTCTTGAGCTCCTGTTCGCTGATATACCGGAGCAGGTCAATGCCCGACACCTCGGGCATGCGGATGTCCGTGATCAGGAGATCGACATCGCCCGCTGCGAGCCGCTGTCTCGCCTGGACCGAATTGATCATCGTCTCCAGATGGGTCACGCCGTATTTGCTCCAGTCGAGCAGATGCTTCAGATACTCTACGATATAATGTCCATCGTCAACGATCAGCAGCTTCATGATGTCCTCCTTCGGGTTCCGCAAATTCGATATAGGCCATGACGGACAAGCCGCCCCAATGGTTGGTGAACAGCCGGAGACCGCTGAGCGGGCCATAGGCATTCCTGAGGCGCCGGTTCACATTCCAGAGCCCGACGCCCCGGCTGCCCCCGGGCGGCTGCGGGCTTTCGATCTTTACGCTGAGGCGGTGCAGCTCTTCGGGAGTCAGCCCCTTGCCGTCGTCGGCTACAGTCAGCAGCGCTCCGGTCTCCAGCGCCTTAACCTCTATAGAGATCCGGTGGGCGCCCTGCTGCTCTTCAATCCCGTGCTGGATCGCATTCTCGACCAGCGGCTGGATAATTAGCGGCATGATCGGCCTTGCGGCAAGCTCCGGAGCCAGGTCGATGCTGTACGTAATCTGCTTGGTCAGGGCCATAATATTGAGATAGTGGTCGGCCAGTTCAAGCTCGGACGACAGCGTAATTTCCGCACGGTCCAGCCGGGTGATATAGCGGTAGTATTCAGCCATATGCTTGCTCATTCGCATGACGGCGTCGGGCGAGCTCTGCGCTACGGTCATAATAAAGAACAGGTTGTTGTACAGAAAATGCGGGTTAATCTGAGCCTGCAGCTGCTTGAACTCAGCATCCCGCCGCAGCTCGGTCTCCGTCTTCAGCGAGGTGAACAGCGTCTGAATGTTGGTGACCATGTGGTTGAAGCTGATGAACAGGCTCTGAAATTCGTTACCGGTATTCTCGCTGATCCGGGTGTTATGATTGCCTTCCTCGACCTGGCGGAATTTCTTGCCGAGCAGCTGAACGTTCCGGTAGAAATTACGGTAGAACACCCCGATCACTACCAGACCGATCAACAGGACGGCCAGGATGCTGACGAAGAACACCTGACGGCTCTGTTCAAGCGGAGTCAGGAAGTCATTCATCCGCGTGTAGGTGATCAGATAAGTGTCGACAGGTTCGATGTACTTGGACAGGATATAATACTCATCCCGGCCGGCCCGGTAATTGAACTGCTTCACTTGAGCGGGATCGCGAACGAGCGTTTCGCGCGCTTTGGCCACAATTCGTCCATCCACGGCCCGGTTGCGGATGACCTGCTCTCCGCCGACAAGGAAGAAGGCGTCAGAATTGTCGCCGTTCACCGCTTTTTGCAGCAGACTGACCATATAATCGGGCTTCAGCCGCACTCCGACGACATACTGGAAATTAGCCGGGTTCATAGGCGGATGAATGTAGGGGTAGACCGAGAAATAATATAAATTGCTGCCGATCACCTTCCAGCCCCGCGCGGTTACATCCTGGAAATGCTCCTCGGACAGAAGACCGGAGTTGGTCGTGATCAAGGTTTCATCGGTCAGCCAATAAATCGCGAGAGCGTCCACGGTCCGGCTGGAGATCAGCGTGCTTCCCAGTTTATCGCGGATGGCGTTCTTGCTCATTTGCGCGTCATAATTGTTCATATCGAGAATCCGGTTCTGATAGAGCCGGATGGAATCATCGGCGGTGAACTGAATGCCGTACATGGCGGCTTCGGCCACGGCATCCTGCAGAATGCCTTCAGCATAGGAAATCTGATTGCGCGAGGCGCTGATCAGGCTTTTTTGCAGTGTTTGCGAGCTTAACATGTTCATGACGAAGAAGAGGCTGAGCGTAAGCAGCAGGAAAAAGACGAAGAAATAGATAAAGCGCTTCATATTCATTTTTCGAATCATGCTGCCGGTTCCCTCCCATCCTGTAGTCTTATCATAAGTCATCAAGGTAAAAAGAAAAAGCGCTCCGCAACGAAAAATGAAAGCGTTATCTAAAATGGTTAAGGTTATGGCCATGATGTTGAGAAATTGACATTTCGGCGTGGAAACGCTTTTGCTACGATTATTTGTGAAAGAGGAAATCGCTTCTTGGAGAAAAGGGGGAAAGAAATATGGCGCAACTACTTGGGAACCCCGCCGCCCGGGAGAAACCGGAGAAGAAGGAGAAACCGGAGAAGCTGGAGAAGCCGCTCCGCAATCCATGGGGCAAGGAAATCCGCAAAAGCTGGCCGCTGTACCTGATGTGTCTGCCCGCGCTTGTCTTCGTGCTGATCTTTGCTTACGGTCCGATGGCCGGGCTGGTCATGGCCTTTCAGGATTATAAGCCGTGGCTGGGGATGACGGGTTCAGCGTGGATCGGAATGGATAATTTCGCACGGATCTTCCAGTATGAAGAGTCGACGCAGGCCATCATTAACACCCTTATCATTGCGGTCTGTAAAATTGTAATCGGTATCATTGTCCCGATCTTTATGGCGATTCTCCTTAGCGAGATCCGTAACGTCGGCGTGAAGAAGAGTATTCAGACGCTGGTCTATCTGCCGCACTTCCTGTCCTGGGTCACGGTGGCCGGTATGATGATCGACATTCTGGGACTGGACGGGGGCATCAATCATTTTCTCGGCAGCGTGTTCGGAACGAAGCCGATCTTCTTCCTGGGGGACCCGGAATTGTTCAGGCCTACGGTTATTATCAGTGATCTGTGGAAGAACTTCGGCTTCAGCATGATCGTCTACCTGGCCACGATTACGGGAATCGATCCATCCTACTACGAGGCGGCTGAAATCGACGGTGCTACCCGGCGGCAGCAAATTCGCCACGTGACATTGCCCAGCATGCTGCCCATGATTATTGTCATCGCCACACTGAGTCTCGGCAGTATTCTCGACGCCGGGTTCGATCAAATCTTCAACCTGTATAACCCGCTGGTGTACAGCACCGGAGATATTATCGACACGTATGTGTACCGTTCCTCACTGCTGAACGGCCAATACGGCTTCGGGACGGCAGTCGGCCTGTTCAAATCAGGGATCAGCCTGGTTCTGATCGTGATCTCTTACCGCATCGCCTACAAGCTGGCCAATTATAAAATCTTCTAGAAGGGGGAGGAACATGTACCACAAAACCGGAGGCTACAAAGTATTCGCCGTATTCAACTATATCTTTCTGATTCTGGTCGCCTTGTCCTGCTTTCTGCCCCTGCTCCATCTGCTCGCCCAGTCCTTCAGCAGCAAATCGGCGGTCAACGGTAATCTGGTCACCTTCTGGCCGGTCGAATTCAACACCGATTCGTACCGCAAAACATTCAGTAACTCCAATTTCACCGGCTCCATGCTGATTTCTGTCACACGGACCGTACTCGGAACAGCCATCAGCATGTTTGTCATTACGACGGCAGGCTATGCGCTTTCGAAGGATTTTCGCGGGCGCAATGCGCTGATGTGGATTTTCGTGTTCACGATGCTTTTTTCAGGCGGATTGATTCCCTCTTATATCCTGGTCACTACCCTTGGGCTTAAGGATACGCTCTGGTCGCTCGTCCTGCCCGGCGCCTTCGGGGCATATAACCTGATCCTGATCATGAATTTCTTCAAGACGATTCCCAAGGCGCTGGAGGAGGCTGCGTTTATCGACGGGGCGAGCTTTTTCGGGATTTTCCGTAAAATCTACCTGCCGCTCTCGCTTCCGGGGCTGGCGACGGTCGGGCTCTTCATTATGGTCGGTCATTGGAACTCCTGGTTTGATGGTATTCTATACATGTCCGATACCAATCAATATCCGCTGGCTTCATTCCTGCAGACGGTGGTCGTCCAGAGCAATGCGCAAAGTATGGCACTGAGCGCCTCGGAAGCGGCCGCATTATCCGAAAAAAGTCTCAAGGCTGCACAGATATTTATCTCCACCCTGCCGATCATTCTCGTATATCCTTTTCTGCAGCGGTATTTTGTGAAGGGGATTGTGCTGGGTGCCGTTAAGGAATAAATTCAAACCACAATAGCAAAGGGGAGACTATCATGAAAAGAGCAAGCATCGCTATATCCGCTATGATCCTGTTATCCGGACTGCTGGCCGGCTGCGGCGGGAATGACGCAAAGACGGAGGGAAGCTCCGCAGCGCAGGCTACCCTGAAGGATGGGAAATATGATCCCCCAATTACTATCACTATTGCCAAGCAACAGGATGAGAACGCGGGCAAATATATGGAAGGCGAAAGCCTGAACGACAACGTGCTGACCCGCTGGGGCAAGGAGAATTTGGGCATTGATATCCAGACCACTCTGCTCGGCGGCGATGCCAGCCAATATAATACCAAGCTGCGTCTGGCACTGACCGGCTCCGAGAAGCTGCCCGATGTCGTGCCGGTCTATGATACTGCGCTGGCGAGCGACCTGATTCAGTCCGGCCAGGTGAAGGAAATCGGCGAAGATATCAATAAATACATGCCTGAGCGCCTGAAGGAGATTTACAAGCAGTTTCCGACGACCTTCAATCCGGTGGTAAACGACGGCAAAGTATACGGGATGGCCATTGCCCCCAACCTGACAGAGGGCGAAGTGATGCTGATCCGCCAGGACTGGCTCGACAAGCTGAGCCTGAAGGCGCCGACCACGATCGAAGAATTCGAGCAGGTTATTGCCGCCTTTACGGAGCAGGACCCTGACGGTAACGGTAAGCCGGACACATACGGCTTTACATTCTCGGGCAAGGACTCCTACAACACCGGCTGGGTCAGTGATCCGGTCATGATCTTCAGCGCATACACGGGCAAGCATCTGCCGGGTTCATGGCTTGAAGAGAACGGCACCTTGTCGTACGGCTCAGTGGCCGAGGGCAACAAGGAGGCGCTGGCGAAGCTGCGTGACTGGTATACGAAGGGCTATCTGAACAAGGAGCTGGCGACCCAGGGCGCATGGGATGCGCTGGCGGACTTCACTGAGGGCAAAGCGGGCATCATCGTCGGCCGGCCATGGCTGTACGGCAGCGTCAAGGATGTAGAGAAGAACGTGGACGGCGCGGTCATCAAGGTGTATCCGACGATCAATGGCGTCAGCGGCGACAAAACATATCAGAGCGGCCAGCTTAACGACGGCGTGTTCATGTTCAACAAGGATTTCAGCAACATGGAGGCCTTCTTCCTCTACTATGACAAGCTCTATGATGCTGCGTTCGGCACCGGCGATTTCAAATACGGCTACGCGCAAGGCTACGACTACGACATTGTGAACGAAGAAGTGACCTTTGATCCGACCCAGTTCAATAAGCCGCTTACGGAGGTCCAGGGCGTCGGTAAGATGGCATTTACCAAGAATACGCCAAGCGTAGACGGTGCGGGCAAATCGTACTATGATCTCGCAAACGGCGCTTCTCCGGACAACGGCGTGCTGATGCGCTCTAACGCTCTCGATCAGACAATGAAGGAAGGCTATGTCATTTCCTATGAGAACAGCGATGCGCTGCTGCCGAGCGCCTTTAATGGCCCGCCGACCAAGACGATGCAGAATTCCTGGGCCCAATTGACGACAATGGAGAAAGAAGTCTTTACGAAGATCATCTACAGCGACGAGCCGCTGGAGGCCTATGATGATTTCGTCAAGCAATGGCATGACAAAGGCGGCGAGCAGATCACCAAGGAAGTCAATGAATGGTATGCGAACGCCAATAAAGTGGATTTCATGTCGCAGATGGGCTTGAAATAAGCGGGAAGGAAGCGGATGATGATTAGTCTGAGGGAATTGGATGCGGGCCCCGGAGTGGTGTTGTCTATAGAAAAAGAAGACGCAGGCTCCCTGTGGATGAAGACGCCTGCACAAGGAGGAAGTGCCGCTCTGCCGCTGGATGCCGCCGCTTCCTCTGCCTGGGGGAACGCCCGGTATATGTCCGCCATGGTCTCGCACACTTCGCATGATGTGCTTGTGCTGATCTTTACCTTCCGCGATGCGCGCGGCCGCGAGGTGTCCGTTCACTTCGGAATTCTGCCGGAGGTTCCGACCCGGCTCTGCCTGCCGCTGCAGGCGCTGGAAGGCGGGCGGCTGTTTCTGGACCGCTATCCGGGCGTCCTCCAGACGGTGATGCGCGGCGATGCCTCGATTGACCGGACCCGGCTGGGCGAGGTCCTGATCAGTACGCCGCCGTCTACGGCGGAGCGCGAATTCCGGCTGACGGAGTGGATGCTAGGGACGGAGGAGCCGGTGTGGGAAAAGTGCGCGAATCGGCCGCTCATCGACAGCCTTGGGCAATGGACAGGGCGGGAGTGGGGAGGGAAGACGCGCAGCCGTGCGGAGATGATTGCGCGGCTGCGGGAGGAGCGGGCGGCGGCACTGTGTGGTGGAGGCGCAGCCGGGATTGAGATTATGGCCGCGGGGCATCAAGAGCAGGCGGATACGGTGGAGCCGAGTGGAGCTGGGGCCGGGGCTGGGAGTGAAGCTGGGGCTATGGCCGCGGGGCATCAAGAGCAGGCGGAAACGGTGGAGCCGTATGGTGAAGCCGCAGCTGGCCCGGAGTCCGGGGCCAGGACTATAGCCGAGATGCCGCGGGAAGAGCGGGCGGCGGCTGGGGCGCCGCATGTTGAAACCGGTCCCGGACCCGGGACTGGGAAATATGGCCGCTACGGCGGCTGGAAGGGGCTGCAGTTTCCGGCGACCGGATATTTCCGGACGGAGCAGGCGGATGGGCGCTGGTGGTTCGCCGACCCGGACGGGTACGCGCTGTTTAGCGCCGGGATGGATTGCGTCGGCCCCTCCTCGCCGATGCATATCACGGGCATGAAGCATCTGCTGCCCGCCCTCCCCGCACCGGAAGATGGGTATGGCGATGCCTGGAGGCGGGACGGTGCGGAGTTCTGCCCGGCGACCGCCAATCTGATTACCGCCTTCGGGGCTTCCTGGCGGGAGGATTGGCAGGTCTTAACCGAGCGGCGGCTGCGGTCGCTCGGGATCAACACGATCGGCAACTGGTCCGATCCGCAGTTTATTGCGGCATCGAGTCTTCCCTACGTGCTTCCGCTGCAGGGGTTTCCGGAGACCACGCAGACGATCTTCCGCGACTTCCCGGATGTGTTCCATCCGGAATATCCAGAAGCGGCGGAGCACTTCGCGAAGCAGCTGGAGCCGCTGCGCGAAGACCGGCGGATGGTCGGCTACTTCATGCGCAATGAGCCGCAGTGGGCGTTCGTCGACAGCCTCAATCTGACGGAGGAGATGCTGAAGCGGCCTGCGCGTTACGCTTCGAAGGAGCAGCTGGTCGCCTGGCTGCAGGAGAAGTACGGCGGGGTGGCAGCGCTGAATGCGGCCTGGAACAGCCGGTACGCCGATTGGGAGGAGCTGTATCAGCCGCAGAAGTTCCAGGCTGATGGCGCATCTCCCGCGAGGGCAGAGGATTGCGAACAGTTCAACCGGATGATGATCCGCCGGTATGTGGAAGTTCCCGCCCGCTGCTGCAAGGAGACCGACCCGCATCACCTCAATCTCGGCATGCGGTATGCCTGGGTGGCAAGCGATGCCGTGCTGGAGGGCTGCGAATGGTTTGATGTATTCTCCCTGAACAGCTACCAGTGGAAGCCGGACCGCCGGCACATTGCCGAAATATCCGCCAGACTGGGGCGGCCGGTGATGATCGGCGAGTTCCACTTTGGCTCGGCCGACGCCGGCCTGCCGGCCTATGGCATCAAGGCCGTGGCCACGGGCGCCGAACGGGGAGGCGCTTACCGCTATTATGTAGAGCAGGCGGCAGCGATCCCGGAGCTGATCGGCACGCATTACTTCCAGTGGAACGACCAGCCGCTGCTGGGCCGGTTCGACGGGGAGAACTACCAGATCGGAGCCGTGGATGTCTGTAACCGGCTCTATCCGGAACTGGCAGAGGCGATGCGCGAGGCGCACGGCGCTATGTATGAAGTCAGAACCGGAACACGTAAGCCTCACAGCCGCGAGCCGGTTGAGATTCCGAAGACGGGATTCTGAGTATACGCAGCAGATTCCATTCATATGATCACAGCAAACAAGCTGGCCTCCAATGCTCCGGAAGGCCAGCTTGTGCTTATAAGTAGAGTCAGGGCCCAGGCTCCGGTCCAACTTTCCGGTCCAACGCAGCCGTTCCTTGAAAATAGTTCGATTTTCGCACACTAATTCTGCCTTTTTTGCGGATTTCAGTAATCTAATTAGATAATCGCCACTTAATCTGGACGATATGGGTGCAATCATTGATTATCGGCCATATTAAGTGGCGATTATCCAACTAAGTCTGCAATCACCCCTATAATGGACAAATTAAGTGGCGATTTTCCAACTACAGTGTGCGAACAGGGGCTTGCAATTGCTGTTCCTAACCCCCTATAGGTAAACGCCAATCAGCCCACACCCTGTGTCCAAGATGAGGGCTGAAATAGAATGTATTAGCATATTAGTATGCGGTCAGCGACTAGCATCGAGGTAACTTAACCCTTAATATACTCCGCAAAATTCTCCTGCAGGTACAGCGAGTTAATATCCTCACGCAGATGGTGGTGGATCAGCTCCTCGATTCTTCCGCTTTCCTGGTTCAGCAGATAATCAAGGATATAGCGGTGCTCCTGCACGATCTCCTCCAGCTTCTCCTGCTTCAGCATGTGCAGACGGCGGTAGCGTTCATAATGCACGTTCGACTGCTGGATCAGATTCCACAGGAATTCGCGGCCCGCCAGTTTGAAGATCGTCTGATGAAAGGCGTCATCCCAGGTGAGAAAATGCTCCAGCGCATCCTCCCGGCCGATGGCGCCTTGTTGCTTCTCCAGAATCTCCTTCAGTTCAAGTGTCCCCTTAAGGGCCAGCTTGCCCGCCAGACTCTTGATAATTTCCTTCTCCAGCACACTGCGCAAGTATATAATCTGCTCCACCGATTCCAGGTCGATGTAGGAGACGAGGTTGCCCTTCTTGGGATAGACGTCGATATAGGATTCCAGCGCCAGCTGCTTCAGCACATCGCGCAGCGGTGTCCGCGAGAGCTGAAAGCGTTCGGACAAGACCGTCTCGCTCAGGATGGTGCCGGGCTTCAGCGTCAGATTGCGGATTTCATGCTTCAGCGAGGTCATAATTTGTTCTTTGATCGACATGTACGCTTGCTCCAATTCGTTAGGATGGATAGAACGGTAAGGTCCGTTAACGGATACAGGTGAACCGGGTCGTGTATGTCTACCTAGTATACATGAATGAAATAATGAATGGAAGCAACCCGTATCCTACGAGGCCCGGACTATAAGCGATCAAAGGAATATTTTCACGTAATATAAAGGTTGTTGACAAGAAAGGCAGACCTAAATTATGATCAAGGAAATCTTGTATACAAGATTGGTGAGGACAATACATGGGAGGGTTAAATCAAATGAACATGACGTGGAGATGGTATGGCGAAGGGAACGACAACATCACGCTGGATCATATCCGGCAGGTGCCGGGCGTAATGGGCATCGTCTGGTCGCTGCATGACAAGGTGGCCGGCGAAGTGTGGGAGATGGAACGGATTCAGGAGGTCGCGGATCAAATCACTGCCAAGGGCTTCAGCACTGCCGTGGTGGAGAGCGTCAATGTTCATGATGATATCAAGATTGGCCTGCCGACCCGTGATAAATATATCGACATCTATATCGACACGATCCGCAAGCTGGCTAAGGTTGGCGTAAAGGTGATCTGCTACAACTTCATGCCGGTGTTCGACTGGACACGGACCGATCTGTACCATCCGCTGCCGGACGGGTCAAACGCCCTCTTTTATGAAAAGGCTGCCATTACCGATAACCCGCGTGAGATGGTCGACCGTATTCTGCAGGGGGCCGGGGAATTCACGATGCCGGGCTGGGAGCCGGAGCGGCTCGCCAAGCTGGACGAACTGTTCGCGGCATACGCCGACGTGACGGAAGATAAGCTGTTCGAGAATCTGAAATATTTTCTGGAGCGGATCATTCCGGTCTGTGAAGAAGTGGATATCAAAATGGCGATCCATCCCGACGACCCCGCCTGGCCGATCTTCGGCCTGCCGCGCATTATCCGCAGCCGCGACACGATCCGCCGCATGCTGGACAGCGTACCGAGCCCATATAACGGTCTGACCTTCTGTACTGGCTCACTCGGCTCGAATCCGGAGAACGATCTGCCGGCGATGATCCGAGAGTTCCATGACCGGATTCATTTTGCCCATATCCGCAATGTGAAGGTGTTCGAGAACGGCGACTTTATTGAGGTATCGCACCGCGGCCGCGACGGCAGCGTCGATGTTGCCGAGGTTGTAAAAGCCTATCATGAGAACGGCTTCACCGGTTATGTCCGTCCGGACCATGGCCGTCATCTGTGGGGCGAGGAGAAGAACTGCCGTCCGGGCTACGGTCTGTATGACCGCGCCATGGGCATTATGTATCTGCTGGGTGTATGGGACAGCCTGGAAAATGCCAAGGAGGCGAAATAAATGCTGCGCCTGACAAGAAGCAGTATCGGGAACGAGGCGGCGGCATGGAAGGCGGCGGGCGTAGAGCTTCCGCAGTTCGACCATGCCAGGGTGGCACAGAATACGCTGGCGAAGCCGGAGTGGATTCACTTTGGGGCGGGGAATATTTTTCGCGGATTCGTGGCCAAGGCCCATCAGCAGCTGCTGGACAGCGGCAAGGCGGAGACGGGGATTATTGCGGCAGAGACGTTCGACTTCGAGATGATCGACAAGGTTTACAAGCCGTATGACAATCTGACCCTGCTGGTGCTGATGAACGCGCGCGGCGAGTTCCAGAAGACGGTCGTCAGCAGCATTGTGGAGGGCATCACAGCCGATAAAGGCCGGGAAGAGGATTACAAGCGGCTGATCGAAGTCTTCGAGAATCCGAGTCTGCAGATGGCGAGCTTCACGATTACGGAAAAAGGCTACGCGCTGACCGGACCGGACGGCTCCTATCTCGGCATCGTCGAGAAGGATATTGCCGGAGGGCCGGAGCAGGCCGTGCATGCCATGGGCGTGGTGGCTTCGCTTGCTTACCGCAGATATCTCAAGGGGCAGTATCCGATGACCTTTGTCAGCATGGACAATTGCTCCCACAATGGCGACAAGCTGAAGAACGGTGTCGTTACCATTGCCAAGGAGTGGGTGGGCCAAGGCCATGTGGAAGCGGGTTTCGTGGAATATCTGGAGGATGAGAGCAAGATTACCTTCCCGCTGTCGATGATCGACAAAATCACACCCCGCCCGTCAGAGACGGTGCAGGCGGAATTATTGAAGCAGGGCATCGGCGAGATGGGCGTCATCGTCACCTCGAAGAATACGTACACCGCGCCGTTCGTCAACGCGGAGATCAGCGAATACCTGGTCATCGAAGACAAGTTCACGAACGGCCGTCCGGCGCTGGAGGAAGCGGGCATTATCTTCACAGACCGCGATACGGTCAACAAGGTGGAGACGATGAAAGTGACCACCTGTCTCAACCCCCTGCACACAGCGCTGGCCGTTACCGGCTGTCTGCTCGGCTATACCCTGATTGCCGACGAGATGAAGGACGACACACTGCGCCGTATGGTGGAGGTGATCGGCTACAAGGAAGGGCTGCCGGTGGTCGTGGACCCGGGCATTCTCAGTCCGAAGCAGTTCCTGGACGAGGTGCTGCAGGAGCGCTTCGCCAATCCGTTCATTCCCGATACGCCGCAGCGGATCGCAACCGACACCTCGCAGAAGGTGGGCATCCGCTTCGGGGAGACGATTAAATCTTATATCCGCCGCGAGGACCTTGATCCGGCGCAGCTGACGGCGATTCCGCTGGCGATTGCCGCCTGGTGCCGGTATCTGCTGGGTGTGAACGATGAAGGAGAGACCTTCGCGCTCAGCCCGGACCCCATGCTGGAATCGCTGCAGAGCCGTCTCTCGGGCGTAGCTCTGGGCGACACCTCGTCCGATGTAAGGGCTATTCTAAGCGACGAGCAGTTGTTCGGCGTGAAGCTCTACGACATCGGCCTCGGCGGGAAGATCGAGGGTATGTTCCATGAGATGCTGGCCGGCCCGGGCGCGGTGCGCCGGACGCTTACGAAGTACCTGAATTAGAAGGGGACAACCGAAATGAAGCCTTTGATTCACGATAATTTCCTGCTGCAGTCGGAGACGGCCCGCAGCTTGTATCACGACTATGCCAAGGCGCTGCCGATTATCGACTATCATTGTCACCTCGACCCGCAGGCCATCGCTGAGGACCGGCGGTTCCGCAGCATTACTGAAATCTGGCTGGGCGGCGACCATTATAAATGGCGCGCGATGCGGACCTTCGGCGTGGAAGAGCGGTATATCACCGGCGACGCGACGGATGAAGAGAAGTTCGCCAAGTGGAGCGAGGTGCTGCCGTATACCATCGGCAATCCGCTTTATCATTGGTCGGCGCTGGAGCTGAAGACGTATTTCGGGGTAGAGGAGCCGCTTCATCCGGGCAACTGGCGCGACATTTATGAGCACTGCAACCGGCTGCTTGCCGGTGACGGCTACACGGTGCGCGGCCTGATCAGGCGCTCGAACGTCCAGTGGATCTGCACCACGGACGATCCGGCGGACGATCTGCGCTACCATCAGCAGATTGCCGCGCTGGAGGATTTCGGCACCGGAGTGACACCGACCTTCCGGCCGGACAAGGCGCTGCAGATTGAAGCGCCAGCCTTCACGGACTATGTCGCCGTGCTGGAGCAGGCGGCGGGCAGCCGCATTGATTCGTATGCGGCGATGGAACGCGCGCTGCTGATGCGGGTTGACTATTTCGCCTCCCATGGCTGCATGATCTCCGACCATGCCTTTACCCATGTGCCTTATGCTGAAGCGAACGGGGCTGAGCTGGAGGCGATCTTCGCCAAGCGGCTGGGCGGCGGCAGCCTGACCCGGCACGAAGCCGACCAGTACACCACCGCGCTGTTCCTGGCGCTGGGCCGCAAGTATGCGTCCCTCGGTTGGGCGATGCAGCTGCATATCGGGGCGCTGCGCAACCCGAATTCGCGGCGGTTCCGTCAGCTTGGTCCGGATACCGGTTACGACATTATCGGCGACGGCAATTTTGCCGAGCCGCTGTCCCGGCTGCTGGACGGCCTGGAGCGGAGCGGCGAGCTGCCGAAGACGATCCTGTACAACCTCAACGCCGTGCACAATGATGTGCTGGCCGCTATGGCCGGCTCCTTCCAGGAAGGCGGCATCAAGGGCAAGGTGCAGTTCGGCTCCGGCTGGTGGTACAACGACCAGAAGGACGGCATGCTGAAGCAGCTGACCTCGCTGTCCAATCTCGGACTCCTGAGCTGCTTCGTCGGCATGCTGACCGATTCGCGGTCGTTCCTGTCCTACACGCGGCATGAGTATTTCCGGCGGATTCTGTGCAATCTGATCGGCGGCTGGGTGGAGGATGGCGAAGCGCCGCGCGATCTCCCGCTGCTCGGCGGGATCGTGCAGGATATTTGCCATCATAACGCGGAGCGTTATTTCGGATTGGCTGCCAAAAGTTAATGCCGGGTGTCCATACTCCGGTATCCAGACAGTGTTAAGCCTATCCTCAGCAGGTAATTGAAGATCGTGTGAGTTGCCACTAAGGCGGCTGTGAACCGTTTCTGCGCAGATTGAAGCTGTGCGGGAACGGTTTTTTGTGCTGGAGTGAGAGCGAGATTGAGGGTGATGGAGGAGTGAGAGAAGCTGAGTCATATCAGAGCTTGCAGGCGGGCAGCGGCTGAAAAATCAAACTTCGGCAGTCTCGGATATACAAGAACCGGGAGATTACAAGGATGAAAGTTTGCGATTATAACGGAGATTGGACCAGGCTGCAGAACCGGGAGAGTCATTCGAATTGCTGTAATACAAGACGAAAGGACCGGTCCGGCTTAGCCGGACCGGTCCTTGGCAAATGCGGCAGCTCCAGAGCGGGCGGAGCTTACTGCGACGCCGCATTCATCCGCTGCGCTGTGCCTTCCGGGATCTCCTTGCCGGGCAGGTAGTGGATGCTGCGGATATAGCGGATCGTGCGGCTGCTGGCCCGCATGATGACGGATTGGGTCTCGGCGCGGTCCTTGGAGAGCTTGCGTACGCCGCTCAGGAATTCGCCGGACGTGACGCCGGTGGCGGCGAAGATGACGTCGCCGGTGCCGACCATGTCGTCCATCGAGAGGATGCGCATCGGATGGTCAAGTCCCATCATCAGGCAGCGCTGCATCTCGAACGGACCCTCCGGCAGCAGCCGGCCCTGCAGCTCGCCGCCGAGGCAGCGCAGGGCGGCGGCGGCCAGCACGCCCTCCGGCGCACCGCCGGAGCCCATGTACAGATCGACGTCGCTGTCCGGCAGGGCAGCGGCGATGGCGCCGGCCACATCGCCGTGGCCGAGCAGCCGGATGCGCACGCCGAGCCGCCGCAGGGTGGCGATCAGCTTCTCGTGGCGGCTGCGGTCCAGCACGAGGACGGTCAGCTCGGAGAGCGCCTTGCCGGTGATCATGGCCGCCTTGCGCACTGTCGTCTCGGGATCATCCTCGAGACGCAGCTTGCCGGCCAGCTCCGGCCCGCAGGCCAGCTTCTCCATATAGATATCCGGCGCATGCAGCAGGCTGCCGCGGTCAGCGATGGCGATGACGGACTGGGCGTTATGCAGCCCGAGTGCGACCACCTCCGTGCCTTCCAGCGGGTCGACGGCCACATCCACGGCGGGGCCGTTCTTGTTGCCGACCCGCTCGCCGATATAGAGCATCGGCGCCTCATCCATCTCGCCTTCGCCGATGACGACAGTTCCGTCGATGGAGACGGAATCAAACATGGAACGGATGGCCGTTGTCGCCGCATCATCCGCCGCCATCTTGTCGCCGCGGCCGATCCAGCGTGCCGCAGACAATGCGCCCAGTTCCGTTACCCGTACGATTTCCAGTGCCAACTCACGTTCCATATGTTTTCCCTCCATGTGTCTGTAATTTGAATGAATATTCGTGATCTAGCTTTCCTGCGAATCCGCAATATAGCCCATAATGATTCCGGCGGTTTCCTCAATGGCTTTGTTCGTAATGTCTATCACCGGACAGCCCAGCTTGCTGTAAAGCGCGGAGGCATAGTCGATCTCCTCGCGAATCCGCTCCAGCGAGGCGTATTGGGAGCCTTCCGGCAGCCCCAGCATCCGCAGCCGTTCGGAGCGGATCTTCAGCATGGTCTCCGGCTTCATTGTCAGGCCGATCAGCCGGCTTGTCGGCAGGCTGAACAGCTGCGCGGGCGGAGCCATCTCCGGGACGACCGGCACGTTGACCACCTTCTTGCCGCGGTGGGCGAGGAAGATGCCGAGCGGTGTCTTGGACGTGCGCGACATGCCGAGCAGCACGATATCCGCCTTGGGCAGCGCCCCAAGATCGCGGCCGTCGTCGCAGGCGACGGTGAATTCAATCGCCTCGATGCGGCGGAAATAACTCTCGTCGAGCTGATGCAGGAGACCGGGCCGCGCTGTCGGCGCCCCGTCAAAGGTATCGATGAAGGCCTGCATCATCGGGCCCATCAGATCGACGATCCGCAGATCCAGCCGCACGGCCTCCTCGCGGATGACTTCCCGCAGCTCCGGCTGCACCAGCGTGTAGGCTACGAAGCCGTGCAGCTTGGCGGTTTCCTCCATCAGCCTGCGCAGTTCGTCCTCCTGCCTGACATTTCCATACCTGCGGATGGTTACGGGACGGTTCTGGAATTGATGGATGACGGCCTGTACGACGGCCTCGGCCGTATCTCCGATGGAATCCGAGCAGATTGTTATGAAGTGAGAAGATGGCTCCATGCTCTTCAGGTTCCTCCCTGTTAGCCTTTGGCTTCGAGTTCAAGCAGCAGCTTGATAATCGCGGTCTTGGTCAGCCGCCCGGTCACTTCCTGCCGGAAGCCGTTCTCTTCTTCGGCATCCGGAGCAATGACGGGCAGGCTGTCGACCTCATGAAAAATCATTTTGTGCGCGGCATCCAGCACCGTGTCCTCAGGCGATACCGTGACCACCTTGGATCTGCGGGTCATCACCATGCTTACCGGCATCGTGACCGCAGCGGGGTTGCCGAGCGTCACCTTCAGAAAGTCCTTGCGGGACGCGACGCCGGCCAGCCGGCCGGTCTCATCGCAAATAATCAGCGTCCCGACATCCTGCAGAAACAGGGTAACGACTGCATCCTGAATCGTCGCCGTCTCACGGACGATAATCGGTGTGCTCTGAATGGACCCGACCTTCGTCTCCTGCAGCAGATACCCGCTTCCCAGCCGCTGCGAGGCCTTCTTACCGGGAAAATAGCCGACCTTCGGCTTGGCGTCGATATACTCCAGCATGACCAGCACCGACAGGTCGGAGCGGATTGTGGGGCGTGTCAGATTCAGCTGTTCGGCAATTTGCTCCCCGGTGATAGGGGCGTGCTTCTTGACGATGTCGATAATTAGCAGTTGACGCGATGTCAGTTCAATCACGGAATTCCTCCACTTTCACGAATACTTGCAGGTTGCCCTCCAGAAGCAGGAGCGGCGCAAGGCCAGAATCCCCCTCTCTGTTATCTTTTTATTGGAATAATGCACCTAACTTGATTATATAATACGCAATAAATATGCTTATTGCAATATATAGTACGTCATAAATAATTTTATTAAAATACATTACCATCATCCGGGCTTTATTTGGCTTTTGTTCGCATACTGTTCTAATCTGGAAAAATTCCTCTTTAAAAAGAATTTCTATAAACAAAATCTTATTTATGATTAAAAAGAAATAGTTTTACAAAAACGAGTTCGGGAGACACAATTCGACAGCTTATTGCAAATTCAATATGGTACTATTTGTCTGAACTTGAGAAATCCATATTTTATAAATTACACCAAAAGATAAGGGATGTTAAATGATGGGGACAACGGCAGAGCTTCACACGGAGGACAACAAGCAAGAGGAAGGAAGGGGAAGCAAGCAAAGCATAGACACCGGACTGCAGTCCTTGATTCTTGTGGCCAATTTCCATAATATCTCGGCGGACTACGAGCAGATCCGGCATTCCCTGGCCATCGACGACAAGGGGATGGATACTCTTCAAATGCTGAAGGCGGCCAAGGAGCTGGGAATGAAGGCGAAGAAGGCGGCGGTCACGCCTGAACGTCTGCGCAAGCTGCCCTTGCCGGCTGTGCTGGCCAAGCAGGAGGGAGGATTCTTCGTCCTGGCCAAGGTTGTGGAAGAACGATTTCTCATCCTTGACCCTTTAATCGGCAAGCCATCTACGCTATCCGGGGAAGAACTGGACGCCATTTGGAACCGGGAGATTATTCTGTTCTCGCCCCAGTTCAAATCGGAGCATCGCGAGGAATTCGGGATCAAGTGGTTCCTGCCTGTGCTCTGGAACCACAAGAAAATTCTGGCCGAGGTTCTTATCGCATCACTATTTCTCCAGCTCTTCGGTCTGGTCTCACCCCTCATTACCCAGGTCATTATCGATAAGGTGCTGGCCCATCACGGGCTTACGACGCTCAATGTGCTGACCGTAGGACTGCTGATCATCCTTGTGTTCGAGCTGATTCTAAGCATCAGCCGGACGTACGTATTTACCCATACGACGAGCCGCGTGGACATCACACTCAGCACGAAGCTGTTCAGCCACCTGTTCCGACTCCCGCTCGCTTATTTCGAGAACCGCCGGACGGGCGCAACCATTGCCAGAGTCAGGGAGCTTGAGAACATCCGCCAATTTCTGACCGGCTCGCCGTTCACAGCGGTGCTGGATATTCTGTTCATTGTGGTCTATATAGCTGTAATGTTTGCCTATAGCAATCATCTGACTTTTATTGTATTGGGCACGCTGCCCTGCTTTGCCCTCCTTTCCATTATCTTCACCCCGCTGCTGCGCAACAGGCTGGAAGAGAAATTCCAGCGCGGATCGGAATCCCAATCCTATCTGGTTGAAGCCGTGTCGGGAATTCAGACCATCAAATCCTTCGCGCTGGAGCCTATTTCCCAGAAGAAGTGGGAAGGACTCCTCGCCAACTACACACGCTCAAGCTTTAAGCTTCTTCTCCTGTCGGGCACGGCAGGTTCGCTCGCACAATTCATTCAAAAGGTTTCCAATCTCGCTATTCTGTTCTACGGCACGCATCTGGTGCTGAAGGGCACGATCACCGTGGGACAGCTGATCGCCTTTCAAATGCTGGCCGGACGGGTCAGTGATCCGGTGCTGCGCCTGGTGCAGATGTGGCAGGACTTCCAGCAGACCGGAATTTCGATAGACAAGCTGAAGGATATTTTCTCCGTCACGCCAGAACCTGCGATCTCGGCTTCCAAGACCCGGATGCCGCAGATCCGCGGGCAGATCAAGTTCGAATCAGTCACCTTCCGTTACAAAGTGGACGGGCCGGAAATCGTGCGCAGCCTCAGCTTCGCTATTCCGCCGGGAACAGTAGTGGGTGTGGTAGGACGCAGCGGCTCCGGTAAGAGTACCGTCTCCAAGCTGATTCAGCGGCTGTACGTTCCCGAATCGGGCAAAATTCTGATCGACGGCGTCGATATCTCCCTGGCCGAGCCTTCCTGGCTGCGGCGGCAGATCGGCGTTGTGCTGCAGGAAAATTATCTGTTCAGCGGCACGATCCGCGAAAATATTGCACTGAACAATCCTTCGGCCAGCATTCAGGAGATCGTTCATGTCGCCCGCCTGGCAGGGGCGCATGATTTCATTATCGAGCTGGCCGAAGGTTACGACACCCTGCTCGGCGAACGCGGGGAAGGCCTGTCGGGCGGCCAGCGGCAGCGGATCGCCATCGCCCGGGCGCTGCTTGGCAATCCGCGCATCCTGATCTTTGACGAGGCTACCTCCGCTTTGGATTACGAGTCGGAACGCATCATCCAGAATAATTTGCGCCAAATATGCGAGGGGCGCACCGTCATTATCATTGCCCACCGGCTCTCAACCTTGCGCACCGCAAGCCGGATTATGGTTATGGACAAAGGCAATCTGGTCGAAGCGGGAAGCCACCAGGCCCTGCTCGCCCAAAAAGGACTGTATCATTATCTCTATCATCAGCAGGAGAGGGAATAACATGTTCAGATTAAAATCAGACCGTTTGGAGTATGAGTTTCTGCCCGCCGCACTGGAAATTGAGGAGACACCGCCCTCGCCGCTGGGGCGCTGGCTGATCTGGCTGATAGTGGTTCTCTTTATAATTATCATTACTTGGTCCTATCTGGGTAAAGTGGATGAAGTCGCCGTGGCGCGGGGCAAGGTGATTCCCGATGGAAGAACCAAGGTGCTGCAGCCGCTGGAGGGCGGCACAGTCAAAGCCGTGCTGGTCACGGAAGGGGAGCGGGTTCAAGAAGGCCAGCTGCTGGTCGAACTCGACTCGACCACTTCGACGGCGGACATCGAGGAGCTGGACAAGCAGATCTATGTAGCGGAGCTGCAGAAGGCGATGCTTGAAGCCGAGCTGAAGGGACTGCCGTTCACTGGGCTGGCGGAGAAGCCGCAGGACCCTGCCGTCGACAGCGCCGAAATCCTCCAGGTGCAGATGCAGCTGCGGGAAGCCCGTGATCAGGAATTCGACAGCGGCATGCGTGCCGCGAGGCTGCAGGTATCCCAGACCAAGCAGGAGCTGGAGCTGGAGAAATCAAGCCTGGAGCTTGCAGAGAAGGATTATGACCTGGCGGCGATGAAAGCGGAGGGCAGTCTCGAAGAGGGCTTCTCCGACAGCGCAAGCCTTCTGCAGGCCGACAACGACCTCAATAAAGCGAAGCTGGAGGTAGCTTCCGGGGAGAAGAACGTGAAGAAGGCGGAGGACGCATTGGCGGAAGCCAAGGAGCAGGTGGTCTCCCTGGAGGAGCAGCATGAGCGCACTATACTGGATGAGCTGGTTGAAACGGAGAAGACGCTGTACAGCCTGGAGTCCGAGCTGACCAAGGCGCAGAAGAGATACCAGCTGCAGCAGCTGGCTTCCCCGGTGGACGGGACCGTGCACGGCCTGTCCTCCTATACCATCGGCGGCGTGGTGACCAGTGCGCAGGATGTGATATCCATTGTACCGGATGATACACCGCTCATTGTCGAGGCGACAATTTCCAATCAGGACATCGGCTTCATCAAGCAAGGGCAGCTGGCGAACGTCAAGGTCGATACCTTCCCCTTTCAGAAATACGGATATTTGCAGGGAGAGATCACCTATGTCAGTCCCGATGCCTTCGAGGATGAGAAGCTGGGGCTTGTCTTCAAAGCCAAGCTCAAGGTGCTCTCAGCCGAGACCTCAAGCGGCAGCACCATACGGATGACGCCCGGCATGTCTGTGACGGTCGAAGCCAAGACCGGCCGACGGCGGATTATTGATTTCTTCCTGTCCCCGCTGAAGAAAGCGGCGGATGAAAGCTTCACGCTGAGATGACAACAAAAGGGGAAACGTCATGAGAAGAACGTTATGGGTTGTGAGCCTGATTCTATTTAGTCTCTCTGTGCTGGTGGGCGGCACGCGGCATTCCTTGGCTTCATCGCCAAATATAACGGCCAAATCCGTCGGTAAAGTCTATGTGGGCAAGAACAGCTATGTGGAGTTTCTGGACCCCCATCTGGTGGGCTGGGGGCAGAGCAATGTGCTGTCCTTCAAAGTCCGGCTGCATAACGGCAGCTCTTCGGCGATGGATTTGCTGCGCTATGGCATCACTGTCACAGCCGGTCCGGGCGGGCTCAGCAATGCGCTGCGGCAGAAGAACGACGCGGCTACAACGAAGGTGCTTCCGCAGATGAGCAAGGATTACGCTTTCTATGCCGCCGTTCCCGGCAAGACCAAGCTTGCCGGCATCAAGCTTGGAGTTAAAGAGTGGAATATAGACTACGCGGATTTCAGCAGAGCTGTCGGCTCTGTCGAAATTTCTGCCGGCTATACGGACACGATTCCTGCAGGCGCCGCCAAAATCAGCCTGCTGCAAAACAACCAAATCCGCTTGTCGGCCGGCGAGTTCTATTCCTACGACACCGCCGATATGAAGATATTTACCCTGACGTATACGGCAGAAAGCTGGGGTACCCAGCCCGTAAAGCTGCCGGAGTACAGCTTTTGGCTCCAGTCGGACACCGGAGAGCTATACCCGCTTGAAGACGGCGGCCAGGAGAAGCCGCAATTGAACCCCAAAGGCAAATCGGTATATGACCTGAGTGCTGCCGTACCCAAGAGCTCCCGCTCCACAAGCTTCAAGCTGCTTGTCGGCAGCGAGGAAGAGGAAGTGAATCTGGTCTTTGAGTCATTTGGGCTGCAAACGGCGAAATCCTGGGACAAGCTGGCGGTTTCCCGGCAGAAGGCCTACTATATCCGCCCAGATGAGGATCAGCTGTCGGTATCCGCCGATCCCGTATTCCTGGCGGATACGAACCTCCCGCAAATGGCAGCGGGTACGGAAATTACCCTGAAGAACATAGGCAAGCATACTGTGGACAAGCCCAAGCTGGCTTATTTTCTGGAAGCGAACCGGATGACATATCTGCTGAATGCCGCAGGAACGGGTGAGGCGGAAACACTGGGCGCTCTGGAGCAATCCACAGTATTGGCCTCTGCAGACATCCCCAGCTCCCTTAAAGGCTATGGCATGAATCTGATTATAGCCAAGGTGCTGGGAACGGCGGATGAACCGGCGTACAAACCGCTTCTGAAGCTCCCGTTATCCAAGCCTTATGAACAGGGTCAGGCGAAGGCCGATGAGATTACGAAGAGCGCAGTCAAGGACGGGACGCCTTACACCCTGGATCTGGGCAATGTTCTCGGCTATGCTGAGGGCAACAAGCAGGTGGTCCAGGGAACGCTCATCCTTACCAATACGGGGAACCAGCGTATTGAGCTTCCGGCGTTCAAGATCAGCGGGATCACAGCCCAGAGCTATAAATATGAAGGGGAGCTGACAGAGGCTGCAGGAACGCTGGACCTTGCCCCCAAGACCCGGCTGAACCAGGTGTTTAGAATCGAACTGCCAAAGACAGCCCCGCTGACGTCATTCAAGGTACTGGTGGAAGAGCCGGTACAGGACAATGACAAGCTGTACCGTCCCGTGGCCACATTTACGTTGCCGGATGTGTCGGGAAGCCGGTTGTCCGGTACGGATTGGGCGTATTTCTCCACCGGCTCCGGGGATTACAAGCTGAGGAGAAAGTCGACGTGGCGGCTGCCCGTCAACGGCGAGGATGCGCTGGTTACCGAATTCGAGCTGTACAGCAGCGGCTATGAGAGCGCACCGGTACCGAAGTTCAAGGCGAGTTATTCCGTGAACCGGACGCAAGTGGAAGCCGAGGCGTTCATTCTGGACAAAGTCATCAGTGTGTCTCCTGACCGTCCGGTCTCCTTGCAGGTTGTGGGCAAGGTGCCGTATACCATGAACGGCGGCGAAGCCACCCTGCTTCTGCAGCAGAGCGAAGACAATACCGCCCAAAGCATAGCCGTGTTCGCCGTTCCCCGCTTTGACAGCGTGGGAGCTTACGCTGCCGCAGAGACCTACTCCCTGAATATTGCCGGCAGGGAATCACAGCTTCAACTGTACCAGGTGCTGGTATATCCGGGGGCCACCGAGGATCTCCTGGAGATTGAGCTGATCCAGCGGGGCAGCAATTCCCGGAGTACTGCCAGCAATCCCTTTACGGGATATTTGCAGACTCCGGACGGTGTATATTATCCGCTGGAGTACGGTAGCAGTTCCGGAACAGCCGCGAAATACGGCGGAGTGTCTGTTCAGAGCTTGTCGGGCAAGGTGCCCAAGGGTACAAAGCCGGAAAGCTTGAAGCTGCTGCTGGGTCTCGCCGTGAACGGCAACGGAGTTGCCGATTCCGCAGGGAGCGCCGAAGCCTATGTGAAGCCGGCTTTGTTTACCCTTATGGAGGAGGCTAAGCCGGCAAGCGGCTCGCTTTACGGAATGAACGCCGGCCCTTACACCTTGACCATCACCAATCTTTCGGCGTATTTCACCTCAACTTACAGCGGATCTCTCTCGTTCAACGCCGTGCTGAAGCGGAGCATCGCTTTTGATCATTTTGACGAGGAGCATAAGATTGTAATCCGTCTGGAGAACGGCGGGGAGGTGATTACGCAGAGAGAGTACGGTCTCAATACGGATGATACGAACAGCTTCACTCTGATTGAACGGAAAGTCCAACTGGACGGGATTTCAACGAATCTTACCAGCTCCTATGTTCAAGTCAAGGTATACTTGAGCTACAAAGGCGAACTTAGACTGATCGGCACACAAGCCGCGTCGTTGCCGGTATCCCCTTAAGGGATGGCGGTGCCGCTTGTCCAAATACCAATTCTAAGGAGAGATGAGCAGTGGCATTTATAAGTGAAAGAATAGCGGAGGCGGACCGCGAACAACTCCATTCTTTACAGCTTAAAGACCCCTTTACGAACCAGCCCTTGCAGCCGCGCAGATGGACGATTGACCGGGAGCGCAACGCAATTCTCGTCGGACTGGGCGGCCAGGGAATCTATGGCGGTGAAACTCCGCTCCTCTATGTGCTCGTCTGGAATCATCATTTTATTTATCTGGATACCTTCAAAGCGGGGGAAGGCAACTTAAGTACGGGAATCGAGATGTTCTGGAAGGTTACGAAGATTGAAGCGCCGGGGGAACTGCACCGGAATCATGAGGAACTGGTGGACGTCATCCGGGAAGCACTGGACGCGGAAGGATACGCGGGCAGAAGGGATTGCGTCACCAAGGTCAACTTTGAATACATCGCCGAGCCCGTCTTCATTATCGGGGAGGTGTAACCCATGAATTCATGGGATTTCTCGGATATTATTGATTTTGTCGAAACCTGGCGCTCCCGCAACGGCATTCCCGAGAATGCCGTACTGACAGCCGATCAGACGCGTAAACTGGCTATGGATGTTCAGGGTGAGGTGGGCAAGCTCTCATTCAAGGTGCCGACAGAAGGCGGCAACATCATCCCCTACAGCGGCACAATTGGCGATATCCCTGCCTATAAAATCGCCGAATGGGCGGCAAAAGGCAGCGACGGTAAGCTGTATTTCATTAATGACACTCAGGCGGGCGCTCTGCTGAACAACCGTGGCTTCATGGATGCCCTCGAATTGGCAGCCGGAGATTCGGCAGTCTCTGACGCCTTGATGAACGGAAAGTATGTTAACGATGTCCGTACCCCCTATGGCACGGGCGAGGTACTGGCGCTCAACGATTATGTGTCCAAGAACGTAATGCTGACGAATGCCCACGGAAACGTCATTACCTTAACGGGGGGATCGCTGCCCTTTAAAGTATGGTCGCAGACAGAATTGCCTACTTTGCTGGAGATGCCCGAGGTGCTCAGCATTGACGGCATCCCGAGAGAGGATCTGTTAAGGGCCAAGAACCAGTTCATGCGTGAGTATGGCTTCTCCGAAGCCAAGGCACTCGATGGCGTGCGTGAGCTTATCGCCTATAAATCCAAGGCAAATATGGCGGAGATTGTGGTATATCGGGGGCCCCAGATCATTGAAGTGACCCCGGAAGGTGTGGCTACGGTCAAACCGGGTCAAATTCTGGGTGTCGATGTCTCCGATTTAACCGGCGGCAACCGCCGGATCCCGGAAGGAACCGCCAGTGTGCAGTCATTGGGCGAAGTCGGGGGAGACCTGTCGAAAGCGGAATTCAGGAGCAAATTCCCGACGCTTACCGAAGCGCTCGACAAGGTCGGAGGCTCCGGCTCCTCTCTCGTCCGAGAGACGACGGCGCTTGTGCAGACGATGGACAAGACGCTGACCCAGACCCCGGGGAAGGGTCTGCAGGAGGCTTATCCGGTCCTCTCCGAAGCTTCCCGGTATTCACGTGTACGGACGGGAGTCTTGAAGGGGCTGGGGGTAGTAGGAGGCGTGATGATGGCCGTCGATGCCGTCAACATGATCTCCCAGGCCAGCGCCGCTTACGCCGCTGGTGATACGGATCTCTGCAATGATATTATCCGCGACTGGACCTTTGAGACGGCGGGCGGGCTGGCCACGTCCCAACTGTTCATGGAGGCCGTTGCACCGTTCGCCCTGGCGCTGGGCACCGCGGGCGGGCCGCTCGGCATTGCCGCAGGTCTGCTGCTGGAGGTTGGCGCGGGTATCATCGGCTGGACGATCGGCAGTGAGCTGGGAAAAGGCTTAAGCGATCTGGTGGATGGCCTCTTCGATCTGTTCAATACGGCCGAAGAGACGATTTCCCCGCTGGTGCTTGATTTGGACGGCGACGGGGTCGAGACAACCTCGATCAAGGACGGCATTGCCTTTGACCACGACAACAACAGCTTTGCCGAGAAATCGGCCTGGGCCGGAGCGGATGACGGTCTGCTGGTGCGCGATCTGAACGGCAACGGCCGGATCGACGGCGGAGCAGAGTTGTTCGGCAATAACACGCTGCTGGCTGACGGCTCCAAGGCGGCCAACGGGTTCGCCGCTCTGGCCGAGCTTGACGGCAATCATGACGGCAAGGTCGATGCGAATGATACCGCGTTTGCCGAGCTGCAAATATGGAAGGATCTTGACGGCGACGGCATCACCGACAGCGGTGAGCTGCTCTCGCTTGAGGAAGCCGGGGTCGCCTCCATCTCTACCGGTTACAGCTCCAGCACCCTGGTCGATGTTAACGGCAACGAACACAAACAGGTTGGTACCTATACCAAAAGCGACGGGACGACAGCCGCAGTCAATGATGTGTGGTTCAAGGCGGACAAGGTGAACTCCACCTCCACCGATCCGCTGAAAGAAACAGCGGAAATTGCTGCACTGCCCGATCTTAAGGGCTTCGGCACCGTCAACAGCCTGCACCAGGCTATGCTTAGAGACAGCACAGGCTATCTCAAGGCGCTGGTGGTAAAGTTTGCCGCTGAAACGGATGTAAACGTCCGCAAACAACTAACAATCGACATTATTTTTGCCTGGACGGGAGTGGAGGGCATTAGTCCGGATGCGCGGGGAGGCATCATTGATGCCCGGCAATTATGCGCTCTTGAGAAATTGTTCGGCGAGAAATATACGGAATCCTGGAGCGGCCAGGATACCAGCCCGGGCTCGAACGCTTCGGCTTTGCTGAAGAACGCCTTTGACCAGCTGGCAGGGACGGTGTATTCCCAATTAACCGCACAGACCCAGCTCAAGGCCATTTACAGTACGCTTACTTTGGCCTGGGATCCCACGACGGGAAGTGTGAGGTTCGACCTCTCCGGCCTGGCCTCTGATATCATGAGCCTGTTATCAACCGATGAGGTTGCCGGCAGGGAACGGCTGAGCGAGGTTTCGGCCAATCTGCATCAGCTGGAGCTGACAAATCTGGTCAATATCGAAACCTTCCGGAAGACGTTTGCCGCCAAGGGAGAAGAATATGCGCTGATCATTGATACGGCGGGTAAATCGGAGGTGCTGGGTACACGCGAGAATGATTCGTTTAGCGGCAGCAACGCCGCCGAAGTCTTCTGGGGAATGGCTGGAGACGACACAATTAGCGGCAACGGCGGGGCGGACATTCTGTTCGGAGATGGCGGCAACGATACCCTTTACGGCGGAGAACTCGGGGACAAGCTGGTCGGGGGTACAGGCGACGACCGCTTGTACGGCGGCTCCGGCAGCGATGTGCTGGACGGCGGCGCAGGCAACGACACGCTGTACGGCGGCGACAGCAGCGACACTTCATACCAGCGCGGCAACGGCGATGATATTTATATGTTCGGCCGCGGCTCCGGCCAGGATATCATCATAGATTACGACGGTACGGAAGGCAATGCGGACCGGATTAAGCTGGGCGAACATGTGCTGCCCGGCGAGGTAAGCCTGCGGCGAAGCGGCAACAATCTGGAGCTGGCCATCAGCGGATCAGGTGACAAGCTGGTGGTAACGAATTATTTTGAAGCAAGCGGCAAGTATGTCATTGAAGCTATCCAGTTCGCCGACGGTACGGTCTGGGGCCCCGAAGTGGTCCGGCAGACGGTTCTCCGGATCAACGGGGGCGAAGCGAGCGAAAGCCTGAGCGGTTATGAAGGCGACGACCAAATGTACGGGTATGGCGGAGACGACACATTGACGGCCGCTGCGGGCAATGACTATCTGGCCGGCGGCTATGGCGACGACCGTCTGTACGGCAATGACGGGGAGGACCGTCTGGTCGGCGAGAGCGGCGGCGATAAGCTCTACGGCGGTGCCGGGAATGATGTGCTGGATGGCGGGGAAGGCAACGATACGCTGTACGGCGGCGACAGCAGCGACACTTCATACACCCGTGCGAACGGCAACGACACGTATCTGTTCGGCCGCGGCTACGGCCAGGATACGATTGTGGACTATGACGGCACGGAAGGAAATGCCGACATCATTAAGCTCACTGCGGATGTGTTGCCCGGTGATATCACCGTCCGGCGGAGCGGCAGCAGTCTGGAGCTGAGCATAAACGGCACCAGCGACAAGCTGACGGTGTCGAGCTTCTTCGACACCAGCGGCAAGTATGTCGTGGAGTCGGTACAGTTCGCCGACGGTACGGTATGGGATGCAGCCGCGCTGCGGACGGCGGCGCTAGATATTCACGGCACTGAGTCCGGCGAAACCGTGGCCGGATATGAAACGAACGATGTGCTGCGGGGCTATGGCGGCAGCGACACGATCTACGGCGGCCTCGGCGGCGATGTGCTGGACGGCGGCGCAGGCAACGACACGCTCTACGGCGGCGACAGCAACGATACCTCGTACACCCGCGCGAACGGCAACGACACGTACCTGTTCGGCCGGGGCTACGGTCAGGATACGGTTATTGATTATGACGGCACCGCAGGCAACGCGGATAGCATTAAGTTCGCGGCGGATGTGCTGCCAAGTGAAGTGACGGTGCGGCGGAGCGGCAGCAGCCTGGAGCTGAGCATTAACGGTACCAGTGACAAGCTGACGGTATCGAGCTTCTTCGACACCAGCGGGAAGTATGTGGTGGAGTCGGTGCAGTTCGCCGACGGCACGGTCTGGAACGAAGCCGCGCTGCGGGCGGCGGCGCTGAATGTGAACGGCGGTGAGGCGGCCAATACGCTGGACGGCTATGAGACGAATGATCTCTTGCGCGGCTACGGCGGCGACGATACCTTGAGCGGCAGCGCCGGAGACGATGTGCTGAACGGCGGCGCAGGCAATGACACGCTGTACGGCGGGGACCGGTACGACAGCTCTTATACGCGCGCGAACGGTAACGACACTTATCTGTTTGGCCGGGGTTACGGCCAGGATACCATCACGGATTATGACGGTACGGAGGGCAATGCCGACCTGATTAAATTCGCGGCCGATATAACGCCCGGTGATATTAGCGTCCGGCGGAGCGGCAGCAGCCTGGAGCTGAGCATTAATGGTACCAGCGACAAGCTGACGGTATCTAGCTTCTTCGAGACCAGCGGCAAATATGTCGTGGAAGCCGTGCAGTTCGCGGATGGCACGGTCTGGGATGCAGCGGCGCTGCGGACAGCGGTCCTGAATGTGAACGGTACGGAAGCGAGCGAGACCTTGACCGGCTATGAGATGAACGACGCGCTGCGGGGCTACGGGGGCGACGATATCATGAGCGGCAACGCCGGTGCTGACGATCTGGACGGCGGAGCGGGCAGCGATACGCTGTACGGCAATTCGGGCACTGACCGGTTATCCGGGGGCAGCGGCACGGATACGCTCTACGGCGGCCTCGGCGACGATGTGCTGGACGGCGGCGCAGGCAACGACACGCTCTACGGCGGCGACAGCAACGATACCTCGTACACCCGCGCGAACGGCAACGACACGTACCTGTTCGGACGGGGCTACGGTCAGGATACGGTTATTGATTATGACGGCACCGCAGGCAACGCGGATAGCATTAAGTTCGCGGCGGATGTGCTGCCAGGTGAAGTGACAGTGCGGCGGAGCGGCAGCAATCTGGAGCTGAGCATTAACGGCACGAGCGACAAGCTGACGGTATCAAGCTTCTTCGACACCAGCGGGAAGTATGTGGTGGAGTCGGTGCAGTTCGCCGACGGCACGGTATGGAACGAGGCCGCGCTGCGGGCGGCGGCGCTGAATGTGAACGGCGGCGAGGCGGCCAATACACTGGACGGCTATGAGACGAATGATGTCCTGCGCGGGTACGGCAATGACGATACCTTGAGCGGCAGCGCCGGAGACGATGTGCTGGACGGCGGGGCCGGGAACGACACGCTGTACGGCGGGGACCGGTACGACAGCTCCTATACGCGCACGAACGGCAACGACACGTATCTGTTCGGACGGGGTTACGGGCAGGACACGATCACCGATTATGACGGTACGGAGGGTAACGCGGACCTTATTAAGTTCGCGGCTGATATAACGCCCGGTGATATTACTATCCGCCGGAGCAGCAGCAGCCTGGAGCTGAGCATTAACGGCACCAGCGACAAGCTGACGGTATCGAACTTCTTCGATGCCAGCGGCAAATATGTCGTGGAATCCGTGCAGTTCGCGGATGGCACGGTCTGGGATGCAGCGGCGCTGCGGGCAGCGGTCCTGAATGTGAACGGCACGGAAGCGAACGAGTCACTGACCGGCTATGAGATGAACGACGTGCTGCGCGGCTACGGCGGCGATGATACCCTCAGCGGCAATGCCGGAGCTGACGACCTGGACGGCGGAGCAGGCAGTGATACGCTGTACGGCAATTCGGGCACCGACCGGTTATCCGGGGGCAGCGGCACGGATACGCTCTACGGCGGCCTCGGCGACGATGTGCTGGACGGCGGCGCAGGCAACGACACGCTCTACGGAGGCGACAGCAACGATACCTCTTACACCCGTGCGAACGGCAACGACACGTTCCTGTTCGGACGGGGCTACGGTCAGGATACGGTCATTGATTATGACGGCACCGCAGGCAACGCGGATAGCATTAAGTTCGCTGCGGATGTGCTGCCAAGTGAAGTGACGGTGCGGCGGAGCGGCAGCAGCCTGGAGCTGAGCATTAACGGCACCAGTGACAAGCTGACGGTATCGAGCTTCTTCGACACCAGCGGGAAGTATGTGGTGGAGTCGGTGCAGTTTGCCGACGGCACGGTCTGGAACGAGGCCGCGTTGCGGGCGGCGGCGCTGAATGTAAACGGCGGTGAGGCAGCCAATACGCTGGACGGCTATGAGACGAATGATCTCTTGCGCGGCTATGGCAATGACGATACCTTGAGCGGCAGCGCCGGAGACGATGTGCTGGACGGCGGGGCCGGGAACGACACGCTGTACGGCGGAGACCGGTACGACAGCTCCTATACGCGCGCGAATGGTAACGATACCTATCTCTTCGGCCGGGGTTACGGCCAGGATACGATTATCGATTATGACGGTACGGAGGGCAACGCCGACCTTATTCAATTCGCGGCTGACGTAAAGCCGGGTGATATCACCGTCCGGCGGAGCAGCAGCAGCCTGGAGCTGAGCATTAACGGTACAAGTGACAAGCTGACGGTATCGAACTTCTTCGAGACCAGCGGCAAATACGTTGTGGAGTCTGTGCAGTTCGCGGACGGCACGGTCTGGGATGCGGCAGTGCTGCGGGCAGCGGTCCTGAATGTGAACGGCACGGAAGCGAGCGAGACACTGACCGGCTACGAGCTGAACGATGTGCTGCGCGGCTATGGCGGCGATGATACCCTCAGCGGCAATGCCGGGGAGGATGTGCTGGACGGCGGGGCCGGCAGCGACATCCTGTACGGCAATGCGGGCAGCGACCGGCTGTCCGGGGGCAGCGGCACAGATGCGCTCTACGGCGGACTTGGCGACGATGTACTGGACGGCAGTGCAGGGAACGACACGCTGTACGGCGGCGACAGCAACGATACCTCGTACACCCGTGCGAACGGCAACGACACGTACCTGTTCGGCCGGGGCTACGGCCAGGATACGATTGTCGATTATGACGGCACAGCGGGCAATGCGGACATCATTAAGTTCGCGGCGGATGTGCTGCCAGGCGAAGTGACGGTGCGGCGCAGCGGCAGCAATCTGGAGCTGAGCATTAACGGCACGGGCGACAAGCTGACCGTGTCGGGCTTCTTCGAAACGGGCGGCAAATATGTGGTGGAATCGGTGCAATTCGCGGATGGCACGGTCTGGAACGAGGCCGCGCTGCGGGCGGCGGCGCTGAATGTGAACGGCAGCGAAGCGGGCGAATCCCTGGGCGGCTACGAGACCCATGATGTCTTGCGCGGCTATGGCGGCGACGATACCATCAGCGGCAGCTCCGGGAACGATGTACTGGACGGCGGGGCCGGAAACGACACGTTATACGGCGGCGACCGGTATGATACGTCCTATACGCGCGCCAACGGCAACGATACCTATTTGTTCGGCCGGGGTTACGGTCAGGATACGATTATCGATTATGACGGCACAGAGGGTAACACCGACATCATTAAGCTGGCAGCAGATCTGTTGCCGGACCAAGTGACGCTCCGGCGGAGCGGCAGCAACCTGGAGCTTAGCATCAACGGTACAAGCGACAAGCTGACGGTGGCCAATTATTTTGATGCCAGCGGCAAATATGTGGTGGAAGAGATCCGGTTCGCTGACGGTACAAGCTGGGATAGCGGTTATGTCGGGTCGCATCTGACAACCGCTCCGACTACGGTCAACATTACGCTGACAGGTACGGCCAACAACGACCAATTGACGGGCGGTGCCGGTCAGGATACCCTCAGCGGCGGTGCCGGGGATGATGTGCTGGACGGGGGAGCGGGCAACGACACACTGTATGGCGGCGATCGTTATGACAGCTCCTATACCCGCGCGAACGGCAACGACACGTACCTGTTCGGCCGGGGTTATGGCCAGGACACGATTACTGATTATGACGGCACGGAGGGCAACAGCGACACGATCATGTTCGCGGCGGATGTACTGCCGGCAGATGTGACGGTGCGCCGCAGCGGCAGCAGTCTGGAGCTGAGCATTAACGGCACGGGCGACAAGCTGACGGTGTCAAGCTTCTTCGAGGCGAGCGGGAAGTACACCGTGGAAACGGTACAGTTCGCAGATGGCACGGTATGGGATATAGCCGCGCTGCGGGCAGCGGTTCTGAATGTGAACGGCAGCGAAGCGGGCGAATCCCTGACCGGCTATGAAATGAACGATATGCTGCGCGGCTACGGCGGGGATGACACGCTGAGCGGCAATGCCGGGGATGACCTTCTTGACGGCGGCGCAGGCAGCGATACGCTGTACGGCAATGCAGGCAGCGACCGGCTGGCCGGCGGCAGCGGCAATGATACGCTCTATGGCGGATCAGAGGATGATGTGCTGGACGGCGGAGCGGGCAACGATACATTGTATGGCGGTGAAAGCAACGATACGTCTTACACACGTGCGAACGGAAGCGACACCTATCTGTTCGGCCGGGGCTACGGCCAGGATAACATTGTGGACTATGACGGCACCGCAGGCAATGCCGACACGATCCGGTTTGCGGCGGATGTGCTGCCAGGTGAAGTGACGGTGCGGCGCAGCGGCAGCAGCCTGGAGCTGAGCATTAACGGCACAAGCGACAAATTAACGGTATCGAGCTTCTTCGAGACCAGCGGTAAATATGTCGTGGAGTCGGTCCAGTTCGCCGATGGCACAGTCTGGGATGCGGCGGCGCTGCGGACAGCGGCACTGAACGTGAACGGCAGTGACGCAAGCGATACGCTGGACGGTTATGAGACGAATGATGTGCTGCGCGGCTACAGCGGGGATGACCGGCTCAGCGGCAGCTCCGGGGATGATGTGCTGGACGGCGGGGCAGGGAACGATACACTGTACGGGGGCGACCAATACGACACCTCCTATACCCGCGCCAATGGCAACGATACGTACCTGTTCGGCCGGGGCTACGGCCAGGATACGGTGATCGATTATGACGGCACAGAAGGAAATGCCGACATGATCAAGTTCGCTGTGGATGTGCTGCCCGGCGAGGTTACGGTGCGGCGGAGCGGCAGCAGTCTCGAGCTGAGCATTAATGGCACAAACGACAAGCTGAAGGTATCGAGCTTCTTCGAGACCAGCGGCAAGTATGTGGTAGAGTCCGTGCAGTTCGCGGACGGAACGGTCTGGGATGCGGCAGCGCTGCGGAAGGCGGTTCTGAACGTGAACGGCAGCGAAGCGGGCGAGAGCTTAACCGGCTATGAGACAGGCGATGTCCTGCGCGGTTATGGCGGTGACGATACTTTGACCGGCAATGCCGGTGACGATGATCTGGACGGGGGCGCAGGCAGCGACACGCTCTACGGCAATGCGGGCAGCGACCGGCTCACCGGCGGAATCGGCGGCGATATCCTCTACGGCGGCTCGGAGGATGATGTGCTTGACGGCGGTACGGGCAATGACACACTGTACGGCGGCGACAGCAACGATACCTCGTATACCCGTGCCAATGGCAGCGATACGTATATTTTCGGGCGCGGCTATGGGCAAGACACCATTGTGGATTACGACGGCACCTCAGGCAATACAGATACAATCCGGTTCGCGGCAGATGTGCTGCCAAGCGAGGTAACGGTCCGGCGCAACGGCAGCAGCCTGGAGCTGAGCATTGAGGGCACCAGCGATATATTGACGGTGTCAAGCTTCTTCGAGACCGGCGGCAAGTACGTGGTGGAGTCCGTGCAATTCGCCGACGGGACGCTCTGGGATGCGGCAGCCCTGCGGGCAGCTGCACTGAACGTGAACGGCAGTGAACTCAGCGAATCATTAAGCGGTTATGAGACGAATGACAGCCTGCGCGGCTACGGCGGCGATGATAGCCTCAGCGGCAGCTCCGGGGACGATGTGCTGGACGGCGGCGCCGGCAACGATACATTGTACGGCGGCGACCGTTACGACAGCTCTTATACCCGTGCGAACGGCAACGATACCTACCTGTTCGGCCGGGGCTACGGCCAGGATACGATTACTGATTATGACGGTACGGTAGGCAATGCCGACATCATCAAGTTCGCAGCAGATGTGCTGCCCAGCGAAGTGAAGGTCCGGCGGAGCGGCAGCAGCCTGGAGCTGAGCATTAACGGCACAAGCGATAAGCTGACGGTGTCAAGCTTCTTCGAAAGCAGCGGCAAATACGTGGTGGAATCCGTGCAGTTCGCGGACGGCACGCTCTGGGATGCGGAGGTGCTGCGGGCAGCAGTACTGAATGTGAATGGCACGGAAGCGAGCGAGACGTTGACCGGCTATGAGAAAAATGACGTGCTGCGCGGCTATGGCGGAGATGATCAGCTCACCGGTAATGCCGGGGATGACGACCTGGACGGCGGTGCAGGCATCGACACGCTGTACGGCAATGCAGGCAGCGACCGGCTCTCCGGCGGAATCGGCGGCGATACGCTCTATGGCGGCTCGGACGACGACGTTCTGGACGGCGGCGCCGGCAATGACACGCTGTACGGCGGAGATAGCAATGATACCTCATACACCCGTGCGAACGGCAGCGACACGTATATATTCGGGCGTGGCTATGGGCAGGACATCATCGTGGATTATGACGGTACGGCCGGCAATGCCGATACGATCCGGTTCGCAGCGGATGTGCTGCCGGGTGAAGTAACGGTACGGCGCAGCGGCAGCAGCCTGGAATTCAGCATTAACGGCACCAGCGACAAATTAACGGTGTCAAGCTTCTTCGATACGAGCGGCAAATACGTTGTTGAGTCGGTACAGTTTGCGGACGGTACAGTCTGGAATGAAGCCGCACTGCGGGCTGCGGCACTGCAGGTGAACGGCAGCGACGCAAGCGATACGCTGGATGGCTATGAAACGGGTGATTTCCTGCGCGGCTTTGCCGGTGACGACAAGCTGAGCGGCAGCTCAGGGGACGATGTGCTGGACGGTGGAGCAGGGAACGACACGCTGTACGGCGGCGACCGGTATGACAGCTCCTATACGCGTGCGAACGGCAACGACACGTACCTGTTCGGCCGGGGCTACGGCCAGGATACGATTGTGGATTATGACGGCACGGAGGGGAACGCCGACATTATCAAGTTCGCGGCGGATGTGAAGCCCGGTGATATTACCGTCCGGCGCAGCGGCAGTAGCCTGGAGCTGGGCATTAACGGCACCAGCGACAAGCTGACGGTGTCGAGCTTCTTCGACACCAGCGGCAAGTACGTGGTGGAGTCTGTCCAGTTCGCGGACGGCACGGTGTGGAACGCGGCAGCGCTGCGGGCGGCGGTCTTGAATGTGAACGGCACGGAAGCGGGCGACACATTAACCGGCTACGAGCTGAACGATGTACTGAACGGCTACGGCGGCGACGATCAGCTTACCGGCAATGCCGGAGATGATCTGTTGGACGGCGGCGCAGGCAGCGACACGCTCTACGGCAATGCGGGCAGCGACCGGCTGCTTGGCGGCAGCGGCAATGACACACTGTACGGCGGCTCGGAGGATGACGTGCTTGACGGCAGTGCAGGAAACGATACGCTGTACGGCGGTGACCAGTATGATACCTCGTACACCCGGGCGAACGGCAACGATACTTATCTGTTCGGGCGGGGCTACGGCCAGGATACGATTGTCGATTACGACGGCACAGCAGGCAACGCGGATGCAATCAAGTTCGCGGCAGATGTGTTGCCGGAGGAAGTAACGGTGCGGCGGAGCGGCAGCAATCTGGAACTGGGCATTAACGGCACCAGCGACAAGCTGACGGTGTTAAGCTTCTTCGAAGCTGGAGGGAAGTATGCGGTAGAATCGGTGCAGTTCGCGGAAGGCACGGTCTGGAACGAAGCCGCGCTGCGGGCGGCGGTGCTGAATGTGAACGGCACTGAGGCGGCCAATACGCTGGACGGCTATGAGACAAACGATGTGCTGCGCGGCTACGGCGGCGACGATACCTTGAGCGGCAGCGCCGGGAATGATGTATTGGACGGCGGCGCAGGCAACGATACCTTATACGGCGGAGACCGGTATGACGGCTCTTATACCCGTGCGAACGGCAACGACACTTACCTGTTCGGCCGGGGTTACGGCCAGGATATCATTGTCGATTATGACGGTACGGAGGGCAACGCCGACCTTATCAAGTTCGCGGCTGGTATAATGCCGGAGGATATTACGGTCCGGCGGAGCGGCAGCAGCCTGGAGCTGAGCATTAACGGCACCGGCGACAAGCTGACGGTATCCAGCTTCTTCGAGACCAGCGGCAAATATGTGGTGGAATCCGTGCAGTTTGCGGATGGCACGGTCTGGGATGCAGCGGCGCTGCGGACAGCGGTACTGAATGTGAACGGCACGGAAGCGAGCGAGACCTTGACCGGCTACGAGCTGAACGATGTGCTGCGCGGCTACGGCGGCGATGATCAGCTTACCGGCAATGCCGGGGATGATCTGATAGACGGCGGCGCAGGTGCCGATACGCTGTACGGCAACGCGGGCAAGGACCGGCTGTCGGGCGGGACCGGCGGCGATATTCTCCAGGGCGGCGCGGACGACGATGTGCTCGACGGCGGAAAGGGGAATGACACGCTGTACGGCGGGGAATCGAACGATACGTCTTACACCCGCGCCAACGGCAACGACACGTATTTGTTCGGACGCGGGTACGGCCAGGATATCATCATCGACTATGACGGTACGGCAGGCAATGCCGATACCATCAAGCTCGCGGCGGATGTGCTGCCGGACGAAGTGACGGTGCGGCGCAGCGGCAGCAGCCTGGAGCTGAGCATTAACGGCACAACCGACAAGCTGACGGTATCGAGCTTCTTCGATGCAAGCGGCAAATACGTGGTGGAGTCGGTGCAATTTGCCGACGGCACGGTCTGGGATGCCGCATATCTGTCCGGGGCCGTCCGTATCATAAGCGGCGGCGAAGCGGGCGAGAGCCTTACCGGTTATGAAGGCGATGATACCCTGTACGGTTACGAAGGGAACGATACCCTGACCGGTGCGGCCGGCAATGACAGTCTTTACGGCGGCGACGGCGGCGATACCCTGTACGGCAATGACGGCGACGACCGCCTGGCAGGAGAAGGCGGCGGCGATATTTTGTACGGCGGCGCAGGGGTGGATCTGCTGGAAGGGGGCGTCGGCAACGATAACCTGTACGGCAATGAAGGCGCTGATCTGCTGAAAGGAGAGGACGGGGAAGACAAGCTTTACGGCGGTACGGGCAATGATGTGCTGGACGGCGGCGCAGGCACCGATACGCTGTATGGCGGTGATACCAACGATACTTCTTACAACCGGACCAACGGCAACGACACGTATCTCTTTGGGCATGGTTCCGGCCAGGATACGGTTGTCGATTACGACGGCACGGAAGGGAATAAAGACACGATTCTGCTTGCGGACAATATCTCCCCTGAGGATATCCGGCTCCGGCGCAGCGGAACCCAGTTGGAGGTTCGAATCAATCAGACCGGAGATACGCTTAAGGTCACCGATTATTTTAAAGAGGGCGGCCAGTACCGGATTGAAGAGATCCGCTTTGCGGATGGAACCGTATGGGATTATGAGTATGTGAGAAATGCTGTGCTGACCGTAACCGGCAGTGCGGATAACGACACGCTGAGCGGCAACGATACCGATGATTTCATCTATGGGCTGGAAGGCGACGATACGGTAAACGCTCTGGGCGGCAACGATCTGGTCTACGGCGGCGCAGGCAATGATACGCTGAACGGGATGAACGGCAACGACTCTCTGTATGGCGGTGACGGAAACGACATTATCGCCGGCGACAACGGTGCAGATCAATTGTACGGTGAAGCCGGAGAGGATACGCTCAGCGGATTGTCCGGCGAAGATACCCTGTATGGCGGTGACGGAAACGATACGCTGGCCGGCGGTACAGAGAAAGATGCCCTGTACGGCGGCGACGGCGACGATACGCTGTTCGGCGGGGCAGGCTCCGACGTGCTGGACGGCGGTGCGGGCAATGACTACCTGCTGGGCAACAATGACGACTTCAATTACGATTACAAAGCAGGCGACACCTATATCTTCGGCAAAGGCTACGGACAGGACCGGATCTATGATTATGACACCACCGCCGGAAATGTTGACACCATTGAAATGCGGGTCAAGCCCGCTGAGATCGAGGTACTGCAGAAGGACGGCAATCTGACACTGCGGATCATGGAGACTGGTGAGCAGTTGACGATCCGTTACTATTTTAACGGCCCGGCTTACCAGATTGAACGGATCACCTTTGCCGACGGAACGGTCTGGGGCAAGGCAGAGCTGGAAGCGAATGTCCTGACCAAAGGCACGGAAGAAGCAGATACGCTCTATGGTCTCAGCTCATACGACGATAAAGTCACCGGTCTTGGCGGCAACGATACGCTCTATGGCTACAGCGGCAACGATGCCCTGTACGGCGGCAACGGCGACGATACGCTGTTCGGCGGGGCCGGCACCGATGTGCTGGACGGCGGAGCGGGCAACGATTACCTGCTGGGCAACAATGACGATTATACTTACGATTACAAAGCAGGCGACACTTATGTCTTCGGCAAGGGCTACGGACAGGACCGGATCTATGACTACGACACCACTACCGGTAATATCGATACGATCCAAATGCTGGTTAACCCGGCCGATATTGAAGTGCTGCAGCAGGATGGCAACCTGATGCTGCGGATCATCGGAACCGGCGAGCAGCTGACGATCCGCTATTATTACAACAGCTCGGCGTACCAGATTGAGCGGATTACCTTTGCGGATGGTACGGTGTGGGGCAAAGCTGAGCTGGAAGCGAATGTGCTGACCAAAGGCACGGAAGCGGCGGATGCGCTCTACGGGCTGAACGGTGTGAACGACAACCTGTACGGCTACGGGAATAACGACACCCTGCAAGGCTACAGCGGCAACGACAAGCTGTACGGCGGCGACGGGGATGACATCCTGTTCGGCGGAGCAGGCAACGATGTGCTGGACGGCGGAGCGGGCAACGACTACCTGCTGGGCAACAATGATGACTACACGAACGGCACGAACGGTGGCGATACCTATATTTTTGGCAAGGGCTATGGCCAGGACCGGATTTATGATTATGACAGCGGCAGCGGCAACATTGACACGATCGAGATGCGGGTAAATCCCGCCGATATCGAAGTGCTGCAGAAAGACGGCAACCTGACGCTGCGGATCATCGAGACCGGTGAGCAGCTGACGATCCGGTATTATTTTAACAGCAGCTATTACCAGATCGAGAAGGTTGCTTTTGCAGACGGAACGGTGTGGGGCAAGGCGGAGCTGGAAGCGAACGTGCTGACCCTGGGCACAGAAGCGGAAGATACGTTGTATGGTGTGAACGGCGTGAACGATAACATCTACGGCTACGGGAACAGCGACAACCTGTACGGCTACAGCGGCAAGGATAACCTGTACGGCGGCGCCGGAGGCGATACGCTGTACGGGGGAGCGGACAATGACAATCTGCTGGGCGGCGACGGGGACGACACGCTGTTCGGCGGGGCAGGCACCGATGTGCTGGATGGCGGAGCAGGCAACGATTATCTGCTGGGTAGCAGCGATGATTTTACGGGCAGCGCCAATGGGGGCGACACCTACATCTTTGGCAAAGGCTACGGCCAGGACCGGATTTATGATTATGACACCGGCAGCGGCAATATCGACACCATCGAAATGCGGGTGAACCCAGCCGATATCGAGGTGGTGCAGAAGGACGGCAATCTGACGCTGCGGATCATCGAGACGGGCGAACAGCTGACGATCCGGTATTATTTTAACAGCAGCTATTACCAGATTGAGAAGGTTGCCTTCGCAGACGGAACGGTGTGGGGCAAGGCGGAGCTGGAAGCGAACGTGCTGACCCTGGGCACAGAAGCAGAAGATACGTTGTATGGTGTGAACGGCTTGAACGACAACGTATACGGCTACGGCAGCGACGACGCCTTGTACGGCTACAGCGGTAAGGACAACCTGTATGGCGGAGAAGGAAACGATACATTGTATGCGGGAGCAGACAATGACCAGCTGCTGGGCGGAGCAGGCAACGACACGCTGTTCGGCGGAGCGGGCTCCGATGTACTGGACGGCGGAGCAGGCAATGACTATCTGCTGGGCAATAACGATGATTTCTCAACGGATTCCAGAGGTGGCGATACGTATGTCTTCGGGAAAGGCTATGGCCAGGACAAGATTTATGATTACGACACAGGCAGCGGCAATACCGACATTATCAAGCTCTTGGTGAACAGCGATGAAGTGGTGTTCAGCAAGAATGCGAACGATCTGGTGATCGAAATCATGGGCAGCACAGACCGGGCCACTGTAACCAACTGGTACACAAACAGCTATTATCAGACCGAAGTGCTTACGGCACAAGACGGCACACAAATTAAAAATACGCAGATTGAACAGCTTGTCCAGGCAATGGCGACTTATTCCTCCTCTACCGGAATTGCCTGGTCCCAGGCGGTGGCAGAGAAACGCGGAGATGCGCTTCAAGTGCTGGCTCAGTACTGGACGACGACTCCGAAGTGAGAACGGCTAGATAACAGCAGGGAATGATGGAAAAAGCGCCCCTTCCGGCGCCGGGCAACCGGCAGGGAAGGGGCGCTTGCTGTTTCAGCCAATGTTAGCGGACCGCAGCTCCATATCATCTTTGAGCGACTGCACAGCATCCGCCAGCGGGATCTTGCGGACCATCATCAGTTCGCTCGTCAGCAGGTGCATGGTGTGCTCCATGATATGCTTGTCGTCGGAGGTTAACTTGGTGGCATGCTGCTTGCAGCAGACCATATCGCGGAGAATCTCATACAGATCGGCCGTAGTGCCTGAATGCAGCTTATGCTTCAGCATTGTTTTGCGCTCGGTGTTGTTTAGGGGGAGCTTGTGTGATCCGGCAAAAAAACGGCCGCGCGCTTCTTCCAGCTGTTCCGGCGAGGACAGCTTGCGCAGGCCCATGTTCCGGGCTTCCTGCGTGGGCACGAACAGGCTCAGGCTGTTCGCCTGAATATGAATGTTATAGTATTCCTGCGGGGATTCCGTAAGCTGAAGGGTCTCCACATCCTTTACAAAGCCTGCTCCGTGATTCGGATAAAACACTTCATCTCCAGATACCAGCATGATATCCCTCCTTGGTTATTTATTAATCACTACCGACGTTGTGGCCGGAAGGGCTAGGCCTTGGACTGCATATTTTGCAGTACCGTATCCGGCATCTCTAAAATAATTATACCACATGCCTGTCAAGCCCCCCGGCGGCGGGAGGCTGCATTCCATCGGCGTTCGGAGCTTTAGGCGGTCCGGGAAAGAGAATTATATTGAGGAGTACGATGTTTCATTCCGGGAGGCAAGGTTAAAGTATATATGCAACACGATACTCTATACCTAACAAGGAGGAATTCAGAATGGCACAGAACAACCAGAATGGCAAGATGAGCCGCGAAGAAGCCGGCCGTAAAGGTGGAGAGGCAACATCCAGAAATCATGACCGCGAGTTCTACCAGGAGATCGGTGAAAAGGGCGGAGAAGCCCGCAACGGCTCCAATGGCAGTTCCAACGGCGGTAACAATGACGGCAAAATGAGCCGTGAGGAAGCAGGGCGCAAGGGCGGCGAGGCCAGGGCCCGTCAACGCGATAACTAAAACAGGTGCAGTAACGATAACAGTGAACCAATGAACCAATGAACAAAGCCAGGTCCCCATGGCGGGGCCTGGCTTTGTTTATCTTATCTTAGATAGCCCCGTTTGACGGGGCAGGACAACCTATAGTAATAGAAGTCGCACCATCCAGCGGAAGGGGATTCCCCCCGCCCCAATCAAGCGCCATCGGAATCCCGCGCCGGGAGGGTGTTTCCCCCGCCGCCGTCAGGCGATATCGGAATCCAGCCGCCGCCGATATGCTGAGAGCGATTCGTCGGTAATGCGCTGCATAAATGCGGAGTCGATGTCCGGCAGCAAGGCCGCAGCATAGCTCCAGGCATTCTCCTCGATCCGCAGCTGGATTTCCGCCCGCTCACAGGCCGTAAGCGGTTCGTCCAGCCGGTCGGCGAGCTGCTCCAGTTCCTCATCTGCGGAGTGACCCAGCTCATGAGCCATAATTACGGCGAAATACTCCATGAGCCTGCCGGTAGAGCCGAACATCAACCGGCATTGGCGGATAATTTCTTCTATATATAAATAAATCGTATGCGTGCTCATCTGATACTTGCCCCCGACCATCCGGCCCCCCGGAAACCTCGGCTCAAACTTGACGGCAACGCCATTGCCCGAACGTGCCAGCAGCTCTGTGACGGTCTGGCCGAATCCATATTTATTCAGTGTTCGTTCCCGCCTTTACGGTTAAAATAGTTTCCCCCTATCTTAAATCGAAAACGGTTCTGTTTCCATAGGTTTTCATGAGAATGTGATTGCAATTTTGTGAAATTTTAAATAATTAAATTTGAACTGTGCGAAAATATTGGCTCTAAATAAAGGGATGACAATCATGCCGCAGAATCCTTTTAAATAGTAGAAAGATCATAATTGATACTACATATGATGGAGAGTGAATCCGATGCAACTGCAACTCAATCTGTTCCCGGGCGGCTTGCCAAAAGCGCTGACGCTGAGCTATGACGACGGGCAGGTTCATGATGTCCGGCTGGCCGGCATCATGGACAAGTACGGAATTAAAGGAACCTTTCATTTAAACAGCGCTAACCTCGGCCGGGAGGGATTCCTGAGCAAAGACGAGGTCGTGCAGGTTCTGGCAGGACACGAGGTGTCGGCCCATTCCGTCACCCATCCGCATCTGGAGCAGCTGCCTGCCCCGCTGGCAGTCCATGAAATGCTGGAAGACCGCAGGGCATTGGAACAGCTGGCCGGTTACCCGGTAAGAGGGATGTCTTATCCATTCGGCAGCTATTCCGAAGAGCTGATTCCGGTGCTGCGCTCCCTGGGGCTCGTGTACAGCCGGACGGTCAACGCCACCAAGTATTTCGGGGTCCCTGCCGACTTCATGAAGTGGCATCCTACCTGCCATCACAGCGACGGGCTTGCGGAAATTTGGGAGCGGTTTATCACCCAGCCGCTGTCCCATAGCCTGTGCCTCTGTTATGTCTGGGGCCATAGCTATGAGTTTGCCAGTCAGGACAACTGGGACCTGATTGAAGACTTCTGTGCCCAGGCCGGCGGCCGAGAGGATGTCTGGTACGCAACCAACATTGAGATTTATGATTATGTCACAGCGCTCCGTTCCTTGTATTTCAGCGCAGACCGGACGATGATAGGCAATCCTTCGGCGCTTGACGTCTGGATCTCCGTCGATGGAGAGCCGCTGCGCATTCCCGCTGGGACTGTACACCGAATTGAAGCTTAACAAGGAGTGATTCTTACACTTGAAAAGGTTAAGTAAGCTGATGCTGTTGTTGCCTTTGCTGGTGATGTCTTCTGCCTGCTCTGCTGCAGACTCAGAGGGCAAAGGACAAGCGCAGGGTTCCCTGTTCGCTGACTTTCCCGTTCCCGGGTACGCCAGCCAGGTCGGGGTTATTACAGACACTGCCAATCCCAACATCAGGCAAGGTGTGAAGTATGAGCTGCAAAGCGCGGATGGGGCACAGGCCGGTGATCCTCCGAAGGATTATTGGGAACAGCTGCAGGCAGCCGGATGGTCCGAACTGAAAGAAGATCGGATCGGACATGTCCAGTTCTTCCGGAAGGAGGGTACCACAGTTGCCGTGGAGCTGCATGAGGGAACAATGGAGGTTTATGAAATGAAGGAGGGGGCCGACTACTGACGGCGGCCCGGAGCACACATGACGAGACCCGGGACCATTAATTGGTTCCGGGTCTTTTGCTGATGCTTATTTGACGAGATATACCTTCCGGCTGCGCTACTTCATGTCTCGTGTCAAATCTTCCGGCCCCGCTCGTTTCTGAGTTCTCTGCGCAGCAGGCTGGCCTCCGTGTAGGTGATAATCACTTGCAGCACCAATACGAGCACCTGATTCAGAGAGTCGATCGCAGAGTTGAATATAATGATGAATGAGATGAAGCCCGTCAGCAGCGACAAAAGAATCAGGCCGATGGAGGGGGTACGGTTCGCGCTGTTCCGGAACAGACCCAGCAGCGTAAGAAACATCCCTTGTACCAGAATACAGTTGGCCAGAAGTGTAAACCTTGGCCACAGCTGCGCATCAAGGGTGGTGCCGAATACATTAATGAGAATCAAGGCCGCGATGAGTGCAAGGAGAGGGATACCATCTTTTTTGCTGAACATGGTGTCACGTCCTTTCGTATGCCGTGGTAATAATACCCATTACCCCGGACTTGCGCACTCCAAGCAAGCGGAAACTCCTAATGTGAAACAGCGGAATGCGGAGGGAACAGCTTCGAGAACAGCAGCCGGGTCAACGGTCCGACCACCAGCAGCTGCAGCGGCAGGGCGCAAATAATGTTAAGTCCGGCGGTCTTCAGATAGTGGCCGATAAAGTTGCCCGTAAATCCGTAATGTGCTAGTGTCCCATATAGAGACATGCAGAGAACCATTCCGCAGACCATGAGACAGGAGATGGTCAGCACCTTTTGAATGACAGGCGCGTCCGGCTTGAGCCATTTGCCCGCAGCCCCTTTGGCCAATCTGCCGACGATAAAGATATCGCATACCAAGGCAACGGCCAGTGCGGGAAGCAAGGTAGCCAGCACATCGCCAAGCAGAGAGCGAGTCAGGCCGCTGAATATCATAACGTTGTAAACGCTCATGCCGAAGACCATCAATACACACATCATTGAAGTGAAAATGAGAGATTCCTTTTTGTTTCTGCCCATAGGTTTAACTCCTCTATCCTTTATGATTTCTAAAACTTCACTTATAATAGCAGCGGGCGGATTTATTGTCAACCTGGTTGACAATACTCCTGATGAGTATCTGTCTGTTTCATCAACTGTATCTGGAGGAATCCCATGAAAGATTATTTTCTAGAGCTGAATCTGATCGACTTAATGAGCGAGAAGCATAAGGCACTCCGCGAGAAGCTCGATGAGCGCAGCGGCAGCCCCCTGAATCACAGCGAGACTCATGTCCTTGCCAAGCTGGAGCTGCACGGGAAGCTGTCCATTTCCGCGATCAGCCGTATGATCAATATCTCCCGCCAGGGAGCGCAAAAATGTGTGAACGGTCTGCTTGCCGAAGGCTACGTAGAGATTGCCCAGGTTGCGGGGAACAGCCGCGATAAGCATATCGTCCTGACGCCCAAGGGTCTGGAGACCGGCCGGAAGCTGCTGGAGTGCAAGCAGGACGTTGAGCGGAGCATTACGGAGAAGCTGGGTGCGCAGCGGGTGCAGGAACTGAAGCGGCTGCTGGCCGAGGACTGGCTGTGAGGCTGGGATCGCAGGACCGTATAAGCCCCGGTGGGCTGGGGGTTAAACCTTCAGGTCAGGGTGCTTAACTGCACTTTGTACAACTAAAAGTCTCGCAAATTCCGCTTGAACGGAAATAGCTGTATTTGATACAACTATAATCGGCAAATTATCCCTTTCAGGCGGTTTTGCCGGGATATAATTGCAGCAAGTGCAACTATCCTGCAGAAACCGCTGCTTTTCCAGGATATAGTTGTACGAAATACAATTATGCTGAGCTATAGCAATATGTTGAGACAGGCTTATCGCCGGCATGCGGCATCGCAACCAAAGTAACCTCTCAGGAGTTGCAGCCGTTACTCTATAAAGCTGGGCTTCCGTTTCGGCGGAGGCTTTATTGGCATGGGCTAAGATGAGCGTGTCTGTCTCCTATGTAATTGTGTATTTACGGCGATTCGTATAAACTATGCACACGTGTGAAAAATGGGTTGAACTCCATTTTATGAAAACGCTATAATTGGTATGATTCCAATACTGAAGGAGTTTAGCCATGCGAAAAGGCAGAATGTTCTACAAGATTTTCATTCCTATTCTTGTACTGGGCGTAGGCCTTGTCATCAGCTTCGGCAGCTATATTTATTTGACGACGAACCGCTCGGTGAATGAACGGGTTGCCGTCGGCAAGCAGAGCCTGATTACGCAGGTCAAAAATACGCTGGAGCAGAAGATCGAGACGATCGAGTATGCCTTCAACACCTACAGCACGACCAGTTCTTTCAGCGAGGTGATCAAGAATCCGATTACGGTATCGGACTTCCAGGCTTACCGCAATGTCAATTCCCAGCTCAATTACATCGCATCGCTGGGTGTGGACGGCGTGGCGTACTCGCTGATCAGTCTGGAGCAGAATTGGCAGATCGCGAACGGCCGGCTTACGCATCTGACGGAGGAGGACCGGGAGCTTCTGCACCAGAGCTACATCGACGATCAGAAGCGGTCGCTGTTCTGGATCAAGACGGAGGACGGCATCCGGATGGTCAATACGCTGCCGGTGTTCTCGCAGCGGAAGCAGGCGATTGCGCTGTCCGATATTTCGCTCAAGGCACTGCAGCGCATTTTGCAGACTGAGGACAATATCCCGGTATTCCTGCTGAACCGCCAGGGCGAGCTGCTGTACGAATCGGCTTCGGCCCAGGGGCTGCTGACCTCCGGGCAGCTGCAGGAGATCACTAAGGCAGCGGGCGGCTCCGGAGAGCCGGGAACCCTGTCCCTCGATTCCCCTGGCAGCAAGAACGTCAAAGCGATTTATGCGAAGTCCTCTTATAATAACTGGACCTATGTTACGCTGCTGGATCAGAAAGAGATCGCCGATGCACTGAAGACTACACGCTTCGGTCTGATTATGATGATCGTCCTGATTACGCTGCTGATTGTCGTGGTAGCCTACGGTATTGCTCTGCATTTCACCAAGCGGATCCAGAAGATTCAGCGCAAGCTCTCCGTGGGCGGACAGCCGGCTCCTAAGGACGAGATTGACTGGATAATCACTTCCATTGACCATATCCTGTCCGAGAAGCAAAGCCTGGAGGGGCTGCTGGAGTCGGAGCTGCCGCAGCTCGAGACCCAGTTCATCCTGAACCTGTTCCGCGGCCGTATCCTTGCGGAAGAACTGGAGCATAACATGAACCGGTTCGGGTATTCGCTTACGGGACACTCCTGCTACGCAACGATGCTGATCCAGCTTGACAATTACGGGGCAAGGCAGGCTTCCGACAAGGATCTGCTGCTCGTGGCGGTAAATAAGCTGGTGGAGGAGCTGCTTCCGGCTTCACGCCGGATGATCCCCGTGCTGCTGAATGACCGCACACAGGCGACGGTTCTGATCTTCGAGGGCGGCAGCGACCAGGAGAACCGCAAGCAGGTGCTGGAGGATGCCAAGCGGATTATCAAGACGGTCCGGGATTTGCTCAAGCTGTCGGTCAGCGTCGGCATCAGTAACTTCTATACGGATTTGAGCGGGAGCAAGGAAGCCTGCGAGATGAGTAAGGAGGCCCTGCATCACCGGCTGCATCTGGGGAAGGAATCGATTATTTTCTACGAGGATATCTCCAAGGTTATCTCGGGTCCTGTCCTGCTGCATTACCCCTCGGAGCTGGAATCGCAGCTGTTTGACGCCATCCGGCTCGGCGACGAGGAGCAGGTATCGCGTTCGCTTTATCCGCTGCTCGGCGAGATGATGAAGCACAGCAAGAACCCGCTGAATTTCGAGGTGACGCTGATCCGGTTCGTGAATAACCTGATTCAGCTGGAGCAGCTCATCGGTGTAGAGGTGCTGCTGACCCAGGACAATTATGCGCTGTACCACCGGCTGCTCGATATCCGCAATCCCGAGGAGATTGAGCGCATTCTGGTCAAAGAGGTTATCCAGCCGATGGTCGCCTCCATGAAGGAGAAGACGACCCGCCAATTCCGCGGCCTTGCCGACCAGATCGCCAACATTGTGCGTACGGAATACGACCAGGAGCTGTCGCTGGAGATGATCGGCGAACGGCTGCATTACAGCCCGAATTACTTAAGCAGCATTTTCAAAAAAGAGTTCGGCATGACCTTCAGCGAATATGTAATGAGCTACCGGCTGGAGATGGCCAAGAAATGGCTGGTGGAGAGCGATATGACCATCAAGGAGATCGGCGAGCGGCTGCAATACCATAATCCGCAGAATTTCATCCGCTCCTTCCGCAAGAAGGAGCATGTCACACCTGGGGCTTATCGGGCGATGAAGCAGGAGAGATGAGACAGGATAGCAGGATTTTCCTCATAAGCTAGAGAATACCTGATTTTGGATTTATAAATGAACTTGAAAGGTTGTTCCTAGCTTATGAATGATAACCATCACCCCTGCTTAGCCAAAGCCAAAACACTGCTTGCACACCCCGTACTGCTGATCCTGACCATTGCGCTTGTCATCGGCAGCCTGACAGCCTGCAATAATTCTTCCGCAGACATGCCAGTAAACAGGTCTCCGCAGCCGACCCAGGATACGCCTGTAGTGACGCCAGCATCGGGCAGCATTTATCTGTACGGTGAAGCCCATGGCGTGGACAAGATCATGGACAAAGAATTTGAATGGTGGTCGGAATATTACCATACCAAGGGGATGAGGCACTTATTCGTTGAATTGTCCTATTTCACTGCCGAATTTTTGAACCTGTGGATGCAGTCGGACAACGACGATATTCTGGAGGAGATTTATGAGGACTGGGAGGGAACCCAGATTCATACTCCATATACGAAGACGTTCTACCGAAAAATTAAGAGCGAGTGTCCCGAGACGATTTTCCACGGCACAGATATCGGGCATCAGGAGGATACTACCGGGAGCCGCTTCTTATCCTATCTTGACGTACACGATCTGATAGGATCGGAAGAATATCATTTAACGAAGGAAGCGATCGAGCAGGGCCGTTATTATTACAGCAAAGATGACGAAGTGTACCGGGAAAACAAGATGACAGAGAATTTTATCCGCGAATTTGAAAAGCTGGGTAGTGAGAATGTCATGGGCATTTACGGCTCAGCACATACCGCGCTCGACGGAATGGTTTATAGTAACCAATCGATTCCGTCAATGGCCAATCAATTACAGAAGTACTACGGTGACAATATTTATTCGGAGGACCTAAGCTGGATTGCTAAAGACATTGAGTCATCCAGAGTGGATAGCATCACTTTACAGGGCAAGGAGTATCCGGCATCATATTTTGGGAAGCAGGATTTGACCGGGTTCAAGGATTACGCCTACCGGGAATTCTGGCGATTGGAGGACGCCTATGAAGATGTCAAAGGGCTGCCTCTGGCGGATAACTATCTCCCTTACAGTGAATACCCGATGCTGATCGATACAGGCCAGGTCTTTGCGATCACCTACACCAGGACAGACGGTTCAGTGGAAAGCGAATACCATTTGTCTAACGGCAAGCTTTGGGAGGAAGGCATGTATGCCACTCAACAATTCAAGGAAGCAGACTGATCGACCCTATACATAGGATTTATTGGAGTGATCTATAGACAAGGAACCTGACAATTTCGTGCAGGAATTGCACGGTAGGCCATTTGTTCTTGCGATAGTATTGAGCTCGAGGGGAGGGAAAACGATGGATTGGCTGGAGAGAATGAATCAGGCCATGGATTATATCGAAACGAATCTGGCGGATACGATCTCATATGATGAGATCGCGAAGATTGCCTGCTGTTCTACGTATCACTTTCAGCGGATGTTTCCGTTCATTACCGGAGTCCCGTTATCCGAGTACATCCGGCACCGGCGGTTGACCTTGGCGGCGTTTGAACTGCAGACAACCGGTGCCAAGGTGATCGATATAGCCATGAAATACGGATATCAATCGCCGGAAGCATTTGCACGGGCGTTCAAGAATCTCCATGGGATGATGCCGGTATCTGCGCGCGATAAAGGCGTTACCCTAAAAGCCTATCCCCGGATGTCCTTTCAACTCTCAATCAAAGGAGATGCCGAGATGAATTACCGGATTGAACAAAGAGGGGCGTTTGAGATGTTCGGTGTTTCTGGTCTGGTCAGCCGGGAGATGCAAACGGCATTTGCAGATGTGCCCCAGTTCCGTAAGCAATGTGATGAAGACGGCAGTGTGGAGTTAATGAACGGGCTGCTGGGGCGGTTCAGCAATACTGTACTGCACGCTGCCTTATATGATTACTCGGGAGAATCCTTCAAGTACATGGTAGGCTATCATTTACCGCCGGGGCTTGAGCTTCCGGAGCGGTTCACGAAGCTTGCTGTTCCGGAATTAACATGGGCTATCTTCCCGGAGCCGCAATGTGAATTGCAGCCATTGTGGGAGCGAATCTACACCGAGTGGTTTCCGATCTCCGGGTACGAACAGGTTGAAGGGCCGCAATTCGAAATGTATTATGGCACGGCGGTGCATACACAGGGTGAGATCTGGATACCCGTAAAGAAAAAGTAACGATGGTGTTAACGTATAACGTTCATTGAAAAAGCGGAAAAAAAAAGGGCCATTCCGGATCGGGATGGCCCTTTAAGCTGCCTACTGGTAGTGGAGAAGAAATTGAAGCCATAGACTGCTGCCAAAATCTTTGGATTCATCTTTCAGGGATCTGTTAGTTATCTTAAAACTTGCTTTTTTACTATTACCGCTGAATAATAAAATTCTTGGCCGCTGAATGACCAGGCAAAGCGACTTTGTAAAAATAAAGATTCTTTAACTTGTTTGGAGAAGAAATTTTGATTTTTTATTTACGAATTATCTTGTTACTTCGTAATGAAAATATATTCTTAATGACTGTTCCGTTTAATAGATTTAGATGAGCAAGATCATTTCTGCTGTTATAAATTAGTTTAAAAGTATCATTATCTTCTTTGCTTTTAAAACTACCAGCATTTTTAAAATAATAATAGTGAATATGGCGTAACTCCATATCCTCTGGAATCTCAATCTTTCTTCCGAATTCATCTGTCACAGGAAGAATATTTAGAAGTTCTTGATAATAAGATTCAATTATTCTACGTCTTTCTTGCTCAATAATGGGAAAAACCGTTTGAATCTGAGCTTCCCAAAGAATATGGTCTACATTCGATTTGTTTTCCGGAATAAGTGCTGAATTAGGAGAACATTGAGATAGGCGATTTAATAAACCGAATACATCAACTGCGAGTTCTTCAACAGCCAACTCTTTACATAACTCGGGATTGTTTCCAGCTAAGGTTGAAGCAATTTGTGTGATGTAATTTTTCATCGGTGACGATAAATTAGAAAGATTCGATATGCAATAAGAAGCAAATAACTGCATGTCATAAGTGGTAATGTAATTTTTTAGTTCAAGTACTTCAATTTTCTTTTGTTTCTTTAGTTGAGGAGTTCCTCCTTTTAGAGTAAATACAATCGAGCCACTTTGGAATGAGCAATATTTGGCGAATTCCATTGCAACATCCATCCAACGCTTATCCTTCTCTATGTGACGAATAATTAGAACCCGTCCATCCAATAAATTATTTTTAGCAATAATTCTAGTAGGCGGACCCTCTATAGGGTGATAATTGTAATCGGGAGCAAATTTAAAAAGCAAATATTCTTCAATGTTTTCTGAATTCAAAAAATCATCCGCATTATAGTTAATAATTTGTAATTTGCTGTTTTTATAAAGTAGCTTGTCTTTTAACATAGATAGAAATTGACCCATGTATGCTGTTTCTTCGAGGACAGTAACTCCACCGTTTGAAACAGCTTCAAGAGTATCCTGTAAGTATCGAGATGGTCCTGATACTTGACTCCACCAGAGAGTTTCCTCATTTAACATTACTGCACTCCTTGTTCAGCATATTTTAATAATTGTTCAAATACATTTTCAAAACTTCCTAACATTTGAAAGAAGCTATACCGATTGAAAATATATTTTTCTGAGCCCATTTGCTCTTGTCTAAGAATATTGAGTTCATCCATTTCTTCAAGAAGGGCTTTCAAGTTGTCCTCAGACATAAGACAAATTTTCTTAATTTCAAAATCTTTGCAAACATTCATAATATCCTTAACTGCAGCAGCTTTACCTATACCTTCTGAGTAGTAGAAATATGCCATAGCATTTGCCAAGATATCATAAAGATCGTCTTTATCCAATTGAAGAGTAATACGAAATCTATCCTCAATCATTTCCAAAAATTCAGATTGTCCCAAAAGTGTCTTCAGATGTTTCTCATCAAGTAGATACGGGGGAGCAGAATTTTCATTGTAACTACCGTTTTTGTAACTGTCAGCAGTCGCTTCAATCAGTTTCTGACAGTAGAAGTGAATTAATCCAGGATAGTAATTTGTTTTAGCCAAAATTAAACTAATCATGTAATCGTCGGCTTCATCAATACGAAAACCTAAATAATGTAAAGGTTTTTCCAACAGATCACAAGCATCAGTATATGCAAGTGGACGTATTGTGATGTGTCCCATGTGTGCTAGAACACTATTACCACTTAAGCGCCGCTTATTAAAACGAACAACGTCACGGAGACCAGCCAGTACAAATTTAAACTGATCGTTAAAAGAATCTTTAATTTCTTTAAGGATCTCAAGTGGCCGGTTATTGTCCTGTTCACAACTTGAAAGAAAACGATCTGCTTCATCTAGTAATAATAAAAGCTTATTGATGGGTTTTTCTTTACTGTTAAGACGAATTTTCAGAGCCGTTTTTAATTCTTCCCAAGTTGAGTATTCCTGGTCTAAAATGTTGGAAAAAACAAGTTCTTCACTTATTTTTTTTGGAGCGGTATGGCAATTATCCTGCTTAAGATCAATAAAAACAGCATAACTTCCTTTTTCAGGATGATGATCAAGGTTTTTAGCTTGACGGAGCAAAGCCGTTTTCCCAAGCTGCCTTCCACCATATACCAATACAGGTCCTGCTAAGTTACGAATTCTATTAAGTTCATCTGTTCGCCCAATGAACATTTCAGGAGGAATAATTCCATTGGGTATATAAGGTTGAACGTTACTAGAAGGAAGTGCTATCTGTAACATTACATTGCCGCGTTCTAATTGGTTATATCCAGCAAGAAAGAGTGCCATCACGCGGTCTATGACCAAGATGATTTCAGGAATTCCTCTGAGTTTAATTGACTTTGCAAGGAGTGTACGTTCTGCGAGCGGTAATGCATAGTCTAACAGAACTATCGTTGAAGCTGCTCCACTAGCCCCATGCTGTATCATTTCATCTAAAATATTATCAGCTGATCTAGTTCCAGCCATGTGAATAACACGTAAACCTTTCTGAAACGCTTGTGTCCCAAAAGCAGCAAATGGGTGACTGTACTGACCAAGGGTCCCATCAATAGCTTCAGGAAAAATATAAAGTTCTTTATTTTTTCCTGATGTAACTTTTTTGATTTCATGGAAAGATAAATGTTTTATTATTGACTGAATATTCTCAGCGTTAGAGAGTTTCGACCATAAGCGGATAAATTCATCAGCATTTACTGTATTGCGGTTACGTTGATTTGCAAAGAAGCTTGACTTAACCTCTTTTTCATAAATACGATTCAAATCAACGCTTTTGTTTGTATTACAAGCATTATAAAGAGTTTGGTAGCGTTCGTAGAAATAGCTAAAAGGATCAGAAGCATACTTTTGAATTGAAGGTATATCTTGTTGTCCATAACCATTGTTTGCCAATTGAATGTAATCTTCTGCAACTGTCATGTTTCGCTTTTCAAGCATTTGATCGATTTTATCTAGAATTGGCCAACTTTTAAATACCACTTCTTTATCAATATTTTCCGAATTGTTTTCTGCGGCTAGAAGTATATTTTGCTTAAGTTCCTCCAGCCTAGTCTGAGTCGCTTCCATTCGTTCCTTGGAATCCTGTTTTATCTGTTTGTTGCAAGCGTCAAGAAGTCTGTTGTAAAATCCGCAATTATTCATCTTTTCTGCATGCTGTTGCGCTGCAATAGCAAGACGGAAGTAATTATCCATAATTCCCTTGCTTGAAATTTGCCCATAGTTCTGAGCAATTTCTACACTGGTCATAAACTCTTCTTTGTAACGAGTTATCTGAGAAGGTGCCTTTTTACGTGTATTAATCACTGCTGATTCATCGAGAGATATTTCTTGTCCGAACCTGCGGATAATTAAATCATATCTCCCTATATCATAGTCACGGAGTGCACTTAAAGCCGCATCTTGCCATGTATGGTTATGGTTATTGGAGTGGCGAATTGCTCTCTCCCATAAACGGAAACCTGAAATATTTGGCAACTCATACATCCAATTGTCTAGAACAGGTAAGTATTGATCATCAAGTTCAATTTCACCTGTAAGAAGTAAGCTCTCATAGAAGTATGATTCCTGTTCAATATCTTCATTTAAAGAATCTTTAAGTTGGTTGATTACTACACGAAGGATTGAGAAACCCGAATCAACAATATCATCTTGTCCGTATTGAGAAAGTTGCTGTAATATTTCCGTCATAAGTTCACTTGCTGTATTACGATATTTCTTGACAGCCTCTGGACTAACTAAATCCATCATGCCCTGCTTTTCTACGTTAACTCGGCAGATATAGCAATTTATTAATGGAGTAACAGCCTCACGAAGCCAACTACGTTGATGGTCGCGCTCTTTCCCTAAAAATGATACATTTTTTCCGAAATTGGATTTAAAATTCATAGCATCCCAGTATTTATCAATAAACTCTTCAAGTTTTTTATCATCTGGAATGGTATTAAGGTGGGAAGTGTTAGACAATAAATCTATAACAGTAAACTGCTGACAGAAGGTTCTTAAATCATCTAAAGGCATTGAAGGAGCTTTACGTACTATTTCTGTCAACACTCCATTACTACTATAAAATTCCAAAACAAGCTGATGAGCCTTCCTATGACCAATTTTGGCTTTAATATTACGAGTATTAAAAATACTTAGAGCTTCTAAGAGTTGTTGATTTGTTTTGTTAAGTTTATTAGTTAGTTCCATTTGAATGCGTGCAGTTCCTGAAGTGCAGAATTTAAAACCAGTATTATGGCGTTCTAGGAACAACCAAAAATGACTAATTAGCTGTTTTAAAGCAGGACAGTTTTGTAATATAGGATTGGAATAATCACTACTGATTTGTCCCCAACGTGACTTTAAACGATGATCATTAGGATTATCGGGATTGAAAAAAATGCGTAACCACATTGCAATGTTCAAGTAATCATTAAGCGCATCAACATTTTTCACGAAAAGATTAATTGGAGTATCGCTTAATGTGAATAAATCTTCATATTTGCATAAAGGATCTTCTAAAATAAAAGAGATCTTTTCCTTCAATATTTTTGCTTCAGATGAGAAGTTTGCTACAGAATGAAGCAATATCATGGCTTCTGCAAATTTACTCTCTGCAACCATTAGTAATGCTTTTTCAATAACTGATTGGAAGTCACTATTTTCAATATACGGCAAAAGTTCAGTTGGTGGCTCCTCACTCTTAGACAGATTAGTTTCATCACTCAGGATTTGATCTTCTTGGGCAACTAGATTAACTAATTCAGATTTTTCATTATTATCTGATGTAGTATAAATATCTGTATTTTTTATATCTTCTTGTTCTACGACTCTATTTTCTCCTTTAACAGAGACGGTAGCATCTAAGATATCTAAACTTTCTGATACCTCATCCCTTTTTTCCGCAATTAAGTTTATTTGATCAAAAATTAATGAGAAGCAATCTAAACCTTCTTTATTACCTAAAAATAGAGTGCCATTCTCATTTGTGAGAAAATATACTGATTGGTTATTCCCAGATAAAGCTTGTGCCCAAGAGCAGCCATCTATCCGAGAGGATGTCCAAATAATTGGCACACAATCTGTCTTCATTTGAACAATCTGCTCAATGTTAATTAAATCATTTTTTGAACTTTCGAATTCGGAGAATGGCGCCATGATTACTATACGGATTCCTAACTTTCTGAACTCAAGATCCCTATGAGGTATAGGAATGAGAGTTTTCCAATTATCTAAAATAAAATATGTTTTTAATGCTTTCTCCAATAGTCCCTGTGCTTGATTTATCATGCTTAGCTGACGAGCAATCGAGAAGGGGCTTTCGTGATCTTCCAAACTCCAAAGTTCTTCCCCAAATTGTCGATAAATAGGTTTAAGTGATGAATATAATAGTAACTGTTTACGGCTGGTTTCTTTTTGAAATGCCTCAATTCCAATAGGGCTGAGAGTATAGAAGACAAAGCTATCATTATTTAAGATAACTGTACAAGAAGTTAGGTATCCTTTGTGGCATAAACCTTGAAGAATCATTCGATAGAGATTGAGTTTTTCTTCAGAAGATGGAGAAGTTTCTGGAATGAATAGAGATAACTCATCTTCCCCTAATATTCCATAATTATTTATATAGGTTAAAAGAAATGAAGAAGGGCCCCGATGGGAAGAAATTCTCTTTAAATCTTGTTCAAATTTACTTGCTGAAAATCTTTGCAGCTTTTTTCCATAGTAGGATATTTTATAATCAGTAGTAAATAAAAAGTCGTCATTAGGTTGGACAAGGCTATCGTCAGTCGGAATAAGTGGGAGCGGATTATTTATTTTACTACTGAACAGATTAATGGTTGGGAAAATTTCATTTGAGGTAGTATCTAATTCTTTTACAGATGGAATTGGAATATTAAATAACCCTTTTCTAAGGGCATAGCTTGTAGCAAGTCCTATTTCTTTTGTTATTCGACTATAATGATTAGCATCGGGAATTATCAGTTTAAAAGCAATCTTTATGGCTAAATCATATTTTCCCCCTAATTCGATTAGCATTTCATTTGACGAGTAGCTTTCAAGCAATTCTTTAGCTGTTGCTTGCTGCTGCTTGATTTCCTCTATAAAGTCTTCATTAACACATTGTAATGCAATGAATTTAGAAATACTTTTTTTTATATTATCAACCGTTTCTGAAATTTGTTCGTTAATCTCAATTTCTTTCAACATTCCATTGATATCTTGTAAAGTAACTATTTTTTGTTCGTCATCAAGGGATAAATATTCAAGTAAATCTTTTTGCTTCACTGAGAGATTGGAAAGTGCTTTAAGCGCATTATTGAGTGTAGCTTCAGTGGGAAATTTATCACTACTAATATCTGTAACTATCGGTTCGATGCTGTTAATTGCAACATGTCGTAAACTAACTAATGAATCTATTTTTTCTTTTAAATCTAAGGCCTTAGAGTATGTAACAAGTTGATCAATAGGCAAAATAATACCCCCCCATAAGTAATGAATCTCTCAAAATTGCTCCTTTCAACCTAGGTTTCATAGTAATTATCCGACTAATATATACATTATAGAGTTATTGATCTGTCGTTTACTGTCACATTAGGCTGTCGAAAAGAGAATTGATAATATTAGGTGGGTAACAGGCAAGTTTAAAATGTTGTAGAAACTGCAGAAGATGAACTAGAGTTCAAAGCGTTACATGTCATTGGCATGCATGCAGAAGAGTTTTTTATCTACAGGAGAGAAGTGTAGGCATTGGAATAGAATTACACGACTATCCTAAGTTATTTGATTTTGTAGGTTTAAATACTCCTTTGCCCTCATTATCCAGACAGCAATGGCCAGTCCTCCGGTAGAGGGACTGGCCGTTGTACTGAGGATAGGCCAAAAGGCTTGTCAGCCCTTGACGGCGCCGAGCATGGCGCCTTTGGTGAAATGCTTTTGTACGAACGGGTAGGCAATCAGCATCGGCACCGTCGCCACCACGATGACTGCCATCTTGATCGTCTGGGCCGGCGGTATGATGTCGACCGACGTATTGTCGCCCTGCATCCCGCTGGAGACGATAACGATCTGGCGCAGCAGCACCTGAATCGGCCATTTGACGGAATCGTTGATATACAGGATGGCGTTCATATACGTGTTCCAGTAAGCGACGCCATAGAACAGGGACAGGGTTGCGATGGAGGGCAGCGCCAGCGGCAGCATGATTTTGAGAAAGACGCCGAAATCGTTGGAGCCGTCAATCTTGGCCGACTCCTCCAGGCTTTCAGGCAGCGCCTGGAAGAAGTTGCGCATGATGATCAGGTTGAAGGCGTTGATTGCCACCGGGATAATCATGGACCAGTAGGAATCGATCAGGGAGAGCGATTTGACCACCAGGAAGGTAGGGATCATGCCGCCGCTGAACAGCATGGAGAAGACGACCACGAAATTGATGAAGTCACGGCCCTGCAGGTATTTGCGCGACAAGCCGTAAGCCATTAACGCGGTCAGGACCATACTGACGACAGTACCTGCCAGAGTGACGCCTATGGACACGCCAAGGCTTCTGAAGATGGTAGGCGTGGAGAGAATGAAGCGGTAGGCATCCAGCGAGAAGGTGGTCGGGAACAGGACGAATTTCTTCTCGACGATCTCCTGTGTAGTGGCAAAGGAACTGGCAAATACGTTGACAAAAGGTAAAAGACAAATGAGAGCAATGAGAGCCAGCAGGGTGGTATTGACGATGGTGAACAGTTTGCCGCCCATGCTTTCTTTTTTTAATGATGATTGCGCCATGCGGTTATCCTCCTCGTAATCGTTTCATTGACACTGTAACAAGGGGAGGACATTCCGTATATAATCATTAGCTATCGCTTTGAGAGGGGGTGAAATGACGGGCTGCAGCGGACATGCTCTTCAGGTACGATAGGTATCCTTGCACAGGTTCGGGACAGTCAAAAGCGCATAGCGGCGCGGATTGTTGGCCTACAGTAAGTAATGATTATATACGTAATACGCCCGGGCGCCTTAAGCTTGAACCGTAAAGAAACGCGTTCAAGGAGGACGATTCTGGTGAAAGAGGCAAATGTCGCCGCGGTGAAGGGACCTGCATCGCCGGCAAAAAAAACACGGACCATGCAAAACCTGCTGAGTCTGAGAAGAAACAAGCTGTTATATCTGATGATACTGCCGGGATTTGTGTATTTCGTGATTTTCAAATACCTGCCGATGGGCGGGCTGATTATTGCCTTCCAGGATTATCAGCCTTATATGGGGATTGCGGACAGCCCGTGGGTCGGCTTCAAGCACTTCATCCGTTTATTCACGGAGCCAACATTTATGATGCTGCTGCGAAATACGCTGATTCTGTTCGCGCTGAACATCATCATCTTCTTCCCGCTGCCGATCATTCTGTCGCTGATGCTGAACGAAGTGCGGCACAAGGTCTTTAAAAATGTGGTGCAGACGGTCATCTACATTCCGCACTTTATGTCCTGGGTTATCATCGTATCCATTACTTATGTGTTCATGAATGTGGACGGCGGGGTGCTGAATGAGATGATTGCCGCGATGGGCGGTCAGAAGATCAGCTTCCTGACTTCTCCGGAGTGGCTGCGCATTGTCTATATCGGCCAGATTATCTGGAAAGAGCTCGGCTGGTCGACCATTATTTATCTGGCCGCCATTACAGTGGTGGATACGCAGCTGTACGAGGCTGCCGAGATGGACGGCGCAGGCCGCCTGCGCAAAACCTGGCATGTCACCCTGCCGGCCATCCGCCCGGTCATTATCACGCTGCTGATTCTGAAGATCGGCCACACACTCGACCTGGGCTTCGAGCATATGTACCTGCTGCTGAATTCCCTCAACCGCGAGGTCGGCGAAATCTTCGATACTTACATTTATACCGCCGGTCTGAAGAACGGCCAGCTCAGCTTCAGCACCACCGTCGGCCTGTTCAAGGGCGTGGTCGGCCTGATCCTCGTCATGCTGTCCAACAAGCTCGCCAAGAAGATCGGGGAGGACGGGGTGTATTAATTATTTTAACAAGTGGAGGTTACGATGACGGACAAGACAAATTGGGCGGTACGTATGGCAAGCTCCATCATGGAGCGGACGCCGCTGCTGTATCAAGCTAACGAATGGTATCAGGGCAAATGGTCCTATGATTACGGAGTCATTCTGAAGGGCTTCGAGCTGCTGTGGCGGCTGACGGGTGAGGAGAAATACTTCCGGTATATCCGGGACAATATGGATTACTTCATCGGGGAGGACGGCTCCGTCAAGGGCTACCGGCCGGATGAATACAATATCGACCACTTGAATAACGGAAAGCTGCTGTTCTTGCTATATAAGGAGACAGGGGAGGAGAAATACAGGCTGGCGGCCGCCAACCTCAGAGGGCAGCTCAGGCAGCACCCGCGCACTTCTGAAGGTGCGTTCTGGCACAAGCAGATTTACCCGTACCAGATCTGGCTGGACGGACTGTACATGGGCTCCCCGTTCTATCTGGAGTACCTGCTGACCTTCGAAGACGGGCAGGGTCTTGAGGATGTGACGAAGCAGTTCATCCTCTGTGAGCGCCATACCCGAGACGCCAAGACCGGGCTGCTCCGGCACGCCTGGGATGAGCGGCGTGTGCAGCCATGGTGTGACCCGCAGACGGGACAGTCCCCGAATGTCTGGGGCCGGTCGATGGGCTGGTTCGTCATGGCTCTGGCCGATGTGCTGGAGCTGCTGCCGCAGGAGCATATAGATTATGCAGAGCTAACGAGGATGCTGCGCGATACGCTGACGGCCTTGCGCAATAATCAGGACGAAGCTTCCGGCGTCTGGTATCAGGTGGTGAACGAGGGCAGCCGCAAGGGCAATTATCTGGAGGCCTCGGCGTCCAGTATGATTACCTATGCCATCGCCAAGGGACTCCGGCTGGGCGTGCTGGATGAAGGAGGCTGGGCAGAGACGCTGGACCGTGCTTATGCCGGTCTCATAGACGAATTCATCACGGTGACGAAGCGCGGCTGGGTGAATCTGAACAAGACCTGCCAGGTCGCCGGGCTGGGCGGCGATGAGCGCCGTGACGGCACGTATGCTTATTACATCAGCGAGCCGATTATCACCAACGACCAGAAAGGGCTCGGCGCATTCCTGCAGGCCTGCGGGGAGGTTGAAGCGCGGCGGGCTGCCGCCGGGAAGGAGCAGGCGAAGAGCGATGTCAATGTATAATATCGACGATTTCGGTGCGAAGAAGAACAGCGCCGAGCTGTCAACAGCAGCGATTGCAGCGGCCATCGCCGCAGCGGGCGAAGCGGGCGGAGGCACTGTATATGTGCCTTCCGGCACCTACCGCACCGGAGCGATTCTGCTGGGGAGCCATATTGAGCTGCGCCTCAGTCCGGGGGCCGTGCTGGCCTTCAGCTCCGACCCGGCGGATTACCCGGTGGTGGAATCCCGCTGGGAAGGTGTGGCTAGGCAGGTGTACGCCTCCTGTATCTTCGGTGCGAATCTGGAGAATGTGGCCATTACCGGCGGCGGAAGGCTGGACGGCGGAGGAGCGCCATGGTGGGAGAGGCACCGGAACGCTCCATCCGAGCTGGAGTATCCCCGTCCGAAGCTGATCAGCTTCGATAACTGCCGCAGAGTGACGATCAAGGACCTGACACTGGTGAATTCTCCGAGCTGGACGGTCAATCCGATCCGCTGCAGCGATGTAACCATCGATAATCTGTCCATTCATAATCCGGCCGATTCGCCGAATACAGACGGCATTGATCCGGAATCCTGCGTCAATGTGCGCATCAGCAATTGCCATATCGATGTGGGCGATGACTGCATCGCGATCAAGGCAGGGACGGAGGATACCCCGGAGCGCGTTCCCTGCGAGAATATCACCATTACGAACTGCACGATGATTCACGGCCACGGCGGAGTCGTTCTCGGCAGCGAGATGAGCGGCGATATCCGCAATGTGACCATCAGCAACTGCGTGTTCAAGCAGACAGACCGCGGCATCCGGCTGAAATCGCGGCGCGGGCGCGGCGGGGTGGTTGAGGATATCCGCGTCAGCAACATCGTGATGGAGGATGTCATCTGCCCGTTCATCCTTAATCTGTATTACTTCTGCGGCCCGCGCGGCAAAGACAAATATGTCTGGGACAAGAATCCTTATCCGGTTACGGAGGAGACGCCGAATTTCCGGCGCATCCATTTTAACGGCATCACCGCCAGGAACGTGCATGCGGCCGCAGGATTCCTGTATGGCCTGGCCGAGCGCTATGTCTCGGAAATTACCTTCACGGATATCGATATCTCGATGGCCAGGGATGCCGTACCCGGTTATCCGGCAATGATGTCGGGCCTTGAAAAAATGGCGCGGCGCGGCTTCTATCTGGGCAACGTCAAGGATATCCGCTTCCATCAGGTGACGGTTGAGGACCATGAGGGCCCGGCCTTCTATATCGAGAACGGCGAGAATATTGAGATCAAGGACTGCCAGTCGCGCAATACGCGTGTGCCTGAAGAACTGGTACGGCAAGTGACCGTAACGCCTTCGCAGGAGGATTTGAGCGGAGATGAGGGCCAGGCAGGCTGAACAGGAAGGAGAACGACGATGATTACGGATAACGTACTGACCGGGGTGATTCAGAACCCGATTCTCAGAGGCTTTAATCCCGATCCGTGTATTGTCCGGGCGAAGGGGCTGTATTACATTGCGGTCTCCTCGTTCGAGTGGCTGCCGGGTGTGCGCGTATATCAATCAGGGAATCTGGCGGAGTGGGAGCATGCTACCGACATACTGACTCACCAGGTTGATCTGCGGGGCAATCCGAAGAACTGCAGCATCTGGGCGCCGCAGCTGAGCTATCATGACGGCTTATTCTATCTCATCTATACCGATGTCAAAAGCACCAAGCGGCCGTTCAAGGACTGCCACAATTACCTGATCACGGCTCCCGACATTACCGGTCCCTGGTCGGAGCCGGTCTATCTGAACAGCAGCGGCTTTGACCCGTCGCTCTACCACGATGAGGATGGGCGCAAATGGCTGCTGAACGAGATCTGGGATTACCGGATGACAGAGAGTAACAAATCAAGCGGTATCGTCATTCAGGAATATGATCCGCAGCTGGGCCGGCTGACCGGGAAGCCGGTCAAACTCTTTGACTGCACCCCGCTGATGAAGACCGAAGCGCCGCATATTTACAAGCGCGGCGGCTATTATTACCTGATTACGGCGGAAGGCGGTACCGGCAGCGGCCATGCGGTCACCGTGGCAAGGTCCAGGGACCTGCTCGGTCCGTACGAGGTGGACCCGCTTAACCCGATGCTGACCTCCAGCGGCCGTCCGGAGCTGCCGCTGCAATGCGCCGGGCACGGCAGCCTGGTCGAGACACCGGACGGCGAGTGGTACATGGCGCATCTGTGCACGCGGCCGGTGAATGGCGAATATGCCATTCTGGGCCGGGAAACGGCGCTGCAGCAGGTGCGCTGGGACGAAGCGGGCTGGCTGCGCCTGACCGCCGGCGGCAATGCGCCGCTGCTTGCGGTACCGGCGCCGCAGGGGGCGAAGCCTGCGGCGGCCGTGCAGCCGTGCGTGTTCGAGGACGACTTCAGCGGCCCGGCGCTGAAGAAGCACTGGAACACGCTGCGGATCAGCGCCGACGAGCGCTGGTGCACACTGCGCGCCCGGCCGGGGAAGCTGCGCATCTACGCAGGCGAGTCGATGCAGAGCCTGTTCCGCCATCACATCGTGGCGGTACGCCAGACCGATATCAGCTTCCGCGCCGAGACGGAGCTGGAGCATGAGCCGGAATGCTATTTGCAGATGGCCGGGCTCGCGCTCTATCTGAATGAAGACAACTATCTGTACGCCTATACCACCCATGAGGAAGGGTCAGGCAAGGTGCTGCGGCTGATGGGCTGCCGCAGCAACGAGTTCACGGCCGAGCCGGTGATTATACCTGTAACTGCCGGACAACCTCTGCGGCTGGCGGTGGAGGTGCACGGTACAAACGCTCAGTTCCTGTACAGGGTGAGCGGCGCCGGGGAGTGGCAGCCGCTGGGCGCTTCGTACCACATCGGCTTCCTGTCCGGGGGCTTCACCGGCAACTTCGTCGGCATTGCCGCACATGATATGCAGCAGTTCCTCGGCAGCTACGCCGATTTCAGCTATTTCCGCTATCAGGGGCTGGAAGAGTAAGCGCCTGATTATATTAACACACAAGCAGCTATCCTCATGTAATCAGAGGATAGCTGCTTGTGTGTGTTGACCGGCAATCTGCGGCATCGTGGCAGCCAGTCGGGGCGCCGGTTAGAGCTTTCCTGTCGCAGTATCTGCGATGCGAAGGGGCAAGAAGCGAACGGACTGCGTATTCTTCTACTCCCCCTCCGCCATCTTCCGGTAAGCGCGGGGGGTGAGGCCGGAGAGGCGCTTGAACATTTTGCCGAAGTGGGAGAAGTTGTCGAAGCCGGCCAGCTCGGAGACGCGGGTGACGCTGTAATCGCTCTCCCGCAGCAGCCGCTGCGCCTCCTTCACCCGGGTAATATTGACATATTCGCTGAGGCCAAAGCCGGTGACCTCCTTGAACATCCGGCTCAGGTGGCTTTTGCTGATGAAGAACTGCTCGGCCAGCTTGCCCAGCTCCAGCGGCTCGCCGAAGTGCAGGTTGATGTGGCGGACAATGTCCGATACTTTGCGCTGCACCGGCGTCGGCTCGACATCGGGCACGCCCTGGCGCTTCTGCATACTGCGGGCGGTGAACAGCAGCAGCTCACCGGCCATATGCCGGAGGTGGAGCCCGTAGCCGGGCGGCTGCTCGTTCAGCTCTGTGAGCAGCGAGCGAAGCAGCCCCTCGGCATGAAGCCGCTCCTGCAGATTAAGCCGGAGCAGCGGCGACCCTTGGGCAAAGGAGCTTAAGAGCAGCTCCCGCTCGTCCGGCCCGTAGGCTTCAAAGAAGGAAGGCGAGAAATACAGCACCACCCGCTCGTGGCCCGGAATTCCGAGGTCCGAGGTTTTATGTACCGCATCCGAATCGACAAGCACGAGATCCCCGGGATGAACGTGATAGGCCCGCTCCTTGATGAAATAATTGCGTTCCCCGCTGAACAAATAGTACAGCTCATAATGGCTGTGATAGTGGTTGGTGAACATGGAGAAATGGCCGGGTCTGCGGTCAAACTCCAGGTAGAACGGGTCCGGGCTGGCGCCGAAGCGCAGCATATCCGGAAGCAGCTGCAGAGGTATGGCGACCTCCTCCTCTCACAAAGCATCTTCACTTGTTACTATACAAAAAAAGGTACAGCAATAAAAGCGGCATTTGCACTATGTATGCGTTATAATGCGGCGATTCCCCTCCAATGTTATGGTAAGCTGGCGGTAGATAAAGGTTCGCCTGCAACCTGCAACTATAGAGGAGGAAGTCCATTGATTAAACATGACAATCGGGTGGAAGAGCTGCACATTGCATATATTGGAGGAGGCTCACGCGGCTGGGCCTGGGGGCTGATGGGTGATCTGGCGCTGAGCGCGGAGCTGTCCGGCACGGTCAAGCTGTACGATATCGATAAAGAAGCGGCAACCCGCAACGAAGTGATCGGGAACCGGCTGCAGGAACGTCCCGAGGCCGTGGGCCAGTGGAGCTACAAGGCGGTAGATACGATGAAGGAAGCGCTGCAGGGCGCCGATTTCGTCATTATATCCATTGTGCCGGGCACCTTCGGTGAGATGGCATCCGATGTGCATACGCCGGAGAAATATGGAATCTATCAATCCGTCGGCGACACCGTCGGACCTGGCGGTATTGTCCGCGCCCTGCGGACGATTCCGATATTTGCCGAGATTGCCGAAGCGGTCCGGGCCCATTGTCCCGATGCCTGGGTCATCAATTACACCAACCCGATGACCGTATGCACGCGCACCTTGTACGAAGTATTCCCGGAGATCAAGGCGTTCGGCTGCTGCCATGAGGTGTTCGAGGTACAGAAGCTGCTGGCCGATATGCTGGGCGATATGAAAGGAATGACCGGCGTCCGCCGCGAGGACATCAAGACTAACGTGCTGGGGATTAACCATTTTACCTGGATTGACCGCGCGGAGTATGAGGGAATGGATTTGCTGCCGCTGTACAAGGAATTTGTGGATAAATACTATGAAGAAGGCTTCAGTAAGCAGAAAAAAGAGCACTGGATGAACAAATTCTTCGACTCCGCACACCGTGTAAAGTTTGATCTGTTCCGCCGGTACGGTATCATCGCGGCGGCCGGAGACCGCCATCTGGCCGAGTTCTGCGGCAAAGCCTATCTCACTTCCCCGGAGCATATCGACTCCTGGAATTTCGCGCTGACCCCGGTCTCCTGGCGGATGGAGAACCGCACACGGCTGCTGGAGCAATCGGAGCGGATGTTCCGCGGCGAAGAGGAGCTGAGTCTGAAGAATTCCGGCGAGGAAGGGGTGCGCCAGATCAAGGCGCTGCTGGGCCTCGGCGATATGGTGACCAATGTCAACATCCCGAATATCGGACAAATGGGCGGCCTGCCGCTCCACAGTGTAGTAGAGACGAACGCTGTACTGTCGCAGAACCGGATTGCCCCGGTCACCGCCGGCCGGCTGCCGCTGGAAGTGGAGTCGCTGGTGCTCCGCCATGTTGCGAATCAGGAGACGACGCTGCAGGCGGGGCTGCGTAAGGATGCCGATGTGGCTTTCCGCGCTTTTGCCGCCGATCCGCTGGTCGCGATCGACGTGCAGGATGCCCGCAGCCTGATGGACGAAATGCTTCAGAATACGAAGGCGTATTTGCCCGGCTGGAAGCTGGACTGAAATAAGCTTTGAACCAACACATAAGCAAGCGTTGACTGTACAGTGTGCAGCGGCAGCCCCGGGCGGAGATTTTCCGTGCGGGGCTGCCATTTTTTTGAGCGCTGGGGAGTGCATATTGAAGGTATTTTGGGGTGGCTTGGCCTTCCCCGGTGTGCTAACCTGATAATACGCGTACCGTAGCCAGGGATTATAGGTGGAATCCATGCCGGAATGAGGCTGCGGGCGGGCCATTACGGGGATAATCAGCAGCAACGATTGCCGAGGAAGCGCGTATCCTGGCAGCGAAAAGGCCTCTTTGGACACGATACCAAATGATTATATACGTAACACTTGAGCCGCTAGTATGCTTAACCCGAGATTAAACAGGCGGACTAAACGCCGCTTGAATTCCTGCCTCCGCCGTTACTGTATATGAGGCGTGCAGGCAACCCATACGACCAGAAAAGGGGAAGGGACATGAACAAGAAAATCACGCAATTCGCCGCACTTGCGGTCAGCGGTGCACTGCTGCTCAGCGGCTGCGGCGGCAACAACAATAATGGAAATGCGGGCACGGAGCCTGCCGCCGGCAATACCGGAAGCGGAGGGGCCGAAGCGGCCGATACACCCGCCAAGATCAGCTGGATGAATATTCTGCACACCGCCTCGCCGCCGACAGATACCATCCTCAATAAGATAGAGGAAGTAACCAATACCGATCTGGATTTCTCCTGGATTCCCGATGCTTCCAAGGAAGAACGGATCAACACGGCGCTCGCCTCCGACTCGCTGGCGGATATCGTAACTTTGACCATTCTGGAGAATTCTTCGGTGCGTAATGCCCTGAAGGCCGGCGTGTTCTGGGAGGTCAGCCCTTACCTGGACGAGTTCCCGAACCTGGCGACGATCTCGCAGGATATGCGGACCTCGGCTTCTATCGCCGGCAAGCTGTATGGCATTCCGATGCAGAAGGACATCTCCCGGAACGGGGTTATTATCCGCAAGGACTGGCTCGATAAGCTGGGTCTCGCTGTTCCCAAGACAACCGATGAGCTGATGGCTGTTGCGAAAGCGTTTACAGAAGAAGACCCCGACGGCAACGGCGTTAAAGACACTACCGGCTTTATTGACCGCAGTGACCTGGTATTCGGCGCCTTCAAGACGCTCGGCTCCTACTTTGGCACGCCAAGCGGCTGGCATGTGGACGAAAGCGGCAAAGTGACGCCGGAGTTCGAATCCGAGGGCTATGTGAAGGCGATGGATTATATGAAGGCGCTGTATAAGGGCGGCTACATTAACCAGGACTTTGCCGTAACGGCCAAGACGGACCAGCAGCAGGGCTTCTCCCAGGGTAAAGCAGGCATTTATGTCGGAGCGCTGTTTGACAGCAAGAACATGCTGAACTCCGCCAAGGGAATTCAGGATGATATGGAGCTGGTACTCGTTAATGATATTACCTCCACCGGCAATCCGGCCGACCGGGCCATCTGGACGACAAGCAACGGCGTAGGCGGCCTGCTGGCCTTCCCGAAATCGGAGGTCAAGGATGAAGCGGAGCTGAAGCGCATCCTGAAATTCATGGATGACCTGATGTCCGAAGAAATCTACGCATTGATGACCTACGGCATTGAGGGCGTGCACTACAGCGTTGATGCCAATAAAGCGGTGACGATCACGAACCAGGACCTATGGCAGCAGGAAGTGCAGCCGTTCTCCTCGTCGCGTCCGAAGGAGCCGGGCTATGAAATCCATGATTCCGACCCGCTGCGGACCGAGGCCGCCCGTTTGATACATGAGAATGAACAATACGCGGTGCTGAATCCGGTATATTCGCTGGAATCGGAGACGTTCTCCACCCAGGGCTCTGAACTGCAGAAGATCATTACCGACGCTACCTATAAATACATTCTCGACAAAATCAGCCTGGACGACTTCAAGAAAGAGATAGCGAACTGGCGCAAGAGCGGCGGAGACAAGATTATCACCGAATACGAAGCCGCCTATAAAGAGGTAAACGGCTGAGCAACAGCCGGTTATCCGCAGTAAACTGAGCTTTACGCGCACCCGCGCAGCACATCAGAGGGACAATTATGGCATTAACGGATGGGATGATCCGTACCAGATTTGGCTCAATTTGATTGGATGCAGCGGGTGCGCTTTTTGCTATGCATTCTATTAACAGCGGTTTCAGGGTGAAGGGTTCGAAACGTAATTCAATCCGATGAAGGAGGAACTGTTTTGAGAAAAATGCTATCAGGTTTACTGGCCGCTTCCCTGCTGCTGGGATTGCTGCCGGCCGGAGCTCCAGCCGCTGCGGCTTCCGCTGCGCAGGTCTTGCCGCTTCCGGCTTTTCCGGGAGCCGAAGGCGGGGGGATGTATACTACCGGCGGCAGGGGCGGTGCCGTCTATGAAGTGACGACGCTGGCCGATTCCGGGCCAGGCTCGCTGCGTGAAGCGGTGGCCTTGAGCAATACGACTGTCGTGTTCCGGGTGGGCGGTACGATTCATCTGGAATCGCCGCTGAAGATTACCGGCTCGAATCTGACCCTCGCCGGGCAGACAGCGCCGGGCGAGGGGATCACCGTCTCCGACTACTATACCTCCATTGAGGCGGACAATCTGATTGTGCGTTATATGCGCTTCCGGCTCGGCGACAGGCATCCGAGCGAGGACGATGCTTTTGGCGGACGGTACCATAAAGACATCATTATCGACCACAGCTCGTTCAGCTGGTCGGTGGATGAAGTGCTCAGCATGTATGTCAATGAGAATACGACGGTCCAATGGTCCATCGTCTCCGAGAGTATGCTGATGACCTCGCACCAGAAGGGCAGACACGGCTATGCGGGCATCTGGGGCGGCAACAATGCTTCCTTCCATCATAATCTGATCGCCCACAATGTCAGCCGCAATCCGCGGTTTGCCGGTTCGCCGGATTTCCCTACAGATATGTACAACAATATTATTTACAACTGGGGCTTCTTCTCTTCCTATGGAGGCGAGCAGGGCAACTATAATCTGCGGAATAACTACTATAAATACGGCCCCAGCACCTACCGTTCGGTAAGGGAGCAGCTGTTCCTCGGGGTCAGCGCGGATACGCGGATCTTCATCGGCGGCAATATCATGGACGGTTCTCTTGAGGTATCGGCCGATAACTGGCTGGGGGTCGGCGATGTGGCCAATCCCGATTCGGTGCTGAGCGAGCCGGTGGTTATGCCGAACCCGGCTAATCCCGATTCCGCCGAGGTCGCCTACGAGCGTGTGCTTGAAGGTGCGGGAGCCATCCTGCCCCGCAGAGATGCCGTCGATGCGCGGATCGTGAATGATGTGAAGAACCGGACGGGACGGCATATCAATTCGCAGCGGGAGGTTGGCGGATATCCGGAGTTCACTCCGGCGGTATCGGCGCTGGCCGATGGCGACCACGACGGCATGCCGGATGAATGGGAGACGGCGCACGGACTGAATCCGGCCGATCCGGAGGACCGGAACGCCATCCATTCCTCGGGATATACCTATCTGGAGGTCTATCTGAACGGCATTGACGGCAACGGTTCGGCCAATCCGGAAACCACCGTCAGCTCCCCGGCAGATCACACGATTGTGACAGAGGGAGCAGACGTGGAAATTACAGCTGCCGCCACCGATGCGGACGGTACTGTGGCCAGGGTGGAATTTTACCGGAACGATGAGCTGCTGGGTGAGGACAGCACGGCACCGTATACCTTCAACTGGGAGAATGTTCAGGACGGTACCCACTTCCTGACCGTACGGGCCATTGATGACACTGGAACCTCTACGCAATCGGCCAATGTGGCCGTTCACGTCAACAAGGCAGGCAGCACGCTGCCCTGGCAGTCTGCGGATGTGGGGTCTCCGGGTATATCCGGACATACGCAGCTCGGTGCCACAGCCGCAGACGTGACCGTGAAATCGGCGGGCGACATCGGCGGCAGCGCCGACAGCTTCCACTATGCCTATCAGGAGCTGACCGGCAACGGGGAGATCGTGGCCCGTGTCGAGAGCATTACCGCCACGGACGACGAAGCCGAAGGCGGCGTCATGATCCGCGACGGCCTGGACGGATCGGCCCGCTTCGCTGCACTGATGGCCTCGTATGTGAAATACGGGAAGAAGACCATCGCTCTGTCCCGGCAGTCTGCCGGTGGAGCCGCAGTTAAAACAGAACCAGAGGCGTTCATGAATACGCCTTATTGGGTGAAGCTGGTGCGCCTGGGCAATCAGATTACCGCGCTGGCTTCAGATAACGGAACAGATTGGTCAGTGATTGACACCGTTAATCTGTCCTTGCCGGAAACGGTCTATTTCGGGCTGGCGGCCGATGCGGCCAAGGTGGATGACGATGTGCACAAGTACAACGCCACCGTGTTCTCCGGTGCGGCCGTTAACCCGCTGCCTGCGGATTATCCGGTGTCTCCGGTGAATGTAGCGGCGGAAGCCGGTGTTAGATCAGTAAACCTTAGCTGGGATGAGGTTACAGTAGCCGAGAGCTACAATGTGCTGCGCAGCGAAATGCCGGGCGGGCCGTTCACGGCGGTTGCCGCCGGAATTACGGAGAATGCGTACACCGACGCCGACCTGACCGTAGGCAAAACCTACTATTATGTCATTACCGCTGCCAATGCCAGCGGAACCAGCTTCAACTCCGCCGTGGTGAACGCTGTACCGGAAGGGGAGCCGGAAACGGTCTTTTATGTGAATGATGACTTTGAAGCGGCAGCCAATGATGTGACACCGGAAGGCTACACGTTCACACCGAATCCGCCGGATGCGGATCACAAGGTGACGGTGGCTGACATCCCTGCGGCCACAACGGGCAATGACTCGCAGAAAGCGCTGATCGTCTACGACAATGCTGCGGGCAACACGGAGATGATCCGTAAGTTCACGCCGCAAAAGGGTAAGTTCATCCTGGAGGCCGACATTACTTCCCCGGGCTGGCCGGGCACGGCGACGGTACTGAACCTGCAGGATGAAGCGGGCAGCAAGACCGCGCTTTCCTTCCAGCTCCGTAAGCCGACCGCTCCCGTAGCGGAAGGGAATTATACACTGATCTACAAGAGGAACGGCGCCGATTACAAGCTGATGGACCCGCCGGTGAATAATCAGTGGTACAGCCTGAAGCTGATCGTGAACGTGCCGGCGAAGACGGCCGACATCTACATCGACGATGTACTCGTTCAGGATGATGCGCCGCTGGAGTCCGATCTGACGGCGGGCGGCATCGCCCGGATTTCCGCCAAGACGCCGGGCACCGGCAAAGGTACGCTGTATTTCGACAACCTTAAGGTGTACGTGGAGCCGGCAGAGAGTCCTAACGGCCTGAGCGCAACCCCCGGCAACGGCAAAATCAAGCTGGAATGGTCCGCCGCCGATGGAGCGTCCACCTATACGGTGAAACGCAGTACGACGGACGGTGGTCCGTACACGGCGGTTGCTTCTGGCCTGACCGATGTCACCTATATCGACGAGACGGTGCAGAATGACACAGCCTATTATTATGTCGTTACAGCCACCGGATCCACCGGCGAGAGCGGCCCGTCCAACCAGGTGTCGGCAATGCCATCCACGGCTGCGGTGACTCCGGCTGCCCCGCTGGGGCTGACTGCCTCGGCACGCAGTGCGCAGGCGGACCTGCAGTGGCAGGAAGTGGAGAATGCGATCCGGTATACCGTCAAGCGCAGCCTGACTGCGGAGGGACCGTATACGGCGGTGGCTGCCGCCGTTACAGCGGCTTACTTCCGGGATGCCGGACTGACGAACGGTACCACGTATTATTATGTGGTATCGGCGACCGGCATCGGCGGGGAGGGACCGGATTCGGCTCCGGTCGCCTTAACACCGACTGCTCATCTGACCACGCCGTCGGTGTCGGCGCAGTCCTTGCCGAATGCGGCGCAGCTGCAGTGGGAGGCCATTGCCGGAGCCGTCTCCTATGAGGTGAAGCGAGCGGAGACGCTTGAAGGCCCGTATGCTGCCATTGCCACGGTTACGCAAGCGGCATACACCGACGCGGGCCTTGTGAACGGCACGCCGTACTATTATAAGGTGGCAGCCGCGAACAGCAGCACACACAGTCTGGACTCTGCGGCGGCAAGTGTACGGCCCGTGGCTGTCGACGGCAAGCCTGCCGCACCTGCGGGAGTTACGGCCGTCCCGGATGACGCCAGCGTTGCAGTAAGCTGGGAGTCTGTGCCGGACGCCGTGTCCTACACCGTGCGGCGGGGCGTAGCTCCGGCCGGTCCGTTCGAAGCGGTTGCCTCCGGTCTCACGGGCATGTCCTATACCGATGCCGGTCTTGTGAACGGCACCCGCTACTATTATCTTGTCTCCGCAGCGAACGCAGCGGGGGAAGGGCCTTCTTCGGCGATTGCCAGCGAAGTGCCTGCGCCGGTACTGACCGTTGCCAAGGATGGCAGCGGACAGTTCACGAAGGTGCAGGAGGCCATCAATGCCGTCCCGGCGAACAGTACCGTGCCAACGGTTATCAAGATCCGGGACGGCATCTACCGTGAGAAGCTTGACCTTTCGTCCCAGAAGGTCAAGGTGCGGATGATCGGCGAGAGCCGGGAGGGCACGGTGCTGCTGTACGGGGATGCAGCAAGCACGCTGGATGCCAGCGGCAATGCGCTCGGCACCTCGGGCAGCTACAGCTTCCGGGTGCAGGCCAGCGATTTCACAGCCGAGCACCTGACGATCCAGAATGACGCCGGAATCAATGCCGGGCAGGCGGTGGCGCTGTATGCCAACGCTGACCGGCTGGTGTTCAAGGATGTCAGCCTGCGCGGACATCAGGATACGCTGTATGCCAATAACGGACGGCAATATTACCTCGATAGTTATATAGAGGGCACGGTCGACTTCATCTTCGGCAATGCCACCGCCGTCTTCGAGAACAGCACCCTGCACAGCCTCGGCGGCGGATATGTGACAGCGGCCTCCACCGGTGCAGGCAAGCCGGGCTACATCTTCCTGAACTCCCGGGTGACCGCCGAGCCCGGTATTACCGGCGTAGCCCTGGGCAGACCTTGGCGCCCCGATGCCAATGTCGTCTATATCAACAGCTACCTGGGCGGGCATATTGCCCCTGCGGGCTGGAACAACTGGGGCAATGCCGCCAATGAGAAGACGGCCCGCTACGGCGAATTCGCCAGCTCCGGCCCGGGAGCGGCTCCCGCAGCCAGAGCCGGCTGGTCGCAGCAGCTGACGCCGGAGGAAGCGGCGCTGTACATTCCGGCCAGCTTGCTGGCGGGCAGCGACGGCTGGAACCCGGCGGCGCTGCCCGGCCTTGCCGGAAGCAGCCGCGAGCTGGCAGGGCTCACGGTGGACGGCAGCGCTTTGCCCGGCTTTGACCACTCCGTGACGGAGTATACGGTGATCGTCGAAGCTGGCAGCGCGGTTCCCGTGGTAGCAGCCGAAGCCATAGCGGCTGCGGCAACGGTCACGGTAGAGCAGGCGGCAGCGCTCCCCGGCACGGCCGTGATTACGGTCACCGCACAGGACGGCAGCGCGCAGGTCTATACCATCAAGTTCACGGTGAAGGAGCCTGAAGTTACAGACACCGAGCCTCCGATCCTCCGGCTGACAGTCGACAAGCCGGTGCTTAAGGCCAAAGGCCACCGGATGGAGCGGATTCAGGTTACGGCCGATGTGTATGATGCCGATTCAGGGGTGGCCGCGGTAACCCTGCTGTCCATCACCAGCAATGAACCGGACAACGGCCAGGGAGACGGCAACACCGACAATGATATTCAGGGCGCAGCCTACGGCACTGCCGACTTTGACTTCGAGCTGCGCGCCGAGCGTTCGGGCAAGGGCAGCGGCCGGATCTATACCATCACCTATGAGGCGGTGGATGGAGCGGGCAACCGGACCACGGCAACGGTAACGGTAAGGGTCGAGCATTAGAAACCTTTAGATCACAAGAAGCCTTTCCACGCTGAATGCGGGAAAGGCTTCTTTGTTGGAGTCGCGGTAATAGCTATACCTTGGCATGACCGCAAGGAATTGCCGCCAAACCCCGGTGAACTCCTATGTAGTCCTTACTGGATTGATTGGATTCATAAACTAGTTTGATTTTCGTCACTTAAAATGCTCCTATATGCCGGTTAGCTGCAGCCTAATTGGAAAATCGCCACTTAATATCAGCCAAAACGGCCATTGGAGCGTACTATCGTCCAAATAGGTGGCGGAAATCCAACTAGAATCGGAATATAGCCTGCTACGCGGGAATTAAGTAGCAAAAATCCAATTAGTCCCTATCCAATTAGTCCCTTTGCGGCATCAACCGCAACTATGCACCATCTTTCTGGCGAGAAAGGCCGGGAGGCCTCCACACATGAAGTCCCTTGAAAGTCCCTAAGATTAGCGGGTGCTAGTCCTTGATTCTCTTGACCAGCACATGCGCCGTCACATAATAGTCCCTGTCTTCATATTCATCATGAACGAACTGCCACAGCAGGGAGTAATGCGGCCCGGCTGCAAAGCGGCTCAGAATGCCGGGGTGTCTGGGAATGAAGGCTCCCGGGAGGCACAGACCCTGGCGGTCCCACTCCTTGAGATGCCCATACAGCAGGTGGGCGTTACCCTTACGGTCTCCCTTAACCACAGCATCCACCTTGGGCGTCGCCGGACTGACATAATCCTGCTTGGTCTGCAGCAGCAGGGTGTCGGTCAGGTGGATGACCAGCCCGTTATCAGCCAGCAGCCCGGCAAGGCCTTCGAAGAGGCTGAAGTGTATCCGCTCCAGCAGCCGGTCCAGTCCGGCGCTGAATTCGGCCGAGATTTCCTTATCCTTCTCCCGGTGGAAATAAGCCGACAAGAGCTGGGTGGTGAAGCATAAATTCATCGCCACATCCACCGGAGCCGCAATCCTGGACAGGTCGACGGCAGGCTCCAGCGCGTCGATATTATTTTTCAGATCAGCCAGTGAAGTCACCGTCTGACCCAGCCCCGTCAAATCAATGACGGCTTTGCGGAACTTGCCGGGGTAAGCCGACTTGGCAATCAGGCGGTCAAGCGCCTGTTCATCAATGTCGACGATGGTGATCCGGTCAAAGACGGTCTCAATATACGAAATCGGCACATCGTTGCCGTTCCCTGCACCCAGCAGCAGAATGTGTCCACGGCCCGGCTGATATTCATCCACCGTCTTCGCGATAACTTCGCGGATCTGCTCACGGTAATCCGCCCAATGCACCCAGTCGTCTTTGGTGGACTCATTGCGCAGCATGTTGGCTTTCTTCAGTTTGGCATACGGCACATGGACCGTTCTCCGGTTAAACAGCTTCATCAGTCGATCCCCCCAATATATGGGCCATTATATCCCGGCGGGCGGGGGGAGGACAAGGCGGGGACGCAGCACGAAGCAGCAGGGCACTTGTAGCAGATACAATCACTCCGTTAGCACTCCTAATCTCTTCACCCATTCGCTATCGTTCCAGATTTCAGGATTGTTGATGGTCTGCTGCTCTCCACGGGTGAGGGAGTCATAGCTATCCTTGGCAGGCGTATACCAATCCGCAATAACGAGCTTTCCATTTAGACTCTGCACAAGAAATTCAGTAGGTTCGGCGTAACTGCCCACATCCTTTGTAACCCGGGCATCTAATTTTAAATAGTAATAAGGGTGATCCCCTCCGGCAAACTCTGCATGACTGACACCTATATCAACACCAGTTACCAGATTATCCGTAAGCTTGTTCTTAAGGAACTGGTCATACTGGAATGTAATCTTCTTGTTCATATATTGTTTAAGGTTGTCGTTATTGACATAAGCATCTAAATCCATCTCGGCTCGGTTCCAGACGGCCTTGTAGTATTCAGACAGGGCTTCCGAGCACATGGTATAAGCCGTTTCGAAATCCCAGGCGGACAGGCCCGCTTCATCTGCGGCCGGAAATCCGGAAGGGTCCTCCAATTTATTTTCTTTGGTATCAGGCGGGGACTCTGTATTATTACACGCGGTTAGAGTCAGTAACAACAGCAATAGCAGCAAAACACGATTCATTATCATTCCTCCAATACTCTTGGACACCATGAGTTTACCTTAAATCTACAATAATGTTTGATGCACACCACTTCAAACAAATGATTGGAGTGGTGTGCATCCTACTTCAAATATTATTTATAATAACCAGTTAATTTTATTACTCTTTTGCTATCCCCCGGGTAAATTTCTTCAGCCTTTTGATTGTCGTTATAGGTGCCTTGACCGGAACGTCCGGTGACCAGTGCGCCAAAGACGAAATCTGTGGTTGTCTCATAGTATTCAGTAATGATTGTGGAATGCCGCCAATTGTTATAGGAGCCGCTTAAATAGAACTGCAGGATATCACCAACGGCATAAGGGTAACCGGTGTTGGAGTTATATCTGAACGTCGAATATGTTGTGGACGTTCCTGCCGGTCCTTTTGTGGTGTTGTTTACAAGAAAACTGTACAAATTTGGAACACCGGACCATGAGGAAGCACGGTTGCTCAAGCTTCTATAGTACCAGCCCGTCGAAGCAATGCCGGATCCATTTGTATCATAAGGGACTGCTCCACCGGCTAGCAATGCATGAGATACGAAGTTTGTGCAATCCCAGTTTCCAGTTAATTGGGAGAAATCGTAATAAGGGACACTGGATCCGCCGCTTGAAGGGGAGGTTTTGGCTTTGTTGTTTTTCGCATAAGTTGCTATCGATGTCTTATTCAGTGCTGTTAGCGTGGCGTATGGTGTTATGGATCGATTGGTTGTTTTTTCACCATCGATACTATTCATTTGAACAGGTAATTCGCGGTCAACCGAGAAATACTGGGTTATTCTACTGTGAAGTTCAGCCTGTCTTTCTGTAATAGAAGCGTTATTAGACTTTGAGTAGATTGAAGCAAGATCGCGGGAATGATCTTCTTGGCCTCTAACATATTCATCGTAATAGTCATACGGCATTTGTAAATCGGTAACGATCAAACCTGCATCTGTATTTTTAAACAGGATATTGGACACTTCGCCGAATCCGGACTGTACATCCAAGCCAACGTAATTGAATGACGCCTCTGTGCTGATGGTCAAGAGAATACCTTCTTTGGTTACCTCGGAGGACAGCAAGTTGAATTTCAGGGTGTAGTTCTCTTTTTGGGCATTTGCGGCGTCTACGACAAACTGTTTTGTGGTTATTTTATTTTGAAGATAATTGGATAGTGATGCATCCAGTGACTTTGTATCAACAAAGGATCGTTTAGCGGATAGGGCTGTGCCGAGCTCAATGTTCTCATAGTAATTCCTCAAAATATCTTGTGCTAAGGAAAAGCAGGTTTCAACCGAGTATAAATTAAATGTCGCAGCCTGAGTATCAGAAGGGGTGTCAGAAACAGGTGAAACCATACTTTCAGCAATTGCAGACGAGTTGCTTTGAGCCTGAGCAACAACAGGTATACCTATAGCGCTTACCAAGGTAGCTGCTAGCATAGCATTTATTACTTTCTTCAATGTATGTCATTCCTTTCAACATATATAAAATTTTAGTGTGAATTTCATCAGGGCAATTGTGTCCGCTTACAAAAAAGTTTCTTTAAGGTTTAATCACCGCCTCCTATGATGTATTCTTTTAAAAACCTTACATCTATTAATGTATATTATTGGTATATATATAAACAATAAACCAAAAGAACTAAAAACATGTAAATTTTTGATAGATTTTGTCGGAAAGTGAATGATTGAGATAGATGCAAACGAATCTATTTATGTGTAATTGTTGTTATATAAAAATTAGATGGGAATAAATGACTGACGGAGGTAGGGCTATGAATACATTTGCAGTTCTCCGTAAAATAGTATTGGCGTTGATTCCCAGCACACTGCTGCTGCTGATTTTGTGGCGCTATTTTCCGAACACCGGGCTGGGTCTTATCCTGGCGATTCCGGTTGCATATGTCGTCAATATTGCGATATTCCTGACCGGAAATTACTTTTCCCGGAGGTTTAACAATGCTTATATATGGGGAGCAGCCATTGTTCTTTCGTTGATCATAAGCATTTGGCTCTACCCGCAGGATTCCGGTGCGAATGTTGTTATACTTATCTTTGAGAAAATATTTGCGGCAGACTAAACCGTCAGAGAAGGGTGAGGCCAATGGATATGCTGGGGAAGCTTGTCTTAACGATTGTCGTGAATTATGTATTGTTTTGGGTGGTTACCGCAAGAATTGCAGGGTATGAGGAGAGTTTTGTCCGTGTGCGGATTGCTTCCTGGCTCAGCAGGCTGCTGTTTTTTAGACATTATAGCAGTAAAGTCCCGCTCTTTACCGTTGTCTTTCAGGGATGGGTGTATCTGACTTTTGTGTGGCTGCATCTCCTCCTGCTGGCTGGTTATCTCACGTTTGAATCGTATTTTGATATCAACATTGGGCTTTTAATCACCAATATCTTTGTCTATACCGGTGTGTATATCATAGATACGCTGTTTCATTTATTCAAGAGAGGGTAGCTGGAGAACTGAAAGGCTATTGTATTCAAAAAATTACCATCTGTCTATGAGTCCTTATGCTACGATCACCGGGATTTTACCGTATGATGATCAGTGGCGGATATTTTCCCAAAATATGCGTGGGTTAGGCTCAGATTATTAAGGGGCGCCAAGGGTAATATAACATTAAAAAAGTCGGGTGAGGCTGATGATGTCTTCGTTGAAAAGATTTCTGATCGGACGGCCGCTCAAATCGAACCAATTGGGCGAGCAGAAGCTGAACAAAACGAAGGCGCTGGCGATCCTCTCTTCGGATGCCTTATCCTCCGTTGCATACGGTCCCGAGCAAATCCTGATCGTGCTGATTACCCTCAGCGCCGCAGCCTTCTGGTATTCGATTCCGATTGCCATCGGGGTACTTGTGCTATTGCTGGCTTTAATCCTGTCTTATCGCCAGATTATATTTGCTTATCCCCACGGCGGCGGCGCGTATGTCGTCTCCAAGGAGAACCTGGGCAAATACCCCGGCCTCATCGCCGGCGGCTCTCTGCTGGTCGATTATATACTCACGGTTGCAGTCAGCGTATCTGCGGGTACGGACGCCATCACTTCGGCTTTTCCGGAGCTGCATCCGTACAATGTGCCGATTGCGATTTTGTTCGTGCTGGTGATTACGACGCTGAACCTGCGCGGGGTTACGGAATCAGCCTCGTTCCTGGCTTATCCGGTATATCTGTTTGTGCTGGCCTTATTTATTATGATCGGTGTCGGAATCTTCAAGGTGCTGGCGGGCGATGTGCCGCCTGAGCTGCATACGCCGCTCGGCACGCAGGTGGCGGGTATCAGCCTGTTCCTGCTTCTGCGGGCTTTCTCCTCCGGGAGCTCGGCGCTGACCGGGGTGGAGGCGATCTCCAACGCCATTCCCAACTTCAAAGAGCCTGCACCGAACAATGCGGCCAAGACGCTGGCGGCCATGGGGATGCTGCTGGCCCTGCTGTTCTCCGGGATCGTGCTGCTCGCTTATTACTACGGGGTTACGCCAAAAGAAGAGGTTACGGTCGTATCGCAAATCGCCGAGCAAATCTTTGGCCGGGGCGGGATGTATTTCTTTATTCAGGGGACGACCGCATTGATTCTTATTCTGGCCGCGAATACGGGCTATTCCGCCTTTCCGCTGCTGGCGGTTAATCTGGCCAAGGACAAATATATCCCCCGGATGTTCACCGTGCGCGGCGACCGGCTGGGCTATTCCAACGGCATTCTGAGCCTGGGCATTCTTTCGATCATTCTGATTATTGCCTTCAAGGGGCGTACAGAGCACCTGATTCCGCTGTATGCCGTGGGAGTATTCATTCCCTTCACCTTGTCCCAGAGCGGGATGATGATTAAATGGCTCCGCGAGAAGCCGCAGGGCTGGGGCACCAAGCTGGCCATCAATACGACGGGCGCGGCAATCAGCTTCATCGTCACGATTGTGTTCTTCCTGACCAAATTCCCGCAGGTGTGGCCGGTGCTGATCTTCCTGCCGCTGATTATTCTGCTGTTCTACCGGATCCGCAAGCATTATGAAGCAGTCGCCGATCAGCTCAGTATCAGCAACAATGAAGAACCTTTGATGAAATTTGACGGCAACGTCATTATTCTGCCGGTGGCGGGGGTCACCCATGTGGTGGAGAATTCGCTGCGTTATGCCAAGTCGCTGAATGCCAGCCAGATCATTGCTGTACATGTTCCGTTTGAACGGGATGAAGAGCATACCTTCGAGGAGAAGTGGAAGAGGTTCCATCCCGATATCCGGCTGGTCACGCTGTACTCGCCTTACCGCAGCATTATCCAGCCCTTGACCAAATTCATTGACACCGTGCAGCGCAAAGCCTGCGAGTCGGATTACCACGTGACCGTCATTGTGCCGCAATTCATTCCGCGCAAGGGGTGGCACAATATTTTGCATAACCAGTCCAGCCTGCTGCTCCGGGCTCATCTGCTGTACCGCAGGGATGTAATTATTACTACAGTGCCCTATCATTTGAAAAAATAACCGGCATGCCGCTGCTGTCACTGACCTTCAAGCAACTTTTACCATCTGTTAGCGTATAATCCGGAAAAGGAGCTGATTGCTTATGGGCGGCGGAATATTCATACTACTGATTGCAATTGCCATAATTGCCTACAGTCTGTACATCCGGCGGCATCCGGAATCCGCTTGGCGAATGAATGAGGGCTGGAAGGTGGACGGAGAGAGCGAGCCGAGTGAAGCCTATCTGGAGGCGCGCAAATTCTCCGGGGCGGTGGGCGTGTGGATAGGGGCGTTTTTTATCATTGTCGGTATCCTGCTGATCTGGCAGGCGACATAGCGGACGCAGCCCGGACCGGGGAAGGGATTTCCTGGTCCGGGCTGTTGTTGTTCCCACCGGAATAGTAGCGCTGGGGCAATTTATTACCTGTTTCAGTTACGGGAGCCCGCTGCATGAATTGGAACAGCGGCAGGAACTGAATGATTTTCAGGATGTCTGCAGGCTTGACCCGGCCCCAAGGGGCTGCTATATGCTGGACTGGAGGTGATGGCAGTGAGAATCAAAGAGGTGTGTGCCGCCTGCGGTCTGACGCGTAAAGCAGTGGAGTACTACGAGCGGCAGGGCCTGATTGCCCCGGAGATTGAAGCCAATGGCTACCGGCTGTACCGTGCGGATGATGTGGCGAGACTGAAGGAGATTTCGCTGCTGCGCAAGCTGGGCGTAGGAGTGTCAGACATCCGGGAAATTCTGCAGAGTGAGGACAGGCCGAAGCGGCTTGCTGCTGTCAGGGCCGGGATGGAGCTGCGCCAGCGGCAGGGGGAGGCGCGTCTGCAGGCGATGGACATGCTGATCGGCGGTTACGGCCCGGACGAGCTCGCTGTGCTGGCGGCCAATATCGAGGCTGCCTTTACCATCCGAGAGAAGCTGCAGCTGGCGTTTCCGGGCAGCTACGGGAGGGTTCTGTCGGCACATTTCGGCCGGTTCCTGGAGTTCAGGGAGAACGGCCAGGAGCAGCGGCAGGCCTATGCCGATATGATCGCCTGGCTGGATAAGATGGAAATGTCCATGCCCATGACGGATGAGCTGGTGGAGCTGCTGGAGCAAAGCATGCCTGCGGAGCATGAGGCTCTAGAGGAGGAGGCAGTGGCGTTAATGGGACAGGCTCTGCAGAATATCGGCGAGTACTTGGAGGAAAACAAGGAGAAGATAGACGCCTACATTGATTTCCGCCGCTCCGCCGCTTACAGCGGCAGTACGGCTTCAAGGCTCCAGGAGCTGCTCTCTGAATTCCAGCAGGCTTCCGGTTACCGGGATATTTTCATCCCGGCGATGAAACGGCTCAGCCCGTCTTACCGTGCATACAGTGCTGAGCTGGAGGCGGCGAACCGGTTCTTCCTGGACAAGTATCCGAACTTCCCCTGCCCTGACGGGACCAGGCAGGAACAGTGAGAGCATTCCCGCGTGAAACCTGACAAAGACCGTGAATCTGCGCCTGGACGGGCAGGTTCACGGTCTTTGCTGTGCCGGTTGCATGCAGCGGCAACAGTAAGGCGTCGGGCAGGTCGCATGCAGTAGCCGAGAGAAGGGCGTCGGGCAGTTCGCATGCAGCAGCTGACAGAAAGGCGTCGGGCAGCTTGTATCTAAGCCTGCAGCCCATCGGCTTCTGGTGTCTGGGCCAGTCTGCAGGCGGCTGTCTATACAGTTGCAGTAGTGGTCAGGCGTTCTGCTGCACCGCGCGGGTAATTCTGCGGCCCGTCGGTGTCTGGGCCAGTCCTCCGCCCGCCGTCTCGCGCAGCGATTCCGGCATGGCGGAGCCGACCTCCAGCATCACCTGTACGACTTCGTCGGACGGGATGATGCTGCGTACGCCTGCGAGCGCCATATCGGCTGCGCCCAGCGCCGTTATGGCGCCGAAGCCGTTGCGGACGATGCAGGGAATCTCCACCAGCCCGGCAACGGGATCGCAGATCAGGCCCAGCGTATTCTTCAGCGCCAGTCCGACGGCATGAATGGCCTGGGCGGGCGTGCCGCCGCGAATATCGACGAGCGCTCCCGCCGCCATGCCGATTGCCGAGCCAACCTCGGCCTGGCAGCCGCCTTCCGCTCCGGAGATAAAGGAGTTATTGGCAATGACATAGCCGATGGCTCCAGAAGCGAACAGGCCATACACCATCTGCTCGTCGCTCCAGCCGAAGCGCTCCTGGCTGCTGATCAGCACGCCGGGGATGATGCCGCAGGAGCCTGCGGTCGGTGTGGCGATAATCCGGCCCATCGAGGCATTGACCTCCGAGACGGCAAGGGCGTAGGTCATGGCCAGCGCAGCCGGACCGCCGAGCAGCGGCTCCCCTCCGCTGCGGTAGCTGTTCATCCGGCGGGCGTCGCCGCCGGTCAGTCCGCTCTTGGAGGTCGTATCGGAGTTAATCCCTTTATACACGGCATCCTTCATGATCTGATAATAGTCATACATCCGGGCGAGGACGGTCTCTTGGTCTTCCCCGGCTTCCCCGCATTGCTCCTCGAGCATCAGCTGCCCCAACGAACAGTTTTTGGCTTCCGCTAATTCAGACAGCTGTTTCAGTGTTTGGAAATTCATGGTGACGCTCCTTTACGGTGCAGAATGGAAGAAGAGACGCTTTTGCTGGTGATAGCCACAGTATTGGTTACATACTGAATGCTCAAGTTAGATGGTCTGTCAGGCACGTCCGCATTCCGCGGGCAAGACCGCTGGAAAGGGGCTGCCTGGCCTATATCGCCAACAACCGCAGCTCCTCAACCGCCGGCAGCGCGGATATCGCCTGCAGTGTGTCAGCTCCCGGGACGCCGTCGCATTCCAGCACCATCATCGCTTCGCCGCGCCGGGAGCGGCGGTCCACCGACATGTGGGCGATGTTGATGCCGCCGCCGCCGAGCAGGCCGGTGACGAAGGCAATTACGCCGGTCTCGTCCCGGTGGCGGATCGTCAGGGTGGGATAAGAGGCCGACAGCTTCAGGCTGAAGCCGTTAATCCTGACGATCTCCACATTGCCGCCGCCTATGGAGGTGCCGGTCAATTGCAGCGCTCTGCTCCCGTCCGCGCTGGATAGCTCCAGCTCCGCAGTATTGGGATGGGGGTACAGCCCTGTGCCCCGGGCTATGGATACAGACATCCCCGCGGCTTCGGCATGCGCGAACGCATCCGGCAGGCGCGGATCGTCGGTGCCCATATCCAGCAGCCCGCCGACCAGTGCCGTATCTGTGCCGTGCCCCCGGTAGGTGGCGGCAAACGAGCCGTAGAGCAGAATATCGGCCTGCGCCGGGCATTCCCCGAACAGCAGCCTGGCTACGCGCCCGATGCGGGCGGCACCGGCTGTATGGGAGCTGGATGGGCCAACCATGGCCGGGCCGATGATCGAGAAGACATCCTTAAACCGCAAGGGTGTCCGCTCCTTGCTTAGGCGGCTGCACATCGTCCGGCACGAGGCAATCGTAGACTTCGCCGCCCAGACGCTCCTGCAGTTCGGCTTGTGCCTTCGTTACCAGCTCCGGCTCCAGCAGCGTCTCGATGGCCGCTGCCGCCATAGCCTTGGCCGCCAGGAGCATTCCTTTGTGGGCGTAAGAGGTTTTGCCCTGGGCAACGGTCTGCCAGGCATGAAGCGGAGTTCCGAAGGCCATGGTGGTGACTCCGCACTGGGCGGTAGGCACGTTCCAGCTTACATCGGCGACATCGGTGGAGCCGCCCATGAAGATTTCCTTCTCATCGGAGTAAGGCACGATGAAGCCTGCCAGCGGTTGCCCGGCCAGCAGCGGCGCCAGCTTGGGACCAACCATGGCCGCCGCGTCCTGCTTGTTGCTCTCCGGCAGCGTCTCATAGATCGCCCGGGCATAGGCGTACTCCGTCTCCTCGTAAGCCGGAGCCCCGAGTGCGCTGAGATGCTTATACAGCACCCGCTCCAGTGTGCTGTTGGGAATCAGATTGGCGCAGGCGCCTTCGTAGCGGTAGCTCATCTGCGTGCCGGTCATCAGCGCGGCGCCTTCGGCGACCTTGACGAGCCGCGCGAACAGCTCGCGGACCTGGGCCGATTTCGGCGCCCGGACGAGATAGGTCACCTCCGCATCGGCCTGCACCACATTCGGGGCGAAGCCGCCCGAATTGGTAATGGCATAATGAAGGCGGGCCTGGTCCACCATGTGCTCGCGCATATAATTGGCGCCGATGTTCATCAGCTCCACGGCGTCCAGCGCGCTGCGTCCCAGATGCGGAGCGGCGGCGGCATGGGCGCTGATGCCCTTGAAGGCAAAGGTGGCGTGGATCACTGCGTTGGAGCTGCCGTGCATAACGGCATTCAGCGCATGCGGATGCCAGGAATAGGCGGCGTCGACGTCCTTGAAGTACCCTTCGCGGGCAAGGTAGGTCTTGCCGTAGCCGCTCTCCTCGGCCGGACAGCCATAGAAACGCACTTCACCGGCAGCCTCCGGATGCCCGGCCATATAATCCTTGACCGCCACCGCAGCGGCGAGCGCGCCAACGCCCAGCAGATTGTGGCCGCAGCCGTGGCCGTTGCCGCGCGGATGCACCGGCTGGTATTCGCTGACGCCGGCCTCCTGGCTGAGATCCGCCAGCGCATCGTATTCGCCAAGCAGCGCAATCACGGGACCGCCGCTACCGGAGCGGTAGGAAGCGATGAAGCCCGTCGCCAGGCCCGCAACCCCTCTCTCTATGCTGAAGCCCTCGGCTTCCAGCACTCCGATCAAGGTATCGGCAGACTGATATTCATCAAACCGCGTTTCCGCAAACGACCAGATCAGGTCACTGGCAGAGGTGAAACGCTCTTTTTTCAGCTCAATGGCTTCAGATACAAAACGGGTCAAGTCGATCGTCATATTCATGTATGAAGGCACCTCGTTCATTAGAAATGGTGTGGCTGTTAAGCATGAGCTTGGCCAACGTCAGCGGGCCTTTTCCATATGTGCTCAAGTCGTTTGCGGCTCGGCCGGCAGATCGGGCTGGGTACGGCGGCTGAACAGCAGCGATGCGGAGCAAATTACGGCAAAGGCGATCAGCATCGTAAAGGCGGTGGTATACGAGCCTCCGGAGGCATCGACCAGGAAGCCGATCAGCATCGGCGTCAGGAAGCCGGCCAGCTGGGCGCCTGTATTGACGAAGCCGCTGGCTGTCGCCGCAACGGTTTCGGGCATCGACTTCACGGATTTGGAGATGATCAGCGTGGACACGAAGCCGGCGGCGATCCGGACGACGGTCTCATAGGTTATGAACAGGGCGATGCTCTCCGCAGTACTCATCAGGTAAAGGGCAACAGCTACGATCAATCCGAAAGCGGCGGAAATTTTACGGTCTTTGCCTGCAGGAATACGGTCCATGACATAACCGCCCAGCAGCATGGTGACGATGCCGATAATCGCCGGAATGGCTGAGAGCATGCCCATTTCCTTCAGATTCAGTCCGCGGACATTGACCATGTAGGTAGGCATCCAGGAAGACAGGCCCCAGTTGACGGCGTAAATGCTGAAATAGCTGAGGAACAGGCCCCAGATCATCGGATTCCGGAGTACTGTTTTTAATGAGACATTCTTTCTGGCTTCGGGGGAAGCGGATGGTACGGGAGTACGGGCGGGCTCTTTGAGGAAAAAGAACATCAGAATCGTAATGACAATTCCGATGATGCCGAAAATGTGGAACAGACTGCGCCAGCCGATGGATTCGAGTGCGAAGCCGGAGACCAGCGGTGTAACTACGCCCATAATGGCGCCGGAAGCCAGCATCACAGACATCGCACTGCTGCGCTGGTTGACGGGGAAATTAACGGCAATGGCCTTCGAGCCGGAGGGGAAGAAGCCGCCCTCGCCAAGACCGAACAGAAACCGGACGAGCACAAGTGAGATCAGGGACCAGGCAGAGCCGGTAATCATTGTGAAGACCGACCATGAGAAGAGGGAGAACAGGATCACCTTCCGGTAGCCGAACCGGTCAGCCAGCGCACCGCCGGGAATTTGCATGATCGCATAACCGAGAAAAAAGCTGCTGAGGATAATCCCCTGCGAGGAAGCGCTCAGCCCCAAATCCTCAGAAATGCTGACTACAGCGTAGTTGATGACGAAGCGGTCCAGATTTCCGAGGCACCATCCGAGAAACAACAGGGCCAAAATAATGTGCTTGAAGTGCTTGCTGTGGATCACTTTCGACATCGTGTTACCTTCTTTCTCATGGATTGTTATTTATATTGATTTATTATATTCAAATTACAGGATCGCAGCTTTCTTTACAATGTAGGTTCCTATATAATAAAGTTCATTCTGATATGGAAACCTACATTGACAGGGGTGGATAGTATGCAGGCTTTTTTTGAAAAAATGTTAAGGGAACGGCTGGGAACTGCCGACTTTGCTCTCTGGATCAGCCGGAATTGGACGGAGTGGCAGGGGATTTATCAAACGGAAGGCCGGCAGATGCTCCCTCCTGTGTTGTTGGCCGGGCAGACGTTAAGGAAGCCGCAAGCTATAATAGAAATGAAAGAGTGTACGTTAGCTTACCTTCCATATGATCAAAATGTATGCATTGCGATCCGTATTTATAGAGTGATGGAGCTTTCGGAGGAAGAACTGGCGGAGCTTACCTCTCTGCTGTATCCATGTTATACCGAGTTTATGGCCGCTAAACATGAGCAAGCCCTTAATACGATGATGAACAGTTTCCGCGATGTGACACAGCTGCTGGATTTGGACGAGCTGCTGGAACGCATCCTGGCAAGTGCGCTGGCCGTAATCCCCTATGACAGCATCGGGGTGCTGTGGAGCTACGAGCCTGCGGCCGACGCCTTGAAGGTCAAGGCCCGGGCCGGAGAGATGGGTGAAGAGATGCTTCTGATGCGGATGAAGCCGGGCGAGGGGATCATCGGCAAGACCTTCCTGCGGGGCGAGCCGCGTCTCTACGACAGCATGCGCCTATTGGAGGAAGATGTAGGCAATATGTCCGAGGACAACCGGCGGCATCTGTACACGGCCTATCATTTCGAGAATGTCTGCTCCATTATTTCGGTGCCGATCAAGATTGAGGGGCGGACCGAATGCGTGCTGATCTTTTATCAAAAAGGCCAGATTCCGCTGTTCGGCGAGGCGGAGGTGCGGCTCTTGCAGAGCTTCGCGGACCAGGTGTCGATTGCCATTACCAACGCGAAGCTTTATGCGGAATTAAGTGAGCAGAATGAGGCGCTGATCCGGCGGGATGAGATTCACTCATCGCTGATGAAGCTGTCCCTGCAGAACAAAGGGGTCGGCTCCATTGCCGGCGAAATGGCGCGGGTGACCGGGCTGCCGCTGGTTTTTGTCGATTTCATCGACCGGCAGTGGCACCCGCGGCGTGCCGAATGGGCGCCAGGCTGGAGCATGGAGACGCTTGTGAAGCTGTACCAGTCGCTGCAGCCTCCCGACTATTTGACGACTGTAGAAAGCGAGGGGGAAGGGCCGCTGCTCCATCTGTATCCGATCGCTTCCGCAAGGCAGTGCCTGGGATACCTGCTGGTTCAGGCAGAGGGCCGGCTGACGCCGCTGCAATTGGTGGCGCTGGAGCAGGGAAGCTCCATTCTCGCACTGGAGCTGATGCGCAAGCAGTCGCTTGCCGAGCTGTATTTCAAGAAGACCCAGCAGCTCTTCAACGATCTGCGTCTGAGCAAGGATTCCGCCGAGTATTGGGAACGCTCGGGAGAGATCGGCATCGGACCGGCCACCCGCGTCGCGGTAGGGCTGCTGGAATTTCCGGAGTCCGGGGACCCGGCTGCGCTCGGCACGCTTTCCCTTCAGCTGATCTCCTTTGTTCGGGAATATGTGACCCATCCGGCGCTTCCCCTGGCCTTCGCGAGCGAACGGCGGATTACCTTCCTGCTGATGGTCCAGGAAGGATATAAGCCCGGGGAGCTGGAACGGCGGTTCATCGCCTCCCTGGCCGAATGGGAGCGTAAGGCGGGGATTGCGCTGTTCGGGGGGATCGGCTCTGTACGGACGGGGGTGGAGGCGGTCAACACCAGCTATCAGGAAGCGGATAAAGCGCTGGCTTACCAGAAGACCAGGGGCAAGGCCGGTCCCATCCGTTATGCCGACATCGGCGTGAACCGGCTGTTCATCCGCCAGCCGGCTGAAGATCTGACTGCATTCATGGACGAAATCTTCGAGCCGCTGCGCCCGGCCAAAGGAGCGGCTGCGGTGCTGGAGGATACGCTGACCGCTTATATGGCAAGCGGAGGATCGGCTGCGCAGACGGCGGCCGCTCTGCACATCCATATCAACACGCTCTATCAGCGGATTCACAAGATTGAAGAGATACTGGGCATGTCCTTCAGCAATCAGGAGCATCTTCTGCATCTGCAATTGGCTTGCTATCTGCGGAAGACGCTGCCGAAGGGAACTGGTTGACAGCGGGGGGGGGGATTGCTCCGGGCGAGTTGCAGTGCCTGCCGTGTACCCGCTATGATAAGTGCATAGCGGAGAAAATCCTGGCGAAGCGTAAATGGGGGAGTTGAATTGAGAGGGATACGAGCGGCCGTTGCTGCACTTTTGGTTGTAATGATGCTGGCGCTGACCGGCTGCGCCCAGAGCACGGCGCATGTTACCGTGAAGAAGAACGGGAGTCTGGAACTGGCGTTCAGCCTGGTACTGAGTGCGCGTGCAGAATCACTGGTGGGCGATAAGCTGGAGGAAGTATTGACCGATAAGCTGGAGCCCGAAGGGATCGTCCTGCAGAAGACCCGGAACGGTGACGATACCGAGTATATGTTCCGGAAAGTGTATGCCTCCTACAAGGATCTTCCGGCCATGGATACTGCGGGAAATCTGGATATTGTAGATACCCGGATCACGCAGGAGGACAAATGGCTGTATACGAAATACAGCATTGTGGCGCAGCCCCGGTTCAATGCTTATACCGATGAGATTCTGAGCAGCCTGGGAGATGTCGGTGTACCGCAGTCGCTTGTAAGGCTGCTGCTGCAGGGCTTCGCGATTGATTTCAAATTAACTCTGCCCTTTGATCTCTATGGGGCGAATAACGCCGTTTCCCAGGATGGCAATACCCTGACCTGGCATCTGACACTGACCGATTCACAGCCTCTGGAGCTGGAGCTGATGGTGCCGAACCTCCGGAACATTGTTATCGTCGCCGGCGGTGCTGTACTGGTAATAACCATTGCCATCATTCTGTTCATCCGTTCGCGCAAGAAGCGAAAGGCCTAAGCCATCCTGACCAAAAGCATGAATGACATAGCGCCCCCGTTCCTTCGGCTTGCACAGCCGGAGGAACGGGGGCGCTGCTGTTCATTGACCGCGGATGAGCTGGACTTGTTCTGTCAATACTCCTCCGGCACCGCCCGCTGCCGGCCGCCGGCGCTGTCGCGGTACTGGCCGGGAGTCATGCCTTCCTGCTTGCGGAAAGAGCGGATGAAGTTCTGCGAGTTATTGTACCGGAGCTTCGCGGCGATATCCTTGATTGGCATATCGGTCTCCTCCAGCCACTTCTTGGCCATCTTGAAGCGGTACATCGCCAGGTATTCACTGAAATAATATTGCGTCTCCTTGCGGAATACGCTGCTGATATAGTTGGCGTTGTAATGCAGCCGCGAGGCACATTCCTCGAGCGTCAGATCCTTGTCGTAATCATGCTGGATGATATCAATGATTTTCTCGGATATATTATGATATTGGGCATTCTGTCGGCTGTGGAAGACGGATATCATCGGCTGGACGATAACATTCCAGAACCAATCCTCGATCTCTGCAGCGATCTGCAAATCGGTCAGCTCTTCAAACAGCGAGCCATTTACATGGTAGATTTGATTCAGGGTAATGCCCGACTCCTGCATCATAATCAGGATATTGTTCAGCAGGCGGGTCAGCGGAATCTGATACTCCTGCGGCGGCAGTCCTGGTGCAAAAATACTTCGCATCAGCTTTTCCAGCAGCTCTTTCGCTTTCGCCTCATCCGCCAGCTTGATCGCGTCCATCAGATCGTTCTCGGTATGCACGGGATAGTTCAGCCCCAGATAGTGCTTGCCGGAATTAATATGTTCGTATTGAATGATAATTCCCTTGCCGAGCGTAATCCGGTATTTCAATGCCTCCAGCCCTTCCTTATAGGCAAGAGGGAGCTTCTCAATGGTATGGAACGGAAGACTCATGCCGATGCTGACGGCAAGCTTCAGGTAGCTGTTGATTTGCTGCTGCAGATTCTCCGTCAATGAATAGAGCATCCGGTGAAAAGATTCCGGGTGATCCTCGCGGCTGCCGATCAATGTTACAACAGAACCGTCCACAATGACCGGAGCCAGCCGGCGGTCGGGACTGATTAACTCTTCGATCATATTATGGGCCGCGAACAGCAGCAGGTTCACATCTTTCTTCTCATAGCCGTCTTCCCCGGCGTAGTCGATGCTGAGAATGATCACAGCCATCGTCTGCCATTCTTCCACCTGTTCACGGTAACCGAATTGCTCCAGCTCCTCGAACAGCTCGCGTTTTTTGACCTGGCCCTGGAAGGCCTTGATCAGGAAGAAGGTCCGCACATTGCGGATGTGCTGGCTCACCTCGCGCTCCAGCTGTGACTTGGACTGGAACAGATGGTGCATCTGCTCGCCGATGAACTGGAACTCATCCCGCTGGCCGGCTTTGATGCCGGGACGGCGCTGTCCCATCTGATTGAGCAGCCGCTCGATCGGGGTGTACATTTTGCGGGAGCCGAGCCAGGCCAGCAGTACAGACAGACTCAGCATTACTGCGCATACCAGGATGGTATAGAGCCCGATCTTATCTGACTGCTTGGTCAGCCCGTCGATCGAGGTTACGGACAGATAGATCCACCCGTTCATAGGCGAGCGAAAATAAGACACCGAATAATCCTGCTTGTTCATCACTGTCTGGAACTGGCCGGAGGAGCTGTTGCTGCTCTTGATAATCTGTAGATCGCTTAGCCCGCCTGCGCTGGCCGGTTTGCCGATCAGGCTGCGGTCGGGGTGCAGCAGTATGATGCCGGATTCATTAAGCACCATTATACTGTCAAGCGGCTCCACATCGGATATATTGATGAAGTCCTGCAGGCTGCAAGCCGGGATGTTGGCCAGGGCCAGCCCGTATTTCTGCAGCTTGGCCGTCGGCAGCTTCTTGATGAGGCTGATGCTGTAATCGCAGCCGGTGACATTGACGCTCTCTTCGCTGTAGAACAGAGAGGAAGGGTTAAGCACCCAGGAGGTACTGTCGGGAATATTCATCAAGTTCGTTAATTGTTCATAATTCGGATACTCATTCAGGCGATACAGGCCGGAGTTCTTGATCATCCAATTCTGGCGTTGGTTGAGCAGGATGACATCCTCCAGTTTCGTATCAAAGGATTGCATATTGCGGATTTCCGATCTAAGATCATTATATAAAATGAAATCGTTTACATTTAATGCGCTGTTCAACGCTTTTTTGAGCACCGAGGAGCTTACCACCTGATTCAAAGTCTGGTTGACAGTCGTAAGCTTATGCTCTACATTTGAGTTAATTTGTAAAATGAGTTCCATTTTGCTTTTGTTAACATTTTTTTGAATCTCGCGTGAAGATGTGAGATAAGAGAAAGAGCCGATGAACAGCACAGGCAGCGTGCTGATAACAAAGGCGAAAAGGGTCAGTTTGCTCAGAAAGCTCAAATGTCTCACAGATTTCAGCACCTCTTTTTTATGGAAAACATTGTTCTATCTTAGTGTATGCATCAGCTAGGATAATAACAATAATCATCTGGTGCCGCAATAATCATTATCTCAAATCATCACTATGTAAAGAAGATTATTCTATTATTAGCAGTTAATTGGGTACTGAAATTCATGGCGCAGGATTAATAATCGGCCGGCGCGGATAGTGGTGCCTAATGTTTAGGGGGATATGTATGTTCAGAAAATCTGCTCGCCGCTCGCCTTGGTGTTACTTCATTCTGCCGCTTGTCCTGATGCTTGTTTTGTTAAGCGCTTGCAGTGATGACGGGGACGCTGATTCGCAGCATTCCAGGGGAGGGCCGGTAATCTCGATTCTCGCTCCCCTGCATTTTCCGCAGACTCCATCCAAGGAGCTGGTTGCGGAGATTGAGAGGCTGACCGAAACGGATCTGGAGATTACCTGGGTGCCGGAGGGCGTGTATACCGACAAGATGAATACGGCGCTGACTACAGGCACGCTGGCGAAGGTTACCTTCGTCAAATTCACCGATTACAATCTGCTGAAGAGTGCAATCCGCTCCGGCGCTTTCTGGGAGATCGGGCCTTATCTTGAGCAGTTTCCGAATTTGAAAGAGCTGGACAGCGATATTCTAGGTCAAACGGCCGTTGATGGCAAGGTGTACGGTCTGTATACCGAACGTCCATCCTCCAGACAGGGCATTATCATCCGCCAGGACTGGCTGGACCGGCTGCAGCTCGAACAGCCCAAGAACCTGGATGAACTCTATGAGGTAATGAGACAGTTTACCTTTAATGATCCGGACGGAAACGGCAAGCAGGATACCTTCGGCTTAGTTGACCGCAATGATCTGGTGTACGGTGTATTCAAGACCCTTGGCTCTTATTTCGGCACGCCGAATAACTGGAAGCTGGAGAACGGGCAGTTTATTCCGGAATTCGCGACACCTGAGTATATGAACACTATGAATTACATGCGCAAATTGTATCAGGAGGGAATCATTAACCAGGACTTTGCCCTGACCAGCAAAGAAGTGCAGCGGGACAAAATCATCCGCGGGAAGGCCGGCGTGTTCATCGGCAGTATGATGGACGCGCAGCGTCTCTCCATCGAAGCGAAGATGATTAACCCGCAGGCCGAGTTCACCCTGGTTAACCGGATAGAGGGGCCATACGGTTATAAGGTGTGGTCGATTCCGAACTATAACGGCTTGTACCTGTTCTCCAAGAAAGCAATCGCCACCGAAGATGAGCTGAAGCAAGTGCTCGGATTCTTCGACCGTTCGATGGATAAGGATGTGGCCAATCTGATGATGTACGGCTTTGAAGGCCGTCATTACAAAGTGGAGGACGGAAAGGTCATCCTGCCGGAAGCGACGTCGCAGCTGCGGGTCAATGAGGTTAGCCCGCTCTATTCGCTGATGATTGCCGACATCGGCAACGAGAATATAATGGAGGTTGCCAAGAAAGAGCAGCTCACTGCCCTGGCGGACCAGCTCAGCAAAGACAATGAGCAGTTTCTGGTGGACGACCCGACTGTGTCTTTAAGCTCCCCTACCTTTGACGAGAAGAATATGGAGCTGTCGATGATTATTACCGATGCCACCTATAACTACATTCTCGGAGAGATGAATGCGGAGCAATTTGCGGAGGAGGTGTCGGAGTGGGAGAACAGCGGCGGACGAATGATTATTCAGGAGTACGCCGAAGCAGCGGCCCACGCCCGGAAAGCTGGAAATTAGGATAATGCTAATTTAATTCCAGAAATAGCCATAATATTACCTTGTAATTATTATCGACCACTGGTATATTTTGTATTAGCACTACATAAACAACCATGTTTGTCTGGTCGATGAGGAAAGGTGGGTTATGTCTTGGAAGCTGCTCTTACGATAGTTACGGAACTGGAAGAGTATTTAAAAAAGGAATCTCTGACGATATCCCAGTTTGCGAAGTATGCCAGTCTGCATTCCGGTACGCTAAGCAATATTATGCGCGGACGCAGACCGATTGCGATGCAGCAGCTGGATCGGATCACCGAAGCAATGGGTTACCCTGAAGGGTTCTTTTATGAACTGTTCATTAATAATTATGTTATTGAGGGATCTGCCGACTGGCGCAGAGTCGGACCGCTGCTGGTCCGGTGCGCAGAGCTCGGCAAGCTGGAGTGCGTACGGAAGATTGCCCAGCACATTATGGATAATCTGATTTATTCGCCGCTGCTGTTCGATACGGCCGAGGAAATGTTCGCCAGCGGACAACTGGAAGCCGCCGCGATTCTGTATGACTGTGTGGCGGAAGGTGAGCGCTTCCAGCATTCGGAGCGACTGGCCCAGTGTCAATTCCGCCTGTTCACCATCGCCCTTGGCGACGATCAGGATCAGAACCTGTGGGCGGCCAACCGCTTCGAGCCCTTTGTGGAGCGTCTTGACGAAGTTGATCAGCTCGATGCGCTGAAAGAGCTTGCGAACACCTACCGTTCCCTGCAGCGCTGGGACAAAGTCGACGAGCTCGCCGAGAAGATGGGACATAAAGCGCGGATTCAGTACGAGATGATGCACAGACCGCAGCGTAAGGTGAAGGAGGCGGAGAAGCAGCCCAGCCGTCCGATGTTTTTTTACATTGCGTATAGTGATTTGTTGCGGGGAAGTGTTTGCGGTGAGCTGGGGAATTATGAGAAGGCTCTAAATTATCTTTATTCTAATGCCCAATTAGAATGGGTAAAGGAACAAGGGGAAGAGATTGAACACTGGAAAAACCTGTTTAGAGAGTGGTCTGAAGCTAATGTATTGTTAACCAGAATGCTTAGTGGAGATTTTTCTGTAATTAAGACATACACTGATTACATTCATGGACACAAGGAAGAATTGGTTATAGGGCTATTATATATTTTAAAAACCTCAAATAAATATAACTTTAATATAGATTCAATTCTCGAGGATTTTCAAGAGGATATAGTGAGAATTTCCAATGAATTGATGCAGGGGAGATATTCTCGAAAGCTTGCTGTAGATCGCCAAGCAAAACTAAATTACGAATTAGCATATTATTCTATGAACCAGCGGAATTATGAAGTAGGTTTTAATTTTTTACTGAATTCCTTAAAGATATTTGTACAAATTAATAATGAAAAAGGTATAATTGAATGTGTCAAACTCTTTGAACGAAATCGAATGGCAGCAAATGTAAAACTGCAAAAAAATTATCAAACTGTACTATTAGGAGGAGACATTCTTGAAGAAAACGGCAGCAATTATACTTATAACAATTAGCGCCCTGCTGTTCCCTATTATTCATGTTACGGATTTGCCTTCGCAGCCTCAGATAACCAGTTATTATCATGGTGAAGGTTAAATTTAAGTTTTGATATATTACATAAGTCAACGCCCCTAACCCCGCGCAAAACTTGCGTGGGGTCTTTTTTTGCTGTACAAGTATAAAATTGTAAACAATCGCATACTTTGGCTCATTAATGTGGCAGTACGAAGAATCGGTGGAAACTTAATGAGACTTAACGCCGTTCTATTCGTATGAACCATCAAAGCCGGTTGCTAAAACTTAGTATTACAGGTACCGGCATCCAAAAGTCGATTGAGAAAGGTGGATTTATGAAATGGAGGCTTCACGTTCAATTTTGACGGAACTGGACCAATATCTGAAAAAAGAAATGATATCGATCTCACAGTTTGCGAAGCTAACGGATCTGCACTCTGGTACGCTGAGTAACATTTTAAATGGTCATAGACCCATTGCCATGCAGCAGCTAGACCGTATTACTCAAGCCATGGGTTATGAAGACGGTTACTATTACGAACTTTACATTGATAATTATATCATTGATGGTCCACCGGACTGGCGTAGAATCGGCCCCTTACTCTATCGCTGTGCAGAATTGGGCAAGCTGGACTGTATCCGGCGGGTAGTGGAGCATGTGCTGGACAAGCTGGCCTACTCATCGTTATTCTTCGATACCGCTGAGGAGCTGTATGCGGCAGGGTTTAAGGAAGCAGCGGCTATATTGTATGAATGCGTCGCGGAAGGTGAGCGGTATCAGCATTCAGAAAGGCTGGCGGTTTGCCAGTACCGGATATTTACGATTTCGTTAAGCGAAGACCAGAATAAGAATTTGATTGCCGCTACCCGCTTTGAGCCTTATGTAGAACGTCTTGATGACTTGGAACAATTGGATGCGCTTAAAGATCTGGCGAATACATACCGTTCTCTGCATTGCTGGGATAAGGTTGATGAAATCGCTGAGAAAATGGGGCATAAAGCGCGTATTCAGTACGAACTGTCGCATAAGGCTGGACGTAAACCCAAAAATGCAGTAAAGAAGTTGAGCAGACCTCTATTTATGTATATTGCTTACAGTGATTTGCTGCGGGGCAATGTCTGCGATGAGATTGGTGACTTTGACAACGCACTAAAGTTTAAACATGCTTACAGTGATTTTAGTTGGGTGAAAGAAGAAGGGGAAGATGTAGAGTTATGGAAAAGTTTATTTAAGGAATGGTCTAAGGCCAATATTTACATGACCAAAATACTCAGCGGCGATTTTTCAGTTATGGATCGTTATGTTCTCTATCTGGATGAACAAAAAGAAGAACTGGTCATCGGGCTGCTCTATATCATGAAAGCTGCTAATAAACACAAGAAGAATGTAGACGATGTCCTGCAGCATTTTCATAAAGATATTGAAGTAATCAGAAAAGACTTGGTGCTGAAGCGTTACTCCCGTAATATGGTGCTTGACGGCCAGGCCAGCCTAATGTATGAGCTGGGACAATATTATTACTTGCGGGGAGAACATGCCAAGGGAAGAGAATATTTGCACCAATGCAGCAAGAAATATAAACGGATTAATCCGGAGAAACATCGGATGTTGGGCAGAGTAACAGAGATTCTGCAATGTGATCAAAATAGACCGAACAGCGGTAAACAACCGCTCCCTAAAACCTGAACGCCAAAAGCTGGCGTTCAGGTTTTTTTCTGCTGCCGGGTGCTTGCTGAAGCTGCTGAGTAGTGGGGATGCACATTCTAAGTGGATAATCGCAAACTAATTCCGTCTTTTCCTTGAATTTCAGAAGTCTAGTTAGATAATCGCCACTTAATATGAGCTTATTTAACGTTTCAGCGGACATGGGCCTGAATTAGTGTGCCAAAATCGAATTAGAACCGTGGAAACCGCAAGTGGACGAATTAGTGTGCCAAAATCAAACTAACCTTCCCCGCAGCAGCCTAGTAGCTGCGGGACCAATATCCGGCATGCCGCCGCGAAATCACAAGCGGCGGCAAGCCCTTACTCCCCCTTCCACGATCAGGGGGAAGGGCGGTCCTCCGGCGGCGTGCCGGCGCGGAGGGGGAGTTTGGAGCCGGAGGAGCAGTAGCGTCCGCCTTTGTCTGCGGATGTTCCCCTCCTCTAATCGTTCCAATCAATAACATCCGCTGACAACAGCGGCCGCAGGCCCAAACCTTCCCCGCAGCAGCCCATTGGCCGCCGAAGTAAGGCTTCACTGCCTTTTCCCGCTGCGCCCTGCTACAATGCCGCCCCCGGCACCCTCCAGCAACCCCCAGCACCCTCCCAATGATCACCCCGTGCACCCGATAATCATTTACTCAGGCGCCCAGGTACGGCGCGGCTTTCTGGGTAAATGATTGTTTTCGTAACCGGATTTGGCCTGTAGTGTGAAGCGTGTAACCAATACAAGTTCAAAACGGAGGTCAACAAAGGTATGAAGAAAAAATCCTTCACCCTGCTCCTGTCCGCGCTGCTGACAATGAGCATGCTGGCAGCGTGCGGTAACAACAACAACGGAGGCAATGCTGCGGATGCGACGAAAGAACCGGCTGCAAACAGCGGAACTGACACAGCCGCCACAGAGAAACCGGCGGAGCCGGCCGAACCGGCCAAGCCTACAGAGATCAAGATCATGCTGCCGCTGAACACCTCGGAAACACCGCCTGACACCATTAAGACTGAAGTGGAAAAGCTGACAAACACAAAGCTGACCTATCAATTCTTCCCGGCAGATACGTATGAAGAAAAGCTGAACTCCTCGTTCGCCACCGGCTCCCTGCCGCAGGTCACTTATCTGAAGAATCAGACGACCTTCCTGCAGATGAAGGAAGCGATCAAGGACGGACAGTTCTGGGAAATCGGTCCGCTGCTGTCGGAGTTCCCGAATCTCAACAAGCTGAAGCCAGAAATTCTCAACAATACAAAGGTGGAAGGCAAGCTCTATACGCTCTATATCGGACGTCCGCTGGCGCGGCAAGGGATTATCTACCGCAAGGACTGGGCTGACAAGCTGGGCCTGAAGGCTCCGGCTAACGTTGATGAGCTGTTCGCAATGGCTAAAGCATTCACCGAGCAGGACCCGGACGGCAACGGCAAGAAGGACACCATCGGTGTCGTAGACCGTAATGAACTCGTCTATGGTGCTTTCAAAACCGTATCCTCCTGGTTCGAAACCCCGAACAGCTGGGGTGAGAAGGATGGACAGCTGCAGCCTGAATTCATGTTCCAGCAGTACATCGACACGATGGACTTCTTTAAAAAGCTTCGTGAAGGCGGATACATGAACCAGGACTTCGCGGCCACCAGTAAGACAGATGCCGTGAACATGTTCACCAGCGGCAAAGCCGGCCTCTACATTGGCGGTTCCATGCAGGACATTGATTCCCTGAACAAGGATTTGATCAAGAACGTACCGGATGCCGTGCTGGATACGCACAGTATGGTTGCCAGCCCGAACGGCAAGTTCGCGCAGTGGATGATTCCCGGCTACAACAACGTAGTACTGTTCCCGAAATCTGCAATTAAGGATGAAGCCGAGCTGAAGAATATCCTGGCTTTCTTCGACAAAATGATGACTCCAGAAGTCTCCAACCTGATGTATTGGGGGATTGAAGGTACCCACTATACCGTTGAAGACGGTAAAGCCAAGGCTGCGGATAACAAGGAACTGATCGAACGCGAGGTCAAGGGCTACAAGGACAGCGTAATCGGCGAAAGCGAAACCAACGGTATGTACCAGCCTTATAACGTACTGCCTGGCCGTATTCATGCCGAAGAGCTGGTTCTGGAGAATGTTAAGGTGGGCGTAGCCGATCCTACGGCTGCACTGGATTCCGAGACTTATACGACCAAAGGCGTGGAATTGCAGCAGATCATTACCGACGCAACCTATAACTATATGTACGGCCAGCTTGATAAAGCCGGATTCGAAAAAGAAGTGGAGAACTGGAAGAGCCGCGGCGGCGCTCAGATTATCGAAGAATACAACGCAGCCTATAAGAAGTAAGAAGCTCTGAGTCATAGGGAAGACTTGACCCGCCGCGAGACGGGCCCGGTCTTCCCGCTGATGTATAGAAGATTTTGAAACAGAAAGGAAGAGAGAGCCATGCAGGAGGCCACCGCTCAGCCCGGTATTGTTCCGCAGCCGAAGGCCCGTAAACGTAAGCGAAACGGCGAGCTGAAGAAGCGGCTGTGGAGGAACAAGCTGCTGTATATTATGTTGATCCCGGGAGTGCTGTATTTTCTGGTGTTCAAGTATTTCCCGATGTACGGTCTGATTATCTCATTTCAGGATTATAAGCCTTACCAGGGAATACTCGGCAGCGAGTGGGTGGGAATGGAGCAGTTCAAGCGCCTGTTCACCGAACCGGATTTCCTGAACATTTTGGTGAACACGCTGATTCTGTTCGGAATGAATATCATCTTTTATTTCCCGGTGCCGATCATATTGGCGCTGATGCTCAATGAGCTGCGCGGCAGCTTTTTCAAAAGAACCTTCCAGACGCTGGTGTATTTGCCGCACTTTATGTCCTGGGTTATCGTGGTCTCCATTACCTTCGTTATGGTAACGATGGACGGCGGGATTATTAACGAGCTGCTCACTTTCTTCGGCTTTGAAAAAGTGAACTTCCTCCTCAATCCTACCTGGTTCAGGCCGCTCTATATTATCCAGGTCATCTGGCGGGAAGCCGGCTGGGGCACGATTATTTACTTGGCGGCCATCGCCGCCGTCGATCCGGGGCTGTATGAAGCCGCGCGTATGGACGGTGCAGGCAGACTGCGTCAGGTATGGCACATCACGCTTCCGGCAATCCGCAGCGTCATTATTACTCTGCTGATTCTGAAAATCGGTTCCGTGCTGGATCTTGGATTCGAGCATGTCTACCTGATGCTGAACTCCATGAACCGCGAAGTCGCGGAAATTATTGATACGTATGTCTATACTGCAGGTATGCAGCAAGGGCAATTCAGTTACAGTACAGCCATCGGCTTCTTTAAGTCGCTTGTCGGACTCGTCATGGTAATGACAGTCAACCGGCTATCCAAAAAAATGGGCGAAGAAGGCGTTTATTAATGCAAGCGGGAGGTAACGAGAAATGGTAGAAGATAGAACGCTTGGCGGGAGAATATTCGCCGCCGTGAACTTTACGCTGCTGGCCCTGATTGCGCTGATTACGGTGCTGCCGTTCATTCATGTGGTGGCCGGGTCCTTTACGACCAGCGCCGAGCTGGCGGCGAATAAATTCGTGCTGATTCCGAAGGTCTGGAGCTTTGAGGCGTATGAGTTTATTTTCTCGACAAATACGATCTTCCGGGCGCTGGGGGTGTCGATCGGGGTTACTCTTATCGGTACGGCCTTCAGTATGTTTATCACCGCACTGATGGCCTATGCACTGGCCCGCCGGGATCTGGACGGACGCAATGTGGTGAACTTCCTTGTCGTATTCACTATGCTGTTCCATGGCGGGATGATCCCGACCTTCCTCGTGGTAAAGGAACTGGGACTGATTAATTCCTACTGGGCGCTGATCCTTCCCTCGGCGATTAGTGCGTTTAACATGATTATCCTTAAAAATTTCTTCCAGAACATTCCTGACGGACTGGAGGAATCGGCCAAAATCGACGGCTGCAACGACTTCGGCATCCTGTTCCGCATTGTGCTGCCGCTCTCGCTGCCTTCGATTGCGACTATCTCCCTGTTCTACGCTGTAACGTACTGGAACACGTACATGAGCGCCATTCTCTATCTGGATGACAGTGCGAAATGGCCGATCCAGGTATTGCTGAGACAGATTGTCGTACTGGCCAGCGGTATGGATTACAGCTCGACGCTCGACGCGGCTGTGCCGCCGCCGGACCAGACGATCAAGATGGCTGTCATCGTGGTGGCTACGCTGCCGATCCTGATGGTGTATCCGTTCCTGCAAAAGCATTTTGCCAAGGGTGCGCTGCTCGGATCAATGAAGGGTTAACAAAGGAGGCAAGCCGGTGTATAACATCACGGATTACGGAGCGCTGCCAGGCAGCGGAGTGCCGGCAACCGGCGCGATATTGGCAGCCATCGCTGCGGCGGATCAGGCCGGCGGCGGAACGGTGTACGTGCCCGCCGGCACGTATACCACAGGGGCCATTATGCTCCGCAGCAACATTGAGCTGCGGTTAAGTCCGGGCGCGGTGCTGTCGTTCAGCACCGATCCGGCGGACTATCCGCCGGTGGAGGCCAGATGGGAAGGAGTAAGACGGCAGGTTCACTCCCCTTGTATATTCGGTACGGGGCTGGTCAATGTCTCTGTCACCGGCAGCGGCACATTGAACGGAAACGGTGCGCCCTGGTGGGAGAAGCACCGCCACCGGCCGGATGAGCTGGAGTATCCCCGTCCTACGCTAATTAGTTTCTACAATTGCGACCGGGTAACGATCCGCGATGTGACCTTGCTCAACTCGCCGAGCTGGACGGTGAATCCGATTCTGTGCCGCAATGTGGCGGTGGACAATGTCAACATTCTGAATCCGGCGGATTCGCCGAATACGGACGGGATTAATCCGGAGTCCTGCAATGGCGTGCGTATCACGGGGTGCCATATTGATGTCGGCGACGACTGCATCGCGATCAAAGCCGGAACGGAGGACACGGAGGAACGGGTCCCCTGCGAGAACATTACCATTGCGGACTGCACGATGCAGCACGGCCATGGCGGCGTGGTGCTGGGCAGCGAAATGAGCGGAAGTATCCGCAATGTCGTGATCAGCAACTGCGTATTCAAGGAGACAGACCGCGGCATCCGCATGAAGTCGCGCCGCGGGCGCGGCGGTGTGATTGAGGATATCCGGGTCAGCAATATCGTCATGGACGGTGTCCTCTGTCCCTTCACGGCGAATCTTTATTACCACTGCGGACCGCGCGGCAAGGAGAAGTACGTCTGGGACAAGCAGCCATATCCGGTTACGGAGGAGACACCGCTGTTCCGGCGCATTCACTATGCCAACATCACCGCCCGGAATGTCCACGCCGCCGCCGGGTTCCTGTACGGGCTGGCCGAACAGTATGTGGCCGAGATGAGCTTCACCAACATCGACATTTCCATGGCGGAGAATGCCGTTCCGGGCCAGCCCGATATGATGACCGGGCTGGAGGATATGGTGCGGCGCGGCTTCGTAATGGGCAATGTGCGGGACATCCTTTTCCAGAATGTCACCGTAGAGAACCATGAAGGCCCGGCCTTCTATGTCGAGAACGGGGATAATGTTGAACTGCTGGCCTGCCGCTCCCGTAATACGGCGAAGCCGGAAGCGCTGCTGGAAGAGCGGAGCGGAGAAACGGCAGGGATTTAACCTTAACAGGTGTATTGGTGAATTGGGGACATTGAACACGGATAAATGGAACTGCGGCCTTTGCGGCCGCAGTTTTTTTATGGATATAAGTAATCTCCGCCCAAAATTCAGATAGAGGACCGGGAAAAGTAATTCATCTGAACGGGTGAAACGGCCTTGGGATTCGGATGGCCATTCATTGTACCGGAGGCGTTCTTCTGCATCTCATTTGTGCAATCCTGCCGTAAACGCCCTTCCTCCAGCTTCATGTCGATGAAATCGACGATCTGCTGCAAAGAGGCGATCTGGCTGACGATATTTCCCCTGTGGCTCCGTAAGTGCTCTACCAGTTCGGGGTATTCCGCCGGGTCGGCATCGGAGGAGACAGCCAAGAAAGGTCGCATTTCTTCGAGCGCCATCCCCGTTTTTTTCAGACAAGACAGGAGCCGGATCGTATGGATATCCTTTTGACGGAGACACGGTGTCCGTTATCCTTACGTTCTGCCCGGGACAGCAATGCGATTTTTTCATAATAACGGATGGTATCTTCAGAAATTCCGGTTTGCTCTGCGGCCTGCTTGATCGTAAAAGTCTGTTCTTCCCTCATCCTCATCCCTCCCGGAGACTATTGTTTTGTTCATTATAGATATTGAAGCTGGCTCCAAGTCAAGCCGCTTTTCTTAGGAATAGGATCTGAGCTCATGCGCATTGACTTGGAGTCGACTCCAAGTTATAGAATATGCGCTATCAGGAACAATACTCCATTAGCCGAAGGAGAATGACAATGAACATCAAACGGAATGAACAGGTTGCAATGATTACAGGCGCAAACGCCGGGATCGGGCTGGAATTAACGCGGAAGCTGCTGGCAGAGGATTGGCAGGTGGTGGCATTGAACCGTTCTGATTTTCCTGCGGAGGATGTAGGCCTTCAGCAAGCCATTCAGAAGGGAAGGCTCCGGATATATAAGACGGCCGACCTTGCCGATTATGCCAGTCTGAAGAGGTCCTTGGAAGCCATCAAACGCACGGAGCAGCGTATCGACATCTTGTTTAACAACGCCGGCGGGTCTTTTCCCGCGCTGCGCTATTCAGGACAAGGGCGTGAACAGCATTACGAGCTGATGACGGTCGTTCCGTATATCATTTTGATGGAGGTAAAGGAGCTCATTAAACAAAGTGCCTTGAAAACCGTGATTAACACCTCATCCTCGGCGCTGAAATTTACTAAGGAATTCAGTATCGAGATCCTGGAGCGCCCTAAAACCTTTCGCAAACTGCTTGGTCCATACGCCACTTCAAAGCTTGCGCTCTCCCTATGGACTCAGGCCATCGGGCCGCAGCTTGCCAAGGAAGACATTAAGATCCGCAGTGTTGATCCGGGAGGTAACAATACGCTGAGAAAAGGCAAGGAATCCGGGCTGCCCTTACTGGTCAAGCCGTTAATGAAGCTGTTCTTCTCTCCGCCTACTTCCGGCGCCGACAAGCTGTACGAAGGTGCCCTCGGGAAGCACAGCAATGAAACCGGTGTGTTTGTGCAGAAGGGCAAGGTTGTGGCATTAAAATATATCAGTCAAGCCCGGGATGTTCTGGAAAGGGTTCAGGCGATTTACGAAGATGAGTTTTTGGCCATAGAATGATGTACATTGCGGGTCAGGTAAGTGTTAAATAGTTGAAATTGGCAGGATGGGCAAGCGTTAATAGTTGAAATTGGCAGGATGGGCAAGCGTTAATAGTTGAAATTGGCAGGATGGGCAAGCGTTAATAGTTGAAATTGGCAGGTTGTTTTCCTGCGGCTTCACTTGGCAAAGAGACGGTTATCAAGTATTATTAGCACCAGATACTAATACTAGATACTAAATAAGAGGTGATTGCAGTGCGAGGAGCCAGAATAACAGCCATAGGATCATATGTCCCTGCCCGCAGGCTGACCAATAACGATTTGGAGCAGATGGTGGATACCAGCGATGAGTGGATTGTCCAGCGGACGGGAATCCGCGAACGGCGGATCAGCCGGCCGGATGAGTTCACCAGTGATTTATGTGTGGCTGCCGCAGCGGATATGCTCCGGCGTTACGGCAAATCCGCTGCGGAAATTGATATGGTGCTGGTGGCGACCAGCACGCCAGACTTTCCGTTTCCTTCGGTAGCCTCCATACTCCAGCATCGGCTGGGCATCCCGCAATCGGCCGGAGTGCTCGATATGAGTGCGGCTTGTGCCGGATTCGTGTATGCCCTGCATACCGCGCATGCCTACATTGCTGCCGGTTTGCACCGGTGCGTGCTGGTTGTAGGAGCGGACGCCTTATCCAAAATTACGGATTACAGCGACCGAAGCACCTGTATCCTGTTTGGCGACGGGGCGGGGGCGGTGCTGGTGGAGGCAAAGGAGGATGGAGAGCCGGATGATTTCAGGGGATTTCATCTGGGCAGCGACGGGGGCGGAGCCCAGCATGTATACCGTTCGGGTCTGGCCAGTTCGGTCAATGAAGTGGAGCTTGCGAATACGGGCAAGCTGGTGCAGAACGGACGCGAGGTCTTCCGCTGGGCGGTGCGGACGGTACCGCAGGGAGTGGAGCAGACGCTGTCCCGCTTCGGCGCGTCCCTCAAAGAGGTCGACTGGCTGATTCCGCACAGCGCCAATCTGCGCATCATTGAGCCGGTGTGCGAGCGGCTGGGTTATCCGCTGGAGAAGACCCTGTACAGTCTGGAGTACTTCGGCAACACCTCTGCGGCAAGTATCCCGCTTGCTCTGGATCTCGGCATCCGTGCAGGTACAGTGCAGAACGGCCAGCAGGTGCTGCTGTACGGGTTCGGTGCGGGACTGACGCATGCCGGGCAGTTGCTCAAGCTGTCGCTTGACCCGCAGGTGTGCATGCCTGGGCTGTTGTAAGAGGAGTAAAGAGATGGGGAGGGGGAAGGGGCAGGGGTATAAGGAGGTAGAGCGGAGGGTCAGAGATGCAGGGCCAGAGGGGGGGAGAGGCAGAGGGAACAGAGTAACGGTAGAGCGGATGAGTAGAGAGCGGTTGCTCTGACTGGCGGTTGCAAGATTGTGTGCATGTGCAATGTTGTCAATCTGATACATTAGCTGTTGTTGCGATTAAGAAGGCATTGTATCTCTACTACTGCTGAGTGCTCAAAATTCGCTGGTTCACCGGATAGTTGTATTTGGTGCAATTAAAATCGCATTGTGATGATTAGAGCGGAGCTTAATTGTATTTTGTACACTTATTTTTTGTTAAATGAGCCATTTCCCCTGTTTTGGGAAGAAATAAGTGTACGAAATACATCTATTGTGGTTTTGGGCGGCAAATTGGGCCAAATAGTTGTACAAAGTACAATTAGGCAGCAAAAAGATGGCACCAGTGTGCAACGATGGCCGTTCCAGCTTCCCGCGCCCCGCCGGAGGAGCTACAGCGCGAGCTAGGCTCCAGCGCCTGCCGCGTGTCGGCAACGACGCGCTAGCTCCCGCGCCTGCGTGACGGCAACGACGCGCTAGCTGCAGCGCCTGCCGCGTGACGGCAACGACGCGCTAGCTGCCGCGCCTGCCGCGCAGCGGCACCCGCCCGAGCGCCAACGGCCGCGGGTTCGCGCTCCTGCCCGGGCAGTACCCGCGCCAAAGCGCGAATCCGCCCGATGCGCAACAGCGGCGGCGCATCATCTGCACCGCCGCCCCTGCGGACAGGCCCGCCGAATTGGCAACCGGGCCTGATCCCTGTCCTCCGTCGCCGCTTTACGCAACCGGGCCTGTTCCCTGCCCTCCGCTGCCGCAGGATTCGCGCACGACGAGGGCCGGCTCAACGACGAAGGAGCCGCCCTCCGACTGGCCGTTGATCAGGTCGTACAGCATATGGGCGGCGAGCACGCCGAGCCGCTCCTTGTTCTGGCGCACGGTGGTCAGCGCCGGAGTCGTGTATTTGCTGGCCTCGATGTCGTCGCAACCGGCGATGGCGACATCCTCGGGGACGCGCAGCCCGCGCTCCCGCAGGGCGCGGATGGCCCCGAGGGCCAGCAGGTCGGAGGCGGCGAACACCGCCCGCGGCAGGCTGCCGCTATCCAGTATGCGGCACATGGCGGCATAGCCGCTGGGCTCGAAGAAGTCGTCGCCGTGCACGAACCACTCCGGCTGCGGCGTCAGGCCGAAGCCTGTAATGGCCTTGACGTATCCGGCTTCCCGCTGCTGCGAGATTTCCGAATCGGCGGCGCTACCGATGAAGCCGAGGTCGCGGTAGCCGAGCAGATAGAAGTGCTCTACCACCTTCGCGGCAATCTGCGCATTGTCCGACATGACATAACCGGATTTAGCGCCGGTCAGCTCCAGGTCGACGCCGATGCAGGGAATGTCGCTTTGGTCGAGCTCGCGGATCGCCGGCTCCATCTTTTCACCGGAAATGATTACGCAGCCTTCCACCTGAAAATGCCGGGAACGCGCATAGTAATCGCCGCCGCGGAACATTTTCTCATTGGAGAAGAAGATCAGGTCATAGCCCAGCACGCCCATCTGCTTCTTGAAGGCATTGAGCACCTCGACGAAGAAGGGATGCGTGAACTCCACGTTCAGCTCCCCGGCAAAAATAACGCCGATCAGGCTCGATTTTTTGGAAACCAGCGTTTTGGCGGAGCTGGAGGGAGAATAGCCGGTCTGATGGATAATCTCCCATACCCGCTGCTTTGTTTTATCCGAGACATCGCTGTAATTGTTCATAATCTTCGAAACTGTTGAGACGGATACCCCCGCCATTTCGGCAATCGTCTTGATATTGACCCCCATGCCCAGCCACCTTCCCGCAACATTCGCACACGTACAAAACCCGCATAAACGCGGAGTTCAGCCGTATTCCTGTTTTTCCGCTGCAAATCCAGTCCATTTCAGTCTATTCATCTTCCCGGGCCAAGTCAATCGGGCGATTCCGGGCAGACCAAAAAGGCCATGCTCCCTATTGAAAGGGTACATGGCCTTTATCCTTCTGCACTATTCTTCCTTGGGAATCAGCTCAAAGATCTTGCCGGTCTCCAGCGCCTCGATCAGCTTCAGCAGCCAGCGGTAATATTTAATCGCTTCGTCAATTTTAACCTGGTCTGTTGCGAGCAGTTTCATGACAGCGGCATCGTCCGCATAGTCGCTCTGCATCTGTTTGATTTCTTCCAGCGATTTAGCGAGCGCAGTCATATTTCCCTCCACCGCTTTACGCCATTTGATCGAGAAATAGTCGCTGAAATTGCGGTACCAGTCCGGCTCCACCTCAAACAGATCCTTGCGGGTGCCTTTGCCCCACACCTTGTCAATCATTTTGAGATCCAACAGGGTGCGTACGCCGGTGCTCATCGAGGTTTTGCTCATGCCCATGGTGCGGCTCAGCTCATCCAGTGTGACAGGTCCCTCATTAAAATACATATAACCGTATAAATGCCCGATGGATAAGGTAATGCCGTATAAATCCATGTTTTTGCCGATGGAATCTATGACCCGCTCCCGGGCTTTGCTGATTCTCTCTATTTGCGCGGGCGCAAGCCCTTCTAAATCGTTCATGATGTCCCTCCTGAGGATAGGCTTATAATGACTGCAAACCTCTGTATGTATTGTAATCAGACCAGTGACAGAAGTAAAGAATGTGCTTTGGACGGAATCCGGCGTAAAACGGAGTATTCTATATGTAAAGTACGTAAAGTAAAAACTGTACACTAATTTTTTAGCGAATATGCACTTTGCCTTACTTTTCATAAGTTCGTTACACTGTTAACAGAGAAACAACCTGAACAATAGAAAGGAAGAGGGAGGTCAGCATGGCAATTATCGAGGTAAAAGAGCTTACCAAAGTATTCGGTCACGATGCGGGACGGGCGCTTCCATTACTAGAGCAAGGGTGGTCCAAAGAGAAAATCGCCCGTGAAGCCAAGCTTACAGTTGGCGTCAACAAAGCCAGCTTCCGTATTGAGGAAGGCGAAATTTTTGTCATTATGGGATTGTCGGGCAGCGGCAAATCGACGCTCGTGCGTCTGCTTAACCGCTTGATTGAGCCGACGGGAGGACAGGTGCTGTTCAAAGGCAAGGATGTCGTCAAGATGAATCCCGAGGAGCTGCGCGGATTCCGGCGTAAGAATATCGGTATGGTGTTTCAGAAGTTCGGGCTGTTCCCGCACCGCACGGTGCTGGCGAATGCCGAGTACGGATTAGAAGTGCAGGGTATCGACAAAAAAGAGCGGACCCGCCGCGCCATGGAGTCACTGGAGCTTGTCGGGCTGAAGGGCTGGGAGAACCACCGCCCTGATCAGCTGAGCGGCGGGATGCAGCAGCGTGTAGGTCTGGCCAGGGGACTGGCCAACGACCCGGACATTCTGCTGATGGATGAAGCGTTCAGTGCACTGGACCCGCTGATCCGCAAGGATATGCAGCAGGAGCTGCTGGAGCTGCAGACCCGGGTGAAGAAGACGATCATCTTCATCACCCACGATCTGGATGAGGCACTGCGCATCGGCGACCGGATCGCCCTGATGAAGGACGGGGTCATTGTACAGATCGGCACACCGGAAGAGATTCTGATCCAGCCGGCCAACAAATATGTTGAGCGGTTCGTTGAGGACGTCGATTTGTCCAAGGTGCTGACCGCATCCCATGTCATGCGCCAGCCGGAACTGATCCGGCCGGAACGCGGTCCCCGTGTAGCGCTGCAGCTGATGCGCGAGGGCGGCGTCTCGAGCTTGTACGTGGTGGATCAAGAGATGAAGCTGCAGGGAGTTATCACTGCCGATGATGCTTCACAGGCGCTGAAGGAGAACAAGACGATTCTGGAAGTGATGCGGCGGGAGATTCCCCGTGTACACCCGGATACGCTGCTGAACGATTTGTTCGAGCTGATGTCCCAGGCCCACCTGCCGGTGGCGGTGGTTGACGAGGCCGACAAATTGAAGGGGATTGTCATTAAGGGTGCGGTACTGTCCGCGCTTGCGGGCAATGCCGTTCCGGAAGGGGGACTTAAGCTGTGAATCTGCCTAAAATTCCGATCGGACAGGGCGTGGAGTGGCTGGAAGATTGGCTGACCACGTATTTCGGTCCGTTCTTTGACTTGATAGCTTCTATAATCGGCGGGATGGTCAGCGGTATTGAGACTGCACTGACCTTCCTTCCTGCCATTGTGCTTACGCTGATCATTGCAGCGCTGGCATACTGGATCGGTAAATGGAAAATGGCGCTGTTCGCCGTCATCGGGCTGCTGCTGATCGACAATCTGGGCCTGTGGGGCCCGTCGATGCAGTCGCTGGCGCTGGTACTGACGGCATCCGTGCTGGCTGTGCTGATCGGCGTGCCGCTCGGCGTGCTGTGCGCCCAGAGCAAGACTGTTCAGAATATTGTTACACCGATTCTGGACTTTATGCAGACGATGCCGGCATTCGTATACCTGCTGCCGGCGGTATCGTTCTTCTCGCTGGGCGTGGTTCCCGGCGTTATTGCTTCGATTATTTTTGCGATTCCGCCAACGATCCGTTTAACAAACCTGGGCATCCGACAGGTCTCGGAGGAGCTGGTGGAGGCGGCCGATGCGTTCGGCTCCACTGCCCGGCAGAAGCTGTTCAAGCTGCAGCTGCCGATTGCCCTGCCGACAATTATGGCGGGAATTAACCAGACCATTATGCTGTCGCTGTCCATGGTCGTTATCTCTTCAATGATCGGCGCCCAGGGCGTCGGTGCCTATGTCTACCGTGCGGTGTCGCAGGCCAAGACGGGTGCGGGCTTTGAAGCGGGCATCGCGATTGTTATTGTCGCCATTCTGCTTGACCGTCTGACGCAAAATCTGGTTAAACCCAAAAAATCATGACAGGAGAGTGTTTCTACAATGAAAACAACTAAAATGAAGAGAAGTCTCGGAATTCTGACCCTGGCGCTGGGTGTGGGCGTATTGTCCGCATGTTCGTCTTCTAATGATGCCAAGGGGGATACGGTGAAGCTGGCCTATGTGGCTTGGGATTCGGAAATTGCCAGTACCAATGTAGTCAAGGAAGTGCTGGAGACAAAGCTGGACGCCAAGGTCGAAATGCTGCAGGTTGATGCCGGACCGATGTGGGCCGGAGTGGCCGACGGCAGCGCAGATGCGATGGTCGCCGCCTGGCTGCCAAGCACCCATGCTTCCTACATTGAGAAATATGGTGACCAGATCGAAGACCTGGGCGTCAATCTGGATGGTACCAAAACAGGGCTCACAGTTCCTGCCTATATGGACATCAACAGTATTGAAGATTTAAAGAACGCCGATGTGGCGGGTTCGCTGGACAATACGATCATCGGCATTGAACCTGGTGCGGGCATCATGATGGCTACCGAGCAGGCGATCAGCGACTATGCGCTGGACAGCTACACCCTGCTGGAAAGCTCCTCCGCTGCGATGGCGCAGGAACTTCAGAAAGCCTATGACAACAACGAGCCAATCGTTGTAACAGGCTGGACGCCGCACTGGATGTTCGCCAATATGGATCTGAAGTATCTCGAAGATCCGAAGGGCACTTACGGCGGAGCGGAACAGATTCATACGATGGTCCGTCAGGGTCTGCAGGAAGATATGCCGGAGGTCTATGCCTTCCTGGACAACTTCGAGTGGACTGCGGATGATATGGCTCAGGTGATGGTTGAAATCCAGGGCGGCCTGTCGCCGGAGGAAGCGGCCAAGAACTGGGTGAAAGCCAACACCGATAAAGTCGATGCCTGGATCGCAGCGGGAGAAACAGCCGCCGAATAAATGCTGTACAGAGTAAAGGATTAGCGGAAAAGGCGGCAGTCCGGTTCTTTTTACAGCAGGTCGGCGGATATGATATGATGAAAAGAAAACCGACTCCGTTTAAAAACACCCCGTCCGGGGTGTTTTTCCATGGGGATAGGAGGAAGCAGGGAGGAGTTTCCCCATGACCGAAACCATAAATGGCTGGATTGACTGGCTGCTGCAGACGCTCGGGCTGAGCGGGCCTTACATTATACTCGCCACCTTCCCGCTGACGGTAATTCAGAGCCTGTTCGGATTGTTCCCGCTGGCGATCCTGATTGTGCTGCATGTCTCGGAGTTCGGCGTCATCGGCGGTATGCTGGTCAGCTGGGTGGCCTGCAACATCGGGGCGATTCTGGTGTATTTCCTGTTCCGGCGCTATCTGTACAACTGGTTCGACCGCAAAATGCGCTCCAGGCTGAAGCGTTACGACAAGTGGCAGAGATACCTCGACCGTTACGGAATCTGGACGCTGCTGCTGCTGCGGACGGTGCCGATTGTGCCGAGCAATGTAATCAATTTTATGGCAGCCGTGTCGCCGATCAAGGTTCGCTCGAACATCTGGGGAACCGTGCTTGGCAATCTGTCCTACATCTGGCTGTTCGGAACGATCGGCTCGACGCTGATTGTGCCGCGTGAAGAGTGGGCCGGGTTCCTGGGCTGGTACGCCGTGTTCGCCTTCATTCTGGTGGCGGTGTTTATCCGCCGTCATTGGGGACATCTGCAGGAGGACAAACGCAGCCGGATGCAATAATTGCAATTATATAAATAGAAGGACACTCTTTGCGGCTTATGGCCGGGAGAGTGTCCTTTTTGTGTTGATGAACTCTTAATCTGCTTGCATAAGGCTTAGCGTACACGAGGATATTCATGCCTCTAGAAACGAAAACGTCCTCATGAGTGTAGACTCATGGGTTAAATCTAAACCTATATAGGTAGCTCCAAATCAGCAACTAAACTGAAATCCACAGTATTTGGAATGCGGTTATTTACCATTAATTCCTTGATCATTTCCAGTTTAATTGCCACATCAATGTTTATAAATTCTTCACCGTCTGCGTTTAGGCTTTTAAATGGGACGTTTTGGATTTCGTACTTGTTACCCTCAATGTCCCAAGTTACATTTTTAGTGGAAAATGCACGGGTCATTTCTTTTTTCCTCCCAAGTACCGAACTCATCTCCATTTCATCCCCTTCTACCCGATAGTCTTTCCAAGTGCTTAAATGATAATCCTAATCCTATATATATTCAAGTTTTTTTAAAGAGTTTCTCCATTTTTTTGAAACTTTCAGCGAGGAGAGGGTTTTCAATTAACCGGTTTTCCATCGCTTCAAATTCTTTGTCCTCATCATCATATACAACAGTCAGCAGTTTAATCTGGTGACTTCCACCCCTCTTTAAAAGGAATGATAGTGGCAGTATGTATTCTTCTGGATCACTATTATTTATAAAAGTATAAGAAAGTTGTGCATGACCTTTCCATTGTACTTTTGATATTTCATTTGCTTTTACAATTCTATCAATTAAAGTGATGTACATTGACTCGTCTTTAGAACCCATTCGTTTAAGCGTTCTTTCTACAGAATGAAAGGCTATTAGAATAATTCCCCGTTTCAGTAAATCCAAACTGGAAACTCCTGAAACCATTCTATTTTTGAAATTCACTACCTTAGATTTATGTTCTGATCGGATTGTATTTAGATTAATACCATACTTTTGCGCCTTCAGAATGGGTTGCTCCCACTCAGCCGCTACTCCCTGTATTTGTTTTATCTGAGTATCATCGAAATTATTAATATCTTTAATAATCTGTTTATTTCCATTGACAAAAGTTACTTCGAATGTATAAAAAGTCACCTGCTTTTCCACTTCCTCAATTATATTACCCAATTTATATCATTTATTTGTCATATTTTATATAATTACAATTTTTCTGTAATGGCGCATGCAAGAATTTTAAATTACCCTTGTGTAAGGATTTTTTTTCTTGAGTCAGTTATGGGGTTAATATTCTCTCCTCTCGAATACTTTATAATAAGCAGCGGCGGCTTGGCCGCAGTGTTCGGGAGGGAGAGGGCTTCATGGGGAGAATGCGAAAATGGGGCAATCGGCGGGGGCTTCTGTCCGGTCTGGGCATGGGCCGTCTGCGGCTGCCAAAAATCAGCTGGAGCGGCCGCCCGCAGGCCAAGCGTAGCGCGGGATTTCAGGCCAGGCCGGCACGGACGCCGCTGGTTGGGATGCCGCGCCGTTCTCCGTCGTTCAAGGCGCGTCCGGGACGGCAGAGCGGAAAGCCGGTGGGCTATGGGGAGACCGGCAGAAGTCCAGGTGGGCAGCAGGGACGCGGAACGCTGACGGGATGGCAGGGATCAGGGAAGGGCAAGGGGGCTCAGCCGGTCTATGGCGCAAGAAAGCATAAACCGCGCGGACGCCGCAGATTTTGGCTGATGGTCAGCCTGCTGCTTGTACTGAGCTTTCTGCTGGGACTGAGGTATGTTGAGCGGCATTTAAGGCCGCCCATCGTTCATTTGGCGCAAATCCGTGTCAAGCAGATTGCCACAGAGTCGATTAACAAGGCAATTACGTCCCAGGTGGCTGATGAGGGCAACGCCGAGGCACTGATCGACTGGAAGAGTGACAACGACGGCAAAATCTCCGGCTTCATGCTTAACTACAAGGAGCATATGCGGATTACCTCACAGGCGGCAGAGGTCATTCAGACGACGCTTCAGGAGCTCCACAACCGCACCGAGCATATTCCGCTCGGCCAGGCGCTTGGCAGTCCGTTGATTGCCTCCTTCGGGCCGGATGTCCCGATCAAGATCGAGCCGCAGGGGGCCGTAAAGGTAGAACTCAATACCCGCCAGAAAAATGCCGGCATCAATATGATTCTGGTCGAGGTATATATCCATATTGTCACCGAGGTGGCGGTGGTCATTCCGTTTGATATGGAGCCGCAGGTGGTCGATACCGAAATTCCTGTCTCTTATCTCATGGTGGTCGGGGATGTCCCGATGTACTACTACGACAATCAGGGGCAGCCGGTGGGCGACAACAGCGCTGCCGCTCCGGGCATCGCCATTCCTGCACCTTCCGTTACAGAACCGAAGGGAGCGGGAGCCACAGAGCAGCAGGGCGACAGTCCTGCCCCAAGCAGCGGCGGGCAGAATAATGAAGCGCCGTCTACTGCCGGCAATGCACCTGCGGGCCCGGAGGGCGGGGGAAATGCTGTAGAGGGCGGCGGAGGGTCCGGCGGGGAAGAATAAGCCGGTGAGCTTGATTTGTGGATTATGGTCGATTTATCGCCTACGTTTGCCCTATTTACCTTCACGGTAGCCTATTATGGTCGATTTATCGTCTACAATAGGATTGATTAGCCGGATTGTGCTGTTGGTCGGCCTGTTCACGGGAAAGGGATGTAGGTGCGGACATCCCCAGCCTTACTCGCATAGATGGTGCATTGCTACAATTTGATGCGGTCAAGGTACTAGAAGCGCATGCCTGGCCAGCAGCGGCCAGGCTATGCTTTCCGCCGGCAGGTCCAGCGGATAAGCGGCCGCGGCGAGCTGCAGCTTACGGTAGGCCATGCCGATTCGCGCTGCCTGACTGCCGGAGCCAAGCAGCATGCGTTCGGCGGCAGGGTCCAGCAGGACAGCATGGCCGCAAGAGCTGGCCACGCCTGCCTGCAGCAGCCAATCGGCAACGGAGTGGCGCAGAGCGGAAGGCCCGGCAGCAACATTGGCGGAAGAGCGGCCGGGAGACGGCTCGGCTGAACCGGCGCAAAGCATGCCGGATAACTGCGAAGCTGTATCCGCTGGAGTTGGTTCATGCGACTGCGCCGCTGCATCAAGGGCAGGCCGACAACAAGAACCGGTGGCTGAATCGGCGCGCAGCAAGCTGGATAACTGTGTGGCTGTATCCGCTGGAGCTGGGGCATGCGACTGCGCCGCTGCATCAAGGGCAGGCCGACAACAAGAACCGGTGGCTGAACCGGCACGAAGCAATCCGGATAACTGCGTGGCTGTATCCGCTGGAGCATCGGGATACCGGATGGTGTGGGCGGCGGCCTGCTCGCACCACCGGCTCCGCACGGCGGCCGGCGCGGCGAGCAGGCCGCACCAGAGCGGCTGGGGCAGTCCGCTCCAGCCGAGCTGCGGGGCGCGCTGCATCAGAGTGAGCAGCGTTTCCCAGGCCGCGCTCTGCAGCAGCAGCTGCGCGGCATAGGACAGGTCGGCCGGCGCCGGTGGAGCGCCGGCCGGTTCCGGGCCTGCCCGCAGGAGGCGGCCGACTGCGGCAAGGCCCGGGCGGTGCGCGGCCAGCTCCGCGAGCCAGCGCGCCTCAGCCGCGCAATCCCCGGCGCGGCAGGACCAGGCCCAGAGGTAGCCGTGAATGAACGGCTGCCCTGGGCGCTCTTCCAGCAGCCGCTCCAGCCGGGCGGCTGCGGCCCTTGCCTGTGCGTCCTGCCCGGCGAGCTCCGGCAGGACGCACAGGATGCGGCGCACGCCCGCAGGCAGCTGCGGCGCCGCTTCGAGCGCTGCAAGCCAGCCGAAGGCGCGGGCGTTCAGCGCAGCGGGCACCAGCCGGCCGAGCAGCGCGGCCGGCAGGCGGTCCCGGCTGGACCGGGTTAGCTCCGTGAGCCGGTCCTGCTCTCCCGACAGCAGGCACAGCGCGGCCAGCGCTTCCCAAGCTGTGGCATCCTCCGGCTTAAAGCGGATCGCCTGTTCATAATGCTCCATCGCCTCCGGATACAGAAACAGCCGCTCGCAGACCTGAGCGGCGAGCAGCCGGGTCCGCTCCTCACCGCTTCCGGCAGAGGACGGATATTTATGTGCCGTGTTTCCGCTGGCGAGTGCCTGCTGCAGCAGCCGGTAAGGCTCATGCAGCTCGCCCTCCCCCAGCAGCATGACTGCGCTGCTCTCCAACAAATCCGTGAAATCCGGGAACAACGAACGGCCGGTCGTGTAGACCGCCTTGGCTTCCGTACGGCGACCGCACTCCTGCAGGGCATACGCCGTCTTCAAATAAACATCGGCGGCGTAGCCGGAACCGGGCGAAAGTCCGGGCAGCAGAGGCAGGAGCTGCTCCGCAGCCTCAGCATATTGCCTCAACTGGTAGTACTCTGCGCCCAAGGCATACCTGAGCATTTCACTCTCCGGGTCTGCCGCCAGGGCTGCAATGATCAGCTCCAGATTGCGGCGCGCTTTGTCCTTATGCTGCAATTCTGCTTCAAGGTAGCCGTAATGGCGAACTGGCAGATCGGCATAGGTGATATGGCCGCCCGGCAGGGTCCAAATACTGCTGGCGACCTCCTCATGGATGCTGCCGCTGAACCGTATCCTTTTATCGTTGCGGAAGAGTCGGCAAATATTGTCTGTGACATATTGTCCCTCCGCCCCAGCGCCCACGTAGTGGATGAAGGGCAGAAAATATCCGTCCGCCTGCGGAGAATCCAGCAGGAGACGAAGCTTTTCCGCTTCCCAGGCGTCGGCGGCCTCATCGGCATCCAGCACCAGAATCCAGGGCCGGGTAGCGGCCCGGAGGCTAAAGTTTCGCGCTTTGGCGAAGTCTTTTTCCCAGGGTACATCAATGACCCGTGCTCCCATTCGAAGGGCAATGCTCCGGCTGCCGTCGCTGGAGCCCGTGTCGGCTATAATTATTTCCGCCACAAGTCCCTGCACGGAGGCCAGACATCTCTCCAGATGACGCGCTTCATTCTTGATGATCATGCAGAGGGAAAGGTCGGGTACGTTTGGGTCTACATTACGAGTCAAAGCTGACCTCCCCCTTTGACGTCCGGAAGCGGCAGCATAGCCCGGGCTCTGGATGCCGCCGCTCCATAGGTGGAGACTTCCGGCACACGGGAGAGTACATGGTCGGCTAGCAGCAGCCAGGCGCGGCTTTGTCGGACGGACGGATGTGCCTGCCGACAATATGGCTCTGCTTCATCCAGCAGTGAGCGGATATCCTCCAAGCTCGGCTGCTGAGCTTGATCCAAGCAGCGCCGTAGTATGCTTTCCGAGAACCTACCCGTACCAGCCCGACCAGCCCTTGTCTCAGCCCCGCTCCGTCCTACGCCGCTACCAGGGCCGCCCCTATCTGCCGCTTTGTCGCTGCCACCAGCCCTTGTCTCAGCCCCGCTCCATCCTATGCCGTTACCAGAGCTGCCGCTATTTGCCGCATTATCGCTGCCACCAGCCCTTGTCTTAACGTCGCTCCGTCCTACGCCGCTACCTGGGCCGCTGCTATCTGCAGCGTTATCGCTGCCACCAGCCCTTGTCTCAGCCCCGCTCGGTCCTTCGCAGGCGTCACCGCTGTCCTCCCCGTCATCGCTGCACTCCACCCCTGCGCCGATCACGGCAGCTGCGGCCGACCAGCAGCCATCCCGCAGCAGCAGCTCCAGGATGCGGGAACGCCCGGCTGCCCAGACCTCCGGCAAATGCCGGGACAGCCAGCCTGGGATTTCGTGCTCCCGCTGTGCACATTTCAGCGTCCGTACGAGCCGGGCAATCAGCGGCCAAGGCTCGGGATGCTGCCGTGCCGCCTGTGCATAGCAAGCCAATGCGGCCTGGTCCTCGCCGGTCTCCTGGGATAAGTGCCCCAGGGCAGCCAGTGTAAGATAAGTGCCGTATCCTGCTTCCGTATGGTAAGCGGGAGGAGGAGCGCCGATCCGCAGCGCTTCACGGAGCGCCCGATTAGCCGCTGCCAAAGCCCCTCCTTGCAGCAGCAGTACGCCCCGAAGGTGATGCAGATCGGAGTAATCCGGGAACAGGGCAATTCCTTCACTGCAGGCGGAAAGCGCGGAAGGAGAATCACCCAGCGCCAGGTGGCAGCGGACTTTGTATTTATACAGAAGGTGGGCATAGCTGGTATCTGTATCCGTTCGCTTCATTGATTCCGCAATATGTTGGAGCGCAGACACATGCTCGCCCAGGCGCATATATTCGACCGCTATGTTGTAATGGTGAAAAGCATCATCAGGCTCCTGCGCCAGCTGCTCCTGCAGCAGCCGGAGATTGCGGTTGATTTTATCTTTCCGGGCCACCACGCCGTCGGCGTATCCGTAATGATGAATGACTGCGGAGGTGAGGTGCATCGCTGCCTCCGGCCGGGCCTCGACGATGACACTGGCAATCTGCTCATGAATGATGCCGGTGAAGCGGTACTCCGGCCGGTTGCGGAACATCCGCAAAATCGGATTCACCGTAATGGCCGGCGAGGTGCGGGCGAGCCCGCGGTGGTTATGGACCCGCAGAAAAAAAGCCTCGTACTCCCTGTGCTGTGCACAGACCAGCACTTCCTCCCGGCTATCCGGCTCCAGCTCTTCATCGGCGTCGAGCACCAGTATCCAGGTCCCCCTGGCGCGCTGCAGGCCCTTATTACGGGCGGCGGCGAAATCGCCGTTCCAGGGGAAGTGTATGACCCGGGCACCGTAGTCCCGGGCAATCTGTGGCGTGGCGTCGGTGGAGCCGGTATCGACCACGATAATTTCGTCGGCTACACCGCGGACGCTGTTTAAACATCCGGCGAGCGATTCGGCTTCATTTTTGACGATCATACATAAGGAGATTAGCGGCTTTCGCGGCTGCTTGCTCATGGCTGGCTCCCTCCCCGGATCTGATGACCGCTCCATTCCGTATGCCAGGAGATATGATTCAATAAGGCAATGGTATTGATGATTCCGGCGAGGTCCTCGCGCAGCGGCGAATGGGCAGGAGGGTCTTGCTCAGACTGCAGCGCCTGCTCCAGTTCCTGCTTGGCCTGATGCAGATAACAGAGCGACAGGCCGATCCGGGCCGAGTCCTCTCCCGTTTCCATGTCCACTGCCTGGTGGAAGTACTCCGCCGCCTGCGAATAATGACCCTTGTCATAAAGCATCTCCCCAAGATAAAAAGCAGTCGTGCCCCGCACCTCCCCGGCTTCGGCCAACTCGATAAACAGCTCGCCGGCCTCGGCCAGCCGTCCCTCTGCGTAAAACGCCGCTGCTAATTCTTCCGCAGTAGCGGGGAAGGCCTCGGCCAAAGCGGAAGCGAGCGGATAGCGCCGCAGCTTGACGGATAACCGGATCAGCTCGGCTGCAACGCCGCCGGTAATGGAGGAGCCCGGTCCGATTTTTCGTTCCAGACGCCACACATCGTTACGCAGCCAGTCCATGCGGTCCGGAACCACTCCAGAATCAGAGATTCCCGCAAGCTCCCAGTGGCAAATACTCTGCAGCAGCCATAGGTCCCGGGGCAGGTCCTTCTTCTCCAGCTCGGTGAACAGCAGATTCATGCTATCTTCCAGCAGGCCGGACGCTTCCTGTGCATGACCGGCGCTGAGCTGTGCGAAGATGAAGGTCAATGCGGTTTCCGGTTCCAGCGGGAAACGTAGTTTGTCCAGACGGTTGATGGTTTCATAGGCGCCTGTTTCGTACAGAGCGGAGACGATGGCCGCTCTTCCGGCAGGTACATCCTGCGGAACCAGCGTCATTAGCAGCGCCGCTATGTCCTGCTCCGGCACATCCAGCCGTCCGAAGGCTTCGGATATACCAGTGAGCGCGGATGAATAAAGCGGATGATACTGGATTGCGCGGTAATACAATCTGGCGGCCTCCTCCCATTTGCCCATTTTGGCAGCAATGCCCGCCATATAGCATAGCGGACGGTAGGTGGCGCTGCCGGCTTCGCCGACGTATTTGCCGTGGGGAGCCGGGCTGTCCGAGAGAGCTTGTGCCTGCTGATAATGCTGAAAAGCGCGTTCCAGATGTCCCTGCTGCTCCCAGGACTGGCCCTGAAGCAAATGGAGATCCGCGTAGTCCGGGTAACGCTCCAGTTCACGCATCAGCAAGCTGTCGATTCTCTGCCGTTTGCCGGTGGACAAATAAAGAGTACAAAGATCACGGATGATGGACGGGCGGAAGGAGGCGTGAGTAGGTGCTTGGCCGAGCGCTTGCACCAGCAGTTCTTCCGCTTCGCTCAGCCGTCCGTCCTGGCAGCAGACAACAGCCAGATTGTATCGGGAGAACACATCCCCCGGATCGTTGGCTAAGGCGCCGCGCAGCAGCCCTTCATTGCGTTTAATTTTGTTTTTTGCGGCCATGAGCCCGGGGAGATAGCCGAAATGAATAAGCTGAATGTTGCTGTCTGCAATAGATTGCAAGCCGCTGTGTTCAATAATGGATGCATCCACTCCTTCGTGGATCACACCGTTATAGCAGTATCCCATACCGTTCCGGAACAGGCGCACACTTCTGTGGGTGACGCGTTCTTCGGCTCTGGCGCCAACCTGGCTGTCAATGATAACAGTAAAAGCGGTCGCCGCTGTGCTGTGAAGAAGCGCACGGATATCCGCGACCGTTGTCTGCAGCTGCTCGTCGGCATCCAGTACGAGAATCCAGTCGGTTCCGGCTTGGGCCAGTCCAGCGTTGCGGGCCTTAGAGAAATCGTCGGCCCATTCCCTGGACAAGACAGTGGCGCCGTATTGCTCTGCTACCGTTATGGAGTTATCCGTGGACCCGGTATCGACGACGACAATTTCGTCGGCGCCGGCCACGCTGTCAAGACATTGGGGCAGGAGGTCTGCTTCGTCCTTGACGATCAGATGAACTCCGAGTGTAGGCATGTTCACGTTCCTTCCTCCTTGGACGGCGGAATGCCGCTCCTGAATACGCAGGCAAAGAGCACATGGGAGACATGCACTCTTTGCCTGGTGTAGTCTTTTATTTTTATGAACAACGATTCCTTTACGTTCCCTGTGCATCAAAAATGACATTCACGGAGGACGCTGCACCCGGTGTGGCCGACTGGTAGGAGAGACGGGTGTATTTGAGGAAGCGGGCTGGCACAATAACGTCTACGGAGCCGGCAGGCAGCGGATTATCCCCTGTGGTGTCGATGAAATAATTCGTTCCGTCGGCGCTGATCTCGACCCGCGTATTGACGGGATTTGCACCGGTGTTTACTACAAAATAAGAGTAAGTGCCAAGCACACTGGTAGTCTGTGCCGGAAGCGGGGTGTAAGCATCGGCGGTCGGAATGCCGATAAAAGCTTCTTCCACGAAGCTGCGCTGTGAAATTGAAGTGACACTGCTCAGCGTACCGGCGGTGATGGTAGCGCCGAGCACACTGGTGATCGTGCCGCCGAGCAATGTGCCAACGGCTGAAAGTGTACCAGCAGTGATAGTAGCGCCGAGTACACTAGTAATGGTACCGCCAAGAATGTCTGTGACCGTGCCGACGGAGGACAATGTACCGGCAGTAATGGTAGCACCAAGCACACTGGTTATGGTACCGCCGAGCAATGTACCAACGGCTGAAAGCGTACCAGCAGTGATAGTAGCGCCAAGCACACTTGTGATGGTGCCGCCGAGCAAAGTACCAACCGCTGACAGTGTACCAGCGGTGATGGTAGCGCCGAGTACACTAGTAATGGTACCGCCAAGAATGTCTGTGACCGTGCCGACGGAGGACAATGTACCGGCAGTAATTGTGGCACCGAGCACACTAGTAATGGTACCGCCGAGGATGTCAGTGACCGTACCAACGGACGACAATGTACCGGCAGTAATTGTGGCACCGAGCACACTGGTGATGGTGCCGCCGAGGATGTCAGTGACCGTACCAACGGACGACAATGTACCGGCAGTAATTGTGGCACCGAGCACACTGGTGATGGTGCCGCCGAGCAATGTGCCAACCGCTGACAGTGTACCAGCAGTGATAGTAGCGCCGAGTACACTAGTAATGGTACCGCCGAGGATGTCAGTGACCGTACCAACGGACGACAATGTACCGGCAGTAATGGTTGCGCCAAGCACGCTGGTGATGGTGCCGCCGAGCAAGGTACCTACTGATCCTACCGAGGACAATGTACCGGCAGTAATAGTAGCGCCAAGCACACTGGTGATGGTACCGCCAAGGATGTCAGTGACCGTACCCACGGACGACAATGTACCGGCAGTAATAGTAGCGCCAAGCACACTGGTAATGGTGCCGCCAAGAATGTCTGTGACCGTACCAACGGACGACAATGTACCGGCAGTAATAGTAGCGCCAAGCACGCTGGTTATGGTGCCGCCGAGCAATGTGCCAACGGCTGAAAGTGTACCGGCAGTAATAGTAGCGCCAAGCACGCTGGTGATAGTACCGCCAAGAATGTCTGTGACCGTACCAACGGACGACAATGTACCGGCAGTAATGGTAGCGCCAAGCACGCTGGTGATGGTACCGCCGAGCAAGGTACCTACTGATCCTACCGAGGACAAAGTACCGGCAGTAATGGTAGCACCAAGTACACTGGTGATGGTACCGCCGAGCAATGTGCCGACCGAACCGACGGAGGATAACGTACCGGCGGTAATGGTGGTGCCAAGGACGCTGGTAATGGTACCGCCGAGGATGACAGTGGTCAGATTACCACTAGGATCGGTCAACAAAGGCAGGTCGGTAGAGGTTGAAGGGTCCCGGCCGAAGATAAGTGCACGCAGGTTATCCGGATTGGTTTGGAACGAACTGAAATTCGGCAAAGTGATTCACCCTTTCTTTTTGCTAGAATTGTTGCCAGAAGACTTGCTCGTAAAAAGACCCAGGACACTTCGTCCGGGCCTTCATGCGCGGAAACAAGGGAATCTGGAAGCGGAGAGCCTGTACGGAATAAACCCATTCGCGAATGGTGTGATATCAATATATGGAGAGTTTAAGAGAATGACTGGGCGCTGCCGGCAAAAATATGCGGATTACCGAACAACCTGTCAACCGCAGGTGCATACGATGAGAGTATGCTGACACGACTGGAGGATGAAGCTATGCCTAATGAGGCGATTTTTAATCAGAGCAGCGGTCCGCTCTACACGGAGCAGGTCAATACCTACATCTCCCCGGCCATTGATAACTTTCCGGAGGCGGATGCCGCGTTAGCCGGCTTGTTGTTCTCCGCACCGTTTGCTTCTACAGTGACTACGGCCGCGCCGCTCGTCATTCAGGTGGCCAACCCTGGGGGCAGTGGCCGGACGGCGTATGTCTCCAGGGTGACGGGGAGCTCTGCTGCGTCGGCAGTGACGCTGACCGTATTAAGAAATGCGACTGTTACAGGCGCTACGATTGCGCCTGTGAATTTTAATTTTGGCAGTGTGAACGCCAGTGTAATGACAGTGCGGACTTCGACGGCTGCGCCTACAGGCAGTCCGGGGACCTTGGCGTCTTTGCTGCTGGCCGCAGGTCCGGTCGTTGTCGATTTCAACGGCCGGATTGTCGTGCCGCCCGGCAGCTCCGTAACCCTGGCGATCACGATTGCCTCAGGGAGCTCGGCTGCCACGGGAAGCATCAACTGGTGGGAAAGCTGATGGAAGGAGGAATGGAGAATGCCTAATCATACTGTGTTCAACGACGAGGACCAGCCTGTATATGTGGAATCGACCAATACCTATCTGACACCGGAAATTTCGGCGCCGCCGGAGATGAACGCTGCGCAGAATACCGTGTTGTATTCGGCAAATGCCTCCGCTTCCGCCACGGTCGTGCTCGCCCTGATCTCGGCGATTTCCTCCGTCCGCATTGCCAATCCTGTGGGCAGCGGCAGAACGTTCCACATTTCCCGTATCAGCGGCAGCATCGGCGGCTCCTCGCTGCTGTCCGCGATGTCGGGTACGTTCAGCATTGTACGCGGCGGCACGTTAACTTCTCCCGCCACACTGACGCCGGTTAACAACAATTTGGGCAGCTCAGCGGCAAGCGTCGCCACAGCGCAGTCTTCCACCTCTGTCATCAGCGGAGGTCTGGTGTTATATTCCTATCAGCTCGCTCCCGGAACGTTCTCACAGCCCTTCTCCGGCAGCATCGTGCTCCCGCCCGGGAGCGCCCTCAGCGCCAGCGTCGTCTCTTCAAGCTCCGCCATCGGTCTAACCATTACATCCGCTGTCAGCCTCGTATGGTGGGAAAGCCCGGCGTAATTCATGATATTCCTGTATCTGTAAGGCTATACGAAGAACGGCAAGCCTCTGCTGTAGGTGCAGAGGCTTGTTCGGCATCCGCAACAGGGCTTTTCCATTGACAATAAAGGCTCAGGAATGGTACTTTCATTCACAAGGAAACCGGTTTCTCACTATGAAGAAGGCGGAACATATAATGTGTGATGACCTGTCACACAACAGATAGGAGAAATGTAATAATGCCAACACGCTGGTTCGTGTATCACACTTCGGAAGATCCTTTTGCCTGTCCGTCCGGACCGGGAGCTCTTAAGCTGCGGCTGTTCGTGCAGAATGGCTGCGGGCTGATTTGTACAGTCCTCCATTCAGACCGCTATGACCCGCCCGGGAGTGAGGTTCCGCAGACGATGGAGTTCATCGGCTCCGCAGGCGCCTATGAGATCCATGAAGCAGTTATCCGTACGGAGACCGGTAAATGCAGATATCTGTTTCATCTTAAGAATGCAGCCGGGGAGTATCAGTGGTACGGCGAAAGGGGAATGGCTGAGAACAGGGAGCGGGCGGGAGCCTTTCAATATGCGTATCTGCACCGGCCCAAAGCACTGGAGCTGCCCGCATGGAGCAGCGACGCCATCGTCTACCAAATCTATCCGAGCAGCTTCAATAATGGCACGCTGAAGGGGATTACGGCCAAACTCCCATATCTGCGGGAATTGGGCGTTAATGTGGTCTATATGACGCCGATTTTTGAATCGCCTACAGAGCATAAATACGATACTACTGATTATTATAAAATCGACCCTGCCTTCGGCAGCACGGAGGATTTGCGCGAGCTGGTCGAGCAGGCTCACCGTGAGGGGATCAGGGTGATGCTGGATGCAGTATTCAACCACTCGGGCGATAAGTTCTTCGCCTTCCGCGATGTGCTTGAACAAGGCGATAGCTCTCGTTATAAGGACTGGTTCTTTATACACTCGTTCCCGGTGGTGCAGCAGCCTGTTCCTACCTATGAAACCTTTGCCAAAGCCGAATATCACATGCCTAAGCTAAATACCAATCATCCGGAAGTAGCCGAGTATATGCTTGAAGTGGCCAAGTATTGGGTGCGCGAGACCGGTATCGACGGCTGGCGGCTGGATGTGGCGAATGAGGTAGACCCGCTATTCTGGCGGCGTTTCCGGAGTGAACTTAAGGCAGAATTCCCTGAGCTGCTGATTATCGGAGAAATTATGCATGCCTCGGGTCCCTGGCTGCGGGGAGACCAGTTTGATGGGGGGATGAATTATGTGCTGCGCGATGCCATCCTCGAATTCTTCGCAGAGCAGTCGGTCGGACCGGTTCGCTTTATGGAGCAGCTGCTCCATATGGAGGCGCTGTGCAATGATCAAGCCAATTCGGCGATGTTCCAGCTGCTCGGAAGTCATGACACACTGCGTTTCCTGACAGCCTGCAAGCAAGGCGGACGGGGCTGGGACCATGAGCAGACCGGTATCCGCCGAATGATGCTGGCGGTATTCTTCCAAATGACCTATATCGGGATGCCGATGATTTACTACGGCGATGAGGTCGGCATGGAGGGGGCGACCGATCCGCATTGCCGCAAGCCGATGCTATGGCAGGAAGAGGAGCAGCATGCGGAGCTTAACGGATGGTACCGCCGGTTAATGGCTCTCCGCAAAGAGCACGCGGTCCTGCGCACCGGCTCATTCCGGCCCTGGTTCACAGATGAAGCGCGCAATGTCGTCGGATATGTGCGGCGCAGCGAACAGGACCGGATCGGGCTGGTGATCAACAACTCGCCGAATACCTGTGAAATCGCAGTGGACAGCTTCCGCAGCGATACGAATGCCGTGACCGATCTGCTGAGCGGCGTCACCTTCCGCAATTCGGGCCGCATGCTCGTGGAAGTGGAGCCCTTCGGCTGCTTAATGCTCCGTTAAGGCCAGGCTCATTTCTTCCTGGCTTTGCGCAGTGACCGCAGCTCCTGGTTCTCCCATTGCTTCAAAAGCGGATATGGGTCAAAGGCCCATTCGTTAATTCCACGGTCCCGGTATATGCCGTAGTGCAAATGCGGCGGGAACTTGCCTTGAGTTCCAGGACTTCCGTAGCCTGAGCTGCCAACCCAGCCAATGGTCTGTCCGGGAGTAACAATATCGCCTCTGGACAATGATTTCTCATAGCCGGAGAGATGCGCGTAATAATGATACCGGTTCTCGATGTCCCGGATTCCGACTCTCCACCCTCCGTAGCGGTTCCAGCCCTTCGTCTCCACAATGCCAAAGCAGGTGCTGCGAACGGTCATGCCGTGCGGTGCGAAGATGTCGGTGCCTTCATGAATACGCGCTCCTCCCCAGCTGCGGCCGGTGCCCCAGGTGCTGCGGTAGGCATAGCTGTTCCCGATCGGCAGCGGAAAGGCGCTCCCTGCAAGATTCAGCCGCCCGAAATGCTCGTACAGCTTGACGAACTCGGCGATACGCTGAGCGGCACGGCCGTTATGGTAATACTCCCATACCGCGATGCTGAAATCGTTCGGTGAGTCGCCATATTCATGCAGATGGACAGCTATGCTGTACAGGGCATCGATATCATTCCCGGGGTCGGCCAGGCCGTCACCCGACCCGTCACGCCCGAATCCGCCGAAGAAAAGGATGGATTTCGGGTTTTTGTCATCCTGATCCGGATTCAGCGGACCCGCCCATATCGGCGCGGGAATGGTTATGGCGGTTAGCCGGCCGGAGGCTGTGTTCCCGGCTTCCGTTTTCTTCTTGGCAATGGTTCGTTCATATTGATCAATGGCGGCGTAGCGGAACCAGGGGATACCCGTGGCGGCGCTCATTTGCTCATACAGTGCTTTGCGGGCGGCGTACTCCTGATCCTTGTCCGCTGCAATACTGCCGGATTGGGCAGCGGCACCTGCGGCAGACGCGGCATCCGCCATCCCCCACAGCAGTGCGGCAGCGGACAGGCAGAGCACGGCGCTCTTTTTTCCAATATGTTTAACAAGGGCCAGCATGAGTACGACCTCCTCAGTTCGGGACGTGCGGTTAAGCACAGTGCTTTTCTTTAGATTGAAGCAAAATGCCTTTTTTTATCCGTGACGCTGCAGCCGTGTTCTCACAAAAACAGGAAATTGTCTGGAACGCATGCTATAATATGAGGCAGGTTCCGGATGGAATGAAATTTTACAGGGGATGGATGACCTGTAGGGTGTGGATTATGTTATATTGACGTTAGTGCAAAATCCGCAGCCTTTGCCAAAGCGTCTGCAGGTGCAGCGGTACTATCCGCCGGAGGCGTGCGCGCTTATAGAGGAGAGAGTGCAGCGCGGCTTTTTTTACGCTTCCAAATCATCATTGAAAGGCAGGCGACATACGCTTGATCGTTATAGGTGGGAAGGGCTACGAGCTTGTGCTCGATCATAAGGACGGCTGGAACCCCGAAGCATTTCGGGGCAGATACAGCGAGGTGTTGGACAGATATGATTACATTATCGGGGATTGGGGCTACAGTCAGCTGCGTCTGAAGGGGTTCTACCGGGACAACCATCCGAAGGTGAACCGGGATACGGCCATTTCAGGCATGGTGGATTACATTAATGAATATTGTAATTTCGGCTGCGCCTACTTCGTGCTGCAGAAGATGAAAGAAATGCCGAAGGACAGCGGGGAACGGGATATTCTGTTGAAGGACCCTGTGGAATCTACGGTAGAACCGGAGCAAGAGGGAGGCAGCGGAGAAGCCGCCGCCGCTCCATTCCGGGAACCGCGTGAGAAGCCAGGTCCGTCGAGACCGGCCGCCAAAGGCAAAGAAAACGGCGGAGGCAAGGAACACTCCGGCAAAGACCGGCCTGCCAGGGAGCATAACGGCCGCCATCACCGGAACAAAGACGGCCATCATAAAAAAGGCAACCGTCCGGCTCAGCAGCAACAGAACCAGCAGCAACAGAACCAACTGAACCAACAGCAACAGAACCAGCCACAGAATTCCAATTAACGACCGGAAGTGAGTGGAGCGGACAGCTCCCGGGGAAATTATTAAGCAGAGCGGTGGTTCTCCGGTATCGGGGGATTGCTGCTCTGCTTGTTTTCGGTTCGGCATCGGCCGGGATAAGAACGTCAAAAGGAGCTGCCCCGACGGCCATTTATGGCCCTGGGACAGCTCCTTCGTTTACTGTAATCAAATTATTGAATGGATAATTTCAGGTTGTTCTGAGCGCTGTTGTAGCTCCAGGAGAGCGCTGGAAATTTCTTCTTAAAGGCAGTCAGATCGATCAGCGTCTCCCCGTTTACGGAGACAGCTTCTTTGGATGCCAAGGTGAAGCCGAAGGCTTTGCCGGCACCCGTAGTCAGCACGACCTTCTTGTTTTTCGCGTCCCAGGCCAGGTCGCTTTCGGTCAATGCGGCGAGCACGCGGGCCGAAGCATACACCTTGTTGTTCTGCTTCAGCAAGCCGACGTTTCCGGCAAAAGCGACTCCGTTGATATCAAGTATATGATGATCCCCGGTAAGCGTGATGCTCTGAAGTCCGGCGATTTGCAGGGCGGTAACCAGCTGTGCAGCCTTACCTTGGATTTCGATATCCGGAGCAAGTCCGATATGGTTGAAATCCTCTTTGTTCGGAGTCAGATATTTCATGGTCGTCAGCTTGAGCATGTCACCGTTGCTCATCGGCAGCAGGCTTTGGATACGCGCCTTGCCATAGGAGCGCGTGCCGACAATCGTCGCCAGCTTGTTGTCGCGCAGGGCTCCGGTCAGTGCTTCGGAAGCACTGGCGGTATATTCGTTGGTCAGGACCACGACCGGTACGCCGATTTTGCTGCCGCCCGTAATCATCTCGGGTACCAGCTGCCCGCTGGAATCCGCAGTATATAACATGACCCCGTTGTCAATGAATTGGGCGGCAATGTTCTTGGCGGTGTCCATGTAGCCGCCAGTATTGTCCCGCAAGTCCAGCACGAGAGATTTCATGCCGGCTGCGCGCATCTTGGCCAGCTCGGCGGTGAAATCCTCATCGGCATCTTCCGTAAATCCGCTAATGGCGATATAGGCTACGTTCTTGCCGAGCACCTTGCTTGTTACGGAGTCGGTGTTGATTTCATTCCGTGTAACAATGAAGGTCTTGTTCGAGCCGCTGCGCTGCACGAGCAGTGTTACCTTTGTTCCCGCAGCGCCTGCCAGCTCGTCGCCTTCCATCTGAGCGTAAGGAATTCCGTCCACCTTCAGAATGGTATCACCGCGCTTCAGACCCGCCTGCTCCGCCGGAGAGCCGGGCATAACCTCTTCAATGTACAGCTCTGTTGGCGTATACATGAGCATGATGCCTATTCCTACATACTCCAGGTCAACCGAATGCTCGAATTCGGCGGCCTCCTCACTGTTAAAGTACGAGCTGTATGGGTCGTCCAGCGTGCTGATCATTCCATCGATGGCCCCGCGGATCAGGGTGTCCTGATCCACCCCTTCAATATTGTAATATTCCAGATATTGCATCACTTCGTTGATCATATCGGTCTTGGATGCAGTATTTGCGGCATTCTCTTCCGCCAGTGCCGCAGGGGCGAAGGCGAGGGACAAGGCCAGACAGCCGCTGAGCGCAGCGCTGAACAATTTCGCGGATTTCATCATAGTATACGTCCTTTTTTATAGTTTTGGGCCTAAGGGTCGAGTAAGCAATCAGTTCTCTGTTCCGATATTATAGTAATCGTCGATTTTCCATACGCCGTTCGCTTTGTACATAATAAATACTAATGTCTGCGGGTAGCTTTCGCCCGTTTCGGCATCCTTAAGGGAGGCTTCCGTATATACGGCGGCTTCGTCCGCAGTGTAATAATAAATGTTGGAAGCGTTCAGGGTGTAACTGAAATTGTAGTCGTTAAAAAACTCCAGCAGGTCCGCTTTGTAATCCGCCTCATATTCGCCGAATGAAGTTTGGAGTGCCAGAACTCCCTCTGCGTTTTCCGCATTCATATTCTGGTAATACTTATCCACAAGGTCTTTAATGGCGGCGGCATCGCCCTGTGGTGCAGCTGCTGCGGTCATACCTTGCTCCCTGGTCAGCAGAACCGATGAGTCCTGCAGTTCAACAGAGGAGATTTTCCAGGCTCCCTTGGTGCGTGTGAAGGTATACAGATAAGAATATTGCTGATCCGGCAAATAATAGCCGCCTGTGCGGACTGATGTCTCCTCGGTGTAGACGCTTGCTTCGTCTCCTTCAATGCTCAGTACCTGCACATTGTCGACAGATACCTTAAGGTCATACGCCGCAAAGGTGTTCTCCAGGTCGGCAATAGCTCCGGCCTTGTCCTCTTGCTCATCAACAAGCTCGTAGAAGGCAGTGGCATTCTCTTCATTGTAATATTTGTTCGCCAGCTGGATCATTGCCTTGATTGCTGCTTCATCGGAGGCTTTGGAGGCCGGGGTCTTGATAACCACGTTTCTGCCCGCGGCGTTCCATACCGCTGTACCTCCGGTAGCTTCGGCAATGAACCGCAGCGGAACATACGTCGTGCCTGCCTTGGAGACAGGAGCTACCGTCAGCTTCTTGACAATGCCGTTGACTGTGGCACGGCTGCTGCCCACTGTGAGTGTAATGGTCAATCCGTTTCCGCTTCCGGTGACAGTGCCGCTCTTCGCATCCCAGAGCACACCCAGTCCGAGCTTCTCGAACACGGCGCGGAAGGGAACCAGCACGGAGTTATTGCTTAAATAAGGGGTACCTGCAGGAAAAGCGACATTGCTGCCGTTAATGGAAACCGTAATCGGTTTCTCCGCTGCAAAAGCGGGAATGGCAAGAACCAGCGCTAACACGCTGACCGCCAGCAGGGACAATAATTTCTTCAAGATATTCTCTCCTTTATAATTAGCAGCACTATGTAAAATAGGTTCATTATACCACCTGCATTTTTGGACTGTCTATCATTTCATGTAAGCAGCAGGTGTTATAATTGTAAAAATGAGGAAAATAAAAACGGGAACGAAAAATTCATCCCCGTACGGAATAAGCGTTAAATCAGAAAGGCTTCGCGCACCCGGCTCCAGAAAGGGAAGGGGCGGTATCTGGCGAAGGTTATTTTTTTGTCGGATACCTGACAGCGCACCGAGACCAGATCGTCGACCGGAATGTTGTTGTGATCGACGGTAAGCAGCAGTCTCTGGTCCTTGCGGGAGAAAATATCGCAATGATGATGCTTCGGCAGCAGCAGCGGCGAGCCCATCGTGCGGAACACCCGGTTGTTGATCGAGGCGATTTCGGCAATTTGCAGCGCTTCAATCGTAGGGTGTACCATGGCGCCGCCAAGGCTTTTATTGTAGGCCGTGCTTCCCGATGGAGTAGAGATGCACAGTCCGTCACCCCGGAACATCTCGAAGGCGACATCATTGATATCGACCTGGATGACGACCGTACCATCCACGCCCTTCAGCGTAAATTCATTCAGCGCAATATGGGAGGAGGAACCGGATTTCTTGTGAATCTCCAGCTCCAGCAGCGGATACTTTACCATACGCGGACTGGATGGTCCACCTTGGCCTTCACCGCATATATAGTCGATCAGCGTGGGCAGCTCTTCCGCCTGCCAGTCGGCATAGAAGCCCAGATGGCCGGTATGAACGCCGACGAACGCCAAATTCTGAATCTGGTCGATAAAGGTGTGAAATGCATGCAGCATCGTTCCGTCGCCGCCGATGGATATAACAATTTGCGGAGACTCGGCATCGAGCTGCAGATTCCGCTGTGCCGCAAGCCGGTGGAATTGCTCCGCAAGTGTGATGGACAGCTCGTCGCCGCGGTCCAGAACATAATATCTCAAGATGTGCCAAGCCCCTTTATAATTCTGTGATACACCGATCATAATCAATCTTGCAGCGGAAAACAATATTTTAACCGATGAAAAATCAGGCGGACACCGGGCTTAGCGCCGCCGCCACGGCCGGACAATGGCGCGGAGCGGTGCTGCTAGCACAGCTAGCAGCACCGCTGCCGCAAGTATAACCGCCAGCAGGCCCAGACTGGCGGTTAGGCCGGCCGCTGCGGAGGACAGACCGGCCGCTGCGGGCACGGCATCCCAGCTTCCTTGCGAAGCGCCAAGGGAGTGCAGCGGCTTCCAGAGCAGGAGCAGCAGCGCTCCCGACAGGAAGGCATGGATTAGACGCGCGGCCAGGAAGGGCATATAGCGGAGCCCCGTGCCGTTCAGTATGCTGGCCACCTGGGCATGCACGGACAGACCGCCCCACGACAGAATAAAAGCGGCGGCGGCAGCCTTGTACTCCAGCGGAATCGACGGTGCAGCCGCTCCGGCCGAACGGGCGCCGATCGTGACCTCGAACAGGCCGCTGCCCAGCGCTGCGGACAGCTCCGGAGGGAGCCCTGCCCAGGGCAGCAACTGGGCGATTGCCCCGAAGAGCAGTGACAATATACCTGTACGGGCAAGAAGCTCCATCAGCACATTGAAGAATACAACCAGTCCGCCCACGACAATAATAAGCTGCAGTGAGGATTGCACTGCTCCTCTCAGAAGCTCGCCGAGGCTGCGTCCGTCTCTGGCCCGCGCTTCGGCCATAGCCCGGAAGGCGGTGCGCAGCCGCCCGCCCTCCGCATTACCTGTTCCCGGCTGCGGTTCTTGCTTGCCTGAAGCCTCCGCATCCTCCGAGCGTCCGTGAAAGGACATCAGCAGGCCGACGATAAGGCCGCCCCCGTAGTGGGCGACAGCCAGCGCCAGACCCAGCGAAGCATCGTGGAAGAAGCCGACCGATACCGCTCCCAGCAGAAAGATCGGGTCGGAGGAGGTAGTGGCGGCGACCAGCCGCTCGCCTTCCACCCGGCTGATCATTCCCTGCTCCCGGAGCTTGGCCGTAAGCCTGGCGCCTACCGGATATCCGGAGACGTACCCCATAGCTGCGACGAAGCCTCCGGTGCCGGGTATGTTGAAGAGCGGACGCATCAGCGGGTCTAGCAGAGCCCCCAGCAGATGGACCACACCGAAGCCGAGCATCAGCTCTGAGATAACGAAGAAGGGAAACAGCGAAGGAAACAGCACATCCCACCAGATGGATAAGCCGCGCAGCGCCGCAGTGAGAGAGCTTTCCGGATGAAGCAGCATCAGCAGCATGCAGCAGGCAAATCCGGCACCCAGCAGCAGGCCGGCTAACTTGTTCAAGGTCATGGTCAACGCCTCCCGGTCTATGCCTATAGACTATGCCGCGCATAGGACAAACAGCACAAAAAAACGGAAACCGTTTGCAGGATACGCTGTATTTTTGCGGTATTTATGGTATGATGGATCTAATAAAACGCACACCTTGTTAACGATGATAATTAGGGATGGAGTGATGGTGATGAGTGTAGTTGCCGGAGTTCTGGTTTGTGCCTTTGTTTATGTGATCCGGTCCTCTCTCGTCCCACCCGGTGATGAGGAATTTCGGACCTATTAATAAGCTTAAAGCGCTGAATTTTCATTCAGCGCTTTTTTTGTTTTGGGGTATTTCCTATAGCGAACTGTTCAGGGTATCCGTCCAGGTGCCTAAATCCTTAACGATGCAAAAGCCCCCCACTTTATAGGGGCGATTTGTGTATAATAAGAAGGTAGAACCGAAAATTTGTAAGGAAGCTGGGGTGCCGAATGAATCCTAACGCGAGTCTGTACGATAACTTGGGGGGAGCGGAAGGGTTAAGCCGTCTGGTGGAGGCCTTCTATGCCAAGGTGCAGCGCCATCCGCAGCTGGGTCCGCTGTTTCCGGCTGATATTACCCCTGTGATGGAGAAGCAGTTTCAATTCTTAAGCCAGTTCTTTGGCGGCCCGGCACTGTTCTCCGAGCAGCACGGCCATCCGATGATGCGGGCAAGGCATATGCATGTTCCTATTACCCCGGAGCGCGCCGGGGAATGGCTGGAATGTATGCGTGAGGCGCTGGAGGATATCGGGGTTGAGGAGCCTTTGCGCTCTGTGGTACTCAATCGTCTGTCCGGCCCGGCGCATCATTTTGTCAACATGAATGAGGGGTAGAATGGAACCGGCCCTTTGAAAGGATGAAGGTATTTGCCAGACTTAATGCCGCTTTACTCGATTAAAGTCACATGCTGCAATTGTGAGCATGAGTTCTCCACCTCCCGGGTACGGCCAAGCCTCAAGAAAGCCATCCGCCGCGATGCAGACTTCTGCTCCTACTACAAGGATGAGAACCCTGATTACTACGTCGTGCGGGTCTGCCCGCAGTGCGGCTTCGCTTCGACGGAGAATTCCGCTGACAAGCTGAGCGATATGCAACGTAAGGCCTTTTACGAACAGGTTGGCAAACGCTGGCTCTCCCGCGATTTTGGCGGCAAACGCGATTGGATGGCTGCTCTGGAGACGTACAAGCTGGCACTGATCTGTGCGCAAAGCATCAGTGATAAGAGCCGTATTATCGCCTCGCTGCTTCACCATATCGCCTGGATGTACCGTTATAACGGCGGAACCGAGCAGGAGCAGCGCTTTCTGCGTTATGCCCTGGAGGAATATATCAGAGTCTTCGAAACGGACGGAATGGGCGGGAATGATGCCCGGCTGATGTACCTCATCGGTGAGCTGAGCCGCCGTGTCGGAGAATTCAACGACGCTGTGCGCTGGTTCTCGCGGGTGATTAACGACCAGCGCATCACCGACGCTGCGATGATCCGGTCCTCAAGGGAGCAATGGACATTGCTGCGCGAGCAGATGCGCGGAGAGGATAACGATCCGGAGGGCGTGCCTATATAGGCGCCGGACGGTTCCGAGGAACGGAGAAGGATGGAATATAAGGAGCGCGGACCGAGTATACACTCTGTCCGCGCTCCTGAATGGTAGGGGCTGCTCGTGGTTCATGTTTGGCTAGCGGACGGCACGGTCAAAGAGCAGATAGTCCGCGTCACTGTCGACGACCGTCAGGCTGCTCCCGCAGCAGGGAAAGACAAGCAGCTTCTTCTTGCCTTCCCGCACGCTCTTCAGCTCTTGCGGCTTCATGGGCAGCAGTACATGCTCCTTGCTGCAGAAGGGACAATATTGCATATACACGTCCCTTTGAAAGATGTCATAAGGCCAGCTGTGACTGAAAGGGATCATTGTTCTTCCTGGCCGGATCCGGAAGTGCCTGACTCGCCGCCGCTGGTTCCGGTGCCGCTGTTCTTCGACAGCTCAGCAATTTTTTGCAGCAGAATATGTTGAGGCATATGCATCAGGTGTTCCAGAGGAACGCCAAGCTGTTTGGACAAGGTAATGGCTGTTTCGGGAGAAATTTTCAGTGGACCCACTTGTGAAGCCCTCCTTAGGATGGAATGGTGCTAGCGGTGTTTCTGCCAACTACTTTACCATGGCTGCCGGACAATTACAAAGTAAACCAATGTTGATTTTAAGGAGTGGAAAATGTATGAAATCTGCTTTATCGCTTACCTGGGATCTGGATTCGATCTTTGCAGGAGGCTCCTCCTCCCCCCAGCTCGCCGAGTTTCTGCAGAAGCTGGAGAGCGATCTGGATATATTGCGGAATAAGGTTGAGGCCAGCAGCCCGCCTGCAAGCGTTCAGGAGACTGAAGCGCTGGATGCTGTCGTTGCGCTATTGCAAAGCTGCGCCGGACGGTTGATCCAGGCCGCTGAGTTCGTCGGCTGTCTGGGTGCGCAGGACCAGCAGGACAAAGGGGCTGTACGCCTCTCCTCCAAAGTAACGGGACTGCGGGCGGCCTATCAGGGAATCAGCTCCAAATTCGACAATGTACTCGGACAAACTTCAGATGAAGTATGGAGCGCCTGGATGGCCCGTCCGGAGATCGCCCCGATCGCCTTTGTGCTCAGCGAGAGCCGTGAAATGGCCCGGGAAAAGCTGAGTCCTGAACTGGAAAGCCTGGCGCTGGAGCTCGCTGTAGACGGATACCATGCCTGGGGTGAGCATTACGACACGATTGTCGGCGGCATCCAGATCCCTTATGAAGATGAGGAAGGCAAGCGGATGTTGTCCGTGGGCCAAGCGTTCAATACACTCGATAACCCCGATGCAAGCGTCCGCCAGGAGATGTTCGGCAAGTGGGAAGAGGCGTGGGGTGCAGCGGCCGATCACTGTGCAGACACGCTTAATCATCTCGCCGGCTTCCGGATCAAGCTGTATCAGGCACGGGGCTGGGAGGATGTGCTGAAGGAGCCGCTGGCCATCAACCGGATGTCACGCGAGACGCTGGATGTCATGTGGAAGGTAATTACGGACAGCAAGCACCATCTGGTCGCTTATTTACAGCGAAAGGCCAAGGTGCTCGGTCTGGAAACACTGACCTGGGTCGATGTCGATGCTCCTGTCGGCGAGACCTCCGGCAAGATCCCCTATGAACAAGCGGCAAACGACATTGTTGCACAATTCCGCAAATTCAGTCCGAAGATGGCGGATTTTGCCGAGCTTGCTTTCGACAATAACTGGATTGAGGTCGAAGACCGTCCGGGTAAACGTCCAGGTGGCTTCTGTGTTTCATTCCCGGAGGCCAAAGAATCACGCATCTTTATGACCTACAGCGGCACGCCGTCCAATGTCTCGACGCTGGCTCATGAGCTGGGGCATGCTTACCATTCTTACCTGCTCGACGATCAGCCGTATTTCAACCAGAATTACGCGATGAACGTAGCGGAGACAGCCTCCACCTTTGCGGAGATGATTGTGGCCGATGCCCAGGTTAAAGCGGCGGCGACGCCGGAGGAGAAGCTGGCATTGCTTGAAGTGAAAATCCAGAACAGTGTAGCTTTCTTCATGAATATTCATGCACGCTTCCTGTTTGAAACCCGCTTCTACGAGAAGCGGAAGCAGGGTCTTCTGAACGCTGCCGAGCTGTCCGAGCTGATGGTGGAAGCGCAGAAGGAAGCCTTCTGCGGTGTGCTTTCAGATTATCATCCGCATTTCTGGGCGGCCAAGCTGCATTTCTACAGCACGGATGTCCCGTTCTATAATTTCCCGTATACGGTGGGATATATGTTCAGCACGGGCTTATACCGGCTTGCTCTGCAGGAGGGGCCGACTTTTGCCGGGAAGTATGATCAGCTGCTGCGGGATACCGGGGTCATGACTCTGGAGGATCTGGTCCAGAAGCATCTCGGGGTGGATCTGGGCCAGCCGGAATTCTGGCAGGGCGCTGTCGAACTGATCGTCAAGGATATCGAAGAGTTTATGGAAATGACACAGGCATACGCCTGAGAAATTTGTCAAAACTGAAACATTGAGTAAACCAGAATCAAATACGGTCGCGCCAAAATTGGTGTTAACACGCAAAAAGCTCCCTCTGGGAGCTTTTTTTAACCCTTTAAATGTCGATTGCGGTCGATAGAAAGGTTAAAACATGAGCTTTCATCATGAAAATTACGCATATATAGTAATTAATACCCAAATATGTTGAATAATGTTGAAGGAAGAAAGCGTGTCACCTATAATGAGTCTTAAGCCTTATATTATAAGCTTGCCGTTAATAACCAGCATAGATAATTGTGTATATGTAGAAGAACTATACGGTAACCCAAACCCTTTAGGAGGAAGACCATGTTAAGTACGGAACAGCTATCATTGGCTAGGCAGATTGATTTGGTATTCAAGGAGCTGCAGGAGGAGTTGGCGGGACTATCGTCCGGCACTGTATTTATACAAATCCGCAATAATGCTATCGGCAAGTTCGGTATCCGGCATAATCCGCTTCAGGGACGCGGCGGCACCTTCAGGGACGAGCAGAATGGGCTGAGCCAGGAGCAGCAGTCATCCTTCCGGTTGATGGCACTGGAGAGCCTGAACTACAAGCGCCGCTGGACCCACGGGGAGATCGCCTACGAATTCGCCCTCCGCCAAGGCATCGTTGTAGTGGATGCCACGCTGGAGTCCAACTATAACATGGCTAATCTGATGATCCGTTACCCGCGGCTGTCGCAGATATCTGAAGGTTCAGAACAGCGTTATAAATAACGTTCTGGGGAATCGAGGGAGTGTATCCCGGATTAATCAAAAGCCCGCCTGCGCCTTCTTATAGGAAGGTGCGGGCGGGCTGGGGTACTATTCCGCCGGGTAAAGGTCCGGCGGAGACGAATCGGTTAAAAGATCAGGCTACTGTACGCGGCCGGAGAGTTGCTGTTCTGCCAGCTGTACAAGACGTTTGGTGATGTAACCTCCCAGAGAACCAGTCTCGCGGGAAGTGTAGTTGCCGTAATAACCGTCTTGCGGAATGGTTACTCCAAGCTCCTGCGCTGCTTCGAATTTCAGCTGTTGCAGCGCTGCTGTTGCTTGGGGAACGACCAGGTTATTAGAACGGCTGCTACGACCGGATTGACCTGCTTGACCCATGATTGTCACCTCCTTCGCCCGTTGTGAAGATAGTATGAGCGCGGGAGGAAGATTTCATGCACAGGTCAGAAAGTTTTTAAGGATGGTAATTTCAGGGTGCTTCAGGATGCGGATAGAGCAATTCAAGAGATGTGCGCAAGGCAACGGTCTGTCCCGGCACCAAAGAAATCAGACCGGTGAAGTCTTCGTCCTTGGCGAGATTCGGGGCATCCGGCAGCCAGGTATAAGGTTCGATGCACAGGAAGCGGTCAGCCGTTCCGTTCGTATAGACCACCCAGTGGCGGAAATACTCGCTGTCCGCCGAATAACGCAGTCCATACCCGTCTTCACGGAGCATAACGGCCTCCGCCGCCTGGTCCCCGCCCACGCGCAATATGGTATCGAGAATGGCGCCCTGCAGGTTCATCCCTTGGTGCAATGCCTCGAGAGATCCAAGGGGAAGCAGTCCGCCGCTAGGAATGAGACCGGCATCCAGCTCGTAGACCGCTTGGGCCGGCAGGATCAGCTGCCAACGCTCGGGCTGGCCGTCAAGATGGAACCAGCTGTGATAGCCGATGCCGAAGGGAACGGGCTGCTCGCGCTCGCCCAGATGGGTGACCTTCAGCGTCTGATGGAGCGACGCATTCTGCAGCCGGAACGTCATTTCCAGCTTCAGCGGAACAGGAAACTGCTCCATCCAGTCCGGATCATTCTGTGTCAGAAATTCCGTGACAACCGCGCAGCCCTCCTCGTCCTCTTCGATGTCGCTGACACACCAGCTCTGGGTGCGGTGCAGGCCATGAATATGGTTATCGCCGGAATTCGGTGTAAACCGGTAATCGGCCCCTTCATAATGAAAACGCCCTTTGCGGAGTCGGCCCGGCGGAATCAGCAGCGGAATCCCGAAATGATACGGCTTAAGCATGTAATATTCCAGCTCGCTCTCGGCAGGCGTCCGAAGGATGTCGCGCTCTTGCACAAGATCGCGCAAAGCGATTACATTGTTGCCAAGCCGCGGCAATAGCGTGACTTCCAGCTCCTGGCTATGCAAAATATATGTATCATAACCGTTCCAGCTTCCCTTAGTCACCTGTTTCATAAATTCCATGCTCCTTTTAGGTTACTTGAACTGCTGCGGATCAAGCCGTGAAATATAATCAATCATACCAGATTTTCTGCCGGCGGTAACATCGGATTTGACAACAACTGTACAACATCTTATGATAAGTGCAACCAATCATGTCAACGTGATGACAGGGACAAGTAAGTGGAGAATGCGCTTTCAGAAAGCCGGTGGGTGATGCGAACCAGGCAGCGTATCTTGACTGAATGGGCCCTTGAGCGCCGAGTTGAACAGGACTATTTCAGTCCCAGTAGACCGGCCGGTTCTTCCCCGTTACCGGAAGCCAAGGCTGTCCCGGGACTGATTCTGAGGGATAACGTTTGAGACAGCGAATAAGGGTGGCACCACGGTCACACGTCCCTTGCGGATGTGTGGCCTTTTTTGTCGTTGTCATGAATTCGGTGTGGAAGATATCAAGTAAATTGCGTGGAGGGGTTCAACATGACCAAGAAAGTATTATCCGGCATTCAGCCGAGCGGTTCACTGACGCTCGGCAACTACATCGGAGCGATCAAGAATTTCGTCAAGCTGCAACAGGAATATGAATGTTACTTCATGGTAGTGGATTTGCATGCCATTACGGTGGCCCAGGACCCTGCCGCGCTGCGCGAGAACTCCGAAGCCGTAGCGGCTCTGTATCTTGCAGCCGGTATCGATCCTAATATGGCGCGCGTATATATGCAGTCGCATGTTCCGCAGCATGCGGAGCTCGGCTGGATGCTGACGACGCTGACAGCCATGGGTGAGCTGGAGCGGATGACCCAGTTCAAAGACAAGTCCTCCGGCAAGGATTCGGTTGGAGCAGGGCTCTTTGTCTACCCGTCTCTCATGGCGGCGGACATTCTCGTCTACAATGCCGATCTGGTGCCGGTGGGAGAGGATCAGAAGCAGCATCTGGAATTGACCCGCGATCTGGCGGCGCGGTTCAATCACCGGTTCGGTGAATTCTTCACTGTACCGGAGCCCTATATCCCGAAGGTGGGCGCACGGATCATGTCGCTGGATGACGCCAGCAAGAAAATGAGCAAGAGCAACCCGAACGCGGGCAGCTACATCGCGCTGCTTGATCCGCCTGATGTCATCCGCAAGAAGGTGAGCCGGGCCACAACCGATTCGGGACGCGAGGTCGTCTATGATCCGGCGAACAAGCCGGAGATCAGCAACCTGATGAGCATCTACGCCGAGTGCTCGGGAATGACCCTGCAGCAAATCGCCGACCAATATGAGGGCCAGATGTACGGAGGGTTCAAGAAGAATCTCGGCGAGCTGCTCGTATCGACGCTTGAGCCGATCCAGGACAGATACCGGGAAATCCGCAGCTCCGGCATGCTGCCGGACATTCTGGCCCAGGGCGCAGAGCAGGCCCGCTCCGTTGCTTCCGCAACGCTGGCCGGCGTCAAGGAGCGGATGGGCTTTCTTCCGCAGCGTTAAGCCTGCTGGTTCGAGCCGCCTTCCTGTTTACGCCGCAGGCGTGCTTTAAGGATAAAGCCCCAGCCGATATTCAGTATGCATAGTACACTGAACAGCAGCACCAGCCAGATATTATAGCTGATGGAGATGGAGGCTGCAGTAAGCAGTGCAATCGAAGAAATGGCAAACCAAAGTGAGAGGCCCTTGCCCATGCGGCATTCTTCCTTTCTGCTGGTAAAATGATAATAAACACAAGAACCCGGAGCGCGGTCAGCGCTCCGGGTTCTTTGCCTCCAAGACAGGCTGCAAACGCTTTATAGTGATTGTGCCGTATCGGGAGACGGCCGTCAAGTGATCATTGCGGGCTGGGGTCGACCGCAAAGCGCTCATCCAGCTTCTCGCTGCTGAGCCACCCTACATAAGAACCCAGCGGATGGAAGGTGTGGTCCATTGCCAGCACCGCAACAAAAGGGAATTGCTTGCGGTGTAAATAACGGACATCGCCCCAGCGTACAATATAACCGGAGGGCAATTCCTCAACCTCGGCCACGGCGTACGAAGTGAAATACAGAAAGGCCTGGATGTCGGGATGGGCCTTGGAGTGCTCGACGGCAGGATGGGCAGAGCATACCGCATGCTTGAACCATTCCAGCCGCCCATTGGTCAGAAAGCCGATATTATAGCTGCCGTCCGGCTTGCATTTGACGACATTCCAGCGCGACGGTGAGATGGTCGGTATGACCTGATATCGGTCCCCATTCTCATGATGCACATCCCGCTGGCGGATATTGCGCGTGACCCTGGCATGCACCAGCGTGCGCCACACATAATAGGCGACAATACCGGCATACAGTGCAATGAAGAGCGGGGCGGGCGGCACGAGTCCGGTGATCCAGAGAATGATGGCCGCCGCATGGCTGGCGAAGATAAACGGATCGAAGATATGAATGATGTTCCAGGCTATCCATTTCTCGGTGAACGGGCGGGCTGCCTGTGTGCCATAGGTGTTGAACAGGTCGCTGAATACATGTACGGCAACTCCGATGAAGCTCCACAATGCGATATGGCTGAGCGGATCAAGCCCGAAGAAGCCAAACAGCGGTCCAATGACAACGGTAATCAGCAGCGGCCACAGCAGCAGGAACGGCAGGGAGTGGGTAATCCCCCGGTGATTGCGGATATAAAGCGCGTTGTTCTTCTTCAGGCGCAGCGCCGTGTCGGCGTCGGGTGCCTGGGAAGCCAGCACCGTGGCGACCAGTACCGCTGCGGCGAGCCTGGGCTCGGAAGCGACGGCGGGATCAACGCTGGAAAGTCCGGCCAAGCCGAGGCCCATAACAAAATGTGTAGCGGTATCCATGGTCAGGTCTCCTTTGTACGGAAGTTCTCTATTAATTACTACCCAAATTTGCATGGAGTTATTAATGCATTCGTCAACGAATTGTCGTCACGTAATTGTCAAATTGATGAACATTAAGGTCAATGATTGTCAAAGGTTTTTCAATTTTGATATGATAAAGTTAACAGCTAAACGAAAATTTCGCTCAAAACTCTCGTTTTAAGCCGGTAATACCGGCTCTGGCGGAACGTTAAGAAGTCTCTTGAAGGAGGAACAGTGAACGTGGACAATCAATTCAGTTATCATGCTTCTTCCGATTCCGCATCCATGTCGGCCAAGTCGCCGGAAGGTGCAAGCTGGCGTGATTTTATTACCGTGGCCAAGCCGGGCATTATCCGCTCCAATCTGATCGCCGCTTTTGCGGGATATTGGGTCGCCTCGGGGTGGGATGTCAATTACGGCAGACTGCTGCTCACCCTGCTGGGAACGATGCTGGTTATGGCTTCTGCTTGTGTGTTTAACAACTATTTTGACCGGGATCTGGATATGAAAATGGAGCGGACCCGCGAGCGCGGACTCCCGACGGGCAGATTGAAGCCGCAGACCGTGCTGATCTATGCGATTGTTCTGGGCATTGCAGGGCTGGCTGTATTATTTGCTTTCTCCGGTGCGTTGGCCGGACTGTTCGGTATTGTCGGCATGTTCGTCTATGTCGTGGTGTATACGCTCTGGCTGAAGCGGACATCGACCTGGAGTACCTCCGTCGGCGCCATTTCCGGGGCAATGCCCCCGGTAATCGGTTATGTGGCCGTCACCGGCCGGGTGGACCTGGGGGCCTGGCTGCTGTTCGCGATGCTCTTCCTGTGGCAGCCGCCGCATTTCTGGGCACTGGGCATCCGCCGCAAGGAGGAATACAGAGCTGCGGGCTTCCCGCTGCTGCCGGTCGTTAAGGGCGTGCGCCGCACGAAGCTGCAAATGATTCCTTATGTGGCCCTGCTGCTGCCGATTCCGGTGCTGATGTACATCTATGATTATGCCGGTATATTCTACCTGGTGATCTCGACAGCACTGTCGCTGGCCTGGCTGTATCTGACGGTGTCGGGCTTCAAGGCGAAGGATGACGAAGCCTGGGCCAAGAAGAATTTTTTCTTCTCCATTAACTACCTGACGGTTAGCTTGATCGTGCTTGTACTCAACACGATTCACGGATAAGCCGGACATAACTAACGCCTTGTCGCTTCAGCCTCCTTCAGGCTTGGACGATAAGGCGTTTTTTGGTGTGAAAAAAATAATGAGTTGTCGGTGCTCCCCGAAAGTACCTGAATCAGCTTCATGTTAAGCCCTGCTTAGCGGGGAATCTTGATGAATCAGGATTAACGTTCAATGAAGGGAGAAGGAGCGGGATAAATGATGAACTCCTCCAGCCCGGCCTTTTCAAGCTGGGTAATATTGTACTCGTCCGGAGTGCCCTCGACGCCGGCATATCCCCGTCTGGTGTAAAGGTGGACGGCATCCGGAAAGACATCGCTGAGTACGCCGCGGATCTTCCGGCCCGAGCTGTCGTTGTCCATATAGAGAAATACTTCGCTATCGCCAATCTTGCGCCGCAGCGTATCCAGCTTCTGGGTATTCAGTGTCCCAAAGGTGCACAGAATATCGACCTCGTCTGTCAACAACCGCCTTAAGCGGCTGCGGTCGTTCTTGCCTTCGACAATAATGGTAATGGACACTTCTGTCACCTCCGCATAGTTGTGGCATTGAGTCGAGTGAGAAATCCGGCGACAGCATAAGCTAGCGATGTAGCTGTGGAGAGCTTTCAGGCGGACCCGTTCGCTCCTCCAGATCAACAACTTCCCCGTTATATATTGTTATTCTATCTAATAAACCGCTGGATTAACAGCAAAGCCTGTGCTTGTCATCATTCCCCGGGAAATGTCATAAAACAAGGTGGATATTTCGGCAGGCCATTCCTTATTCTCGGCAAAAAAAGCTGTCTCCAAGCCGCCATATCACGGCGCTTGGGACAGCTCTGTTCGGCATGCAGCCGCCGGGGCTTGTCGGCTTCGGGATCGGCGCATTGCGGACTTACGCACCTGCATGCGCTCCAGAAGTCTCAAGCGGCACGGCTGTTCAAGTCAGCGTTATAGACTCTCGACTTGCCGGAGCTTCCCGGCGGAAGCAGCAGCAGTGCAGTCATCAGCAAGACGAAGGCGAGAAAATAGGGGGAGATGCTCTGCCGCAGCTGTCCGGCAATGACCGGGCCGGCGAAGGCGCCCAGCGACATGGCGATGGACTGCAGCGAGAAGATCCGGCCCAGCTTTCCGCCGCCGCCCAGGCTGATGAAGAGTGAGGCCATCGCCGGAAACAGCACGCCCTTGGCTGCGCCCAGCAGGAAGAGAATCACGCCTGCGGGAAGTGCGTCCCAGGCGGCGAGGGCAAAGAAGAGCAGCGCCATGGCCAGCAGCGCACAGGCGATGCGCAGGCCGGGGGCCACGCGGTTCAGAAAGAGCAGGCTGAGCGTTACCAGTGCACCGATGCTCATCAGCGACAGCAGGATGCCGGTCGAGACGATTCCATCCGTGCCCTGGGAGAGCGGCAGCTCAAAGAACAGCACTCCCTGCGAGCAGGAGACGAAGAACGGCAGCAGGAAGTATCGTTTGGATACCGGAAGCGAAGACCATCCGGGATTGGCTTCCGGCTCCAGCTTCGGCTCCGCAGGGCTCGGCTTCATGCCCGTGCCTACGTGGCGGGGGACGCTGAAGAAGGCCATGACGCCGGTGGCAATGAGCAGCCAGCCGAGTGTAGAGAAGGTGCCGGAATATCCGGCCCGGTGCACGATGAAGGCTCCTGCTGCCGGTGAGACGACCGAGGCCAGGGTGTGGATGATGCCGTGGCCGGACATATATTTGCCCTGGGTCGTCGGATTGGCGGAGAGCGAAGCCAGCAGCGTCATGCAGGCCGGCGAGAGAAAGGCCAGTGCGAAGCCGCTGGCCGCCCGCAGCAGCAGCAGATGCCACGGAAGCTGGGCATGCGCCTGCAGCAGAAGGATGCAGCCGGCGGCGACAAGCGAGAAGACAATGTAACGGCGGCTGCCGTTCTTGTCGACCAGCACGCCGGCCATCAGATTGCCCGGAAGATGGGTCAGCGAATACATGCCCATCATCCAGCCGATAAACGCCGGTCCCGCGCCAAGGGAAATGGCAAACGGCGTCAGAATGGGATACTGCGCATGCAAATCGAAGAAAGCAAGAAAGAGAAACAGGTACAGCCATAGTGCAGTCTTCACGTGATACACCTCCGAAATGTCCGGCCGCTTGCTGAAGTGACAGGGCCGGGCGCTTTGGCATACAGTCTCATACAAGCCTACTTGTACTGTACGTCCACGTTTGGAGGCTTATACCAATTAATGTATAATTCATGAAGATAGGACCCGGAGTTTAATAAACAAGTCAATCATGTATAATAATGATAGTATTGATATTTATTCGATGAAATTTATGACAGGGGTGTTATGAACTTGATGGATCCGGAAGTGTGGTCACAGTTTATCAGAGAGAACTGGCTGGTGATCGTAATTGCTCTCATTCTGCTTTTTGCCGTAATCAATCTGGTCAAAACAGTGCTGAAATGGGCAATCGTAATCGTCATTATCGCCGGTCTGTTCATCTATAGCGGTGTTACGATGGAGCAGATTGGAGATGCGGTGAATAAAGTGACCGACAGTACGGTGAGCACGCTGAAGAGCGAAGCCCAGGAGATGATGCTCAGCGAGGCGAAGGAAGCGAAGTATACCTCGGGCGGGGACGGAACCTTTACGATTACTACGCCTAATCTGGAAGTGAAGGGTGCGGCCGGTAACGATAAAGTGGAAGTGATTTTCCGCGGGGTCAGTCTTGGGCAATGGAGCGTTACCGATACAACGAAAGCTTTTATCGACGAGGCCCGCAAGAACGGGGCCGGAAGTTAACCTGCGTCTTTTGCAGGAAGCTCTGAATAAGGAGGAGATGACATGCTGAACCGCTGGGTGGACAGCCTTGGGAACGCCGACATTATTTCGATCATCCTGCTGCTTGTCGTACTCTTCTCGCTGGTACAGGGCTGGAGCCGCGGATTTGCCCGGGCGGCGGGCGGATTGTTCGGCCTGCTGGGCAGCGGCCTGCTGGCTGCAGCTTCGCTGGCGCTGGCCATTCCGGCTGCGGTATATTTGTCGCCGGCAGCCGGTAGCTGGGCCGAAGGCGTACAGCTCCCGGACGGAACGCTGAGCGGCTGGCAGCAGGTGTATTATACAGCCGTATCCGTACTAGCCGGATCGCCGGTAGTGCGGTTCCTGCTGATCCTGCTCCTGGCCTATATGCTGATCCGTCTAATGCTCGGCCTCCTGTTCATGCTGCTGCCGTTCTCGCTGCCCCGCTCCACAGGAAGATGGCAGGGAAGAAGGCCGACGTCGCTTAGCCGACTGAGCGGAGCGGTGATTGGACTTGCCCTCGGCCTCGTGCGGGGGCTGGTTGTCGTATTCATCCTGTATCTGGGTGTAGCGCTTAGCCCCGACAGCGGCTTCAGCCGGTACGTGGAATCTTCGCCGCTGTACCGTCAAAGTGCAGCGGCTGTGTTCGAGCCGCTGGGCGTCGAACAGGTGCGGGGGAAGCTGCCCGTACTGACTGAAGCCGTAAGCGCAGAGATGAACGACATTCTCCGGCGGAAATATGAAGTCATTGACCATGCGATTTCGCCCGACATTGAAGGGGCGGCCGCGGATATCGCCGGCGCGGCCGGCAGCGACGAGGAGAAGGCTCGCCAGCTGTACGACTGGGTCGGCTCAAGAATTTCCTATGATTATGACAAGGCCGAGAATTATGTGCAGAACCGGATCTGGAAGGAGCAGACGCCGCAGGACACTTTTGATACGAGGCTTGGCGTCTGCATCGACTATGCCCGGCTCTATGCGGTTATGGCCCGCTCGCAGGGCCTGCAGGTCCGCGTAGTTACAGGTGTGGGATATGACGGGCAGGGAGGCACCGGGGCGCATGCCTGGAACGAAGTGTATCTAAGTGAGCAGCAGGTGTGGATACCGCTGGATTCGACCTGGGCGGGCAGCGGAGACTGGTTCAATAATCAGGATTTCGCCGATACCCATGTGAAAGAGAACGTGCTATGACAAAGAAGCGCAAGCCTTGGCCGATATGGTACAATAGCGGAAGACCCGGTTTCCTGCGTCTGTGCAGGCCCCTGGGAGTCATCATGAATATATTAAGGCGAAGCTTCCGGCAGCGATGAGAGGGAACATGAATTTAAAGGAAGCTATGCTTACTTTGATTCATTAGGAGCGTATTTTCAGTGAAATGGTTCGATCATCCCGGGCATCAGCCGGATCAGGCGGCGGGCCGAGGCTCGCTTGCGCTGCGCGTCAATTTGTTTTTCTTTGGGACTTTTATCATTTTTTGCGTTATCATTATCCGTCTGGCCGTTATCCAATTTGTCGAAGGGCCTACCCTTTCGGAAGAGGAGGTCAGCCGTGAGACGAAGACGGTGCCTTTATCGGCGAACCGCGGAGTCATTTATGCCGCCGCCGGTGAGCAGCTGGCCTATTCCACGCCGATCCAATCGCTTTATATTACATTGACGACAGACTACACCGCCAAGGTGAGAAATAAAGATACGAAAGAGTTTGAATTTACCGCCGAAGCTGTGGCCAATACGAAATTGTTGGCAGGGCAGCTGGCAGAGACGTTCGCCCAATACGGCGATCCTGCGGGTGTGCAGATGACCCCGGACGATGTCACCAAAGCCCTGGATCTGGATTTCCGTACCTCGCCGGGGTATGCCCCGCGGCGGATCAAAGCAGGACTCTCCAATAAAGAGATCGCTTATTTCATGGAACACAAAGAGCAGTATCCTGGCCTGACCATCGTGGAGGAATCCTCGCGGCATTATGACAAGGATACGGTAGCTGTCCAGACTGTGGGCTACATTAAGCCCTTCAAATCAACCGAGGATCTGGCTATGTACCAGAACATCCGTAGCGCGATGAAGCAAGACGGCGCTGATCCCGGCCTGGTCTACAAAGAAGATGAATTTGTCGGCTTCGACGGGCTGGAGCGGCAGTACCAGCGGGAGCTGCGCGGCAAGAACGGCTACCAGACCGTTTCGGTCACCCCGCAGAATATGGCGGAGGAAGTGCTGGAATCCGTACCTCCCGTTAAGGGCAACGATATTTGGCTGACCATTAATAAGAATATTCAAATGAAGACTGAGGCGGCGATCCTGGAGCAGATCGACTGGCTTCATACGCATCCGGTACAGGGAAAGACTCATCCGGACGCGCTGACGGGTTATGCCGTAGCGATGGAAGTAGACACAGGGAATATCGTGGCCATGGCAAGCATGCCGGATTACGACACAAATGTATGGTCTTCCGGAACGATGGAGACCAAAGTATGGAACAATATTATGAATAATTATTTGAATGGCACAATTACAGATACGACCTCCGGACAATCGGGGAACGGATTGCGCTCGATCATATATATGGGCTCCACCATTAAGCCGCTAAGCGTACTGATCGGGCTGAAGGAGGGCTTCTTCGGGACCACGTACACCTATCCGGATAAAGGGATCGCTTATTTCGGGAGAGACAACAATTCCTCCGTCCGCAATGCCAGCGGTCACGGGACAGGCCCGTTGACTCCGGCGAAAGCCATTCAGGAATCCTCAAATACGTTCATGGTTGATATGGTCGGCAACCCGATGTTCCGGAAATACGGCGATAAGGGTGTCGAGGTATGGGATGATTATATGAAAGCCTTCGGTCTGGGCATCACAACCGGAAGCGGCTTGCCAGGAGAAAAGACAGGCATCCGCGATCATCTCAAGATTAAAGAGTCCGGAAGCTCCCAGGCGGCGCTGGTCCATGCTTCTTTCGGCCAGAAAGGCGGATACACGGCACTTCAGCTGGCCCAATACACAGCGACGCTGGCCAACGAAGGCGAGCGCATCAGGCCGCAGCTGGTCAGCAAAATTACCGACAGCGAGGGCAAAACCGTCAAAGCGTTTAAGCGGGAGGTACTGGACCGGATCGACTTCGAACCCGCCTATTGGAAAGTAATCAAACAGGGGATGAACACCAAGGTCAGCGCCTTTGAGGATTTCCCTTACGATTTCGCGCGCAAGACCGGAACCTCGGAAATGATCGCGGACAGAGCCGTACGGGACAACGGTGTGTTCATCGCCTATGCTCCCCGCGAGGAGCCCAAGCTTGCCGTAGCGGTAATCATTCCGGAAGGCGGCTTCGGGTCGAACAGCGCAGCTCCGGTTGCGCGCAAAATCTTCGATGCCTACGACTGGGAATACGGTCTGGACGGCATCCCGAAGAAGAATCTGCCGGCGTCTTCCGAATCAGCAGAAACGGAACAATAACAGCTAAGAGATAAGGAGTGAAGAGCAGTGAGTCTTTTCCGCAAGCAGGCGGCTCCCTCGGAGGAAGCCAGCAGCAAGAGTACATTGGGCCTGCGGATCAACGTGTTCTTTTTCGGCACATTTCTGATCTTCTGTGTCATCATTATCCGACTTGCCGTATTACAGTTTGTCGAAGGTCCGACACTTACGGAGGTGGAGACGAGCCGGGACACCAAGAATGTACCGCTCGCGGCAATCCGGGGGGAAATCAAGGCGGCTGGCGGGGAGCCACTGGCGTACTCGACACCGGTGCAATCGTTGTACATTACTTTGACCACGAAGTTTACCGCCAAGGTTACCGATAAGGAAACCGGCAAAACAACGCTGTCTCCCGAGGCAGAGGCCAATGCGAACGAGCTCGCGTCCCGGCTGGTGGCCGACTTCAACCAGTACGGCGATCCGGACGGCGTCAAGCTGACAGAAGAGGATGTCATCAATTCACTGGACCTGTATTTCAAGAAGTACTCCGGCTTTATGGCCCGGCGGATCAAATCGGATCTGACCGAAGCCGAGGTGGCTTATTTCATGGAGCATAAGGCAGAATACCCCGGTATCGAGATTGTAGAGGAGAGTGTCCGGCATTACGACAAGGATTCGGTGGCGGTACAGACCGTCGGTTACATCAAGCCGTTCAAATCCTCGGGTACGCTGAATATATACAAGAACATCGCAAATGCCATGAAGAAAATCGATGCCGATCCGGGCCTCAATTACAAAGATGATGAATTTGTCGGCTTCGACGGGCTGGAGCTGCAGTATCAGCGCGAGCTGCGCGGCAAGAACGGTTATCAGGTCATTTCGGTCAATCCCCAGAACATGGCCGAGCAGGTGGAGGAGGTCGTACCTCCGGTCAAAGGCAACGATATCTGGACGACCATCAACAAGGATATCCAGATGAAGACAGAGCAGGCCATCCTCGACCAGATTGATTGGCTCCATACCCATACGGTTCAAGGAAAGACACACCCGGATGCCCAGACCGGCTACGCCGTGGCGATGGAGGTGGATACCGGCAAGGTGGTGGCGATGGCGAGTATGCCGGATTACGACACCAATGTGTGGACTGCGGAGAAGATGGACACTGAGGTCTGGAACAAGATTATGGGTAATTATCAGAACGGCACGATTACGCCGTATTCCTCCGGAATGTCCGGGAACGGATTCGGCTCGACGGTGCTGCTCGGTTCTACAATCAAGCCGCTTAGTGTGCTGATTGGCTTGAACGAAGGCTTTTTCGGCACATCTTACATCTATACGGACAGAGGGATTGCCTATTTCGGTAAAAATGACGCGTCTTCCGTACGCAACTCCTCCGGCCACGTCTATGGCCAGATGGACCCGTCGCGGGCCATTGAGAAATCGTCCAATGCCTTCATGGTGGACATGATCGGCAAGAAGCTGTATGAAAAGTACCAGGGTGAGGGCGTCAATGTCTGGGATACCTACATGAAGGAATTTGGTCTGGGCGTATCTACCAAAAGCGGTCTGCCCAACGAGTATCTCGGCCAGATCAACTATACCAATATCAAGGCCGCAGGCAGCGCCCAGGCGGCGCTGGTCTATGCTTCCTTCGGACAGCAGGGCAGCTATACGGTGCTGCAGCTGGCGCAATACGCTTCTACACTGGCGAATGAAGGGATACGCGTTAAGCCGCAGCTCGTCAGCAAGATTACAGACCCTGAAGGCAATGTAGTCAAGGAGTTCGATCGCGAGGTGCTCGATGCGGTCACTTCGTTCGACAAGTCTTATTGGAGAGAGATCAAGAAGGGCATGAACAGTGAAGTCAGCGCCTTCTCCGATTTCGAGTATGATTTTGCCCGCAAGACCGGGACCTCCCAGCAGGAGTACTATGTAAAAGGCCGCCGGGAAATGGCGGATAACGGTGTCTTTATCGCCTTCGCTCCGCGTGAGAATCCGAAGCTGGCTGTTGCCGTAGTCATCCCCGAAGGCGGCTTTGGCTCGAGCAGCGCCGCTCCGGTGGCACGGAAGATCTTTGACGCCTACGACTGGGAATACGGTCTGGACGGCGTGCCGAAGAAGAGCCTGCAGCAAGCGGATGCAGACGGCGAAGGAAGCGGTGCATCCGGACAAGCTGAGGATACGGGCACTGCAAACACCGGCAACTGAAGCTGGATTTATAGAAAGATCACATAGAATGGAGGGATGGCAGATGAATGCCAAATACCGCCTGCTTGCACTGGATATGGATGGAACCTTGCTGAATGATGAGCAGATCATCACTCCCCTTACTGTGGAGTGGATCAAGAAAGCGGTGGATGCGGGCGTACATGTCTGCCTGTCTACCGGCCGCGCTACGCGCAGTGCTATGCCCTATGCCGAACAGCTCGGGCTGAAGACGCCGATGATTATGGTCAACGGCAGTGAGGTGTGGCGCGCGCCCGGTGAGCTGTACCGCCGCTCGCTGATGGACCCGGCGCTGGTACAGCAGATGTACGACCTGGCTCAGGAATTCGGCGTCTGGTATTGGGCGTACTCGGTGGACCAGGTGTACAACCAGCGTAACTGGGACGGCGACATCCAGGGACGGGAATGGCTTAAGTTTGGTTATTCCACCGAGGATCATGATGTCCGCCACCAGCTGCTGATGCGGCTGCAGGATATGGGCGGACTGGAGATTACGAACTCCTCGCCGCAGAATCTGGAGATCAATCCGCTGGGCGTCAACAAGGCATCCGGTATCCTTGAAGTGTGCCAGCTGCTTGGGGTTGAGATGTCGCAGGTCGTAGCGGTCGGCGACAGTCTGAACGACCTGGCGGCGATTCAGCAGGCCGGGCTCGGTGTGGCCATGGGCAATGCCCAGGATACGGTCAAGCAGGAAGCCGACGTGGTGACCGCCTCGAACAATGAGGATGGTATTGCCGAGGTTATCCGTAAATATATTTTGACCGGAAGTGAAGCAGGAACCGGTGAAGCGCGTATAACGGACTAAATATGCAGATCAATAGGTTGGAGGGAATCAAATGACGATTCTGGGCTGGATTCTGATTATTCTGTTATTCGTTGTAGGCCTGGCGGGGGCGGTGTATCCGATCCTGCCGGGTGCGCTGGCGATTTATTTGGCCTTCTTCGTGTATGGCTGGTTTTTCTCGTTCAGCTCCTTCGGGTTCTGGTTCTGGAGCATTCAGACGCTGATTGTGATTGTACTCTTTGTGGCGGATTATGTAGTAGGCGCATGGGGCGTGAAGAAATTCGGCGGCTCGCGGCAATCGGTGATCGGCAGTACCATTGGCCTGATTTTCGGTCCGTTTCTTATTCCCGCGTTTGGTCTGATTCTTGGACCGATCATCGGCGCTTTTGTCGGTGAACTGATTGCCGGCTCTCAGCCGGGCAAGGCACTGAAGGTCGGCTTCGGCTCCCTGCTGGGCCTGTTCAGCAGCACAGTAGTCAAGATCGTGCTGCAAGTTGCGATGGTCGTCCTCTTCTTCATCTGGATTGGCCTGCATTAAAATAACTGTGAAGAAGGCGAAATGGTTTGTCCAAGAAAGAATCTTTTGTTAAAGGCACGCTGATCCTGGCCGCGGCGGCGCTGGTCGCCCGCGTGCTCGGATTGGCCCAGCGGATACCGCTTGAGCATCTGTTCGATGATATCGGCAATGCTGCATTCTCTCAAGCCAACACTGTATATTTGATGCTGCTGCCGCTGGCCACAGCCGGTATTCCCAGTACGCTCAGCAAGATGGTGTCCGAACGCTATGCCCTGAACCGGCCGCATGAAGCACAGCAGGTATACCGGGCGGCGCTGATTTTCTCCGCCGTGGTAGGTGTGCTGATGAGCGTCATTCTGTACATAGCAGCTCCTTATTATGCCGAGTATGCCAAGGTGCCGGAGAGCACACTGGCCATCCGTGCCATTGCCCCGGCTCTGCTGCTGTTCCCGACCATTGCCATCATGCGCGGCTACTTTCAGGGCCGCAATAATATGGCAGCCGGCGGCATCTCGCAGATTATTGAACAGATCGCCCGCGTATCCACAGCGATTCTGCTGGCGTATATCCTGCTCCGGCAGGGTTACGATAACACCTGGATGGCTGCCGGGGCATCCTTCGGCAGCGTATTGGGCAGCATCGGCGCCTTTGCTGTCATGCTGTATTTCACTTTGAAGCTGCGCCGCTCGGAAGAGCGGCAGGCACTTTATGACCGGAATCAGGCAAAGCTTCCGCTGCTGGGTATTTATAAAGATATATTTACGTTATCCATTCCGATTGTGCTCTCATCAGTAACGGTTCCGGTGGTTAATTTTATTGATACCTCGCTGATTGTACCGCTCCTCGACGGACGGATCGGCCTGGCCGAGGCAACGAGGCAGCTCGGTATTTTCGGCGCAAGGGCGCAAAGTGTGGCCGGAATTCCGCCGGTGCTGTCCATTGCGCTTAGTACTTCGCTGATTCCAATCATCTCCGCAGCCTTTGCCCGCAAGGATGAGCAGCATCTGCAGCGGCAGGTTACGCTGGCTTTACGCATCTCGATTCTGACCGGCACGCCGATTGTGATCGCGCTGGTGGTAGCTTCAAACTCCATAAACGGCCTGCTCTTCAGCGACCTGGACGGCAGCGGGATTATTGCGATGCTGACGCTCGGAACCATTTTCCAGATTACGATGATGACGACCAACTCTATTCTGCTCGGTATGGGTAAATCACGGATTTCGATGTACTACGTATTTGCAGGGATATTGGTCAAGCTGGCAGGCAGCTTTCTGTTCAGCCGTTGGTTCGGCATTTACGGTATTATCGGATCAACGGCGCTTTGCTTCCTTGTGATCACCGGTCTGAACCTGCGGATGCTGAAATCCATCGTGCCGTTTAGCATCATGGGCAAACGCTGGGGCGGCTTTACCGTAGCGCTGCTGGCTTCCGCCGGGATCGGCTTCGGGCTCAATGAAGCGGGCACTCTGCTGACGCATATGATGCCTGACCGGCTGGCCTTTCTGATTACCTGCCTCGTTGTGGGCGGGGCGGTAGTGGTGGTATATCTGGTGCTGCTGGTTGTACTTGGCGTATTCAGCCGCCAGGAGATCGCCGGTTATCCGCGGGCGCTGCAGAAGCTGCTGAACCCGTTGATGCGGCTGCAGCCGGCAAGAGTTCGCGCCAGCGAATAATGGCGTAGCGTATTTTTCCCTGGAGAATGCTTTACGATCCGCGATGGATATTGCTTGGCCTAACTACAGAACCTAAAGAGATACACGAAAGGACTGAACAACAGTATGGATAAAATAACTTCACCCGCAGCATTCGCGGCTGCCATCGATTCTCCCCGCCTGACAGTGGCTGTATTCAAGGCTGACTGGTGCGGCGACTGCCGGTTTATCGACCCCTTCATGCCTGAAGTGGAGAGCCAGTATGCGGACCGGTTAACCCTGGTTGAGGTCGACGTTGAGCAGGTCGGCGATGTGAGCCAGGAACAGAATATACTGGGCATTCCCAGCTTTGTGGCTTACTCTGGCGGGCGGGAGCTGGTCCGCTTCGTCAACAAGCTGCGCAAGTCGCGCGAGGAGATCGAGAGCTTCCTTGACAGAGCGCTGGAGGTTTATGTAACTCTTCAAAAGTAACGAACCTTAAGGAGGAACAGGCATGCTGCGGAACTTACTGGGAGAACCTCCCCGCGTCAACAGCGGCGTGCTCGCCGAGGCTATGGACCACATGGCCAGAGCCGCATCCTTGCTGCGTAAGGAAATGAGCGCACATGAGGATCAAAGCCACGATTTCCGCAAGCTGGAGATCTGGACAAGAGGACTGGTCAGCTCACTGGATGAGCTGGAGCAAAGCCTGTTTGCGGCCCGGCATTTCCGCCGTTCGGTGAAGGCCGGCACCGTCGATGATATGTCCGTAGAAGAGCAGGGGGAATATGCGCGTTACGTTTATTTTTATAAGAACGGCTTTATCCGTGTATTCTCATTGCTCGACAAGCTCGGAACGGTGCTGAACACGATGTATGGCCTGAATACGACGCAGACCAAAGCGCACTTCTCTTACTTTACCGTCCTCCGGCAGTTTCGTCTGGTGGGTGAGCATCTGCCCCTTGCGGATGAGCTGGACCGTATCAAGGATGCCTACCGTGATCCGCTGCAGAATCTGCGCAAGCGCCGCAATGCGGAAATTCATTACATGAATGCGGAAATGCAGGATGATCTCTGGCAGCGGCATCAGGGCTTGCATAACAAAATCCAGCTGGAAGACCTCGACGGCCATCTGCAGGATCTGCAGCAAGGACTGGAGCTGGTATGTAAATCATTGCTGGCCTCATACCGCTATAGTCTGAAGCATTGGCCAACCTCCGGATCTTCAGGCAATAAGATAAAAACAAGCAGCCGCTAAAGCTGTAACGCAGTAAAAACTTCCCTTTGACAAAGGCCGGGAAACTCACTATACTTAGGCTTGCATTACTTACATGCTGCGGTATTTAATTTCATATTTTACTCTTATCGAGAGCGGCGGAGGGACAGGCCCGATGAAGCCCGGCAACCGATTCGGATCAGGCGGGTTCAGCCTTCATCTGAATGTCATGGTGCTAATTCCTACAATGCCGCATAGAATGTGCGGTCGTTGGCAGATGAGACGGCAATGTTAATATACGCACAGAGCCTCTTGCGATCTGCAATGATCGCGGGAGGCTTTTCTTTTTATAACCTGCTCGTTCAGAAATATGTGTAAGGGGGGACAACGGGATTGATCGAATTAAAAGGAATTACCAAGGTATACGGCAAGGGCAAGAGGGCGGCTACGGCGCTGTCCAATCTGGACCTCTCGGTCAGAAAAGGGGAAATCTTCGGCGTCATCGGCCATTCCGGAGCCGGCAAAAGCACGCTGATCCGCTGCATTAATCTGCTTGAGCGTCCGACGGAAGGTGAAGTGTGGGTGGACGGTGTGGACCTTACCCGGCTCAGCCGCTCCCAGCTCCAGGAGCAGCGGCGCAAGATCGGCATGATCTATCAGCACTTTAACCTGCTGTCTTCCGCTACGGTATATGACAACATTGCCTTCCCGCTGCGGCTGGTGAAGCTGTCAAAGGCGCAGATTGAAGACAAGGTGAAGGATCTTCTGAGCCTGGTCGGGCTGGAAGAGCACCGGAACAAATATCCTGCACAGCTGTCGGGCGGCCAGAAGCAGCGCGTCGGCATCGCGCGCGCCCTGGCCAGCAATCCGCATGTGCTGCTCTGCGACGAGGCGACCTCGGCGCTGGACCCGCAGACGACGGACTCCATTCTGCGGCTGCTGCTCGATATCAACCGCAAATTGAATCTGACCATCGTACTGATTACCCATGAAATGCATGTCATTCAAAGCATCTGCGACCGGGTAGCCGTCATTCACGGCGGAGGTATTGTTGAGCAGGGCGAGGTGGCCAAGGTCTTCCTGAAGCCGCGTCATGATGTCACGAAAGAATTTATCCGCAGCGAGACCCAGCAGGACAGTCCGCTTCAGGCGGCACTGGCTGGCGGCGATCTTGGCCAGGCGGTCAAGATTACCTTCCTGGGCGAGAAGACTTATGAGTCGACGCTGTCCCATGTAGCGCGCGGTACAGGGGTTAACTTTGCCATACTGCAGGGAACCATTTCTACAATCAAGGATGTGCCTTACGGCCAGCTGGTTGTACGCTTCGAGGGGGAGCCCGCAGCCGTGGCTTCAACTATAGCTGAGTTGACCGCCCAAGGGCTGGATGTGGAGGTGCTTTCCCGATGAGCGGACTTGATTTCAGCGCCATTGACTGGCAAGAAATGCAGGAGGCAACGATAGCCACATTAAAAATGCTGCTTTATTCAGGAATATTCACAATTATTCTTGGTTTACCACTCGGAATTGTGTTATATTTAAGTGGCAGATCGAAAAACATGTTTATCAGAGTTGTTTACTCGGTATTATCATTTATCGTCAATATCTTGCGGTCGGTACCGTTTATCATCCTGATGGTGGCGTTAATCCCTGTAAGTAAGGCGATTGTCGGCACGGCAATCGGTGTACTGGGAACTATACCTGCGCTGGTCATCGGAGCGGCTCCGTTCTTCGCCCGGCTTGTGGAGACTTCGCTGCGCGAGGTGGATCGCGGGGTAATCGAGGCAGCCCAAGGCATGGGGGCTTCGACCTTTCAGATTGTAAGGCGCGTCCTGCTGGCCGAGGCCCGTCCAGGACTTCTTGCCGGAGTGACCATCACGCTTGTCACCCTGGTCTCCTACACGGCGATGTCGGGGATGGTAGGCGGCGGAGGACTGGGAGACCTGGCCATCCGTTACGGGTACTACCGTTATGAGAAGGAAGTCATGATCATTTCCGTCATCTTTATGGTGGTGCTTGTGCAGCTGCTGCAAATCGCCGGCGACCGGCTGGTGAAACATTTTACCCGGAAATAAGGTATTATGAAGCCTTATTCATACAAACATAATGATTAGAGGGGGAGTTACAAATGAAGAAAGTTCTGCTTACGCTGTTCAGCCTGACACTGGTGATGGTGCTGGCTGCTTGCGGAAACAACAATAACGCCGGCAATGCCGCTAATTCGGCTGCCACGAACGCTCCGGCATCGGAAGCTCCGGCTGAGCCGACAACCGAACCGGCTGCCGATCCGGTAACCCTGGTGGTAGGCGCATCTCCGGTGCCGCATGCCGAGATCCTCAAGGCGATTGCTCCGCTGCTTGAAGCTCAGGGCATCACGCTTGAAATCAAGGAATTCAGCGATTATGTACAGCCGAACGTACAGCTGGCCGAAGAGCAGCTTGACGCTAACTTCTTCCAGCATCAGCCTTACCTGGACGATCAGAACAAGAACAACAAGACAGACCTGCAGTCTGTAGTTGCCGTTCACGTGGAGCCTTTCGGTGCGTATTCCAAGAAAATCAAATCCATCGATGAACTGGCTGACGGCGCTAAAGTAGCGATTCCGAACGATGCCACTAACGGCGGACGCGCGCTTATTCTGCTGGCCAAGAACGGTCTGATTACATTGAAGGACGATACTAACATCGCTACGACCAAAGCTGACATCACCGAAAATCCGAAGAACCTGGAAATTATCGAGCTGGATGCCGCTATGCTGCCGCGCCAACTGGATGAGGTGGATCTGGCGCTGATCAACACCAACTTTGCGCTGGAAGCCGACCTTGTTCCTACCAAGGACGCGCTGTTCATCGAAGGCGGAGATTCTCCTTATGCCAACATCCTGGTTGCCCGTCCGGACAACAAGGATTCCGATGCCATCCAGAAGCTGGCCGCAGCGCTGACTTCTCCGGAAGCGAAAGCATTCATCGAAGAGAAATACGAAGGAGCGGTAGTGCCGGCGTTCTAAGACGCCTGGACCGCCTCAACAGATAAAGGGTGTTGAAGAACCTCCGGGTTCTTCAACACCCTTTTTATTGCGGCTGGATTTATTTTCTACAGGTTGCCTTGGTGCAGGCAAATCACTATACTGAAAAATAATCACCATTAAATAAAAGAAAAATCCCGGCTCTCCTGTAACAGAGGCCGGGATATACCATAAGGAATTAGAATACTTGAACGACTTCTTCCACGCCTTCCACTTCTTCGAGAAGGGCGCGTTCGATACCAGCCTTCAGCGTGATCGTGGAGCTTGGGCAGCTGCCGCAGGCACCCATCAGCTTCAGCTTGACGATACCGTCTTCTACATCGACGAGTTCAACGTCGCCGCCGTCGCGTTGCAGGAACGGACGAAGTTTATCAAGAACTTCCAGTACTTCATCGTACATGGTTGCGCTTTGTATATTCTCACTCATTTCTCAATCACTCCTTTCGTACGTTTATTATAGTACAAAACACTAAAAAATAAAATGGTTCACACCAATATAGGGAGATCATTATGCGACCAATCATTGAATTTTGTGCCAGTAATCTGGGTTCCGGCACCGAGCAGCTAAAACAGAAGCTGGAGCAGAACCCGGAATACGATGTCGTGGAGTACGGCTGTCTGAACAACTGCGGAGAATGTTATTTAAGACCCTTCGCGATGGTGGACGGGGAGATTATTGCAGCCGAGACACCGGAGGAGCTGGAGGCAGCCATCGCCGCCTATATTAAGGAGCAGGAGGCTTGGGACAACCTCGAAATCGACTAAACAGGTCAAGGCGTCGTAACGGCTGCAGCAGCTGTTACGACGCCTTGATGTATCCGGCAAATACAACAACGAAGTTGTATAAGGGCCCTATGTGAGGACCCACATCCGTAGATGGATTAGCCGTAATGCCGCTTGGACATCCACAGTACGCCGCTCTTAAGGAGCCGGGGCACACGGCCCATGACCGTGCGCTTGCCCATTAAGCCAAAGCCCGAATTCTTGCCGAGCGAGCCCAGCGTCCCCTTCAGCTTGATCGCGGTAAGTCTTGGAGTGTCCCCGCGCCAAAGCGCTTTCAAGATATGCGCCACCTGTTCCCCTTGCGCTTCCGCTGCCTGGGCGCTGGGCGCGAAGGGCAGGCTGGCACAGTCTCCGATGATATAGACATCGGAGTAGTCAGGCAGATTGTAATACTGGCCGACGATCAGCCGGCCGCTGCGGTCTTTCGGCAGCTCCAGCTGCTGTACCGGCTTGACCGGCTGAATGCCTGCGGTCCATACCGTTACGTCACCGGGCAGGGCCTGGCTGCCGTTAAATACGGCATCTGCCTCCACGTGGGAGACGGAGACATGGCTTACCGTCTGCACCTGATGCTCGTTGAACCATTCCTCCACATAACGGGACAGCTTGGCCGGGAAAGCGGACAATACCCGCTCTCCCCGGTCAAGAATGGATATGTTCAGATCGGGACGGCTTTCCCGCAGCTCGGCGGCAATCTCCACGCCGCTCAGTCCGCCGCCGACGATATTCACCGTTCCATACGGCTTCACATTGTTCAGCCGCAGGAAGGTCTCCCGTGTGCTGGCCATGCTCTGAATGCTGCAGGTGTGCAATTCGGCACCCGGGATGCCGTGGTAATTATCTGTACAGCCCAGCGCAATTGCCAGCATATCATAGAGCACAGGCTCACCGGAGGAGAGCAGGACCATCCGGCTCTCCAGGTCGATTGATCCTACCTCGCCGTAGCGGATGCGCAGACGAGGGTGGACGGGGAACTTAATCCGCAGGTCATGATCCGCCACCGTTCCGGCAGCCAGCGCATAATACTCCGTCTTGATGCCCTGAAACGGCATCCGGTCGATCAAGATAATTTCCACATCATGGGGGAGATGGCTGTCCAGCAGTTTTTGAACGAGGGCGAGGCCGCCATAGCCGCCGCCGAGCACGAGCAATGTTCTCATATGACCGATCTTCCTTTCCGAAATGGCTTTCTGGAACAGGCAGGACTGGTTATTCGTAGACTTTAATCTCGTTATAGAAGGTGTCGCGTTCCACCGGTATTTTGCCGGCGCCCTTGACCAGCCAGATCAACTCATCGCGGGTCAGACCTTCCGGAGTGAGCGCACCGGCTGCATGGCTGATCCGCTCCTTAAGGATGGTGCCGTGCACATCGGATGCACCGAAGCTGAGTGCCACCTGGGTTAACTGCGGTCCGATATTGATGAAGTAAGCTTTGATATGGTCGAAGTTATCCAGCATCAGGCGGCTGACCGCAATGGTCTTGAGGTCTTCAAAGGCGGAATTGCGGCGCATAATGCCAGCATTCTTGTTCTTGGGCTGCATGGACAGGGGAATGAATACCATGAAGCCGCCGGTCTCGTCCTGCAGCTCGCGGATCTGCAGCATGTGGCGGATACGGTCCTCACGGGATTCAATGGAGCCGTACAGCATGGTAGTATGAGTCTTCATCCCGAGCTGATGGGCGACCCGGTGTACTTCCAAGTATTCCGCGACGCCTGCTTTGTCGACATGCATTTTTTTGCGGTAATGATCAGAGAGAATTTCCGCTCCGCCGCCGGTCAGGCTCTGGAGACCTGCTGCACGCAGCGCTTCCAGCACTTCGCGGATACTGAGCCCGCTGATCCGGGTAAAGAAGTCGATTTCAGCCGCAGTATACGCCTTCAGCGTCACTTCCGGGAAAGCTTCATTCAGCGCTTTCAGGGAATCAACATAATATTGAAAGGGCACCTTATCATTATGTCCGCCGACAATATGGAACTCGCGTACGCCCGGATGAATATGCTGCTTCACATAATCGACCATTTCCGGGCCGGAAAGAGTATAAGCGCCTTCTTCACCGTCATCCTTGCGGAAATTACAGAAGGCGCAGCGCGATTCACATACATTGGTGAAGTACAAGCTCATATTCTCGATAAAATACACCTTATCGCCGTTCTTCCGGCGGTTAACCTCATCCGCCAGCTGGCCGATGGTCAGCAGATCATTGCTCTCATATAAATAAACGCCGTCCTCTAGATTCAACCGTTCGCCGCCGCGAACCTTCTCAATAATACTCGCCATTCTGGTATCGGTGTGGGGGGTGATGAGTGTAGACATATGAATTCCTCCTGGGGGTTAGCGAGGCGATAGCACCCGCGAGAATGTTCCGGCAATCTATCGCCGCCGTCAGTATAAAATAACAAAGGCAGCAATAACCTCCGTGACAAATTTCCGAATTTTTATCTCTGTCGCAACCTATATTATAAACCTCCCGCCACAGGTGAGCAACATACGTCAGAGGGATAAGATGAAGAGAAAAACGGCACTCAAGCTTGCGGAGCAGTGCAGGTATGACTTGAGAGAGGTGAAATAGTGGAGTATACTTGAAGTTATACAGCTTGATTTTATATAGAAGGTAACTTTTATCCGTAAAATTGCTTTTTACTCTAACGGATCCTTTATTTTATTACAATGGCGTATTGGCTGAAGATTAACGGGAGGAGTAGTCCCTTTAATTGCCGGCGATGGCGTTTCAATCACATATTTAGGAGGTAGACCTTTTATGATTACTATCAGTGAAACAGCGGCGGAGCAGATCAAAGAAATGCTGGCGCAGCAGGAAGTTCCGAATATGTTCTTGCGGCTGGGCGTTACAGCAGGAGGCTGCAGCGGCTTCTCGTATGCGATGGGCTTCGATGACAACGAAACCGAGCAGGATGTTTACATGGATGTACAAGGTGTGAAAGTGGTTGTAACCAAGGACGATATTCGTTACCTGAACGGCCTGGAGATTGATTTTGAGGAATCCGGCATGACCGGAGGCTTCACCATCCACAACCCGAACGCAACAGTTACCTGCGGCTGCGGATCATCGTTCCGCACGAAGGAAGAAGCGGGGAATCCAAGCGCGGAGCCTTGCTAAGACGGCTAGGACAGAAATTTACGCTTTAAAATAACCTCTCGAATTGTGTAGAATGCAAATAACACATTCGGGAGGTTTTTTTATATAGCAAGTTATCTTGTTGTTACGGGTAACGGGCTGGACCGACAAAATACGAGGCTGTGTCGGGCGGCGTCGATTTTGCTTATATTAGAAAGGGGGAACCGTCCATGCGACTGGAGACGCAGCGGCTATTGATCCGCGAATTCACGGACGAAGATTACGGACCGGTACATAGTTATGCCTCTGACCCTGCGGTGACGAAATACATGTTGTGGGGGCCAAATACAGGCGAGCAGACTGAGGATTATCTCCGGATGGTGCAGGAATGGCAGGGGCAGGAGCCGCGTACAAGCTTTGAATTCGCCGTGGTGCTGAAGGGCAGCGGCAAGCTGATCGGCGGTTGCGGAATTTACGTGAGTGAGCCGCGTCAAGGGGAGATCGGATATTGCCTGAACCCGCTTTATTGGAAGCAAGGGTATGCAAGCGAAGCGGGACAAGCCTTGCTGCGCTTCGGATTCGGTGAATTGGGCCTGCACCGCATCTTCGCCACCTGCCGTCCGGGCAATGCCGGCTCTGCCAAGGTTATGCAGAAGCTGGGGATGACCTATGAAGGGCTGCTGCGCGAGCACAAGTGGCACAGGGAGACCTGGCAGAGCTCTCTGCTGTATGCAATTCTGGAGGATGAATTCCGGTCAGGTTCAGCGGATGGAGCTGTCCATTTGCACAAGCCATCAAGCTCTATTGTCATACAATAAACTATATAAGTCAGACAAAATAACAAAAATGGGTTGACCTAAGCTTAATCGGGACATAAGGCTCCGCAGCCATATGCCCTTTTTTGGCGTGAACGCCTTCATACAAGGACAATCATACAAGAAGGAGGCCCCTCTCCTGAGTACTCTATAGGGTAGTAGGCTGGGATAAACGAAAGGAGAGGGAGGACGATGGCAGGAAGACAACTGGCCAGCAAGTGGCTGAAAACCGAGGCGCTGCTTAGCGATGCACGGATTGCCGGTTACATTCCGAGAACGAAGGCATACAGTGCTGCCGGACTGCTCAGCATGTTGAGAAGCTACGGTAATGTGGTGATCAAGCCGGTCGTGGGCGGCGGGGGCTATGGGGTAATCAAGGTGTTTAGGGATGCGCGGGGATACGGCTTTACTTATATGGACAGCACGCGGGTATATTCCGATTTTCGTAGTATGCGGCAAGCGCTGGAGCGGGTGAAGGTCAGAAGGAGATATTTGATTCAGCAGGGAATTTCACTGGCCCGAATCGCCGGCAGACCCATTGATTACCGAGTCAAAGTGGTTAAGAATAACGGGGTATGGGAATTCCGCTCCATGGTCGGCAGACTGGCGCGTCCCGGACTCTTCGTAACCAATCTCTGCAAGGGCGGGACGATGATGAGCTGCCGCCAGGGCTTGCGGCATTCTCTCCCGAAGATCAAATCCTCGGCCAAAAAAGCGGAAATGCGCCGTCTCACCATTCACTGCATCGGCATTATGGAACGGCGGTTTCCGGGAATCGGCGAACTGGGTTTTGATTATGCCGTTGATCAAAGCGGAAGAATATGGATACTGGAAGTAAATACAAGACCGCAATAGTAAACTAAACACAATAACAAATTAAACAATTTTTAAACATTGACGATAATTAGAGTAATAGGCTAGAATAGCGTTTAGTTATGCCGGATTCGAGGTAATTAGAGGTAATATGAGGTAATTTTTTCTAAAAAACACGAAATATATGGACGATTCAAAAATATTTTTTGCACACATCTCGGGCAAACGTCCTGTGCATAACAGTTATCCCCATTGTGCACTGCGGTGCTAACGGCTTTATGGACATTACTAACAATTTATGCACAGATTTTCCACAAGGGCCTGTGGATACTAGGAACGCTTGTTCGATAATTGATAGTTTGCTATGATAGAATCAGATTTAGAAAAGGAAAGGTAGGTGAACGTTATGATTGAATTATCGGATGAGATGCTGCTTGACTCTTATCATAGAGCAATAGAGCTGCAACTGGAGCATGATTTCATCGCTCTATTACTCGCTGAAATTCGCAAACGGAACTTACACTTCCCAGTTCATGCGGTTCTTCATTAAAGATCAGAGTACACCTTTGCAGCAGAGATACAGTAAACCGCAAGGGACAACAAATAGGGTATCCTTTCAGATTGAAGTGAGTCAACCTGAAGGGATACCCTTTTATTGTAGAAATCCTTATTACATCTTGAGATTGCTGCTGTGTCCTGGAGACAGTTTGGCTTCTGGGTCTATATAGACCTTGGCGTTGTTCACTGCGGTCGGCGCTTCGCCGAAGCCTACGGCAATCAGCTTTAGCTTGCCTGGATAAGTGGTGATGTCGCCGGCGGCAAAGATACCAGGGATACTCGTCTCCATGCGGGAATCGACTACAATCGAATTGCTGTCGATTTCAATGCCCCATTCGGCAATGGGTCCCAGCGAGGATACAAAGCCGAAATTGACGATAACGCTGTCCACTTCAAGCTCCTGGGTTTCTTTGGTCTTGATGTGGGACAGGGTGACTTTGGTAATGAACTCTTCACCGTGCAGCTCGGTAATCTCCGAAGGGGTGACGACATTCACCTTGGAGGCCATCAGCTTCTCTACACTGTGCTCATGCGCACGAAATTTATCACGGCGGTGAATCAGGGTGACCTGCTCGGCGATCGGCTCCAGCATCAGTGCCCAGTCAACTGCGGAGTCTCCGCCGCCGCTGATCAGCACCTTTTTGCCCTGGAAGGCATTCAGATCGCTGACAAAGTAATGCAGGTTCGCTTTCTCGAAGCGGGGTGCTTCGGGCAGCTCCAGACGCCGCGGCTCAAAAGCGCCGACGCCGGCAGTAATAATTACGGCCTTGCTGTGATACTCGGCTTTATCGGTAGTTACGACGAAATGGCGCTCGTCCCGCTTCTCAAGGCCTACCACCTTCTCTTCCAGCCGGATATCGGACTGGAAGAGGTCCATTTGCCGGGAGAGGTTGTTGACCAGCTCCTGTGCGGTTACCTTCGGGAAGCCCGCAACGTCGTAAATATATTTTTCAGGGTAGAGAGCGGCTAACTGCCCGCCCAGTTGGGGCATGCTCTCAATCAGTGTTACCGATGCCTGGCGCATTCCGCCGTAAAAGGCGGCAAACATGCCGGCCGGGCCACCGCCTATAATTAGAAGGTCGCTCATAGGAACGCCGGATTGCTCTACTGTCACGTAAAATTACACCTCCGAGTTGATATAATCAATTTGCCATACTAGCGTACTTTCTCATTATAATCATTGTAGGACCCCGCTGCAAAGGCTTAAAGTGCGCGGAAAATTGTGTCCTTTTCCTGCATGATAATATTTGATTAAAACGATACTAAGGTTTACAATGGATATGGTTATTTTGGAATTGCTTTAAGTTTTATTGGAATTTCCTCCGAAATTAAGTGTAAAAATTCACAAAAACATATAAAAAATAAAAACACATAGACAGATTCACCTGTTGGAAGGAGCCGGACCATGAGCAGTATTCCCAAGATTGTAATCCTCGGCGCGGGATATGGAGGTATTTTGACCGCCCAGCGGCTGCAGAAGGCCTTGAATTATAATGAGGCGGACGTAACGCTGGTGAACCGCCACGAATATCATTATTTCACAACACATCTGCACATGCCTGCGGCGGGAACGGACAGCGTTGAGCATTCGCGCGTGTCGATTTCCAAGCTGATTGACGAATTTAAGATCGACCTGGTGAAATCCTCCGTCCAGGAAATCCGGACCCAGCAGAAAAAGGTCATTCTCGAAGACGGCACTTTATCTTACGATTATCTGGTGATTGCGCTGGGCGGTGAGCCGGAGACCTTCGGCATTCCGGGGCTTGATAAATATGCGCTGACCATCCGCAGCATCAATTCAGTACGCCTGATCCGTGAACATATCGAATATCAATTTGCCAAGTATAAAAATGAAAACAATGCCCAGGAGCACATTAATTTTGTAGTTGGCGGAGCGGGCTTCAGCGGCATCGAATTTGTGGCCGAGCTCGCCGACCGTATTCCCGGGCTATGCAAGGAATATGATGTAGATCCCGGTATGGTGAATATTTACAATATTGAGGCCGCACCTACAGCGCTGCCCGGCTTCGCTCCTGAACTGGTGGAGCATGCCATGACGGTGCTGACGAAGAAGGGCGTCACCTTCAAGATCGGTGTAGCGATCAAAGAATGCCTGCCGGGCGGCGTAGTGCTGGCAACCGGTGAAGAAATCAAGGCCTCGACCATCGTCTGGACGGGCGGCATCCGCGGCAACCGGCTGATTGAAGCGGCAGGCTTCGAAGCGATGCGCGGCCGCGTGAAGGTGGACGAATACCTGCGTGCACCGGGTCATGAGAACATCTTTATCATCGGCGACGGCTCGCTGATGATCAATCCCGAAGGCCGTCCTTATCCGCCGACGGCACAGATTGCCATGCAGCAGGGCGAATGCTGCGCCCATAACCTCGTGGCAGCCATCCGCGGGCAGCAGGCGAAGAAGTTCGTGTTCAGCAACAAGGGAACGGTAGCTTCGCTTGGCAAAGGCCAGGGTATAGCTGTAGTGGGCGACAAGAAATATAAAGGATGGACCGCTGCCCAACTGAAGAAGGTTGTCGACATGCGCTATTTGTTTATCATTGGCGGCATTTCGCTGGTCCTGAAGAAGGGAAGATTCCTGTAGGATGCGCCATTGCAGTGTACAAGTGCGCGGACTGCTGACGCGTGAAGAACTGGACCGTTACAACGGATTGATTGAGGCCGGGACTTATCTGGAGGACCAAAGCCGCTATGACCTCGCTTACCATGTGCAGAAGGAGATCGATGTTCTGATTCTGCCGGCCATCGAACGGCTGAAGGACAAGAGCCGGGCGCGCGACCGGGCTACGGCGGAATATCTGGAGAGTCTGCGGGCAGTAGAGGAAGACGAGGACGAGGACTGAACCTTAAGTCCTGCGGCCCGACAGATGCGATATAACAACAAGAGAGCCTGGCGGTTATAAGCTGCCAGGCTCTCTTTATCTGAATGGGAAGTCAGGAATGTCCACTCTGGCGAAAACCGGATGGGCCGTTCTCTCCTAAGGAGCTTACAGCTTCAGCAGCTCCTCGAATGACCCCGGTGTCAGCAGGTTGCCGACATAGAAGGGGCCAAACTCGCCGTAGCGGGCGCTGACTTCGTCAAAGCGCATTTCGTAGACCAGCTTCTTGAACTGCAGCGCGTCCTCGGCGAACAGCGTCACGCCCCATTCCCAGTCGTCGAAGCCGACGGAGCCGGTAATGATCTGCTTCACCTTGCCGGCGTATGAACGGCCGATCAGACCGTGCGAATACATCAGCTCTTTGCGCTTCTCCATGTCGAGCATGTACCAGTTATCGGCAAGCTCGCGTTTCTTGTTCATCGGGTAGAAGCAGATATGCTTAGCCTGCGGCAGGATCGGCTTAAGGCGTGCAGCGACATGCGGATTCTGCATCGGATCGCCGCCGTCGCCTCCTGCATTGTAGTTGCTCAATTCAACGATGCTGACATACGAGTAGGCTTTGGTTGTATATTGCGCAAAGGCGGTTTTGTTGAAGGCGGTTTCCAGCGCGTTCAGATCTTCCAGGGTCTCGCGCAGGAGCATCATTACGAAATCGGCTTTCTGGCCGACAATGCTGTATACGGCGGAGCTTCCCTGCTTCGCTTCCTCCACCGGTCCCCATTCGCCCATAAACTGGTGCAGCTCCTCCAGGGCGACGGCGCGCTCCTCGTCGTCGGCCTTTGTCCAGGCCGTCCAATCCAGCGAGCGGAAATCATGCAACGCATACCAGCCTTCCAATGTAACAGCAGCTTCACTCATGCGGTTTCACTCCAATACGTAAAGTATATTTCAGCGGCTTGCAGCACTATGTACGATCATATGCTCTATTTTTTATTGTAGCGCAATCCAAAGGGCAAGAGCAAATTCCGGCCCCGGCGGTTTAGTGTATTTTCGGCAACTGTGGCAGGAATGTTCATTGCTTCGTTACATTTTTTCTAGTAAACTAACAATTACTGATTGCTCGATGTGCGGTTGTTTATAGAGAGAGGAGATGGCGGTCGTTGTGGATGGTCTGCCAGAGTTGATGCTGGCCGTTCTGTTCTTCGTGATGATGTTCGGGATCGGCTTTGTCCTTGCTATGCTGATGAGAATGACCTGGGCGCCTGCAGGTCTCTATCTGCTGGTGATTCTGCCGGTGGTCGTCTACTCGTACTGGAACCGGAGTACGATGACGCTTGGCGAACATCTGCTGGCTGTGCGCTTCGGCGATGGTATGATTGGTCTCGCCGGGCTTGCCGGAGCGGTGCTCAGCGGCTGGACGATCCGCAAGCTGCGGCTGGCCGGCTACAGATTATTTTGAACAAGGGAAACGGCTGAGCGCGGGCCGTTTTTTTATTTTCGGAGCCTCCGCTAAGTACCTGATTCAGCAGCTACGTGGTGGCCTGCCTTGTAGGGCTATTCTATGGTTAAAAGGTGCGCAAGCTTGAACAAACTGTCGAATTTGCCGGAAAAAGCGCCTGATTTGGTTCTTTTTTTACATATCGGGCCGGGTGTTTTGTGATAGAATAGAAACCTATATGAATTCGTATGGAGAAGGGGGAGAAAACCGCAGATGCGCATGAGCAACCTGCATCACTTTACGGAGCATCACCGGTACTGCGTTTCCCGCGAATTCGGTCTCAGCGGCCTGGACGGACGAATGCTCGGATCGGCTTACCAGCCGATGGTCGGCGCCTTCGCCATCAGCTTGTACAGGCTGCTCTTCGAGCATGTCCCGGCCGAGAGCATTGGTTACTCGGAAGCGGAGCAGCAGCGCAAGCTGTTTCTGACGCTGGGCATCGAACCGAACGAGAAGGGCCGCAAGTTCCTGGTGGAGCAGGCTTCTATGCTCGAAGCGGTAGGACTTCTTTCGACCAGCCGGATCTATATGGCGGAAACCGACGACTATCTGTACGAATACGAGCTGCTGCCGCCGCTGGGGCCGGCCGAGTTCTTTGCCACCCAGCATCTGACCTTGCTGCTGCGCGACAAGATCGGCAAATTTGCCGTGCTGGCGCTGCGCGAGCAGTTCTGGTGCAAGGAACCGGAGGAATGGGGACGGCGCTCGCTGAATAAAGAGAATATTTCCGTACCCTTTTATGATATCTTTCAGCTCAATACCCATGTGATTGATTATGAGCTGGAGCAGGCGCTCGCCGAGGTAGCCACGGTGCGCCAGCCCGCTCCGCGTGTTGAAGAGCCGGTGATCGGCTACAGCGATATTATTCTGCGCTTTCCGCGGGAATCGGTGAACCGGGCCCATGTCGAGAAGCTGCGTTTCGACCATGCCCAGATGGGCATGATTAATTATATCGCCCGCAAGTACGGGCTGGGTCCGCAGGATGTCAGCCGCCTCCTGGATGAAGACGGGGTGTTCGCCCCGGACGGCGAGCTGATACTCGATACATTGCAGCATAAGGCGAGCCAGCATTTCCGCCAGGAGCTGAAGCGCCAGGAGAAACGGGAGGTCGCCGCAGCCAAGGTGGTGTCGCTGCGCTCGGCCGCCGAGGAAGAGCAGCCAATTGCTCCGCCGGAGCAGTCCGTCGAAATGGAATACTATGTCGAGGTCCCGCCGCAATTTATCTCTAAATGCGACATCCACCAGTATAATATGATGCTGCGCAACGAACCTTATACCCGGCTGCTGCAGACGTTTTTCCCGGGAACCATTCCGGGGCAGCTGCTCGATATTTTCGATAATATTAATCTGAATTACAAGCTGAGAAGTGAAGTCATCAATGTACTCATTCATTATGTGATGACGCTGGCCGCGACAAGCGGCGAACAGCGGATGAACCGCAATTTTGTCGAAGCGATCGCCTCGAACATGCTGATGAAGCAAGTGAATACGTATGAGAAGGCCGTGCGCTATATCCGCGACCAGTCGAAGGTCAAAGGCAAGGGCGCGGGCACTGCATCCGCATCCGGAGCCGGCGGGACACGCCAGCGCACCTACGCCAAAGGAAACCGTCCGGCCAAGCCGGAGATCCCGATTTCGGTCGACGACGGAACGGCGGGAGCGGTCTCGGAAGAGGAATTTGCAGCGATGATGAAAATGGCCGCCGATATCAAGGCCAGCAAGAAAAAAGGCGTTACCAAAACGCAATAAAGAAAGTGAGGGAACGATGACATGGAATCCATGGGTGAAGTGCTGCGTTCCATGAATAACAGCGCATTGCGCCAGCGTTCCCGCGACCTGCAGCAGGAGCTGTTGAATCATCCTCTGGTGAAGCAGCTGCAGGCGGAGCATCCCGAGCTGGAGGAAACGCGCTTGCGGCTGAACCTTCCCAAATTGTATCAATACGTGGAGGAGAGCCGGCATTGCGCGAACTGCCCGGGTCTTGCAGCTTGTCCGAACGATTTCCCCGGACATTACAGCAAGCTTACGGTGGAGACGGTAGGCGGTGTGCCGGATTTATATGAACGGAAGACGCCCTGTGAGCTGAAGGTGGCCCAGGATAACCAGGATATGATCCGCAAGCGGATCCGCAGCTTCTATGTAGACGAGCGGGTGCTGAGCGGAGGCTACGATGAAGTGGATATTATGGGCAAGGATTTACGGCGTGCTCCGGCGGTGCAGGAAGTGTTCCGCTATATTCATGAGATCAGGGAGAACGGGCTGCCCAAGCATGGCCTGTACATCCATGGCAGCTTTGGGACCGGCAAGACCTTCCTGATGTGCTATCTGCTCCATGAGCTGGCGGTATCCGGGTACTCCGGCGTTATTGTGTACATGCCGGACTTTATCGAGGAATTGAAGCTGATTATGACCGATAATCAGAAGCTTAAGGAGATGGTGGATACGCTGAAGGAATGCGATCTGCTAATCTTTGACGATATCGGTGCCGAGAACCTCAACCCGTGGGCCCGCGACCATGTGCTCGGCGCGATCCTGAATTACCGGATGAACCGCAAGCCCACCTTCTACACCTCCAATTATCCGCTCGACGGACTCGCGAAGCATCTCAGCTTCACGAGCAAGGACGGCGAAGAGGTGTACAAGGGACAGCGGCTGATGGACCGGATCGCCCCGTTTGTCGAGGTTATTCAGCTTCACGGGGAGAATCAGCGCGGCAAAGGCAGATAAAGACGCACAATAAGCAGCTGTACCGAAGGATAGAGATGTCTTCGGTACGGCTGCTTTTTGCGTTGGCCCGTTCTCAGTAGAATACTAGTGACCAGCTAGTGCGCTTCCAGAGCCGCATTGCCCACAGACGGTGTAGGCTCCGCATCGTGCCGGCGCTCCCGCAGCCGCTGGCCTTGCCGGAAGAACGGATAGGCCACAAAGGTCAGCAGCATCAGAATGGCGAAGATCAACGGACCTTGATCAAAGCCGAGTACCTCCAGCAGCATACCGCCGAACCAGGCACACAAGCTCTGCCCGATAAAGGCAAAGCCGCCGGCCCCATAGTACGCGCCGCGCAGCGGCTGCGGGGCGATTTCTCCAATAAGCACATCTCCGATAACGAAGCAAAGAATTTCGCCGACGGTAAACAGCATCATGGAGAGGGCCAGCAGGAAGAGGTTGTCAAACACACCGAAGCCCAGAAGACCGACCCCGAAGAAGATACAGCCTGTCTTCAGTGCAGCCATGGAGCTGTACCGCTTCATGAAGCGGGCGAGCGGATACTGGAGCAGCATCACGGACAGCGTGTTAACGACGAAGATGAAGGAATAAGTGCCTACCCGGTCATGACCGATATACTGCGAAAGTGTGGTATCCAGGTGGGAATAGGCTCCCGCGACAAAGATATTACCGACGAGGAAATAGAGAAACACTTTATCTGTAAAAACTACCCGGACCATCTGCCTCAGGTGGACCGCTTCGCTCCCGGACTGCTGCCGGTGGGGATGGCGCAGGCTCCAGAGCAGCAGAAAGCCGGCATACAGCATATAAACCGCTGCACTGACCATAAAGGGCAGCAGGGAGGAGGTTCCGCCGATTCCGAGCTTGAGGCCGGCAAGCGGGCCGATTGCACCGCCCAGATTAATGGCGAAGTATCTGGCATTGAATGCATCGGCGCGCTTGTCCGGAGCAGTCACATCGGCCAGCAATGCCCGGGCAGCAGGCTCGAACAGACTGCGGAACAAGCCGTTCAGACCGCTTAAGACGAAGAATTCCCAGATGCTGTCCGCTACGGCGAAGCCGGCAAAGACCAGGCTCCACAGCGCCATGGAAAGGATCATTACCGGATAGCGGCCCAGCCGGTCCGACAGCACCCCGCCGACAAAGCTGGTAAAGGTCCCGACCAGCAGGCTCATGGCCAGAATGGCACCGACGGTTCCGGGGGCGATGCCTTTGGTACTGCCAAGGTAAATTCCGAGAAACGGTATCGTCATGAAGAACCCGGTCCGCGCCAGAAAGGTTCCGATAATGACAACCCAGGCAGCGGGATGAAAGGGGGGAACGAGCTTCCCCAGGCTTAATTGTTTCATGTCTGCATCCTCCTTTAGCTGCTCTTAAGTATAGCTGTCTAAAAGGTGATAAAAAGGGTACAATGTGGTACATGTTGATCACCTTTTATATTGGAATGGGGGCTATACAGGCAGTGCAGACGGAAACCTTCTACTACTTGGAGCTGTGTAAGGCCGCTCCGGAGCAGCCGCACGGCGAGCCGTTCGCCGTAACGGTCGGTGAGCTGGCAGAGCTGTGGCACTGCTCCCCCCGCTATGCGAAGCAGCTCATCCGGCGCTTAAGCGGGGGCGGATGGATCAGCTGGCTGGCCGGCCTGGGCCGCGGCCATTCCTCCCGGCTGGCGCTCCTGGTTGACGGCATAGACGTTCTGCTCCGCGAAGCCCGGCTCTGTATGGACCAGGGGCGCCCCGCAGAGGCCATGGAGCTGATGACCCGTTACGGAAGCCGGGAGGCCAGAGAAGGCTTCCGCGACTGGATGTCGGAGCGGATGGGCTTCAAGACACAGGCGGGGGATGGCGGACAGCAGGATACGCTGCTGTTCCCGGTATACCGGCCGATCTTTACGCTGGACCCGGCGCAAGTATATTATGCGTTCGATTCCCATCTATCCGCCGAGATATTCGATACCCTGGTAGAGTACGATTCCCGGACACAGGAGGTGAGGCCCGGTCTCGCCCATTCCTGGGAGAGCGGCAGCGACGGGCGAAGCTGGGTGTTCTACCTGCGCAAAGGAGTGATGTTCCATCACGGCCGCGAACTGAACGCGGGAGATGTCGTCTTCACCCTAGGACGATTCCTGAACCGGCCGGATGAATTCGAGGCAAGCTGGATGTTCCGGCATATTGAGGTGCTGGAGGCGCTGGGCCCGTATACCGTTCACATCAGGCTCAAAGAGCCCAATTACCTGTTTCTGCGGTTTCTCGGCACGGTCTCGGCAGGCATTGTCCCGGTGGAGAAGGCCCGCAAGGATGAGGCTGCATTTGCACTGCATCCCTGCGGGACAGGGCCCTTCCGGGTTGCGGAACGCACCAGAGATCGCTGCGTGCTTGAAGCCTTCGGCCAGCATTTCCGCGGCCGCCCGCAGCTGGACCGGGTAGAGATTCTGATCTTACGCAGTGTGGAGAACGGCTACTTCCGTGAACCGGAATGGACTGCGGTCATGTCCTCGCACGGCGATGCCACCGGCGAGCGGCGGCAGGCGGTGGAGCAAGGCGCCGGGGAATGGGTCGATGTCGAGACGCTATTTACCTGCTGCACCGTGATGGTCTTTAACTGCGGCAAATCCGGGCCGCAGCAATCCTCCGCATTCCGTCATGCGCTTCATCTGCTGATCGACCGGAAGCGGATGATTGACGAGCTGGGAGCGGATCTGATTCATCCGGCTGCGGGCTTTCATTACCGCCCAGGCAGTGATGAGGAGAGCAGTGAAGAGGCGGCACTGCCGGAGAGGGATATTGCGAAGCTGCTGCTTCAGAGCGGTTACCGGGGGGAACCCTTCCGGCTGGCGGTTAACACCTTTCACCAAGCAGATGCGGAGTGGATCAGCAGCCGGGCGGCGGAGTACGGTATCCGGATGGAACTGGATGTATCGGACTGGAACGGGACGGTAAATCAGGCTTACGATGCTGATGTGCATGATGCCAGAATCTTCGGCACCGTTCTGGCAGGCGATGAAGTGGCGGAAATTCAGCTGTATATGCAGCCCAACTATTTACAGCCGGCGTTTGACCCGGCAACAGCGGTGGCGGTGGAGGAGCAGGTAAGGGCGATTCTGAGGGAGCCCGGGCAGCAGCACCGCCGCAGCGGGCTGGCCGGACTGGAGGCCTTGATGAAGAGCGGCGACCACATCCTGTTTCTGGTCCACAAGAAGAACAATACCTCGCATCACCGGACGGTGCGCGGGGTGGAAATTAATGCCTACGGCTGGCCTCCGTTCCATCAAATCTGGCTGCAGCCGGTTTTGCAGATTGATAATTAAATTGGATACAATATAATTACTTAAAATATTAACAAACACGGCATTGTTATGTTATACTGTGGTTGTATATGGTTATCATATTACATGAACCAATTTATCAGGTAACTTTATCGGAGTGAATCCGCTGCAACTTGTGCAGGCTATGCAAAGTGCGGATCCAGCTCCGGACTATCCAAAGGAGGAACAATATCATGGCTATCGTTAACGTGTCTGACCAATCCTTCGTAAGCGAAGTGGAAGGTCAAGGGACTGTTGTAGTAGATTTCTGGGCGCCTTGGTGCGGTCCTTGCAAAATGTTGGCCCCTATTCTGGAAGAACTGTCCGGCGAACTGGGTGACAGTGTCAAGATCGCCAAGCTGAATGTGGATGAGAATCCGGAAACGGCTTCCCGGTTTGGCGTAATGAGCATTCCTACTCTGATCTTCTTCAAAGACGGCCAGCCCGTCGATAAAGTGGTAGGCCTGAATTCCAAGGACTCCCTGAAGAATATCGTAGCTAAGCATCAATAACAGCACTGCTTGAGCATCGCCTGGGGACGCATTACCTTGCCCCGCGGTTTCAGCGCCTCCGGTTTATCCGGGGGCGCTTTATGTGTTACACTTTACTAGCATCTAATGAAAGTCTGCGTGGGGGAGATTACATGGACTACATGGATAATATCCGCAACAAACTGGCGCTGCTGCCTGATCAGCCCGGGTGCTATCTGATGAAGAACGAGGAAGGCACCATTATTTATGTCGGCAAGGCGAAGGTGCTGAAGAACCGCGTCCGTTCCTATTTTACCGGCAGCCATAACGGTAAGACCCAGCGCCTTGTGGCGAACATCACCGATTTCGAATATATCGTGACCTCCAGCAATATGGAGGCGCTCATTCTTGAATGCAATCTGATCAAGAAGCATATGCCGCGCTACAATGTGCTGCTGAAGGATGACAAGACGTTTCCGTATCTCAAAATTACGAATGAAGCCCATCCGCGCCTTGAAGTGACGCGCCGGGTGGTTAAAGATAAAGCGAAATATTTCGGGCCTTATCCTAACGGCTATGCCGCACAGCAGACGAAGAAGCTGCTGGACCGGATGTATCCGCTGCGCAAATGCGGCGTGATGCCGAAGGAGGTCTGTCTCTATTACCATATGGGCCAGTGTCTGGCGCCCTGCGAGAAGGAAGTGCCGAAGTCGGCTTACGAAGAGATCACGCAGAGCATTGCCGGGTTCCTCGGCGGCGGGCATGAAGCGGTCAAGAAGGATTTGCAGCAAAAGATGCAGGAGGCCGCCGAGGAGCTGTACTTCGAGCGGGCCAAGGAGCTGCGTGACCAGATCATCCACATCGACGCCCTGATGGAGAAGCAGAAGATTACGACGGCCGACAGCAAGGACCGTGACGTGTTCGGCTATGCCGTCGACAAGGGCTGGATGTGTGTGCAGATTCTGTATATGCGCCAGGGGAAAATGATTCAGCGGCATTCCTCCGCTTTTCCGTTCTACGGAGAGGCCTACAGCGATTTCATGTCCTATGTGGCGCAGTATTACAGCGAGAATCCGGCGCTGCCGCAGGAAATCCTGCTGCCGGATATCGTGAAGGAAGGCTCCGGCCGGCAGGCCGCCGAGCCAGCCGGTGCTGACGCTGCGGCGGAAGCAGATATGTCCGCGGAGCCAGAGCAAGAGCCAGCCGGTCTTGCCTTCGCGGCGGAAGCTGCCTCAGGCGGGGAAGCTGCGTCCGGCGGGGAAGCTGCGTCCGGCGAGCCCTCCGGGGCAGGCGCGGAACCAGGACCGGCCGATGCCGAAGGCTCCGCCGGTGTGGTCGATCCCGCGGGCGGTGCCGCAGCACTGCAGCAATGGCTGGGCATCAAGGTGCTGGTGCCGCAGCGCGGGCTGAAGAAGCAGATGGTCGGCATGGCCTGCGAGAACAGCCGCGTTGCCCTGGATGAGAAATTCCGCCTGATTGAGCGGGACGAAGAACGCACGCTCGGCGCGGCGATGGGGCTCGGGGAAAGGCTGGGAATCGAATCGCTCGGCCGGATCGAGGCGTTCGATAACTCGAACACCCAAGGTGCCAATCCGGTATCGGCAATGGTAGTCTTCATCGACGGCAAGCCGGCGCGCAAGGAATACCGCAAGTATAAGGTGCGCACTGTACAAGGCCCGGATGACTATGAAACGATGCGCGAGGTCATCCGGCGCCGGTATGAACGGGTTCTGAAAGAGAACCTGCCGCTGCCCGACCTCATCGTGGTCGATGGCGGCAAGGGGCAAATCTCTTCTGCCATTGATATTCTGCAGAACGAGCTGGGCCTCTTCATTCCGGTATGCGGCCTGGTCAAGGACGATAAGCATAAGACGGCAGAGCTGCTGGTCGGCGACACGGGTGAGCCGGTGCCGCTGGCGCGGGACAGCCAGGAATTCTACCTGCTGCAGCGCATCCAGGATGAGGTTCACCGGTTCGCAATCACCTTCCACCGCGAACAGCGCGCTAAGTCGATGGTCACCTCGAAGCTGGATTCCATTCCAGGCATCGGGGAGAAACGCCGTAAGCTGCTGTTGAAGCATTTCGGTTCACTGAAGAAGATCAAGGAAGCAGCCGTCGAGGATTTCCGGCCGCTCTCGATCGGCGACAAGCTGGCGAAGCAGATTCTGGAGGCGCTGCGGGACGAGGAGCCGTCGCTGTAAAGACATCGGCGGCAGGGCCTGCAGGAATATACGAAACAGGGACACTCACGAAGAGTGTCCCTGTTTGCTGTGTCATAAGCCGGGAAATGGAACAGCACTGACGACTGAACTAACCCAATGAGCTCACCGGATCTGTCCGGTCCGGCTTACGGGGCGGATTGAAGCGGTAGACGATGTAGCCGACCAGGAACGGCATGATCAGCGTAACGATACCTGCACCCACATTGACGGTATCCTGCATGAAGATCAGGGTCGCGCCCATCAGGATGCTGTCGAACACGACATGGCTGAACATTGCAGTGATGAAGCCGTACCGCAGGAAGATGAAGCTGAAGAGCAGACCAATCACTGTCAGCTCGATGGGCCGTGAGATCACCGGATAAATCGGATACAGGGTATGGCCCATCGCCCAGATCAGCGTCGTAATCAGCGAGGCCAGGAAGGTGCTTCGGACCAGCTTCTTGACCATGCGGATGCCGAACATCCGGTAGACTGCTTCCTCGGATAACCCGGCCAGCCAGGCGACAATCGGCAGCAGCCAGGAGTAGCGCATATTGTAAGGCGACTGGCTGGCATCGATGGTCGACCAGTTGTCCAGGGTTAACGACAGTGCGATGAACATCACAGTCTGCACGCCGAGCAGCACAAAGGCCCAGATATAGCCGGCGCGGATACTGTCCAGCACGTATTTGCCGTATCCCGGCTCTTTGGCGCGTGCCCATGGATTAAGCCCTTCCTCCTTGCGCCAGAGACCATCGCCCCCAACCAGGGAGAAATAGAGCAGCGCAGACATCAGCAGGCTGTACAGGAAATAGATAATGAACAAGATGATTTCGGTGATGCGGCCCTCCGTACTGCTGTCTGTAGCTTCAGGCAGCATATTATAGGTGCTGACCATCATGATGACGAAATGGACGGCGCTGAGAAAGACGCCGCGTGCGAAAGACGTGTGTCCCCGGGTCAAAATGCTGTAGATGAGCGCTAGAATACCCAGCGCCAGCGTAGGCAGACCGTAGCCGAGCAGCGTCAGCTTATTCGCCAGTGACTTCTGGTCCTCTACATAAGTATCATGCCAGGCAGGAGCACTGAACCCGGGCCGGAAGTAGGAGACCTCACCGCCCGTGAACTTGAAATTGTAATTCAGCGCGGACTCGCCTACGGTGACTGCGCTGTCGGTGTAGACGAGATCATACCCGTCGCTGCCGGCAGCAATCTGCAGCTTGGCGGGGTTCACGCCCCATGTCTGGAGCCAGGGCAGAGCCAGCTGCTCTTTGGTTTCGAGCGCCAGATCCGGCTCGCTGTTCACCGCAAGAGAGCCTGCTGAAGGAGAGGCTTCGTAATCGCTGCCCGAGCTGGGGGCATTGTCCGTGGCCTGCGCCTTGCTGTAATCAGTGCCGGCGGCTGCTGCGGCATCCGCTCCTGTAGCGAAGGAGACCACCTCGCCGGTATATATGTTCAGGTCAACGGCCAGCAGCGGGTCTGCCGATCCGCCGGGATGCAGCGCGGCATGAAACACCTCGAACGGATAGCGCTGATCCAGCTTGCGCTTCGAATAATCCTCGGTAAGCTTCTCGCGCGACATATACCCGTAGAACGACGAATCCGTCTGATACAGGACCGTCCACTTGTCCCCTGCGGATTCACTGTAGCCCAGCCGGCTGGCGGCGAAGGCGGCTGCGTTCTCGCGGGCTTCCTCCTTGCTGATGATCGTAGTGTCTTCCCCGTCCTTATTGATCAGCAATTGAGGAGCGACCTGAAACATAAGGAACACAATAAGGCTGATGATGCCTGTAACAATAAGCCTGGTGGAAAGAGGCCGCTGTTGTAAGGGCTGGCCGACGGAATTCATGAAACGCCTCCTTGAAATAGATCGGATTCGGTATGGATGCTTATTCTAATTATAGTATTAATCGGACCGGGGTTTCAAAAAAATCCGTATTAAGCTATTACGCCGGCGGCTGCAAAGTTATGCTTGTTTTACCTGCTTTCCGCTGTTTGGCGTAAAGAGGCTTAAATCCAGATACCTGGCTCCGAGTGCAACGCAGGAAGGCCCCAGCACCAGAACGGCTGCCGCCACCGCGAGCAGGAGCAGCCAATCCGGGGTCATGCCGAAGCTGCTCTCAGCCGGAAACAGGAATTTGTCAATCAGCACACCCTGCATCACTGCGCACATCGAAAGCGGAAAGGTAAGTACAATGAGCAGCCGGGATTTCATCAGGGCGTAGACAATCTGCAGCAGGCAAAGCATGAACGTGAACACTGCTGCATAGGTGAGGAAAGCATAAGCCAGCCATTGCAAAGACAGCAGTGTACTTTCTGTATTGGCTCTCTCCGCGATCCATCCGGCTCCGAGACCGGCCGCTGCCGAGAGGATGAACACCGAGCTGATGCGCATGATTATCGTCCAGACCGCAGCGACTGACACTCCGAGCAGCTTGATGCGATCCATGGGGAAGCCCAGCCACCAGGGGAGCAGCTTTTGTTCAAAGCTGCTGCGGACCAGCATATAGAATGTGCCGAGGAGAGCAGGAAACATAAACAGCGGCTGCTGTAAGGCCAGCACAGACTGCAGATCCGCCGCAGCGATGAAGAACAGGGCGGCAATCACAAATGGCAGTACGAACTTTGTAATTCTAACCGTTCTAATACGCTCCCACCTGCTGAACCGGCTCTTCTCGAATCTGTAGAGCGTCAACAGCCGGGATGAAGAGCTGGACTGCTGCAGGAGCTCCTTGTTTCGTGGCGCGGCACGGCCGGGCTCCGGCCAAACGGAGTGCCTGGAGGCACCTGCGGGAGAAGCCAGTGCGCTTCGGGCAATATGCGGCAGCATGGCCCGGCACACCGGCCAACCGATCAGGACGAGGACTGCGGTATATCCGAGAGCCGCCTCCGTGGACAAATAGGGCGAATGGAGCACACTTAATGCAATTTCGTTATCATTTATTACAGACACCAGAACTATTGGGAACATCCAGAGCAGCTGGTAGGGCAAAAGGAACAGAAGCATCCACAATTTACGCGATGTCATCAGGCCGATCATCAGGCCGAGAACGACAAGCACGGGCAGCAGCGCAACCAGAAACACCACATATGCTAGCAGCATCAGACTGAACTCTCCGGCAGGAAGCGGCTGATAGCGGCCCGACATCACGGAAAGTCCATATACGGCTGCCGCCGCCGGAAGGACCAGCAGCGCTGCGTTGCGCAAATGCTTCAGCAGGCTCGCTGCCTGGGCCTGCAGCAAAGTAAGCCGCGGACAAGGAAAAGTGAGGAACCAGTCCCGGTAGAGCTGCGCCGGAAAAGACAACATATGCAGGGATGACACGGCAATGGCAAACGTCCACAGCAGCAGAATGGCTGATATAAAGGGTGCTCGCGGTGAAGTCTGCGAGGATGGTAGTAACCACCCGGCGAGCACAAGCAGCAGGAATAGCGCGGAGGGAACGGCAATGCGCAATGCATTACCGCGCCGGGCCAGGCTGAACCGGCTGTACTCCAGTGCCGTCAATGTCTTCAGCGCCGTCATGAGAACACCTCTCTGTAGCGGGATTCAACCGATTGGCCGGATTGGCGGAGGTCATCGACATTATCGACACTGCGGATTCGGCCGCCGCCGATCAGAATCAGCCGGTCGAAGAGCAGCTCCATCTCGCGGATGTCATGGGTCGCGACCAGTACGGTCCGCTTACCGTCGGCCAGCTCGCCGACTACGGCTGCGGCGATCCGTTCTCTGGAGAGTAGATCAACGCCGGTAAACGGCTCATCGAGGATGATCAGCGGCGCGGTCCGTGACAGGCAGGTCAGCAGCTGCAGACGGGCCTCTTCCCCGCGCGACATGGCAGAAATGCGGGCATCTGCCGCAACGGACAGCTCGCTGAGCAATTCCCGTGAACGGGCTTCGCTCCAGTCCGGATAGATGCCGGAGGCATAGAATAGCCATTCACTGACCGTAAGCCAGCCGGGCAGATTGCTGCGGTCCGGCAGCAGGGAGAGCTCCCCGAGCCGCTCCGGTCCGGCGGGCTTTCCGAAGAGGTGCACAGAACCGGAATCGCCGCGGGCCAGCCCCGAGATGATGCGCAGCAGCGAGGATTTGCCGGCACCGTTAGGTCCGAGCAGGCCCGTCAGGCTCCCGGTCGGAATCTGAAAGCTGATGCTGTCCAGAATCGCTTTCTGCTTGATGGTCAGGCTCAGATTAAGGCATTCTACTGCAAGCGGCGCCTGCTCCCGTTCAAGGAGCTTAAAATTCTCTGTCATACTGAATCCTCCTTATACATGTTCAGCATTTGTTCGGCGGTGAGTCCCAGGGAAGCGGCGGCCGATGTGAAGTCCCGCACGGCCTTGACGGCGATGGCCTTTCGCGCCTCTGCTAAGATAGCTTCGTCTCCGGTAACGAACGTTCCCTGGCCCCGGTACGTTACGATGAGTCCGGTCCGCTCCAGCTCCTGATAGGTGCGGGCCGCTGTGGTGGGATTGACGCCGCGTGCAGCCGCCAGCTCACGGACGGAGGGCAGACGCATGCCGAGCGGAATCGCCCCGCTGACAATCCGTCCGCGGATGGCCTCGACAAACTGCTCATAGATCGGCAGCGCCGGATTAATCTGAAAATGCTGTGGCAAGAGCTCCGCAGTGGGTTCCATAGGCTCCCCCTTGTTGAATATTGTTATAGTGTATGGATACGAACCATACAGTTGAGTATTGTATGGAGTGTACCACTACTCGCCATACAATACAAGCGAGAAATATCACTGGTGAAAATGTTTCTTTGTGAAATTGGCGGTTAACGTATATAATTTGAATGCTTATGGTTCAATTCAGTCTGGGAGATGAGATTACATGGCTTCAAGAATGAACAAGCCCGGGGAGTTCCGGCTTCTGAAGCTGTCCCCCCCGCGGATTCTTGTGCTGGGCTTCGCTGCCGTCATTCTGCTGGGCACCCTGCTGCTCATGCTTCCCGCCGCCAGCAGCTCGGGGGAACCGCTCGGGTTCATTGACGCATTGTTCACAGCCACCTCGGCGACTTGTGTAACCGGGCTGGTTGTTGTGGATACCGGCACCCATTTCACCACCCTGGGGCAGACAATCATCCTGCTTCTGATTCAGGTAGGCGGTCTGGGATTCATGACCATGGCCACGATGTTCGCCCTGATGTTTAAACGCCGGATATCGCTGCGGGACCGGCTGATTCTGCAGGAGGCCATGAATCAAAGCTCCATGGAAGGCATCGTGCGGCTGATCCGCCGGGTGATCTTCTATTCGCTCGCTATTGAGGCCGCCGGGGCGGCGCTGTTAACGCTGCGCTGGTCTATGGACATGCCTTTTGGGCGGGCGCTGTATTTCGGAATATTCCATGCCGTGTCGATGTTCAACAATGCCGGCTTTGATATTTTTGGTGATTACCGCAGTCTGACCGGTTACGTGGCCGATCCGGTGATTAATCTGGTGGTAATGCTGCTGATTGTCTTCGGCGGCATCGGATTTGTTGTGCTGTCTGATCTGGCGGAATTCCGCCGGAAGCGCAGATTGTCGCTCCATAGCAAGGTCGTCCTGTCTATGACCGGTGCGCTCATTTTGACCGGAGCATTGGTGATCTTCTTATTTGAATTCACCAATTCCCGCACGCTTGGGCCGCTGCAGCTCGGCGGCAAGCTCTGGGCTTCGTTCTTCCAGTCGGTGGCGCCGCGTACCGCCGGGCCCAATACGCTGGATATCGCCGGAATGCGTCAGGCGACCCAGTTCTTCATCGTGTTCCTGATGTTCGTCGGCGCTTCGCCCGGTTCAACCGGAGGAGGGATCAAGACGACAACTTTCACGCTGATGATCGGTGCGGTCATTGCCATGCTGCGCGGCCGGGAGGATATCGTCCTCTTCCGTTACCGGCTGGCCCAGGAGCGCGTCTTCAAGGCGCTGACGGTGACACTGCTCGCCGTACTGCTGATCGTCTCGGTGTCAATGGTGCTGTCCACCACGGAGAACCGGCCGTATCTGATGATTCTGTTCGAGGCCACTTCGGCGTTCGCCACCGTAGGCCTCAGTATGGGGCTGACGCCGGAGCTTACCGATGCCGGCAAAATCGTCATCAGCCTGACCATGTTCGCCGGGCGGCTGGGTCTCCTGACTCTGGCCTATGCGCTTGGACCGAAACAGGGTAAACCATTGTATAAGTATCCGGAAGGCAAAATCATCATAGGATAAGGGGTTAGAGGAGATATGAAACCACAGCAGTTTGTCGTCATCGGTCTCGGCCGGTTCGGGTCCAGCCTGGCGCTGGAGCTGATGGCTATGGGCTATGAGGTGCTCGGCATTGACCATCAGGAGGAACGGGTGGAGGAGATGACCGGGCAGCTGACGCACGCCGTAATGGCTGATGCGACAGACGAAGAGATTATGCGCTCGCTCGGTGTGCGCAATTTCGACTGCGGCATCGTCGCCATCGGCGACAATATGGAGCGCAGCATCCTGGCGGCGATTCTGCTGAAGGAGCTCGGCGTGAAGCAGGTGGTGGGCAAGGCAATATCTGTACTGCACGGGCGGGCACTCGCCAAGCTCGGCGTGGACCGGGTTATTTTTCCCGAACGGGATATGGGCATCCGTGTAGCGCATCAGCTGGTAACGCCCAATCTGCTCGATTATATCGAGATTTCCAAGGATTACAAGATTGTTGAGTTGACGGTTCCCTCCTGCATGAACGGCAAAAGCCTGTCCGAGCTGAATACACGGGCCAAGTACGGCTGCAGCATCATCGCACTGAACCGCGGGGACGGCATCATTGTGGCGCCAACAGCGCATGACCATGTGAACCAGGGGGATATTATGGTCGTCATCGGCTCCAATGAAAGCATCGATGATTTTGAAGAAGAGGCGCTGAACGTGGAGTAGGCAGCCCTCCGGCAATAGGACGGTTATCGCGAACAGCCCGGATTAGGATCCGGGTTTTTGCTGTTGGGGCGCAGCAGGTGCGACTTGAGGCTCTCGGGGCTTCAATTTTTTTGTGATTTGGTTGAATATTTTCCCTAAAACTATTTATGAAATGATTCTAGCAATGTTAAAATGACAGTAATCAAGTGACCCGGTAGACGGGATGCGATAAAGACAGAGCGCATTATGATTTATGTAAGCGTTTGTACAGCAGAAGAAGCTTATACTTAGAAAATTATCATTGCACAGACAAAAGGGGGATTTCAGCATGGCATTGCGTTTTGATTTTGGACCTGAGGGGGCTGCTGCGGCCGGATATACCAAGGTCTCCGCTGCGGACACCTATCCTTCGGGCAAAGGCTACGGATTTACCGACCCTTCGCGTGTAACCGGACATGTCCGGTCTGCGGAGCCGCTCACCGGCGATTTCGTCATCCCGTTCGATTCAGCTTTCCTGATCGATGTGGAGGACGGCAATTATATTGTATCGGTTACCATTGGAGATGAAGCCGCTCCTGCCTGCACGACACTGAAGACCAACGGCGAGCGGCTGGTCCTGCACAATTTCCGTACAGTAGCCGGACAGTATGCCCGCGAGCTGTTCGGTGTCAATGTGCGCGGGGGACAGCTGAAGCTCCGGTTCGGGGGAGTCGCTCCGCGGATCAACGCGCTGGAGGTTATACCGTCGAACGAACAGATTACACTTTTTCTGGCCGGAGATTCTACAGTAACGGATGTGGGGGATGAGAAAGGCTTCCCGTTCTCGGGCTGGGGCCAGATGCTGCAGTATTATTTCAAACATGATGTGGCAGTTGCCAATCATGCAGTGGGAGGGCGCAGCTCGAAGAGCTTCATCCAGGAAGGGCGTCTCGATGCCATTATGGAGGAGATTGCGGAAGGCGATTATCTGTTTATCCAATTCGGTCACAACGATCAGAAATGGGATGAAGCGCGCTACACCGATCCGTCCACGACTTATCCGGAGTATTTGCGCCAGTACATTGCCGTGGCGCGCTCGAAGAAAGCCACGCCCGTACTGGTTACCTCCATGCACCGGCGGTACTTCGATGAGGCGGGGAAGCTGAAGGATACGCATGGCGCCTATCTGGAGGCGGTAAGACAGCTGGCGGAGGAAGAAGGGGTTCCGCTCATTGACCTGGCCGCGAAGAGTAAAGCATTGTTTGAAGAGCTGGGTCCGGAAGGCACCAAATCGCTCTTTCTCTGGGGGGCGCCTGGGGAATGGCTGAATCAACCGGGAGGCTGTGCCGACAACACCCATTTTCAGGAGCGTGGCAGCCTGCGCATCGCTGAACTGGTGGTTCAGGGGATCCGGGAGCTGGGTCTGCAAAAGCTGATCATGTTTCTCCGGTAACGTCTTCCGCCTTCATTAATGTAAACGTTAACAATTAAATGCCGCCGTATGTAGCTGCGGGAAACTCCCGCCTATATGCACCTACTTACAGATAAAAAAGGGGGCAAATATGAAGAAAATACCGTTGATGCTGCAGCTGGCACTGTTTCTGTTCATGATCATGGCTGTTCCGGCAGCCTTTCTGACGTGGTACAGCGGGGAACAGATTGTGCAGAACTCAGAGGCGGCTATCGGAGAGACGACCCTGGCCGGACTGAACGCCAACCGCAAGCTGAACGAGAATGCCATGGCCAATCTGGCACAGGATACGTCCCGGCTGGCGGCGACGAAGATCTTTGACCGTATCCGCAGCTTCAAGACCTACGACGAGCTGAACTCCAATTACACCAATGTGAGCCGCGCACTGGCGGTGTTGAATGAAATGCGTAATCTGATCCGGCAGGTGGACGGCGTAGAATCCTTCTATTTCCATCAGGAGGATTCGGATTATGTAATTTCCACAGACGAAGGAATTACCACTCTGCAGCGGTACGAGCCAATCGACTGGACCGCAGAAGCGCTTAAGCAGCAGAAAGGAATCAGCGGCGTGTGGGTGCCCCGCAAGCTGGAGTCGGGCGTCAGTGTGGTTTCCTATGTGTATCCGTTGAACCGGCTGTCCTCGACTACGAACGGATTAATTGTCGTCAATGTGAAAGAGAGCCAGATCGGCAAATATCTGCATGCCACAGAGATCGGGGACAGCAACTATCTGCTGCTGGAGGCGGATGGCAATATTATTTCCTATAAAGACAAGTCGCGGCTGCTCACCGACGGCCTCAAGCTGCCTTATCTGCGCGAGGTGCAGGCCCAAGGTGCGAATGAGGGCTATATGTTCCGGGAGCTGGAGGGGAAGCGGACGATTTATGCGTGGAGCCGCTCCGCATTGTCCGGATGGTGGTATGTAACGCAGAGCTCCATGGATGAGCTGATGATCACCTCCCGCGATATGCAGCGGAATATCGTGCTGCTGACCGGCGCGATTATCCTGCTGGGAATGGTGATTGCCGTCTTTCTGGCGACATGGCTGTCCAGGCCGGTGCGGCAATTGGTCCGCACGATACGTATGAAGAGCGATTTGGGCGTGATGAACAAGAATGAGCTGGCCTTCCTGGATATGGCATTCAAGCGCCTGCAGGAAGAGGAAGAGAGTCTGTCGCAGCTGCTCAAGGAAAGCGAGCAGGATACCCGCAGTCTGGCCGTCCACCATCTGCTGCGCGGAGAGGTACCGGCGCGGATTGGCGAGATTTTTACGGAGACCTGTTACCGGGTGGCGGTGGTTTCCATCGACCAGTATAGAAACTATGTAGGCAAGACCAACCTTGAGACGCGTACCTATCACCGCTATTTGCTCGTGACGAAGTACGAAAGCCAATTCCCGGAGGGCATAACAGCGCGGAGCGTTTATCATTATGAGGGATGTTTCGCTATTGTGCTGAATTATAAGCCGGATAAGCAGGGGCAGCCGGGCGGCTTGATCCATGGGGCGCTGGAAGAGATCCGGGAACAAACCGCGGAATTGCTTGGACATTCGGTAACCATTGGCGTCAGTGACAGCACAGAGGCGCCCGAAATGGTCTCACAGCGCCTGTTCGAAGCGATGGAGGTCATCAAGCGGCGGATGATCGAGGGCGGCGGAAGCATTATGTACTGGAAGGATGAAGCGGAGAACAGCCGCAAATACATTGATTTCGAATGCAGCGAGCGGCGGATTCTGAATTTCCTGGACACCGGCAACCTGGACGGCATTTATAAAGAGCTGGAGGTCATCCGCAGCCAGATCCGCATGGAGGAGAACATCTCCTACGATAATATCATGTTCATTTACAATCAATTGATGGGTGTGACGATCAAGCACCTCCGCGAGAACCATATCGGAACCGGACGGATGATTATGGGCAGAGGCAATGTCTATACGATCATGGCAGGAATGGATACGCTTGACGAGCTGGAAGAATACCTGCTGGAATTCTTCGGTGAAATTGTGCAGAGCCTGGACAGCGGCAATACTCCTGGCGAGACCAACTACGGGGAACGGATCATTCATTATCTGAAGGAGCATTACCGTGAAGAAATTGTCTTCGAGGATATGGCCAAGGAGATTGGCATCAGCTACTCCTATATGCGCAAAATTGTATACGAGATGACGGGTAAGAGCATGATCGATTATTTGAATCAGGTGCGGATCGAGAAAGCGAAGCAGCTGCTGGTGGATAGCGACCTTACGATCAAGCAGATTGCAGCGGAAGTGGGCTACTACAATGTCCAAAGCTTCAACCGGTTCTTCCGCAAGTATGAAGGCATGCCGCCAAGCAGCTATAAATCGGTGAAGAACAGGACCTCCTAATTAAAAAGCAAGCTTAGTGCCGCTTTCATTCCATAAATGAAAGCGGTTTATTTTTGGGAATGCCTATCAGTTTTGATTATGCAGCGGCTGAAAAGGCCGGAACGGCCGGGTTTTAATCAAAATTGATGGGTGTCATCAATACTCATGATTTCCAAGAGCAGGCAAAGCGGATAGCATTGAAATCGAACCCGCCGACAGAAAAGGGAGCGGGCTAGAACACAGGCAGGGAGGTGAATATGTGAAACTTGCAAGCGCTTCAAAAACAAATGAAACCGCTTTATTGCAAGACAGGCACGGATTCCTCTATTATCTCCGGCGTGACTGGCAGCTTTACTTGTTGATCCTGCTGCCGTTATCTTTTGTAATCGTATTCAAATACTTGCCGATGACAGGCCTTGTGCTCGCTTTTAAGGATTACAAGATCGCCAGGGGCATCTGGGGCAGTGACTGGGTTGGATTTGAAGTGTTCCGGGAGATATTTGCCAAGCCTGACTTTGCCCGTGCCGTCCGCAACACGCTGCTGCTCAATATCCTGGATCTGCTCTTCAGCTTTACGATGCCGATTGTACTGGCGCTCCTGCTGAATGAAGTCAAGAACGTAATCTTCAAAAGGATCAACCAGACGCTCCTCTACTTGCCGCACTTTCTCTCCTGGGTCATTATCGGGGCGATTGCCTATCAGCTCCTGAGCGAAGGTAACGGCGTCATCAATAATTTAATCGTATTGATGGGCGGTGAACGCATTCCGTTCCTGCAGGAGGATACCAACTGGCTGATCAGCTATCTCGCTATCGGTGTGTGGGCGAGTATGGGCTGGGGAACGATTATTTATCTGGCAGCCATGAGCGGTATCAACCCGGAGCTCTATGAAGCGGCAACCGTAGATGGCGCAGGACGCTGGAGAAAAGTATGGAATATTACCCTGACCTCCATCCGTCCGACCATTGTGACCCTGCTCATTATGAACCTGGGCAAAGTGATGGATGGTTCGTTCGAACGGATTTACGTGCTGCAGAACAAGGCGACGACAGAGTTTACCACTACGATACCGGTCCTGGTATACCGCTGGGGGATCGAGAGCGGCAATTTCAGCCGGGCGACAGCGATCGGATTATTCCAGTCTGTCATCGGTATCATTCTTGTTATAGCGGCTGACCGCATAGCCAAGAAGCTCGGCGAGGACGGATTATTGTAGAAAGGAGAAGAACCATGAAAGCATTAGACGGCAATCCTGCCGTACCACGCAAAAGGCGTGTGGACCTCTGGGAACTGCTGATCCGCTTCGTTCTGATCATTGCTTCGCTGGTGTGTCTGTTGCCGTTTGTTCATGTCGTGGCCAAATCCTTCAGCGCGGATTCTTTTGTCATCGCCAATAAGGTATTTCTGTGGCCGCAAGGCTTCACCATTGAAGCGTACAAGAAAATATTCGCGGATGACAGCATTCTCCGGTCACTGTACATCACGATACTGGTAACCGTTCTCTTTACCATTCTGGGCATGATTCTGACGATTTGCGCCGCATATCCTCTGTCCAGGCCGCAGCTAAAGGGCCGGAAGACGATTACATTCATCTTTCTGTTCACGATGTATTTCAGCGGCGGGATTATTCCCGATTACATGAATATGAACAATCTGGGTCTGCTGGATACGCTATGGTCACTCATTCTGCCCTTGTCCTTCAGCGTCTTTAATTTCCTGATCATGAAGACGGCGCTGACAAGCAGTATTCCGATCAGTCTGGAAGAGTCGGCCCGCATCGACGGCGCCGGACATTTCCGGATTCTGACGAGCATCGTCCTGCCGCTGTCCAAACCGGTTATGGCGACGCTGGCACTCTTCTTCGCAGTCGGACGCTGGAATACGTATCAGGATTCCTTGTTCTATATCAAGCATGCCATTGAACTGCGGCCGCTGCAGCTGAAGCTTTATTACCTGGTCATCCAGGCGACCGAGAGCTTCCAACTCGAAGCAACTACAGTACAGTTAAGCAATCCCGAGGTGTTAAAGGCATCCGTTGTTGTATTTGCAACCCTTCCGATTCTGTGCGTCTATCCGTTTGTGCAGAAGTATTTTGTTCAAGGCACTTTGCTTGGAGCGGTCAAAGAGTAGTGCGCCACTTCAGGCTGGTCATTCTTAATGAAATCGAAAATGAAAAGTGGGGGAATTGCGATGAATAAAAAAAGATGGTACGGGTTAATGATGGCATCCGTTATGACGGCCGGCATGCTGGCCGGATGCTCCGGTAACAACAATAATAACGCGGGCTCCAGCGCCGATCCAACCAATGCACCGGCAGAAACAGCGGCTAACAACCAGGCTGATGAAGGCAAGTATCCGGATTATTCCCAGGGCTTCAAGGAGAAGGTGTCTCTCGACATTCCGGTCTATGAGCGGGCGTTCGAGGGCTGGAACGTAACGGATAACTATTACACCCGCTGGGTGCAGAAGGAATTCGGCGATAAATACAATATTGAAGTCAACTATATCCCGATTACCCGTTCCAGCGAAGTGCAGGATTACGAGCAATTGCTGGCTTCACACAAGGCTCCGGATATTATTTTCCACTACGATATGCCGCAAGCGCTTACCTACTATGGCGAGGACGTTATGCAGCCGCTGGATTGGGATGAAATTGCCAATTATGCTCCGACCTATTGGGGCAATATGAACGAGACGATCAAGCAATACGGCATTGTCGACGATCAGAACATCTTCTTCTTCGCGGCACGTCCGGAAGCCGACAACTTCGTCAACATCATCCGTAAAGACTGGGTGGAGAAGGTCGGCATGAAGCTCGAAGACCTGACCTCCCTGGAGAAGTACAATGAAATGCTGGCAAAATGGAAAGAAGCCGGTCTCGGTGTAGCCGGCGGCAGCCTGCTGCAGAATAACTATAACTACAGCTACGCTTTCCGCGATTGGCCGGTTGACCAGAAGTATCGCGCGCTCTACTCCGATCTTAGCGTTGCCGATCTGCCCTCCGCCGACACTGAGCGTTACCTGCGGAACCTGAACTACCAGTACAACAACGGTCTGGTCGACAAGGAATTCTATCTGCGTAATGATGATAACAAGGTCAAGGCCGAATTCGTTGCAGGCAAAACCGGCAACTACGGCTTCTATCTGACCAACAATACCGATGTATTCGCTGCTACTCTGGCGAACAATCCGGATGCCGAATTCGCCGTAATGCCTCCTTACGCCGGCGTTCCGGAAGGCCGCAAGCCGCAGGGCCGCGCTTACTGGCCATTTGGTTTCATCATGGGCATCAACTATGAATCCTCTGCTGAAGAACGCGCTGCTGTCTGGATGTATCTGGAATGGCTGAGCCAGCCGGAGAATCTGTTCAAATTCCAGAACGGGATCGAAGGAGAGAACTACACGCTTGACGCCGAAGGTATCGCTGTGAAGAACCCGGATTACAAAGGTGAATCCGTTCTGGCCCAGAACAACAACAAAGACTACTGGGGCCTTGTAACCGAAATCGCGCAGTATCCTGACGCCGAAAAGACACTCAAGGCCAACCTCCGCAACTGGTCGCCGGCCGGTTACGAGCATCTTGCCGAAGATCTGGTGAAGTACTACAACGAAACGGCTGAATTCCGCACTCCGGATGCCCTGTTCACTACCGTCCTGGAAACCGTGAATGAGTATAAAGCGGATCTGAACTCGCTGTTCCAGGATCTGTACGTGAAGATCGTGCTGGCTCCTGAAGCTGAATTCGACGCTACTTATGAAGCCGCCAAGAAGGATTATCTGGAAGCAGGCTTCCAGGAAATCCTTGATGAGAAGCAGAAACAGATCGACGCGGGCAATTTCCGCTAAGCTTTGCCGGTTGGCTGAGCAAGTGTACCGAAGATAAGAGAACATAGAACGGGACTGTCCTATAATCCAGGAAATGGATGAGTGGGGCAGTCCCGTTTTTTGGCGGGGATTATCGTTAGCTCAACAGCCCTTATATGATAACACCAAATATCTAAACGAAAAATGATCGGCAGTTCTTCCTGTAATGGAGACCGACCGATCATATAATTTCGATTGTACCTAGGTTATTGCCGATACGATTTCCTGGTCTAGCAAGGAAGCCAACTCCACATGGTAGTGGAAGTTGGCTTCAATTATATTTAGACCATATTAACGATCAAGTCACCATGGGGATCTGCAAAGCTGATGGAAAAGCTCCTTTTGTAGAAGGCCTTTACCACGTGGTGTAAGTGCCACCACCATTCGTCCTCAGGTTTGTTGGCGTTCTGGAAGTCATGAATGAACTTCAATTTGTCATAGAACCCCTGGGCATTGGATAGAAGGATCAAATCGTACCGGTTGACTTCCAACTTCTCTTCATTTGTCAATTCTCGAAAGTACGAATGAATCTTGCTCCGCAGCCGGAGCGTTTCAACCATTTCAAAGGGGCTGGATTCCAAGTCTTTCACATCCATCCCATAATGATCAATATCATGTTGCCTAGACATATCGGAGCACCTCCTTAATGGTTCCTAATAATTGATAACCGTCCTCCAATGCCAGATAGTCGGAATAAGAGTCCGGCGGAAACGCTGTCTCCATTACTCCATTCTCTCCAATGATGGCGATCCAGTAAACCCCGTCACCGAACACATAGTAGTCCTGCTCAAAGCCCTGCATGTGATACACATAGGCTTCATGCTCATCGGAAGTACACAGCTTTCGAATCAAGCTGTTATAGTTGTCTAACGTAAAGTCATCCGGAAGATGGCCCTTACGCTTGCGCCGCTTCATATGATGCTGATCGGAACCCGGCTTCCATATGGGATCATTCTGCTTCATGTAGGCTACAAGCTCAGCGGCCTTCTTCCTCTTAGCAATCAATTTCATAACAAGCATCATCCTGTTACAAGGAATAGATTATTCTCATTATATCATGGGAGAGAATACACGCCTATCATGAATCCAGGAGCATCGTTGGCCCAAATGCATATCTTTTTGTGTTATCATATTACACCGTATTCATTGGTAGACGCTCAACAAACGGACTATGGTTGCAATCGCTTCGGGGACTTTGCATAGCACTCAACTGTTTACCTAAAACATGAATGCATGGTATTATTTAGTGGAATGGGAAGGGGGATTCCTATGAGAATACTGAAAATATGCGGCATTGTTGCCTTAACTGTGTTGATTGGCTGTGCGAATTCAGAAGCGCCAAACCTTGCGAAACCATCTCCTCCGGCAACAACCGGGGAAACGGCTGCACCCACAGTTCCATCCCCCCATTTCACTACACAGCTGGAAACCCCGGGACCTGCTATAACTGGTGTATCTAAAGTAAAACTTATTAACGATCTCAACTATACTGGGAAAGAGATTAGTCTTAACCTTGGAGGCCGGCAGGTTCCGGCAACCTTCGTCGAAATCAACCTGCACCCTTATGGATTCTATATTCCGGAGAACATGCAGGAATTCGTGTTTGAGGATGGCTCGGAGGTGGGGCTCAACCGTGCTGAGTTTATTGGATTATCGGAGGTAGAGCGTCTGGTCAATCCGGATAATTTGCATGAATCACTCCGGTTCGGCGGAGATACGCTTTTTTATGATGAGGAATTGCAGCAATTTGAGGAATATATCGGGAGCTCCAAAGACGGCGATGAAGGGCCAAGAGTGGACGGATTTCTGCTGAAGCACGGAGGCACACCGGATATGCTCATCTACTTTCGTTATTTTAACAAGAATAAAGAGAGCGTTCTGCCGATCTTTCTTGAGGTAACCAAAAATATTAAATATATTGAACCTTAAATTTCAAGGTTATTTCTGCTGCCGGTTGTTATTCCTTCCCTTTTAGTTACTTAAAGATGTAACGAGAATTAAGGTATAGGTCTTCGGGAGCCTGTGCTTTAAGCCCGAACGTTAACATCACGGAAGGAATGATAAGGTATGGCAGCAGGACATAACAATGTTGCAGCAGTAGGCACGTCGGCTTCAAACGCCAAATACGGGACCAGTTATCTGGCTTCCTACAGTCAGGGAACTTCCCACGCCCAGGTTGCTGTTTTAAAAGCAAATCTGAGACAATACCGCAGCATTACGCCGTCTTATTTATGGACAAGTACGACATCGCTGGAAGGCAATACAAGCAATTCCTTCGATGCCGCCACAAAGGCCAATCTTATCGTGTTTCAGAACAATACAGGTCTTACCGCTGACGGAATATACGGGGCTGGTTCCCGCAACGCAATGCATGCATCTATCGGGGTTTCGCCAAAAGGCTGGGTCCGGATCTTTAAGTCTACTCCGGGTTATGTGAATTATAACGACACGGCAGAGGGCCTCAGCGCCGATGCCACGTATAAGCTGGATCATTCCTGGTGCACAAGCGCCTGCCGGGATACGTTATACTCACTGGGATACTCTTTTTACAGCTACTACAACAAACTGATTCAGGTGAATGATGCTTGCCTGCTGGATGGTGCCGATACTCCGGAACACAGTACCCACCAGACGGGGACAGAAGTGGATATCCGAAACGCGGGATTAACCACTGCCCAAGCTACCAAGTTCCTGGAAATCTGTATCGCCAATGCCAATGTCAAAAGAGTTATTTACTACACCACTCACGGACTGACCTCCAACAAAATACTGGTGCAATCCGACCACGGCGATCATTTTCATGTAGATACATTTAGTTAAACGGTAAGCCCGGCACTGGTGCCGGGCTTTTTTGGGTATTTATAGCATTTTGAAAAGTTGAAGAGGCGGGTTAGTAGCCAGGCGGAATTTTATGGTATTATTTACATAAAAAAAGAAGGTGTTGTTATGGAGAACAACCTTATAAAGAGATTAAGTATACTCTTGCTAACCGTACTGGCCGGCTGCTCGGGTTCGCAGTCTGACGAATTCAGCGCTTCCGGCTCCCCGTCTGCTCCAGTCCCCACCGCTGAAATAACGGCAAGCCCGGCTGCGCAACCGACCAAAACGGCAGCTCCGCAGCTTAGACTTATTGATGATCTGGACAGCAAGGAAGAATTAACGTCACTGACGATTCAAGGCAAGGAATGGCCGGCAACCTTCGTCGAAATCGACCTGCACCCCTATGGCTTTTATATCCCGGAGACCATGCAGGAATTCGTGTTTGAGGATGGCTCCGAGGTGGGCTTCAGCAATACGCAGTTTATCTCGCTGCTGGAAGCGGACCGGATGCCGGGTGCAGCAGAGCCGCAGACATACGATGTCCCCGGAGGCTACACCCGCTTTAAGGACGAGGAGCTGGCACAGTATGAAGAGTACATCGGCAGCGCCAAAGCTGCGGAGGGCCCCCGGTTCGACCGGTTTTTGCTAAAGAGAGAGGGGCTTCCGGAAACCTTGATCGAGTTCAACTATTTCGATAAAGACCGTGATGAGGTTCTTCCGGCGTTTCTGGAGGTGGCGAGACATATGAGATATATAGCACCTTAGAGCCTTATTCCAGCCTGTACGGTGTGAATTCTGCAAATAGCTTTTGATCTCCGTCAGACAATTGCTCTGTAAGCTTCTCGGGGGCCTGATTCATCTCTCTATACCGGTACAGCACTGTTGAGTTCGCCATGTCATCGGGCTTACTGACAAAGTCAAGCCCCTGACCGTCCTTATGCCAGACCACATACGGAATCCATGTGAAATCCTGATCGGAAATCCCGGACAGAACTTTGCTCTCCGTATCGTATACAGCGATATGGCTTGAGCCGATCTCACCGTATGCAACGGCCAGTTTGGTTCCATCGGGGGACCAGTTATAACTGTCGATCTTCTCATGGGACGGAGCACCCTCTGCTACATTCAATTGATTGAGCAGAACCTGTTCTCCGCTGAGGAGGTCCAGAATGAATAGCCGTGACCCTTCATGATCCCGCACATGAACCGCCAACTGGTCGTTCGCAGACTGGGCGAAGGAATGGAGGCCCAAAGGTAGTGGATCGAGGGCAAGCTCCTTGCTTCCCATACCGCTGTCTACTCGCATTGAGCTAATGACGGTATTGGCCTCGTGGACCTGTTCCCCCGTTGCTTTGGCAATTTGAGCGGTTAGTACTACGTCCCCTTCGATCCAGAGCACATGCTCATCCAGGGTATTCATTCGAGGGGGATAATATTTGGTGGAATACATTTCTGGATTCAGGACTTGGCCCGGCACATGACCTATTTCAATTTCCAACTGGCGTATAGTGGTAAACATTCGAGAATAAACGTCTTTAATATTGGTGGTATTCACCTTATCGTTATAAAGCCCGTATCCCCAAACCCGGCCCCCGCCGAAATTGTGGTAATACCCTGTCGCATACATGCCATCATTGGCATCAGGTGCTTCTTCGTAAGACAAATCCTTAAGGGTGAACGGCATATAGGACTTTCTGGACTCTATGAAAAAGAATGGAATATCCGCGTTCTGATAAACTCCGGCATACCGGTTCTCCGCCGCTTCGGACAAGTGCTCCTTCATAATCACCACCGCGTCAAAGCGCTCTCCCAGCAATAACCCCTGTTTCTCCATCTCCTCCAGCGTCAGCGGGATAAAGCTCACATTAGATTCTCTCACCACAGGCGGTTCCCCGACTACTCCCAATTTCAAAGCAGGCCCGTCATATAAAGGGGTGTCCACCCGATCATCTGCGTCTACCGAAAAGGTACAGCCCCCGGTCAGAATAACCACGATCATCAACATCAACAAATTCAGCTTGCGTTTCATCCTTCAGCCTCCCTGGCCATTTGGTGTTTTGCCTGCAGTCGGTATTGGGTTGGAGCCGTGCCCAGCCGTTTCTTGAATGCTTTGGAGAAGGCGAACAGGTCGGGATACCCCACCGATTGGGCGATCTCCGACAAGGTGCAGGCAGTCTGTGTGAGCAGCGTCTGAGCTTCCCTCATCTTCAGCTCCTGCAGGAATTCGATGGGCGTCATTCCATAGGCTCTGCGGAACTGCTTCGTGAAATGGGTGCGGTCCACCCCGACATGGGCCGATACCTTCTCTACGGTAATGCCCTCTGCATAATGGATTTCCATATACTCATATCCTTGCTGGAGCCAGGAGATATTCCCCTTATTGCGGACGGCAGAGCCGGCAGCGGCAGAAGACAGCTGGTCAAAGATTTGATGAAAAAAGATCAGCCTCCCCAGGTCCGTATCTGCGCCGCCGCGCACCGAGTCCACGAAATCCCACATCAGCCGGATGACTTCCGGCGTCAAAGCGCCGGCCGCATGCGGCTGACGCTGACTGAGCCCGATTCTCTCCAGCAGGCGCGAAGCGCCTTTGCCGTCGAAGGCGAGGAAGATTTTGCGCAGCGGCAACCGCGGGTCGGTGTAATATTCATGAATGACCTGCGGGAAGAGGCAGAACATATCGTTCCGGCTGAGTCTGTAGGTCTGCTGGTTCTGATGGAATACGCCTTCGCCATCAAGTACAAAGATCAGGTAATAATAGGGCGAGGTCCGCGGTCCGATATGGTAATTCGGCTTGGCGCTGTTGTGGCCCAGGCGGATCGGCCAGGCGGCGCCGCTCTTCTCATAGGGGGAAGGTGTAAACAGGTTGATTTCGAGAAACTCATGACTGTCCTCCCGCATCCGGTTGGTCATAGCACACCTCTTTTTGCCAAAGCAAAGAATGGATTCACCGTTTGAACCTGAAATCAACATGTTCGGTATATAAACCGGAAGTAAATATTTCCATATTATAGAGGAGTTTCAGCCAAGCGGCAAACGTCTTTTGTCACAGCGTTATTTCAGGAACCAGAGCAATACCCACAAATTTACCAATCAAAAATGCCGCGAATTGACATTCACGATTACGCGGAGGCTTGTTACAATCTCAATAATAACTTATCCTATAAGTTTGCTGGGAAATAATCAACCGGTTCACCGGAGATATAGATCAATTTCTTCATTTATGCAAAGGAGGGGGAAAGGTGGAAGAGGTATCGTTCGGCTGGTTCCTGCCGACGGCAGGCGATGGCCATTATGTTGGCGTAACCCCGGAAAGAGAACCGACACTGAATTATTTGATTGAGGTTGCCCGGGCGGCCGAACGTTCAGGCTTTGAATTTGTGCTGATCCCGACCGGCGGCGCCTGTCTGGATTCCTGGGTCGTCGGCTCTGCCGTGCTGAGCCATACGGTCAGCCTGCAGGCGCTGGTTGCCGTCCGGCCGGGGCTGATCGCGCCCGTATTGGCGGCGCGTATGGCCGCATCGCTGGATCAGCTATCCGGCGGGCGCGTACTGCTGAATATTGTCACCGGAAGCTCCGCAGCGGATCTGGAGCAGCTGGGCGATCCGCTGGCCTATGCCCATGACGAGCGGTATGAACGGGCAGGGGAGTATATGCGCGTGCTGACACTGGCCTGGGAAGGCTCAGCTGGGACCGCCCTGTCGGAGTTCGGCGACAGGGGCGGCGGGAAGCAGGGAGAAGCGGAGCAGGCGCAGGGCTTTATAGGCAAGTATTACAGCTTTCAAGGGCCGGTGAATATTCCTGCGCTTGTGCAGCCCCGGCCGCTGCCGCTGTATCTGGGCGGAAGCTCGCCGCCGGCGAAGCAGGCGGCGGCACAATATGCGGACACTTACCTGATGTGGGGGGAGCCGTATGAATGGATCTCCGCCCAGATCGCCGAGCTGGAGCAGGCCCTCCGGGCGTATACGGCCGCGACGGGCGTCGCCCGCAGGCCAAGGTATGGGCTGCGGGTGCAGGTGCTCGTCCGGGACAGCGAGGAGGCAGCGTGGGCGGATGCCCGCGGCCTGATCAGCCGGGCTCCGGAGGATGCGATCCGCCGGGCGCAGCAATCGTTCGCGGGCACCGATGCCGCCGGCCAGAGCCGGCAGAACCGGCTCCGCGAGCAATCGGCTGCGGCGGATTTCATCGCCGGGCCCCATCTGTGGAGCGGGCTGTCGCAGGTCCGCTCGGGAGGCGCGCTGCTCATCTTCGGCACGGCGGAGCAGGTGGCCGGCGTGCTGATCCGCTACGCGGAGCTTGGCGTGCGGACTTTCATTCTCTCCGGGTATCCCCACCTGGAGGAGGCAGAGAATTTCGGGCGGCAGGTGCTGCCGCTGTTCCGGGAGCGCTGGAAGGCGACTCATTCATAACCAAGGAGGAATCATGATTTGAGAACATATAGTTACCGCCCTGCCCTACGGGCCGCTGCATTGGCTGTGCTGCTGCTGACGGCGGCCTGCAGCAACAATGCCGCTTCTTCGGCGCAGAACAAAGAGAGTGCTGCTCCTTCTGCTCCGGTTGCTGCGGAGAGTACCCAGAGTACCGAAAATGTGAAGCCCGAGGAGGTCACTCTCAGCTTCCTGCACTGGCGCGGCGAGGATGTGCCGGCCTTCACGGACATCATCGGAAAGTTCCAGACCGAATATCCGCATATCAAGGTAGAGATGCAGACGCTTCCTTCCGATCAATACCAGACCGCAGCCTTGGCCAAGATCGCCGGGGGCGATGCCGGCGATGTATTCGCCTCCTTTCCGGGCGCGCAGTTTGAGGCGGTAGCCAAAGCCGGATTATATACGGACCTGTCTGCAGAGCCGTATGCCGCGAACTTTAACGAGGCCCTGATCGAAGCCGGAGTCAAGGAGGGGAAGCGGCTTGCTATCCCTTACCAGCTGGTCTATAACGACCCCATCTACAATGTGAAGCTGTTCGACAAGCTGGGCCTGACGCCGCCGGATGATTGGGAAGGCTTCCTGGCGCTGTGCGCCAAGCTGAAGGAGAACGGGCTCATTCCCATTGCCTTCGCGGGGGCGGATATCGGCCCCGGCCAGTTCATGAATACCATGGTCATGAACAATCTGCCGAGCGACGATGCGTTCACCAAGGTGGAATCCGGTGAGGCGAAGCTGACCGATGAATGGTGGGTCAAGACGCTCAGCCAGATCAAGGAGCTGAACGATAAGGGCTACTTCCAGCCGAATGCGCTGGGCACGAAGGATGCGGCCGCAGGAGCGCTGTTCATCCAGGAGAAGGCGGCGATTCTGGCCAGCGGCTCCTACCAGCTGGCCCAGAACAAGGCGCAGAATCCGGAGCTGGAGCAGAAGCTGCTCGCCCCCATTACCGTGGAAGCGGGACAGGCGAAATACGAGGGCATCCATACCAGTACCTTCCTGCTGGGAATCAGTACGAAATCCAAGCATCCGGAGGAGGCGAAGACCTTCCTGGAGTTCCTGAGCCGTCCGGAGATCGCCGGACAATACGCCAATGCAACCGGTCAGAACGTCACTGTCAAGGGTGTGGAGTATACCACGCCCGAACTGCAGACAGCCACGGAATGGGCCGGCAAAAAGACGCTGTTCCAGCCCCGCTTCACGATTACGAACGGAGAGAACCAGAAGGCGGTGACGAATTCCATCCAGGCCGTACTGGGCGGAGCTTCGCCGGAGGAGGCCGCCAAGGAGGCACAGGCTGTCGTCGACCAGCAGATCGCGAAGTAAGCCATGCGCAAACGCCTTACATTATGGGTCTTCGTCCTGCCGGGCCTCTTGCTGTACGCCGTGCTCTTTGTCTACCCTGCACTGGCCGGTTTGTTCTACTCCTTCACCGACTGGGATGGTTTGTCCCCGTCCTTTCAGATCACGGGCTGGAAGAATTACGATACGGTTCTGCACAGCCTCGTCTTCCAGAAGGCGCTCTGGAACAACCTGAAGTTCATGGCGGCCGTTGTATTCGGTCAGACGCTGCTCTCTCTGGTCCTTGCTCTGCTGCTCTCCGGGAACAGGCGGATATATGTACCGCTGCGGGCGCTGTTCTTCTTTCCGGCGATTCTGTCTACCGTATCGGTGGGACTGATCTGGTCCTTTGTCTATGATCCGGGAATCGGGCTGCTGCAGGGACTCTTCAATCTGCTGGGGGCAGAGGGGCTGGCGCCGAGCTGGGTTGGCGACCGGAGGATTGCGATCTATTCGATAGCCGCAGTGCAGGTATGGGCCCATACGGGACAGATGATGATTGTGTTCATCGCCGGGCTGCAGGGGATTCCGGCGGAGCTGAAGGATGCCGCCGCCATCGACGGCGGCGGGCGCTGGCGGATCTTCCGCAGTGTCACCTGGCCGCTGCTCGCCCCTTCGGCGACCATCGTAATTGCTTATACGACGATCCAGTCCTTCAAGGCGTTCGACCTCATCTTTACGATGACGGACGGCGGTCCCAACAATGCGACGGAGATCATTACGACCTATATTTATCATCTGGCCTTCTCCAGCTATTCCTTCGGTGAAGCCTCAGCCGGGTCCGCCCTGTTCCTCGTTCTGCTGGCGGCGCTGACCTGGCTGCAGTTCAAGGCGCTGCGTGCGGACCGCATATCCTATTGACGTGAAGGGAGGCGCCTGCGAGATGACGTTCTTGCGAAGGTCGGTGCTGCTGCTGTATTCGGCGCTCATTGTGGCGCCGCTGTATTTCGTAGTCGTTACAGTGTTCAAGTCGTCGCCGGACTTCTACGCCCATCCGCTGGGCTGGCCGCTTCCGCCGACATGGACCAATCTGCTCCGGCTGTTCAGGGAGCAGCCGCTGTGGCAATATTTCCGCAACAGTGTGCAGGTGACGGCCGGCACAGTGCTGCTGGTGCTGCTGCTGGGCAGCATGATCGCTTATGCGATAGTCCGCTTCCGGGGCCGGACAGCGGGCCTCCTGTTCATGATCTTTGCGGCGGGTCTGATGGTTCCCTCGCAGGTGAATATGCTGACCCTTTATGATCTGGCCCGCAAGCTGAACCTGTCGGACCGGCCGCTGGGGCTGATCCTCTTCTCTTCTGCGCTGCTGCTGCCGCTCGCCGTCTTCATGCTGAGCGGATTTATGAAGCTGATCAGCCGGGAGCTGCTGGAGGCGGGCAGCTTGGACGGCTGCGGCGAATGGAGTCTGTACTGGCGGATCGCCGTGCCGCTGGTAGCGCCTTCCCTGGCTTCGACTGCAGCGTTCCTGCTGGTGGTCGTCTGGAACGATCTCCTGCTTCCGATGCTGCTGCTGGGCAGCAAGTCCAGGCTGACGCTGCCTTTGGCGATTCTGCAGTTCAGGGGCGAATACGTTACCGATTATCCGATGCTGCTGACCGGGGTGGTTGTCACCTCGTTGCCGCTGGTGGTGATGTTCCTGTTTCTGCAGCGTTATTTTATCGCCGGGCTGTCGGAAGGGGCGCTGAAGGGCTAATGCAAGTCAAATAGAGTTATCAACCTACAAACTTAGAAAGCCGAGGTGGGACAGATGTGTGCCGTAACCGTGCAATCTGCCAGTAACACAGGTGAATTGACATTGAAGGAGGTCATCGCCAAATACAGCGGAGTATCGCCCTTTATCATTATCAAAAGCGATATCACACGCCGTTCATTCGTCTACACGGAACAGGCGCTGGCCGCGCTCGATAAGACGAAGCACCAATACCAGCAGCGGGTGCTGATCGGCTCAAACGGCGACGGGCAGCAGGCTGTGCCTGTGTCTCTTCTGCTGCGGGACGGAACCTCCATAATCGCTATGCCTTCGCCCCATGCCAGGAATCCGTACGTCATCGACCAAATCGACGGCAAGCTGTATATCACAGACCACGGGGAAGTTGTTGAGGAAGTGGAATACTGGTACAAGCCTGATTATTACGACAAAATCACCAGCAACGGGACGCCGATGTGGCAGGTCGCCTCTGCACGTCCGCAGCGGCTGGACATTGATCCGAACAGCCACTGCCATTTCTGGCATAAGGGGGGCGCCTGCAAGTTCTGTAATATTAACGCCAATTCCACGCGCAGCCACAAGGAGCAGAACATCCAGAAGCAGCTCCAGGCACAGGATGTCTATGAGACAGTGCGGGAGGCGCTGAAGCAGCCGGGTGCTTTTACCAATCTAAAAATGAGCTCGGGCTCCATTCTCAGCGGTGCGGAAATCTTCGATGATGAGGTCGAGATGTATATCGAGATGCTTCAGGCGGCAGGAGCCAACTTCAAGCAGCGTAAATTTCCCAGTACCCTGGTCGCCTCCGCCTTCAATGAACGCCAGCTGGCCAGATTGTATGAGAATACCGGGCTGATGACCTATACCTCCGATATTGAAATTCCGAATGAAGAGCTGTTTGCCTGGATCTGCAAGGGCAAGCATCAGGAAGTGGGGTACCGGGAGTGGAAAAGACGGATCATTGCCGCCGTCGATATTTTTGGGCGGGGCAATGTCACTAGCGGCATCGTCGGCGGCTGTGAGACAGCCCATCCGCACGGCATCCAGGACGAGGCCGAAGCGCTGAAGGTCGTGCTGGAGGAGGCCGAGGATTTCGCCCGGCAGGGGGTGAGCATGGTGCACTGCGTATGGGTGCCGATTCAAGGCTCCGCGTTCCATAATCAGCAGACGCCTTCGCTGGAATATTACGTGCAGCTGGCTAAGGGGCTGAGCGATTTACGGCTCAAATACAGTTTGAACGCTGATATGGACAATTACCGCAAATGCGGCAACCATCCGGATACGGACCTGGACCGCGGACATCCGGTTGCAGGCTGAGCCGGAGACGGAGCCGCATACGGAAGCTGTACGGAGGAGAGGTCAAGCAAAGGAGAAAGAGATTACCTGTAAGTAATCCAAGGGCCAAGTACGGAAGGTGGACAATTTCATGACGACAATCAATGAGCACATTGCCGCATTGCTGCGCGATCCGCAGACCGGCAAAGCGCTGGCGACAACCGATATGCACGGCGTGCCCCATATCATTCTGGACCAGACGATCACGATTAACGATCAAGGACAGCTCGTCTACCTGGAATTGATCGAAACCTCGCAGACCAATGTCAATCTCGTCAACAGCATCTGGTTCAAGCGAAAGGTGGCCATCACGCTGCACACCCCGGAAGAAACCTATCAAATCAAAGGGGTTCCGGCATATTCCATCATTTGCGGGCCGGTCTTCGAGCATTACTACAGGCTGGCGCTGGAGCGGAACCCCGATTACGATTTATCGACGGTCTGGCTGATCGAGCCGGAGGAGATCAACGCCGATACCTATGCCCACCGCAAAAGCAAGGAGCAAGCGGAGCATCCGCTCGTAATGCATCTGGACCGGCTGGCGCTCGGCGCAACGTAAGTGATGTGCCCGCTATACAACATAAGGCCCGGCGGGCCGCCTGTCAGCAATGCTGGGCGGCCTGCCGGGCCTTGTGCCGTTCATTCGTGCCCGTGCAGGAATACCTCCTCCGTCACCTGGACCAGGCTGCGGGCGGCCGTGCTTAATCCCCCGCTGACCGGGTAGATCAGGCAGGTGGTGCGCTGGGTCTGATCCAGCTCCTTGATATGCAGTGAGACCAGACCGCTGGCGCTCAGCAGCTCCGGCCGCAGATAGGATTTCGGCAGCAGCGCAGCCGCCTTGATCGTCGGCAGCAGCCGGACGATAGCCTCGAAGGAGTCGATTTCCATCCGCACGTCGGGATCAATGCCGCTGCGCTGGAACAGCTCGTCGGTCATGCGGCGGTACCAGGTGCCCTTGGAGAAGAGAATCATCGGCTGATGGGAGAGCTGGGACATTGTCAGCTTCGGCGCCAGCGTGAGCGGATGCTGCTCGGCGACGACCAGGCGCAGCTGATCCTCGAAGAGCGGCAGACAGCGCAGTCCCGGCTCCTGGACCGCGGAAGCGATGATGCCGACATCCGATTTGCCTTCGCTGACCGAGGAGACGATTTCATGGGTTTTGCCGGTAATCAGCTTGAGCTCGGCCGCAGGGTATTTCTCCATGTAGGCGTTGACCAGCGGCGGCAGCGTGGTCTGCAGGGTGGTCAGGCTGGCGCCCAGTGTTACCAGCTGCGGCTCGCCCTCCTTGAATTTGGACAGCGCCTCCAGGAACTTGGCTCTTTGCTGCCGCTGCTCCAGCGCATAAGTATAGGTCAGCCGTCCGACCTCGGTCAGCTCCAGCCGCTTGCCGAACCGTGTGAACAGCGGCACGCCCAGCCGCTCCTCCAGCTTGGATATTTTGCGGGAGAGGGCGGGCTGCGACAGGTTCAGAAGCCGCGAAGCCCGGTTCAGGCTGGAATGCTCCACTACCGCGGCGAAGATTTCCAAATCGTCAAACATAGTGCGTTTCTCCTTGGTTTGGAATATTTTAAATTACCCGGATACTGCTTCGACTGTCCTGAGTATTACCGTTCATAGTGAGGAATCGCACTGCGATGTTCGTCCGGCTTCCTGTCGAAACTGGATTTGTCAGGATAGAATTAGCGGATTTCTCAAGTTATTGAGAATCATTCTCATATTATAAATATTCTTATGCAATAATTGTATAACGTTTAATAATTATATTGCAATTCCCTTATAAGCGAAAAAAGAGTAACATACAAAGTGACACAAGATATTCACAATTTGTGAATATTGGAGCAAAGTCCGGGAAATCGATGAATGTCAACGTAAACGGAGAATCGCCGCATTTCTATACGCCGCGCCCCCCTGTTTCAACTGTCATCCCGGCAGTGTATGCTCATTAATGAAAACGCTGTTTTAATCGGAAAGGGGACACTTTGCATGAGAGGATTTTATTCCAGAAAGATTCATTCCTTGCTCGGCGTCATCCCGCTCGGGTTCTTCTTCCTAGAGCACATGCTGACCAATTTCTCGGCAGTGGAGGGCGGCGCTTCCGGCTTCGCTGACAGCGTGCTGTGGCTGAACAGCCTGCCGCTTGTCTTCTTCCTGGAATTGTTCGGCATCTGGCTTCCTCTGCTGTACCACGGAGTTTACGGACTCTACATCGCCTACCAATCGAAACCGAACCTGAACCGTTACAATCTGGAACGCAACTGGCGGTATACGCTGCAGCGGATCAGCGGCGTCATCACCTTTGTGTTCGTCGTCTGGCATGTCTTCGAAACACGGTTCCAAGTAGCGCTCGGCAATGTCGAGCACGAGGAGCTTGGAGGCGTTATGCACAATATTGTGTCCCAGCCGCTGCTGCTAACGGTGTATGTAATCGGTATCGTTGCAGCCTGCTTCCACTTTGCCAACGGCCTCTGGTCGTTCCTGATCAGCTGGGGGATTACTGTGGGCCCGCGCTCGCAAAGAGTCTCCTCCATCCTCTGTCTCGGCTTGTTCGTCATCGTAACCTTCATGTTCCTGCTGTCGCTGGTCACCTTCCGCGACGATGAATTCCAGGCCTTATCCACAACACTGACGACACTGCGCACCTTCGGTTAACCGTCGCCTGCCGTAGATCTTCCCTTTAGAAGCGTATCCATATCATGCCTCATTCACAAGGGAATGCGTCACAGGGGACATTGCAGGGAACATCGCAGCCGGAAGAGAGCTGGGCTGTACCGACTTAAAAAGCTATCAATGTGAAGTAGCGCTTCCGATGCGATTTTTGCGAAGTAGCTCAGGTGAAGTGCAGGCTACCAAAAATTTTAGGAGGGAACAACCATGGCAACAGCCGATATCATCATCGTGGGCGGGGGGCTGGCCGGACTGATGGCGACCATCAAGGCGGCGGAATCCGGCGCACATGTGCACCTATTCTCGCTCGTTCCTGTCAAACGCTCGCACTCCGTATGTGCCCAGGGCGGCATCAACGGAGCCGTCAATACCAAGGGCGAAGGCGATTCGCCTTGGGAGCATTTTGACGACACCGTGTACGGCGGCGACTTTCTCGCCAACCAGCCGCCGGTCAAGGCCATGTGCGAAGCGGCGCCGGGTATCATCCATCTGATGGACCGGATGGGCGTGATGTTCAACCGCACACCGGAGGGGCTGCTCGATTTCCGCCGGTTCGGCGGGACGAAGCGGCACCGGACGGCTTTTGCCGGAGCGACGACCGGCCAGCAACTGCTCTATGCGCTGGATGAGCAGGTACGCCGCTGGGAGTCGGAGGGCTTTGTCACCAAGAGCGAGAACTGGGAATTCCTCTCGGTCATCCTCGACGATGAAGGCGTCTGCCGCGGCATCACCGCCCAGAATCTCAAGACGATGGAGATTCAGTCTTTTCCGGCGGATGCGGTTATTCTGGCCAGCGGGGGTCCGGGGATTATTTTCGGCAAAACAACCAACTCGGTCATCAATACAGGCACCGCCGCCAGCGCCGTCTATCAGCAGGGCGTGCATTATGCCAACGGCGAGTTTATCCAGATCCATCCGACGGCCATTCCGGGCGACGACAAGCTGCGGCTGATGTCGGAATCGGCGCGCGGCGAAGGCGGGCGCATCTGGACGTACAAGGACGGCAAGCCGTGGTATTTTCTTGAGGAGAAATATCCTTCTTACGGCAACCTGGTGCCGCGCGATATCGCTACCCGCGAAATCTTCAGTGTCTGCGTCGATCAGGGGCTGGGGATCAATGGCGAGAATATGGTCTATCTCGATCTTTCGCATAAAGATCCGAAGGAGCTGGACGTGAAGCTCGGCGGCATTATTGAAATCTACGAGAAATTCATGGGCGATGACCCGCGCAAGATCCCGATGAAAATCTTCCCGGCGGTGCACTATTCCATGGGCGGCATGTGGGTGGATTATAACCAGATGACCAATATCCCCGGCCTGTTCGCGGCGGGCGAATGCGAATATCAATATCACGGTGCGAACCGGCTGGGTGCGAACTCGCTGGTCTCGGCCATCTATGGCGGCATGGTCTCCGGACCGAAGGCTGTGGAATATATTAAAGGGCTCAAGAAATCCGCGCAGGACATTTCGTCTACTGTATTCGACAGGTATGCCGGTGAGCAAACGATGAAATATGAAGCCCTCCTTGGCATGTCCGGGACGGAAAATGCCTACGTCATCCACAAGGAGCTCGGCGAATGGATGACGGCAAACATGACGGTGGTCCGGGAAAACGGCAAGCTGCAGGATACGATCGGCAAAATCAAGGAACTGAAGGAACGTTACCGCAGCATCAACATGATTGATACTTCGCGCTGGAACAATCAGGGCGTCGCTTTTACCCGGCAGCTGTGGAACATGCTTGAACTGGCGGAAGCGATGACGCTCGGCGCGCTGCTGCGCAACGAAAGCCGGGGCGCACACTATAAACCGGAATTCCCTAAGCGAAACGACGAGGAATTCCTGAAGACCACCAAAGCGACCTGGACCCCGGACGGTCCGGAAATCTCCTACGAGGCCGTCGACGTCTCGCTCATTCCGCCGCGGGTGCGCGACTATTCGAAGGACTAAGGCGAAATGTGCTAAAGCTGCCTCCGGTTAGGAGCATGAGCAGATGGATAAGTAACATGGTGTAAGAGCTGAGGACCTGGTGCAGATGGATAAGAAGGAGTAAGAGCCAGGGAACTGTTGCAGATCGGGAAGTAACCTAATAAGAGCTAGGGACCAGATGCAGGTGGATGAGTAACATTAGTGGCTGTAAGAGCCAGGGGCCAGGTATAGAGGATGAGTAACATTTAAGGTGTGAGAGCCAGGGGCCAGTTGTAGCGGATGAGTGACACTTAAGGTGTAAGAGCCAAGGACCAGTTGTAGATGGATGAGTAACATTAAAGATTAGGTGCTGGAGGGTAGCAGGATACAACAGATGTATCTCGGTTGAGGGACGTGCAGGAGCTGGAATTGGTTTAGCGCTGGTGTTGGTGCTGGGTGTTTGTGATAGTGCTGGTGCTGATGCTACTGCTAGTGCTAGTGCTAATGCTACTGCTAGTGCTAATGCTAATGCTAATGCTAATGCTAATGCTAATGCTAATGCTAATGCCTGATACTAGTGAAGGTGCTGGTGCTGGTTTGGTGCTGGTGCTCCTGATGCTAGTGAAGGTGCAGGCGCTGGTGCAGGCGCTGGTGCCACTGCCGCTAGTACCACTGCCGCTAGTACTGATGTAGATGCTGGATTTACCGCTGCCGCTGCTGCACTGCCACTGCTTTTAGTTGTACTTTGTACAACTAAAAATGTCCCAGCGCTGCAATATGCGCGTATAGTTGCACTTCCTGCAATTATTTTTCATGAAAAACGTCCAATAGGGGTAGCGTCAAGAAGTTTGTGTAAGAGAGAAAAAGTATTCTTCTGGGACATTGGGTTAGTTGGTTCTCTTGGTGGGGGAGGCCTCCCCCACCAAGAGTTATTCAGCAGGCTGTGTAGGATACCGTTCTTCAAACATCTTGTTTAACTGCACCTTCACATCTTTATCTCCAAAGCCGCGAATGACGCGTTCTGCAAATCGCTCGTTGTAGTCAATGACGTCGAGGTAGATGACCTTTTCAGCTGCGTCCATGTTCGTTAG
>NZ_VWRQ01000059.1 GCF_008635795.1 Paenibacillus tepidiphilus | reverse complement strand
TCCATGCGGATGGCTGCCCGCTGGCCGGAGGCCGCGCGGATCTCGCCCAGAATGGCCTCGGGGTTGTCCCCGGAGCCGCCGGAGCGGATATTCATACCGGATGACAAGCCCGCCGCAGCCGAACCGCCGGAGCGTTCGCTCTTGAAGCCTGCTGCGGCTTTGTGCACCGGCGCCGCCTGCTTCTTCCGGGCCTTCAGTGCCCGGCCCTTCAGCCCTGTCGGCACAGGAACGGCGGGCAAGCCCTGCTGCGCCTTACGCGCCTGCTTCGACATCGCCTCGCCCGAAGCCTGAGCGGCCTGTGCGTAGGCTTCGCCCATCTGGGTCGGCGGCACCTTGGACAGCTGCTCCAGAATCTGTCCCGGGTCCTCGGCCCGAATGTTTACCTTCTTGGCCTTGGCCGGCGCTTCTTTCTCCCCGGCCATTCCGCCAAGCAAATCGCCGAGCGACGGCTCCTTGGCGGCAACAGCCTCCTTCTCACCGCCGGCCTTCTCTTCCTTCGGCTTGGCTTTGGCCGGCTTGGCTTCGCCCTGTTCCCCGCCGGGTTCAGGCTTGCCCGCTTCTGCTGCGGGCGCCTCCTGGCCTTCCTTCGGCTTAGCCTTATCGCCTGTAGGCTCCGCCGCCTCCGCTTGCCGGTCACCTTCCGCTTCCGTCTGCGCCGCTTGGCGTTCACCATCAGCGACCGCCTCCGCTTGCGGCTTCTCCTGCTTGGCCCCCTGTCCCTGCGGGCTGGTCTTCACCAGCCCTTTGGCAGGGGCCTTGGCAGCAGCCTGCTGCTTATCGCGGTCTTCGGCAAGCTTAGATTCTTCCGCTGCTGCTCCGGAAGCTGGCTGTTTTATAGCTGCCTGTGTTTGCTGCACCTGGACAGGCATCTTTTCCTTCTCCTCCTGCACCTGGGCAGGCGGTTCTTCGTTCTCCTCCGGCACCTGGGCGAGAACAGCATTACCACGCTCCTGTTCGTTTGCCGGCGTCTTGCCTGCCGCCTCTCCTGCTGCCCCCGTCTCTGCCTTATTCCCCTGTTGCTCCTTCGCCCGGTCAGCGGACAGCTGTCCCAGCACTTCTGCGGCTGCCCGCCGCCCAATAGCCCGCTGCAGCAGGGCTAGCTCTTCCTTCGTCAATGACTCCGGATTGCGCCGGGCCCGGCGCAGCACCTCCACCGGGTCCGGACCGCGTACAGCCGCCGGCTTCACCAGCTCCAGCGGCTTTTGATATAGAATCTGCCGGGCGGGAGCTTTATCCTTCTCCTTGCCCACACTAGCGTTGGTCTGCAAATTACATCCCCCTCATGCCAAAAATGGATTCTACTGATTAAGTAAAATTAGAGGGGTGTTTCACAGCCGGGTAACGGAAGAAGGTTGTATTTACTTGCCGCCGCGCCAAAAAAAAGCAGAATCAGGACCACCCGTCCAACGGGTGGTTTGCTCTAGGGGTATAACCCCTTGTTGCCAAACTGCGCCTAAAGACGCTAGCCTGACCATACAATTG
>NZ_VWRQ01000058.1 GCF_008635795.1 Paenibacillus tepidiphilus | reverse complement strand
CCACTAGCGTTGCATTAACCCTGACATGCATTTAGATTCTGTTTATTTTAGTATTTAAAGGGATGTTTTAACATTTATTTTTGGCTGCCAAACTAAAAAGGAATAGTGGTATAAATGCTAGGCACTTGTTGTCAATTTCATCCATATTTTGTGTGTGAATTACTTTTTACTGGGCCGGAGTTCACCTACCGTTGTTCGTAAGATCTTCGGCTTCGGTTGGGCTCCAGGTGGTCTTCCTTTGGAGGTCTTGCGTGGCCTAAATAGCTCTTGTTCCAAAGTCGACCACGGCAGATACACATAGACTCGCATGAGTCTAAGCAGTTGCCAGGACGTTGTTTTACACGCCAATGAGGCATTTACTTCTTGTACCAGAAGCGCCGTAATTAAAACCAGAAACAGCTGGTTCCAAATCGCCTGTGGCTTGTAGCTGTGCACATGCACGGTCGACAAATGCTGCTTCATCCATTTAAAAAACAACTCGATGAGCCAGCGGCATTTATAAATCTGGGCAATCTCTTCTGCTGACAAATCCCAGATTGAAGTCACGAGCCGGTAGCGACGTCCCTGCTCATCCGTGAATTCAATGAGTCGTAACAGATGCTTGTTGGTGCGAGGAGCACTGCCCATTTGAACCACGGCGTCCCGGAGAATTCGGCTTCCCAACTTCACTGAAGACTCCTCCACAATTGTGGTGAATGCGCGGTCCCGCAGACGCATGACGAACCGGATGTTGTCCTGGCTCCACGCCTCCATCCTTTTGTAGTCATCGTAGCCCCGGTCCATGACATAAGTCGTGTCTGAAGGAACGACGAGGTGAAGCGCACACGCCCGGTCTCCGACATTGGCTGTAGTAGGCACCATAGCATCGGGGAAAACGGTGTCCGGCGAAGCAGCGACGAGACGCAAATGCATCTTGACGCTGCTGGCCTTACGGGTCACTTGCGCCCAGTTTCCAAGGTGTAAGGGCAACGAAATCGTAGAGGCATCCACGATGCTCAATTTCCCAATAGTTTTGGAAACCCCGCTACAGGCTGCTGTCCGCCTTTTAGCGCGTAGGGCCAGTTGCTGGAAGATGTGCTCGAGCAGCTCGGTGGGCAGACGATCCAGGGAACGGGACAGTTGGGAGCCACTAATATGGTCCAAGTGAAACAGGCACTGCAACTCCGTTTGTGCACGGATATGCGCTTCAATTTCGCGGTAAGAAGACCACTGGTTCATCTGGGCGGCAACAAAAATGAAGATGCTTTTCATCACGGTAAGCTTTTTGGTGTAGTAATCGAACACGGTCCGATCCAAAACGTGGATCGGAAGCAAAGATAAGAATTGACGTATGACCGAATTTGCATTAACGTTATCCATTGAGGACTCCTTTGTAAGGGGGTATGGACAACGTGCCTACCTTCTTACAATAGGGTTTTTTTTCATTTATGGACAGTTAGTTTATACCATTCGGCTAATGTTAGCTTTTATGCAACGCTAGTGG
>NZ_VWRQ01000057.1 GCF_008635795.1 Paenibacillus tepidiphilus | reverse complement strand
CACAAGTGAGAATGCCGGTATGAGTAACGAAAAGATCAGTGAGAATCTGATCCGCCGAAAGCCCAAGGTTTCCTGAGGAAGGCTCGTCCGCTCAGGGTAAGTCGGGACCTAAGGCGAGGCCGACAGGCGTAGTCGAAGGACAACAGTTTGAAATTACTGTACCACCGTAATCCGCTATGAGCGATGGGGTGACGCAGGAGGGTAGTGACGCGGACTGATGGATGTCCGTCCAAGCAGTGAGGCTGATGTGTAGGCAAATCCGCACATCGATAAGGCTGGGCTGTGATGGGGAGCGAAAATTACAGTAGCGAAGGTCATGATCTCACACTGCCAAGAAAAGCCTCTAGCCAGGAGAAGGTGCCCGTACCGCAAACCGACACAGGTAGGCGAGAAGAGAATTCTAAGGCGCGCGGAAGAACTCTCGTTAAGGAACTCGGCAAAATGACCCCGTAACTTCGGGAGAAGGGGTGCCTCGGTAGGGTGAATAGCCCGAGGGGGCCGCAGTGAAAAGGCCCAAGCGACTGTTTAGCAAAAACACAGGTCTGTGCGAAGCCGCAAGGCGAAGTATACGGGCTGACGCCTGCCCGGTGCTGGAAGGTTAAGGGGAGTGGTTAGGGGTAACCCGAAGCTATGAACCGAAGCCCCAGTAAACGGCGGCCGTAACTATAACGGTCCTAAGGTAGCGAAATTCCTTGTCAGGTAAATTCTGACCCGCACGAATGGCGTAACGACTTGGGCGCTGTCTCAACGAGAGATCCGGTGAAATTTTAATACCTGTGAAGATGCAGGTTACCCGCGACAAGACGGAAAGACCCCATGGAGCTTTACTGCAGCTTGATATTGAATTTGGGTACGATTTGTACAGGATAGGTGGGAGCCGTAGAAGCCGGAGCGCAAGCTTCGGTGGAGGCGCCGTTGGGATACCACCCTGATCGTATCTAGGTTCTAACCTGGTACCCTAAGCGGGTACAGGGACCGTGTCAGGCGGGCAGTTTGACTGGGGCGGTCGCCTCCTAAAGAGTAACGGAGGCGTTCAAAGGTTCCCTCAGAATGGTTGGAAATCATTCGCAGAGTGCAAAGGCAAAAGGGAGCTTGACTGCGAGACCTACAAGTCGAGCAGGGACGAAAGTCGGACTTAGTGATCCGGTGGTACCGCATGGAAGGGCCATCGCTCAACGGATAAAAGCTACCCTGGGGATAACAGGCTTATCTCCCCCAAGAGTCCACATCGACGGGGAGGTTTGGCACCTCGATGTCGGCTCATCGCATCCTGGGGCTGAAGTAGGTCCCAAGGGTTGGGCTGTTCGCCCATTAAAGCGGTACGCGAGCTGGGTTCAGAACGTCGTGAGACAGTTCGGTCCCTATCTGTCGTGGGCGCAGGAAATTTGAGAGGAGCTGTCCTTAGTACGAGAGGACCGGGATGGACGTACCGCTGGTGCACCAGTTGTTCCGCCAGGAGCATGGCTGGGTAGCTACGTACGGACGGGATAAGCGCTGAAAGCATCTAAGCGTGAAGCCCCCCTCAAGATGAGATTTCCCAGTATGTAAGACCCCTTGAAGACGACGAGGTAGATAGGTTGGAGGTGGAAGTGCAG
>NZ_VWRQ01000056.1 GCF_008635795.1 Paenibacillus tepidiphilus | reverse complement strand
TTCAAGGACACGGAAGCCTTCGCGGAAGCCAAAGGCAAGAAGGTAACCCTGAAATCCATCCTGGGCGTACTGTCCCTGGGGCTGGAAACCGGCGACACCCTGACCCTGATCACCGAAGGCGGACAGGAAGCTGAAGCGCTGGCTGCGCTGCAGGAAGTGATGGTTAAGGAAGGGCTGGGCGAGGTTCATGAATAAACTCACAGGAATCGCGGCCTCCGCCGGCATCGCCGTCGCCCGCGCGTTTATCCTGGAGCATCCGGACTACACGATCACGAAGACCTCCGTTAGCGATGTGGATGCGGAAATCGCCAAGCTGGAGGCCGCCCTTGAGCAATCGAAGGGGGAGCTTCAGCGCATCAAGGAGCGTACACTGCAAGAGCTCGGCGAGAAGAAGGCCGAGATCTTCGAATCCCATCTGCTGATCCTCGATGATCCGGAGCTGATCAGCCCTGTGCAGGATAAAATCCGCGAGGAAGCAGTCAACGCGGACTATGCCCTGCAGGAAGTGGCCGCCCAGTTCATCAGCATGTTCGAGAACATGAAGAGCGCCTACCTGCAGGAACGCGCCGCCGACATGCGCGACGTGACGAAGCGCGTGCTGAACCATCTGCTGGGCATCACTTATGTGAGTCCGGCGGAGATCGATGAGGAGGTCATCGTCATCGCCGAGGACCTGACGCCCTCGGATACGGCACAGCTGAACCGCAAGTACGTCAAGGGCTTCACCACCAACATCGGCGGCCGGACCTCCCATTCGGCCATCATGGCCCGTTCGCTGGAAATTCCGGCGGTCGTCGGCACGAAGAGCGTGCTGTCCGCCGTGAAATCGGGCGATCTGGTGATCGTGGACGGGCTGAGCGGCGATGTGCTGATTAACCCGGGCGAAGCCGAAGTGGCGGAGTACACGCAGAAGCAGGAAGCCTACAACCTGCAAATCGCCGAGTGGAAGAAGCTGCGCGAGGAGCCGACCGTCTCGAAGGACGGCAAGCATGTGGAGCTGGCGGCGAACATCGGCACGCCGAACGACGTGGCCGGCGTGCTGGAGAACGGCGGGGAAGGCGTAGGCCTGTACCGGACCGAGTTCCTGTACATGGGCCGCGATAAGCTGCCGTCCGAGGAGGTGCAGTACAATGCGTACCGCACGGTGCTGGAGAGCATGAACGGCAAGCCGGTCGTGGTGCGCACGCTCGATATCGGCGGCGACAAGGAGCTGCCGTATCTGGAGCTGCCGAAGGAAATGAATCCGTTCCTCGGCTTCCGGGCGATCCGGCTCTGCCTGGACCGTCAGGACATCTTCCGCACCCAGCTGCGGGCCCTGCTGAGAGCGAGCGCCCACGGCGATCTGCGGATCATGTTCCCGATGATCGCAACGCTCGGCGAATTCCGCGCCGCGCGCGACCTGCTGCTGGAAGAGAAGGAGAGGCTCCGCGGGGAAGGCCATGAGGTCTCGGACAGCATCCAGCTCGGCATCATGGTGGAGATTCCGTCGACGGCCGTATTGGCTGACCAGTTCGCCAAGGAAGTGGACTTCTTCAGCATCGGCACGAACGATCTGATCCAGTACACGATGGCGGCGGACCGGATGAACGAGCAGGTGTCGTACCTGTACCAGCC
>NZ_VWRQ01000055.1 GCF_008635795.1 Paenibacillus tepidiphilus | reverse complement strand
TAAGCAGGGGAATTCAGCAGCCCTTGTGCTGCGTATTATTGGGCTGTCGGAGTCCACGTACTATGACCGCATGAAGCGCATGTCGCAGTCCCCACGGCTCAAAGTGGGCGCGGGAGACCCGTTCCGGGTTACTCCCTTACGGAGTCTGGGGAGAAGATTAGCGACGAGCAAATCCAGGAATGGCTGCTGGAACTGATCTCTGGAGAAGAGCACGTGTACGGTTACAAACTGCTTGCGGAATGCTTGTGAAACCAGTACAGGTTGAAGCTGAATCATATTGTGAAGGAAAAAGAGAAGTCTCCCGCAATCTGCCTGCAATGGATATGGATTATGCAGCTTTAGCTAAGGTAACATGGCTTAGTGAAAGTGAATTAAAGTCGTTAATTCCTTAACATGTAATGTTTTGAAGCAAACTTCACCAACACTAAAGCCTATTAAAAGGAAAACAAACAACAAATACTCTTTCGCGGCCTAATAACCTGCGTGCTTCTACCCTGTATCGTCATGTGACAGGGACAGGAGCCTAACTATAGTGGGTTACGCCGCTTGGTCTCCGCCTGGGTCAGCAGGAAAAGATAATCAGGTCACCCAAAGGGGATTAAGTTACGGGGCAATACTCGGTAACATTAAAGCTGCAACTACGCTTGTAGAAGCTTATTTGCTGTTTTCTTCGGGTAGGGATTCAACCATCGGCTCCATATGGAGTATCAATTAAGACACCTTAAATGGTGTCTTTTTTCAATTCAGCGTTAATTATTGATATCGAAGAAGTAAGTGATGATAGATAATTTAAAGTTTTATGGCTTGTATACAAATTAAAGCATAATTTAATGGAAGCCAGCATCGCAAAGCATGGAATGTGTAAACTAATTTTTTAATATTTATATCCAATAAATATTATCTTTTACATAAATACGAAGTGCTTCTTCTTTTGTGATTTCCATGTCACTTTCATTCTATACACTTACTTGCGGTATTGGACAATGCTTGGCTTTTCTGCTGACTTTTGCTGTTGACCAATATTCTGCTGAAATAACTAGTGCAAAGCAAGAACTGTAACATATTTTTTAAAGAGTCCTTATCAAAGAAATAAAAAGTAAATTATTAGCTATATTAATTAATATTATTTATTTGGTATAATAATTTGAATTTATTTATAGTGGAGGCATCGAAAAGTTGGAACAATTAGGAGATTATGATAAAAATGATCCGTATTTAGAATGGGTGGATATTAAGAGCGTGTTGCCAAACCCTTTGAACCCTAGAAAGGATCAGTCTATAAAGACTGAACAAATGCAAGAAATACTAGCATCAAAGGGATGGGAAGAAGGAATTTCATGCTATAGGAAGGGGCTGTACTTTATCATTTTATCTGGACATAGGAGATGGTATGCTGCGCAACATATGGGGATGAAAAAAGTTCCTGTATATGTAGTAGAGACTCCGAAAACAGATGCTGAAGCTATGGATAGATTAGGCTCAATACAGGGTGGACAAGTAGACTGGACTCCCTACGAATGGGCAAAATACACATATGATATGTGGAGTATGTCTGAGGATAACACTTACTCTAAATTATCAGAAAAAATGGGGGTCTCAACGAGTTTAATATCCTCAAGAATTAGGGTTTATAATTTTTATCCCCGAATTGAAGTTGAAGACAAGCTAGCCAATGGGATGTTTTCATTATCAATGCTAGATTATATTTACTCGTGGATTAAAAGATTAGAAAAGTATCATCATTCTATCGTTGAAGATCTTGGGATTGATTTTATTAGAAAACAAATGCTAAGAAAATACGAAAATAAAAGTATTAATAGTCATATTGTAAACGATAAGTTTTTTGTAAAGCAGGCTTGTACGCAGGATGTTTTTAAGTTCATTACAGATACTAATAAGAAACTACAAGAATCGCAAATTGATTTAATAAAAATGACTCTTTCTAAAGAAAAGGATTTTATTCAAAATAATTTGAATTTAAAATCTATTGAAAATGAAGTAACCCAAATAAGATGTGGTAGCGTCAAGAAGTTTGTGTAATAGAGTAAAAGTATTCTTCTGGGACATCGGTGAGATGGTTCTCTTGGTGGGGGAGGCCTCCCCCACCAAGAGTTATTCAGCAGACTGTGTAGGATA
>NZ_VWRQ01000054.1 GCF_008635795.1 Paenibacillus tepidiphilus | reverse complement strand
GTCGGCACACTGGCTGCGGTGGTTGTGCTGGAGATTGTCACCGGCGGGGCCATCACCGCATTCCTTCCGGTATTGATGCAGTTCCTGATGACGGCGTTGAACGCATCGGCTGTAGTGGCTGTGGCCCAGACCCTGGCGGATGCGGCGGGCTATATCGGCCAATATCTGAGCAAGGGCTGGCAGAAGCTGGTCGAGCCCGCTTCGATCGCACTGGCGACAGCGATGGCGATGGGGCTGGTCGAACTGGCGATGGAGCTGGGCTTCAAGGGCCTGGGCAAAGGCCTGAAGAAAGCCGGCGCAGCGGTGAAGAAAGGAGCCACCGCGGCGGCCAAGGGTGCCAAGAACGCGGCAAGCGCAGGCGTACGCAGCGTCAAGAGCCTGCTGAAATCCGGGGCCACCCTCGCTTCCAAGTCAGGCAGTATGATCATCCGCAATGGTAAAGTTGTGATCAAGAGTCTGCAAAAGGGATTCACGAAGGGGGTCATGAAGCTCAAGGGTCTGCTCGGCAAGATCCTGAACAGGTTCAAGTTCAAGCGGTTTAAGCTGGAACGCAAGGGCAGACGGATCCGGCTGTACGGAATAGTTAATCCTGAGATCTTAATTGCGGAATTCGACCAGGACCCTGAGGATCTGACGAAGCGCGGGAAGAAGCCGCCAGGCAGCGCGGGCAGCGAGATTGCTGAATCTATCCAGGATTCTAAAATAACCGGGGACCCAGCTCATCACGGCGCTACAAAAAGAGATGCTGAAATAAAGGCCAAATCTGAACCTGTATCCACTAAGGAGACGGGGAATGGTAGTGAAGGTCCGAAGAAGACTAGATGGCAGTATATAACCGAGTGGCATGATAAAAGAGTTTCAGAATTGTTCGGGAATGTGAAAGGCAGAGATTTTCATCAAACAGGAAGGCATTATGATTCATACTATCAAGGGAAGGACATAGAGTATAAATCTGATAATTTTAAGAAAGGGCCGCGAACCCCATCCGAGCTGACCCGAATGGAGCGGCAGATGGATAAGGATATTATCCTTTTAAAGAGAGAGGAAGCAAAACCGCATTGGCATTTTGAACATAACCCGACAACGGCGCCTGAAATGAAGCCGCTGCTGGATAAATTGACCGGTGCGGGCATACCTTGGACCTATGGTCCGGATAAACCATTTTAGAAGGCTGGAGGATAATTATGGGCACAACCTTTGCTGAATCTATGAAAGAAACTCTTGGCTTGGCCGTTGCCAAAATTGGATACAAGTTTACATCTTCATTGATTTCTAAAGATAGCTACTGTGTATTTGTAAAGCGGTATAACGAAAAAATCGGCCTGTATATCAAATGCACCGATAATCGGGCAAAGGGAGGTGATGTTGTAGTAGCCCTATGGATCGCACCGGTTGAATTTCCCGATGACAGATTAGAAGTGCTGAGCCTCGGATTTAAAATTGTGGTCTATTCTGAATATGAAATCTCTGACGAAATTGTGCAATCCATAGGCAACAAAATCATTGAATTAAGCGGGAGTATCTCCAGTCTGGCTGCAGCAGTAGAGAAGGATATGGCCAGTCCTTTCATAGCAAAAGGAAGGCAGAAATACTACTATTATTCAAGGAGAATGTACGATTTACTCTGTTCCGAAGAAGAGCTCTCACAGTCCCTTGAAGAACTGAAATCCTCAGCCAGAAAATGTGTTGATGCCAAACTCTCCCTTAATAAACTCGTGGCTCAGTGTACCGCAGTTATTATTAAATGGGGGGACACTTACTTCTCAGATTCGATGCTGCAGATAGAGAATGAAGAAAAAGGGAGGTTATTAGCAGGCGTACTCTATGCGGAAATGCTGATCTAGCATAAATGCAATAAAATTACTATTGAAAAGAAATCTAATATACAGGTAACTATAGATTCAAAAATAGGGAGATTATTGCATAGCCTGACCAGGAGGATGACATGTTCTATTTATTCTTTTTGGCAGCCAATTGCCCTTTTCATGACGTAAAGCGGATGGTGGTTGATCTGCTTGAGGGGGCAGAGCTCAACGCAGACTCAGCAGATGAGCTTGAGCTGACAACGGATGTGTATCATTTAACGGTAACAGAAGGCGGAGACGGGGTGAAGTTCCGGAGTGAAGATTATCGGATGAGCCTGGATGTGCAAATGTGGTTTGACCTGTATGACGGCGTCGAAGGCCGATTAAATGAGCTCATGAGATTTATTGGAGCAGTGATGCAGAGGCATGAGGGCGATTGTCTGCTGGAATCCAACGGAGACACTGCCATACTGCTCCGTAAGGAGCAGCTTGTCATTGCGGATGACAGCCGGTTAAATGGAACTCAGCGCTTTCCTTTTGAACATTTAGGTGTGAGCTACCGGGAGGGAACGATCGCACTAACGTAAAAAATTTATTAAACTGTACCGTTGGTTTTCTTATATATAAGTTGAACTTAAGATTAGCCTGAATAAGGCCGGAAAGTGAATTAAAGTTATGGACTTCCGTACGCTGCCCATTCCCGTTCTCCAGATG